>LMAJ01000025.1 GCA_001507425.1 Flavobacteriaceae bacterium CRH
AAACATAGCCAACGGTTTCAACCGTTGGGGCGCAATGGATTACGGCGATGCAATATCGCAATTTAATATCCAATGTATTATCGTAATGCACCCCGCGGTTGAAACCGCGGGCTATATTTTAATTTGAATTTTTATCATGGTTTTCAAAAGGCATTTTATTTAAACATAGCCAACGGTTTCAACCGTTGGGACGCAATGAATTATGGCGATGCAATATCGCAATTTAATATCCCAATGTATTATCGTAATGCACCCCGCGGTTGAAACCGCGGGCTATATTTGAATTTGAATTTTTATCAAGGTTTTCAAAAGGCACTTTTTTTAAAACATAGCCAACGGTTTCAACCGTTGGGAGCAATGGATTACGGCAATGGATTACGGCGATGTAATATCGCAATGTAATATCCCAATGTATTATTGTAATGCAGCCTGCGGTTGAAACCGCGGGCTATGTTTGAATATGCCAGAATCAATTATAATAAATCTTTTATTTTATTAAAAAGTATTGTTTCAATTGTAAAATATCCTATTTTAGAACTGCTTTAATACTATTTTAATATTCTGACCAAATTTTGAAAACTAACCTTTCTATACTTTGTTTTTTGATAACTTTTATCCTGTTTTCGCAGGAATTACCGCCCATTGTAAAATATCCGTCGACCGTTTATGGCGCTGGAAATCAGAGTTGGATGATTTCGCAAGATGAACAGAACCATCTGTATTTTGCTAACAATGAAGGTCTTTTAGAATATAACGGAACCAATTGGAAACTTTATCCAACGCCAAACGAAACGATTATGCGATCTGTAAAAGTAATCGATAATAAGATTTACACGGGTTGTTACATGAATTTTGGATATTGGACCAGACAAGCGAATGGAAAACTGAAATATACTTCGCTAAGTGATACTATTAAGAATAAAATTCTGGATGACGAACAGTTTTGGAACATTTTAAAATACGATCAATGGATTTTGTTTCAGTCCTTGAACCGAATTTATATTTATGATACAAAAACAAAAAGCTTTAAAATTATCTCACCGAAAAAGGGTGTCATAAAATCGTTTAGCACTAAAAGCTCTATTTATTATCAAACCATAAATGAAGGCCTTTTTGAAATAGAAGGCGGAAAAGGAAAATTGATTTCGGACAATCCTATTCTGAAAAAATTTACGATTGTTAATGTTTTTACGATAGAGGATGGTTTGCTGATTCAGACACAATTAGACGGATTTTATAAACTTACGGGAACAACTTTAATGCCTTTTGCAACAGAAGTTGATGCGCAAATAAAAGCGAGTTTTGTGTATAGCAGTCAACGTCTTCAGGACGGAAGTTATGCTTTGGGAACGGTTTCTAACGGAATTTTTATTTTATCTAATTCAGGAAAACTGAGTTATCATATTTCACAAAGCAAGGGTCTAAGTAATAATACGGCTTTGTCATTGTTTGAAGATAAAGATCAGAACGTTTGGGTTGGTCTCGATAACGGAATTAATTGCATCAATCTACAGACTCCTGTGCATAGTTTTACAGACGATACAGGCGTTTTAGGAACAGTTTACGCATCCATTGCTTTTAACGGAATGTTGTATGTAGGAACCAATCAGGGTTTGTTTTGCAAAAAATACCAAAGCAACGGCGATTTTCAGTTTATAAGCGGAACAAAAGGGCAGGTTTGGTCTTTGTACAGTTATGATAATACGCTTTTTTGCGGTCATGATTCGGGAACTTTTATTATTGATAATGGAACGGCAAGAAGTATTTTTTCGGGTTCCGGAACCTGGAAGTTTGAACCTTCTCCAAACAATAAAAATATATTGCTTCAGGGAAATTACTACGGAATTTCGGTTTTAGAAAAAGTAAAGAATCAATGGAAATTCAGAAATAAAATGGATGGATTTAGTTATTCTTCTCGTTATTTTGAAATCACCCCAAATCTTGAAGTTTATGTAAGCCACGAATACAAAGGTATTTTTAGATTGCAATTAGACAATTCACTTTTAAAAACAAAAGGATTTTATACCTATTCATCTCCAAAAAAAGGTAAAAATGCAAGTTTGGTTAAATTTAATAATGCCATTTATTATGCGTATAAAGGCGGTATTTTTAAATTAGATCCAAATACAAAGCAATTTGACAAAGATAAATTACTGAGTTCTATTTTCGAAAAAGATGAATATACTTCGGGAAAATTAATTGTAGACAATTCCAATAAAATCTGGTTGTTCTCTAAAAATTACATTCATTATTTTTCTGCCAGCAAATTGAGCAATCAATTAAAACAGAATATAATTCCCATTCCGTCATCTTTAACCAACTCGATGTTGGGTTTTGAAAATATTACCCAAATTTCAAAATCTACTTATTTAATCGGTACTACAGATGGTTATTATACACTTAATATCGACGATTTAAGTTTTAAAAACTATACCGTTTCCATAACAGAAATTTCAATTAATAAACAAAATGAAACTTTAAGTGATGTTGTTTTAAAAGAAGAAGGAAATTTCAAATCGAATGAAAACAACATTACTTTAAATTATACAGTTCCGGAATATAATAAATACATCAATTCAGAATATCAATATTTATTAGAAGGTTTTCAAAATGACTGGAGCGAGTGGAGCACTAAATCGTCTGTCAATTTTAAGAATTTATCACCCGGAAAATATACTTTTAAAGTTCGTGCAAAATATGCCAATACATTATTGCAAAATACGGCGACATATACTTTTGTAGTTTTAAAACCTTGGTATTTAACAAATCTTGCTGTTTTTATTTATTTGCTGTTGCTAATTGTGATGGGTTATTTTATAAACAAAGCTTATCGAAATTTTTATCACAAACAAAAAGAAAAATTAATTGAAGAAAATAATCTTTTATTGGAGATTAAAGAGCTTGAAAACGAGCAGCAACTAATGAAATTGCGAAACGAACAACTTTCGCAGGACGTTGATAATAAAAATAGAGAATTGGCAGTTTCGACGATGAGTTTGAATAGCAAAAACGAACTTTTGGCTTTTATAAAAGAAGATTTGAAGAAAACATCTCAGGATGATAATAAAAACATTAAATCGGTTATTAGAACTATCAATGACAATATTACAGAAGAAGATTCCTGGAAAGTGTTTAAAGAAGCTTTTGATAATGCCGATAAAGACTTCCTGAAAAGAATAAAACAACTTCATCCGTTATTAACTCCAAATGATTTACGTCTTTGTGCTTATTTGCGATTAAATCTTTCCTCTAAAGAAATTGCTCCTTTATTTAACATCTCTGTTCGAAGTGTAGAAATTAAAAGATATCGTTTGCGTAAAAAAATGGATTTACAGCACGAAATCGGTTTAGTTGAGTATATACTGGCTGTATAGGACGTCAGCAAATACTTCAAAAATAACTATACATTACCACAACATTGGCCTTTTGTTGTGATTTTAACACTTATTTGTTAAAGAAATTAACATTCTTTTTTTACGTCTAAATCGGGTTGTATTTTGCTATATCTATAATTTTATCTAATTTTTTTAAGATGTATGTTTTTTGTTGTGGTAAATTTTAACGTATTCTTAATAGGATAAGATAAATTTAGCTTCAATAAAAACTAACTAATTATGAAATCTAAATTATTACTAATGGTATTGTTGCTGTTTACATCTTTTGCGTTTTCGCAGACGTTTGATGTAACAGGAATTGTACTTGATGGATCAGGCTTAGCATTGCCTGGCGTAAATGTAAAAGTTAAAAATTCGTCTAAAAGTACAACCACAGACTTCGACGGATCTTTCAAACTTTCGGGTGTTTCAACCGGCACCACAATTGTCCTAAGTTATATTGGATACCGAACGCAGGAAGTTGTTATATCAGGTTCTAAAGTTACCGTAAAAATGAGTGACGACGCCAGATCACTTGATGAAGTTGTTGTAATTGGTTATGGTAGCCAAAAGAAAAGAGAAGTTACAGGATCTGTTTCTGTTGTAGACAGTAAAACCCTTGATATTTTAAGACCTGCAAGATTAGAACAAGCCCTGCAGGGAACCGTTGCCGGGGTAAACGTAACGACACAATCCGGAGCTCCCGGAGCACCACTTGATATTCGTATTCGTGGTATCGCGACGAACGGGCAAAACGGACCAACCACAATAATAGACGGATATGTTGGCGATTTCAGTTTATTAAATCCAAATGATGTTGAAACTATAACCGTATTAAAAGATGCTCAGGCAGCAATTTACGGAACAATTGGGGCAAATGGTATCATATTAATTACCACCAAAATGGGTAAGAAAAACAGCAAGACAAAATTCTCTTTTAATAGTTATACAGGATTTCAGGAAACTTCCAGAAAATTACCAATGCTCGATGCTACAGAATATGCATTACTGTTAAATGAAAGTTATGCAAATGGAGGAGCCGCCATAAAATATCCAAACGTAAGCGGTTTAGGAAAAGGAACCACATGGCAGGACGAAGTTTTTGGAAAAGGCGTACCTATTATCAATAATGATTTATCGATATCCGGAGGTTCAGATAAAATAACGTATTCTGTAAGCGGATCACACTTAGATCAGGAAGGAATTGTTGGGCGTGATAAATCGGGTTTTTTAAGAAATACGGCAAGAATTGCATTAGGAGCTGATCTAACAGATAAATTGAAATTAAAAACGAATGTTATTTATACATATTTCAATAGAAAAACATTAAACGAAAATGGTTTAGGATCAGTTTTGTTTAATGCCTTAAATGTGCCTGCAACATTAAGTCCTTACGATGCAAATGGCGATTTTACTTTAGTGCCAAGTACAGCAGGATTAGGAACAGAAGTTATTAATCCGTTGGCACAAATTGCAAATACTTATAATGATTATAACTATAAAAAAATTAACGGAAACTTTGGTCTTGAATACAAACTTTTTAAAGGATTTGTATTATCAGCTTCTATTGGTTTTAATACATCTAACAGCGAGAACAAAGAGTTTTCTCCAAAAATAAGTTACGGCGGAAAAGTATTTGATGTACAAAGAAGTTCGGTTAAACAAACTACAGTAAATGATAATGACTATTCATTTGATATTTTCGGAACGTACACAAAAAAAATAGCAGAGAACCATAATCTTGTTGCTACAGTCGGTAATACAATTTACAAACAATGGGGAAATTCAGGCTGGGGAATTGGTTATGATGTACCTAATAACTCTTGGGATTTTGCAGATCTTTCTCTAACAAAAGGAATACCTCTCGCCGTAAATACCGGAGGATATGTATACGATCAAAGAAGGCTTTCTTATTTTGGAAGACTTCAATACGATTATAAAGGCAAATACCTGTTTTCTGCCATGTTAAGACGTGATTCTTCAACCAAATTTGGCCCGGGAAACAAAGTAGCTTATTTTCCTTCATTTACAGGAGGTTGGGTAGTATCTGACGAAAATTTCTTTGGAGAATCTAAAGTAATTAACTTTTTGAAATTCAGAGCCAGTTATGGTACTTTAGGAAATGACCAAATTCCGAATAATGGTTACTTAAGCCAGTTAAACGGAGAAGCAACTTATGTATTTGATGGCGAATTAGTAAACGGTGTTGCGATAGGTCAAATTCCAAATCCAGACTTAAAATGGGAACAAGCCCAAAAATTTGACGTAGGTCTTGATTTGAAATTATGGAGCGACAAAATATCCATTGTTGCAGATTATTTTATCGATACTAGAAAAGATTTATTAATTCCGAGAATTCCGGTTACAGGAATTGTCGGAGCCGAAGCACCGGGCTCAAGTGCACCAACTATGAATGCTGGTACAGTTAGAAATTCAGGTTTTGAATTTGCTGTAGATTACAAAGAAAAGCTTTCTGAAAACTTTACGATGAGCTTAGGGTACAACGTAACTTTTATTAAAAATGAAGTATTAGAAGTAAAAAACGGAACAGGATTTATAGAAGGCGGTGCTTTTGCTGTTGGTCAGCCGGCACCGGCTCGAATGGAAGCAGGAAAACCAATTGGATATTTCTACGGATATAAAACAGACGGAATTTTTCAAAACCAGGCCGAAGTTGATGCACATCCGTCACAAATCGCTTTGGGAGCAAATGCATCTCCGGGCGACCTTCGTTTTGTAGATGTCAATAATGATGGAGTAATTGATACTAAAGATAAAACCAATATTGGCGATCCAATTCCGGATGCTACAATGGGATTCAATATACAATTAAACTATAAAAATGTTGATTTTGTAGCCTATACATTTGCTTCTGTTGGCAATAATATGGTACGCAATTACGAAAGAGTACTTTCTGATGTAAACAGAACAGATGCAGTATTAGACCGATGGACAGGACCGGGAACAAGTAATTCAACACCAAGAGTGACAACCGGAGCAACATCAAATAATAATTTTTCTAGTTTTTATGTAGAAGATGCTTCTTATGTCAGAATTCAAAACGTACAAATAGGATATACACTAAATCCTAAAGTATCTCAAAAAGCAGGTTTAACAAAATTAAGGCTATATGCAGGTGTAAATAACTTATACACATTTACAAAATACAAAGGTTTTGATCCGGGAGCATCTTTTGGCCCGCAAAATCCTGACGGTGTATCACAATCTCCAATAGGTGCCGGAATTGACTACGGATTTTATCCAGTACCAAGAACCTATTTGTTAGGGATTAATATTAATTTTTAATTTGAATTAAAATGAAAAAGTATTTATTTACAACCATTGTAACACTTATTCTCTTCTCCACAATAAGTATTTCCTGTTCAGACGAGTTTGTAAACAAGAAACCGCAATACTCCATAGATTCTGAAAATTATTTCAATTCTAAAGAAGATTATGACCAGGCTTTAATTGCAGCTTACGATTTGCTGCAAACCACTTATGCAAATGCTATATTAGGAGAAATTGCTTCCGATAACACTTTATGCGGAGGCGAAAGCCCAACCGATGTTATTGGCTGGCAGCAAATAGACGATATGATTCACACTCCAGTAAACAGTAATCTAAAAGATATCTGGAACTGGATGTTTGCAGGAGTGCAAAGAGCAAATTATATTATGGAATTTCAAAACAAAACAGATTTTGCAGGAAAAACACAAGTACTGGCTGAAACTCGTTTTCTTAGAGCATATTACCAATTTGAATTAGTAAAATGGTTTGGTGGTATCCCTATGAAAACCGATGCGAGGTTTAAAGTTGGAGATGAAAAAACAATTCCGCGTTCGTCAGTCGAAGAAGTTTATGCTTCTATCGAAGCTGATTTAATTTTTGCGGCAGCGAATTTATCTCCAACAGCCTCTCAAAAAGGAAGAGTTACAAAAGGTGCAGCTCAGGCATTATTAGGAAAAGCATATTTGTATCAAAATAAATTTGCACTTGCAGCAAGTACTTTGCAAACATTAATAAATACATCTCCATATTCATTAGTAACAGATTACAATAAAATATTTGAATTTGAAGGAGAAAATGGAAGTGAGTCCGTATTCGAAATACAATACACAGATGTTGAAGGTGCAGGTTTTCCTTGTTTGCAATGTAGTGAAGGAAACGTAGCAGTAGGTTTTTCGGGAGTAAGAAATTATACGGGGCCACTTTTTTCGCCAGGTTTTAGTTTTAACGTTCCAACACAGGAAAGCGCCGATGCTTTTGAAGTTGGAGACAGACGAAGAGATGTAGCAATTTTAGATATTAATGCCTGGGCTGCAGCCAATACATCTTTTAATGATGGAAAAGGAATCACTTTTGGAAAAGGTAATGAAGACACAGGTTTTTTTAACAGAAAATATTTGCCTCGCGTAAGAAGTGATAATGCGGCAGGAGATCAAAAATTAACAAATCCAAACAATTACAGAGCAATACGTTACGCTGATGTTTTATTAATGGCTGCCGAAGCTTACAGTAGAGGACAAATTGACGATACAAAAGCAAGACAATATCTAAATCAGGTAAGAAGACGTGCTTTTGGAGATACGAATCATGATATATCAGCTTCCGGAGCAGCACTTACCGATTTTATTTTAGCCGAAAGAAGAATTGAACTTTTTGGTGAAGGACATCGTTTTTTCGATTTAGTAAGAACGGGGAAAGCAGTAGGAACAATTCCTGGTTTCAAAGCGAACAAGAACGAATTATTTCCACTTCCTATTGAAGAAATTCAATTTGCAAACGGAAATTGGGCACAAAATCCTGGATATTAAAAAACATCAATTATGAAAAAATTACATTTTATTATAAGTCTTTTCGTTTTAGCAATACTTCTGGGATGCTCAAATGATGATAGCAGCAATATTGATTTGGATGCTGTAAGTGCACCAACAAACATATCTGCATTGACTACCGTAACACAGGACAATACGGGAAAAGTCACTTTTTTGCCAAAAGGCGATGGCGTAACACAATACAAAATTAATTTTGGCGACGGCAGTACCGAATCAAGTTATTTTTCAGCCGGAGGCACCTCGGTTCATGCCTATAAAGAAGGTACATACAAAGCAAAAATTACAGCAATGGGCATCAACGGAAAAACAACCGAAGTAGAACAAGATGTTGTAGTTTCGTTTAAAGCACCTCAAAATTTAGTCGTACTTATTACCAACGATTTATCAGTATCTAAAAAAGTGACCGTAAAAGCAACAGCAGATTTTGCTTTATTTTATGATGTTTATTTTGGAGAAGCAGGAAAACCGGATCCGGTAAAAGGAAACAATGGAGAATCGGTTTCATACACCTATCAGCAACCCGGAGTTTACACAATTCGTGTAGTTTCAAAAAGCGCGGCAATAGAGACTACAGAAAAAACTCAGGAGTTTGAAGCCAAACTTGTTATTAATCCAACCGCTTCGGCTCCAACACCGCCAAATAGACTGGCATCAAACGTAATTTCAATTTACAGTTCAAAATATACAAATCTTACAGGAACAAACTTTTTTCCGAATTGGGGACAATCAACAACATTTGCTGAGTTTGATTTAAATGGAGATAAAATACTGAATTACATTAATTTGAATTATGAAGGAATTGCATTGGCAGAAAATACAACAATCGATGTTTCCGGTATGGATTTTCTTCACATGGATGTTTGGACAGCAGATTTGCCAAAACTAGAAATTTCTTTAATAAAACCGGGTCCTGCAGAAAGAGCTGTTTCAGAAGATCTTACATTAAATCAATGGACAAGTATTGATATTCCGATTTCTGCATACACAAGCCAGGGATTAACAGTTGCCGATATATTTCAAATGAAATTAGTTGGAATTCCGGCAGGTAAAAGCGTATTTATAGATAATATTTATTTCTATAAAACACCTTCAGTAGCTATTCAATTGCCGCTTGATTTTGAGTCTGCGTCATTAATATACGCATGGGGTGGTTTTGGAAATGTTGATGCATCTGTTATTACAAATCCAAATAAAACCGGAACCAATATGTCTGATAAAGTTTTAAAATTAGATAAAAAAGCAGGAGCAGAAGTTTGGGGAGGAGCAAGTTTGAATCTGGAAAACACGCTTGATTATTCAAAAGGAACAACTGTAAAAATAAATGTTTGGTCTCCTAAAGTGGGTGCTGATATTTTGTATAAAATGGAACTTTCAACGTCTCCAAAAGACGGAAACGGAAATCCAACAGTAGCTATTGAAGTTACTGCAAAAACAACGGTAGCAAATGCATGGCAGGTTTTGACATTTGACCTGACAACTGCACCAGGTTTTAGTACCAGCATTAAATATGACAGAGTAATTTTATTTCCGGACTTTGGAGTAACAGGAGTAGGGACAACTTATTATTTTGATGACATAAAACAATCCAATTAAAAGAAGAAATCATGAACAAAAAAATAATCATAAAGATAGTATCCTTATTTACGATTCTTCTTATGGCGGGTTGTCAGAAAGATGATTTCGCATTTGAATCAATAGATGCGCCAGCGAACATTAAGATAACCGCTGAAATTGTTGGTAAAACAACCGCAGACCCTTACGGAGACGGTTCAGGTTTGGTAAAATTAATTACCACTGCAGATAATGCCATCTCTTATAAATATGTATTTAGCGACGGAACCTCAGAGAACTCCCCGGGCGGCGTATTTACAAAACGTTTTACAAAAACAGGAGTCAATACCTATACTATAAATGTAATTGCTGTAGGAAGAGGAGGCGTAGCATCAAACAGTACAATTGATGTTGAAGTTGTAAGTAATTTTAGTGATCCGGAAGCTGTTCAGTTTTTAACAGCCGGTACGTCTAAAAAATGGTACTGGTCAGCCTCAGAACCAGGACATTTAGGAGTAGGACAAAACGACGGTGATGCTGAGAAAAACTATTTTGCGAATTACTATCAGGCTGCCGCATTCGAAAAAGCAGGATCTCCGGCCAGTAGCTGTTTGTATGAAAACGTGTTAACATTCTCACTAGATGGAGATCAGTTAAAATTTGAATTAGACAATGGCGGATCGACTTTCTTTAATGCCTCATTTGCAAGTGTTGCGGGCGGAAGTTCACCAGACGATGCTTGTCTAAGTTATAACACAGGCGGAATTAAAACAGTTTCACTAAGTCCGTCAGAATCTGTAGTAACAAAAAATCCAAAACATGCCACACAAACCAGAGGAACAATGCTTAATTTCTCTGATGGAGGTTTTATGGGGTATTATATAGGGCAAAGCTCGTATGAAATTCTGTCAATTACCGCAAACAGAATGGTTGTAAGAGCCGTAATGGGTGGCAATTCAGCACTTGCCTGGTATCATATTTTTACCACAACACCGCCAACACAAACTCCTGATGTAGATTATACTAATTTAGTGTGGTCTGAAGAATTTAATACCGATGGAGCGCCCGATGCTACAAAATGGGGGTATGATTTAGGAAAAGGAGATAACGGCTGGGGAAATAATGAAAAACAAAATTATACCAACGCAGCAACAAATGTTATTGTACAAGGTGGAAGTTTGAAAATTACAGCCAAAAAAGAAGCTTCTAACGGATCTGATTATTCATCGGCGCGATTAAAAACAGATGCTAAATTTAAATTTACTTACGGAAAAATTGAAATCCGTGCCAAACTTCCAATAGGAGCAGGAACGTGGCCCGCAATCTGGATGTTAGGACAAAATTATGCAACAAATCCCTGGCCAGCCTGTGGAGAAATTGATATTATGGAACATGTTGGCAATAACCAGAATGTTATTCTAAGCACGTTACATTATCCCGGACATTCAGGCGGAAATGGAAATACAGGTTCTAAAACCATTGCAAATGTTTCAACAGAATTTCATGTCTATAAAGCAGTTTGGAGCAAAACATCAGTAAAAACATATGTCGATGATGTAATGATACATTCCGTTGCCAATGATCCGTTACTTCCCTTTAATAGCGACTTCTTCCTGATTTTGAATGTAGCGATGGGAGGAAACCTCGGTGGTAATATTGATCCGGCTTTTACACAATCTTCTATGGAAATTGATTATGTACATGTTTATCAATAAAATATAAATTAATTAGTAATTAAATTAAGAAGGTCAGTTTTAGGCTGGCCTTCTCAATTTTAGCCATTTAAAAACGATACTATGAAAAAAGTAGTTGTATTATTAATGCTCATAAACATTAGTTTTGGCTTTGCACAAGAAGGCAAAAGAAAACTTATTTGGGAAGAAAATTTAATAAAAAGAAAATAAACGAATCCTTTTGGAATTTCGAACTTGGTGATGGTTGCCCGGATTTATGTGGCTACGGAAATAACGAAAGACAAATCTATACCAAAACAAATCACGAAATTAAAGATGGAAATTTAATTATCGAAGCAAGAAAAGAAGGAGATAAATATACTTCGACTAAAATAACAACCAAAGGAAAAAAACAATTTTTGTATGGCCGAATCGAATCCAGAGCAAAGTTGCCTGTTGGTCACGGTTTATGGCCGGCATTTTGGATGTTAGGAGCTAATATTGATGAGGTAAAGTGGCCAAAAACAGGCGAAATTGATATTCTTGAATATATAGGAAGAGACCCGCATATGGTATATACGACTTTGCATACTCAGGATAGTCACGGTAATACCATTAATACAAAAAGAACAGAATTTCCGACTATAGAAGAAGGATATCATGTTTATGCTATTGAATGGAATAAAGATAAAATCGATTTTTTTGTAGACACAACTTTGGTTTATACTTTTAATCCCGAAATTAAAAATGAAGATACATGGCCATTTAGTAAACCGTTTTATATTATCGTCAATTTAGCAATTGGAGGCAATTTTGGAGGTCCTGATGTCGATGATACCATTTTGCCTCAAAAGTATTACATTGATTATATTAAGGTTTATGAATAAATTAAATCATATAAATATTGTTAAAAAAAGAACTGTAACTTGTTTAAAACAAATGTTTTATAGAAAAGTGCTTATTTTTTTTATTTGTTAAAACATTCACATTATTTGACATTTTTGAGCCCTTTGTCAGCAAAGTTTAAAATTAATTGAAATTATTTGTGATTTTATTGTTAATTATTGTTCCAATCATTTGCATTTTAGAATATTTATTTGTTAAATTTGAACTGAATATTAACATACCCAAAAAACGAGACGCCTATACATTAAAACTACTTTTTAGAAAATTACTTAGATTTAAACAAGAACTAAAAAGTTAGTATTATGGCTGATCTGCATATTCCAGATGCTCTATTGGTAAAAAATTATGTCGAAGGCAACGAAAAAGCTTTAGCGACATTAATAAAGAGGCATGAGTCTAAAATATATGGATTTATATATTCTAAGATAGCTGATAGAGACATTTCAAATGATATTTTTCAAGACACTTTTATTAAGGTAATTAAAACCTTAAAAAGTAATTCATACAATGAAGAAGGTAAATTTTTACCTTGGGTTATGCGTATATCACACAATTTAATTGTAGATCATTTTCGCAAAACCAAAAAAATGCCAATGTATAGAGAAACCGAAGAGTTTTCGATTTTTTCTATCATGTCTGACGATTCTTTAACCATCGAAAATAAAATGATTTTTGATCAGGTTGAGCTCGATTTAAAAAAGATAATTGAAGAACTTCCCGAAGATCAAAAAGAAGTTTTGGTGATGCGTATGTATCAGGATATGAGTTTTAAAGAAATTTCAGAACTTACGGGAGTTAGTATCAATACCGCATTAGGAAGAATGCGTTATGCATTAATGAATTTAAGAAAAATAATTGATAAACATCAAATTATTTTAACCAACTAATACTATTTTGAATATTAGCTCGTTATACTATAATAAAACATTTCATAGTATGGCGAAAATTTACTCTAAAAAAGCGTTAGCTTCTAAAAATCTTAAACCTAAAAAAGAAGTTGTTTCTTTTTTATTAAACTATTCACAAGCATTGACAGTTGTCAAAGTAAATGATAAAAGTTACGAGATTATAGCTAATTAAACAGCCCACTACTTTGTCGGATGTTTATTTCGAAAGAAAAACCAAATGGTCGTTTTGGTTAAAAGCTCACTATTTGTATGTAAATACAAGTAGTGAGTTTTTTTTATTTTAAAAATTTCAGAATTTCTTTTCGTAACTTTTAAAAAGCATACTACTATACTTGTTTATTTATCTCTTTTTATTACAACTATCGCATTTTATTTGTAATTATTATTGCATTTTAGTTAAAATTTGATATTTTTCACTCGTTTTTGTTTTTTTATTCAATATTTATTTTATTTTAGTTAAAAAGTAATTTATTATTCAAGTAAATTACTTAATTTTTGATTTTTTTGTATGAAAAACCTTTAATTATAGTAGGATTTATCGAATATTGCAACGAAAAGAATAATGTTTAACCAAATAACCAAAAATTTATGAAGAAAAATTACACCACTTTAATTTGTTTTGTTTGTTGTGTTTCTAATGTTTCCTAAAATATTTATTGTAGTCATTTTTTATAATTGCTACGCTAAATATTATTTGTTCTAAAATGTATTTGAATATGGCTTCAACTTGCATTATTACAACCCCACATATAACCATTGATTTAACTAACCAAACTTAACTAAAATGAAAAATAACCTAAAGATACTCTCATTCCTACTCTTGATGAATATCGCAGCATACGCTCAAAAAGAAGAGATAAAGCAAGCTCAATCTCTTTATGACAAAGGAAACGCCCAAGAGGCAGCAGCAATTTTAAAAAAGATAGAATATCTTGTCATAAATGCACCCGACGCAGTAAAATCTGATTTCTTTTACCTGAAAGGAAATGTATACAAAGACTTGGCAACTAAGAATATAGATGCGGCAACTAATTTTGCATTAGCATCAGGCGCCTATAGAGATGTACTTTTATACGAAAATGATTCTCAGAATTATAAATATGCTTTTAAAGCCAATTTAGCTTTAAAAGAAATGAAATCTAAATTAATAGATGGAGCTTATAATGATTATCAAACAGGTAAATATAAAGAAAGTGCAGATAAAAGTTACGAAGTTTACTTATTTGATAAAAAAGACACTTTAAACTTAATGAACGCTGCCGCTGCTTCACTAACAAGTAAAGATTATAATGCTTCTATTAAATATTTCGGAGAACTAAAAAGAATAAACTATACTGGAAAGGGAATTATGTTTTGTGCTACAAACAAAAAAACAAAAAAAGTAGAATCGTTTATTTCCAGAAATGCCAGAGAATCAAATATTCAGGCAGGTCTTTATGAAAATCCAAAAGATGTTTTTCCACCTTCCAAAAAAGAAGAAATCGTGGTTTCTTTAGCTTTCTCTTATATGGAGAATAAAGATTACCCAAATGCGGATAAATATTATGAAGAAGGGCTTCAGGTAAATCAAAACTGTATCGATTGTTATATTAACCTCGCTTACGTTAAGTTACAATCCAAAAAAGCATTAATGGATCAGATGGATTTGCTTGGAAATAGTCCAAAAGAAATGAAAGAATACGAAAAACTAGATGCTCAAAAAGATCAAATAGTAAAAAGCGCAATTCCATACCTTAAAAAAGCACTCGTTTTGGAGCCAAAAAATGAAGATGCATTAAAATCACTTTTAGGTATTTACAGGTCATTAAACATGACAAATGAATATAACGCCCTAAAAAATGGTATGTAAAAAACAATATAGAAGCTGCTAAATTTTCTTTTTAGCAGCTTCTTCTATTATTGATTTTTTTCCAATAGTTCTTGTAATAATATCTTTTTCCAGACTCCAGCCGCGGGCAGGTGAATATTCCCGGCCGTACCAAATAATCTGAAGATGTAAATCATTCCATAAATCTCTAGGGAATAATCTTTTAGCATCTTTTTCTGTTTGTACGACATTTTTTCCGTTCGAAAGATTCCATCGATACATCAATCTGTGAATATGAGTATCAACCGGAAAAGCCGGAACTCCAAAAGCTTGTGACATTACCACACTCGCTGTTTTATGTCCAACCGCAGGCAATTCTTCAAGAGCTTCAAAACTCTGCGGAACTTTTCCATCATGTTTATCAATCAAAATATGAGACAAACCATAAATCCCTTTCGATTTCATAGGCGATAAACCACAAGGCCGAATAATTTCCTTAATTTCTTCCACAGACATTTTTATCATATCATACGGATTATCAGCCTTGGCAAAAAGCAAAGGTGTAATTTGGTTTACACGAACATCTGTGCATTGTGCAGAGAGCAAAACGGCAATTAATAAAGTATAAGGGTCTTTATGATCAAGTGGAACAGGTATAGTAGGGTAGAGTTCTTTTAACGTATTTATAACAAATTGTACGCGAGCTTCTTTATTCATTTCCGTAATTTTAATCCCGTAAAAATAATGAATTATAACTTAGAATTAAAGTTATGAGTTAGAGGTTATGAGTTAGAGGTTATGAGTTATAAGTTACAAGTAAGTTCAATAATCTAAATTCAAAATCTATATTCTTTGTTCTTTACTCTTTATTCCAAAATCTAAAATCTAAAATCAACAATCTAAAATTTAAAAACATATGACAACATTAAAAGCAGGCGATAAAGCACCAAATTTCTCAGGAGTTGACCAAGATGGGAAAACACACCAATTATCAGATTATAAAGGAAAAAAATTAGTAGTTTTCTTTTATCCAAAAGCAAGTACACCGGGCTGTACAGCAGAAGCTTGTGATTTAAGAGATAATTTTGAGCGTTTTAAAGCCAATAATTATGAACTTTTAGGCGTAAGTGCCGACAGTCAGAAAGCACAACTAAAATTTAAGGATAAATATGAATTTCCGTTTCCTTTATTAGCTGATGAAGACAAATCTGTAATTACAGCATTTGGTGTTTGGGGACCAAAAAAATTCATGGGAAAAGAATACGACGGAATCCATAGAACCACTTTCGTAATCGATGAAAATGGAATTATTGATGAGGTGATCGAAAAAGTAAAAACAAAAGAACACGCAGCACAGATTTTGAAGTAGTTCTTTGTTTAAAGTTTCAAGTTTCAGGTTTCACATTTAGCAAAACCTGAAACCTGAAACAAAATAAACCTGAAACTTTAAATATTTTGTTCTAACTCAGTTTCCGGATGATATCCAAATAAATGGTGTTCTTTTATAATTTCAGCAACACCTGATGGCAACATAGGTTCCCAGCCCGATTTTCCTTGGCTAATCATTTTTAAGACTTCACGAGAGAATACGTTTAATATATCAGTATTGTAATCTTTAATATCAACTACTTTTCCGTTGAATTTAAAGAACTTATACAATTCTTTCATTCTAGGATGAACTTTTAAGTTTTCAGAAGTAATAATCTCTCCATCCTCGCCTAGCATTGGATATAAGAATACTTTCATGTCGCGGTAAAATAATTTTCCGAAAGCTTCCAGGATTCCACCGCTTAAATGGCGGTAATATTTCTCATCAAAAATATCAACTAAATTATTTACACCCATTGCCAATCCCATTCTGGCTTTGGTATAATTAGAAAAATACTCCACCACTTTATAATATTCCTGGAAATTCGAAATCATAACCGTTTGACCTAAAGAACAAAGTAATTCGGCCCTGTCCATAAAATCGCGTTCGTCAATCTCACCATCTGAACGTAAATTCGAAAGTGTAATTTCAAAAACGACTAAAGTATTGTCTTTTTCTACCTTGTTTTCATCAAGAAACATTTTTAATGATTTCTCATACATATCAAGGTTAACATTTGTAACAGGACGGAAACTTCCTCTAAATGCAAGAAGGTTCTTTTTGTATAAAACAGCAGCCGGTAAAACATTCTTCCCTTCAGGGTTAAACATTACGGCATCAGTCATTCCGTTTTTAACCAATTGTAAACTCATCAAACGATTATCAACATCTGCAAAACGAGGTCCTGAAAAGTTAATCGTATCAATTTCGAGTTGGTCTTTGTCTAAGTGATCGTATAAATAACGAAGTAAACGTTTTGGATCATTGTATTTGTAAAAAGCACCGTAAATTAAGTTTACACCTAAAATTCCCAGTGTTTCTTGTTGTAGTCTTGCATCAGTTTCTTTAAAACGAATATGAAGAATAATTTCGTTATAAGCTTCATCCGGTTCAATTTGGTATCGAATTCCAACCCAACCGTGACCTTTAAATTGTTTTGCAAAATCTATTGTGGCAACCGTATTGGCGTAACTAAAGAAAAGTTTATTTGGATGTTTTTCTCTGCTCAAACGTTCTTCGATCAGTTCTCCTTCAAACGTAAGCATTTTTTTTAGCCTGTTTTCAGTAACATATCTTCCGTCGCCTTCAATCCCGTAAACGGCATCACTAAAATCTTTGTCATAGGCAGACATTGCTTTTGCAATTGTTCCCGATGAACCTCCGGATCTAAAAAAATGCCTAACTGTTTCTTGTCCAGCACCAATTTCAGCAAATGTTCCGTAAATATTCTCGTTTAAATTAATGCGTAACGCTTTGTCTTTTATAGAAGGAATCTGTTCGATGACCTTGTCACCTTTGAGTTTTATTTCTGTACCCATTTTATTTTAAATAGATTTGTTACAAAGTTAGCAAATTAGGCTTCTAATGAAAGAGAAATAATCCTATTTTTGTAAAAAAATTAAGTTCAATTGAAGATCTATTTTTTAGGTACTGGTACTTCTCAAGGCATCCCGATCATCGGGATCGATCATCCTGTTTGTAAAAGCACTGATGCTAAGGACAAAAGGCTCCGCGTATCCATCTGGATTACGTGGGGCGATCATTCCTATGTAATCGATTGCGGACCTGATTTCAGGCAGCAAATGCTTTCTTGCGGATGCAGGCATCTCGATGCCATTTTGTTTACACACGAACATGCAGATCATACCGCTGGTTTAGACGATATTCGTCCGTTTAATTTCCGTCAGGGCGAAATTCCGGTGTATGCCCATCAGCGTGTCATTGATAATTTGAAACGCCGTTTTGATTATGTTTTCGAAACTGTAAATAAATATCCCGGCGCCCCAAGTGTTAAAACTATTGAAGTTGTTAATAATGAACCTTTTACCGTTGGAGACAAAACAGCGATTCCGGTAAATGCCATGCACGGCGATTTGCAGGTTTTTGGTTACCGAATAGATGATTTTGCTTATTTGACCGATGTAAAAACTATTGAAGAAGCTGAAATTGAAAAACTGCATAATTTAAAAGTTTTGGTAATAAATGCATTGCGTGTAGAACCACACGATACGCATTTTAATTTGGAGGAAGCACTTGATTTTATAAACTTAGTTAAGCCCGAAAAAGCTTATCTCACACATATTAGCCACGTTTTAGGATTTCATGAAGAAGTGCAAAAACAACTTCCTAAAAACGTTTTTCTGGCTTACGATAACTTAGAAATTACAATTTAATTATACCACAAAATGAAAAAATCCTTAATGCTTTATCTTTTTATCCTTGCGATATTAATGAATGTTTTTACCTATATGTTTTACAGTCGCGAAGTAAAATTTGGACAGGAAAGATATTATAAAACCACTAAGAAATTGAGAGACAGCATCAATTTAGTGTCTACAAAATTGGCAGAAGAAGGTTATTTTTCTTTGGAAAATAATGAGAATGCCCAAAATTACTTCGATAATAGCGCTTCTGGCGGGAAAGTAATTTTATTTGAAAAATTAATTCCACTTGTAACGGAGAAATTATTAGACTTAAATTCAAATCCAAAAGGAAATCCTTATACAGGACAAGATAAAATTGATGACAAAAAATTTATCATCAATAAAGTAAAAATTTTAAACCACAGATGGATCATTGCTGACTATAGTAATGGAGAATTATGGGGAGAAGTCTTATTAAAATACTTTGTTGCTGATGGCGAAAGTGTTACTTTTGAAGTTAATCAATCATTGTTATATCAGAAATAGGACATCACAGTCCTATTTTTTTAGCAATTTAATTAATAGGATATATGAAAAAGATGTTTTTATTTTCGATTGTTGCTGGCTTTGCTATTTCTTGTGCTCCAAAGGTTTCACAGGAAAAGAATAATATAAAAGAAGAAAAAGTTTTAGTTGGAGGAGATGTTGATGCTCATGGCTGTAAAGCTTCAGCTGGTTACACTTGGTCTATTCTGAAAAAACAGTGTATACGTATTTTTGAAGGCACAAAATTATCTCATGCTGAAGAAGCAGGAAAAACATATACGACAGCAGCATACGTCATTTTTCAAGACAACAAAGCTGAGCTTTTTCTTGATACTCAAAAAGAATCTATTATTTTAGAAAGAAAATCTGAAGGCGATTCGTGGATAAAAGGCGATTTGCAATTGATACCCTGGAAAGGATATGTTTTGAAAAAAGGTGGTAAGATTATTTATACAGGACAATAATTCTATTTGTTTTCAAAATAGGGAAGGCCATCATTTATGATTATTTTAATTTCAGTTTCATTTTCTAATCTTGAGATTAAATGGATATGATGGTCGCCATTATTAGGATCTCTTATTATAATATTTTCACAAATAAAATTATTGTCTAAATTTTGTTTCTCAAACATTTTACAGAATAAATTACTTCTAAACTGAGCGTCAGAAATATCTTGACGCTTTTTATTTTTAGTGATAGGATCATTACTGCAATAAAAGTATAAAACAATATTATTTTCATCAATAAACTTTTGGATGGTTGATGAAAAATGAAATAAAGTTTTTCCGTTATTTGTCTGACGTGGACTTTCCATTGCTTCAATCGTAATATCTACAATTGGTAAAGTAAAAGTTTCGGGAAGATGTTTTTTGCTAAACTGTGTAAATTTAATAAGATACTGAAATCCTTCAACCGTTGTGTACGGTATAATTTTATCAAGCATATCTCTTAAAGAAAATTATTTTTTTGGAAAATATTTTGCCCAATCAGAACGCATCTGTTCTTTACGCTCTTCCTTTGCTTTACGTAAATTTCTTAAATTGTCTAAAAGACGATCAGATGGTTTCTCGATATGAATTGTTGAAGTTTTCATGTGACAAAGATAATTAAAACATTTAAATAAAAAGAAAGAATTTTCTTAAAATTTATTTAAATGTAATTACTTCGGAAAACTTTAATACAAAGCCAGCCAATTCTTAAAATCAAAAAAGTTCTGCGGAGCAACGCCATGTCCAACAGGATATTCCTTATAGGTAACAGGAATATTCAGTTTCTCTAAAATTGCAGGAGTTTTTCTAGCCCAGTCAATCGGAATTACCTGATCTACAGTTCCGTGTGAAGCGAATATTTTAAGGTTATTGAAATCATTTTTCTCATAACCTTCTTTGATAATTTCATCATTAAAATAACCGCTCATTGCTACTACTCTTTGCACTTTTTCAGGATAAGAAAATGCAACAGAATAACTTAAAATAGAACCTTGACTAAAACCTACCAAAGTAATATTATTGCCATCAACAGGATAATTGGCAACCAATTCATCTATAAATGTAGCGATTAAATCACGGGAAGTTTTAGCTTGCTCGTTATCAGAAAATTTATTTTGGTCAGCATCAAAATTAATGGCGTACCAGGCATAAGCTCCGTATTGCAAATCGTAAGGCGCTCTTGCAGAAATAATATAATAATTATCAGGAAGTTCAGTAGCAAACGAAAATAGATCAGCTTCGTTGCTGCCATATCCATGTAGTAAAAGCAAAACTGGATTTTTATCTAAAATAACTTTAGGTTCTTGTATTTTATATTCTAAGGATAGATTCATTTTTTTAATTGTGAATTGTGAGTTGTGAATTGTGAATGTTCACCTTTGTAAAAGTTTCAAACTTAGACAAAGCTTGTTGAGATTATAATAAAATCTGTTTTATCTGCGTTTTTGCTTGCAAATCAGCGTTATCTGTGTTCGAAATTAATACGCTGATAAAACAAATTCGCTAAAGCGAAAACACGGATTAAACGGATTTTTTTGGAATTTGGTCCCGAAGCTTCGGGATAAAAAAATTGGAATTTACTAACCAATAGATTTAAACCATTTCTGAAAAAGTCCTCCAACCAACGGAATTGGTCTTGTTTGTCCCTGAATAGCACTAAAAATACCATAAGTCCAAAGAATTGAAATACAAATCCACATTGGGAAAGTGATGAAAAAGCTGTCGAAATTGCTTATAATAGCTCCGAAAGAAATAAACGCTAAAGACAATCCTAAAGCCTGACGGATATGAAAAGAAGCAAAACTATTTTTATTTTCAGAGTTCATCGACATGGCAATTAAAACACCAATGATTAAAATATAACTGGTAATTGCGATTGATTTTCCTTCTTCTATTGAATTATTCATTGTAATTATTTAGAGATAACAAGTTGATTTTGATTTAAAATTCCGTACACAGAACCTTTTATTTCTGTTCCTAAAAAAGCAGAATTTTTAGATTTTGAAAAAATATTTTCTTTCGTAAATGTTGAATTTCCATTTGGAGTAAAGAAAGTAAAATTAGCTTTTGCACCTTCGGCAATTGAACTATTTTCAATTCCGAAAATTACTTTTCCTAAAGTCAGTTTTTCAATTACAGTTTCTAAAGGTAAAACCGTTAATAAAGCTCCAAATGCACTTTCTAAGCCAATTGTTCCATTTTTTGCAGTATCAAATTCCATTTTCTTGAATTCAATATCAATTGGGTTATGGTCAGATGTAATGATGTCAATTGTTCCGTCTGTAATTCCGTTTAATAATGCTTGTCTGTCGCTTTCAGTTCTTAATGGAGGCGTAACTTTAAAACGCGTATCAAAACCTTCCAGTTTTTCATCCGTTAAAACCAAATGATGCACAGCAACGCTGCAGGTTACATGTAAACCTTTTGCTTTGGCTTCTCTAATTAATTCAACCGATTTTGCTGTAGAAATCGTCGGAATATGAAGTTTTCCGCCGGTATATTCTAATAAATATAGATTTCTCGCCACTTGCAATTCTTCAGCTAAATTCGGAATTCCTTTCAATCCTAATTTGGTTGAAACAATTCCTTCATTGGCAACCCCGTTCCCTTTTATGTTACCGTCCTGAGCGTAAGTAATAACCAAACCATCAAAATCCTGCACGTATTGCAAAGCAATTTTCAATAAGTTAGCATTGTCAATACTCTTGTTATAATCTCCAAAAGCTACGGCTCCTGCTTTTTTCATGTCAAATAATTCTGCCATGTCTTTTCCTTCGCTGGCTTTGGTTAAAGCACCAATTGGAAAAAGTTCTGTAGCAAAACCATTGGCTTTGCTTTTTACAAAATTTACCTGCGATTGATTGTCAATAACAGGGTAAGAGTTCGGTTGTAAAGCAATAGCTGTAAAACCACTTTTTGCAGCAACATTTAATCCGTTTGCAATAGTTTCTCTGTCTTCATAACCTGGCTCTCCAAATGAAACACTGCTGTCGAACCAACCTTGCGAAAGATGCAAATTATCAAATTTAACTTCGGTAGTATCATCAATATCAAGAATTGAAGTTCCTATTTTTTCTATTAAACCATCTGCAATTAAAAGATCAACGGTCTGATTATGAAACGGACTTTTTGAATCGATAATTTTGGCGCTTCTGATGATTATTTTCATATGTAGATAAATTTATTTTGTACTGACCATTTTCTGTGTCATTTTGACGAAGGAGAAATCACATAACGCTTAGACATACAGTGCTTCCTCACTAGTGTGATTTCTCCTTCGTCGAAATGACAAAAACTAGACGAAAGAAATGTTATGTTTTATTTCACGAATTTTATAATTGCCATTTCTAATGCTAAAAATAACAGTGCAAAGATAACAAACCATTTCCAAATTTGGCTGTCAGTTCGCTCCGTTTGTAAGGTGTTAAAAATCGTCGAAATCGTATCAGCAGTTTTGAAATCAGAAACTACATTTGTATTTACCTGACTCAAATCGCTTTCGCTTCGTTTGTAATTAAAACTCAAATTCTCAACGGATTCTTTTTTATCAAAAACACTATAATTTCCCGCTGTTTCAGGAAAATCATTGAACGTTAATTTGACTTTATTATTTAATATTTGCTGAATCGGAATAAACGAATCATCATTTCCTCTTACTTCTAAAATAGCATCTTTACTCAATAAAACATCTACAAAATAAGGCTTATTGTTGCCAATTGTTAATGCATTTACCCCCGTTTTCTGATTGTTTTGCCCCATTTTATAAAACAAAGGAACGATTAACGGAGATTGCTGAAAGTTTGAATTTGCAGTATTTAACGGTGCAGAAAAAATAGTAATTCCTGAAACCGGATTCTGAATCGTAGTTGCAAAAATACTTTGATCTTCATAGGATAAAACAGCCGGATATGGACTTGAAATATCAAATGAACTATTTGTTTTTGGATATTGAAAATTGGAGATTTTATTCTCAAATACGCCTGAGAATAACGGATGATCAAAATTGATTTTGGTAATTAATTTGCTCTTGTTTTCAATATTTTTAAACTGAATTTTCCCAAAATTACCTAAGAAAGAATTTAGATTTGAAATGGAACTTTTTTCTGAAGGAATTACAACCAAATTACCGCCTTTAGATACAAATGATTTTAAAGTAGTTTGCAGCGCCTGAGGAATTTCTACTAATTCATTCAGGATTATGGTATTTTGTTTTTCTAAACTATTGTAATCTAAACTGCTGATGGAATAATTGTTATAATTGAATTCAGCCGAAGTGTAAATTCTGGATAAAAAATTACTTTTTTCAGGTTCTCCTATACTGATAACGTTTGTCTTTTTATTTTTCGAAATACTGAAATAAAGCTTGTTATCATAAGTCAATCCGTTATCTTCAATGGTAACATATCCGTGAAAAGCTTCTTTTGGAATTGTAAAATTGATTTTCTTTTTCTTCGCATCAAAATTGATAATCGTTTTGGCAATTAATTTATTCTGATTGTATAACGCCATCGAAATAGGTTTGAAATCTTCTCCGTACGCCGATAAATTAACGCTTATTTCATAAAAGTTTTCTAAAGTCTGATTGATGTAAACGCTGTCAATAGCAACGTTATTTTTTTGCTCTGCTTCAGAAATAAGAAAATAAGGTTTCTCTTCAGTATCTATGTTTTTTACATCTTTTTCAGCTAAACCAACTGCATCGGTAATGATGACAATATCTTTTTTATGTGCAGATTTATGTGCTTTTACCTTTGCCATTATTGACGAAAGCTCAAAAGGAGTTGCACTGTATTTTAAATTTTGAAGCGCACTTTTAGAGGATTTAATATCAGTATTCCAATAATTCTCTGTGTTCGTCAGTAACGAGAACTGAGCAGTTTCGGGAGTATTTTCGAGTAATTCCTGAACGGCACGTTTTAGAAATTCACCTTTTTTTCCCTTTGCCTGCATGCTAAACGAATTGTCCAGAATAATGTACATTTCATTTGATGCGTTTTTGCTGTCTTTTGCCTCAAAAAAAGGTTGAGCAAAAGCTAAAATGACACAAGTCAGCAGTAATAAACGAGTGGCTAATAATAGTCTTTTTTTGATTTTAGAACTCTTACGGGTCTGAACCGCAAGTTCTTTTAAGAAACGAACGTTGGTAAAATAAGATGTTTTAAAACGTCTTAATTGAAACAAATGAACCAAAATTGGAACAATCAATAAAAACAGAAAGTAGAGAATTTCGGGTTGTTTAAAATGCATTCTGGCTTCGATTTACTTCGCTACGTTTGATTTTTCACGAAGATTCTGGTCAAAAATACAAATTTTTAGTCAAACCAAATAGCTATATTAATTAAACCATATAAGTAATATAAGTTCATTTAATTTTTGCTCAATCAAGTCTTGCTTATAATCTCTTATATCACTTATATGGTGAAAATTTCCGATATGCATAGTTTGAAAAATGTAACTTTTGAAAATTCATTTGTAACAAAAAATAAACTTGTTAAAGATATTATTGAGTATTTTAGCATATTCAAAAAACTATCAAAAAATATGAAAAGATTATATATGCTGCTTTTCTCAGCTTTCGCTTTTATGACTTCACAGGCTCAGACCAAATTTAATTTATTAGTTGGAACTTACACCAATACTTGTGAGAGCAAAGGAATATACGTTTACGATTTTGATGCTGCTTCCGGCGATTTTAAATTGAAAAACACTACGGAAAATGTGATAAGCCCGAGTTATTTATCGGCTTCGGCAAATAATAAGTTTATTTATGCAGTAAACGAAAACGGATCTCAAAGTGCTGTAAGTGCTTTTGGTTATGATTCTAAAACCGGTAAACTTAAATTATTGAACTCAAATCCTTCATTAGGAGCTGATCCTTGCCATTTAATTAACGATGATAAAAATGTAATTGTTGCTAATTATTCTGGTGGAAGCATTGCTGTATTCAAGAAAAATGCTGACGGAAGTATAACGGAAGGACAGCAATTAATTCAGCATGAAGGAAAAGGCCCTAATGCAGCGCGCCAGGAAAAAGCACACGTACATATGGTTGTTTTTTCTCCGGATAAAAAATTCATTTTGTCGAATGATTTAGGTCAGGACAAAATTTTTATTTATAAATATAATGCGACTGCCAAACATGAAATCCTGACTTTGAAAACAACCGTTGATGTAAAAGCAGGAAGTGGCCCAAGACATTTAACGTTTAGTAAAGATGGTAAATTTGTTTATTTACTTCAGGAACTAGACGGCACACTAACGACATTTGCGTACGATAAAACAGGAAATTTAAAACTTTTAAAAGAAACCAATATTATCCCAAAAGATTTTAAAGGAGCAAACAGTTCTGCAGCGATAAAAATTTCGCCTGACGGAAAATTTTTATATGTTTCTGATCGTGGAGATGTAAACTCAATTTCGGTTTATGAAATTCTGAAAGACGGAAGCATTAAACTTGTAGAACAAGAAAGTACATCAGGAAAAGGCCCGAGAGATTTCGCTATTGACCCAACAGGGAATTATCTTTTGGTAGCGCACCAATATACAAATGATATTATCATTTTTAAAAGAGATAAAACAACAGGAAAGTTAACCAATACAGGCAAAAAAATAGAATTGTGTTCGCCGGTAGGTTTATTATTTACGAAGATCTAGATTAAGAAATTCCAATAAAAAAAATCCAAATTCCAATGTTGCGACACTTGGAATTTGGATTTTTTTTATTGGAATTTAAAGATTTTACTTGTTTTTATCTTTTCTCTTCTTGTCTCTCGTTTTCAACATATTTCGATTGACAGATCCGTGGGTTTTCTTTTTGGTTTTAGAAGGTCCTCCCAGATTTACTTTTTTATTCTTTTTATCTTTTTCGTGGAAAGCTCCATCACCGCTAAGTTTTTGTTTTTTCATTAAAAACTTAATCGGTTGTTTGTCTTTTTCAGGTTCGATCAATTTTGCTGAAATTTCAACTTCTTCAGGAAAATCTGCAATTGCAAGTTCCTGATTCATTAAAACTTCAACTTCCACTTTAAATTCTTCTTCACGAGGCGTGATAAAACTAATCGCCGTTCCGGAAGCATCTGCACGACCTGTACGACCAATTCTGTGCATGTACAATTCTGGGAATTCAGGTAACTCAAAGTTGATAACGTGAGAGATATTCGAAATATCCAAACCTCTCGCCATGATATCAGTAGTAATTAATCCGCGAAGATTTCCTTCCTGGAATTCAGCCATTGTACTCAAACGATAATTTTGAGATTTGTTTGAGTGAATTACACCAAACTGACCTTCAAAATCTTCCTCGATTCGGGTATGAAGCATGTCTGAAATCTTTTTATTATTCACAAAAACCAAAACACGTTCCATGCTTTCGTTTGTTTCTAATAAATGTTTTAACAGATTTACTTTTGTATTGAAGTTAGGAACATTATACGTAATTTGAGTAATATTTTCAAGCGGAGTTCCTGACGCTGCAAGTGTAACTTCTTCAGGAAAATCAAAAAAGTCATTTAAAACGGCATCAACTTCATCTGTCATTGTTGCAGAGAAAAGAATGTTCTGACGCTTTGTTTTCATCATTGCCAAAAGCGCTGTCAATTGCGTACGGAAACCAAGATTAAGCATTTCATCAAACTCGTCAATAACTAATTTTTGAGTTTCATCGAAACGAATTACGGCATCCAAAGCCAAATCCATTGTTCTACCCGGAGTTCCAACTAAAATGTCAACACCTTCATAAACTGCTTTTTTTTGTGTATTTATATTTACTCCACCAAAAATTCCAAGTGTACTAACAGACATGTATTTAGTCAGTTTATCGATTTCTTCAACGACCTGAACTACTAATTCACGCGTTGGAACCAGGATTACAATTTTTGGCGTATTGGTTGGGGTAAATTTATATAGTTTTAAAAGAGGCAATAAATAGGCAAATGTTTTACCGGTTCCGGTTTGTGCAATTCCCATCATATCACGACCTGACATAATCACAGAAAAAGATTTTTCCTGAATGGGAGTTGGCGTAACAAATCCTAATTCGTCGATTGCTTTTTGTACTGATTTTGGAAGATTGAATTTTTCGAAAGTGCTCATTTGCATTAAATTTTGTGCAAATGTACGTTAAATTGATGGTTAGATCACTAGATTTTTCGAATCATCTAATAATCGTGTAATCTAATATTCTAATTATCAAACTTAAAACCCTTCAAAAACCCCCAAACCAAAAAGAGCAAAATCGTATTTTACAGGATCGCCTGCATCCATTTCACGAAGTTTTAAATCTAATTCTGCCAAAGCTTTTCCATCATTTTGTTTTCGGGTAAGAATGCCTAATTTTCGGGCTACGTTTCCGGAATGAACGTCAAGCGGACAAGATAATGCGGCTGGTGAAATGGTTTTCCAAATTCCCAAATCAACGCCCTTGGTGTCCTGACGCACCATCCAGCGCAAATACATGTTGATTCTTTTTGCTGCGGAATTGTTTAAAGGATCTGAAATATGTTTTTGAGTTCTTGGCAAATGGTCTATTTCGAAGAATATTTTTTTGAATTCGTGGATGCTTTTTTGCAAACTATCTTGTTCCTGATGTTTAGCAAAAACGCTTTCTAAACCGCCATGATTTTTATAAATATGCTGCAATCCTTTTATGAATCCGCCAAAATCTTTTCCGTTAAAAGTTCTGTGCACGAAATTCTCAAGGCGTTCTAAATCCTGATCAGAATGCGACATAATGAAATCATAAGGTGTATTGCCCATTAATTCCATCATTTGATGTGAATTTTTGATGATCATTTTGCGATTTCCCCAAGCAATAGTAGCACTTAAAAAACCGGCAATTTCGATGTCTTCTTTTTGAGAAAATAAATGCGGAATCTGGACAGGATCACTTTCAATAAAATCCTGATTGTTATATTGAATGACTTTTTCGTCTAGAAATTCTTTGAGTTCTTTTTGGTTCATGTTTAAATGAATGTTCTTAGTATTTGAGTGCCCTAGTCCTGATGGTCCCGAAGCTTCGGGAGGATCCTTTTTCTGGCTTCTTTAGCCGGGAAAAGATATATCGGACAGCTGGAAACAGCTCCTAATTACTGATCTGGCCATCGACCATTATTAATTTTCGGTCAGCCATATTAGCCAATTCTTCGTTGTGGGTTACGATTACAAATGTTTGCCCAAATTCATCGCGAAGCTGAAAGAATAACTGGTGTAAATTTTCAGCAGATTGAGTGTCAAGATTTCCTGAAGGTTCATCGGCAAAAATAACGTCAGGTTTATTGATTAACGCTCTTGCAACGGCCACACGCTGTTGTTCACCGCCCGAAAGTTCGTTTGGTTTATGATTTATTCTGTGTGATAAACCTAAATATTCTAAAAGTCTTTTGGCTTCCTTTTCGGTTTCCGATTTCGATTTATTGGCTAAATAAGCGGGTATACAAACGTTTTCTAACGCTGTAAATTCCGGTAGTAATTGATGAAACTGAAAAATAAAACCAAGATTCAGGTTTCTGAAACTGGATAAGGTTTTGTCTTTTTTGCTTTTTCTTCTAAGATAACCATTTACATAGTAGACTTCTAACAAAATTGGTAACAGCAAAATTGCAGTACTAATATTTTTAACTAATTCATCATCAATTTTATTTTTGAAAAAAATCAGAAAAAAAATCAAACAAACATTATAAATAGCATAGATCCAGAAAACAATTTTAGCTATTTTTTTTTGTTTTGAATTGTATTTTTCAACATCCTGAAGTGCTAAAATATTTCTACCATTAATGGTTAATGATGAATTTGTATTTTGTTCCGGTTTGTCTAAAGTTCCAAGAATTTGCAGTAAAGTCGTTTTTCCGGCGCCGGAAGCACCCACAATTGAAACAATTTCTCCTTTTTTAATATGTAAATCAACTCCCTTTAAAACTTCGAGTTTATCGTAGAATTTATGTATGTTTTTTGCTTGTATCATTATGAAACTGTTTCTACAAAGAAACAAAGATTCTGTCGATATTAAAATCTATTGTAACAGAATTTTAGGAACTATTAATTTAATTTCGATAACAATTATAGATTTATTGAATTAAGGTTTTATCTGCCTATATCGTTTAAATAGAACTTTATAGATAAAGAATGTAAATAATAATGAAATTTTTAATTTACTTTTATCGTAAAGATTTGAGAAAGAATGAAATTTAAAATAAGTCTGTTTCTAGTTGTAATTTTGGTTGTTACGCTTTTTATTGGTGCAAAAGCATACAATGAAAATTCTTTTTTGGCCTACACAGTAGATACAAAAAAGCAGGATTTAAAATTGTACTGGAAGAATGAAAACGGTCAGGCATTCTCAAGTATTCAGAATTTGAAACTTTGGATTGAAAAGAAGAATTTGACTTTGTATTTTGCAATGAATGCCGGAATGTATAAAAAAGACCATTCGCCTCAAGGACTTTATATTGAGAAACAAAAAACACTATCTCCTTTGGATACGACAAAAGCTGTTGGGAATTTTTATTTAAAACCAAACGGAGTATTTTATTTAACGACTGAAAATGTTGCTGAAATTTGCACTACAGAAAGGTTTCGCGACAATAAAAAAGTAAAATATGCTACGCAATCGGGGCCAATGTTGCTTATTGATGGTAAAATCCATCCTGATTTTAAGGAAGGATCAGCTAATTTAAATATTAGAAACGGAGTTGGTATTTTACCGGATGGAAAAGTAGTTTTTGTATTGTCTAAAAATGAAGTCAATTTTTATGATTTTGCCAGTTATTTTAAAAGTTTAGGATGTAAAAATGCTTTGTATTTAGATGGGTTTGTGTCACGTGCTTATTTGCCTTCGCAAAACTGGATTCAAACTGACGGAGATTTTGGTGTACTATTTGCAGTAGTAAGAAAATAAAAAAAATAATATGATGAAAACACAAGAAACAACAGCTGTTAGTGATGTTAAAATTCAAAAACTTATTTTGGGTTTACTTTTTGATGGAATTGGAATGCTTTCGTTTTCAATTCTCGGTTTGGGAGAATTTTCAGATATCATCTGGGCACCCATAGCTGCTTTTATAATGAGCAGAATGTATAAAGGAAGAGTAGGGAAAGTTGCGGGTTTTTTGACTTTCGTTGAAGAAATAATTCCCTTTACAGATATAATTCCTTCTTTTACACTTACGTGGATTTATACTTATTTCTTTCAAAGACAGGATTTTGAAAGTAAATAATTTAATTAGAAATAACTTTATAAAAAATGGCAACTTAGTTTTAAGTTGCCATTTTTTGATTCTTTAAATTATTGTACGATAATCTTTTTTACATGCAAAACTTCTTTGTTTTCAGGATTTGAAACTTTTAAAATAAAAACACCTTTAGATTGTAATTGTATGTTTTCTTGTGTTTTTCCTTTAATTGTTCTTTTTGTTATTTCTTTTCCCGAAACATCAAAAATTTTGAGTTCTGCTTTTTCAATATCATTTTCTATTAAAACAGAAAAATAACCTTTGTTAGGTACTGGCCAAACCTTTAAACCTGTATTAGATTCTTTATTTACTTCGACCACGCCTAAATTAGAAGATTTACTAAGGATATTAACTTTGCGTGTCATTGTTCCGCCTTCGCTGTCCGTTACGGTAAAATTAAAAGAGCAAAAGCCAGTTGCTGCTGGCGTAAATTCAACATTATTTGAAACTAAAACTGCAGTTCCATTGGTTATATTTGATAAAGTATAAGAAACGCCACTGGTAAATCCTCTTGAAAGTTTTTGAATATCGATGTTGATTTTATTTCCAGTTGGAGCGTCATAATGTGGCAGCGACATCCATTGCAAATAATTGTCCAGATTGGTGTAACCATCTAAATCAATGTCTGCATTAGCATCTGAAAAATCGCCTATTGCTGAATTTAAATTTGTTTCGGTAATTGTTTCCCACCAATTTGGCAAACCGTCCTGATCTGTGTCCCAATTGGCATCTCTGTTTACAATTGGATAAGATTCGTAGCCGCCAACATCAGCTTCGTTATCCGGAAATCCGGGTTTGTCCGTTACACTTCCTCTTATAGAATATGTTCCGTTTAGTGTTTCGGTAATAATTCTTTCGTCATGATCGTCAAATACGGGTTGCGTACAGCCCACATCTGAAAGTACAATTTTATAGGCATTTTTTGCTGATTGCGTTGTTACATAAGATGGGAAAAATGGCGCGCTCACAAAGTTTTCAAATGAAACGGTAACTCCAGAAGCTTTTCGCCCAGGAGTTTGATTGTTTTCATCAAAATAACCCGGCATTACATTTCCGCTAAAATAACATTGTTGGGTTCCGGTTCCGGCGCCTTCATTTTGTTGGTTGAAAGCAACAAATATTTTTGATCCGGCTCCCGGTTTATAATAGTTATTTACAAAATTGACTTCTTTTGTTCCTCCATCTGTTGTTCTGGAGCCCCAATTATAGACCACATTGTTTGTAATGTCCATTCTTCCGGCATAAGCACCGCTTCCGTCTAATCCGCCGCCAAGGCTCCAGTTTCGTCCGTAACAATGCGCCAGTAAGTTGTGATGAAAACTTCCAATATCACCTCCAATAGTAGCGGCGTACCCATGTTCTGTTCCGGCAGGATAATTTTGATGCCCGGCTGCATTTAATGCTTCTGATATTAACGTTTTTTGTAGCGTAATATTTTTTCCTGAACGGGAACTAAAAGCTTCATCAATTGTCCAGCTTATCGAACAATGATCGATTATACTATTATCGGCGCCTGTTAAGCCCATTCCGTCAAACGTGGACCCGCCGCCAACACGAACTCTTAAGTTTTGAACAACGGCATCATTTCCTGTTACGCCAAAAGGGGCAGAACGTATGCATATGCCTTTTCCCGGTGCGGTTTGTCCTGCAACCGTAACATAAGGCTGACTCAAAACCAAACGAGATGTAAGCTGAATAATTCCTGAAGTATTAAAAATAATTGTTCTCGGGCCAATATCGTTTGTTACAGCGTCTCGAATACTTCCCGGGCCGCTGTCGTTTAAGTTTGTTACCGCTACCACTTTTCCGCCTCTTCCTCCGCGGGCGAAACGTCCGTATCCTTCCGCATCCGGAAAGGCGAGCTGGGCAGGACGAAATCGCCAGATATTTCCTTTTTCAATTTCATTATTGGCGAGTACTTCATCAACACGCCAGTAATACGTTGCGCCGGTATACAATCCGTTTACCTGATAAGAGGTATTTGTTTTAATTTGATTGCCTTTGTATTCCGTCGAGGTTGTTGTGGCTGCTTCTAAAGCTACAGGATCTGTTCCGAAATAAACATTGTGTGAAACGGCATTAGTGGCAGAAGTCCATTGCAATAATTTACCTCCTGAGTTCAATTCAACATGCTCATCATTGTGTTTTGGATTTGGATTTACAGATTGAAAAAAGATATTGGGCGTATTGAGTTCAAATCCATTTAACATCACATTTTTAATGTTTTCTGAACCGGATGTTTCTGCAGCAAATAAAATAACTACATCTGTATTTTCAGTGGCCTGAAACTTTAAATAAACAGATTTTGCATCGGCTGTTTTTGTGGCTCTTACACTCGGAATTACATTATCAAAAACCAAATTTCCATCAATAGAAATATCAATCGGACTAAAGGTATTGCCATTTGGACTATCAACAGCATTTAAAAACGCTAACAAAGTATGATTTCCGGAAGGTAAACCTGAAATTCTGAGTTCTATTTGAGCTCCCAAATTGGCAGTTGTACCTTTTACGGTAAGCCCATCTGAGATTAATCGGGCATAATAAGGTGCTTGTATTCCTGCTTTATACCAATTTGTTCCTAATGCATCTCCATTAACTCCCACTCGGTTCATGGTAAATGTAATTCCGTTTTCAGTATACGTACTGGTATTTCCTGAAGCAATAACCCATGCACTATATTCGGGTTCATTGACTTCAGTTTTGGGTCTTCCTGATTGATCAAAATCGATTTTTACTACAGGATTTTGTGCAAAAACCGCTGTAACAGACATTGTAAGGCAGGCTAATGCCATTACAAATTGTAATTTCATGTAGTTTTGTGACATTTTGAGATTTTTGGTTGGTTAGTAAAGTAAAATCTGAAATACAGCTCACTTTTTTAAAAGCCACAATTTCGATGAAGAAAAGAGTTTAATGTACTAATTGTCTTCTTTTTAAAAATGTAACTTTGTGGTTGTGAGTAGTGTAAAGATTATTAATACTTGAAATAAAACCATCCTGCACCATCCTGCTAAAATGCGATTTTTGTATTATTATAATATAAAAATATCGAAAGTGTATTTTTTGTATTAGATTTTTATGTAATTAATTATAGAGAAGTTGAGTTGCTGTAGGTATTAATAAGATTAAAACTAAATCATTTTCCGCAAAGTTCGCAAAGCTTTATATTGATTTAGCTTTGCGAACTTTGTTCTTTTTTAAAAGCGTAATAGTGAAAACTTTGCGCGCTTTGCGGTAAAATTTTTATTATTCAGTATCGTAATTAAAATGAAGAGTTTTTTAAAAGAAATAGTTTTTAGAATGTTTTTTTGATTGAAATTAATCTTTAAACATAAATCCGAGTCCCATACTTTTAAGCATTTTCTTTTCGAAATTCCAAAAGAAACGAAATTGTCCAAAAACAGTTCCTATTGCAACCAGTAAAACCTGATAAATAGGGAAAATAATAATTAGCCGAATTAAGGTAAACCATCCGCCAAAATCTTCTTTGGTAATGCCTAACCAAACGCAAAAAGGTTTAGACAGCCAGGCAGATGCTGATCCTGTGACAGCAAAAACGATAAATATAATGATAAGTTGAAAATTTGAGGTAATGCCCCAACGTTGTTTTAATCTATTCATTTTTGTTTGTAATGATTACAAATATAACAACATTATCTTGACGGAACATATCCCCAAAGCTTTTGTTTATAAGTATTTTGAAAATAAATCATATAGTTGTAAATAAGGTAATTTACCTCGTATCCGTAATGTATGTTTGGTTGGTAATCAATCGTCATTTCATATAAATTTGGACTAAAACGCTGTGGTTGCAAAACACGATTATTCCATTCTGTTACATATAAATAATTCTTGTTTTCCAGAAAAGATAACGAATGATAATTTCTGGGAAGTGATCTTGAAGCCAGCCAGGTACTAAATCCGTTATCGATAATAATAACTTCATACTCTAAAGAATCGTTTTTAATTCGAACGGTATCATTTACGGCAACATTTTGTTTCGCAGCTGTGTCCATCGGCTTTTGAGACGTTGAACATGCAACTATGGTAAACAAAACAATTAATATGTAAATGATATTTTTCATAAGCCAAAATTTCGAACATAAATTTACAAAAAAATCAGGTAGGGTTTTTAAAAATTAACAGTTTTAAAAAAGGTTCTAAGATGCTAAGTTACTGAGGTTCTAAGTTTTTTATTTTTAAAATAAAAAAGCTGTTTACTTTTGTAAACAGCTTTTAAGTATTTTTAGAAAGCTTAGAACCTCAGTAACTAGCATCTTATAGTTTTAAAAAAAGACCTATTTCCCAAATAATCTCCCTAACAAACCTCCCAGACCACCTTTTTTAGCGATTACTGCAACGTCATCGACACCAATTTTACCGTCACCATTTTGGTCTAAACCAAATTGTGTTCCGTATTTTGAGATCGTATCCATTATGTTTGAGGCTTGTCCGCTATTTCCGGAAATAGAGCTTATAATATCTGAAATCTGAAGACTATTATCATTTGGGTCCTTTGCTTTATTAACAAGCGAACTCAATATTTGTGGAATCAGACTTGCTGCTACGCCTGAAGAAGCGCTGTTGCTTAATCCGAATTTTGAACCAAGGTTTCCTGATAATTGTTGTGTCAATTGTTGTACAACGGGATTTGAACTATCAATTTTAGAATTTCCATTAAACAATCCTGCTAATTGTTCTGCACCACCTTCTGAAGCAATTTTTTTTAATCCATCAAAAATTGAATTACTTGCCTCGTTCATTACGCCGTCATTATGCTCGTTTGGGACAGCATCGTTATTTACAACAGCAGCGTTTCCGTACTGTTGTACTAATTGTGTTAATTGTTCAAACATGACTTGATTTTTTTAAATTAGAGAGATCAAATTTACTAAAAAAAGAAAGAGATTTACTAATTAATATTAATAAATCTCTTACAAATTATGTTTGGTAATTGGAGATTACCCCAATAGACTAATGATTTGTGAAGCTAGTTCAGTACCAATTCTATCTTGTGCTTCTCCTGTTGCAGCTCCAATGTGTGGAGTCAATGAAATTTTTGGGTGCATTAAGATTGTCATTTCCGGTTTTGGTTCGCTTTCAAAAACGTCTAAACCTGCAAAAGAAACTTTTCCTGAATCTAAAGCTTTTATTAAAGCAACCTCGTCGATAACACCACCACGTGCACAGTTTACGATTCCAACACCATCTTTTAAGATTTCGAATTCTTTCTCGCCAATGATGTAACCATCCTGAGCAGGAACGTGTAATGTAATAAAATCAGCTTCTTTAAATAAAGATTCTAATGATTGAGAAACTACTGTTGTAGTGATAGACTGACCATCAAAAAACTCAACTTTAATATCTACAGAAGGAATAAAACTATCTGCAGCGATAACTTTCATGCCTAAACCAAGAGCCATTTTTGCAGTAGCTTGTCCAATACGGCCAATACCAACAATACCTAATGTTTTTCCTCTTAATTCAACTCCGTTTGCGTAAGCTTTTTTCAAACCGTCAAAGTTTGAATCTCCTTCTAGAGGCATATTTCTGTTTGAATCATGTAAAAAACGAACACCAGAAAATAAGTGTCCAAATACCAATTCAGCAACAGATTCTGATGATGAAGCCGGAGTATTGATTACGTGAATTCCTTTGCTTTTAGCATATTCCACATCAATATTATCCATACCAACACCACCACGGCCAATAACTTTTAGCCCCGGACAAGCATCAATAATATCTTTACGAACTTTAGTTGCACTACGCACTAAAACTACGCTTACGTTGTTTTCGTTTACAAAATTAGCAACTTGTTCCTGAGCTACTTTTGTAGTTATAACTTCAAATCCACCTTTTTCTAAAGCCAGAATTCCACTTTTTGAAATTCCATCATTCGCTAATACTTTCATTTTGTGATATTTTGTTTATTTGGTTAATCGTGTAACTGTTTAATTGTTTAATCGATGAACCAGGTATTATATTTTTTCTTTTTTTGATATTTTCTAAAGAAAAGATTTTACGTTTAAGCAGCTAATCAAATTAACGGTTAAACGCATAAACGATTAAACTTTAGACTCCAATGCTTTCATTACATCTACTAAAACCTGAACACTTTCGATAGGCATAGCATTATAGATAGAAGCTCTGTAACCACCAACAGAACGGTGTCCAGGCAATCCTGAAATTCCTGCTGCTTTCCATAAAGCATCAAAAGTTTCAGTATGGTCAGCATTGTTTAATAAGAAAGTCACATTCATTTTAGAACGGTCTTCTACAGCTGCAGCACCTTTAAATAATGGGTTTCTGTCGATTTCAGCGTAAATTAAATCAGCTTTTGCGTCGTTTAGTTTTTCAACCGCTGCAACTCCGCCTTTAGCCTTAATCCATTGTAAAGTTAATAGCGAAACATATACTGCAAAAACAGGAGGTGTGTTATACATACTTTCTGCTTTAATATGTTTTGCATAATCAAGCATACTTGGAATAGTTCTTCCGCTTTTTTCTAAAATTTCTTCTTTAACCACTACTAAAGTAGCGCCTGCAGGTCCCATATTTTTTTGAGCTCCGGCATAAATTAAATCAAATTTAGAGAAATCTAAATCGCGTGAAAAAATATCAGAACTCATATCGCAAACAACAGGTACGTTTGTTGTTGGAAATTCTTTCATCTGAGTTCCAAAAATAGTATTGTTACTGGTGCAGTGAAAATAATCTGCATCACTTGGTATTGTGTATCCTTTTGGAATATGGTTGTAATTTTCTTCTTTTGAAGAAGCTACGACAACAGTTTCTCCAAAATTTTTAGCTTCTTTTATTGCAGCAGTTGCCCAGGTTCCCGAATCTAAATAAGCGGCTTTTCCGTTTTCTTTCAATAAGTTATAGGGTGCCATTAAGAATGCAGTACTTGCACCACCTTGTAAAAATAAGGCCTGATATCCTTTTCCTTCAAGACCTAACAATTCTAAAGCAAGCGAACGGGCCTCATCCATAACAGCAACGAAATCTTTGCTTCGGTGCGAAATTTCAAGGATAGAAAGTCCTGAATTGTTAAAATCTAAAATTGCTTTTGATGCTTTCTCAAAAACTTCCTGAGGTAAAATACTAGGTCCTGCGCTGTAGTTGTGTTTTTTCATGGTTGTTGTTAATAGTCGAAAATTTTAAAGACGCAAATTTCGGCAATAGGAGCTGAAAAAGCGATAAATTATTCGAAATAATTAAACATTTTTTTACTTTGTTGTTAACAAAAACGTTATAGTATCTACGTTATCTGCATAATCCCACAATTGAGGATTTTGCGTTTGTCCGAATGGTATACTATTTTTAATTAAATCTTTGCTTACAATGCATTGAATTTGTTCAGCCTCAGTTTCAAGGCGATTTTGAAGCTCTTCGATGTTTTCATAAAATTCATAAAAAACACTCGAAATAGGAGAGGCATAACTCGGGTCTTCTTTCAAAGTCAAAAAGCCATTGTCTAATAATTTGAAATTACTCATTAAAAAAACCGCTTTGTTATAATCGTAATTATTGGCGTATTTTTCATAATGAATAACATCCTGATATTTGAAAATAGCTTCAAAAAAAGCAACAAATGAATAGCCTTTTGGTACAAAAAGTTTGGATACATTACGACATCCTAAACCAAAATACCTGAAAATATCTTCACCCAGAGCCTGTAAATCTTCAACAGTTTCTTTTCCGTTTAAAACAGCCACAGAATTTCTGTTTTTTCTGATGATTGATGGCTTATCTTTAAAATAATATTCGAAATATCTTGCTGTATTGTTACTTCCGGTGGCAATTACAGTGTCAAAATTTTCCAGTTTGCCTTCCACGAAAGTGATTTTGTCCTTTAGATTTTCATCAACAAAAATTAAATATTTAGCTAAAAACGGCAATAAATGCTGATCGTTTGAAGATGTTTTAATTAAAGCATTATTTCCGGTAATTAAAACGGATAAAAAGTCATGAAAACCTACAAGCGGAATATTTCCGGCTAAGATTAAAGCAACGTTTTTTTCGTTTTTAGTATTCTGAGAAAATTCAGTAGCGTAGTTTGAAAGCCATTTGGCGATGTTTTCTTCGGTTAAAGCATCTGCCCAGGATTTTATGGCAAAGTATACTTGTTCAGGGGTGTACCAGCCGTTATGGGATTGAGAAAGTGTAATGAGTTTTATGAAATCATCAAAAAACAAGTCATTGCCTAAAACCGATTCATTTCGTGTATTTGCTGCTTCGGAAAATTGACTTAAAAATTTTCCTAATTCAACAAAAACACTTTTTTTTGTTTCTAATGTCATATTGTTTGCTTATGAATTGTTTTGATTGTAATTTTGCACAAAAATAAGGATAAATAAGTCGAAAGTCAAAAGTCATCAAGTCAAAAGCCAAAAATGCTTTTTTTGTGGTTTTTTTTTGATTTATAACTTTAAGACTTTTAACTTTAAGACAAAAAAAATGGCAATAATTATAACCGACGAATGTATAAACTGTGGAGCTTGTGAGCCAGAGTGCCCAAATACAGCAATTTATGAAGGAGCAGATGATTGGAGATATAAGGACGGAACGAGTCTTTCAGGAAAAGTAATTTTACCAGACGGAACTGAGATTGATGCAGAAGATGCTCAAACTCCAATTTCTGATGAAGTATATTATATCGTTCCTGGAAAATGTACAGAATGTAAAGGGTTTCATGATGAGCCTCAATGCGCTGCTGTATGTCCGGTTGATTGTTGTGTACCTGATGATAATCATGTAGAAGATGAAGAAACCTTGTTGAACAGACAAGCGTTTTTGCATGGTGAATAATCCTCTTAATATTAGATAAAATACAATCCTGAGTACTAACTCAGGATTTTTTTTTGCCAATTTTGCTTTTTATTAATAAAAATCTTGGTATTTAAGGTTTTATTTTTGTTAATTTGATAAAAATTTTAAGACTTTGTTTGATAATTTAATAATAGTCCTATGAAGAGAATTATAATTTTGCTCATTATATTCATAAATGCCACAGTTTTTGCTCAGGATACAGAATATTCTATTGTAGTAAAAGATATTGAAACACAGTTGCCTATAGAAAATGCAACCGTAGTTATATTAAAAACAAAACAAATTTTATTAAGCAACCAGGAAGGCAAAGTAACTTTTGTGTTAAGTGGCGGATCGAATGTGCAAATTTCTGAAACCAATTATGAAAATGTAACACTTCGCTGGTTAACTTTAAAAGAAGGTGAATTTGTTGTTTACTTAAAAAGTAAAGACAATAAACTTGACGAAATTGTTTTATCGAAAGAGAATCCGCAAAAAATACTTCAAAAAATTGTTTCGAATTCGGCACAAAAATTAGCAATGCCTTATCGATTGAAGGTTTACGTTAGAGAGTTTTTTATGCTCGATAATAAATATTCTTATTATAATGACGGACTTGTGAATTTTCAGTTTAATGTAAGCCAGAAAAAAGTCAACACAACATTGTTGGTTGAGCAAAACAGGTCTTATGGCTTAATTGAAGAAGATGTAAGTGCAGATTTAAAAGGGTATAATTTGAATGATATTATGGAGAATTATTCAAATTTGAAATATTTCGATCCTCTTTTAGATGCTAATGCCAAAAAGGAATTTGATTTTATTACAAAAGGGCATCCTAACAATGCGGCTTATTATATAATGACTGTAACACCTTTAAATAAATCTAAAAAAACAATTGATACCTATGAAATTGTTTACGATCCGGAAAAGAAACTAATTATAGAGTTTAGTATAATTGTAACTCCCGGAACGGTTGCTGAAATCGAGGAAAATAAATTAATCGGTGCAAAAAATATTACCAGGTCTATTGTAAAAGTAAATTACAGAGTTGATAATGAAGATTATTATTTATTGAGCTCTAATGAAGAAATAGGTTATGATCTTGTTTTAAAAGATAAAGCTGTTAAAAATATTCAGGTTCGAAATAGTTTTATCACTACAAATTTCAACAAACAAAAATTTACCTATAACGAAAGTGATGTTTTTAAAGAGAAAACACTCTTTAATAAACAGAATAAAATCTTAACCAATTATTGGAATATATCCGGTTTTACAGCTACTGATGAAGAAAAAACATTAATAGACGGACTGGAATTTAAAATGTAATTTTAAGATTAGAAGAAATAGAAGAATCCTGAATCGGCGTTCAGGATTTTTTTATGCTATTTTTTTTGCTACAATAACATAAGTATCATAAGCATACGTTTTTCTATCGATCGTTTTTAATATTTCAAAATTATTGAGGTAAAGAAAAAGCTGAATTTCGTTGAGTGTAAAAACACGAACGGTCGAAAAATCATTTTCAATAACTCCTTTTTCTCCATTTAAAATCGTGTAATATTGAGCCGTCCATTCGAGCATAAAATTTTCTAAGGAATTGTTAGTGTCCCAATGGCTTTCTCTAATATAATTGATATTCTGAAATTCGGCTTCATGAATAATTACAGGATTCTCTTTTGTAAAAGGAATAAACCGATTGGCATCAATAAAATCGAAAATTAGAATTCCGTTATCATTTAGATTTTTATGAATAGCTTCAAAAGTTCTGTTGATGTCATCATTAGTAATAAGGTAACTTGTAGATCTTCCGGTAATTAAAATAGAATCTACAGTTTTATCCAACTTAAAATCCCGCATATCGCCTTGTATAAACGAGCAATTTTTGTTGCGTTCTTTAGCGATTGCAATCATATCATCGCTATAATCAAGACCTTGATAATTTTGATTGTTTGTTTCGAATCGTTTTGCGAGGTTCCCGGTTCCGCTTCCTATTTCGAGAACACTAGTACTTTTGTTTTCCTGAATAAGATTATTGTAAAAAGCATATTCTTCATCATAATCGACAAAAGTTTGATACATCGCATCATAAATCGCGGCCATCTTGCCATCATATAAATTTGCCATAGCGATTAGTTTTTAATTATAAAGTTATAAAAAAAGGGCTGTCATAAGACAACCCTTTTGAGTATTTAAACCAAGTTGAACTTAGAATTTATAGTTTACAGATAGGTTGAACATAGTTCCTAATTGACTGAAATGTGAACCATCATAAGTCATTCTGGAATAACGCTGATTGAATGTAATTAAGTTAGATTGTGCTTTAACTTGTGCAGGATCATTTAATAATGCAGCTCCAGCTTCATTTTCAGCTACAAATTTCCATTCTGGCAAAATGTTAAACAAGTTATTTACATTTAATGCGATTGTTAGTTTTTCAGTAGCATTAAAATTAACGCCTAAATCAGTAACAATTTTAGCAAGGAATTCTGTTTTAAGATTAGCAGAATCATCACGTTGTGTTTCAGTAGATCCAGGAATTCTTACTAGTTTTCCATCAGCATCTCTTACTTCATTAGAAACTAAACCATCTTGGTTAAAAGTAGATTCTCCGAAATAAGTGTTATTAAGAGAAAAACCAAACTTACCAATTTCATAGTTTATTCCTAAAATCCATTTTGTTTTAGGTCTTGATGTAAATGTTAGTGAGTTTAAGATATCACTGAATGAACTATTATTTTTAATACCAGAAATTCTTTTATTTTCAAAAGTGATATTTCCTGATAAATTAAAGCCTAATTTACCTTCTCCTATACCAATATTATTGTAACCAGTAACAACATCCAATCCAGAAGTTCTTGAATCAAAAGCATTAGAAAAATAGGCAACTTCACCAATTACTTCTCCTGTTGTAGGGATAACTTCATATTGTTTGTCTCCTAAAGTTACTCTGTCCTCTATTTTAATATTGTAGTAATCAACAGTTATGTTGAAATTTTTAAAAGGTTTTGCTCCCAGACCAACTGTTATACTTGTTGATTTTTCAGGTTGTAATTGATTTACACCTAATTTACGAGCCTGAGGAGAAACATTATTGATGATTCCGCTCACTTGAATTCCCTGACCCGGAACAAAAGAATATTGCGATTTTTGAGTATAAATCTGGTGTAATGTTGGCGCTCTGAAACCTGTTGAAACAGATCCTCTAAACGTAATTTTATCATCAAGGAATTTATATCTTGTACTTGCTTTCCAAACTGTTGCTCCACCAAAATCACTGTATTCTTCGTGACGAACGGTTCCGTTTATTAAAAAGTCTTTTGTAATATCAAGAGCAACATCCAAATAAGCCCCTACGTTGTAACGGTTCCATTTTCCTGAGTTCTCAGGTAAGTTTCCGGCAAACGAATCTGCTCCGGCTCCATCCCATGATGCCTGATCTCCTTGCATAACGGTGAAAGACTCAGATCTAAATTCAGTACCAAAACCAATACTAATATGGTCTGATACAATTTTAGAAATATCAATATTTCCAACAATATGGTTAAAAGAAGTTCCTCCCGGTTTAAACGAAATAGGGCTATTTTCTCTGTAAGTTTCATTTCCGTCTGCATCAAGAATGCTAGATCTGTTTACAGAATTATTAACGGTATAGGTTTGTTTGTTTCCACCAACAGTAACACTCGCATCAGTATTCCATCCGTTTTTAACGCTTTTGAAACCTAATGTTCCATTATAATCAGATAGATCCCCTTCGAAAGTTGGTCCGTATCCATCATAAGACGGATTTGCAGCATCAGCATTTCCAAATAAATCATTCAAATATGGGTCACCACTTAAAGGTCTCCAATAAGGAGTTCTGAAATTGGCAAATGAATTTACTTTTTTATATACATAAGCAGCGTTATAATATAAGTCAGTATTATCACTAATAGAACTTCCACCATTAATTAAGAATTTTGCAGCGGCTGTTTCTGGTGAACCGTTAACATTTCTTGCATCAGGATGTCTGGCAAGAAATTCCTGAACATCAGCAATATCAGCACCAAAATCTCCAGCATCACCCTCAGCATCTACAGTTCCTGGTCTGTTTGCTAAATTTACTTTAGAAAAATCTATCGTATAATTCAAAAAGCCTTTTTCGCCAACAGTTGTACCATTATTTAAACTAACGCCAAGCATTTCTCCATCTCCTTCAGAAGTAATTCCACTTCTTAATGTTACAGATCCATCTGTGTTGTTTTTCTTTAAAATGATGTTCATAACTCCCGCAATGGCATCAGAACCGTATTGAGCAGAAGCTCCGTCACGAAGAATCTCAACTCTTTCGATAGCGTCTGTTGGAATTGCAGAAATATCTGCACCCGTTTCTCCACGTCCCGGAGAAGTTTGTACATAAAGTAAAGAACTTAAGTTTTTACGTTTACCATTAATAAGGATTAACGTTCTGCTTGGTCCCAAGTTTCTAATTTCATAAGGATCTAGTAATGAAGTCGCATCATTCACGGGAGTTTGTACCGTATTAAAAGATGGAATCTTGTATTGCAAAGCTTTATCAAATGTAGCCTGCCCTGTAGAAGTTAAATCTTTAGAAGAAATAACATCAATAGGTAATGCAGTTGTTGTGTTACTTCTTTGGGCTGTTCTTGATCCGGTTACTACAACTTCATCAAGATTTTGTCCTCCTTCTTCAGATAATGAAACATCAATTTGAGAAGAATTTGCTAATCTTGTAACGCTGCTATATCCTAAATATGTAAAAACTAATGAAGCACCTTCTTTTACGGTAATTTTATAGGATCCGTCTATATCGGTAGAAACACCGTTATTGGTTCCTTTTTCAATAATGTTGACACCAGGCAGGGGATTTCCTGTATTGTCCTTTACTACACCCGAAACTTGCTTTTGTGCAAAAATTAAGACGGTGTTGAATAGAAAAAATAAAATTGCAATTTTTCTCATGTTAAAACTTGTTTTGGTTAAAAATTTGTATGTGGTTTGTTAAATATTGTGATAAAATTAGTATTATTTAACAAAACATTACGATAAAGTTTGATTTTTTTTAGGAAAAGTACTAAAAAAGCATATATCGTCATTTTTTATGCACTTAAGAGGTATTAAATCTTATATTTGCAAAATTTTAAGGGCAAAATGTATGATTTTGACAAAATTAAAATTATAGGAAAAAACGTTCACAATACGATGAAGGCAAATCATAAATAATTGATTAATAACCAGTAATAACAATGGTTGACAACGCCAAAATCAAGTAAAAAACAAATATTATCTACATATGAAAGCAGGAATTGTAGGATTACCAAATGTTGGAAAATCGACTTTATTTAATTGTTTATCTAACGCAAAGGCACAAAGTGCGAATTTTCCGTTTTGTACAATCGAACCTAATATTGGTGTTGTAAACGTTCCGGATCCAAGAATCAATAAATTAGAAGAGTTGGTAAAACCAGAGCGCGTACAAATGGCAACCGTAGATATTGTAGATATTGCAGGTTTGGTAAAAGGTGCAAGTAAAGGTGAAGGTCTTGGAAACCAGTTTTTAGGAAATATTAGAGAATGTAATGCTATCATTCACGTTTTACGTTGTTTTGATAATGATAATATTGTTCACGTTGACGGAAACGTAAACCCAATTCGTGACAAAGAAACAATCGATATCGAATTGCAGTTAAAAGACTTAGAAACTGTTGAAAAACGTTTAGAAAAAGTAAATCGTGCTGCTAAAACAGGAAATAAAGAAGCACAAACTGAAAAAGCACTTTTAGACAGAATCAGAGAGGCATTATTACAAGCAAAGTCAGCTCGTACTATCATACCTCAAGGTAATGATGAAGAAGTTTTAATGGAATCTTTTCAATTAATTACTGCAAAACCGGTTTTATACGTTTGTAACGTTGATGAAAATTCAGCAGTAAACGGAAATAAATATGTAGATCAGGTTCGTGAATTAGTAAAAGACGAAGATGCTGAAGTTATTATCCTTTCAGTAGGAGCAGAGGCTGATATTACAGAATTAGAAAGCTACGAAGAGCGTCAGGTTTTCCTTGAAGATATGGGACTAACTGAGCCTGGAGCATCTGTTTTAATTCGTGCGGCTTACAAATTATTAAAACAACAAACTTATTTTACTGCAGGTGTAAAAGAAGTTCGTGCCTGGACAATCAACATTGGTTCTACAGCGCCACAAGCAGCCGGAGTTATTCATACTGATTTCGAAAAAGGATTCATTCGTGCGGAAGTTATTTCATACGAAGATTACGTTCACTACGGTTCAGAAGCAAAAGCAAAAGAAGCAGGAAAATTTAAAGTCGAAGGAAAAGAATATATAGTTAAAGATGGTGATGTAATGCATTTCCGTTTCAACGTTTAATTTTTTTTTCTGGAGATTTTAGAATAAAGAATAAAGAATAAAGAATAAAGAATAAAGAATAAAGAATAAAGAATAAAGAGAATAGATAAACTGCTGGAGAAATTCAGCAGTTTTTTTATGCTTGAAATTAAAGGTTTACCTATAGTTTGTCATCCTGACGGAGGAAGGATCACACTAGAAACTCCGTATGGAAATTTGCCAATCTTTGTCGAGTTACGTGTGTGATCCTTCCTCCGTCAGGATGACAAAAATGAGAAATCTACTCAAACTGTAACCTGGCATTAGCGAACAGACAACATAAATATTTGAAATAAAAGCAGAAATAATAATAATCCGCTAAATCCGCGTTTTTCGCGTTAGTGAATCCCTATCATCCGCGTTTTTTTTTCCACAACGCAATTCAGCTTTTCTTTCGAATAAAAAAAATAAATTTTAAAGTTTCATTTTTTTTGGCTCAAAAATTGAATACAGAAAAACCAACCAATAACTAATTTAAAAAACCAATCAAAATGCTAAAAAAAGCTTTCAAATTTTTAGGCTGGACACTTTTCGGAATTTTCAGTTTTCTTGTTCTTTATGTACTATCCGTTTATCTGATTTCTAAAATCACTGTCAATTCTGATAGCGCATTTATCAAAGAACAAAAAACAGTTCCAATTTACATTCTCTCAAACGGCGTTCATACGGATATTGTCGTTCCTGTTGTAAATGATATAAAAGACTGGAGAAACCAAATTCAGTTTAATCAAACACAGTCAAAAGATTCCCTGATGAATTTTATAGCTTTCGGCTGGGGCGATAAAGGATTTTATCTTGATACTCCCGAATGGTCAGACCTTAAAGCAAGTACAGCACTTAAAGCTGCATTTGGAGTAAGTTCATCAGCCATGCATACTACATTTTTTAAACAACTTCGTGAAGGTGAAGATTGTAAACGTATTTTAATCTCCAAAGAAAACTATCAAAAGTTAGTAACTTATATTTCAGACAGCTTCAATAACCCAACTAATCCGGAATGGATCGAAGGCCACAGCTACGGAAAAAAAGATGCTTTTTATGAAGCCAAAGGAAGTTATAGTCTTTTTTATACGTGTAATACCTGGGCAAATAGCGCACTAAAAGCTGCCAATCAAAAAGCAAGTTTATGGACGGTTTATGATAAAGGGATTTTTTGTCATTATCAATAGCACTTATGAAAAAGATAATTCTAATTTTAGTATTAATAATTAGTATTTTTTCCTGTAGAAAAGCAGATGCACCTGCAAAAGAAAGTGGTTTTGACTTTTGTTTTGAAAATCCTCAACCGGTTAATGATTCTGAGTTAGACCATTTTCCAAATAAATTTAAAGGATTATATATGAGTAAAGATTCGACTTTTTTAAGAATTGAAGAAGATAGAATAATAAAGGAGTCTTTTTATAAATTTAAATTCCATAAAAATTTTCTTGATTCTATAAAAGGGTCTTATGAATTTACAGATGGTAAAATAATAGATAAAGAAACCAATAAAAAAATAGATTTTTTAATAAAAGGAGATTCAATAGAAATAATAAACAAATACACAGACACTCTTTTTAGGTTTTCATATTACGAAAAAGCAAAACGTATTAATGGTCAATTAGTTTTAAGTAGAAAAGATTCTATTTTTTGGAACATTCAACTATTAAATTTTCAGAATAATACATTAAAAATCACAGATATATATTTACCTGAAGATCTAAAAAAACTTGATTCAGTTACAGCAATAAAAGCTCAAATAGTAGATTCAATGTCTTATTTAATTAGACCTACTCGTAGAGAATTTAAAAATATTCTAAAAATTAAAAACCTTGGAACAGATCAGGAATATCATAAACTTTCAAAATAAACTTTAATTTATTCTAATATAAATATATAGTCCCTAAGGGACAATCTAATGTGTTGTTAGTTTCTTTTACCAATATTAAATCTCTACGAGATATTCTTGTAGAGATTTTTTTTTGATTCATAAATACTAAGGAGGAATACTAAATATTCAACATTGTTAAAATACTCCGTTAGGAGTAAAATGTTGGTAGAAATTAATTATCGCACGAATAAAAATGTCCTGTAGGGACTATATATTATTTAACATAACGATGTTTTAAATTTCAAAAACATGGTAAAAATGTAAAATTTGCCAAAAAAGCGAGAATTAAAATTTTTGGATTTTTCTTAATTTTGAGCATATATCCCAAAATCAGAAGTATCGTGAAAGTAAAAAATGTATTCTCCAAATCCTGGTTTCTGTTAAAGAATACCTTTTTAGAATTTAATGATGATAATGCTATTAAACTTAGTGCAGCATTGGCTTATTATACCATATTTGCATTGCCTCCGTTATTGATTATTATCATTACCATTTGTGGATTTTTCTTTGGTGAAGATGCTGTTACAGGCCAACTTTACGGACAAATAAACGGATTGGTTGGAAATGGCGCCGCAATTCAGATTCAGGAAGCAATAAAAAATGTACAATTATCCGGAGATAATGTTTTTGCAACCGTATTCGGAATCGTGATGCTTCTAATTGGTGCTTCGGGAGTTTTTGCTGAAATACAGAGTTCTATAAACTTTATTTGGGGACTACGCGCGAAACCGGATAAAGGCGTTAAGAAATTCATTCAGAATCGATTAATGTCATTTTCAATGATTGCTTCTGTTGGGTTTTTAATGCTGGTCAGTCTTTTGCTAAATACAACATTAGATTTAGTTAGTTCACGTCTAAAGGTTTACTTTCCTGAAAGTACCGTTTATTTATTTTACGTTATCAATGTAGTAATTGTACTTGCCAGTATCACGCTTCTTTTTACAATTATTTTCAGAACATTGCCCGACGGAAAAATAAGATGGAAAGACGCATTCATAGGATCAGGAGTTACGGCAGTACTTTTTATGATTGGTAAATTTGCTATCGGATTTTATTTAGGCAGCTCAACCGTTGCTTCTGTTTACGGTGCTGCGGGTTCAGTAATTATTATTTTAGTTTGGGTTTATTATTCGGCAATTATTCTGTATTTTGGAGCAGAATTTACCAAAGTATACGCAAAATCTTACGGCGGTAAAATTTATCCAAATGAATACTCGGTAGAAATAGCAAAAGAGATTTACGAAATCGACAAACCAAAAAAAGAACCAATAGAAGATAAATTGCAAAAAGAAAAACCATGAAAATAATAGCCTTTGGAGGAAGTAACAGTACAAAATCGATCAATAAACATTTAGCAACTTATGCGGCAGGTTTATTCGAAAATGCAGAAGTTGAAGTTTTAGATTTGAATGATTTCGCAATGCCATTATTTAGTGTTGATCTCGAAAAAGAAGTAGGGCAACATCAAATTGCAAAAGCATTTCTGGATAAGCTTGCAAGTGCCGATATTCTGGTAGTTTCTTTGGCCGAAAATAATTCAAATTATTCTACAGCTTTTAAAAATATATTCGATTGGAGTTCCAGAATTACCAAAGACGTTTTTCAGCAAAAACCAATGTTATTATTGGCAACTTCGCCGGGTGCAAGAGGCGGAGCTTCAGTATTAGAAATTGCAAATAATGCTTTGCCAAGATATGGTGCACAAATAAAAGGCACCTTTTCATTACCTGTTTTTAATGCCAATTTTGATTTGGAAAAAAATCAAATTTCTAATCCCGAATTAGATAAAGAATTGAAAGATATTATAAAAGCCAGTTTTTAATTTCATGACAACAAAAAAGACCATTTTTCTATTTCTTTTTACCAACGTTATTTTTTTATATTCTTCATTTGCTCAAAATTACAGTGCAATTGATAAGATCGTTTTAAAATACCCAAAAAGCTTTAATACAACCGAAGATTTAGCAGAGAGAATCGAAAAAGATTTTGACTCCGAACACGATAAAGCAAGAGCAATTTACAGCTGGATTGCCTTTAACATAAAATATGACTATGCTGCTTTTTTAAAACCGCAAAAAACGCAGGGATTTAGTTATCGTAACGAAGCCGAAAAACAAAAGAAAATTCAGCAACTGAATGATAAAATGATTCAGAGTGCATTTCAGTCAAAAAAAGCAGTTTGCGAAGGGTTTACAGTTTTATATGAACATTTAGCTAATTTAGTGGGGTTAAAATGTGAAGTAATAAGAGGTGATTCTAAAACAAGATTAGTCGATATTGGCCGTCAAGATTTAAATTCGAATCATGCCTGGAATATGGTTTTGATTGATAAAAAATGGCGTTTAATAGATGTTACCTGGGGTCAGGGATATTACGATAGTAATAAAGGACGTATGGTAAACGATTTCTCTTCCGTTTATTTTGATACAGATCCCGATTACTTTTTCACAAAACATTTTCCTGATTCAGGTACTTACTTAGGCAATAAATTAAACAAGGAAGATTTTCTCAACGGTCCTTTACTTTATAATAAAGCAATCGAAGGTGATCATAAAATTAAAGAACCGGAATCTGGTGTAATCGAAGCTAAAAATGGAGAAAAAATCACATTTTTAATCAAGAATATTTCAAAATCAGATCAGTTTTATTACTTAAATAAAAGAAATCAACCCGTTAAAATCAGCAATGGAAAAGAAAGAAAAGGTGGTCTTGAATTTCAAATTATTTTTGATAAAAATATAGGCGACTATATTACTTTTTTTCTGGATACAAATAGTATTGTTTCTTTTAAAGTTGACATGAAATAAAGGAATAAAAAAGATATATTTACTCCTAAATCTATTCCAATACAAATATCTCTAATGACAATAAAAAACATCGTTTTTGCATTTCTTTTCCTGAATCTTATTTTTATAAACTTATCTTATTCTCAAAAGTATAATGCAATCGATAGTATCGTATTAAAGTATCCAGATTTTGAAAATACGGAAAAATTGGCACAAAGGATTAAGGAAGACTTTACAACGGAACACGATAAAGCAAGAGCCATTTATAGTTGGATTGCCTTGAACTTAAATTATGATTTAAAAACTTATTTAAATCCTCCGGAACCTAAAGATTACAGTTCTAAAAGTGAATCTGACAGAGCAAAACAATTACAATTAAATAATGTCAATTTAACTCAGAAAGCATTTAAATCACGAAAAGCGGTATGTGCAGGATTTTCACTTTTGTATGAACATTTAGCTTCATTAGTTGGATTAAAATGTCAGGTAATAACAGGAGATTCTAAAACAATGTTGAATGATATTGGGAGAAGAAGATTACAATCTAATCATGCATGGAATACGGTTCAGATTGATGGAAAATGGATTTTACTTGATGCTACTTGGGGACAGGGATATTATGATGAAAAAAAGGGAATAGTTAGACGGGAATTTACGTCAATTTATTTTGATATGGACCCTAAGTATTTTTGCGCCAAACATTTTCCAGATTCAGCGATGTATTCCCAGAACACGGGAAACAAAGATTCATTTTTAAATGGGCCACTTATTTACAACGACTTTATAGCAGGAGAGTGTGAAGTATTGATGCCTTTTTCTGGTGTTATTCAGGCAAATGACGGTGATAAAATAACTTTTAAAATTAAAAATATTTCAAAATTAGAAAATCTTTATTATCTAAATAAAAAAGAAGAATGTGTTGAGATTGAAAATCCAAAAATAAAAAATGGGATATTCGAATTTCAAATTACATATTATAGAAAATTAGGTCGATTTATCACTTTCTTACTTGATGGAAGCAGTCTTATGGCTTTTAAGATAATTCCAAAGTAAGAATTATTTTGCAAATCTGATTTATATCATTTTCTTATTTTGTCGAATTGCCGTATCTTAGCAGTTCACGGATTTGAAAAAATATAGCAATTTGTTTTATGGAACCAACTTTTTTGAAATCAATATTAGACAATGATTTCTATAAATTTACGATGCAGCATGCCGTAATTAAACTTTTTCCAAAAGCAAAAGTACGTTACGCTTTTATCAATCGTGGAAAACATGTTTTTCCGCCCGGTTTTGCAGATTTGCTTCGTAAATCTGTTGACGCTATGGTCAATTTGCGATTGACAAAAGACGAAAAACATTATTTATCACATCACTGTCCATATCTCGATCCCACTTATTTAGATTTTCTGCAAGGGTATAATTATGATTCTTCAGAAGTTCAAATTACACAACAAGGATCTGAAATAAAAGTAGTTATAGAAGGTTTTTGGTATCGTACGATTTTATGGGAAGTACCTTTAATGGCTTTAATATCAGAGCTTTTTTATAAAGCCAATCTTCTAATTCGTTTAAACGATGAAGCAATTAAAAGCCTTACAAAAACTAAAATAGATAATTATAATTCTTTGGGAGTTTCAATTTTAGAATTCGGTACAAGACGGCGTCACTCTTACGATGTTCACGTTTTGGTCAATGAAACCCTGAACACTTTTGGTTCTCAAAGTTTCATCGGAACGAGCAATGTTCATTTTGCAATGGTCAATAATAAACGTCCTTTGGGTACACATGCACACGAATGGTTTATGTTTCATGCAGCGCAATTTGGGTTCAAAATGGCGAATTTAATCAGTCTTGAAAACTGGACAAAAGTCTACGGAGGGGATCTCGGAATTGCTTTAACAGATACCTATACTACCGAAATTTTCTTCAATCAATTTGATAAAAAGTATTCCAAACTTTTTGATGGAGTTCGACACGATAGCGGCGACCCAATAGAGTTTGCTCAAAAAGTAATTGCACATTATACCAAAATGGGAATTGACCCAAAATCGAAAACAATCGTTTTTTCTGATTCTCTTAATTTTGAAAAAGTAAAAGCTATTTCAGATTTTTGTAAAGACAAAATAAAAATGTCGTTTGGCATAGGAACCAATTTCACCAATGATGTTGGTTTGCCAGCCATGAATATGGTCATAAAATTAACCGATACAAAACCAGACAGCACACATTGGCAAGGAGTTGTGAAACTTTCTGATGAAAAAAATAAAAATACAGGAACGCCCGAAATGATTGCTTTGGCAAAACAAGTTCTCGGAATCAAATAGTATTTTTTTTGCCAAAACTCTTATTTTTTATATTTTTGACACCCGTATTTTTTTAAAATCAATTTAAATAGAATTCAAAGCTGTTATTATTCATAACAAAAAAAAAATACGCTTTCATTTTTTACCTAGAAATGGTACATTAGCCAAAAATCCTAATTCATTTATGCTAGAGCAAAATCAATATAACGAAGATAATATTCGATCACTCGATTGGAAAGAACATATTCGTATGCGACCGGGGATGTATATCGGAAAATTAGGAGATGGATCTTCGCCAGATGACGGTATTTATATCCTTTTAAAAGAGGTTTTAGACAACTGTATCGATGAATTCGTGATGGGAGCCGGAAAAACGATTGAGGTGACTATCAAAGAAAAAACGGTTTCGGTTCGTGATTACGGACGTGGAATTCCGTTAGGAAAAGTAGTCGATGTTGTTTCTAAAATGAACACCGGAGGAAAATACGATTCTAAAGCTTTCCAGAAATCTGTAGGTCTAAACGGAGTCGGAACAAAAGCGGTAAATGCACTTTCAAGCGCTTTTCGTGTAGAATCAGTTCGTGACGAAAAACAAAAAGCAGCAGAATTTTCAGGTGGAAATTTGGTTTTAGAAGAAGATGTAATTGATACAACCAAACGTAAAGGAACAAAAGTAACTTTTACGCCAGATGAAACGATCTTTAAAAACTATAAATTCCGTTTAGAATATGTTATAAAAATGGTCAAAAACTATTGTTACCTAAACAATGGTTTAACGATTATATTCAATGGAGAAAAATATCTTTCTGAGAACGGTCTTAGAGATTTATTAGAAGAAACAATTAGTGCAGAAGACCTGGAATATCCAATCATTCATTTAAAAGATCACGATATTGAAATCGCTTTAACGCACAGTAAAACACAATACAGCGAAGAATATCACTCTTTTGTCAACGGTCAGAATACCACTCAGGGAGGAACGCACTTAGCAGCTTACAGAGAAGCGATTGTAAAAACCATTCGTGAGTTTTACAATAAAAGTTTCGAAGCATCAGACGTTCGTAAATCGATTGTAAGTGCGATAAGTATTAAAGTTATGGAACCTGTTTTTGAGTCTCAAACCAAAACCAAATTAGGTTCGATGGATATGGGCTCAGATGACGGAACGCCGCCGGTTTCTGTCCGTACTTTTGTAAACGATTTTATCAAAACCAAATTAGACAATTATTTACATAAAAATCCGCCAACAGCAGAAGCGTTATTACGTAAAATTTTGCAGGCAGAAAGAGAACGTAAAGAATTATCCGGAATTCGTAAACTGGCAACAGATCGTGCTAAAAAAGCCAATCTCCATAATAAAAAATTAAGAGATTGCCGCGCGCACCTACCGGATACAAAAAACCCAAGAAACTTAGAAAGTACCCTTTTTATTACCGAGGGAGATTCGGCTTCCGGATCAATTACAAAGTCGCGCGATGTAAATACACAAGCCGTATTTAGTTTGCGTGGTAAGCCTTTGAACTCCTACGGAATGAGTAAAAAAATTGTGTATGAAAACGAAGAATTCAATTTACTGCAAGCCGCTTTAGATATTGAAGACGGACTGGAAAAATTACGTTACAACAACATCGTAATTGCAACTGATGCCGATGTCGACGGAATGCACATTCGTTTGTTATTGATTACTTTCTTTTTGCAATTTTTTCCTGAATTAATCAAAGAAGGGCATTTGTACATTTTGCAGACACCACTTTTCAGGGTTCGAAATAAAAAAGAAACCATTTATTGCTATTCTGAAGAAGAAAGAAGAGATGCCATCGAAAAACTAAAACCAAAACCGGAAATCACCCGATTTAAAGGTTTGGGAGAGATTTCGCCGGACGAGTTCAAGAACTTCATTGGAGAAACGATTCGACTTGACCCAATTATGATGGATAAAAACACTTCGATAGAGCAATTGTTATCTTTCTACATGGGGAAAAATACTCCTGACAGACAAGAGTTTATCATTAAGAATCTGAAGGTGGAATTGGATGCGGTTGAGGAGGTTTAGAATAAAGTTTAATGATTAGTAACTTAATTTCGTTCATGAAAAAATATCTTTTTGTTTTATTAATTATATTGCTTGTTTCTTGCCAGTCAAAAAACGAAGAGAAAAAAGAACTTACTGCTAAAAATCCAGTTTCTAAAGTGGAAATTGAAGAAAAAAATGATAGTTTAATTTATAAAATTGAAGAAAACACAATAGTAATAGGTGGTGATACATTAAAAATCGAAGCTCCATTCATTTATTCTTTTGATGGAATACTTGATAATAATAAAAAAATTCAAATTCATATTTCTAATGCATTAACTGAAGAATATGGAGGATATTGGAAATCAGGCCGTCTTTATATAGATGGAGAAAATCAAATTTTCGGTTTTGGATTAGTAAAAAAGGAGAAAGAGGATTTCTACACAGGAGAAGTATCTTCTAATGAGAATGATAACGGGAAAACTACTTGTAAACTCAAATTATACAATCTATTTACTGATGAAATGTTTATAGAATGCATCTATAATAAAAAAGCATATAAAATTTATCCAAGTAAAAAATTTCCATCTTATAAATGTTTTGATAAAATAGATTATACATTATTTGATACCAGAGAAGCTTATAAAAAAGGACAAGGAAGAGATTATACGCCATCAAGGGATTATACTTTCCTGGGAGAAATCTTATCAAATGATAAAAACTTTGAAGCTTTAAGTTCTAATGTAAAGTATTTGTCTAGCGATTCACTCAGTATAAAAAATCATGATAAATGGAAACATAATTTTGATAGTAAAAAGGCTGTAAAGGATGAAGATAATTATGCGTCAGAAAGCTTATTTGTCAGTTGGCCTATTTTTATTGATTCAAATATTTATGTAGTTTATCATTATTGGTACAACTATATGGGCGGAGCACACGGTTTGTACCGCACATCATACGATAATTATGAAGTAAGTACCGGAAGAAAAATAGAAATAGAACAGCTTCTAAATACAAAAAATCAAAATTTTATTGATTTTTATGAAAATAGAATTAAGTCAGAGTATGGTGATGGATTATCAGATAAAATAGAAATGGCCAATACTTTTTATATTTTGCCAACAGGAATTACTTTTTCTTATGCTCCATATGAACTTGTTGGTTTTGCAGGTGGAGAACCTGAGATTTTTTTCAGTTATGAAGAATTAAAACCGTATATTTTAAAAAACACGATTCTGGATAACTATAATTAGGATTAAGAATATACTAACTTTGATTTAATTAGAAAATCAGGTTTTCAGAATTAAAATACAAATTTATAATTTTCGAATATAAATAAATGAAAGACGAAGAAGACGATAACATAATTCCAAACGACGACGAGAATAATTCAGAGGAAAACCAACTTGATGAAAATCAGGAAGGAGATGACGATGAAATTATCAACGTAGATGCCAAACATTTTGAAGGGCAGCATTTTTACGAAAATCAGGAAGAAGAAGGAGAAGACGTTATTACAAAAGTAACGGGCATGTACAAAGACTGGTTCCTGGATTATGCTTCGTACGTAATTCTGGAACGTGCAGTTCCGGCCATTGAAGATGGTTTTAAACCAGTTCAGCGCCGTATTATGCACTCTTTGAAAGAGCTGGATGATGGTCGTTATAATAAAGTTGCCAATGTTGTTGGTCACACCATGCAGTATCACCCACACGGAGATGCGAGTATTGGCGATGCTATGGTGCAAATTGGCCAGAAAGATTTATTAATTGACTGCCAGGGAAACTGGGGAAATATATTAACAGGCGACGGGGCAGCAGCTTCTCGTTACATCGAGGCACGTTTATCTAAATTTGCTTTGGAGGTTTTATATTCTCCAAAAATTACCGATTGGGGTGTTTCGTATGACGGTCGTCGTGCAGAACCAAACAATCTTCCGGTAAAGTTTCCGTTGCTTTTGGCACAAGGAGCAGAGGGAATTGCAGTTGGACTTTCGACAAAAGTTTTACCTCACAATTTCAATGAGTTAATCGATGCTTCGATCAAGATTTTAAAAGGAAAAGCCTTTACACTTTATCCTGATTTCATGACACAAGGTATTGCCGATGTGTCGAATTATAATGACGGATTGCGTGGCGGACGTGTACGTGTACGTGCAAAAATTGCGCAATTAGATAAAAACACCTTGGTGATTACGCAAATTCCGTTTTCGACCAATACGACAACTTTGATTGACAGTATTTTGAAAGCCAATGATAAAGGTAAAATCAAAATCAAGAAAATTGAAGACAATACCGCTGCCGATGTTGAGATTTTAATTCATCTTTTTCCGGGCGTTTCTCCAGACAAAACTATCGATGCTTTGTTTGCTTTTACAGCCTGCGAAACTTCTGTGGCGCCTTTAGGTTGCGTTATTGAAGACAACAAGCCATTGTTTATTGGAGTTTCTGAAATGTTGAAAATTTCAACACACAGAACCGTTGATTTGCTTAAACAAGAACTGGAAATTCAGTTAGAAGAATTAAAAAACAAATGGCATTTTTCTACTTTAGAAAAAATCTTCATTCGTGAAGAAATGTACATCGAATTTAAATTGTATTCTGACAGAGAATCGCTGTACAAATATTTATACGACCGTTTTGAGCCTTTCAAAAAATCATTCGTCAGAGAAATTAATGACGATGATTTACAAAGACTGACTCAAATCCCGATGATTCGTATTACTCGTTTTGACTCTGACAAAGCCGATGATTTTATCGCCAAGTTAGAAGATGAAATGAAAGAAGTAGAGCATAATCTGGAAAACTTAACAGACTTTGCTATTGCATACTTTACCAAATTAAAAGAGAAATACGGAAAAGGCCGTGAACGTCAGACAGAACTTCGTGTTTTTGATAATGTCGAGGCAACAAAAGTAGTTTTGCGTAACACAAAACTCTATGTAAACCGCGAAGAAGGTTTCGTTGGAACTAGCCTTAAAAAAGACGAATATCTTACGGATTGTTCTGATATTGATGACGTAATTGTGTTTTTACGCGATGGTAAAATGATGATTACAAAGGTTGATGCCAAAACATTTGTTGGAAAAGACATTATTCACGTTGCTATTTTTGACAAGAGTGATAAACGCACGATTTACAACATGATTTATCGTGACGGAAAATCAGGTCCATCTTATATCAAACGTTTCAATGTTACGGGTGTAACGCGTGATAAACCTTATGATTTAACGAATGAAACCGCTGGATCGCAAGTGGTTTATTTTTCTCATAATCCGAATGGGGAAGCAGAAGTTATTGCAATTTTATTACGCCAGGTTGGAACGATCAAAAAATTAAAATTCGATATTGATTTTGCCAAATTAGCCATTAAAGGAAGAGCTTCAAAAGGAAATTTAGTTACTAAATATCCAATCAAGAAAATCGAATTAAAAGAGAAAGGAATTTCGACTTTATTACCAAGAAAAGTTTGGTTTGACGATACCGTAAAACGTTTAAATGTTGATGCAAGGGGAGAACTACTAGGAGAATTTAAGCCAAGTGATAAAATTTTGATTATCAGTCAGTCTGGTAAACTTAAAGTTATTATTCCGGAATTATCGACCCATTTTGATGAAGATATGATTGTTTTGGAAAAATGGAAACCTAAAAAACCAATTTCTGCAATTTATTATGATGGAGAAAAAGAGCGTTATTATTTGAAACGTTTCCTGGTTGAAACCGAAAATAAAGAAGAAAGTTTCATTACAGAACATCCAAATTCGCAATTAGAAATCGTATCGACAGATTATCGTCCTGTGGCACAATTGATTTTTGCAAAAGTAAAAGGTGTTCAAAAAGAAGATTTGCATATTGATGTTGAGGACTTTATAGCTGTAAAAGGTTTTAAGGCTTTAGGAAATCAACTTACAGCAGATAAAGTAAAACAAGTTAATTTGTTAGAACCGCTCCCATACGAAGAACCTGTAGAAGAAATTCCTGAAAAACCTGAATTATCAGAAGATGAATCTGTAGAAACAGAATTAGATGATGACGGCCAAATAGGGTTGGTTTTAGATTAATATAAGACATAAAAAAACGCTAAGATTATCTTAGCGTTTTTAGTATTTTAAATTTCATCTATAATCAATTCCTGATTGATCCATTTTACTTCTTCATTTTCAATAACGACTGTTATAGTGTCGCCATCTTTTACTTCGCCAGCAATTATTTTCTTTGCCAAAGGTCTTCTTAAATGACTTCTGATAATACTTTTAATTGGCCTTGCACCATATTTTGCATTGTATCCATTTTCTGCCAGATAAAGTTTGGCTTCCATCGGAATTTCGACCGTAATATTAATATTTTTAAGTAAATCCATAAACTCTTTCTTAAGATGGATTTCGAATATCTTTAAGGCATTTTCCTTACTGATAGGTGCAAAAGGTATAATCTCTGTTAGCCTTCCTAAAAATTCAGGTCTAAAGTAATTCCCCATAATTTCCATTAAAGAATTAGAACTCGGAATCTGACCTTTATTAAAAGTTTCTACAATATGATCTGCACCAATATTTGAGGTAAAAAGTATAATGGCGTTAGAGAAATCACCTTCTTTTCCTAATCTGTCATGCAATTTACCTTCGTCCATGATTTGAAGAAAAACATCAAAAACAGAAGGATGCGCTTTTTCAATTTCATCAAATAAAACAATAGAATACGGTTTTTGTCTGATTTTGTTCACTAACAATCCGCCTTCTTCATAACCCACATAGCCTGGAGGCGCACCATACAGTAACGCAGCCGAATGTTCTTCTTTAAACTCAGACATATCAAAACGTATAATGGCATTTTCATCCTGAAAAAGGAACTCAGCCAAACTTTTTGCTAATTCTGTTTTTCCTGTTCCTGTTGGTCCTAAAAAAAAGAAAGATGCAATAGGCTGTCCCGCTTTGCTTAATCCTGATCTTGATTCTAATATAGAGCCTGCCACCGTTGCAATACAGTGATCCTGACCAATAACTCTTCGGCCTAAAACCTCTTCAATATTATTCAGTTTTTGTTTTTCTTCTTCCTTTAGTTTTCCGGCAGGGATACCCGTTTTTTGAGCAATAATAAGCGAAAGATCAAAAGCTTCAATATGAACACGTTTGTCCAGTGCTCTTTCCTCAAGCGTAGTTATTAGGCTTTCAATATGTTTAATGATAGCTTCAGAAGTTTCAAAAATATTTGTTTCATTTTGATCCTCAACAAGCATTAAAAATGTTGTTTTATTGATTAAATCCGTCAAAAACCAGTTGCATTCTTTTATTAATTGTTCTTCAGATAAACTGCTTTCATTCTGTTTTAAAAGGGCTAACTTGTCAAGAATAGATTGTTTTTCTTTTAGAAACGTCTCTCCGGATGTCTTTAAAACAGACATCGTGTGATCGATAAGATTGATGGCAGATTCCGGTAAGCTTTTTTCTTTTAAATATCTTCTTGACAATCGAATAGATTCTGTAATTGTCTCATCGTCAATTTGAATTTTGTGATGTTCCTGATAGGTTTTAATCGATTCCCTGATCATTCGAAATAAAGTATCATCGTCAGATTCTTCTAGTTTAACGATTTCAAACATTCCGGAAAGTCCTTGTTCTTTCTCAATTCTTTTCGTATATTCATCTATGGTAGACGTGGCAATAATGTTTAATCCTTTGGCTAATTCGCCTTTCAAAACATTAGAAACTCCGGAATCACCGCCATTTTTATCCAGTAAAGTATGAATTTCTTCAATAATTAGAATTGCTTTCGGGTATTGTTTCAATTCCTGAATACAGTTTTTTAAACGATCTTCGATTTCTCCTTTGTATGATGCGCCGGCAATTAGCGACGACAAATCAAGTTCAAAAAGCTGCACTTTGTTTAAAACATCAGGAACCTGATTTGCAATTACATTTTGAACAAGCGTATCGATTAATATTGATTTACCAATTCCGCGGTCGCCAATAAGCAAAACATTGGGTTTCGAGAATCTGCATAGAATTTCTTTTATAGTGTTCAGTTCTGTCTCACGACCAATTGCAGCTATTTTTTTATTCTTTTTTTCAAGATTTTTATGAATAGCATATTTCGCTAAAAACCCTTTTTTAACCTCTTGTTTTACACCATTTACCGGTTGCGGAATACTAGCCACATCTTCCAGTAATTCGTTTCTGGAAATAGGGTAGGTTTTCATTTGGTCAAAGTTAAAACCAACTCCCGGCGAACTTATGGCTACAATGATGGCATAAAGAGTAATTTCATCTTCATTTAAAGCGAAACGTACAGATTCTGCCTCTTTAATAATTTCGTCTATCAAATCGCTTGGTTCTGCGTCGCCAACCTGGGTCGTTTTGGGTTCTTCTTCCATACGGACTTCAGCCCATTCATCAAGGTAATAAACATCCTTGCCCATAGATTCAAGACGTTTTAAAAGCGATAAATCCCTGTTTAAAATTGCCTTCAATAAATGCGACGCAGAGTAATATTTATTTAAATTGGTTTTAGCAATTTTTTTAGCGATTTCTAATGCACTTAGCAATTCTACGCTGAAAATATTTTTTTCTTCTTCCATAACAATCTTAATCTTTAGACCAGATTAGGTATTTTTTTACTTTATAGCTGATATTCAATCCTTTTATGCAATTGTTTTGCTTGTCTTTATTCAATCTAATGGCATCAATTCTTATCTTTTTGCCTTTAATAGAAGCACATAATTGAGAAAAAGTCAATAAATCATTATCATTTTTTACAATCGGAATTTCAAGGTCATCACATAAAAATTCGGCAAAATCGTCTTTAACTTTACTTCCTTCAGCTACTTTTAGCAACAAGATTTCAAACTGATCTTCAGAGATTTTTGGCGCTTTTTTTATTACGCTCGTACTGTCTTTTATGGTTTTTGTTTTTGGAGCTACAGGAACGTATTGCAGCATTTCTTCAAGAGGATCTTTTTTTAGCGGTCCTCTTGGCAATGCAAAAGCTTCTGCCTTCTTCTCATATTCGTAAGACGTTACATCGAGCGGATTTGTTTTTTTGATCACTTTTGGGTGCACATAGATGTTTTTTTTTGCCACACGGCTAAAATCCCCATTGATAACCAGTGTAATAGTTTTTTCTCCGGGCGTCGAAAAAGTGTATACCGGATTAGAAGAAGTTTCATCAATTCCTCTGCTTTCTCCAAACGACCATTCCCATGTTTTTGCATCGTCAGAGACTGATTTAAAGTAAGTTGGCTGTCCTACAAAGATTATTTTGGCCGAAGTAATTTTTGGTGTTCCCAAAATATCAGCAGCATATTTATTCTTAATAACCATTTCTTTTGTGTGAACACAACTTCCGTTTATTGTCAAAGTCACAAAATAAGTCCCCGGATTTTTATACACATGAAAGGTATGCTTTCTTACATCTGTTTCAGAACCGTCTCCAAAGTCCCATTTCCATGATTTTGCATTAGGTGTTTTGTCATAAAACTCAATAGATTCCTGCGTTTGCGAGTTATCTGAGAAAATATAAAACTTAGCATCTTCACAATCTACATGATTGAATAACTGAAGAATAAAAGCCACGATTCCAATTAGTAATAATATAGCAAAGAAAAATACAACCCGAATATCAATATTTTTTTTATTCATTTCAATTAATTAAGGTATTCACTAAGTCAGATAAATTTTATGAAAAACGAAAGCAAAAATAGGTTTAATTATTTTAAAAATGTTAACTTTTATGGTAGAAAATTTACAAAAATAATTTGTATTCTTACAAAATAATTTATTACGTTTGCAACCATATGTTTTGTAAAAGTAAATAAATTCATTATTAGTTTAAAAGCTTCTGTGGGTGTTCTATTAGCTTTTTAACAAAAAAAATGAAAATTCTATTTATTTTTTCGTGTTACTAGATTTCAAAATTGAAAATAAATTTTTTACTATTTTTCAAAAATGATAGTAAAAAACAATAAATAATATGTTTTATGAGGCAGGCAGTTTTATTACTTATTATGATGCAATTCTGCATAGATTGCAATGCCCAGAATTATATTTCGCAGATTCCTTTTAAATATGATTATTCTTTAGAGACGCTAAAAAAGCAATCTAAAATAAATGAAGGCGGTTTGAAAAACAAAACCGTTGTCAATGACAACTCAGAAAATCTAAGTGATGCTATTTTAGCATTAAAAGAAAAATACTCTATTGTATTGGCCGTGATGCCAAACAAGATCACAAATTACAAACTCTATTCGTATATCGATCCTTGGATTAATACACCTTATCAGGAAAAAAGTTTTTCTAAAAAAGGAATTGATTGCTCGTATTTCCTGCAATCCCTGTACAGTGATGTTTACAAAGTAACGCTTCCTAAAGATCCTGCAGGAATGTGGAAATCCAAATCGATTCAAATTTTTACCGGAAGAACATTCCTGGCAGAAGGCGACCTTATTTTCTTTAGATACGATAAAGACCATCCTATTTCAGACGTAGGCTTGTATCTGCACAATGACAGAATTCTGGCCTGTACAGACAAGGGGCTTGCGATATATAATTTCAACGACGAATATTTTCAATTACGATATATAGGTGCAGGACGAATTAACGACGATGCAAAGAAAAAATAAGAAGAGCCTTGAAGATCTGGTACGCGAAATAGAAAGTATTTCGTATGATATTAGAGCCGAAGTGGTTGCTAATGAATTGCTAATGAGCGATACCGTTGTTCAGGATGAAATTACGATTTCTAATCAGGGACAATTTTCGAGAGCGCACAGAAGTGATATTTTAGGGGCTTCAATTCAGGATGATAATTATGATAAGCAGGAATTTCTTAACATACAATTGTCAAGAGACAGTATGTATGATGCGCTTCCGGAAGGATTTGTACATAGTTTAAGCGAGAACAATGCCGACAAATCAGTTGGGCAAATGATCAGGGAGCATAAGCATCAGAAAAGACAGGAAGCCGAAGCACGTAATTTTTTCACTCCTTTTGAAAATGAGATTTTTCATTATAAGACAAAAATAGAAAGTGTCGAAAGAGATTTTTTATACAAGTTAAACGGTAGCAAACCATTAGATTTTTTCTATGATTTCTGGGGCTTGCCGCATATTTATCCGGCCATTTTGGTCTCAAAGTTTATTCAGCTTTTGCCTTATGCTTATAAAATTGTTGGAGATATCGATTTGGCATGTCGTTGCCTGGCAAGTATTATCGAAGAAAAAGTAACTTTTTCGACAACAAGTTCAAAGGAATATAGCGAAGAAGGAGAACAAATTATATTGGGAGAGAATAGGTTAGGGGTTGATTTTATTGTGGGTAAAGATTACATGGATTATTCTATGAATTTAACCATCGAAATAGGACCAATAACTAACAAACCTTTTGATCATTATGTAAATAATGGCGAAGTAAAAATATTTATAGACTGTTTTTGCGAACATTTTTTCCCGATGGAAGTCGAGATAAAAACAGTTTTATTGATGAATGAAGAAACCGAAGAGTTTGATTTTAGTAAACAACCTGTGTTAGGGTATACAACACGAATTTAGTAATGGTAAAGAAGCATTTAGGAGCACTTGTAGATATTAGGCTTATTGTATTTTTAGTAATAATTATAGCCGTTTGCGCTATACTTACTATGGTATTTAGTGATAAAGTAAAAGAATTTGCGGTAACGTATAAAAAGAAATTTTTTATTTACCTTTTTTCCTTTGTCGTTATCTATGCGTTAGTAGCATTTTTAGGATATAATAAATTATTTACAGAATTATCTAACGAATTTCTTTTTTATCAGATCGCTTCTTTGCTATTCGGAATTCTGAATGTTTATTTATATCGATGGTATTTTGAAGAGTTTAATTTAAGTGGTGTCGTGGGTATCGAATTACTGTTCTCTCTTTTGATCACTTTATATTCAAGTGTTTTATTTATTATCATTTATACCGCATTAAACGGTATAAGCCTCACTTTTTTAATGTGTTCTCATTTTTTTGTATTTATGGTACCAACGGGAATTTATGCAGTATTTAACTATATGATGCAAATACCTCCAAAAGAATATGTTACATGGAAAATACCAGAACGAAAAGACCCATTTCCGGAAATTGATACTGTAGAAATGAAGGATTTATTATTGATCACTTTATTAATTCAGAAAAAACCAGATAGCGCAGATTATACTTCAATTAGGTCAAAAGGCCCAGTTAGAATTGATTTTGGAGCTTTATTTTACCATACTGTTTCAGGTTATAATGAGCATAATGCAGATAGTAAAATAGAATTAAAACATAACGGAGAAAATTACAATTGGGTATTTTTTCTACAGCCCAAATGGTATGAAACGGCAAGATATGTAGATGCTAATTATACGTTGGGAATGAATGGCGTCACAGAAAATTCAGTTATCATTTGTAAAAGGCAGAAAGAAAAAGAGTTTGTACCAGCTAAAAGCAAAAAGAAAGGCGAAGAGGGTTTTATATATGATCCTAGTGAGGATAAAAACAAAACCCAGAAAAAAGTATAAAAATCGGAGAAACAATAAGTTATAAAATTTAGGATCTATGTTTTATATAGAAGAAGCTGAGACGCACTCCTCTAACAATGGACATCGCGTTTATAAGATAAAAAAAGGGGATACTCTCGAAAGTGTAGCTCGTGAACTTAATATAGATGCCCGAGAACTTAGAAGATATCATAATATCTATTGTGATATTCCTGATTTGATTGAAGCAGATTTTAAAAGTCATTTAAAAGTAGTGATTTTAGCGCCCGAAAAATCTATTTCATCAAAAGAAGAAGTAATAGAAAAAAAACCTAAAAAAGTTAGTTTAGGTGAGAATTACAGGTTGCCTTTTTTACCGGGTGGAACGAAAAAAAAGTACAAAGTACAATACACAACAGAGGTTGGTGAAGAGGTTGATGTAATTGAAATGGAAGTAAAAGTAAAATGGCTGGCTTCGGATAATAATAATTTTCATTTGTTTAAAATAGACAGGAAATCTATTCACATAAATAATAAAATACCTGATACAGTTATGGACGAACTTGCTGCAAAAACAGCCGAAGTTTTGTATCCCCTAAAGATTGTTGTTGATGAATCAGGTAAATGGATCGATATTTATAATTACAACGATATTGAAAATCGTTGGAGAAATAAAAAAAAGGAAATTTTAGATTATTATGAGGGTGAAGTAGCTGAAAAATATATAGATCATGCTGATATTGCATTGCAAAGTACAGCTACATTGTTTACATATCTTGCTTCAGATTATTTTTTAAGAGCTTTTTTTAATGGTATCCATGTTGGCTATACAGCAGATTATTCATTTAATAACCAAGTTTCTTTTCCACTTGAAAAAGGAGAAGAATCTACATTTAATGTTGAGCAAAAAATAGATTCTTTTTTAGATGAATCTTATTTGATAAAAGTAGAACAAAAGGGAGAATATGTAGATTCCGGTGCTGAATCTAATTTTGGATTTGATCCGTGGAAAGGAAATTACAACGCAACGTATTTCTTAGACAGTGATTCTTATTGTATTGAAAAAATAAACATGCAATGCAGTGTAGATTATGATGATCCGGTAAGAGTAGGGATAACTATAGAGACTTTGAAAAAAGAAGAGGTATAAATACAAAAGTGCATAAAAAAGTTACAAAGAAGGGTTAAAGTATCTAATATTCAAAAAAGGTAAAGCCATGAGTGAGAAACATGTTGTAGTGCAGGGAGCAACGTTAAAATGTAAGTTTAGCGTAGAACCTAAAAAAGATGCATTGAAGGTAAAGTCGCAAGAGAAACACTATGCAAATGATAAAGATGCAGAAAAAAAACTAATTGCAACCGACAAGGAAATTGGGCAAACGCTGGAGAAAAATACTTTTGGCAAATGCAAAATGCAGCCTAACGGAAGTGGGGATTATTTGCCTTGCCAGGCTACGATTACCAAATGGAGCGGATTTTATGAAAAAGTGACATTATCAAATAAAGGAAAAATTTTATTAGAAGACAGTAAAGGAACCTGCCCAATTGGAGGACCGGATTGTATAGAAGTTGATAAGCACGGTCAAAAAGCCGAACCGGGAAAACAAAATGCCAAGAAAGCCAAACCTCAAGTAAGCAATCAGTTGAATCCTTTGGTAGATACGGCGCAATTTCAAGAGAGTTTAGAAGAGAGTGATTCTATTTGTAAATAAAATAAAATAGTATGTCAGATTTTAAAATATTTGGAAATCCAAATCCTATAGTAGGTAAGGAAGAATTTTATTCGGTAAATAATTTTTCACCGACAGTTTTACCTTTTCAAAACACTACTGCAGATAATAATCATTTTGAGCATCCTGTGCAATGGGAAATCTATATTTTAGAAAATGGCAGATGGCGTAAAACAAATGAGAATGACAAAACAGGAAAGAAAATATCATACACCTTTTTTCAGAAAAGCTTAGATAGAAAAGGCATTCGTATTTTGGCAAGAAGAGGAGACGAAACAGCCCGACTTGACGTAAAAACACAACCTGCAGAAACACCAAAAATTGACAGTATAGAGTTACTGGATAAAAGCGGAAAAAAACCTGCAGCACCTTTATCATACGGACAAACGCTTAAAGCGAGGGTGAATTGCCTGCACATGGAAAAACACAAGGTGTATGTGACACTTTGGGAAGATGATGCCCCAAAGGGAGGACACAATAAAGCGAATGAAAAAAATATAATACAAACACTTCCTGCTATTGTTAAAAATGGTAAAGCTGATGTTGATTTTTTACTAAGACCAAGTTTTGCCAAGATTGCAAAAAAAGATGGGGCTGAAGATAAAATCCACGAATATTATGTTACAACAGATTTTAATCAGGAAAAAATAGCAAGTAATAATGTTGATGTAAACGATCTTGAGGTCCCTGTAGCGCCATATAAAGGCAAAACTACGCCTCAACAGCCTGCAAAAACTGCAGCACCTACACAGCCCGCAAAACCGAAAACATCGCCATCGAGTGGAGCAACGCCACCAAAAGGAGAGATCACAAGGGTGCATATTACAGATACAGCAGATCGTCCGATAACAGGTCTTTTTAAAGAAAAGCAGCTTAAAGTATGGATAGATTCTAAGGAATTAATTGGAAAAGAAGTACGTCTTAGATTGTACGATCATGATAACGGAAGCCCAAATGATATATTGACGGACTTAAAATTTCCTATTAAGGCTAATATACATGCAATGGTCATAGCGCTGGATACTATTCCAAGAAGCCTTGGAGGTAATCTTTTTGAGGAAGGAGCAGAGCAGGAATTATTTGCAGAAGTTGAAGTTTTTGAAACTAAAAAAAGTTCAATTAATGAGATAGTAAAAGTTGATGCTAAAGTATTTAAGCAAGATCAGGGAGAAATTGTTAATATGGTAATGAAGGTTGTTCAACCTAGTGCTGAGGATAAGAAGAAGGAAAGTTGTGGAGAGAAATATTGTATCAAAAAAGAATCGCCAGATAGTGAGCTTATTAGAGAAATAAATATTCGTTTGGCAGGATTTGGAGGGAATGTACCCACTGATAAGTTTACAGATCGTACTGAAAAAATGATTAAGCAATTTCAGCGAGATTATATGAAAGTCCCAGAAACAGGTAGGGTTTGCGGGAATGTTCTTACAGCCATTGATGATTTTTCTAAAAAATTTGACCTATCAACTAGATTTTGGAATCAAATGAAATGTGATTGCAAGAAAAAAGGACAAATTGTATCAAGTGAATTAAGAGGTATAAATGAAACTAATTCTTGTAATGGGTTTGGTGATCATACAGGAAAATTGACTTACAAAGCTTTACCTCATAATGAAGCAAATCACAATTATGAGTATCCAGGAATTCATAGGTCATTATTATTTGGTGTAAAAGCATTACAATTTTATTTTAGTAAACAAACTGTTTACACAATGGATCAAGTTACATCGGGATATAGATGTCGTTTTAAAAACTATACAACTACTAATCATCAGGGAAAAGCAATTGACATACAGTTTAGTAAAAATGGTGTGGAAATTAGAGGCCCTGTAAGACAAAATTTGCAAAAATTAAAAGATATTCGAGATGATTTTTATATAAAATATCTGGGAGCTCAAAAGAAGTGGCCGGATAAAAATCTTTTTTCTACTGAGCCTATTGATTTATTGTATAAGCCTAATGGAGCTTTAAGATATGATCATACTTTTAGTTGGTTACATGTCGATGTAAGAGAATTTGATAATAACTATCTTGAAGATAAATATTTTTGCAAAAATTCAAATAGTTTAAATGGAAAAAGTATTGTTCAATTAGCTAAAGAATTAGGTTACGTTGACACCTGTAATTGTAAAGCTGTTTTTGCATCGAATAACTCAGATGCGTCAAAAAATAATTCCCAAACTAGAGTTGATCCTAAAACATTAAAAACTTCTGATAAAGCAAAGAAATTTATATTAGATTATGAAAAATTCAAGCCTAATTTATATAATGATGATGCGAAAGAACATCATTGTACAATTGGTTATGGGCATAAAGTTCATTCAGGTCCGTGTAATGGTAGCGAATCAGAAGAATTCAAAAGAGGAATTACAGAAACAAGAGCAATGGAACTCTTCAATTTTAGACTTTCTGAATTTGAAAAATCAATACAAAGAGATATTACTGTCAACCTATATCAATATGAATTTGATGCCTTAGTAAGTTTAACATTTAATTCAGGTGTTAATTTTTTGAATACTGGAGGAAAAAACAAGTCAGAAACTCAAATAAAGAAAAAAATTAATAATGAAGATTATTCAGGTGGTGCTGATGAATTCTCAGATGTAACAAATGGTGGATTAGCTGGGCTAGTTAAAAGGAGAAAAGCTGAAATTGAAATATTTAAAAATAATAATTATGATTCTACACACTAAAATTATGAGATTAATTTATCTTTTTACTTTACTAATGCTTTTTAGCTGCAAGAAATCAAATGCGAGTGATATAGTAGAAAAAGAAGTTATTAAAACTCAAAAGAAACAAATAATAAAAGAAAGAGATAATTGGTTGTTTTATAGGACTATTTCATTATCTCCTAATAGTTATTCTTGTACAGATGAAAAAATTAGACTATTTCAGATAGATGTAAGTAATGATTCAATATATATTAATAATAAATACACAGATGATGTTTACACTAACAAAATTAGTCCGCAAGGTTATTTTGAACATAAATATCTTTATGAATCATATGTAAAAATATTTAAAAAAGAATTTAATCTTGATTTTCCAAAAGAAATATTGACGATAAGGAATAAAAAAGTCTATGATAAAAATTCTGAATTAGATAAATATTTTCAAGATGCATTTTTTATAAATGAATATATGTTTTATGAAAAAGATGGATGCATCGTTTGTTTGAAAAAGAAAACCAAAAATAATATTTGTTTTGAAAAAAATAGTCAGTCATTTCCATATGATAAAAAACATCCAATTGAAAATATTAAATATAAAATTTTAGAATGTGATATTATTGGAGCTAAAGAATTTTCGTGTAGTGGTGAAGCACTAAGGTATATATCATTACCTAGTTATAATGATATTACTCTTATTTTAGTTCCACAGGATTGCGGAGATAACCCTTATAGGTTTTTTCTATTAACTGTAAAAGATAATAAAATTATTTCGAACTTATATGTTGAAGGGGAATTAGTAGATCCCGAAAATGCAGAAAATGCAGAAGTTACGAATTTTAGTATCGATAAAGACTACATTATAAAAGTAAAAACGTTAGAAAAGGTAAAAGGAGAAACTAAATCTGAAATAGTGAACAATTACGAAATAAATGAATTGGGCAAGTTAATAAAAGTCTAAGGTACAAAGTATTATAGATTTTAATATTAAACAATAAGTTCCTTGACGTATTGAAAAGAAAAGCCTCGGCTAGCAGGAATAGCGTTCTTGTTAGCTGAAGGAATTTTATTGACAAATAAAAGCAAATGAGATGATTAAAAATGCATTAACGATTCAACAAATTAGTAAAATTTTACTTTTAGTATTAATCAGTATTTTATTTAGTTGCAAACAGAACAAAGTTTCCAATTTAGATAATGAATACTCAAAGAATATTACAGAAAAAATAAAAGTTAAAGATAATTCAGGTTATAAAGAATGGTGTTTTTCATCTCAAAATATTGACAAGACTTATGGAAATATAAAAATCTACATTAGTAATGATTCTATAAAAGTCATGAATTTAAACTCACTTAAATGTAAAGGAGAAATAGTTCAAGAAAAAAGTACGTTTACTAGTTATTTTAAAAGCAAAAAAACGGGAGCTGATATTAAAGAAAAACTTAAGAAAGATTATGGTCTTAATGCAGCAAACGATGATATTATTGTGGTTATGAATGCTTATGGAGATCTTTCCAAAGAAGGATGTTTATTTCCATTCGGTGATATGTTTATTATAGATAATCATTTGTTTTATTATGATAAAGGATATCATTGTTTTGTTCCAAATAATGATAAAATATCTGTTACTGAAAATAAAGCAGACAATTACCTTAAAGAATCTAATATACAATTACCATATAATAAAAAGATTGATATTGATAATGTAACTTATAATAAAGTTGGAGTAACCCTTATTAAAGGTCTTGAAGATTTTTCATGTGGACAGGAAGATGTTCGCTATCTATCATTACCATCAAAAAATGATGTTAAATTCATTCTAGTACCTCAGGATTGTGCTGATTTCCCATATAGATTTTATCTTTTAACTATAAAAGATAATAAAATAGTTTCAAACTTATATGTAGAAGGAGAATCATTCGAGCCAGAAAATATTGATAATAAATCTATAACAAATTTTCAAATCGATGAAAAACAAGTTATACACGTAAAAACGATAGAAAAGGTAAAGGATAAAACTAAATCTGAATTAGTAGTTAATTACGAAGTAAATGAATTAGGGAAGATAATAAAAAATTAAAGTACAAAGTATTACAGATTTTTAAACTATAAGTTCATTGACCTATTGAAAAGAAAAGCCCCAGCTAGCAGGAATAGCGTTCTTGTTAGCTTAAGGAATTTTATAATAAATTTAAAATATGAGAAAAATATTATACATTACAATTTTAATTCTATTATTTATAAACTGCAACAATTCAGATAAATCAACTGGAATTTTAAAAAATGAAACTACTATTGAATATAATGATTCAGGCGTTAGTAAAAAAGAACAAAAAGAGTATGAGTTAAAATCTATTCTAGGTAAATGGGCTTGGCAGTCGGAAGATAAATCTCAACAATTTACTATTGATTTTATCAAATTTTCAAATGATTCTGTATATGCAAAGTATTGTTCGGTGTATAATAATGGAGCTAAACTAGATTGCGATTTTGATGAAACAATTATTAATATACGAGGAGTAATAGAAAACGAAAAAAAATTAAAAGTTAAATTCAATAGTTTTTTTAATGCAAAGAATGGTTTAGCAGAGATTATAATAACAGAAAATAAAGAGCTAAAGTGGAAAATAATAGATTCTCCGAAAGGTGAATTCTATGCACCAAGTGAATGTATACTTAAACCCAAAGTACTATTAAAAGTAACTGGTGATAATAGGGTGAATTTACCTTTTGATTTTGAAGAAAAAAATAAACTAGCAAATTCAGAAAAAAAGAAATATTTAGAACTTTACCCACAAATAATGGGAGATAAATTATTTCAAATTAAGAAAATTATTTCGGAAAATACTGAAGACAATCCAGATGAAATTTATCAGATTAATAATGGAAATTTAGGATTTGATTCATTTATCTATTGTACGTATGGTGATTCAGATTCTCAAACTTTAATTAATGTCAAAAACAATAAAATAATTGCAAATGAAGCACTGGGTTATGCAATGCCCGAAAATAAGACTTATCAATCTTTTGTCATAAATAAGGATCTAACTATCAATATTTATGATATAGATTATAATTCAAGATTAAAAAAGATTTTAGAAAAGTATCAAATTAAACAGGATGGTTCTATTGCTAAAATTAAGTAGGATAATACCACGATTAAAGACGTAATAAATAGATTTTAAAAAAAACAAGACAATAAGCTCCTTGATATTTTGAAAAGAAGAGCCTCAGCTAGCAATAATGGGATGTTCTTGCTGGCAGGAGGAATTTTATAATAAAAAGTAATACCATGAAAAACAGCACAGCTCTTTTTTTAATAATGATTATTTTAGTTTCCTGTAAAAAAGAAATTAATACGTCGATATCAAATAAAGTACAAAGTAATCAAATTAATGAAAAATTGACTATTCAATCTGATGATACATTAATATTAAAAAGTGATCTTAAGTTTCAAGAAAATGTATTTTCAGGTGATTCAACTCTGGGTAGTGAAAGATATTTTGACAATTTAACGGATGATAAAGGATACTTGGTGTTGAAAAAACAGAATGATTTATATCAAAAAAAATATTCAAATTTCAAAAACAGTAAGTTTCCTCAAATTATTTCTACTGATAGAGCCAAGCTTAAATTTGAGAAACAATTTATAAATGAAACAAAATACAGAATAGTTCTTTACACTTTTATTGATAATAGAAAGAAAGATTCGATTGAATTTTATAGAAATGTAGAAGATTTAAAATACGAACCCAGTCATTATACTTCATTATCTTATTTGGATATAAAAAACAAAAAAATCTGGAAAATTAAATATTTTTCTTCTCCAGTAGACAAGTCCGTTGGTTATATTTTATATGAAAGAAGCAAAATAATAGAAAATGGAAAAATTGAAACAGATTCACTTTATTATCTGGATGAATCTCTAGATGTTGAAATGGAAAAAAATAAACTTTACTATTAGTTAAATAATAAATACAAAAAGTTCATTGACGTATTGAAAAGAAAAGCCTCAGCTAGCAAGAATGCGATGATTTTGTTAGCTGAAAGAATTCCTTGAATGATAAAGAATAAAACTATGAAAAGAATATTAAGCATTACAATTTTAACTTTATTGTTTGCAAGTTGTAAAGAAAATACAAATGCAGATAATGGTAAAGAATTAATTGATAATTCAAATTTAGAACTTGTAAAAGATTCTTCCAATCAAGTGGTAAAAGAAAATAAGGAAGAAGTTTTAAGTGAGGATATTACAAGTGCAAATAGTTGGATTTTTTATAAAATTTCGGAAAATTCAATTTCTGAGACTCAAAAAAAAACAAAAAATGAAGTAATAAATCAATTTAAAAATATAAAGATTGAAATAAATGATAAAAACGTTGTCATCAAAAATGTATGTACGTTTGAATTTTATAAAAGTACTATGAGTCCAGTCAAATATTATCAAAGTACAAAAAATGCAAAATTTTACGAATCTATATTTTTAGAAAATGGTTTAAAGATTGGAAAAGAAATAAGTATTTATCAATCGCTTTATCCTGAAAAAGCATGTCAAATTCCTTGGATCGAGTTATTAATTATCGATAATACTCTAGTAATTGTTTACGATGATTATTTAGTTTTTTTTAAAAAGGAAAATAAAGTAAATCAAAACGATTGTTTCTCTAATACTAAAATTACAAGTTTGCCAATTACAAAGAGTATTATTGACGGTAATAATGTATGGAATGAATTAGATTGTAATGTAGCAAATTTAAAAACAAGAGATTATTTAAGATTACCTGATGTAAACGGAATTAGAGTTTTTATCATAGGCAATTTTAATTTTGATGATTTTACATATACGTTGGTAACATTAAAAAACAATAAAGTCATTACCAAAAAGGATATTGGTTTTACTAAAGAAGGTGATGAACTAAATACAGTTTCTGAATTTACTCAATTTGAGATTAATAAGGATTATGTTTTTAGTTTAAATACTAAAACAAAAAATGGTGAAGACTTTAAAACTTTAAAAACAGAAAAGTTTAAGATAGATGATAATGGCTTAATTGTAGGTGTTAAATAATACATTTTAGTACAGATATCACAAAGTATATAAGACAATAAATTTATTGAATATTTAAATGCCTCAGCTATTAAGAATAAAGTTTTCTTTTAATCAGTTAGCATAACAGATCAATATGTATAAAAAAAATAAGAATGATTCAAAAGCTTAAAATAACGAGAATAATTATTGTACTGGTTTTACTGATTTTAATTAGTTGTAAAGACTCTAAATCAGAAGAAGCAAAAGATGCTGTAAAAAAAACAGATGTTGAAAAGGCAAAACTAACCTGTGAAGATATTGCATTAGAAGTTGTAAAATCAAGTGATTTAGATTTAAAAATTTATAAAGATTATTTTGTTAGAATTGAACGAATTGAGAATGATTCTATAACTATCCAGGTTTATTTTGAAAATAATTTATCAGACGATCCTAAAGTTAAACAAATGGTTGAGAGTACTATAGCATGGCTGTTATTTTTACCAAATGAAAAGCAATTGTGGAATACGACAGCTGATCCTGAAAATCCAATTAAGGTAAATTACACGTTTAATAATTTAGAAAATATTTATAAATCTTGTAATATTCCTAAAACAGAAATATCCAAGAATTCGAAAAGTGATACTAGTAAAGATAAAGATTGTAAGGACATCGTAGTAGAGATGGGCGGAGGCGAGGAATGTCTGGTTAGAAATAGTACGCTTGAAAATGTTTATGCTAATATTATCAAAGATGAAGCAGTTACCGACTCTAAATATCTTTTAAATGCAATCCCAACGAATAACAAAAGTATTGATATTAATGAAAATGGTTTAATCAATATTGAATATAAAATCGGTAAAGACAAAATTGAAATAGAGATGAATTACCAAGGTGGAGTGACGGAAGTTAAGATTGAGAAATCGAATAATGATGTTATAAAAACCATTATTTATAATGCTGATTAATTGGAATTTCTTATAAAAGTAAATTTATTAAACACGTAATAAATATTAAATTTTATAATTGATAGCCGCATAAAGTTTGTTATTTTTTAGAATTGGCTTTGAAAGAGATTTAAAAAAGGCTCAATGTGCGCAATTGCTACTGTTTAACCCGAAAAAGCTTGTTAGAAAAAGGTTTAAAACCTTTTTAAAAAGCAAATAGTAAATGAGAAAATGAATTTTGAATTATAGCTTTTGTTGAAAAGGCAAACCATGAATATAAAATATTAAACATAAGACATCAAATAAAAAAAATATAGAATTATGATAGAAAAATTAAATCATTTTCCCGTTAACTGGATTGATGGGATGAAGATCAACAAAAATCATTTTTTAGCGATGCAGGACAACGTTTCTGAATTGGTAAATGATGCGATAGGTATTCATACCACACCTATAAGTTATGGATTACTCGATTCTGGAAATCAGAATAAGGAATCGACAAAAATTACGTTAGGAATCGATAATCATAAATTGCTTCGCGTTCGCGTAGAGGAATGCCACGCCATAACTCCAAACGGATCAAGAATCGAGATCAGTAAAAGCAATACTGATACACTAGATCTTCAGGTTCCTTATCCGGAAGATACATACGAGAGAAAAGAAGGGGAACAATTGGTATTACTGGCTTGTATATCGGTTAATTCTAAAAAAAGAATCCCGTTTGGTGAGCCCGATCCGGATGAAGTTCCGCCAAGATATCCTAACACACAACCGGAGTATAAACTTCACCTGATTAAAGCTGAAGAGTTTCGTTCAGGAGTTGGTTATGGAGGATTTTATTTAGCAATTGGAAAAGTTTTAGTTGGAGATACAACCGTTCTTGACGAAGATTATATTCCGTCATCTGTTACTGTTGCCTGTCATCCAAAATTGGTCGACATGCAGGCGCAAATCGCCAGGTCATTTGGTCAAATCGAAATTTACTCGGTACAAATTTCTCAAAAAATTAACCGTATTCAGCAATCAGGAGTTTTGGCACAAACGGTTATGCAACTGGCAGATAATACAGGATACTATTTGGGAAGCCACCTGACACAGTTTCGTTGGTTTTCATTGCATCAGCACCCTGCAGCAATGTTAGGTACAGTAGTTTCTTTTGCCAGAGTAATGAAAAACTTTATCGACTCTAAATCAGGAGCAGGAAAAGAAGAATTACTGAATTATTTTGCTGAATGGTGCGATATTTCTCAGGGAAACCTTGAAATAATGTTTACATCGCTTATTAACTCTGGTTACGACCACGTGAATATAGATAAAACAGCGACGTTGGTCATGAGCACGCTTGCCAAAATAGAGAAATTGTTCGAAACGCTAAACAAACTCGATTACATTGGGAAGAAAAAAGAAAATATCGAATTGTTTGTTGCTGAAACAGATAAAAAAGATATCATTCACAACCCGAAAAGACACGGTTTCTTTATAAAAGATTAAGAATATAATAAGTAATAACAAATTATGGAAGTTTTAAACAAACAAGAACGTCAGAAGGCCTTTATCGCTTTTCTAATTGCATTTATCCTTACTTTTTCGGTAATGTTAATTGCAATATCATTCAATTTTTATATGCCGATAGCAGAAAATAAAATGCTTAAAGCAGAAAACGAAATGATGAAAAGAGAATACGATTATCAAACGAATTTTTCGGTAAAAATTGATAGCGTGCGCATGACGATTGACTCTATTAATTCACCAAAAGTAGATAATGATTTTCAGCAGCGTCTGGCAAATGTCATGATTGCGAATATTTATCAGAAAATACCAAAAGATACAACGGAAAATAAAAAACTTTATAACAATGTAATCCTGGCTTACAAGAATATCATTGATTATAAAAAACAAATCAGAAGTTTGACACACAATTCGCATTTAATAGACAGTTTGAACCAATCGGCAAAAACCTATAAAGAAGAGTTAGAAAAAGTAAGCAGGGATTTAGATGTCTGTCGCCAGATTTATCAAAATCAATAATTAAACCAGAGTAAAAAAGCAATAAAATAATCACTAAAAAATTTAAAATTATGTTATCAAATTACGGAATTGGAGGTAATGAAGTAAAATTAGATGCAGATGAAGCAATCACTGCAATCCCTCAAAACAGAACACTTGTTGCTCAAAAATTAACTGTTGACGCACCTGTAAAACCAGAATTGGTAGAAGGAATTACAAGTGTTGAAAAAGCATTTGAACATTTTAAACCAGAAGTAAAAGTAAATTTTGAAACTGTAGACGGAGCGACTAAGGTAGAAGCTTTAAGCTTTAAAAATTTAGGAGATTTTGGTATAAAAGGAATTACTTCACAAAGTAGCTTTTTATCTGATTTGGAAACAGAAAAAGATCAATATCAAAAAATTATCCGTCAGTTAAAATCAAATAAAATTTTGAAAGCTGCCCTTGAAGACGGAGAAGCTAAAAAAGCTTTATTAGAAAGTCTTGGGACGTTGATTAACGAGTTGAAAGAGAACAAATAAGAATTTTAAAAATATAAAGATATGTCAAATAAAGAAGCATATAAAGGTGGAGACGTTGATACAGCAGTATTAGAACGCAAGGTAACCGGAGGTTCAATTGAAAAAAATGTTGAGAAATTAGCAAAATACGGTGGTTTTGATTTGTTAGAAATGTCAATTGAAGGTATTCAAAACCTTAATCCGGACAGAAAAGCAAGAAGAAAAATTTTCCTTGGAGAAGTAAACAAAGCCAAAGAAAGAGAAACACTTTTAAAAACATTAGAACTTTGGTCTTCCGTTTTAAGCAACAATGAAGCTTTGACTGATATGGTGGCTCAAAGTGAAGATAAATGCAAAGAGTCTGAGGCATTATTGCAAAAGAACTTAGTAAAAGCAGTTGAAGATACAAGAGAAATCGAAGCAGCTTACAGAACTATTGCTTTGTTCTTTAAAAATACGGAGACAGATAAAGTAAAAAATGTTACGATCGTAAATGCTGATTTAGAGCAATTGAAAGATCTTGACAATACACGTTTTATTGATGCAATTCACGGAGAATTAGTCGATAATTACGATCGTTTAGACCTTAAAAATAACTACGGAATTTTGGTAATTCCAGGTTATTTAGGATCAAATAAAGTAATCGAAAAATGGGCTAAAATTGCACATGAAAACAAAGTAATGCTGGTTACAGATTTCGAACATCTTGATGAACCGGATGATGTAATGGAAATGTTTGATGCTGCTGCTTTAACAGGAGGTGAAGTATACCGTTCTAACGTAATCATGACTTGTAACTGGTTGGTAGGTCGCGGAAGATTTGATCAAATTGGTGAAAGTGAAGATTTACACATTGCTCCATCTGCAGCACTTGCAGGAAAAATTTACAAAACATTAATGTCTCAGGTTACTGCCGGTAAAAAATTCGGTGGAATCAACGAAGTTGACGGAGTGAAATTTGACCTTAAGAAAAGTGAAATCGCAAATCTTGAAAACTTAGGATTAGTTCCTATGGTAAACGAGTACGGAAAAGTAATGGCTTTCTCTGCAAAAACATTGTTTAGCGGAGATAACTTAGGGTTACAAACATATTCTGTAGTTCGTGTTTTTGATTATGTGACTAAAGTATTAATGGATTTCTTAAACCGTCGTGCTTTCGAAAACTTTACTGCTAAAACACGTAAAGAGATTATGAACCAAATCGTTGCTTTCCTTGACGGAATCACTGGTCCGGATAAATTAATCGAGAATTTCGAAATCAGAAGATTTGAACAAGATCCAATTCAAAAAGACAGAATTTATATGGATATCCATATGAAACCTTATTTTCCTGCTAAAAACTTCCTTATTAAAATGGATGGTCAGAAAGGAAATGACGGAACAGAATGGGATACAGATTACGAACAAAAATAATAGTTGTACTGTAAATCAAAAAAGGAAGCACATGAAAAATGTGTTTCCTTTTTTAAACAAAAAAACATTGATCTTTTGAATGGTCAAACCAAATAATTCAAATTCATGAACGTACTTAAAATTTTACTTTTTATTGCCTTATTTTCTGTTTCAAATGCTATAAAAGCACAAAAAGTAATTGATACAATTAGTTGCCCAATTACTCAGAATGAATTGTTGCTTTCTGGTAAACGTTTTGCAAGTGCGCCTCCGGTTTTATTACGTGTTTTTAATGAAGACAATGAATATGCTGTATTTCAACTCGGAAAAAGAAAAAGAAGCATATACCTGTACTTTAAAATTTTTACGGATAATGTATGTGTAAAACAGCAACAGCCACTGGAACTTTATTTTAAAAATGGAGATATGTATATATTGAAAAATGAATTTAAAGTTAACTGTGACGGAACCGCAGCTTTAGAACTGACAAGAAGGGACATAAAAAAAATAATGGGCAATTCTATAAACACTATAAAATTTTACACACTCAAAAGAGACTATGAATTTAGTCCGGGTGCTGTCGATAATCAAAATATAAAATTATACCTGCATTGTCTTAAATCGTATAAGATTAAAAAACGATAAAAGAGTATAAAATAAAAGTTTAAAATATTAAAAAAATCTAATATGCCAATACCGGAACTAAATCTTTCATTAGGACTTACAGATAACGATGGCTCTGTTTTTTATGCAGGAAACGGCGAAGGTAAAGTCATTGTTCGTACTGATTCTGCTTTAAAACAACATACGATTACAATAACAATTTCTGAACAGCAAGTTGGATCGGTAAACTTGAAAACACATTTTAAAGGCGCTGAAGTTCCTGCCGAAATTGAAGTACCTACCTATCAAATGATTGTTACAGATGATAAAACAAATGAAAAAGAGATTTATAAAGTAACTCGTGATACTTATTTTTATAAACAGCAAAGTTCCAAAAAAGGGATATGGAGTTTTCTGGGTTTAAAATTTTTAGCACCAAAAAACTTTCTCTTTGAAAATATTCCGTTTGAGCCTTTAAAAGAGGAAATAGAAGTTTTTGATATTTCAAGATACAGAAAGTTAAATCAGGAAGAGCTTACATATAGTTTTCAAAAAGAAGATCAAAATATTCAGGTTTTTGCCGGTGATATTAATACGCTTAAGGTTGAAAAAGGAACCAGTTATTTTGTAATTGTCGATGAAAAAAAAGGACAAAGATTTATAGGAGATATTTTGTATCGTGAGAAATTCCTAAAACTTACTCCAAAAGTAAAATTGCATGTTATAAAAAGAAAACAGGTTTCTAAAGGAATGGAAACCAATAAACAAGGACGCACAGACAGGTTGATTTATATTTAAATAAGAAACAGATGAAAGGAGCTTTTTATAAACTGCCTATTGATTTTAATAGCGTTATTCAAAAAAAGGAATTAGAAAAAACCTCAATTGAGCATTCGATTGCCCAACAAATCATATTGCTGGCAACAACCACATTTGGAGAATGTAAGTTTGATGAAACCTTTGGATCCAGAATTTGGGAAATTGATTTTGATTTGTTGATGAATGAAAATACGCTAAAAGAAATTATCTCAAAAACAATGAAACAATCGTTACTTTTTCATGAAAAAAGGATAAAAGTAAACGAGTTAAAAGTCGAATTATCAGAAACAATGTATTTAGTTGACGATGTGAGCAGGGCTAAAAAAAAGGTAGACATTATTGTAGAGGCAACGATAAAAAGTACCAATCGTGCTTTTAACTTTAGAGGATACTTTTTTGTGGGTCCATTATCGTATAAATAATTTTTTTTGATGCCGTTTTAGCAATTTTTAAAGAGAAAAACAAGCTTGTTGATAGTTGTAAAACGTTGAAAATCTGACTTTTAAAATGTGTAAATAAAATTTTATTAAAAAATTTACGTTGATAAGATTTTATTTATATATTTACTGCATAAATAAATAAATTAATAATTAAAAATTTTTCATTATGTCGTTTTTAACATCATTAACAGTAGCAGGTAAGGATTACAAAGTATTAAACGTGAACTACGATTTAGCTCAGGAAACAGATGCTTCAGGGCGTCCATCTACGGTAACACGTGGAGGAAGAATCGTAATCGAGGTAGAGTCTACCGGTAGTACTGAATTGTTTGAATGGATGACCAACAATTTCGAAAGAAAAGATGGTTCTGTAAAGTTCATCAAGCGTGACTCAAACGCTACTTTAAAAGAGCTAAAGTTTACAGAGGCTTACATGGTTAAGTACAAAGAAAACTTTGATCATAACAGTGCTACTCCTTTAACGGAAACTTTTATGATTTCTGCGCGTAAAATTTCGATGGGTGGAGGAGAATTTGATAATGCTTGGGTATAATCCTTTGGACTTTATCAAACTTTATTAAGCTTTGAACTATTAAAGGGAGTCCATATATTGGACTTCCTTTTTTGTTTTAAACCTAAAAATTTCATCTAAATAAGCAGAAGTCAATTTTCTAACAACCTAAACAATCTACACATGAGTTTTTTATCTAAATTACATATAGACGGCGAAGAATATAATGTTCTTGAATTTAATATTAGTTTCAAACAAGAAATAGATACCACCAGCAAACCTACAGGAAATGCAAAAGGGGGCATCATAAAAATGATCATCGAGGCAAGCCAGAACAGCCATTTTTTATCATGGATGTTAAACGGAGATTTGACCAAAGATGGTAAAATTGTTTTTTACAGAAGAGATGCTTTAAGCAAGATGAAAGAACTTACTTTCTCAAAAGCATTTTGTGTTGGTTATGATGAGCAATTTACAAGTACGACCGAGGTTCCAATGAAAATAACAATGGAACTGGTGGCTAAAGAATTGACTTTTGGAGATGCTAAATTCTCTAATAACTGGATTGCTTTAGACTAAATTGTAAAAGCTAATTAAAAACAAGCACGTATTATTATGGCACATTTTTCAGAACAAGTACATATAACTATAGGAAGTTTTTCCCAAAACGTTGTTTATTATGATTTAAAGCTATCGCAAAAAATGGCCGACCATCATCAATTTTCATTTGTTTGGCAACACACGGGCAAAGCAATAATTAATCCTGCAGACCAGGCAAAAGCTTTAAGAAGTTACCTTGGAGACGAAGTAATCTTTACTTTCAGAAGCCTTACCGGACTACGATTAATGAGCAAAGGTATTATAACAGAATTATCCTCTGTTGATATTAATGGCAGCGCGGTAGGTTTGCACGTTTCAGGTGTAAGCCACAGCATTACCATTGATGACATGAAAAAATCAAGAGCCTTCAAGCAGCGTAGTATGGATGATGTCGTACTTGCGATTTTAGCCGAAGGACCCGGAGAATTTTACCAGAGAGATTCTATTAAATCGACTTATCTTAAGGAGTTTCAAAATATTTTGCAATACAATGAAACCAGTTTTGAATTCTTAAAAAGACTGGCAACACGATACGGACAATGGTTCTATTTTGACGGAATGCGCATGCAGTACGGTCAGACCAAAACCAGTAAAACAATCCTGATCAACGGAGCTTCACTTCATAGCTTTAAGATACAGGCCAATATGGTTTCGCATAAAATATCCTTAACGGGTTATGATTATACGAGCGGTTCTAATATTCAGGATGCTGCAGCAAAAACCACTACAGGCAGTAAAGACAGTTTTGCATCAAATGTTAGTTACAATCAGGGAACGGTTACCAATGCCGAATTAAGCAATGGAGTTTATACCGTAAATGCCCAAAACAAGGATGATATTGACGAAATGGTAAAACTGCAAACAGCAGGTAATGATGCCAATAGTGTATATTACAGCGGAATATCCTATTTTCCAATTGGACTTGGCCAGGTATTTACCATACAAAACCAAACCGTACAACATGAGTTAATTGCCATTGAAGTTATACATCATTCTCAGGTAC
>LMAJ01000026.1 GCA_001507425.1 Flavobacteriaceae bacterium CRH
CCTGTTAGGTTTCCCGGACCGCTACGTATCCTTAATCTACCTCCTGCAGGAGTAGGGTCTAATAAAACAGGATCACCAACGCAATATTTCATACCAGGTCCTGCTCCTGAAGTGACAGGCTGAATAATAGGAAGTGATTCTACACCACAAATTTGTACTGGAGCTGTAGCAAAAGTATAATTTATCTCATTTGTATCAGAATTAGTGCCATCACCCATACTTCCATTGTATCTATGCCCTACGTATCCAAATTTTGCTTCACAATTTTTAACAATCATTGAGGTATGCCCTCCGGTTTCTACTGCCAGAATATGATCTTGGCTTTTTAAACCATTAGGAATGGCAGGATTTGAATTAGGCCCTGTAATTCCAAGTAATAAACCATTATTCCCAAATGCGTAAATACTTTGACTGCTGTTAATCACATTTATGGCGCCATATTGACTATCATGTTCCTGCGTGCTGAACCATTTTATATTATTCATCACAGGACCTATAGCAGAACTGTATTTAGGTTGTACCCATGATAATCTGTCAGTGGCTGTCCAATCTCCTAGCTCACTATTAGAATTTTCACCCAGACTATATAAGTTACCATCTGTTGCTAAAATATAATACGATCTTGCTGTTGCGTTTCCGGTCGAACCAATCATTTTTGGAGTTGCATTGGCAGGTAGCGTCATCTGTAACGCTCTCGCCTGACTTGGAATGACGGCTGAGTTATCTCCCAACAATACATTATTTCCCCATACATATACGGTACCGTCTGACTTCAATGCCATAAGTCCATCATTATTTCCTCTACAGGCAACGACACCCGTCAAGAATGGATTTCCCGTAGTAGAAGTTGTTACTCTGTACCACGTACCGGCATTTCCCCTTCCTCCATTACCTCTTACAGTTGGGGTTTGTGAAATTACCCACACATCTCCACTACAAGTTGTTATAGCTAATGTTTTGTATGTCGCAAACATCATTTTAACATCTTGGGGACTTACACCAATGGGCAGACCATTTGAGTTACCATTTATCGTAAGCTTTTGAAAAATTGTATTTGAGGTAATTACAGGACTAAGCACGATTCCTTCCTTTGACCATGCATATAATCCATCGGTCGCTAAGATTATACCCTGCACATTACCAGTAGAATTACTTCCCAAAGCAGCCTTTATAGGAGTTCCGGTTAATGCTGGAAAGTTTGATGTATTAATTGTTAAAGGCGCTAATACATCTGTAGTTCCATTATTTGCAACTTTTTCTCCCCACACTTGCAAAGAGCCATTAGACGTTCTTACAACTGTGCTATGAAAACTCGATACAAAATTGTCATATTCGATCGTTGCAGCATTATTGTTAGAATCACTTCCAAAATTGGATAAATCAGTATTTGGACATCCTACAACTGGTGTAGCACATTGACCGCTCACGGCTTGATTGAACATAAAAAAAAGACAAATAAAGTATATTATTTTTTTTAAGCTCAATCTATTATCTAAGTTAAAGTAGGTTACTGGCATAATATTCGGATTATTTTATCTGGGGAATTAGATAATCGGTTTGTTATTTGGCTAATACAACTCAGCAATATAAAATTTTACTTACAATATATATTATCTTAACTTGAATTCCTATACTTTTATTTTAAAGCAAATGCTTTTTTATTCAAATTTGTACCTGGGAACACGCCAGTCGTGCTACAGTCAATAATATAACAACATAAAAATTTATTAATTAAACTATATTATGTAGTATTTTTCTTTCAGGAACATAAATAATTAAATGGCATAACCCTTATAGCTTTCAAGTTTTTAAGTAGATTTAATTGAGAATCAAAGTCAACTTTAACTTGTTTACTTTCATATTTTAGAGAAAAACTTTAGTGTTAATTTTATAAAATCGATCTGACTTTAAACGCTGCTAAAATAGTTTCCTAATATGAAATTATAAGTGTCTTTTATCATAGTCCGATTTTTTATTTCTCTAATTTTTAAACACTTAACCTACATTTATATAAATTCAAAAAATAATAATGCTAATTGAGATGATCATTTCTGATGAGATTTAGTATCCCGTAAAAGAACAAAAAAGACAACAAGAACAATGGAGTTGATACCTTTTTTGCGACTAAAAGCTTAGGCAGTATTGATCAGAAATAGTAAAAAAGAAGGATGAAAAGGTTTCCAAAAATGATCTGGAGGTGATACCTTTTCTGCGACTAAAATTTAAGATCGCAGCCCGCAGAAATCAATCATCATAAATTTTGACATGAATTCGGGCTGCTTTCCAACTTGATAAAATTTAGATCAATGTTAGTGAAGATTTTTAAATGCTTGATTAAAGTAATCAAGAATCCCGTATTTTTAATATATTTGTATTACAAAAATAGAATAATACTACTTTCTGTTAGCTCATTAGTATTTTAATTTTTGTGAATAATTAAATATCGAAATAGCAAAATTGAATTTGGTGCAGAATCGGTGCACATTGGTCAAAGACATTACATAAAACCTAGTATAGACAGGACTTCAGCGATAAAGTTCGAATCCTGCTCTCCCCACCAAAAGCCCTAATGAAAATTAGGGCTTTTTTTATGGGTAAATTTCAAATTCGAAACCTTAAAAAAATAAATTAATCCAAAACTTGGGATCATAAAAAAATCGGAACACGATTACTCCTGCTCCGATTTAATTCACGCATTTTTTGACACTTTTGAAAAGAATCAATCAGTCAGAATTAGATTTCTGCTATTGTATATTTTTTTTCTGTAATAGTAGTGGTAGTTTCAGTTGTTACATTGTCTACAAATCGCCATTCAGCTTCAGAACCAGATGGTGTAAATTTAAGATATGTATATCCTCTTTTATACAAATTTGCATATTCTAAATCATCTATGAGTACTGTAAATGCTTGCGCTAATTCGATCGCTTTTGCAGGATCTGAGCTAATTCCAAGATAAGCTTCTAATCCTGGAGATGAAACAGAACTGCACGCTATTTCAGTCCCTATATGATTTCCCTGCATATCAGTAAGTTTACCCATCCATGCATTATGAGTATCTCCGGCTAAAACCACCACATTTTTTCCGGAAAGCATGGCATACAATTGTTCTCTTTCTGCAAAATAACCATCCCACGCATCCAGGTTATAGGGTAAAGTTGTCGTAACTCTTGCAATTTCCTGAGCTGTTAAAGAAGGGTCATTTTGCTTATATCTCATTTTAATAACAACAAGCGCAGAGATTGCACCAATAAGAGCCTGCATGGTTGCTGGCTGTGCACTTCCGTAATTATCGACTTCTGCCAAAACCTGGTTCAAAAGCAGCAACAGCTCTGCAGGAATCAGCATTTTTGTCATCAGGATCTGCTGGCCCAATACTTTCCATTTTGCAGTATCTGCACTGATCTGTGATCCCAACCATGTCATTTGTTCGCTTCCAATTAATTTTCTGCTTGGGCTTAACAAATCTGTTTTAAATTTTGTCTGGTCAAAATTTCCGACATTATCAATATAATCAGCATAACTCATCTGCTTATCTCTTGCAATAACTCTGGTATCCATCATATAAAGCGAAAGAATAGTACCAAAATTAAAACTTCTGTAAATTCTAAGATCTTTTCCTGTTTTAAGCGGAATATATTCGCTATAGGCCTGAAAAGCGGCCATTTTTCTCATCTGGAAATCTCCTTCGGACGGCTGATGGTTTTCTGCACCTGATTTATAAGAATCGTTAGCAAACTCATGGTCATCCCAGACACATATAAAAGGTTTTTTCTGATGAAGAAGCTGAAGGTTTTTATCTCCTCTATATTGTCTGTATCGTTCTCTATAATCGCTGAGGCTTGTAATCTCCCTGGCTGGCTTATGTTCTCTGCCCAGCGCATTGGTAAACGGATTTGTTCCGTACTGTCCTGGCGCATATTCGTAAATATAATCTCCAAGATGAACCACCACATCGGCATCTGAAGAAGCAATCGCTCCATACACATTAAAAAGTCCTGCCGGAAAATTAGAACAGGAAACAACAGCCATTTTTACATCATTTACAATATCTGTTTTAGATGGCAGCGTGCGTGTTTCTCCGGTAACGGTTACTTGTTTGGTTTTGGCATTATAAAATCTATAATAATATTTTGTATTGGAAGTAATATTCTGAACATCTACCGCTATTGTAAAATCATTTGTAGAAGATGCTGCGGCCTGCCCTTTTCTTGTTACTTCAGAAAATGCGGCATCTTTACTTAACTCCCAGGAAATTTCAGTATCTGAACCTGCTGAATATCTTGTCCAGATAATGACTCCGGTTTCAGTAGGGTCAAAACTGGCTACTCCTGTCTCAAACCCTTCATTTTTCATTCCGTCTGGAGCACCGGTGTTATCCGTTTTATCATCGTCACTGCAGCTTTCAATAAGTGGGGCGATGAAAACTCCTCCGGCAACTAATAAAGAATTTCTAAGAAACCTTCTTCTGCTTAAATCATTGTTATTTTCCATAAAAAAATTTTTATATCAAAAAAACAATTTAATATTACAACTCAAGTTATGGCATTTTTAACATTACCTTTCATTAATATTAACAATCCATTTACTATAATAAATTATCAATCATAAGTTGAAATTTTTAGTTTGGTGACAACATCGTTTTAAATAAAATATTATTCCTTATTAGTTTCAGCAATCAAATTATAAATGTCAGTCTGCGAACGTCTGGGAATGTCTGTATCTAAAATATCCAGTTCGTTAATTCCTTCGCTATTTATCATTCTCCTTTTTGTGTTGTCTTTTAATTGTAATTGAATAATCGCATTAATTTCTGCGATGTGTTTTTCATCATATAACGGAAAAGCCACTTCTATTCTTCTATTTAAATTTCTATTCAACATATCAGCAGATGACAGGTATATTTTTTCATCGCCATTATTGGCAAATTTGTAAATTCTCGAATGTTCTAAAAACATATCTACAATGCGATAGATTTCGATATTTTCTGATACATCTTTAATTCCCGGAAGTAAGGTGCAAATTCCACGTACGATCATTATCACATCAACACCTGCGTTACCTGCTTCAATTAGTTTATCAATAATATTCTTTTCATCAACTCCATTTACTTTTAAAAAGATATAAGCTTGTTTGCCTTCTTTTTTATTTTCTATTTCTTTATCTATTAATTCTATTAATTTATCTTTCATGTCAAAACCTGCTGCCAAAATATGTTTTGGTGCTGCTGCTTTTTTCTTGGTTTTTAAAAATGAAAAGACTGTTTTTAAATCATCTGCGTATCTTTTTTCTGCGGTAAAAAATCCAAAATCAGAATAAATATTTGCCGTACTTTCATTAAAATTTCCTGTTGACAAGTAACTATAGCTTTTTTTATTTCCGTATTTGTCTTTCATTGTCACCATTGCCACTTTAGCATGAACTTTTAAATTCGGCATGCTTTGAATGATTTTTATTCCGGCATTTTTCATTTCACGAGACCAGAATAAATTATTATATTCATCAAAGCGCGCTTTGACTTCTACAAAAACAGTTACTTTTTTGCCATTTTTGGCGGCGCTTATCAATGCATTGGCAATTAACGAGTCTGATGAAATGCGGTATAAGGTAATTTTTATCTCAAGAACATTTCTGTTAATCGCAGCCTGATTAAAAAATTGAAGTACATAATAATACGATTGATACGGAAAGTGAAGCAGTTGGTTTTGTTTGTCAATAATTTCAAAAACTGACTTCTTGCTTTCAAAAGGCAGATGTTTGAGAGCAGGATAATTTGCTCCCTGAAGATTTGGTTTAACAGGATTTGGAAACTTGAATAAATCATAAAAATTATGATGGCTCCCTCCTTTTATCATTTCATCTTTTTTAAGTCGGAAAGCTTTTTTACATACTGAAATTGTTTCAGCATCCATATTTGAATCATACAAAAATCTTGTCGATGAACCTCGTTTACGCTCTTCAACTTTTGCTTCTATTTTCGCTATTAAATCTCCCGAGTTTTCATCTTCTATCAGATAATTTTCGTCCCTGTTTAATTTTATAGCATTGCAGGATACCACTTTACCAGTATGAAAAATAAGGGATAAACAATTCTTTATTATAGTATCAATCGAAATAATATAATGTGTATCTCCCTGACTTTGCAATTGTTTATAGCGATCCAGTTTATCCGAAGGAATATTTAGGTAAGCATAATTATAATTGCCTGCAGTATCTTTTAACTTTACTAAAAAATATAAGCTTCGATTATTTAAGAAATAAGTTTTAGGCTGATTTATTGAAATATAAATCACCTGAATATAGGACAAAATAATACTTTTAAAATAATATTCGATCTCATGCAAATGTTCTTCTAAAAGCTCTTGCTTTTCATAATATACAATGTCGTTAGCAGCCAATTCCGGCAAGATTGAACTGCTCCAAATTGCTCCAAATCTGTTTTGCTGAAGATTTACTTCTGCCAGAATTTTATCTAGTAAATCTTTATTTTTTTTTGAATTTTTGATCAGCAGTTTTCTGATTTTAACCCTGAAGAATTCATCTAAATTAGAAGAATGAATGGCTAAAAACTTGATTCTTTCGTATAACGAATTAGTTGAATCATCGGCTTCATCCAAAATACAATTATTAAAAGAAAGCCACGAAATTTCTGAAGGTATAAGATAGTTTTGCACGTTTAAAAAGATACTATATAAGAGAATATATTATTGGTTTGTAATTTATTAATATGCTGGTAAATTACAGGAATAATTATTTTAAAATATAATACAGACAGGTAGTTAACTATAATTTAATTTATTGTTAACATTACTTAATACCTATACTATAACTGTCATAACTTCTGTATAAACGCAGTTGTAACTGCAATATTTACTGAAATTACATCTCCATTTTTAGCGACTTTGCAAGCGACAAATAATCCTAATCCTATTAACTTTTTGTTAACGGTATTATAATACCATTAAGATAGTACGATTTCTCCTTTACAGTACTTATAAGTAGTAAGAATTATAATTCAAAAATATATTGACAAAGTTTTAAGAATACAAAGTTTCTACTGCTGATGATTATTCTTTCTCAGTTGATTGCCATTCAAATCGTTTATTAAAATCAAGGAATTAAATAGGTTATAAAACAATTAAAACTAGAATTATGAAAAAACAGAATCGAAAAAAAGTATTAGGCAAAGTCTTAATTATGATGTTATCTGCAATTACATTCTCCTGTCAGGACACCACATTGGATGAAGCGGAAACTACTGCTACCGTGGCAAAAGAGCAAGAGAATTTTAAGAAAATGAGTATCGCTGCAAGTTCTGACCTGGCAAGAAGGTGGGCGCCTATTCATTACAGAGATGTAGATGCTACAGGCACTTATGCCGAAGGAGGAAAATCAGATTATATTACCGCGATTAACTATGACAATGACTGGAATGGTGAAAATAACTGGAACAATCTTCCTGCTTTTGCGAATTCTTTAGCGGCACATTGTTATTATTCAGTAGTAGAATCGAATACACATTGGTTTATTACTTATGCTTTTTTCTCTCCAAGAGATTGGACAGATAATCCACTTTTGTATTCTTTAGATCAACATGAAAATGATCTGGAAGGTGTATTAATGGTTGTAGAAAAAAATGGTTCTGCGTATGGTATTTTAAAGGGAGCTGTTACAGTAAGCCATTCTGATTTCTTTTCGTATGTACCATCCGGAAGTTCTTTTGTAAGCGGACTGGAAAGTATTGATGGAACTTTACAAATGAGAGATTATAACGGAGAATTACATCCCGTTACGGCGCAAGACTCAAAAGGACACAGCCTAAAAGCATGGCCACAGCATGATATTGATGGAGATGGAATTATCTACTATCCTTCTGCTAGCGGAGTGGCACAAATACCAGCTGATAATTATGACAACTATGTGGAGTACAAACTTGTCAATATTTTTGAAAGCGGAGGATTATGGGATCAACGATTCAATACGCAATTGTTTTCTAGTCCAGCCGGAGGGTTTACGGGAAATGATTTTAAAACTGGCGGTGCAAACGCTCCCTGGGCATGGAATGATGGAAATGATGCCATAGTACAGGGTGGCGAATTTGCAACAGATCCTGCAAAATTAGCTGATAATTATTTTGATGGTGTAGGTAATTTTTCGCGTACTTATACTGATAATAAATACAATTCTAATGCCGGAGGTATTGTGACCGTTTACCAAAACTGCAATTATACCGGATATGCAATTGCTTTGCCTGCTGGCAATTATACATTGGCTCAGCTAAAATCGTACGGTATTGTAAATGATGATTTGTCCTCTGTACGTTTAGAAAGCGGATACAAAATTACGATGTATCAAAATGATAATTTTGGAGGAGAATCTGTTGTAATAACAGGAAACAATAGTTGTTTAGGAGGTTTTAATGACAAAGCCAGTTCTGTGAAGATTAGCGCTATATAAACCATTATTCTAATACATTTCAAGTAAAAATTACAAGCATTTTTTTTACAGCTGCAAGCCTCGACAAGCTTGCAGCGTAAAAAAAATAAAATAAACAACAATGAGCAGCAAATTGAATTACTCTGAATTTGGCTGGTATTTTTTTAACAATTAATGAGCAATTTAAAAAGTGAGCTCAAAAGAAATCAAACAATCTTTTTACGGATTGGCCTCTATTTTTTTATTTCTGTACTATAAATAACTTCTCCTTTTTCATTTACAGCCTGAACATATAAGACATCGGCCAGAACTGAAAAAACCATAAAACCATATTCCGAGGATGCAAGTTTACTAAATGGTAAAGTATCTATTGCAGTAGATTCTGAAGCTGATCCTGAAACAAAATAATTGGTTTTTCCTTCCGGTTTTAGATGCTGCAAATCATGATCATGTCCAGCGATGTAGGCGTCTACTTCATATTTATCCAATAATGATTTCAAAGATTTTCTTACCGCCTTGGTGTCATAACTTTCTCTTCTTTTTAATGTTGCCGTAAACAAAGGGTGATGACCAACAACTAATTTCCACTTCACGCTTTTAGGTGCTGTTGACAAAGTTTTAGCCAGCCATTTTTTTTGTGCCGTACTATCTTGTGAGACTACATTTTTACCATAAACATCATTTTTATAAAATTCCGGAATTAGGGCGTTGGTATCTATAAAAGCAATTAGTACCTGCTGGTTAGCATCTCCATTTATATTAAATGTTTTACTGTAATATCTGGCAGGCATATTCCAACGGCGGCTTATTTTTGAATAGGCCACTTGCGCATCCGGATTACCGGCATAATCATGATTTCCTAGTACAGGATACCAGTTCCAGTGGAGTGAAAAATCAGTATAAATGTCTTCATAAGAAGATTTCCATTGCGGATCATACTCACTTGCAACACCTACCGGATAGAAGTTATCACCTGTAGAGATTATAAAATCACGATTAATGGTTGTAGCAGTAATCCCCATTTGCTTCGCCACCGGAATTTGATGATCTTCTCCAAATCTTCCCCAATCTCCCATGACAATAAAATTTAATGCGTTGGGGTGTTTTATGACACTATTATCTGTTTTTTGAGCAGTAGCTACATTTATAAAGAGTATACAAATAAATACTTTTAACATTTTTCTTTCTAGCACTTTTGTTTTCATTTTTTTTATCATTAAATTTTGAAGTCTAACTTTTTCTGCTGGCATTCGTTTTAAATCTCTTTTCATTTTAGGAGTGAAAGTATTTTATTAAATACTTCATTATTTTCGTAAACACCTTGAAAATCTTGCGAATGAGGTCCATAAGAAAATATAGGAACCATTGTTGCCGTATGGTCATTTGTTATAAAATCGCCCTCTATTTTGTGTTCTTTCAAATTTCCCTGTGGAATAGCAAATCCCGAAGTTTCATGATCTGCTGTAATTATGACTAATGTACCTTCATTTTTATCGGCAAAAATAAGTGCCTGAGTGATAGCTGTATCAAAATCTATTGTTTCAGCAACTATTCCGGCGGTATTGTTAACATGTCCAAAACTGTCAATTTGAGCACCTTCTACCATTAGAAAGAAGGGTTTGTTTTTTTTGTTTAAAAATTCAAGGCTGTATTTTGTCGCTTCTGCCAATACATCTCCTCTTCCTTCTAAAACTGATGGCACTCTGTTTGGGGCAATAAAAACACCAACGGTATCAATTGTTGCCGTTTGCATTTCTTTAACCGAGGTTAATAATTTAAATTTAGATCCTAATGATGTATCTTTAAAAGTAGACGCTCCGCCTCCAACAAACAAATTCAATTTACTTTTTAATAAATCTTTAGAAATTCCTTCTGTATCAGACCTTTCTTCTCTATGTGCATAAAAAGAAGCTGGGGTTGCGCCGGTAATTTCATCAGTTGTTATTATACCTGTAGAAAATTTTCTTTTTTGTAAAATTTCTAAAATATTAGCGATTGGTTTTCTCAAACTGTCTGTTCCAATTGCTCTGTTATTCGTTTTTTGACCTGTTGTCAATGCCGTTCCTGCTGCTGCAGAATCTGTTGTGAAATCATCGGCAGATTGTGTTTTTATAAAACCAATACTCTTTAATTGTGTGAGTGACAATGCACCGCTATTTGCTAAAACGGCCGAAGATATTTGAGATAAACCATTTCCGTCTCCAATTAAAAGAATTATATTTTTAACCGGTAGGTCTTTTTGATCTGTTTTATAGGTTGGAATATAAACTTTTGAAAAGTTTCTGGCTGTTACTAATCTCTTTGGCAGGGATTCAATATAATGAACACAATTGTAAGGCGTGTCTGTATTAATAATATCTACTCCTAATTCTAAAAATGCTTTCCAGGCACTTTTCGTATCCGGAGCTCCCCAGAATCTAAAAGGTTTTTTGGTCGTTTTTGCCTGAGAAATAATTGAACTTACACGATTACGATCGTCTTCTGTTAATCTTCCCAACCCATTCCACTTAGAATATTTTTTAAAATCTACACTAACCGTGGCTACTTTTTCCCAATTTTCTTTTGAAATAGATTGTCCTAATTCCTGAAAATCAAAGAAAATAAAGCTTGGATATTTTATATAAGTATCAGACTTAGGCCTGTTTCCTGATATAATGATTTTAATATTCTTATTACTCGTTATCGTTTTATACTTATTTAAAATAGCAATAAGTTTATTGAGTGTTGCTTCGGCTTCCGTTTTAATATCAATTAAAAAAAATAATTGCTGCTCTTTTTTATACTGCATTTTTAAAGCGGTTTCTAAAGGCTTTAAATACAAATCTTCTAAAGTTCTTGAAATATTAATATCTTCCTGATTGTGAGAAACGTATAGATTATTATCTTTTAAGAAAATGTCGGCTTCTATAGAGGTTACCCCGTTTGAATAAGCATCCCAAAAAGGTATAGTTTGATTATAATCGTTATGAGAATGTACTTTAACCAAATGCTGAGAATACAGTAAATTCTCTGCTCCAAATAACGTTATGAATAAAGTGATGAATAAAAATGATATCTTCATTTTAAATTAAATTAATAAATTTTGGATAAACAAAAAGGCAATAAGATGGGGCAAAAAAGGATAATCCGTTAGTAAAACCTGATGGATAAATTAAATCTGAAAAATAGTATCAATTTTATCCGTTTAAGTTTCGAAAAAATAAAAACAGGGTACCTTAAATACCCTGTTTTTGAAAGTAAACAGTAAAAGACTGCATCTTTTATTGAGATGACATAAAATTAACAGCAGTCTTTAAATTCAAAACAAAAAAACAACTTAAACTAATATCCTTTATTTTGTACTAAATATCCAGGAACGTTAGAAGCTCCATCAACTGAAACCTGAGGAATTGGAAACAGTCTATGGTTTACATCTACGTCTGATTTTTCAGTCCATTTGTCTTCAAAATGACTAAAACGAATTTGATTGGTTCTTCTTAAACCTTCCCAATAAAATTCAAAACCGTATTCTCTGTACAAAATATCTAAATTGATGGCTGGAAGTGCTGCCGGAATTGGAGTACGAGCAGTTCTTGAAGTTCTTACTGTATTCATATCAGCTAATGCTCCTCCATTATCTCCTTTTCTTAGTTTAGCTTCAGCGCGCATCATTAAAATTTCAGCATATCTAAGCAGTACCATATCTACACTACTATAGGTGTTTCCATCTGGAGAAGTATGACTAAATTGATATTTAGAAACTCTGTATCCGGAAGCATGCATACTTCCTTCGTTAGTAAAATCAACTTTCAGGGTAAGGTTAACATAACCAACATTTTTATCAGGACCGTTTCCTTTAATTTGTTTCACCGGATAAATTCTGTATCCTCCATCACATTTAAAAAATGCTCCGTTAGCATCTTTTCTTGCTGCCCATGGAATACCTCTCAAGATTCCTCTGTCAATTTCAAAATCTTCAGCTTTTACACAATAGTAATGATCCTGATCGTTTAAAGGTGTAAATCCGGTAAGGTCTTTCAAATTATCAGGCACTTTTGCATTGTTTTTGTAAAATCTAGAATCAGCATCTGCAGGATCTACAGATCCATAAGCATCAACCCATGTTTGGTAAAAATCTGATGTAATAGCCGGACCATCTGTTCCGTCTGCATTAATAGATTCCGGTCTAGGGAACATTGATCCCGGGATTGACCAGTATGCCCAACGGTTATGCTCATCAGCCAAAACTCCACGTTGATCTATTGAAAAGATCACCTCTTTATTTGAATTATTATCATCATCAAATAAGTCAAAATATTCAGGAGAAATACTGAATTTACCTGAGTTTACAATATTATCCGTATATTTAATAACCTTGTCCATATCTGCAGCAGGAAACGTAGGCGTACCATAAGGATCACGGTAAACAGCTGCATTTAAGTTCAATCTTGCAAGAAGTCCCCAAACAGCTGCCTGAGTCATTCTTCCCGGACCTTTATCCGTATTAATAACATCGGCAATAGACAATAACTCACTTTCGATGTAAGAAACCGCATCTTGTCCTCTAAGTATTTCTGAAGTACTGGCTGATGATTCTTTTTTGAACACAAGTCCCCAGCTGTCTAATGTCTGCATATTTAAATAAGCTCTTAGCGCCTTCATTTCGTAAAGTGCTCCTTGTGCTTCTGTATTTCCGCCTTCTGCAAGAGGAGTCAACACTTCAATAGCAGATAATGTTCTTGAAATATTTTTAGTAAGAGCATTCCACGTAGTTGTAACCAAGTCATTAGTAGGTGTTGTGGTATGCGCATGAACTGCTAAATATTTACCTCCATCGTACCAGTCAGTTCCACCTCTGTAAGGTAAAATACCTTCGTCGCTGGCAATTAACTGTAAACCAAAATTATTTGTATGATACCATGTTGATTTTAATTGGCCATAAGCGGGAGCAATTGCACCACTAATTGCTTCTGCCTGTCCTGCACCATTTAAGGATTCATCAAGCACATTTTCTTCTAAGTCTGTACAGCTCCAGTTAAAGAATAAACTGAATGCAAGACCTGCTATTATTATTTTATTTTTCATGTTTTTTTATTTTTGATTAAAATGCCACGTTTAAGCCAAATACAATGGTTCTGCTTCTTGGGTAACTGAAATAGTCAATTCCAAAAGACTGAATTTCGCCCACTGAAGTTCCAGTATTAATTTCAGGATCATAACCACTGTATTTTGTGATTACAAATAAGTTTTGTCCTGTTACCGAAAGACGAATATTATCCATAACATTGTCAATTCCGATCAATTTTGGACTTAAATTATAACCCAATGTTGCATTATTTAATCTTAAGAAACTACCGTCTTCTAAATATCTGGTAGAAACGGTGTTTGAGTTAGTTGATGCTTCGTTTAAATATTGTGAAGCCCTGTCTGTAGTGTTAAAAGAATTTGCCAGACTTCCTCTGTTGAATGAAGTCATTGCAACGTGGTTGTAAATTTTATTTCCTCCGGCACCATTAAAATTAGCTCCAAAGTCAAAATTTTTGTATTTCAAATTCAAATAAAAGGCATATACATAATCCGGTAATGCACTTCCTGCTGCGATACGGTCATTGTCAAGGATCTGACCATCTCCATTTGTATCTGCAAATTGATTTAAACCATCGGCACCAATTCCTGTAAAGTCAAGCATATAAAAAGTACCAATTGGCTGTCCGTTAAGAACTCCGTTTATAGTTGCTCCAGATTGTCCGCCTCCTTGCGCACCTCCGGTTGTTAAAATTTTATAAGGTGAGTTTTCTACTTTATTATCTGTAAAAGCTATATTTCCACCAATGCTATAAGAGAAATCTTTACTTTTATCACTGCTGTAATCTAAAGCAATTTCAATACCGTTGTTTTTGATTTCCATATTAGGAATGTTTGTCCAATACTTTGCTGCAGGCTGAATAGGGTCTACAGGGGCTACTTCTAATAAAATATTATCTGAAACTTTGTTGAAATAATCAACAGTACCTGATAATCTATTATTGAATAAACTAAAATCTAAACCTATATTTGCTTGTGTTGAAACCTCCCATTGAATATTTGGATTGGCAAGACGTGTGTAGATTGAACCATAAGGATACCCGGCTAAATCTGTAGTAGATGGATCTAATGGATACGTATCATATCCGCTGTTACTTTCTGTGTAACTTGTTTTTGTAATTTTTGAAGGAATCTCCTGAACACCGGTTTTTCCCCAACTTGCTCTTAGCTTAAGATTGTTAACCATTTCAGATTCTTTTAAAAAATCTTCTTTAGTAATATTCCAACCCAAAGCAACAGATGGAAAATACCCGTATCTGTTATTTTTACCAAATTTAGAAGAACCATCGGCACGCATTGTTGCTGTAAGCAAATATTTGTTGTCGAATCCATAGTTTAATCTTCCAAAGAAAGACTGAAGCTCATTTTCGACTGCAGACGAAGACTTGGTTCTAAGCTCAGTTGCTGCTTCGATTTGGTTTTTTGGCTCAACACCATTATCAGGAAATCCCTTAAAGTCATAATTCTTTTGATTTACCTGCGTTTTCTGATAAGACTGACCTGCTAAAATTGTAAAATTATGAGCCTTAACATTAAAATTATACGTTAATGTATTTTCGTATAAGATATTGTTATTAGTAGTCGCAATATTGTTTAAAGTACTTTCGGTTGTATTAGTAGCCGAAGTATATGGCAAAACCTGAATGTCTCTTTCAGACATGGAATAATCAACTCCAAGATTGAATTTATATGTTAATCCTTTTATAAATTCAAATGATGGCGCAATATTGGCCAAAATACGATTGTTAGTTGTTTCATCAGAATAAATTCTCTGACTGATTATAGGATTTACAGCATCATTACTTAGGTTAACATTTGGCTGTCCGTCAACATAAACTGCATCAGTAGGATTCATTGTCAACATATTACCCACTACAGTTTTGGCATCTGGTCTTGAATTTTCAAGTTTTGTTGCTGTCATGTTAAAAGCAACATTAAATTTATCATCAAATGCTTTTTGGTTTAAATTCAAACGTCCAGAATAGCGTTTTAAATCACTATTTTGTAAAATACCTTCCTGATTATCTACACCTAAAGAGGCAGCATATGTTGATTTATCTGTTCCTCCACTCATTGAGAAATTAACGTTTTGAGAAACACCAGTTCTGGTTAATTCATCCTGCCAGTCAGTATTTGCTCCACCGTCTTGTAAATTTCCGTTTACAGCGGCAACTTGCTGTCTAAATTCATCAGCACCAAAAACATCAACTTTATTCGCTAATGTTGAAAATCCGGTACTCATAGAAAGGTTTATTTTAGTCTGGCCTTTTGATCCTTTTTTAGTTGTAATTACAATTACTCCATTACCACCTCTTGCACCATAAATTGCAGCAGCTGATGCATCTTTAAGCACCTCAATACTTTCGATATCCTGTGGATTGATAAAGTTTAAAGGATTTGAAGCAACACCTGTATTAGAATTATCTAATGCAAATCCGTCTACTACATATAAAGGCGTTGTTCCAGAGCGCAAACTTCCTACACCACGAATAATAATATCCTGCGAAGCTCCTGGTTCACCACTTGCCGCGATAACATTAACACCTGCAACTTTACCCTGAATCAATTGTCCGGCATTTGCCACTACTCCTTTGTTAAAGTCTTCACTTTTTACAGAAGAGATAGCACCGGTTACATCAGATCTTTTTTGAGAACCGTAACCAACCACTACTACTTCATTTAATGTGCTAATCTCTTCTGCAAGAGAAACCGTTAATTTTTGACTACCAGAAAAAGAAACTTCTTTTGTTTTAAATCCCACATACGAAAAAACTAAAACACCGTCGTTTAATAGTGTTTTAATTTTAAAATTACCATCAAAATCGGTTGTAACAGCTCCTTTCGACTCTCCTTTTACATAAACAGAGACTCCCGGTACGGGTACTTTTTCAACATCAGAAACTACTATTCCTGATACTGATACCTGCGCATAGGAATATGACATACATCCTAAGGCAAGAATTAACAATGCGTAAATTTTTTTCATTTAAATACTTTTTTAGTTTGCCCAAAAGTATTTTATGGATCCCGGCAATAGGAGGATTTTTGTATTTCAAAAGTGGACTTTTAATTCAATTTAGGATAATATTAACGATGAAAAAGGGTAATTTTTGTTCATTAACATTGGGCTAACTTTCAGTAAATGCAATGCTAACAAAAAACTAAGCATTATGTTCTTTATATTCCTTTGGAGTTTTTCCAAAATACTTTTTAAAAGAGCGCCCAAAGTATTTTGGATCATTATAACCACACTCAAAACTTATTTCAGATATATTTAATTTTTTGGTTTTTAGCAAAACTTCTGCCTTTTGCAAGCGAAGCGACATTAATATATCTGAAGGAGATTGATTTAAAGATTCTTTAAATAAACGATAGCATTTTACCCTCGAAATCCCCAATTGCTCTACAAGCATTTCTACATTAAATGAAGGATTTTGTAATTCCTCTTTAATTATTTCTAAGGCACGTTTTAAAAGCTTTTCATTTGGGGTAACATGTTCATTATTTTCTGTTAGAATCTCAAATATTTTTTGTTGAATTTTATGCTCTTTAAAGGGTTCTGTATTTTGAGTAATTAAAGTATCAATCTTTTTTCTGATAAATGATGCTCTTGCAGGCAATTTAATATGGGTATCTATACCGATTTCTAATAATTGTTCATCCAATTCATAATTAATATCTTCCGAGATATAGATCAATGGCATTTTTATATTTGAATTTTCTTTGTTTTGCTTTAAAAAATTAATCAGATCATTTGAGAATACTGCCTGATAAAAAACCAGAGCGGCTATATCGATCTGTTTGAGTATTGCGTTTAAATTAAAAACGGAACTTTCAAAAATTAAATTATAATTTTCGCTTTCCAAAACCTGATTTGCTGCCGGATTATTGAATTGATCACCAAAAACCAAAAGACACTTTTTATCAGAAGAAAACTGGTCCTGATAATTAAAATTTTTCCAGGAAATTGTTTCTTTAAAGTTGGTTTCAGGATCAATAACTTGTATCGGGATTCGTAATGTTGTCTGGAAGTGTTCTTCTGACGACGGAATAAATTCTCCTTGTAAATCTTGTAATAAAACCTGTAAAGCCCTAAAATAAGGACTATAATGTAAAATATTGTACCAGTTGTTCTTTAAGATAACACTATCAGAAACTGCTTCAATTTGTAAAAAATTGGTTTCGTATGTAATCGAAATATTCAGCGTGCTGTCTTTGTCAGAATATTTACTAAAATCATTAAAAAAGTATTGTAATGCTAGTTTTAACCGCAATACATCGACAATGGCAACACAATTTTTACTGTCTATTTCACAATTAAAATTTACCTCGTTTAGCTGTAAATCTTTTTTTAGTTTTTCAACATTATTTTTTAAAACAGGAAATAAATCAGCGGCGGCTTTTTTAATGGGGCCAAGGTCTTTAACGTGTTCCAGATAATTCCATTCAGAAATAAGATTTATCAATTTACCAGATTCCGACATCAGAGCCTGCTGGGTTTCTGCATCTTTTTTAAATGAACTCGATATATCAATTATTCTGTTTATCGGATCTTGAAATTCAGCCAGAATAAAAGTTTTAAATTTTTCGATTTCAAAATTCTCATTTTTAAAATTGCTGTGAAGAATCAAAAGTTTTTCTTTTTGTTCCTCTATTTTTTTGTTTTTTTGATCCAGTTCCTTATTAATTTCTTCCAGGTTTTTTTTCTGGCGTTCAATTACATTGGTACGTGCCCTTACCAGTTCCTCCAAATACTTTTTCTGTACCAGTGCCTTTTTATTTTTAAAATAAACTATTACTATACAAATCAGCAGGATAAAACCGGATAACAGTATATAAAACAATATCGATTCATAGAATGCCTTATTGATATGAAGGCTGAAAAATGCAGGTTCTACTATACCATTTTTGCCCTGTTTGATCAAAAAGGTGTAATCGCCGGAAGACAGGTCTGTATATTCTATTTTATTGTCAAAATTTAAAAGAGTCCATCCTTCATCTTTTCCTTCGAGTTGGTAATAAATGTCATTTTTGTTGTTCTTCGGAAATAAAACAGGGATTACATCAATTTCTAATTCATTATTAGTAAAGCTTTTTTCAATCGCTACCAGATAATTTTCGCTACCATCTATTTTCAATTTTATTTTTGCTTTTGAACTGCCGGAGTGAATTGTACTCGGATTAAAATAATTAAGCCCTTCTACGCCTCCAAAAAACAAATTTCCTTTAGAATCCTGATAATATGCACCTTCAGAAAATTCGGGTGCCTGCCATCCATGATCCGGATTATAAAAAGTAATGGTATATTTTTTTTTATCGATAGAAGCAATTCCTTTTGTGGTACTGACCCAAACCTTATTTCCGTTATCTATAAGTCCATATACCATATGACTGGGCAATCCTTCCAACTCTGTGATATTTTTTACTACACCTTTATTTTTATTAAAAACAGTTATACCTCCAAGAGAAGCGATCCAATAATTATCTGATTCGTTATCCAGAAAAACAGCATAGATACTATTGCCTAAAATTCCTTCTTTGGTGGTTATTTTCTTTAAAGTACCTGTGGTTAAATTAAATATAACTACTCCATTATTTTCTGTAGCGAGTATAAGATTTTGATTGTTTTTTTTAGCACATCTTATATTATATTTATTTAATAGTTCCTGTCCTTTAAATTTTTCAAACTTTCCTGTTGTTATATTAAATTTAGCCACCCCGCCCCAGCATCCCATCCAGAGCTGCTTGTTCTGATCTTCGCATATAGAGTAGCATCTGTTAATAGGCATTCCTGCTATATTGCTAGTTTCATAGCTTGTGCATGTATTTCCCGAAATACTTAAAATTCCTTTGTAAGTTCCAGCCCAGACCGTTCCGTCACTTGAAGTAAACAAGGTTCTTATTCGCTCCCAATCTGGATTCGAAGACGCCTTATTTATTTTAAATTTTTCAAAAAAATGGTTTTTGTCATTGTAATAATAAAGTCCCTTTGTATAATAACCCAACCAAATTTTTCCTTTACTGTCTTTGGTAATAGCTCTAATTGTTTCATTTGGTAAATAAGGCTCTTTTACAGGATGCGGCATAATAGAATTTATTTTTTCAGAACCAGTATATGCCATACTTAAACCGCCGTCTTTCTGCCCTAGCCAAATATTTCCAAAATCATCTTCATGAAGTGCTTCTATTTCATTGTTTTTAAAACAATATGGCGCATACATATCAGAAGTAAAGTGTTCTATATTGTTTTCTTTAGATTCATTTGTTATTATATACAATCCATTATCCCTGGTAGCAAACCATATATTTCCTGCTTTGTCTTTTAAAATGTCATTGATAATAAGTTTAGGATATTTTCGCAGCAGGATATTTTTTAGATTATGAAAATCTATTTTTTTTACATTGTTATGAGGAATTTCGACAAAAGATTTATTTTTAAATTCATAGTAGGCTGTTTTTGTTTCTACTACGATATTTCCTTTATGCGATAATTGAATACTTTTTGGAATACTTTTAAACTTGAATTCTACAAATTCACCATTTCCAATATATTTATTTACATGCCCTTCTTTACTAATTAGCCAGATAAAGCCCGATTTATCTTTTTTTAGTTTCGTGATGTAATTACTGGAAATTGTCTTAGAATCGTTAAAATCATGTTTGAATATTTGAAAATTATAGCCGTCATAATAGTTGAGGCCATCCCAGGTAGCAATCCAAAGCCCTCCATTTCTGTCGCTTTCTATATCAACTACAGAATTGTTAGACAATCCCTGGTTCGTTGTAAAGTTTTCAAATTTTATCTGCTGTCCAAATGAACTTAATGTAAAAATATAGAATATTATTAAAGTCCTAATCATTGTTTCCTTTTTAACTCACAAGGATACAATCAGTAGTTTACTTAAACATAAATTGTATGTTAAGTTAAAAAGGCTTTCTCATTTTAGCAGCTTTCACTTATCTAATATTTTTTTTTAAAGAAAAAGTTAGGATTTTATAAATCCTGTTAGGTTGAACGGAGAAAAGAATTCCACATTCTCATATTTTTTTATTGTTTAAAATATGAGACCAAAAAGTCTATTTATTAAACTCCTAAAGCCCTACTCTGTTGATATCTCACTACATTTTATAAAATTATAAAAATTATTATTAAAAAAAATGAACGTTGTTCAAAAAATATACATACATTTGCTGCATGAGTACAGCAGAAAGAAAAGCACGTGAAAAAGAAGCCTTGAAAATGTTGATTCTAAAAGGTGCCAAAAAGCTTTTTTTAGAAAGAGGGATTGAACAGACTACCATTCGAAATATCGCTGATGAGATTGACTACAGTGTTGGAACTGTGTATGTTTACTTTAAGGATAAAAATGCTATTCTTCATGACCTGCACTCTATTGGTTTTCAAGAACTAGGCGGATATTTTACCGAATTATTCTCCATCAAAGATCCGATGGAGCGTCTTCGAAAAATGGGATTTACGTACTTGAAATTCGCAATGGAAAACTCAGAAATGTACGATCTGATGTTCATTGTAAAAGCACCAATGGAGTTTATTGAAAGTACTGAAAAAGAAGCATGGACCGAAGGTGCTGACACTTTTAATGCACTCAAAAAAACCGTAGAAGAATGCATGAACGAAGGACATTTTGAAGGACATTCGTTAGAAGCGTTATCTTTTATGATTTGGAGTTTAGTGCACGGAATGTGCTGTCTGGAAATACGCCAGAGAACAAAAGGTGTAAAATTTTCTAACCCCGACACCATACTTTCTGAAGGATATAATGAATATTTAAAAATAATAAAGAAACTTTAAACTTTTTTTTGATCAAAAAAATGAACAATGTTCAATTTAAAAACAACGTACAATAAAATGAAAAAAGCAATTACATTTACCCTTATTTGTTTTGGATTTACAGCTTATTCCCAAAGCAAACTTGATACTTACATCCAAATTGGATTAGAAAGCAATGAAGTAATCAAACAGCACAATTTTGATATCAACAAAAGTGTATATGCGCTCAAAGAAGCCCGTTCCCTTTTTTACCCTACGGTTTCTTTAAATGCAAATTACACTAAGGCCGACGGCGGAAGAACAATCGATATCCCTATTGGAGATATGCTGAATCCGGTATACAGTACCTTAAATCAGATTACAAATTCGAATGCTTTTCCTGCTCTGCAAAACCAATCCGTTTTAATAAATCCGGACAATTTTTATGATGCCAAAATTCACACGACCATGCCACTGTTGAATTTCGAAATCATCTACAACAAAAGGATCAAGAGCCAGCAGAGTTCGCTGCAAAAAATAGAGCTGGAAATATACAAAAGAGAGCTGGTTAAGGAAATAAAAACAGCCTACTACAAATATCTCCAGTCAATGGAGGGAGTTACTATTTATCAGGACGCTTTAAAATTAGTCAGGGAAAACCAGAGGGTCAACCAGTCTTTATTTAAAAATGATAAAATAAACCGTACGGCAGTTCTTAGAAGTGATAATGAGGTGATTCGCATTGAAGCCAACCTGGAAACCGCAAAGCAGACGAGTAACAATACCAAGTCTTATTTTAATTTCCTGATCAATCAAAAACTGGACAGCGACATCGAGGCTGATCTAGACAAAGAAAGCCTGCCTAATGTACTGGTTCAGGAAAATACCTCAACCAGGGAAGAACTTTCAAAACTTACTGTGGCGAAAGATTTAAACAGTAATGTAGGCAAGCTGACACAATCGTACTGGTATCCAAAACTGAGCGGTTTTGCAGATTTTGGTTTTCAGGACTTTGATTTCGAAGTCAATAAACAATCCAGATATTACTTTGCAGGCGCTGCTTTAGAATGGACTATTTTCTCCGGCAACAAAAATAAATACAAGCTCAAGCAGGTCGAAGAAGACAGTAAGAGAATAAGTTCTCAGACAGACAATGTAAAACAGCAGTTACTCCTTCAGTTTCAGGTAACCCAAAACAACCTAAAATCAGCATTGGAACAATTCAACGCAGATAAAAGTCAAAAAGAGTCGGCCAAAAAATACAATGAGGATATAACCAAATTATACAAAGAAGGCCAGGCCATTTATATAGAACTTCTCGATGCACAAAACCAGTGGGTAAATGCCCAGCTTAATACTAATATATCTCTTTATAATTCCTGGATTGCTTTTGCAGAATTAGAAAGAGCCAATGCAACTTTTACTTTTAATTAAATCAAAAAACAATAATTATGAAATCGAAGATTCACGAATACCTAAAATATAAATATACACTTATGAGTAAAAAATCTATAGCAATATGCCTTTTTGCCTTTCCTGTTTTTTATGCCTGCAAAGAAGAAAAAAAAGAGCACAATACATTTGAAAATGCACAAGTTGTATCCATTAAAACAGCAACAGTTGAATCATTAGCACTTATCAATAACATAAGCGCTTCAGGTCTGGTAACAACAGAAAACACTGCCAATTATGCCTTTAAAATCGGTGGTGTTGTGAATCACATTTATGTGGAAGAAGGACAGTTTTTCAAAAAAGGACAGTTGTTGGCAACATTGGATGAAACTGAAATTAGTGCGGGTTTAAACCAGACGGATTTAAACGTAAAAAAATACGAACGCGATTACACGCGTGCCAACAATTTATATAAAGACAGCGTGTACACCTTGGAACAGCTTCAAAATACAAAAACGGGTCTGGATATTGCCAAAAAACAAAAAGATGCAGTTGCTTTTAACGCCCGTTATGCCAAAATATATGCAGCTGCCGATGGTTTTGTATCTCAAAAAATAGCCAATGTAGGCGAAGTTGTTGGACCCGGATCTCCTATTCTGGCCATTAATGAAACCTCCCACAACAATAACTACTTATTAAAAATTGGACTTACCGATACAGAATGGGCAGCTGTGAAAATTGGTCAAAAAGCAGTCGTTACCCTTGACGGTTATCCCGATAAACAATTTGATGCATTGGTTTTTCGAAAGTCACAGTCTGCAGATGCGACACTCGGCTCTTTTCAGGTGGAACTGAAAATGGATATGAAAAGCAGTAAACCGGCAGTTGGAATGTTTGGTAAAGCCGAAATACACACAGATAATGCACAGAATGTAATCACGATTCCTTATGATGCACTCATCGAAGCTGATGGCAACAAAGCCTTTGTATTTCTATTGGAAAACAACAAAGTAAAAAGACAGCCGGTAACCATCTATAAGTTTGAAAACAAAACGGTTTATATAAAAGATGGACTGCAGAAAACAGATCAGATAGTAATTTCAAACAGTGCCTATCTGAACGAACAATCAACCATCAAAATAATTAAATAACTACCAGTATGAAAATTACAAACTTTGCCGTTAAAAATTATCAGTTCACACTGATTATATTTCTTCTGGTTGCCGTAGTAGGTTATATAACCCTGTTTTCAATGCCGCGCTCCGAGGATCCTTCAACCCATGCGCCCCAATATCTGATTACGGTAATTTATCCGGGCACCAGCCCGAAAGATATGGAGGAGCAGGTCGTAAAACCTATTGAGAGCAAGATTTATGCCCTTGAGAATATTGACAAAATTTTGACCACTGTAGAAGACGGAGTTGCTACATTTCAGGTAAAATTTAAATATGGCGTTGATGTTGACAACAAATATCAGGAAATCTCTACAGAAATAAATGCGCTGAAAAGCAGTGAGCTTCCCAAAGATATTTATTTGATCAAGACCGAGAAAATTGCTTCTTCGGATGTGAAAATCCTGCAGGTGGCTTTGGTCTCTGAAAATGTTTCGGACAAGAAACTGCGTGACGAGGCCGATAAACTAAAAACAAAATTAGAAAAGATTACCAACCTTAAGGATGTGGAATATGACGGAATCCCAGAACAGGAAATCCGTGTTGATTTGCAGCTGGATAAATTGGCGCAGCTAAAGATTCCTTTAAATGCGGTTATGGGAAGTTTACAGAGTGAAGCCGCCGATATTCCCGGAGGAAGCATTGATCTTGATACCAAGGTATTCAATGTAAAAACCAGTGGTAAGTTTAAAAATGAACAGGACGTTGCCAATACCGTTATTTACAATGCAAACGGAAAAATAATTTATATGAGAGATGTGGCTGAAGTAAGCTACAAGTCAGAAACCGTAGATCATATTACGCGCATTAACGGGCATCGCTGTGTTTTGGTAACCGCCGGAATGAAAGACAACATCAATATTGCAGATGTTGAGGCCCAGTACCTGCCTATTGTAGAAGAATTTTCTAATGAACTTCCCCAAAATATTAAACTGGTTAAAAACTTCGATCAGGCTCAAATGGTTTCGGAACGTTTGGGACATTTAGGTTTTGATTTCGGTTTGGCTATTTTCCTTGTGATCATCACATTGCTTCCATTAGGTTCAAGAGCTTCTATCATTGTTATGATCTCGATACCGCTGTCTTTAGCTTTAGGGCTGATTGCGATGAATGCACTGGGCTATTCCCTGAATCAGTTGAGTATCGTTGGCCTTGTGGTTGCTTTGGGACTTTTAGTAGACGACAGTATCGTCGTGGTAGAAAATATTGAGCGCTGGCTGCGCGAGGGACATTCTAAAATGGATGCCGTACTAAAAGGAACTAAACAAATAGGTATTGCTGTAGTGGGCTGTACCGCCACTTTGGTCATTGCATTTTTACCTTTAGCTTTCCTTCCTGATGTTGCGGGCGAATTTATCCGAAGCCTTCCAATGGCAGTCATTACAAGTGTCTTGGCCTCTATGGTTGTAGCATTAACGTTAGTTCCGTTTTTGGGAAGCAGGTTTTTAAAAACACACGAACATGGAGAAGGAAATATCTTTCTGCAATATCTTCAAAAATTCCTTACCCGATCGTATAGAGATATAATGCCTAAAGCATTGCAATATCCAAAAACAACTATTGCAATATCAGTAGCTTTAAGTTTTACAGCATTTGGATTGTTCACTCTTACAGGCTTTAAATTATTCCCTACTTCTGAAAAGCCAATGTTCCTGATCAATATCAAAACACCACTTCAATCCAGTATTTCAGAAAGCAACAGGGTTACAAAAATGGTAGAAGCTGAATTAAAAAACCATAAAGAAATTGCCTTTTTCACCGCAAATATCGGCAAGGGAAATCCGCAGATTTACTACAATGTACATCCTCAGGACAGAAAACCAGACTTCGGGCAGATCTTTGTCCAGCTGTCAGACGAGGCAAAACCTTCTGAAAAAACTGCGTTAATTGAAACTTTGAGAGAAAAGTTCAAAGCTATGCCTTACGCTAAAATAGAAATAAAAGACTTTGAACAAGGTCCGCCGCTAGAAGCCAATATTGTAGTACGCTTGTTTGGAGAAGACCAAAATGTGCTGCGAAAACTGTCTTTTCAGGTAGAAAATATACTGCGCGGACAAAAGGGAACGATTTACGTCAATAATGAATTGAACACTTACAAGACCGATGTAAAAGTAAAAATCAACAAAGAGAAAGCCAGAACATTAGGCGTATTAACCAGCGATATCGACAAGGTAATCCGTCTTGCCGTAGCAGGTTTAAATGTTGGCGATTATATTGACGACCGCGGCGATGCCAGAAATGTAACCCTGACCCTGCCACGTGATAAATTTTCTAATCTGGATGCTTTGAAAAATCTGTATGTAAATAATATTCAGGGAACACCCATTGCCCTGAACCAGGTGGCTGAACTTTCTTTTGAAACCTCGCCAACAGCGATCAATCATTTTAATAAATCCCGTTTCTCAAAAGTAACTGCAGTATCTCAGCAAGGTTATTATGCTAATGATTTACTTACGGAAATTGTTCCGAAACTGGACCAGTTAAAAATGCCAAAGGGATACTATTATAAATTGGCCGGAGAAAAAGAATCCGAAGGCGATTCACTTGGAGATAATTTCCTTTCAGTAATCGTATTGAGTACCTTTTTGTTTATAGCCGTACTGTTATTACAATTTAAAACCTTTAAAGGAATCATCATTGTATTGTCTATTATACCCTTGGGGATTTTAGGAGGGGTGGTGTTTTTACTGATCGATGGCAGCCCAATGTCGCTTGTGGCCATTATCGGATTTATAGGTCTCTCCGGGATACAGGTTAAAAATTCGCTGCTGCTCGTTGATTTTACCAACCAGCTGCGTCAGGAAGGACATTCTATTGATGAAGCGATTGCCATTGCAGGGGAAACGCGTTTCCTTCCTGTGGTACTGACATCCATCACGGCTATCTGCGGACTAATCCCTCTTGCCCTGAACTCCAACCCGCTTATTGCGCCTTTGGCAATTGTGCTGATTGGAGGATTGGTTAGCTCTACCATTCTTTCGAGAATTGTGACCCCGGTAATGTACAAATTGATTCCACCGAATATTGAAATTGAAAAAATAAGCTAATTGAATAGCAACACCTTTTAAATTTAGTTAAAGCGTTTCATTATTACCCCCTTTTTCATGATACGCTATTACTTTATTTTGAAAATAAAAAAATAAGGTTTTTCAAGCCTAAGGTTCGAATTTGCTCTACCACAAAAAAAGTCCTAATTTTCATTAGGACTTTTTTATACTCAAATTTTAAATAACCTTTTCATTTAAAGCAATTTTTAATCTTTCTAAAAACGTTAAAAGTTTTTTGTGGATCGATACTAAAAGTAAAGGGTCATTTTTTTAAGTCAGAAATGGAATAAATTCTTAAAAATTATTCCTGATCCTGATCTTCTTCGTTCGCATCAAAATTAATAGTGTTATATGCAGCTTCCGTTAATAAAGTATCGGCCTCTTTTTCTTCAGCCAGCGTTTTCTCCAAAAGCAATACTGCATCATCCTCACCCAAAGTTATAGCAAATGCAGCAAGGGTTCCGTAAGTTGCAATTTCATAATGCTCAATTTTTTGTGATGCAGCAATAATCCCTGCATCGCGAACAGCTCCAATTTCAGTTTCCTCCATTATACCTTCACCTTCTTTGATAAGTCCTTCCATAGCATCGCACTTTTTAGCTGCTGCTTTCTCTCCAATTAAAGAGAAAACCTGCTCCAGTCTTGTTACTTGGTCTTCTGTTACTTTCAGATGGTTATTGATTGCCGTAATAAGATTTTCAGATGTAGCATTTTTTGCCATTTTAGGCAATGCTTTTACCAATGCTTTCTCAGCCCAGTAAATATCCTTTAATGAATCAACAAATAACTCTCTTAGTCCTTCAGCAGCAGATGACTTTGCTTTTACTGTTTTACTAGAACTTTTTGATGGTGATTTGCTTTCATCTTTTGCTGTTGTACTTTTAGCTTTCGTAGCTGTTGTATTTTTTGTGGCAGTTTTCATAATTGTAATTTTAAGATTATAGCCAAATTTACAAAGCTCTTACATGTGTATCTTACATAATACGACTTGCTTTTTACAGCATTCAAACATAAAGTACTGTGAATCATAATAGTAAATACCACAATTATATAACAGGTTAATTTTTCGTTGGATTACTTTTATAATCCCGTCAACTTAAATAATCAAAATTATATGAAATTTATTAAGAAGTATCTCAAACTGCCGTACAGTAATAATGTAATACAATTTTATCTTTAAGATTCAATTCGTATTGATTTTTCATTGCATCTTATCTTGGTTTCATACCTGTTTTTCTCTGCAAAGTAGCTTTTACTGTAAAAAATAGTAACCCTTAAACTTTTTAGTTTTCGTCCAATCGATAATAGATTCTCCTTACAACACACAGTAGGTTATCATTTTTTAAACTTTATATTTTTAATTCGTAATTTGATTTTGTGGCAGCTGCATTTTGCAATTGCCTATCAGTTGGGACTGCCTTATTTACAGCAGAATAAAAAATGTAACTGCTAATTAAAACTAATGTTATGGAAATTGCTGAATTTAACACAAATCAACTTAAAAACCCTTCTTTTCCTGTAGTGGGTATTGCTACAGATACCTCTCAAATAGATGTAGTCAAACAAATTCTTTCTACTATTCCAGCCCATTCCGGCATGGCGTACGTAATTATGGAGAATCTGGAAATACATCAGCATACCAATTTGCCCCAGCAACTTGCACCCTATGCCAGCATACCTGTAATTGAAATTGTAAATACAATAGAGCTTCAGCCCAATCATGTGTACATTGTTCCGGAAAAAAACTTTCTTATACTCGAAAACGGAACTTTAAAACTCAAGCCTGCTATAAGAGGCAGCAGGACCAATAACTGTCTGGACATTTTCTACAATGCCCTGGCTCAAAAATATGAAAGTTATGCTATTGGACTATTGGCATACTGGTCACCCATTGACGGCGCCGCAGGACTAAAAAATATAAGAGAACAGGGAGGCGCGACTGTTTCTGCTGTTACCAAAACAGGTTTCGAACTCAATAAAGCAAATGCAGAATTTATCGATTACTTTACCATTCCGGCAGAAACGGTTTCCAAGTTAATAGAAATCCAGGAAAGCTATTTGGTCAACCGAGCCTATGAGGACATAGAAGCAACAGTCGATCAGGACGAATTTTTCCACGCCATCATTGACCTTATTTATTTAAAAACAGGAACTAATCTCCATCTCTATAAACCGCAGACACTTCGAAGAAGAATAGCCAAGAGAATGGTGATTACCAGACAGGAAAATACAGAGCGATATCTTAACTTACTACAAAATAAAAGTGGTGAAAAGACTTTATTATTTAATGACATCCTAATTCCCGTTACTTATTTTTTCAGAGATCCGCTTTTTTTTGACAGTCTGCCTAAACTTGTTTTTCCATCCCTTTTGGAGTCCGTGAAGGGAAAGGAAATACGAATCTGGTCCGCAGGATGTTCAACAGGAGAAGAAGCTTATTCTCTGGCTATCTGTATCGATGAATATCTGCAGCTGACCAATAACAGCGATATATCGGTTAAAATTTTCGCTTCTGATCTGTCTGAAAAATGTATTGAAAAAGCCCGTTTAGGACTATACACACAACAGGACTTAAAAAATATTAGCGAGGAGAGACTTAGCAAGTATTTTACCAAAAAGGAAAGTGGTTATCACATCAGTAAACTAATCCGTGATCGCTGTGTTTTCGCAATTCACGACCTTACAAAGGATTTTCCTTTCTCTAATATTGATTTGATAACTTGCCGAAATGTGCTGATCTATTTTGATACTGAACTGCAAAATAAGGTATTATCATCCTTTCATTATTCGCTCAGAGATCAAGGTTTTCTATTTCTGGGAAAATCTGAATCTGCAGTTCGACTCAAAGAGCTTTTCACTACTGTAGAAAGACAGGCAAAAATTTATATCCGTAAAAACGCTGATGTACGTCTGGCGATGGATATTACAGGTTTTTCAGGCAGTAAATCAAAACAATTCGAAGAACTTGCAAATACAGTAACCAATTATAAAAAAATTGCCGCAGATACACTTCTTGAACAATATTCTCCTGCAGCCGTCGTAGTCAATGAAGATTTTGAAATTGTGCATTTTCATGGAGACACTAGTTCTTTTTTACAGCCATCTGCAGGTAAACCCAGCTTTAATATTATTAATATGGTACCTCACGAAATACGTTTTTCACTTAGAAACGCTATTTTAAAAGCCAGAAATGAGAAAAAAACGGTCTTAGGGGACTTTATCAGTATTAAAAATCAGTCTTTTCTAACTTCTTTTGAAGCAGTATATCTTCCTTCAAATACAGAACTGCTGTTGGTTATTTTCGGCAGAAAACCAATCCCTGCTACAAATTCGCTAAGATCCGGTACTATATTGGGGGAAAAAGAAACAGAGAAAGAATTATTTCAGCTTCAGAATGATTTTAGACATCTCACTGAAGAACAGCAGATTTATTTTGAAGAACTTCATGCCACAAATGAAGAACTCTCAAAAAGAACTGATGAACTTCAGTTTATAAATGAAGAGTTGGAAACTTCAATAGAAGAGCTTCTTTCTAAAAATGAAGAACTTTCCTTTACAAACGATGAGCTGCAAAACCATCGCAGACAGATCGCTTCAATGAGAAATTTCTATGAATTAATTGTCAATACAATACGCGAACCGCTTTTAATTATCGATAAAAATTTCATCGTACACAGTACAAATCCGGCATTTTACAGCTATTTTAATACACAAGAAGAACGCACCGAGGGCATTTCAATTTTTGAAATAGGAAATTCTACCTGGAACACGCCTGAATTTAAAGAAAATGTTTTAAAAAAAATCAGTCGAAATGAATTGGTAGAAAACCTAAAGATCCAGTTTAAAGGAGCTGGCGGCGTAAACAAAGTAATGCTGATCAATGTGGCTCCTATTATCGAATCAATACCGGAAGGACTGATTCTGATCGCTCTGGAAGATATTACAGATTTAGAAAACACCAATGAGGTTTTAAAGTCTAAAAATGATGAGCTTATAAACCGAAGCAGACAACTGGAATCTTTTACGGCTGTGGCGGCTCAAGAGCTTTTGGAGCCGGTTCGTAAGATGTATATGTTTGGAAAAAAAATTATTGATAATGAACCCGGCTTGTCAGAATCTGCCCAGTATAATGCTAAACGACTGCTCAACGCAGCTACAAACATGAACAAGCTTATTGAAGATCTTGTAACGTATTCTAAAATTAATTTTTCGGAAAAGAGATTTAAAAAAACAGACCTTAACCTGCTTCTGAAAAAAGTTATTAATGACCTGAAAAAAATCATTAACGATCACAACGCAGTTATTACAGTTGATGCACTTCCCCATCTTAATATTGTGGCTTCACAGTTTCATATGCTATTTATACATTTAATTTCAAACGCCATAAAATTTGCACAACAAAACTCGGTACCTCAGATAAAAATAAGCGTTCACGAACCTGATGTAAAAGAATTCAGTTCACTTGGTGCAGATACTGATACAGAGTATATCGTACTATCGGTAAGTGATAACGGTATTGGTTTTAAAAAAGATTTTGAATACCAGATTTTTGATCCTTTTTATAAACTTCAAAGTAATGAACAACACTATGGAAGCGGTTTGGGATTAACACTTGTACAAACGATTGTGTCAAATCACAAAGGTTTTATTAAAGCCTCAAGTGAGGTTGGAAAAGGTACAACCCTTTACATATACCTTCCGCTGCAAAAGTCAATAACCGAAAACACAGCTACAGCAGCTCTGACATTTGATGAAATATTAAACATAAAACAATCACAAATCCCTTATTGATAAAGAGTTAAAATATATTTTTTCTGCTAATACTAATATTTCAAAGACATAAAATTCAAGTCGACGTAAACCATAAATCGTCATGCTTTTTCAATTGTTTTTTATAGCGACACCATTTTACATAAAAACTCTTTATGTAACTGTAAATTATGTAATTAAGCCTGTTTAAATTGTAAGAATCAAGTGGTTTAGGCCAATACATTTGCTTCAATCGATTTCAGTTAATCTACTGAAATTCCTCCATTCAATCAAAAATAAGCTATTTAATAATTTAAAAATTAGTTGCCATGATAGACAATTTAAAAAATGCACAAAAGAATTTACTAAAAACAAATGTAAGCCAAAACGACACTCCGGAGTATTATGATATGATTGTATTTTGCCATTTAAGATGGCAGTTTGTCTACCAGCGACCTCAGCACATCATTAGCAGAATGGCTCAAACAATGAAAATTTTATTTATTGAAGAGCCGCTTCATTATACAGACAATGAAAATTCAGGAAATTTAATTCATGTAGATGATATGCTGCATGTTTTACAGCCCAATGTAAGAAATATAGAATCTATAGCAGCGTTAATACCTTACTATGTAAAAAACAAAAACATTTCGATTGGCTGGTTTTATTCAGCCTCTTTCAGTCCATTGCTAGAATCTATTCATTTTGAAAGTGTGGTTTATGATTGTATGGACGAGCTTTCTTTATTTAAAGGGGCACCGGAACACTTGATTAATCAGGAAAAATATCTGATGGCACATGCCGATATCATTTTTACCGGTGGAAAATCATTATACGAATCAAAAAAAGAATTACATCCCAATGTACATTGTTTTCCCAGCTCCGTAGATGAGTCACATTTTGCAAAAGCTTTAAATGGTATTGCTATTGCTGAAGACATAGCACATTTACAAGCTCCAATTGTAGGATACTTTGGTGTTATTGATGAACGTATTGATCTTGATCTTATTGACCAGACAGCTCAAAAGTTACCTAATGTTTCTTTTGTGATGATAGGGCCTTTGGCCAAAATTGAAGAAGCTGATCTTCCCAGACGAGATAATATTCATTATTTAGGAATGAAATCGTACGACGAATTACCTCATTATTTAAAAGCATTTGATATTGCCATGATGCCATTTGCCTTAAATGATGCCACTAAATATATTAGTCCAACCAAGACTTTAGAATATATGGCAGCAGGAAAACCAATTATATCTACAAAAATTATGGATGTTGTGCGTGATTACAGCAGCTGTGTTGGCTTCGTTGAAACTGCAGATGAATTTTGTACTACGATAACATCTTTATTAGATGGAAAAAATCAACTCTCTATAGAAAAAGAATATTTTAAAATTCTTCAGAAAACCTCTTGGGATACTACTGCTGATAAAATGAAATCAATTATTAAAAGTTTTGCAAAATGAAAAATATAGATATTTTAATAATCGGTGCGGGAATCTCTGGTTCTGTACTTGCAGAGCGTTATGCCTCAATAGGAAAAAAAGTTTTAATTATTGAAAAACGAAATCATATCGCAGGAAACTGTTATGATTATATCGACGAAAACGGAATTTTAGTATCCAAATACGGGGCACATTTGTTTCATACCAATGAAGAATCGGTATGGAACTATGTCAATAAATTCTCTGACTGGTATTCTTGGGAACATAAAGTTGTAGCGAGGGTTGACGACAAAACTGTACCCATTCCGGTAAACATTACAACTGTAAATGAACTATTTGGAACCAGCATTTCAACCGAAAAAGAAATGGCAGACTGGCTGGAGAAAAATCGCTTTCCCATTGAAAAGCCATCAAATGGCGAGGAAGCAGTTTTAAATCGTGTAGGTCCTGTTTTGTACGAGAAAATGTTTAAACATTACACCAAGAAACAATGGGATAAATATCCTGCTGAACTTGATGCTTCTGTTTTAGACCGAATTCCGGTACGAACAAATTACGACGACCGTTATTTTTCTGATACCTATCAGGCTTTGCCAAAGGGCGGTTATACACAATTATTCGAAAATATAACCGATAATCCAAATATTGAAGTACTCTTAGAAACGGATTATTTTGATATTAAAGATCAGTATAAAAATTATGAAAAATTATTTTACACCGGCCCGGTAGACCGATTCTTTGAATTCAAACACAGCCTTGCAGAAAAACTGGAGTATCGCTCAATCAACTTTGTCAGCGAAACCGTCGATGCTCCGTTTTTTCAGGAAAACTCTGTTGTAAATTATCCCGGAACCGAAGTTGATTTTACCCGAATCATAGAATACAAACACTTCGGCAATCAAAAATCAGATAAAACTACTGTTGTCAAGGAATTTACTGTAGACGAAGGAGAACCTTATTATCCCGTTCCAAATCCCCGAAATCAGGAAATATACAATCGTTATAAAGAAGAAGCAGAAAAATTGACGGATGTATATTTTGTGGGAAGGCTGGCCAATTACAAATATTTTAATATGGACCAGGCGTTTAAAAATGCCCTTGATCTCTTTGATCAATTAGAAAAAGAAGACCAAAAACAAACCTACAAAACTGCCGTATAATGGAACTTTTCAATACCTTTTTTATGGGCGGTTACGAATGTGCCGATCATATCAATCGCTCTGGTGTGAGAATTAATCTGCTCAAAGAAACCCAGCATGATATTCGCTTTTCTGAAGATTATGAAGCTTTGTCAGCTATTGGCATCAAAACGGTTCGCGAAGGTATATGCTGGAGTTCTGTAGAAACCGTTGCAGGACATTTTGACTTTTCATCGGTATTAAACAGACTTCTGGAGGCAGAAAAACAGGGAATTCAAATCATCTGGGATTTAATTCACTTTGGATATCCTGATAATATTTATCCCACTCATCCTCTTTTCTGCCAAAGATTTGAACATTTATGCAAGGCATTTGCCATGTTTCATAAAGAAAATTCAAAACAGGAGCTATTTGTAGTTCCAATAAATGAAATCAGTTTTTTATCCTGGCATTCAGGAGATGTAAGAGGAACAGTTCCTTTTGCAGTCAATAGTGGCTGGGACATTAAATACCACTTATGCAAAGCAGCTATTCTGGGTATTAAAGCACTTAAAAACATAGACCCTGATTGTCATATCATTCTTGTGGAGCCTTTGGTGAGAATCCATCCTTCAGAAAATAAAAATGATGTCTATGAATTGAACGAAAATCAATTTCAGGCCATGGATATCATTGCCGGCCGCATGTGTCCGGAGCTGGGCGGTTCTGAAGATTTTCTCGAAATTCTGGGATTTAATTATTATTGGAACTGTCAGTGGATTGCCAATGGCGAACCTCTTGACTGGCCTGATACAGAACAAAAAAGAACACCTTTTTCAGAAATGCTTCAAAAAGCCTATGATCGGTATGAAAAACCTTTGTTTATATCAGAAACGGGGCATTTTGGCGAGGGACGCGTTCAGTGGCTGGAAGAAATTACTGCGGAATGCTTAATAGCTCAAAAAAATGGAGTCAACTTAACAGGACTTTGTATTTATCCTGTAACAGACAGACCAGATTGGGATAACCTAAGTAGTTATTCCCAATGTGGTATCTGGGATTTCGATGAAAACAGCAATCGGATTCCGCATCAGGAATATATGGCTTCGGTAGTAAAAGCACAAACAACTCTAAAGAAAAATAAAAGTATCCTTAATCAGGTTTTTGTCTTTTTAAATAAAGTGTTTAATCAAAAGATATAAAAATTGGAATTTACCAAAATGACAACCAATAATTTTTAGCGCTTGAACCATTGCATGGAGGACATAGGAGACCACGATTACTGAAATTGTTGATATTAAAATTTATATTCAATAAAAAAAATAACCGTTTTAGACTTCGAAATGTGAATGCCTAAAACCAGGTTGATATAATGTCTATTAGTATGTTAAAAAGAAATAAATTAACTAAAAACATCTTTTATGCCATCAGAAATTATTATTAAATGCTCTAAGGCAATAGCGGCGCTAAACTGGAATATCGCTTTTGCGGAAAGTGCTACTGCCGGAAGAATGAGCGCTGAATTTTCAATGACAAAAGAATCCGGAAAAATTTTACGCGGAGGAATTGTGTGTTATGAAGTTTTTGTAAAACAACAAATATTACATGTTCCCCATAACGTTATTGTAAAATATACAGCGGAATCTGCAGAGGTTACACAAATATTGGCACAACAGGCATCGCAAATATTCAATTCTAAAATAACTGTGGCCATTACGGGACTCACTACCTCAGGTGGAAGTGAAACTAAAGAAAAACCAGTGGGTACTATTTTTTTTCATATCCTTACTCCTAATGATAAAATTAGTTATCGCAAAGTTTTTAAAGGATCAGATGAAGAAATAGTGTTACAGGCTATTGATAAAACAGCCGAACTTATTCTGGAAAGCATTGCTGCCATATAAGATTTAAGCAGAATTCTATCACGATTAAAAAAATACTATTAATAACTAGTAATTATGTAATTAACATCGAGTTTTATGTAAAAACCAAGTTGAATTGACCTATATATTTACCATTATAAATTATTTAAAACTAGAAATTATGAGTACTTCAAACAAAAAAAGCGGTAGCACCAATAGTGCAAAATCATCAGATAAAAATACTGATACTAAAAAGGCTGATAAGAAAGAAACTGACAAAAAAGAGACGACTTCAAAAACGGCCTCTAAAGAAACAGATTCTAAAAAAACGGCTAAAAAATAATCTAAAATTAAGAATATGAAATTAGAGGAAAAAGAAAATTACGATCAGGAAGATCCGTATTTTCAAAATGACAAACAAGATCGTAAAGACGATATAGATGCTCCTCCTTTTGACAATTCATCTGCTGCGGAAGATCAATATGAAAACCCAGATTATAATAATCAACAGGATAATCTAAACAAGGAAGAAGATTTTGAAGAGGAAGATGGTTTGGATGATAGTAATCTGACAGAAGAAAATGAAGAAGATCTGGAAAATGAAGATTTTACAGAAGAGGAACAAAATGAGCGTTATGCCAAACAAGGAGATTCTAATGATAGAAATCATAGAGGACTTTAGCAGACAATTAATTACCTGAACATTTAAAGAAAAAAGACCACTTGAAATTCAAGTGGTCTTTTGCTTTTGTGAAGTTATCCAACTTATGGTGTAGAAGTTCCAACACTATCTTTGCGTTTGGCAGGATCTGTTGACCTTGTCTTAGCTGTAGAAGATTTTGTAGTACTTTGTTTCTTCTCCGTAGTTGATTTTTGTGGAGAAGAAGTTTTTTTAGTACTTTTTGTTGTTGTTGTTTTCTTCATTACCGTATCAGTAGTAGTTCTACTGGTAGATTGAGTTGTTTTTTTTGGAGTTTCCTGAGCCAATGCTGTAGCAGCTCCAAAAATCATGAGCATTGCACATGTAAAAAATAAATTTTTCATAATTTTTATTTTTAATTAATAATTTGATTATCAATGAAATACACGATTCCACTTCTGCAAATCTGGTGAAGAAAATGAATCTTATTTTATATCAATTGTAATGATCCTTTACATGATTTCCATATAGTAACTTTAAAAGAATTCAAGTTAAAATACATAATAAATATACCGGAGATATACCTACTTAATTTATTCGAAATTTGACATAAAAAAATAAACCTGTAGCCAGCAACTGCTACAGGTTTACAACATTAAATAATCAAGCAGGGCGGTGTTATTTTCCGCCTTTATTGTTAGCAGTAGAATCTGTTCTAACAGAGGTATTTCCTTTTTGTACTGTTCCCGCAGAACCTGAGCCAGTAGAACCGTCTCCTGTTGCGCCTGTTGTTCCTGCACCACTTACATTTGTAGAATCAGAATAAGGACCAACACTATCAACCGTAGTTTCTGTAGAATCTGCAGATGAACTTTTATTATCTGCATTTTCATTTTTTTTACATGAAAAAACGGTCGTAATTAAAAGTATGAGCATTGTAGTTTTAAATAGCTTTTTCATAATATCATCATTTATGTTTATTTGAGCCAAGATAACTTCATTACAAACATTGATTTTATATAATTAATCGAAATAGTTACAGATTTAATTTCTATAACTTATTAAAAATGAATATATTGATTACAATTTTATCTTCTATTTTAAATTTAAATACAATATTTATTTTCATGATAAAATGGATTAAAAAAGCTTAAAATAATTTCATTTTTTTTTAATCATAATCTTTACCCAAAAATTACCATAATGATTTTCAGAAGGTTATCTTTAATAAAATATAAAAAATTATGTCAGATATAAACAAAAAGTCGTTTGGAGTTTGGATCGATACTCACAACGCTACAATCGTTGGAAAGGAAAATGTTGATAGTGGGGAATTTGTTGTACTGGGACATGTTAAGAATGCTGGGCCTGATAATAACTCCAATGAAAAAAATGCTAATAATCAAGAAATTAGTTTAACGCATAAATTTTTCAAGGAAATTGCCGGCAATATGCCTAACATTGATCATATCCATATTACCGGAACCGGACAAAGTCAGGAACAATTCATAAAATTCCTGGCTGAAACTCCACAGTATAAAAATGCCATAGCAACCGAAAGCACTTCTAATAAAATGAGTGACGAAAATTTAATAACATATATTTCGGAATATTTTAATTAGCTATTTAAAATGTAAAATTATTAAGGCCTTAAATAGAATTATTTAAGGCCTTTTTTGTTGTTATTACATGGTTTATTTTATAATAAAACGTGCAATTTTTTTCGTTACAGTTAGGTTTAAATGAAAATAAAATAACATCTGCACTATTTCTAATCTAGCACCTTTAAATTTATTTATATTATTTAATGCCAGGGATTAAATATCGCTGACAAAACCTACCTTATATTTTCATAAAACAAACGTAGATTTCATTAATCCTGCTTCTTATATGTTGCACAACTTTGCAATAATAAAAAACAGAAAATATGAAAATCGTTATAACAGGTTCACTCGGCCACATCAGCAAGCCTCTTGCTATTGAGTTAGTTCAAAAAAGGCATTCGGTTACAGTTATCAGCAGTAATCCTGAAAAAGAAAAAGATATTGAAAATTTAGGAGCAATTGCCGCTATTGGCTCTATTGAAGATATCGATTTTTTGACCAATACCTTTCAGGGTGCTGATTTGGTTTATTGTATGTTACCACCCTTCAAATTCAGAGAAAACCCTAATCTTGATGCAAGAGCAGAAGCGTTCAGGCTTGCCAAAAATTACACTAAAGCTATTGAACGAACAGACATAAAACGTGTAATTCATCTAAGCAGTATTGGTGCCCATTTAGAATTTGGCAATGGGCTTCTGGCGTTTCATTTTATAGCAGAAAAAGTTTTTAAGGAACTACCCTCTGATGTGGCTGTGACCACTATGCGTCCTGTAGGTTTCTATTATAATGTATACGAATTTTTAGAATCTATACAAGGTAAAGGCTTTTTGGATAGTTTTATCGGAAAGATACTAACGATTAAATATTACGGTTTAAAAGGTTTTTTTCAAGGAAAAAAGGGACTTATTATGTCTAATTATGGTGCTGCAGATAAGATGCCCTGGGATTCTCCACTTGATATTGCTTCAGCCATTGCAGAAGAAATAACGGATTCAAGTGCCGGTAGAAAAATACGTTATGTTGCAAGTGAAGATTTAACGTGTCAGGAAATTGCAACTATTTTGGGAAATGCGATTGGAAAACCTTATCTAAAATGGGAAACGATTAGCGACAAACAAATGCTGAATGCTTTAAAACAGTTTGGAATACCTACAACCTTAGCTCAGGATATTACTGAAATGAATGCAAGTATGCACAGCGGATTACTATTTGAAGATTATTACCAAAACATCCCAAATTTGGGAAAAGTAAAATTGAAGGAATTTGCAAAAGAATTTGCAATAAAATACAATCAGCAATAAAATGCAGAATAACTTTATTGAATATCTTAAAGATAAAAATGTGCTATTATTGAGTTATGCCACATTTTGCTTTGTTACAGGATTTATTTGTTTAATTTTAAGTAAATACAGCAGCCTTCAAATTTCAGGAATTAGTGCATGGATTAAGCCTTTTAAATTTTTTATTTCCATAGGTGTTTTTGCATTTACAATGGCTTTGTATCTGGTTTACTTAGAGAATCAAAGAGATGTAACTAGTTATTGTTGGAGTTTTATTGTCTGTTTTTCTATGGAATTGCTGCTCATTACTCTGCAGGCATCTCGTGGCAGAAAATCGCATTATAATATTGATACACCATTAGATAGAATTATTTTTGCATTAATGGGTTTATCTCTTATTATCATATTAATTCATACTATTTTTATGATCACGTTATTTTTTACTCAAAAACAGTTTGCCGTAAGTAACGAAATGATTCTGGCTATAAAATTAAGTTTAATAATGATGATTCTATTTATGCTGGAAGGTTTCGTAATGATACATCTTTTTAAACATACCGTAGGTGCCAACGATGGTTCAAAAGGAATACCAGTTTTAAATTGGAGTAAGAATTATGGTGATTTGAGAGTGGCTCATTTTTTTGGAATGCATGCCTTACAGATTATTCCATTGCTTACATTTGTTTTGGCAAATACTAAAAGAGATGTTTATTTAATAAGTGCACTGTATTTTGTTTTTGTTACCGTTACTTTGGTTCAGGCCTGGCAGGGAAAACCATTTATTAAATAAATAGTATGGAAAAAATTACACCTTATAGAATTAAAACTATCATAGAATATCACACTATTTTAGGTATATCCAAACCACAACACCCTTTAATAAGCCTAATAAGTCTGGATAATTTTAAGCCTGTAGCTAGTAATACAAAAATTAGTGTTGTATTTGATTTTTATATGATTTCCTTAAAACGAAATTCTACTGGCAAAATCAATTATTTATATGGGCAGGAACCGTATGATTTTGATGAAGGTGTTTTATTTTTTATTGCTCCAAATCAAGTTTTTTCGTTTGATGCCGATGATGATTTTACCAGTACCGGCTGGATGCTGCTTATACACCCGGACTTTTTGTGGAATACTGCCTTAGCTAAAAATATTGTAAAATACGAGTATTTCCGCTATTCTGTAAAAGAAGCGCTGCATCTTTCCCAAAAAGAAGAAACTATTGTCGAAAACCTGATTCAGAATATTGAGCAGGAGTATCATACTAGCCTTGATAAATTCAGCGAAACAATAATAATTACACAAATCGAAACGCTCTTAACGTATGCCGACCGTTTTTACAATCGCCAGTTCCTTACACGAAAAAAAATTAATCATCAAATTTTAAATCGTTTGGAAGATATTCTTATTGAATATTTCAACAGCGAAGATTTGCTGACAAAAGGAATACCGACTGTTCAATTTATTGCAGAAAAGCTGGCAGTATCGCCCAATTATTTAAGTGGGCTACTCAAAGTTTTGACTGGTAAAAGTACACAAGAACATATTCAGGACAAATTAATTGATAAGGCAAAAGAAAAATTATCAACTACCAGCTTGTCAATGAGTGAAATTGCCTATCAATTAGGCTTTGAATATCCGCAGACATTTGGCAATTTATTCAAGAAAAAAACGAATCTTTCGCCATTGGAGTTCAGACAATCTTTTAATTAATTCTATTATTCTTTTACCATAAATAGGCTTTATTTGGTTATAAATGTCCTTGGTTTGGTTACACCGGCAGATTAGCAAATGCTGACTTTTGTTCTATTAATTTATATAATTATTTTTATGAAACGTACTACTAAATCATCATCAATTACCCAGCCTGTTGCATTAGTAACTGGCGCTAATAAAGGACTTGGACAACAAATCGCTAAAGAACTTGTCAGCCACGGTTACTTGGTTCTTTTGGGATCAAGGAATTTCGATAATGGAAAAAAAGCTGCCGAAGAAATTGGAGAAGGTGCATACCCTATTCAATTGGATGTAACTGAAGCTCAAAGTATCAATGCAGCAGCCGAGCGCATCACTAACGAATTTGGTCGATTGGACCTGCTGGTTAATAATGCTGCAATAGGACAGTCAGGCCGCTATTCTACAGTACCGGAAATTCTGGAAGCGAGTAAAGCAAGCGTAGCATCTTTAGAAGAAATACGGATTCTTTTTGAAACTAATGTTCTTGGCGTACTTGCAGTTACACAAGCTATGCTACCACTTATTCGACTTTCTACATCCGGTAGAATTTTAAACATTTCAAGTGCAGCAGGATCATTAACTTTAAACTCAGATCCTAACTTCCCTTACCGCCCTTATTTTGGTGCAACTTACCCAGCTACAAAAACGGCTCTAAATGCCATAACATTGGCATTAGCGATCGAACTCGAAGATACTGGAATTAAGGTTCGTGCAGCAAGTCCGGGTTTTACTGCAACAGCGATCAACAACTTTCAGGGAACTGACACGGTTGAAGTTGGTGCAAAAGCACTTGTTTTGGCAGCACTTGATATAGAAAGTCCTACAGGTAGTTTTACTGGTCCTGACGGTCCGCTGCCTTGGTAATCAATAAATAATTCTAATTTTATTTATAACCGATGGCAACAAAAGTCATTGGTTATATTTATTATCTTTAACAAATGAAGAACGAAACGCCAATGATCGTTAAACTGGAATCCGTTACGGATATACATCGTATTGCAGGTCTTTCAGGTCCTCTTCATCCGATGATTACTCTTATAGATGCCATAGAATTGCTGGACATGTGCAGGGCTCCGGTAAATTATGTATTAAGTTTCTATAAGATTACTTTAGTCACTAAGATGGATGGAAAATTTCGTTACGGCCAGGGCCATTATGATTTTGACGATGGGAGTTTGGTATTTGCAGCTCCTAATCAGATTGTGGGTAAAATCGAAGCTCCTGCAAATAGTGAAGGTGTTTCAATATTCATTCATCCTGATTTCCTACTGGGTTATCCACTGGCCGGAAAAATCAAACAATTTGGTTTCTTTTCGTACGCTGCCAATGAAGCACTGCACTTGTCAGAACAGGAAAGAGCAACGATGGAGTCTATATTTAGTATTATCCGTGAAGAGCTCAATAGCCGGATCGACGATTTTAGCCGTGAGGTAATTATCGCGCAGCTGGAATTGCTATTGAGTTATGCCAAACGATTTTACAAACGTCAGTTTCTGACACGACAGGTAATTAACAATGATCTTCTTCAGCAATTTGAAGAACTTTTAAATCAATATTTTGAAGAAAAAGCAGTCAATAGCGGTATGCCGACCGTTCAGTATATGGCAGAAACATTACATTATACTCCTAACTATTTAAGTGATATGCTGCGTTCTCTAACGGGTTTGAATGCTCAACAGCATATTCATCAAAAACTGATCGAAAAATCAAAAGACTTACTTTCGACAACTAGCCTAACTATCAACGAAGTTGCCTATCAGTTAGGTTTTGATTATCCGCAGTCTTTCAGCAGACTCTTTAAATTGAAAACGAAAATGTCTCCTGCACAATTCAGATCAACATTCAGCTAACTGCATAAACCGATTTTATTTACCTATTTGCGAATTTTAGAATTGACCGCCAAGAAGCGATTTAGTGCGGTGTATCCAATAAAAACAGAGGCTGCTTCATAAATAATTTATGAAGCAGCCTCTTATATTTTGTAAAGAGAACTCTAATTCAACTATTAATATAAATAATTCAGAGCTGTAACATCATTAGTATTGAAAGCTCCGGTTTCACTTGAGCTGAAACATGCTCTCATATAAGAAGTTGAATCATATCCTGAAGGTGTTCCCGGGATTAGAATTGCTCCAACGCCAGCTGTTCCTTCGTTTGAATTTTGTCCACAACTTTGACGGCTAAACCAGTCAGTATGACGTAAACCAATACAGTGACCTATTTCGTGTGCTGCTACGTGTGCATTTACACCTGTTGAATAAGTATCTAATCCAGAGTACAATGTAACTGAATTATAAGGTGCCCCTCCTGAAGGGAAACCTGCTACTCCACCGGCAGATCCGGTTTGTCTTCTTACAACAATATTTGCACCAGAAGTACTTGAACTAAAGGTTAATGTAAAGGTAATAGACAATCCTAAATTATTGTATCTATTTATTGCCGCTTGCAATCCTGCACGCATATTCGTAGTTAGAGCTGTAGTACCTGTTCCAGATAATCCAACAACTCTAATAGTTCTTGGAGCAGATACTAAATTAGTAGTGCGGTATTGTTCTGTAGTAATACCTCCGTGAAGATCCATTTTGTTTAATTGATCTTGTGTAATAATAATATCTCCTTCTATCAAGAATGCATCTTCAGTGATACCTTCTAAATTAGTGTTCTTAATCACTTGAACATCTGTGGTGTTTAATGATAATGAACTTAATTTATTTAACACTTCTGGTGTTACTTTAAGAGACTCTTGATTTGATTGAGTTGCCTCATCTTCTTTGTTACAAGAAAAAAGCGTTAGCGCTATAAAAGATAAGGCTAAAATTGATTTAATTTTTTTCATAATAGGTTTGTTTGGGTTTGTTAAATAATGTTGATAAAAGGGGTCTTTACAAAATATTGTAATATTTGTTATCAAATTTATGTAAATTTTAATCTTAAAATACTTATAAAATATTAATTTAACAAATTTAACATTTTTTGTTAAATTATTTTATATTGATTTTTAATAATAATTATCTGATTATTACTGCAAGCCCAGTAAAATCAATAATCTAATACAAATCAAGCTGTTAGACGTAATAATTCTATTTCGCTATTTTATTTTTTTAGGATGTATTAAAAAATGATTTTACAACTTATCTAACATTTAAATACAAAAGAGGATTACAAAGGAGAATATTACTCCTACAGATTTGAACTAATTGAATGAAATAAAAAATCATAAAATTTTTACAAATAATTCAATAACTTTGATTTGTCCAGAACTGATAAATATTTAAAATAGAAATCATTAAGTACAAATTTAAACTTGGTTTTATCTTAATTAAGAACTGATAAAAAGCTGTAATAGTCATTTTTGAACCATTGATCAGACTGTTTATAATTGCCCTAACACCTACAGTAAATGAAGAAACGAATTACTTTTCTCCTTTTTATGATAACGACAATTTGTCTCTCACAGAGTTCTGAGAAATGGAAACAATACATAAAAAAAGAAAACGAAAGAAAATTTGAGAAATACTATTTTACATCTTTAGAAAATGCACATCATAACCAATACAAGGTTGTAAAAAAATTGGACAGTACTTTTTGTATTATTGAAAGTGAAAATTTAAAATCTAACGAGACTTTAAAAAATATCTTCCCCGTTAATAATTTATGGAAATTACCCTCAAATTTTTCAAATCATAAGGAAGAAAAGCAATATATAATAGCAACAGATACGGTCAAAGCATTACTTATTGACTTGAAATTAATGAACATTTCTAATATCAAAATAATAGATCGCCATCTTGTAATAATAAAAAGTGATTCTAAAAAAATTATTGATGAAATTATAGGTTTGAGCAGTGTCTCTTCTGTTTCGCAGGAATCGCTGCAGCCAAAAGGAGAATCTAAAATAATAGATCAAAATTTTAGCATCAATTCTATAAATAAAGCCAATACTAATTTTCCTCTTTTAACAGGCGAAAATCAAATTGTGGGTATCAAAGATGATTTTTTTGATGTAAACGATATTGATTTATTAAATAAGCACGTTCCTTCTTCAATACAATCCTCTATTGTATCAAGTCATGCAACGGCTATGGCAACTATAGTTTCAGGGTTAGGCAATAGTTCTGCATTAGGAAAAGGAGTTGCTCCAAAAGCGAAGATCCAATCGTCTGATTTTTTTAATCTCTATCCTGATGAAATTGCAACTTTACAAGGTGTCACTACTCAAAATCATTCTTACGGTACAGTAATTGAAAATTTTTATGGCTCGCTCGCGAATGCTTATGACGATCAGTTATTCGCAAATTCAGATTTAACGCATTGTTTTTCCTCAGGTAATACTGGACTTCAGGGTTATAAATCGATTACCGGAAATTTCAAGCAATCTAAAAATAGTATTGTAATAGGTTGTATTGACCAAAACGAATTGATTATGCCATTTTCGTCAAAAGGACCCGCTTATGACGGCCGAATAAAACCGGAGTTAGTGGCTTTTAGTACACAAGGAACTTCAAATTCTACAGCAGTGGCAACAGGAATTATTACGTTGATGAAAGAGCATTATAAAACGATAAACAATAGCACCTTGACTAACGCCATGACAAAAGCAATTTTAATTAATAGTGCAAAAGATTTAGGCAGCACAGGTCCGGATTTTACTTATGGCTATGGAAATATCAATGCTGATAAAAGTTTGAAAACGATTAGCGAAAATAGAATTATATCCGGTAATCTAACATCTGGTCAGACAAATTCACATACTATAATGCTTCCGGCAAATGCAAAAAACTTAAAAACCACATTAGTTTGGAACGATTTGCCCGCTGCAATCAACAGTAATATAAGTTTAATAAACGATTTAGACATAATCCTTATTTCGGCTGATAATACCACTTTTTTACCCTGGGTTCTTAATCCTGATATACCTCAGCAGCAAGCTGAAAGAGGAAAAGATAAAATTAATACCATTGAGCAAGTAACTATCGAAAACCCCGCATCCGGATCTTATACAATCAAAATCATTGGTTCTTACGTCTCGAATACGTCTCAGGAATACAGCATCGCTTACGAATATGAATTGGAAAATCAATTTGAATGGAATTACCCCGCTACTAATGATAATTTTCCATTTGATGGTAAAACTATTTCGCCTTTTAAATGGAATTCTTCATTTACTGGTAAAAATGGACAATTGTCTATTAGTTACAATAATGGGCAAACTTGGGAAATTATCGCAAATGGAATAAACCTGGATAACGAACAATTTAATTATACTCCCGCAGAAAAAAAATTTTCTAAAGCAAAATTAAAAATGACCATTGATAATATTGATTATATCTCAGATAGCTTTACGATTTCTTATGATTTAAACATCAGTACAAGCCTGGTTTGTGATGGCACAACAGAAATTAACTGGGACAAACCTGCAGACGTTGCTTCCTTCAATATTTATGAGCTAACAGGAGATCATTTCGAATTTAAAGAACAAACAACAAACGCTAATTATGTTTATACTGATGGAAAAATTCACACAGTTATTCCTGTATTTGACAATAGCGAAGGAATAAAAAGTGAGTCAACATTACAGTATGCTCAAAACTCAAATTGTTATTTTGAGTTGGCTTTGGCAGAAGTTTATGAGGAGAACAAAGTAAAAATTAATGCCAGTCTTTTCAGCTTGTACAATATTAAAAGAATTGATTTAGTAAAAATAATTAATAACGACGAAAGTGTGATTAGCTCCATAAATGATATCAATTCAAAAACATTTTCTTTTTTAGATGAAGCTCCCATAAAAGGCAGCAATAAATACAAAATAAATATAATTTTAGAAAACAATAATGTAGTGAGTTCTTTAATTCTTGATGCTAATTATTTAGGCGAAGATTTGTTTTTTGTATACCCCACGCTATTAACCAAAAATGAAGAATTAAATATTGAAGCCAAAAAAGAAGAAAATGCTATCTTCTATTTGTACAATACTAACGGACAAAATATTATTGCTTCTCCGTTACTTTCTAAAACCAATAACATTCATCTAAAAAATACAGCCTCAGGAATTTATATTTATAAAATAATTACAGGCTTAGGTGAAATACAAACAGGAAAAATTGCAGTTTTTTAAACTTTTTATTTAAGCCTGTATTTATATTTCATTTTATAATGAAATTATTTAATCGCACACTTCCAATTCAAAACAAGCATTCGGTTTTTGGTAGAAATCAGTTAAATACCTTTTCCGAATTTAATCATAATTGATTATTTATAAAATTACTGTACAGGGCTACAATGAAAGGATGAAAAAGAAAATTCGATTCATAACTATTCAGTAAAATTAGATACTCCTTTTAAATTGAAAAGTGTGGATTAAAATATTTTGATGACTAAAACTTTTTATTTTATTTTAACCACAACTTTTACTTTCGCGCGTCCGCTTTCGACATAATTTAAAGCTTCATTTGTTTTTTCAAAAGAAAAAACTTTGTCCAGAACAGGCTTAATTATTTCTGCCTCGATAAGTTTTGTGATACTACTTAATTGTTCGCCGTCAGCTTTCATAAATAAAAAAGAATAGTCAACATTTTTCGCCTTTGCTTTTTTACGAATGCCCGAACTTAATAATGACAAAATGATCTTTACAAACCACGGTGCTTTTATTTCTGTTGCAAATGATGGTGTTGGAGGACCAGAAATAGAAATTAGTTTTCCTCCCGATTTTAATATTCGTAACGATTTTTCAAGTGTTATTTTATCCTGACTATTTAATACAACATCATAATCACTCAATTGGTTTTCAAAATCACTATTTTTATAATCAATCGTAAAATCGGCTCCAAGTTTCGCAAGCAAATCAAAACTTTTGGTACTTGCCGTTGTAGCAACCGTTGCGCCTAAATGTTTAGCAAGCTGAATTGCAATGGTACCAACACCGCCGGAACCTGCCTGAATAAATACTTTTTGTCCTTTTTGAATTTTTGCTCTTTCAACCAAAACCTGCCAGGCAGTTAAAGCTACTAACGGAACAGATGCTGCTTCTTCCATAGAGAGGTTCTTTGGTTTCAACGCTACATCTTTTTCATCTATGGCAATAAATTCAGCAAATGTTCCTATACGATGATCTGCCGGTCTGGCATAAATTTCATCGCCAGCTTTAAACTTTTTTACATTTCTCCCAACTTTTGTAATAACTCCCGCTACATCATGTCCTAAAATCAAGGGAAGTTTATAAGGTAAAATAAGTTTAAACTCTCCTGTTTTTATTTTTGAATCCAAAAGATTGATTCCGGCCGCATAAACCTCAACCAGAACATCATTGTCTTTTACTTCCGGAAAAGGCATTTCAGTTTGTTGCAAATTTCCTTCTTTACTGTATTTATCAATTATAAATGCTTTCATTTTATATCTTTTTAAAGTTCTGATTATTGCTTAAGGCCTGCATATATCTTTTTAGGATTTACCAAATTAAAAGCCAGCTGCGGAAAAAATCTACTAACGATATATAACAATTTAGTATCTCCTGCCCGAATCGTAAATTGATCTTTTTTAATTCCTGCAACAAGGGCTTTTACCAATTTTTCGGGAGTCATTTTCTTGTCATTTCTTTTTGCTGTCATCTCTGTTGCTACAAGCGGAGGAAGCAGTTCAAAAACTTTTACATTACTGTCTAAAATCTCTAAATTCTTTCTAAGCGTTCGGGTGTAAAAACTTAAAGCTGCTTTTGTTGCCGCATAAGTGGGCTCTTCTAATGCAGGTACCATACTCAAAATAGAAGTTGTATTTATAATGGCACTTTCTTTTCTTAATTTCAACATATCTATAAAAAGTGTATTAAGTCTTATAACACCAAAGTAATTGATATTCATTTCATAAATCGCATTCTTCAAAATTTGCTCATTTGCAATTCCGAGATTAAGTGCCGGGCTTCCAACACCTGCATTATTGTATAAAATATCTATTCCGCCCAGAAAAACTACTTTCTCATAAAGTGCTTTTGCATCTTCAGGATTTTCAACATCACTTTTAATAGTGGTCAGTGATGGAAGTATCCTTTTTGCAGCATCTAATTTTTCTTGATTCCTTCCTGTAATAATTACCCTGGCACCTTCGGCTAAAAATTGCTTTGCTGATTCTAAACCAATACCGGAAGCTCCTCCGGTAATCAATATTGTTTTACCTTTTATGTTCATTTAAATTTTATTTAATGATTATTTTATTTTCCTCCTTATTTAGTTTTTAGTAATTCTCTATTTAATAAAATCATTATTTATTTATTTTAGACTTTTTAGTTTATTTTAAAATATACTTTTAAGTCTATTTTTAGTCAAAAAAAAATCATATGATGTATTGTTCCAATTCAGACTTTAGACTTTTAACAAGTCCCTGCATAGGTTTTGCTGTATTCATAACCCTGCACATTACTATGCCGCCTTCAACTGACGCGACTAATTTAAAAGCAAAAACAGCAGGATCAAGTTTACTGGAAAACTCACCAATATTAATTCCCTCCTGAAGTAAGGCCGTTAATTCCTCCTGCCCGTTTCTAAATACTTTAGCTACTTTTTCTTTTATAAAAGGATAATTATCATCTGCTTCTACAGCAGTGTTAAAGATCGGACAGCCGCCTGAAATATAGGTTTCAATGGGATTTTTATAAAAATCCAAAAAAGCAAATACTTTCCCTTTTATTGTTTTTCCACTATAAACGGCAGTTCTGATTTTATCTGAAACCATTTTAAGCGATAATTCAATCACTTGTTCAGATAAATCTTCTTTATTTTCAAAATGACCGTAAAGACATCCCTTTGTAAGTTTCGTAGCTTCCAGAACATCATCGATATTAACTCCCGAAATACCTTTTTCATTATAAAGTGGCACCGCAGTTTCAAGTATAAATTGTTTTGTTCTTTCAGCTTTCGTGAGCATTGTAAATAAAATTAGAGCACAAATATACTAAAAAGTATATTTTAAAATATAAAATCATCATTTAATTTATATTTTTTTTTAATATTTAGTTGATAAGAAATCAAAACAGTTAACAAACTACAGGCATTTAAGAACAAGACACATACCAACATTTTTATATCCTCGCTAAACGATAGTATAGTATTAAATTTTTTTGTGTTATTAAATCTTTACCCAGAGATTCTGACTACATATTTAGCAATTTAGGCTAATTTTTGATGAACCTCCTAATCTAATTTTGTACTAGAGAAAGAGACTTGGAAAGATTCATATTAATAAATTCTATTATCATGAAATATCCTGGTCTTTTAAGGAAAATTAAAAATTAAAAGATAAATACAAAATGACACAATTTGAAAAAAAAGCCGATACGATTGAAATTCCACCAGTTATGATGGCAATTAGATTACACGAATTTGGCGGCACTGAAGTTTTACGTTACGAAGAAGCTCCCATTCCAGAACTAAAAACGGGCGAGGTCCTTATTCGCGTACATGCAATTGGAGTAAATCCTCCTGACTGGTATTTGCGCGATGGTCACAAAATGCTCCCGGCTGAGTGGAGACCGCAAGTTCCCTTCCCTATTATTCTTGGCTCAGACGTTTCTGGAATTGTTGTGGCTGTCGCCGAAGATGTAAAAAATTTCTCTGTTGGCGATGAAGTTTTTGGAATGGTTCGTTTTCCAAGCGTTGGTGAGAGTGCTGCTTATGCACAATACGTAGCTGCTCCTGCAACAGATTTGGCTTTGAAACCAGCAGGTATTGATCATGCGCATGCCGCTGCCGCTGCAATGGCAGGATTAACGGCGTGGCAATTTCTGATAGCATTGGGACATAATCATCCAAATCCTCTTCAAGCCGAAATGCATCAGCCATTACCACTTAAGGATAAAACGGTACTTATAAACGGAGCAGCGGGAGGTGTAGGACACTTTGCCGTACAATTAGCAAAATGGAAAGGTGCTAATGTAATAGCAGTAGCATCAACTAGTCATGAATCGTTTTTGCGTGAGTTGGGTGCCAGTGCTTTTATCGATTATACTAAAACTCCTCCGGAAGATGTCGCTCATGATATCGATATTGTCCTTGATACTTTAGGCGGTTCAAACACAGGCCGTTTCTTACGAACACTTAAACGTGGTGGTGCTTTATTTCCTGTATTTTTAGGTTTTTCTGATCAAAAAGAAGCTGATAAATTAGGGATCACGGTGTCAATGACTCAGGTTCGTTCTAGCGGTTTACAGCTTGAAGAATTAGGAAAATTATTAGATACGGGTACAATTAAAGTTGCCATAGATAGCACATTTGCATTGGCAGATGCTAAAAGCGCACACGAAAGAGCAGCACATGGACATATTCAAGGTAAGATTGTTTTAATAGTTGAATAAGACATTACCGTAATTATAACATTTAGAAGCTGTCTGAAAACGGAGACAGCTTCTATTTAAAAAATCAATTTTAAAAAAAAGTAATCATGAATATAAAAGAATTGGAAGATAGGATTTCTATAAGAGAACTGATAGATCAAATTTCTATTTTAGGAGATCAGCGCAATGTGCACCAACAAGTTCAATTATTTTCTGAGGATGCCATATCAGAAACTTACAGCGAAGATACGATCCTTTTAAAACTGAAAGGCCGAAAAGAAATGGAAGTGGCTTTTACAGGTTTTCTTGAAAACTTCGAAACGGTTTACCATTTAAACGGCCAGCAGATCATAGCCATAAATGGCGACAATGCAACCGGAACTTCTTACTGTCAGGTTACACTAATAGGCAACGAGAACAGTAAAAAAATAAAAAACACTATTGGGGCAATTTACCATGATCATTTTATTCGCATTAATAACAATTGGTTAATTGCAAAGCGTATTGGACATTTTAAATGGCAGGAAAAAAGTGAAGTTAATCTATAAAAGCAGTCCTTTTTAAATTTACCATATTAATCGTATATTTACCTTTATCATGAAAATCCAATTACAACCCATTGTTTACAAGAGCATTTCAGCCTACATGCGAGGCATGGGCATGTCTCGACCGCTGCATCCTTTGGTTGCTCTCGCTACCTATGACACCAATAAAGTAAGTACTGAAAACGGCGGGCAAACTATTTTGGTCGATTTCTATAAAGTTTCGTTTAAAAAAGACTTTAAGGGTCAGGTTAAATACGGACAGGGTTCTTATGATTTTGAGGAAGGCGGCATGGCGTTTTTAGCTCCAAACCAAGTAATTACACTATCAAGTGAAGAAAGCTGTTATGAAGGTTACAACCTTTACTTTCATCCGGACCTCATCCGTAATTATCAACTCGGAAAAAATATTAATCAATACGGCTTCTTTTCTTATGCCGTAAACGAAGCTTTGTTTCTTTCCAATAAAGAAAAAAAAGTAATTGCAGGGTTGTTTGAAAACATTGCAGCAGAGTTGGATAATAATATTGATGTATTTAGCCAGGATGTTTTGGTATCGCAGATTGAGTTATTGCTAAATTACAGCAATCGTTTTTACAACCGACAATTCATTACCCGAAAAGCTGTTCATGACGATATTATAACGCAAATGGATGCCTATTTAGCAGGTAGGTTTGAAGATGAGTTTGGCGGAATCCCAACCGTTTTAGAAGTCTCTCAACATTTAAATGTTTCACCAAGATACCTCACAGATATGCTCAAATCCCTGACTGGGCAAAGTGCACAACAGCTCATTCATGACCGATTGGTTGAAAGAGCTAAAACGATCTTAAGCACAACCAAAATTAATATTGCCGAAGTAGCTTACCAACTTGGCTTTGAGCATCCTCAGTCTTTTAATAAATTGTTTAAGCGCTATACCGATTTATCTCCAAACGCTTTTAGAAAATCTTTTAATTGATCGATTCCTATTTTAAACACTTTATTACTTCGTTCAAAATTCTATACGATTTTGAACTAATAAGCTGAAAAATAGGAATCAAAAAATAACATTGTTTCAATACTGCCTTATAACCATTTTAGCATTCTATTTTAGAAGTACACTTTTATATTTATCTATATTTTTTAAAACAATGCCAGTACCTCTAACTACGGCTCTTAAAGGATCTTCTGCAATATAGACCGGCAGATCTGTTTTCTGTGAAATTCTTTTATCAAGACCACGAAGCATTGCGCCACCTCCAGCGAGATATAATCCGGTATTATAAATGTCGGCGGCTAGTTCAGGCGGTGTTAATGAAAGCGTTACCATAATAGCATCTTCAATTCTAAGGACTGATTTATCTATAGCCCTTGCAATTTCTCTTGATGTAACTCGAACTTCTTTTGGTTTACCGGTAAGCAAATCCCTTCCACGAACCATCATATCTTCAGGGGCATACTCAAGTACTTCGATTGCCGCGCCTACCTCAATTTTTATCTGCTCTGCCGTAGCCTCTCCAATATATAGGTTATGATGGGTTCTCATATAATAGAGTATATCTCCCGTAAAGACATCTCCTGCAATTTTTATCGATTTGTCGCAAATAATTCCTCCAAGTGCGATTACAGCAATTTCTGTAGTACCTCCTCCAATATCAACAATAATATTTCCTTTGGGCTGCATTACATCCAAACCCATTCCGATAGCTGCCGCCATTGGTTCATGAATTAAAAATACTTCTTTTCCATTCACCCTTTCGCAGGATTCCTTTACCGCTCTCATTTCAACTTCAGTAATTCCGCTTGGAATACATACCACCATTCGCAGCGCCGGAGTAAAAAGGTTTTTCTTTATTTCAGGAATATTTTTTATAAACCAGCTGATCATTTTTTCTGAAGCATCAAAATCTGCAATAACTCCATCTTTAAGCGGTCGTATTGTTTTAATATTCTCGTGTGTTTTACCCTGCATTAAACTGGCTTCTTTACCTACAGCAATAATTTTTCCATTTCTAATATCCCTTGCTACAATTGAAGGACTGTCTACAACAATCTTTCCATCATAAATTATCAAAGTGTTAGCTGTTCCCAAATCCATAGCGATTTCCACTATCATAAAATCAAATAATCCCATAGTATCGTTTTATAAAAAAACGGTCTTCTTGGAGTTTTATTCTCTGTAAAGTGTGAAATTCAGTTAATTCAGCAAAACTTTTCCAACTGAAGCTTTATGAGAGTACTATTTTAACCAATATAAAGCAGGAAAAACCATTGCTTTTCTATCTTATAGTACAACCAGCTGACCAACGAAATGCACTTTAAAAATGAACTGCAAGTTTGAAACCTTATCCTGACTATTAAATTTATTAAAATAAAAACTGCAATTCCTCTTTTTTACAAAACAATATCGTAATATTGCAATATTAATATAAAACAATGGGAGCGACAAAAACAGATCATTTTACAGATAATCAAAACGAACTTGCAGTCTTGGCCAAAGCATTAGGGCATCCTGCCCGAATCGCTATTATGGAATACTTATTAAAGGTAGATACCTGTATTTGCGGAGATATTGTAAATGAACTGCCTCTCTCTCAACCAACCGTATCACAGCATCTTAAAGAATTAAAAAATGCCGGTTTAATTAAAGGAAGCATCGATGGTAATTCTATATGCTACTGTATAAATGAGCCGGGACTTGAGAAAATAAAAGGTTTTTTTGAACATATCACTAATCATCTCGAAAAAAAGAGAAACGAGTGCTGCTAATTTTATACGTATGGAAATTAGAAATCTTATGGTTACTGACTGGGAATATGTCAGGTTAATTTACGAAAAAGGCATCAACACAGGCAATGCGACATTTCAAACCTCAACTCCTTCATGGGATGACTGGAACGAATCACACCTCAGCAGCTGCAGAATTGTCAGCGAAAGTAATGGTTTAATTACAGGTTGGGCAGCATTGACACCTGTTTCTTCAAGGTGCGTTTATGCAGGAGTAGCCGAAGTCAGCGTATATGTTGATCCGGAGCATTCAGGTAAAGGAATTGGTCTTGCGCTTTTAAATAAACTTGTAAGTTTAAGTGAGATTGAAAATATATGGACTTTGCAGGCCGGGATATTCCCTGAAAATAAAGCGAGCCTTCGTATTCATGAAAAAGCTGGATTCAGGATTTTAGGTATTAGGGAGAAAATCGGTAAACAAAATGGAATCTGGAGAGATACTGTGCTGCTTGAAAGAAGAAGCAAGTTGATCATTTGATTTCAAATTAAGATTACGGTTTACAAAAATTATGATTATAAAAATTAAAAAAGGTTATCAACTTTTAAACGCATATATTATGAAACTTTCAGAAATTAAACAAGTATTAGCTAACGTAGAAGCTGTAAATTTTGAATTGCCAAATGGAGATTTTGTTCCCGAATATTTTCATGTAACCGAAGTTGGTTTAATAACTAAAAACTTCATAGACTGCGGTGGTGTAGTAAGAAAAGAAAACGTAGTAAATTTTCAGCTTTGGGATGCTAATGATTACGAACACAGACTTAAACCTCAAAAACTAATTCATATTATTGAGCTTTCAGAAAAAGTTTTAGGCATTGAAGATCATGAAATCGAAGTAGAATATCAGGATACTACAATTGGTAAATATGATTTAGATTTTAATGGCAAAAATTTTATTTTATTGAATAAACAAACAGCTTGCCTTGCTCAGGAACAATGCGGAATTCCATCAGATAAACCTAAAGTAAAATTATCGCAGTTAAGCTCCGATAATACTAATTCATGCACGCCCGGCGGAGGATGTTGTTAATCATTAAACAAATAATAAAACTCAACAACTAATAAAACTATGTTTTATCCTGAAATTGACAATACAATTAGTTTGTTTGATTTTAAGCAGATTTCTGAAGATCGTAAAAGCGTTCTGCAACCATTAATCGACTTTATTCAAAAAAAAGCAGACCGCAAACTGCAAATCAGATTAAATTTAATTTGCACACACAATTCAAGAAGAAGTCACTTCTCGCAAGTTTGGGCACAAACTGCTGCCGCATATTATGAGTTAAAAAATGTTTCATGCTATTCTGGAGGGACAGAAGCTACTGCATTATTCCCAATGGTTGCCGAAACTTTGCAATATTCAGGATTTAAGGTTAAAACTATTTCCGAAGGAACAAACCCGGTTTATTCAATAAAGTTTTCATCGAATGAACTACCCATTATTGGTTTCTCTAAAACCTATAATGATGATTTTAACCCGGAAACCGAATTTGCGGCAATAATGACTTGTTCGCATGCTGATGGCGAATGCCCGTTTATATCCGGTGCCGAAAAACGAATTCCAATTACTTTTGAAGATCCTAAAGTTTCCGACGGCACAACGAAGCAAAAAGAAATATATCTGGAACGAAGCCTTCAAATTGGGACTGAAATGTTTTATGTATTCTCAGAAATCAAACAATAAAATAGCAGTAAATAGTTTTAATACTTTAATTAATCACTCAAATTGTACTGAAAAAGCATTATTTGAGTGATCGATTTTACGTAAAGATTCTCAAAAAATTAAAAATAAATTTATATTTTCATCTGTAAAAAGTATCATAATAAAGCCTTAAAGTGAACCCTTAACCATACAATATTTCATCATTTTTCTCTAACTTAGCACAGTAGATCTTAAAATATAAGATTAATACAAACTTTGTTTTTACATAAAGAACTGAATAAAAAATAATTACAGCTTTTTATCTTACAAATCTTTATGAAAAAACATTTTTCTAATAATTTTAGTTAATTGAAAACTATGAACAAATTTGATTTTGGAATTGTAGGTCTTGGCGTAATGGGCCGTAACTTACTTTTGAATATTGCAAGCCATAACTTTGCGGCGGCAGGTTTAGATTTAGATACTGAAAAAGTCAATTCTCTCCAGCAAGAAGCCGATGCTGACCATACAATCGAAGCTACCACAGATGTTAAACATTTCGTAGAACTTATTCAACAACCAAGAGCTATTATGTTACTGGTCCCTGCGGGTAAACCTGTTGATAGCGCAATAGCAAGTTTACTTCCTCATTTAGATAAAGGAGATATTATTATTGATGGCGGTAACACTTTTTTTACCGATACAGACAGAAGATTTCTTGAATTGTCTGAAAAAGGAATTCATTTCTTTGGAATGGGAATTTCCGGAGGAGAAAAAGGCGCAAGATTTGGACCGGCTATGATGCCAGGCGGAGATCAGAAAGCATACGAGAGACTTCGCCCAATTTTTGAAGCTATTGCAGCAAAAGTAGATGGAGAACCCTGCGTAGAATATTTAGGAAACGGATCTGCCGGAAACTATGTAAAAATGGTTCATAACGGAATCGAATATGGTATTATGCAATTAATCTCTGAAATTTATGACCTGATGAAAAGAGGTTATAATTTGGATGAAGATACTATTCAGAAAACTTTTGAAGAATGGAACCAAACTGAACTTAAGTCGTATTTGATCGAAATTACCGGAAGCATTCTGAAACAAAAAGATGAAGACGGAACCAGACTGATCAATAAAATATCAGATTGGGCAAAATCAAAAGGAACAGGAAAATGGACTTCGCAAAACGCAATGGATTTGCAGGTGCCGATTCCTACTATCGATGCAGCCGTTTTTATGCGCGATATGTCGAAAACTAAACCGGAAAGAATTGAAGCTGCCAAAAAACTAATCTGGAACACTAACAAAACTGATGTTAATACAACCGAGGCAATTGCAGCATTAAAATCAGCTTTATATTTTTCTATTGTAGTAACTTATGCTCAAGGATTAGCACAGCTTCACACCGCTTCTAAAGAATATAATTACGGATTAAATTTAGAAACTGTTGCCAAAATTTGGCGTGGAGGGTGTATTATCCGTGCTACTGCTTTAGAAGATTTCAGAAAAGCATTTGCAGCAAAATCAGATTTACCAAATTTACTTTTAGATTCTGGCATCGCTTCAAAATTATCTGAAAACCAAACAGGAATAAGAGACGTAATTCAATTTGCTGTTCAAAAAGGATTACCTGTAGCAGGACTTATGAATTCACTAGCTTATTTTGATGCTTACAGATCTGAAAACCTTCCAACAAATCTAATTCAGGCACAGCGTGATTATTTTGGAGCGCATACCTACGAACGTATAGATACGACTGGTGTTTTCCATACACAATGGTCTGAATAAGAAATTTTAAGCAACACAACACACAAATGAGTAAGTTCAAAAATATAAATCCAACAATCATTGTTATTTTTGGAGGAACCGGAGACCTGGCAAAAAGAAAGCTCTTTCCTGCATTTCAAAATCTGTACCTTGACGGCAGAATGTCTGATAAGTTTCAGATTATTGCACTCGGAAGAGCCGAGAAAAGCGATGAAGAATTCCGCAGCTATGTCTTAGAAAATCTGGAAACTTTTTCAAGAAGAAAAGGCCTTTCTGATCCGGAAACCCAAAAATTTCTTTCACACATAAGTTATCAAAGCCTTGATATTGAAAACAAAGAATCATATCAAAAATTAAATACAAAAATCAACAGCATTGACGAGGAGTTTGGAGCACGTGCCAATCGTCTTTTTTACCTTTCGATCACGCCTTCTTTCATTACTACAATCTCTGATAATATTGAGAAAATCGGCCTTGCTGCTAATCCAAAACAAGATCGTATCATTATCGAAAAACCTTTTGGTTACGATAAATCTTCGGCGATTGAGCTTAATACAATGCTTTCGCAGACTTTTAAAGAAGAACAAATTTACAGGATCGACCATTATTTAGGTAAAGAAACCGTTCAAAACATTCTTGCTTTCCGTTTTGGAAATTCAATGTTTGAACCTTTATGGAGCCGTAACTTTATTGATTTTGTTCAAATTACAGTTGCAGAAGAAGTTGGTGTCGAAGAACGTGGCGGTTTTTATGAAGGCGTTGGTGCCTTAAAAGATATGATTCAGAACCATTTGCTTCAAATTTTATGCATGACTGCTATGGAAGCGCCGGCTTCACTCGAAGCAGACGATATAAGAAATCGTAAAGCAGATGTTTTAAAATCTATTCGACGCATTAAACCGGATGAAGTGGATCATTACATTGTAAGAGGGCAATATGATGAAGGGACTATAAAAGAAAAACAAGTTCCTGCATACCGTCAGGATAAAGGAATTGCACCGGATTCTAATACAGAAACTTACGTGGCAATGAAAATTTATCTGGACAACTGGAGATGGCAGGGAATTCCGTTTTATTTGCGCACAGGAAAAAGAATGGAAGAAAAACAATCTTCTATTATTATACAGTTTAAACCGGTTCCGCACTCTGCATTTTCGTATGGAAAAGAAGGCATGACACCAAACCGCCTGATTATCAATATTCAGCCTGCAATGGATATTAAGTTGCAATTCATGACCAAAAAACCGGGTTTGTCACTTTCTTTAAGACCTGCAGAAATGGTTTTTGATTATTTCTCCTGCTCTACCATGTCACCGGAAGCTTATGAAACGCTGATTGCCGATGCTTTGGCAGGAGATCCTACTCTATTTATGCGTTGGGATCAGGTAGAACAAGCGTGGGATGCTATTGATACTATTCAGCAAGTATGGAAAACTATAGCCCCAACTAATTTCCCGAATTACAAAGCCGGAAGCTGGGGACCAAAAGAAGCTGATGAATTATTGGCTCGCCAAGGGCACGCCTGGATTCCAAATACACAAACAAAAGAAGAAGAAGTTTCAAAATGATACAGATATACAATAATACAGAAGAAATAAATACTGTAGCAGCTGATCTTTTTACAGCAGCTGCACAAAAAGCAATTGCTGAAAAAGGTAAATTCACAGCTGTACTTACAGGAGGTTCCTCTCCGGCAGGGATTTATAAATTATTAGCTTCTGACGCTTACAAAACTAAAATAGACTGGAGTAAAGTTTTTATATTTTGGGGCGACGAGCGTTGGGTTCCTCTTAATGATGATTTGAGTAATGCAAAAATGTCATATTCTGCATTATTAAGCCACGTTCCTATTCCATCAGAAAATATTTTTGAGATGTATAAAGACGGTGTTACACCTGAAGATTATGCGGTTACCTATGAACAATCTATTAGAAAAGTTTTAGGAGAGGAAGGAAAATTTGATCTTATTTTATTAGGAATGGGAGATGACGGACACACAGCTTCACTTTTTCCTGGTCAGGCTGTTTTAGACGAACAAGAAAAATGGGTTGCTGCCTATTATCTTGAACCTCAAAAAATGCACCGTATTACACTTACTGCACCCATAATAAACAAAGCCGAAAAAATTATCGTAGTCGCTTTTGGAGAGAAAAAAGCGCCTGCCTTGAAAGAAGTAACAACCGGAGCATTCAATCCGTCGACTTATCCAATGCAGTTGATTAAACCCGTTTCCGGAGAATTATTATTTCTTGTAGATAAAAGTGCCGCCGGTACGAATTAAGAAATGACTTTATACCTATATCAAAAAGTTTATGCTGAAAAGTATAAACTTTTTTTTTTGCAGTTTTATCCGTTTAACCAGCAAAAATATCTTCAATAAACAAGCCTTTAAAACAAAGTAAAATCGGACTTTAGAACAAAGTACGCTGCTTTGTGACTCTCTATATTTGTGGAATAAAATATAGAAAATATGATTGATCACGTTATACTTACAGTAAGCAATTTTGAACGTTCGGAAGCATTTTACAATGAAGCACTTAAGCCGCTAAATATCCGAATGACAATGGATTTTAAAGGTCCGGGAGATCATCATGATCTAAAGGGTTTTGGAGATGATAACACTATTTACTTTTGGTTAAAAGAAGGAGAAGTAAATTCGAATGGTGTGCATATAGGTTTTGTAGCCAAAGACCATAAACAAGTCGACGCATTCTACGATGCGGCCATTGCTGCCGGAGGAACCAACAAAGAACAACCCCGAATTTTTCCTGAATACTATCCCGGATATTATGCCGCATGGATATTAGATCCTGATGGTTATGAAATTGAGCTGGTACACAAAAGCTAATTTATTTTTGAATTAAAGAAGCTTGCTGTTGCATTATTTAACAGATAAAACCTCAATCTCAAACAACTCAAAATGGAAGATAATAATTATCAGGGCGCATTACAAAATCCTGTTGGTTCAGGATTTAGCGCCGCATCTACAACAGACGACATTATAAAAGGAATTGACCTTACAGGAAAAACAGCCATAGTAACGGGTGGTTACGCAGGTATTGGTTTAGAAACTGTAAAAACTTTAGTAGCTGCAGGAGCAAAAGTTATTGTACCAGCAAGAAATACAGAGAAAGCAAAAAAGAATTTGAAAGATATTGCAAATGTAGAAGTCGAATTCATGGATTTAATGGATCCGTATTCTATAGATGCATTTGCCGACAAATTTCTGTCTTCAAACAAAACCTTGCATTTATTAATAAATAATGCAGGAATCATGTGGGTTCCGCTAGAGCGTGACGCCCGTGGTTATGAATCGCAGCTTGCTACCAACTATTTAGGGCATTTTCAATTAACGGCAAGACTTTGGAACGCACTAGCAAAAGCAAATGGGGCAAGAGTTGTAAATGTTTCCTCTTGGGGGCATCACTTTTCGCCTTTTGTATTTGAAGATCCTAATTTTCTTAACCGAGAATTCGAATCTTTCTCGGCTTATGGCCAATCTAAAACTGCTAGTATTCTTTTTTCTTTAGAATTAGATATTAGAGGAAAAAATGCCGGAGTTCGTTCTTATTCTCTACATCCGGGAATCATTTCAGAAACCGAACTAGGCAGAAATGTGCCACATGAAGATTTAGCAAATTATGGCATTTTTGACGAAAACGGCAAAATAATTAATGATCCGTCGAGAGGATTAAAATCACTTTCTCAAGGAGCTTCGACAACCATTTGGTGTGCTGTAAGTCCGCAGTTAGAAAATATTGGTGGTGTATATTGTGAAAATGCAGATATTGCCAGACTCGATATTTCGAAAGCAGGGGATTCAGAAGAAAATTTAGACGGTTTAGCCATGATGAAAGATGTTATGCCTTTTGCATTGGATGAAAACGCTGCAAAAAAACTTTGGACATTAAGCGAAGAACTAACTGGTGTAAATTTTCAAATTTAACTTTAAAACAATTTTAATTATAAAGAGGTGTTTTTAACAGCGCCTCTTTTTAATGCGTATATTTATTTTTTAATCTTATTATGGCTGGACAAGAAAAAAGTAAGTATGCCGAGATTCTTTTATCCTGCATAGAAGAATCCTATTTCGAGGACGAAACTATTTTAGAATATCATTCGTTTGCAAGAGTTATATCGGGCGAAATGAGAGTTATACAAGGCGACAAACTGTATACTTTTGGTCCTGGCGATTCCCTTATATTTCCAAACAATCAATTATCAAGACTTAGCAAAAATCCAAAAGACGGACTTCCTTACAGAGCTTTGGTTATTTTTTTGACGCCAAAAAGACTTCGGGAATTTTACCTCAAAAATCCGATGCAAATTACAGCGCCAAACAGTTATAATATCAAAACGCTTGACAAACATCCTTTATTAGAAAGTTTTTTTGCGTCGTTAATTCCCTATTTTGATTTGGAAAGCGAATTACCGGAAAAAATCATTTCGGTTAAAATAGAAGAAGCCATCACCATTCTTCGAACGATTGATAAAAACATAGACAACCTTTTTGGTAATTTCTCTCAGACGGATAAAATTGATATCGCCAGTTTTATGGAAAAAAATTATATGCACAATATAACAATCGAACAGTTTGGTCATTTAACAGGAAGAAGTCTAACGACTTTTAAACGTGACTTTAAAACAATATTTAATGCGACGCCTCAAAAATGGATTATCCAAAAAAGATTAGAACTTGCGCATTATCAATTAACTAAAAAAGGACAAAAACCAAAAGACGTTTATCTTGAAACAGGTTTCGAAAATCTTTCGCATTTTTCTTTTGCCTTTAAAAAGCATTTTGGTTATGCACCAACAGAAATAATTTAGATGGAAAAACAAACGCATGAGCACTACATGAAAAAGTGCATCGAACTGGCAAAAATCGCTAAGTTGAATGGCGACAGTCCCGTTGGATCTATTTTGGTAAGAAATGGCGAAATTGTAGGAGAAGGAGTTGAAGGCGGAAAAACATTTAAAGACATCACTTTTCACTCAGAAATTGAAGCAGTTCGAAATGCCAGAGCTTTGCTTGATACACAAGACCTTTCTGATTGTATCATGTACACCACGCATGAACCTTGTATTATGTGTTCGTACGTTTTAAGGCATCATCAAATAAATACTATAATTATTGGTGTTGCTTCCGGCGATATTGGTGGTTTAGTTCTATTTATCCTTTACTAAAAGATCAGACAATCAAAAAATGGAATACTCCTCCAATTATACTTTTCGGAATTCTGGAAGATGAATGCAAACAATTGTCATCATGAGCTTTTTGCGAAAGTAAATTTGAGCTTTTTACGAAAATAAAATGAAATTTTAAATTGCACTTTTGCAAGTAATTAAGAAACTCAAAAAATATGCGTTTACTGCACAAAGATAAAGATGGGCGCGGCGAAATACATTTCCTGACTGAAGAACTGCAAATTAAAGATGCTTTTGAAAATCCGAAAAGCCAGTTTTTAACGATTGCTTTAAACATCGGCGAAAGCCAAAAAATAACTATTGACGGTGTTTCCTACGATTTTCCATCCTGGAGTATTATTCCACTTGTGGCACATCAGGTTTTTTCTTTTGAAAATACCGAAAGCATTAATTTCTGGCGTTACAACCGTGAATTTTATTGCATGGCCGACAGTCACGTTGAAATTAGCTGTATCGGATTAATATTTTTGGGATATTCGAAGAATTTATTTTTGGAACTTCGGGAAGATGACCGCATTAAAATTTCGACACTTAGTCAGCTTTTTATAGAAGAATTTGAATCAGACGATTATATTAAAACCGATATGTTGCTGGCTTTATTAAAGCGTTTTGTAATCATCTTAACCCGATTGGCAAAACAACAACATTTTAAAGATGAAGCTTTAACCGATGATAAATTTGATTTTATCAGACAGTTTAATTTTCATGTCGAAGGCAATTTCAGAAAAGAACACAAAGTTCAGTTTTATGCCGATTTGATGAATAAATCGCCTAAAACCTTATCTAATATTTTTAGCTTATACAATTACAATTCACCAATGTCTATAATTCACGACAGAGTTATTAGCGAAGCAAAACGCTTGCTTTTTTACAGCGATAAATCGGCAAAAGAAATTGCATTTGAATTAGGTTTTGATGATGCAGCGCATTTTAGCCGTTTCTTTAAAAACGCAACCAATCAAAATACTTCGAGCTTTCGCAAAAGCCTGATAATTGCAGAATAAAAAAGTCAAAAAATAACCACTTTATCGAGTGGTTATTTTTTTTTAAACAATTCTAAAATTATAATTCTAATATTTCTCCATCTTTTAAACGGCGAATTACGATTTCCTGATCTTTACCTTCATTATCCAAAGTATTTTCAATATCTAGAAATTGTGTATATAAAGGCGGATTAAAAAACTGCGCATAATGCATTGGGATTAATTGTATTGAACCTAAAATGCGAGTTGCACTCACAGCCTGCGCCGGAGTCATAGTCCCAAACATTTCGATAGCCGGAACCACTTGCGGAACTGCTCCTACTACTCCGTTTACAGGTAAAAAAGTGGCATCAAACGGACCATATTTTTTAGCAATCTGCCACCAGTAGCCATGCCAGTTGGTATCGCCTCCGTGCAAAATAGTATGTTTTCCATCGCTAATTACATATGATATTTGTTCGTCTCCAATCCAGTCTACAGCAGGAACGGCCGTAATCGTAAAATCGCCAATAGTAAAAGTTTCATGCAGTTTGGCAATGTTGCCATTTAGATTTATTTTTAAAGCTTCGGCAAAAACAGGTTCAGGTCCCCAAATTTTTCCATCGTTTACTAAAAGTTCTTTTAAAAAAGGCTGATCAAAATGATCCTGATGAATGTGCGTTATTAAAGCATGCGCTTTTCCTGTTTTAGGAAAAGGAATGGCGAAAATTGGAAATTTTGGTGTTCCTAAAAACGGTTCCATATTTTTTACATTTTGTAACGGATCAATATATAATGTTGTTGTAGGGCTTTCTATCATTAAGCCAGCCCAGGAAAGTCTTGTAATTTTCATTTGAAATAAAATTTAAAAGGTTTATTTAATCCTTGGTGTATTATTTTTAAACACATAGAAACATAGAATTTGTACTTTTAAAAGGCGTTTCACTTATTTTAAACACACATATTTAGCTATGTGAAAGAAATGTGTTTCTTTTTGTATCCTTTTTGCAAATAAAACCTATGTTTCTATGTGTTGAATATTCTTGTTACGAATAAACCCAACGATTTTTATTTAAGAAATTCTTTAAGTTGAGCTGACATTTGAGTGAACAAATCTTTAGTTTGTGGCAATTCTGATAATGGATTCAATAATCCGAAATCGTGAATTACTCCGTTGTAGCGTACCGTTGTTGCTTTTACTCCGGCATCTAATAAATTACGTCCGTAAGCTTCACCTTCGTCACGCAAAACATCATTTTCTGCAACTAAAATTAATGTTGGAGGCAAACCTTTTAATTGTTCGGTAGTTGCTAATAAAGGTGAAATATGAATATCATTTCGTTTTGAATGATCCGGTGCATAAAGGTCATATAACTTGTCCATGAATTTTGTAGTTAAAAAACGGTCTTTTCCAAAAGCTTTAAACGATTCTGTAGTAAAATCAATTGCAGTTGTTGGCCACATTAATATAGTAGTTTTAATTTCCGGACCCTTTTTTTCTTTCGCCATTAAAGACACAACTGCGGCCATGTTTCCGCCTGCGCTATTTCCTATTACAGCTAATTTCTTTCCGTTTACATTAATTTCATGACCGTGTTCTGCAACCCATTTTGTGGCAGCATATGCTTCATTATTTGCAACGGGATATTGCGCTTCGGGAGTACGTGTGTAGTTTACAAATACGCCGACAGCGCCAGAACCTAAAACCAAATCACGAACCATTCTTCTGTGTGTTGGATAATCTCCTATAATCCATCCGCCTCCGTGGAAGAACATAAATACTGGTAAGTCGCCTTTTACGCCTTTTGGTCGCATAATGTCTAATGAAATTGTAAGTCCATCAGCTGTAATTGTTTTTTGAGATTCGGTTACTTGAGAATAATCGTAAGTAACACTTGCCTGAGCGCCTTCTAAAACTTTACGGGCATCTGAAGCAGATAAAGTTTCGATGCCGGGACCATCATGAATCGCTTTAAGAAAATTGCGAACATCTGGACTTAAATGTGAATCTGTGGCATAATCTGCCTGAGCGTTTACACTTCCTGTTGAAAGGACAGCTAATAATACAGCAGCAAATAAAGCTTTTGTTTTTCCAATTTTTGAAATCATTTGAGTTTTCATTTTTATATTATTTAAAGATTAAATTCATTGAAGACTTATATTGGTAACCGGCTCTCTGCTTCCGTACCGTTAAATCTACAGGACAAAGGTGCGGCAATAACAAAGCTGAAAAAATGGACAAACTTCCCGAAGGATTGCCACTTTTGCTAATTGTTGATTTTAGATTGTAAACTCTAGATTTTAGATTTAAAAATTGCGTTTACATATCGTTAGTTTTTTTGCCACAGATTAAAGGGATTTAAAAGATTAATCATTTTAATCTGTGGAATCTGTGGCAAAAAAACTTGAACAAACAGCAATTATCTAAAGCTAAAAAGCCAACTATTCGGGAAGATTATCCATTTTTTTAAAAGAGGATTTATTACACTTTTGCCCTTTAATCTTTAACTATTTTTCTATTATGAAAACACTATCATTTATTTTTCAATGGGCATTGCGTATTTTGATTACGTATTACTTACTAAAGTATTCTTATGTTAAACTTTCTGGTCAGCCAAGCGCCATCGAATTATTTACAACACTAAATATGGAACCTTGGGGTCGAATTATTATAGGAATTTTAGAACTCATAACAGTAATATTAATTTTATATCCGCGTACTACAGCGCTTGGAGGTTTACTTGGAATGATATCGATGACAGCTGTTATTTTTTATCATTTAACTGAACTTGGAATTTCTATAAATGGCGATAGTTTTTTGTTTTTTATCGCATGCGCCATTTTCGTTGCATCAATTCTATTGGTTATTTTTAATCGCAAACAATTGACAACTTGCATTTTTACTTCATAATATATACAGCAAAAGAGCTTTTCAATAAAGCAATTTTGAGCTTTTCACGAAAACTGCACAAACAAATTATATCGATCTTTGTACTGCAAACAATTAGTAAAAATGGAACAAGAAACTACCAAAATCCCGGGAATTGTGTATTCTAGTTTTGAAACACAAAAGGTTATTGGCGAGCATTTTATACTCGAACATGGATTATGTTATATCATTTCGGGAAATTTAAAAGTTACCGATGCCGGACAAACAAGAATCTTTGGGAGTGGCGATTTGGTATTTTATCGGAAAAATTTCCTTTCTAAGTTTACTAAAATACCAAACGAAAATGAACCTTTCAGATCGATTACTGTGGTTTTTGACAGAGATATATTAATGCAATACAGTCAACAATATAATGTTGTTTATGATAAACCGTATGCTTTGAAAGATGCCGTTTTGCAATTAAAAAATGATGAGCTGCTTGAGAATTTCTATCAAACGCTTCTTCCTTATTTTAATTCAAATTTACCTGAACAACTAATTTCATTAAAAAAACAAGAAGCTTTAATGTTGCTTTTACAAGTTAATCCGGATTTAAAAAATGTAGTATTCGATTTTAATCAGCCCGGTAAGATTGATTTGGAAGTTTTTATGCAGCAGAATTTTAAGTTCAACGTAGATTTGAAAAAACTGGCATTCCTTACCGGAAGAAGTCTTGCAACGTTTAAACGTGATTTCGAAAAAATTTTCCAGATGTCACCCAATCGCTGGCTACAAAAAAGACGTTTGGAAGAAGCACATTATCTGATTAAAGAAAAAAACAAACGTCCATCTGATGTATATCATGAATTGGGATTTGAAAGTATTTCTCATTTTTCTTATTCTTTCAAGAAACTTTTTGGCGTGAATCCGTCTGCAATTTGATTTCATTTTATTGAAATAATCCACTAAATATAAATAATCTTACTATGAAAAAAGTAATCTTCATTACCGGAGCTTCCTCCGGTCTGGGCAAAGCTACGTCTTTATTTTTCGCACAACAAGGCTGGAATGTGATCGCTACAATGCGAAATCCTGAAAAAGAAAATGAGTTAAAAAATTATGAAAACATACTCGTAACAAAACTCGATGTATCTGACAATAAATCTATTAAAACAGCAATTACCGAAGGAATTGAAAAATTCGGACATATTGATGCTTTGGTTAATAACGCCGGTTACGGGCAACAAGGTTTGTTTGAAGCAGTTTCTGCAGAAAAAATTCGCAATCAATTTGAAGTGAATGTATTTGGATTGATGGACGTTACACATGCTATTTTGCCTCATTTCAGAAGTAGAAAACAAGGTACACTGGTAAATATAACTTCTGGTGCCGGAAGAGTTACAGTTCCTTTAATTTCGGTTTATGCGGCTTCTAAATTTGCGGTTGAAGGTTTTTCTGAATCACTTTCGTATGAACTGGAATCTCAAAATATTAAAGTTAAAATAATCGAGCCCGGATATGTGGTTACTCCTTTTTATGAAAGAGCTGCTGCAGATTATGCATTTGATCCAAAATTAGAAGATTATGCGGCTTTTCAGGAAGATATGAATTCGTTATTTTCTTCTTTTGGAGAACAAAAAACAGCCACGGCAGATGAAGTGGCCAAAACTATTTACGGAGCTGTTACAGATGAAAGTCATACGCTGCGTTACATTGCAGGTCAGGATTTAGAGCCTTTGGTTGCCCTTAGAAACAGCAAACCGGATCAGGAATATATAGAAAATCTGCGAAATCAGTTTATGCCAAAATATTTCAAATAACGTAAGTAAAATATCCCGTTTCAAAAATGTTACGGGATATTTTTTAATTTAATTGAGCTAAATTCACATAAATGTGTAATTATATTTAAATGAAATTTTTACGGTGAAAAACATCTTTTTTATAGTTATTTTAAATCAAAAAAGCATTTTATCAATCTAAATTAAAATGTTTATTTTTACAATTAAATATTTAAAAATCAAAACATTAAAGAGAAAAATTATTGATTATTAAATTGAATATATAAATTTAAATGCCTATTTTAATATGAAAAATTTTCACTTTGCCTATATATTAGTAATGGTCAACATCATTACTATATCTGGACAGATTCAGAAAACAAAATATTATTTTCAGTTAGATGAAATGACAGATTCTATATTGAATAATCACTATCCCGGAATACATAGTGTGCTTATTGCAAAAGATAATCAATTGATATATGAACACTATTTTAATGGTTACACAAAAGATTCACTTCATGATTCGCGCTCTTCTTTTAAATCAATTACAAGTCTTTTAATTGGAATAGCAATTGACAAAGGGTTTATTAAAGATATAAACCAGAAAGTTTATGAATTTTTCCCGGAATATCCGTCGCTGAGAACAGATCCGTTTAAGAAGCTGTTGACTATAAAAAATCTTCTTGAAATGAAATCCGGTTTTGATTGTGAAGAATTTAACGATACCAAAGATTGTGAGGATACTATGAGCTTAAGCAAAGACTGGGTAAAATATTCACTTCATCTTCCAATGAAAAACAAACCAGGTCAAATCTGGTCTTACACTTCTGTTAATCCTATGATTTTAAGTGGAATTTTGAAAAAAGCCACCAACATGTCTGTCAAAGATTTTGCGAAAAAATATTTTTTTGACCTTCTTGATATTTCTTCCTATAGATGGACAGTAGATCCCAGTGGCAATGCTATGACAGCCGGTTCCTTTTATTTTAGACCTCTCGATATGTTAAAAATTGGAGAGCTGGTAAATAACAAAGGCGTGTATAACGGCACACAGATTATTTCAAAAAAATGGATTGCACAATCTACAGTCTGTAATATTGCAATTCCAGATTTTTCATATATGAAATCCAGTAAAAGTAAAGTGGCATTTCCACAGCCTGCTTTTTATGGTTATTACTGGTATCGCGAAACTATAAAAACAAACAATATAGAAGAAAATGTACTCTTCGCATCAGGTAATGGAGGCCAATATATCTTTATAATAGAAAATTTAAACTTAACTGTTGTTTTTACACAAGGCAACTACGGCTCTTTTAAAGCGAAACAGGCTTTTGAAATTTTAGCTCAATTTATTTTACAAAATTCTAAAAAATGAAAAAGTTTTTTAATGAGTATGCTATGCAGGCACTTTACAAGATTCAAAAAAGTCATAAGCTCTTTTTTCTGCATACGAATACACTGAATTACGCAGAGGAAAAGCACAGTGTCCGCCATATTTTGGAGTTTCGAGATAAACATATGCACTATCTTGGGCAATAGCTCTGGGGTAGCATCGCTCACCTAAAAAAGGATCATCGAGAGAATTGATAATTAAAACCGGAGTGGTAATATTTTTAAGTGAAAATTCCGGAGAAACACGCTGATAATAATCATCACGGCTCGCAAAACCATGCAATGGTGCAGTAAAATAATGGTCAACTTCATCAAAAGAAGAAATTTTATCAATCTGATCACTATTTATAAAATCGGGAAATTGTGCTGCTTTGTATTTTAGCTTTTTTTTAATATCGATTGTAAAATTCTTTAAATAAACTCTGTTAAAGCCTTGTTTGAGTACGGCAGCGCTTGTTGCAATATGGGTTGGCACTGAAATGGTAACTGCTGCTTTTATACGCGCATCAATTTTTGTCCATCCTAAATAATTCAAGAGCTGAACACCTCCCATAGAATATCCTATTAAATAAACATCTTCGAATCCTTGTTTTAATACAAACTGAACCACATCATCAAGATCATCAACCGCACCGTGGTGATAAAGTCTGGGAAGTCGGTTCATTTCTCCTCCACAAGTACGGTTATTCCATGCAAAAACTGAAAAACCTTTGTGCTGAAAATAAGTCGCACAGCTATTATTATAGGTTCTGCGCGAATCTCCTTCTAAACCATGGCATAAAATCACTGCTTTTTTGGGATCATTTATAATAAAATCGATATTGATAAAATCTCCGTCATTTAGCTCATGCTTTTCTCTTGTATATCCCGGAACTTCAAATTTTTTAAACAAAGCTGCATAAATAGTAGAAACATGCCTGTTGCGATGAATAATCGAAGGAAAACTATATTCTGATTGTTCAATTACCGGCATAATAAGAAATTTTTGGTGTGTTATACAAATCTAAGAAATCAATCAACATGTAATTTAATACTGTCTTTTTTATTTCATTTTTTTTCGATTTAACCTTAAATCTTGTTTACAAATTGCAATTTCCTTTTTTCAACGACTCTTTTTGCCTATTTACCTAATATCAAATAATCTTCACAAGTTTTCTAATGACCTTTACATAACAAAACAAGCAACACTGCCTATAACTTAAAACTTTAAATTATGAAAGCAAATATTGGTATTACAGAAAAAAACACAAACGCTGTTTCTAATGAATTGGCAAAACTATTGGCCGATGAATTTGTTCTTTACACAAAAACCAGAAATGCGCACTGGAATGTTACCGGAGATAATTTTCATGCGAATCACATTTTCTTTGAAAATCAGTACAAACAATTAGATGAAATCATCGATAGTGTTGCAGAACGCATCCGTAAAATTGGTCATTACGCGCCCGCTACAATCAAAACTTATCTGGAGCTTACGCATCTTACAGAATATAGCGAAAGAACAAACGACGGACCGGGTTTTATGAAAGATTTACTGCAAGATCACGAAAGCATTATCGAATTTATTCGTGGTAATATTACGCCTTTTGCCGATGAATATAAGGATTATGGTTCTAGCGATTTTATTACGGGATTAATAGAAGTTCACGAAGAAATGGCCTGGATGATCCGTTCTTACTTTAGATAATAAAAATACTAAAACATAAAAATAGTTCGGAATAAGTATATTTGTGTAAACCAAAAACAAAATACCATGAAAGCGTTAATCGTTGATGACAATGATATTGCAAGAACAACTTTGTCTCATTTGGCAAAACAAATTCCGAATCTAATTGTTGTAAATGAATATTCGAATGCCATTGAGGCGTATCATCATTTACAGGAAAATGAGGTAGATTTAATATTTTTAGATATTGAAATGCCAGAAATGACCGGAATCGAATTGACAAAAAACTTATCGGGCAAAGATATCATTATCATTTTTACGTCTTCTAAAAAAGAATATGCGCTGGAAGCTTTTGAATTGAATATCGCAGATTATATCCTCAAACCGGTTACTCCGGCAAGATTTTTACAAGCGGTTAGTAAAGCACAATCTATCATTGAAAGCCGAAAAGAGAATGTACAATTTGGCAAGGAAGAATTTTTATTTGTCAGGGATTCTAATATTACAAGACGCCTGAAACTGGATGATATTTTTTATGCCGAAGCAATGGGCGATTATGTTAAGTTTTACACCAAAGAAAAAATGTTTGCCATACACGGTAAAATGAAAACTGCCGAAGAACGTTTACCAAAAGATGATTTCATTAGAGTACATCGCTCGTATATTGTTTCTATTGGTAAAATTGACACTTTGCAAGATGGCGGTATTATGATTAATAAAAAATTTATTCCCGTTGCCGATGCTTACCGAAAAGCACTTAATACAAGAATGAATGTTTTTTAAAAAACATATTCTTTTGCCTGTTGAATAAACTTATATATCCTGTCTTATTATTAAGACAACACACTTTTATTTTTACTTTATGATAAATACATCTACTGTAATGGGCAACAAGCGTTTTAGCTATTTTATAATAATTGGCTTTATTTTGTGCAGTATATTGTTGATAGCTGTGCAGGTTAATTCGGCTAAAAATACTAAAGAGCTCATTCGTAACAACAATATTCTTTTAAACGAATTGCGTTCCAGCAATCATTTGAGAGAAATCGATCGTGATATTTTAGGTGTTGAAAGCAGAATCAGAGCTTCTATTGCCACCAATGATACTACACATTTAGAAGGCATTGATCAAAAAATCAAGGAAATCAGAAATTTTCTGGATTCGCTTTCCTCAGACAATACAGACATTGAGGAAGAAAAATGGATTCAAAGACTTGGAGTTCTTGCGCAAGATAAAATGGCCACAAAAGGAAAGCTTTTGCATCGCTATGATTCTGTTGGAAATATGGATGACAACACTTCTATAGCCAATCCGCATGCGAGAATAATTTCGAATGAAATTACAGATATAACGGCTAAAATATATCATAAACGACAATTGCGCATGGTCGAATTAAGCGATCTAACGCAGGAAATGGGCAGAAAAGCAAAACTCTATGATATTTCATTATTGATTTTATTAGTTCTAAGCGGTGCCGTAATAGGTTATCATATTTTACGTCAGTTTCGCAGACAGCATTTCCTTATTAAAGAATTGGATATCGCAGAAAAAAAAGCATCAGTTGCCGCACAAACCAAAGAAAATTTTCTGGCCAATATGAGCCATGAAATCAGAACTCCGTTAAGTGGTATTTTAGGATTTACCAATTTATTGCAGAAAAGACCTTTAGACGAAACATCAACCGAGTTTGTAACTTCGATTCAGCGTTCCGGAGAAAACCTAATGACCATTATTAATGACATTCTTGATTTATCTAAAATTGAAGCAGGAATGATGCGTATTACGCCCGGAACATTTAGTATAAACGGATTAGTAGATTCTGTTGAAACACTTTTTTCTGAAAGGATAAAAGAAAAACGATTAACTATTTCAAGCAAAGTAGACAACTCAATTCCGGATACTTTAATTGGCGACGCCACCAGATTGACACAAATATTGGTAAACCTTATTGGCAACGCCATAAAATTTACGCATCAGGGAACGGTAAGTATTGAAGTTTTTAATAAAAAGCAAAATGAAAATGAAGTTATTATCGGTTTCAAAATTACAGATACCGGAATTGGAATTGATAAAGAAAAACTAAACGAAGTTTTTGAAAGATTCAATCAGGGCGAAGACTCGACAACCAGAAATTATGGAGGAACAGGATTGGGGCTTTCTATTGTAAAAAGGTTGATTTTATTACAAGATGGCGATATTGAAGTTAGCAGTGAACAAGGAAAAGGAACTACTTTTAGTTTTTATATTCCGTATGGAATTGCCACAGAACAGCTTAATGTAATACCAACAGTAGATCTTAATCATTTTAAAGATATATCTAATACCGCTTTGCGTGTTTTAGTTGTAGATGATAATGCCATTAATCAAAGTTTGATGAAACATTTACTCTCACAATGGAATATTGATTTTGATATGGCATCTAATGGTTTAGAAGCAGTTGAATATCTAAAGAAAAACAATTGCGACCTTGTGCTGATGGATTTACAAATGCCACAAATGGATGGATATACTGCAACTCAGCAAATCCGTGAAATATTAAAATTAGAAATTCCGATAATTGCCATGACTGCACATGCATTGCCTGGCGAAAGGGAAAAATGTTTGAGCCGCGGCATGAATGAATATATTTCGAAACCTATTAAAGAAGAAGAGCTTTTTAAACTAATTGCTAATTTCGGACTGAAAGAAGTAAAATCAGAAGAAATAAAAGTTCCGGAAAATAATCCTGTTTTTCAATATATTGATCTTACCTACATGCAGTCCGTAAGTGGCGGTACCAAAAGTTTTGAACAAACCGTAACGCATCAATTTATTGACAATGTACCTAAACATTTGCAAGAACTAATAAATGCTTATGAAGCTCAGGATTTTAAAATTGTAAAATTAAGAGCTCACGATTTAAAATCAAGCACGGCAATAATGGGTTTACTGCCACTTTTAGAAGAAAAACTTGAAATTTTAGAAATAGCCACCGAGAAAAATACAACATTACAGCAAATTTTAAAAGATGTAGAAAACATACTCGGTTCGTCAATTGCTGAAGCTAAAATATTCTTAGGATCCCTTTAAAATAAATCTTATCCAATTCAAAAAACACCTTACTATATAATTTATAATTATTCAATTGAGAGACTGTCTGTAAAGGCAGTCTCTGTTTTCTATTTGTTCTTTTCCATATTCAAACATAGCCAAGGTTTCAACCTTGGGACACCTAACAAAATGAAGATTTAGATCATTTCTTTACAATATACCTGATCAATTATTACGCTCCAATGTTCAAACCATTAGCTATGTTTTTCTCTAATTGAGATTGTTTTTTCTTGATTTTTATAAACGATTGATTCTGCTTTTTTAACGAGTGTTTTTGCCTATTCGATGAAAAGTCAATGGCGGCCTGAGTTTACGAACGTAAATTTACTTTAGTAAAACATTTTAAACCAAAAAATCATGGAAATTACACAAACCAAAGAAAATGCATTATCACATTCAACTGTAACTGCAGTAATAAATGCACCTATCGAAAAAGTAAATATCGCAGACTGGCTTTTAAACCTTCCGGATGCAGAATACCAACGTTGTTCTACACAGCATATTGGCGCAGGAATTACCAGCACTTATGATGGTCAGCCAATGTCAATTAATGTCGAAACAATTGGCGATGCCTTAATGGTTCAGCATTATGTGGCTACAGTTCATCGTCCGGATTATTGCCGCATGCTGTCTATCTCTGATTCTATTACTCAAAACGGACGTACTAAAGTTCAGGTTTTATGGGAACTTAAAGTAACAAAAATCGATGAGGATACGTGTCTTTACACCAACGAAATTCATGCCACTGCTACACCTCAAATGTTTGAATATTTAAAAGAACACGGAGTAAATCTTGCAGGTGCAGCCGCTTCAAGACAAGCTGCTTCTGATGCGCATAATCACGAAGAAACTCCTAACTTTGCTAAAAGCATCGAAAACAAAGCTTTAACAGGTAAATACAATCAGCCTTTTTAATATCTAAAACATAAATATTAATTTATTTACCACCCAAAACAAATAGCGATATGGAAAATCAAGGCGCATCTGTAGTTATCACCCATCATATTCTGAACGGGAAACAGCAACAATATGAAAAATGGCTGGATGAAATTATTCCAATCACCAAACATTCAAATGGTTTTATCGATTTGCAGATTGTACGCCCGATTCCACATTTGACTTTTGTTTACACGGTAATTATCCGATTTGATACAATTGAAAACCTTAAAACATGGATGGAATCGGAAGACCGAAAAACCCTTATTAAAAAAGCAAATCCATTCTTTAGAAAAAATGATAACTATCAAATAAAATCAGGTTTGGATTTTCTTTTTAATTCCGAAAATGAAAAAGGAAATAAAGTTCCGGTTCGATGGAAACAATATCTTGTAACCTGGTCAGCCATTTATCCATTATCATTATTAATTCCGTTATTGGCACTCCCCTTTTTTAGGTTTTTGCAAATTCCCGCAAATCATTATTTTGATGCTTTGATGAATTCAGGTTTAATCGTCTTTTTGATGGTATTTGCCATAATGCCAAATTATACCAAACTGATTCGGAAATGGCTTTATAAATAATGAAACACATCATCTTTATAAAATAGAAAATCACTGTATTATGCAGTGATTTTTTTGTTTTAATCATAAAAAAACATTCAAAGGATTTTATAGAGTTTCCCTTACTAAATTCAACGATACTTTTTGCCTATCTAACGAATACAAATTATAGAGCTTACATATCTTCAATAGCTTTACAATAGAATTAAAAACCAAAACAACTAATCACCTAAAACTATTATTATGAGTGGTAAACTATTGATCTTCAAATACGAATTAGAAAAAAAAGAACCACGCAACAATGATAGCGGCATTACTGATAACCATTAAAAACGTTAATCTTAAAAATAAATCTCATGCTACAGAAAAATGACATTGCTCCGGATTTTACATTATTTGCAACACCCGACCAGAAAATCACTTTATCAGAATTTAAAGGAAAAAACGTGATTTTAGCTTTTTATCCTGCCGACTGGAGTCCGGTTTGCAGTGACCAAATGGCGCTATATAACGAAATGCTTAAATATTTTAAGAAATACGATGCTGAAGTTTTTGGGATTTCAGTAGATAGTAAATGGTGTCATATGGCTTTCTCGCAATCTAGAAATTTATATTTTCCTCTATTAGCCGATTTTCAAACCAAAGGAGAAATCTCAAAAAAATACGGCGTTTACAATGAAGAAGAAGGGCAATGCAGTCGCGCACTTTTTGTAATCGATAAAAATGGAATTATACAATGGAGTTATATGTCGCCAACTGCTGTCAATCCCGGAGCAGATGGGATTTTAGAAGCATTAGAAACACTTTAAAACAAATTAATTATGTCACTAAAACCAGCGGTTAGTTCAACTGACCATACACAAGGAAAAACAAATGCTGATATTATAATCGTAGAATATGGCGATTACCAATGCCCGTATTGTGGAGCAGCTTATCCTGTTCTTAAAGAAATTATGAAAGAGTACGGAAACAAGATACAATTTGTATTCAGAAACTTTCCATTATCCGAAATGCACAGATATGCTCGCCCAGCTGCAATTGCAGCAGAAGCCGCAGCATTGCAGGGTAAATTTTGGGAAATGCACGGTGCCATTTTCGAAAATCAGGAATATTTGAACGAAAATCTTTTGTTAGAATTAGCAGAAAAACTAGGGCTTGATATTCATCAGTTTAATACTGATATCAAAAAACCGGAAGTAGCAGATAAAATAGATTCCGATTTTGAAAGCGGTCTTATGAGTGGCGTAAATGGTACTCCTTCCCTATTCGTTAACGGCAGAAAATTTAACGGAGGTGCAGAAGATTTGCTACAATTGATGAGTGAAATTGTAAAATAAATATTTGCTGACAAGCAGTTTAAAAATCAGATTAGTGCATGTCAATTAATAAAAAAAGTGTGTTTTTTGATCCTATTTTTAATTAAATTTACGTAACAACCTTAATTACAATATTATGGAAATAAATTATTCGGAATTAGTTTCCATTAAACATGTAAATGTGGAAAAAATAGACGGCACTAAAATTTCATCGTTTTTAGATACTCTTTCTATTGAAGAACCTCTTGAAATTAGGATATCTTATGGTTCAGAAACAGAGAAAATTCAAAAAAATATCTCAGTCACGATGCGCACCCCGGGCAATGATACAGATCTTGCAATTGGTTTTTTATTTACAGAAGGAATTATTACCTCTTTTGAAGATATAAAAAACGCTTATCCTTTAAAAATGAATTGTTTGTCTCAAAAACAAAATATCATTCAGGTTGATCTTAAGGATAATTTCAGTCCAAATTTAATGCAAACAGATCGTAATTTTTACACCACTTCAAGCTGTGGCGTATGCGGAAAAAGTTCCATTCAATCAATAAAAACGGTAAGTCCTTTTAGAAATTCATTGAGACTTTCAAATACGATTGATGCGTCTGTATTTTATCAGTTATCTGAAAAATTAAGAACGGCTCAAAGTGACTTTGCTTCAACCGGAGGTTTGCATGCGTCGGGACTTTTTAATACAAAAGGCGATTTAATTCTTTTAACCGAAGATGTGGGACGACACAATGCCTTAGATAAATTAATTGGAAAATCACTCGCAAACAAATCATTACCATTAAATGAGCATATTTTACTTCTCAGCGGAAGAGCTAGTTTTGAGTTGATCCAAAAAGCTGCAATGGCAGGAATTTCTATCATTGCATCTATTGGTGCTCCGTCAAGCCTAGCTGTAGAACTTGCAGTTGAATTCAATATTACACTTCTGGGATTTCTTAAAGAAAGTAGATTTAATATATACAATGCTTCAGATCAAACTGTCATTTTAACTGCCTCAAAATAATTTACTCCAATAGCAAAACGCAATACCAATTAAACCAAAATGTAATGAAGCAAGATCAAAAAAAGACAGACGATTTAGCCAATAAATTACCTGATGCAGAAAATCCATACCAGCTTTCAAAACTTAAAATAACAAAAGTAGAAAAATGGGCGGCGGGCGTACCTGCTGTTCTCGCAGCCGTTAGTGATCTTATTGAAGATAAAACAGTCCTTAGAGCTGGTAAAGCCCTGTTTAAGATGAATCAAAAAGGCGGTTTTGACTGCTCAAGCTGTGCGTGGCCAGATCCTGATGATGATCGCTCTCCTTTGGGTGAATATTGCGAAAACGGAGCTAAAGCTTTGGCAGAAGAAGCTACAACCAAAAAAGTTACTGCCGCTTTTTTTAAAGAAAACTCCGTATACAGTCTTTCAAAATTAGACGATTACCAAATTGGAAAAATGGGAAGATTAACTGAACCCATGTATTTACCAATTGGAGGCACACACTATCAACCGATTAGTTGGGATGATGCTTTTAAAAAAATTGCCTCACATTTAAATGCACTCGAATCACCTAATGAAGCTGCTTTTTATACTTCAGGAAGAACAAGTAATGAGGCTTCATTTCTTTATCAGCTTTTTACAAAAGAATTTGGAACGAATAACATGCCCGATTGTTCTAATATGTGTCACGAAACCTCTGGAACGGCTTTAAAATCCACAATTGGTATCGGAAAAGGAACGGTTACTTTAGAAGATTTCTATGATACGGATGTAATTGTAATAATCGGACAAAATCCGGGAACCAATGCACCCCGAATGTTAAGCGCATTAGAAAAAGGCAAAAAAAACGGAGCAAAAATTATCGCTATTAATCCGTTGCCCGAAGCGGGTTTAATGGGATTTCATAATCCACAGGCCATCAAAGGAATATTGGGAACAGGTGGAAAACTGGCTGATCTTTTTCTTCCAATAAAAATCAACGGCGATATGGCATTGCTCAAAGCTATCGAACTCCTTTTAATTGAATCTGAAAACAAAAATCCGGGAGAAGTATTTGATCACGAATTTATTAAAAACAAAACATCAGGCTTTGAGAATTTCCAGAAACAATTTGAAAATTTAGATTTAGATAACCTTTCCTTTCTTTCCGGTGTCCCAAAAGATTTAATTATGGAAGCCGCAGCAATAATTGCCTTTAAAAAACGAATCATTTTCTGCTGGGGAATGGGACTTACACAACAGCCAAATGGCGTTGATATGATCAGAGAGATTGTTAATATTTTATTGCTAAAAGGAAGTATCGGTAAACCTGGAGCCGGTGTCTGTCCGGTTCGCGGACACAGTAACGTTCAGGGAAACAGAACCATGCTTATTGATGAGAAACCTACAAACGAACAATTAGATCGCCTGCAGGCTTATTTTGGATTTAATCCGCCAAGAAATCACGGATATAATGTTGTTGGAACTATAAAAGCAATACACGAAGAAAAAGTAAAATTTATGTTTTGCATGGGTGGAAATTTTCTGTCAGCTGCACCAGATACAACTTATACCGCAGAAGCATTCAGAAAATTAAAGCTGTTGGTATGTGTTTCTACAAAACTCAACAGAGGTCATTTGATACACGGAAAAGAATCTATAATACTACCAACGCTTTCCCGTAGCGATATGGATATTGTAAATAATGAAGTACAAATTATTAGTACCGAAAATTCTATGGGCGTAGTACAGTCTTCGAAAGGAGTGCTTAAACCAATATCAGATCAATTAATAAACGAAACACAAATTGTATGTCGTATGGCTATGGCTACACTTGGAGATAGATCAGTTATTGATTGGCTGCGATATCACGATAGTTATGATGACGTAAGAGAAGCAATTGAAAAATGCATTTCGGGTTTTGAAGATTACAATACAAGAGTTAGAAAAAAAGGCGGATTTTATCTGCCAAATGCGCCTCGTCATGGAGATTTTAATACTAAGGAATCTACTAATCGTGCCGCATTTACTTTAACCGAAATTCCAAATAATCAACTTGAACCAGATGAATTTATGATGGCAACAACCCGTACACATGACCAGTTTAATACAACTATTTATGGTATGGATGATCGATATCGAGGGATAAAAAATGAACGAAGAGTAATTTTTATGAATCAAAAAGATATTGATAAAGCAGGATTAAAATCCGGAGAAAAAGTAGATTTATTTAACTATGACGATGGCATCGAAAGAATTGCACCTTTATTTATTATTGTTTCTTACCAGATACCGGAACGAAATACGGTAACGTACTTTCCGGAAACCAATGTTTTAGTTTCTGTAAATAATGTGGTCAAAGAAAGCAATATGCCGGCATCAAAATATGTAAAAATAAAAGTAAAAAAACATGATCCTGGTATTTATGAAAGGATAAACCGTCTTTAATCCTTTTGATATTAATAATTAAATTAGGAGATTTTCTTGATTGTTATTTTTAGAAAAAAAAAGTAAAATTCATTATTTAATTAAAGTTGTCGACAAAATTTACTACTTATTAATAATAATAAAAGTTCCTGTCATTTTATCAAAAACAGAAACCCAATAATAAATACACGATATATCATAAATTCAAAATTTAAAAAATAACCATAAGCATCTATAAACAAAGAAATTATTCATTAGGCACATTATTTGGCTAATATCTGGTATATATATTAATTTAAAAGATCCAGACATGAAAAAAATAATCTAAAATCAAATCGGAAGAATCTCTTTTATTACAAAAAAACAGTAAAAATCAATTTGACCTATTGCTGAAAGTATTTTTTCTGGAGGTATATTATTCAATAGTATAACAGTTAGCAATTTAAATAAGACTGGGCTTTAAAGGTTAATTAATAAAATACGAGATTATTTTTTCTTTCTTAATCTACATTAATCGACAGGCTTAAGCATCTTATCTAAGTTTGTAAAAGAAATTTAATAACACTTATCAAATCAAAATTAGATTTTATCAATACACTAATTTTAAAATTAAAACTAAAATTTAATAATCTAAAACCATAAAAAAATGAGCACATTTAAAGTACAAGACGGAACAGAAATTTTTTACAAAGATTGGGGAACAGGGCAACCAATCGTTTTTCACCACGGATGGCCATTATCTAGTGACGATTGGGATGCACAAATGATGTTTTTTCTAAAACAAGGATACAGAGTCATTGCACATGATCGCCGCGGACACGGTCGCTCTGGTCAAAGTTCAGAAGGAAATAATATGGAAACATATGCTGCAGATATAGCTGAATTAGCAGCCGCTCTTGATTTAAAAAACGCTATTCATATTGGTCACTCAACAGGTGGTGGTGAAGTAATACGATATGCCGCAAAATACGGTAAAGAACGTGTTGCAAAAGCTATCATAATCAGTGCTGTAACACCAATAATGATAAAAAACGAATCAAATCCTGAAGGTGTACCATTGTCTGTTTTTGATGAAATAAGAGAAGGCACCGGATTTAGTAGAGCGCAATATTTTTATGATTTTCCAATACCATTTTACGGATGGAACCGCGAAGGAAAAACAATTCAAGAGGGAATTAAACACAACTGGTGGCGTCAAGGAATGATGGGTTCTGTATTAGCACATTATGAAGGGATAAAAGCTTTCTCTGAATCAGATTTCACAGAAGATCTTAAAAGTTTAGATATTCCGGTTCTTGTATTGCACGGAGAAGATGATCAGATCGTTCCTTTTGGTCAGGCGCCAAGAGCAGCAGCACTTTTGAAAAACGGAAAGCTAATTTCATATCCTGGATTTCCTCACGGTATGCCCACTACAGAGGCGGAAACTATCAATAAGGATATTTTAGAATTTATTAAATAATAAATAGCTAAAATACAGCTTAAGTTTGTATATTAATAAGTTACTAATATAAATTAACAAGCTGCTTTTCTAACAAAAGAACTCCAAAATCTAATGATTTTGGAGTTCTTTTGTTTATAGCTATTAAGCTTTGAAATTACTTTTAATAATATGATGAATATTTTAAAATATTATTCGAATTCAACTAATTACAAATAACTAATCTAAAAATAGCTCTAAAATAAAAAACATTCATAATAAACTTTATTCAATCATAAACCTCTGCTTATAATTAGAAAAATAAAACACTTTCTAACTAATCAATTACAACCTAAAAACCAGTCCAAGAGATTAATAAAATTCTAAATTTCTTAAACTTACCTTTTATTTATGTTTTCAAGAGGAAAAAATACTGAGATAAACCTATATTATAATAAATATAATTTTAGATATTATTCTACTTTACATTAAAAAAATAAAGAATCAATAAAGCAAGCTTTTTTGCTTTATCCACAACTTTCGTACTTATCCATAAATTCTCTTTTTAGACTTTCGATTTATCGCAAAAAAAAACTTCAATTAGCATAGCCAATTGAAGTTTCTGGTACTCAGAGCGGGACTTGAACCCGCACGAACATTGCTGTTCACTGGATTTTAAGTCCAGCGTGTCTACCAATTTCACCATCCGAGCATGAGTGGTACCTCCAGGGATCGAACCAGGGACACATGGATTTTCAGTCCATTGCTCTACCATCTGAGCTAAGGTACCTTATTAT
>LMAJ01000027.1 GCA_001507425.1 Flavobacteriaceae bacterium CRH
AAAATAAACTTACAAATAAAATTTTAAAACAAATATTTTTTTTAGTAGTAAAAAGAATGATTCCCGTTTCTATTTGTTTAAAATAGAATTAAAACACCAAGTTCAAGACCAAAATTATACGATTTATGATTTCCAAAACTAACACTCGGATGAATATATGCCATATCGTTTTGGGTTATTTTTCTTCCAAATTCTATAAAAGCATTATTAGGATAACCTTTGTTTGTTGCATTATACCTAAAAGCTACATCTGCAGCAAACCAGTTTTTTCCAAAAATAAACATTAAATAATTTTCCAAAGTCGTAGTATTAACATCGCTTCGATTATCGGATCCTGCAAAACTAAGTTGGTTTTCTAAAGAAGCAATCCAAAGCATTTTTTTCTTATTAAAATACGCCCCATAAAATACTGCAGGAGCAACAACCCATTTTCCTGTTCCTAAAGCAGGATCTACGGCAGAATTTGAAATAACTTTAACTCTAAAAGCGATTCCTTTACTATGTTCTAAATAAGGAATATAGCTTATACCTGCACCAATATCACCAATTCCGGTTTTATTAATTGATGAAGTGTTGGTCGATACTAATGGCAGGTCTACTCTTAAGTTCCAGGCTTTGTTAGCAATGGGATGTAGAAAACGAAGTTGAGTGGTATTAAACGATCCGGAGTCAGTATCTAAATACTCATTAAAAAGCAAAATCGTTTTTAAATAATAATGATAACGTGCTTCGGTGTAAGGATTTTTTGCCGTTGAAATACTGTCTTGAGCATTTATTGAAAAAATGGACAGAAAACTTAATAAATAAAATAGTTGTAAATTTTTCATAACTACCTATTAATGAGTAGTCTAAATTACAAAATTTACTTTAAAATCTTATTTTTGAAAGTTGTTTTTTATTTATTCCAAATTTTCCATGCCTTTTCAGCTTGAAAAATAAGCATATCATAACCGTTTTTAATTTTTGCCCCGTTTGCCTTAGCATTTTTAAGAAACTGTGTTTCTTCCGGATTATAAATTAAATCGTAAGCAATATGTTTGTCTGTAAAAAATTCATACGGAAGATTAGGACAAGCTTCTATATTCGGGCTTGTACCTACAGGTGTACAATTGATTATGATTTGAAAATTATCAAAAGTAGTTGCGTTTATTAAATCATAATCTATGATGTTTTCCTTTGCTTCTCTAGAAACAAATGTGTACAAAATATTAAGTTCATCAAGAGCAAAAGCAACACCTTTTGATGCGCCGCCTGTACCCAGAATTAATGCTTTTTTATGATGTGGCTCTAATAATGGTTTTAATGATTTTTTAAAACCATAATAATCAGTGTTATAACCTTTTAATTTTCCTTTTTTGGTGAATTTAATAGTGTTAACGGCTCCAATCAAAGCCGCTTTTTTAGAAAGTTTATCTAAGAAAGGCAGTACTTGCTCTTTGTAAGGAATCGTTACATTTAGGCCTTTTAGGTCAGGATTATTTTTCAATAATCCTTCTAAATGACTGATTTCAGCAATATCAAAATTTTCGTAGCTGTTTCCCGCAAAAACTTCATTGTTGAATTTTTCGGTAAAATATCCTTTCGAAAAAGAATAACTTATATTACGACCTAATAAGCCAAAACGTCTTCTTAAAATATCAACCATTATTCTTTTCTATGTTTTTCAATATAATTTCTAACTGTTTTTTTCGACCATACAACCGGAAATAAATCTTCGATTAAAATATAATTATCAAAGTTTAAACGTAATCCGTTGCTTAAGTGAAATTTAGCTTTAGTATTGTCCTGAATCATAAAATACAATCCGGCCAAACGATATTCGATTTCATTTTCTTCAGGGAAATATTCTGAAGCTTGTAATAAAGTTTGAATAGCGCTTTCAAATTCTCCTAAAAACTGAAGAATATCAACCCAGAATAACCAGGTATCTAATTGATAATCGCCAAATTCAACTGCTTTTCTGTACCCAAATTCAGCCTCTTCAAAAAAGTTCATTTGTTTGTTTATCGTTGCATAACGTTTCCAGTACAAACGATTTTGATTGTCGATTGCCAAAGCTTTATTAACAAAAAACAATGCTTTTTGAAAGTTTTTTTGACGAACATGAAAGTCTGTAATAGCAATCCATCCTTTATCTAAAAGCGGATCTTCATGAACAGTCTGATTATAGTATTGTAAAGCTTTTACCGAATTTCCAAGTTTTTCGTAGCATTTTCCGATGCGTAATAACGCATAAGAAGTTGCATCGTCTAACTCAATCGTACGGTTGTAGCTTTCAATTGCTTCGCTGTATTTTTTAAGGCGTTCGTAAGCCTTTGCTTTTTCCATAAACGCGCCTAAAAACTCATCGTCTATTAGGGTTGCATAATCAAAAGCGCGAATTGCATTTTCATATTCTTTTACACCATAATGCAAACGTCCAAGCTGATGCCAGGCAATTTCACTATATGGGTTTTTATTGATATAATCGTTAAGATATAAAATAGCTTCCTGATTTTGATCTAAAAATTCAAAACAATAAACGACGTTATAAAGCGCAGACTGATCTTCTAAATCTTCTTCAAGACATTTGATGAAACTGTCTTTCGCCATCTCAAGGTTATCCATAAAAAGATACTCCATTCCAATCAAGTTATACACGTCAGCATAATCGTCAGTATATTGCAAAGCAATTTTAAGCAATTCTACCGCTTTCTCGTGTTGATCTCTTTTAGAACAAATATTAGCTTTCTGGATATAAATTTCCTCGTTGTTTGGTTCAATCGCATACAACTCATTCAAAAGCTTTTCAGCGATATCGAGTTTATCATCATAAACCAGCATTTCTACTTGAACTAGTTTTAAGCCTGTAGATTTTGGATGTTGGTCTAACGCAAGTTTTAAGGCCTTTTTTGCTAAATTAGCCTTGCCTATATCTAAATAATGAAGAATAATTTCTTCAAATTCTTCAGAATCAAAAAAGAGTACTTTGTTAGTTTTTAACATAGACTCAAATTTGGATAAGGATAGGTTATAATCTTCTTCTTCGTTGCTTAATTGCATACTTTCTATATTTGAAATTAGCCTGTTATAAATTTAGGCAACCATATTCTTATGAGCGGAAAGGAAATTAATTGTTTTGAACAATTTAATTAACAATATGGACAGAATTTCTATTCTGTTTTAAGTTATAAACTCCTGAAATATAAGGATTAATTTGATTATTTTAAACTTTTTTCTCTTTTTTCAGAATTTCATCCATAACGTTTAAAATTACAGCACAGCCTTCTTTAATTTCTTCTTCAGAAATCGTTAATGGCGGCGTAATACGTATGGCACATCCTTCAAAGAGTAACCAAAACAAAATCAATCCTTTATCCTGACAATTCAAAATAACTTCATTCGTTATTTCGGCACTTTCTGTCATGGCAGCAAGCATTAATCCTTTTCCTCTAACTTCCTTTATCAAAGGGTGTACCAAAAGCGATCTGAACAGTTTTTCCTTGTCGAGCGCTTCTTGCATCAAATTAGTTTCAGTTAATTCCTGCAAAGTAGCTAAACAAGCTGACGCAATGACAGGATGGCCTCCAAAAGTGGTTATATGCCCTAATTTAGGATTTTCAGTTAAAAGGTCCATTTTTTCTGCCGAGGCTGTAAAAGCACCAACCGGCATTCCGCCTCCCATACCTTTTCCCATAACTACTATGTCAGGAATAACATCGTAGTTTTGAAAACCAAAAAGCTTTCCTGTTCTGCCAAAACCAGGCTGAATTTCGTCTACAATCATCATCGCACCAACTTCATCGCATCTTTTACGTACTTTTTCTAAAAAATTATCCTCAGGCTGAATAAATCCAGCGCCTCCCTGAATAGTTTCGAGTAAAATTGCTGCAGTTCTGGTTGTTATTTTTTGTAAATCTTCTTCATTATTAAAAGTGATAAAATCTACATCAGGTAATAAAGGACGAAAAGCTTGTTTGCGTTCTTCAAATCCCATAACACTCATAGAACCCATTGTGTTACCATGATAAGCATTATGACACGAAATGAGCTGACTGCGGCCAGTTGTTCGTTTGGCTAATTTTAATGCGCCTTCGATAGCTTCTGTACCTGAATTTACCAAATACGTTTTATTTAAAGATTCCGGTAGGAGTGATGCTAATAATTTACAATACTGAACGGCCGGGCTTTGAGAATATTCACCATAAACCATTACGTGCGAATATTTATCCAACTGATCTTTAATAGCCTGATTAACTCTCGGATGTTGATGTCCAAGTGTGCAAGCCGAAACTCCGGCAACAAAATCTAAATATTTTTTATCCTTAGTGTCGTAAATGTATGAGCCTACAGCATGCGAAACTTCCATTCCAAGAGGATATGGAGAAGTTTGTGCCTGGTATTTTATAAAATCTGGATTCACGTATTGTTTGTTTAAAAGTTTCAGGTTTCACGTTTTGGAAACGAAAACTGGTACTGGAGCTAAAAATTTTACCGCAAAGATCGGTAAGATTTACGCAAAGGCCGCAAAGTTACCGTTAAGATTATATTTTAATATAAAGATCACAAAGCTTTCTCTTGCTGAGATTTTACCGCAAATATCAAAATGAGTTACGCAAAGCTGGTCAAATTTAAGCAAGTTTACATTGTTAAATATTAAGATCTCAGAACTTTGTAGACTGAAAACCGTGACTTCGACTGAAAACTATTTCTTAGTTTTTGTAGCTGCTTTTGCTGTAGTTTTTACTGCAGGTTTCTTCTTGTCGTAATCGCGGGTTTCCTTCCTGACTTTCATCGGGACATTTTCTTTAGCTTGTTCGGCTTTTCCTTCTTTTATCAGCTTGTCGTTCATCTCATTATCTTCGGCAGAAAAAATATCGTCTTTTGATTTTATTCTTTCGTCACCGCGCCAGACTAAACCTCGTAATTTACGCGCATTTTCCGGTAAGTCAGCTTCGGGATAAATATCGCCATCTACTTTGTTGAAGAAAGTAATAGTTTCAACGGCATTATTTTCTAAAATAAGATTGATTTTACTACTTACATTTTTATTAATTCCGATGAGTTCTTTGGCATCATTTCGCATGTAATAAATGACTTCGGTATTTTTGATGACATCTACATCATGTAATTTTCCGTCTTTAAATTTTCCAAATAAATTAAGGCCTTTCACCTGGTTAAATCCGGTTCCGAGCGTGTCCCGCGAGACCATGAACGTATTATTAAGGACTTTTAGCGAATCTATTTTCTTAGTGTTATTATCACCAATTAAATGCATAACGTCGCCGGTAATTTGGTTTTCGCCATTCCAAAGAATCGGATTTCCAATTAATTTTGTCAGAGCCGTTTTAGAGTTAGAATGAATCGAATCACATTTCCCGCTCATGTCAACTTTAAAAAAGCGAACATTATTATAAGCTCTTAAAATTCGTTCACCTTCTTTTCCGGTAATCATTAATTTTTTTCCGTGAATGTAAACCGAATCATTTTCTACAAAATTTATAGCAACCGCTCTTTTGGTTACAAACATTGAATCTTTTAGTTTGTAAACTTCAGCATAATGTCCTTTTACAACTCCACGATTGATAGAATCGGTAATTTTCACATTGCGTGTTGCCGAGGCAAACTCCGTATTCCGATTATAATATAAACTATCACCTTCTATAAGCCGATCGTCATACCTGATATAAGATCTTCTCAGAAAGTGCGCCAGGTTTTTCTTCGTGTCATAAAAACCTTTTTCAGTATAAATATAATTGGCTTTACTGGTTATTGTCGATGGTCCGAGTAAATAAGTATGTCCGGAATTGCTGTAATAATCTAAATGATTTGATTTTACCACATATTTAGGATTTGTTAAAGTTACCGCAGTCAAAAACTGAAACTTTTTTTCGGCAACAAAATACCTTCCTGATTTGCTTACAAGCGTATTGTCTTTATTAACGATAGTTCCTTTTGTGTTGTAAAAAACCTGCTGAACATTTCGGTCAAAGTTAATTGTATCTGTTTGTAAAGTTGCGTCTGGCGAAGTCATAACAGCATCTCCTGTTGCAAATGCCTTTTTTAAATTTCCATCATATTCGGCATATTTACTATTCAGGAACAAAGTATCTCCCTGAACTAACTGTACATTACCAAAGGCTTTTAGATAATTTTCTTTCTGAAAAACATACGCTTTATTACAAGTTAGCACAACACCATCATGACTAACTCGTACGTTTCCTGTTAACAAAACCCCATCAGGCACTAAAGCTTGATTTACTTCTGCCAAATCAGAATTTTCTATATTAATTTTTTTTGGAGCTTGTGCAAAAATGTTTTGAACACATAACAGAAGCAAACAATAAGATATGAAAAAGAGAGATTTCTTCAATTGATTAAATTTTTGTCAAATTTATGAAAAAGGTTACAACCTTTATGGATATTAGGATTAATTTATAAATTTAATATAGGTACAAAGTTGCAGAGATGCAAAGGTTCGAAGTTTTTTCAGATTCTTCGAATTTAAAATGTGCTTTATATTTTTTACATTAATTAAAAAACCTCTGTTCCTTTGCATCTCTGCAACTTTGAACCTTTTTTAGTTACCAACAAAATTTAGAACTATTTCGTTGTAGTTTTGCTTTTTAAGATTAAATCAAAATAAGTTTCTTTTGAGTTTTAAAAATTAGTTTAAATTTAAAAAATGGTCCTGCTTTTTGATTTAATCTTAAATTTAAAAAATGGATCATCTTATAAAATGAATTATGAGAAATAGAAGATTTTTTGTTGCAGGACTGGCTGCAACCATGCTGTTTTCGGCATGTAAAACCAAAGATTTAAAAATGAATATAACAAAAGAAGAAATTGCAACTGATAAGAAAATTGTAGTTTATCAGGTTTTTACACGTTTATTTGGAAATAAAAATACAAACAACAAACCTTGGGGAACCATTGAAGAAAATGGAGTAGGGAAGTTTAATGATTTTACAGATACAGCACTTCGTGAAATCAAAGATTTAGGCGTTACCTATATTTGGTATACCGGAGTGCCCCATCACGCTTTGGTTCGTGATTATTCTGCTTACGGAATTTCAAATGATGATCCTGAAGTTGTAAAAGGTCGTGCGGGATCGCCTTATGCAGTAAAAGATTATTATAATGTAAATCCTGATTTGGCGGTAAATCCCGTAAACCGATTGCAGGAATTTGAAGCTTTGATAACCCGAACCCACAAAGCAGATTTAAAAGTGATTATAGATATTGTGCCCAATCATATTGCCCGTAAATACGAAGGAAAAAACAATCCGGAAGGAATCAGGGATTTTGGTGCAGATGATAATGTAAATGTAGAATATAATAGAAACAATAATTTCTACTATATTCCAAATGAACATTTTCAAATTCCTGATGGAGATTTTCCGTTAAACGGAGAAAAAAATCCGCTTGTAGATGGTTTCTTTGATGAAAATCCTGCAAAATGGACAGGTAACGGATCTCGAAAAGCAAAACCGGACCAAAATGATTGGTATGAAACTGTAAAAGTTAATTACGGAATTCGTCCTGACGGTTCTAAAGATTTTCCGGAACTTCCACCTGGTTTTGATCAAAAATCATATCAGGAACATTTTGCTTTTTGGGAGGATAAAGACGTTCCTGATTCCTGGAAAAAATTCAAATCGATTGCTTTATATTGGACAGCAAAAGGCGTTGACGGTTTTCGTTATGATATGGCTGAAATGGTTCCGTATGAATTTTGGAGTTATATGAACTCTGCTATCAAAATGCAAAATCCAAATGCTTTTTTATTGGCAGAAGTGTATAACCCTAATGAATATCGCAATTACATTCGTTTAGGAAAAATGGATTATTTATACGACAAAGTAGAAACTTACGATAAACTGAAAGATGTTATTCGCGGAAAATCATCTCCTGATGGATTATCAGATATTCAAAAAGGGATGGCCGATATACAACATCACATGCTGCATTTTTTAGACAATCATGATGAACAACGTTTAGCAAGTTCAGAATTTGCGGGAACTCCGCAAAGAGGTAAACCTTTAATGGTAGTTTCAACAACAATAAGCACTTCGCCAACAATGGTTTATTTTGGACAGGAAGTAGGTGAGGCCGGAAATGAAAATGCAGGTTTTGGAACTCGCTCCAGAACTTCTATTTTTGATTACATCGGGGTGCCAAATCATCAGCGCTGGATGAATAATGGAAAATTTGATGGAGGACAACTTTCGGAATCAGAAAAAAACCTACGTGATTTTTACAAACGATTATTAAATTTTTCGATTAACAGTTCGGCCTTAATGGGAAGTTTCCAGGAAATTCAATCTGTAAATCGTCAAAATAATGCAGGTTATGATGAATCTATTTATTCATTTGTACGTTGGTCACAAAATCAAAAATTAATAATTGTAACCAATTTCTCTTCTGAAAAAACAAGTGAGTTTGATTTGAAAATTCCTTCGGATATTATTTCAAAATGGAATTTAAAAGATGGAGAATATCAATTAACAGATCAATTGTATTTGAAAAACGCAGTTCAGTTAAATGTACAAAATGGAGAAGGAATAGCAAAAATTAAAATAATGCCGTCAGAATCGTTTATTTTTGAATTGATGTAGTTTGTCAGTTCGGGCGAAGTAAGTAATACTTGATATTTGAAGATAAAAGAAAAGCTGATACTTTAATTTGTATCAGCTTTTCTTTTAATATACTTTTTTAACTTTTTTCAAAGCCTCTATATAATTTTCGTTTACTTTATCCCAATTAATATGCTGGTAGAATGCATCAATATAACTTCCTTTTCTGTTTTGGTAATCAAGGTAATAAGCATGTTCCCATAAATCAATTCCCAAAATTGGAGTTCCGGGAATCAAAGCATTTCTCATCAACGGATTATCTTGATTTTCAGTTGTTGTAACTTGTAGTTTTCCAAGTTTGTCAACAACAAGCCAAACCCATCCAGAACCGAATTGCTTTGTAGCCTGACCTTTAAACTGATTGGTAAGATTACTAAATGAGCCAAATTCTTTGTTAATAGAACCTGCTAAAGTATCTTTAGGAGTTTGCTCTTTTTTTGGCGTTAAAATATTAAAATACAAAGTGTGGTTGTAATAACCACCTGCATTTTGACGAAGCTTAGCATTATTGAGGTCCATTTTTTTTAGGATATCTTCAATAGGCATATTCTCATATTCTGTAGATACAATTTCTTTATTCAGGTTATTAGTATACGATACATAATGTTTAGAATAATGTGTTTCCAGAGTAAGAGAACGAATTTCCGGCGCCAGGCCATCATAAGCAAAAGGTAATTTAGTAATGCCAAATGAACCGGCTTCTACTTTTACATCATCAGGCGAACCAATAGTTATTTTTTCTTCCTTTGTTGGTAAGGGAACTTCGACAACCTCAGTTAGCTTATTATTATCATTACAAGAAAACAAAACTAAGAATGAAGCCAAAATTGTCAATCGAAAGATGTGTTTCTTCATAATATAAATTATTTTGATGTTAGAGAATTAATTATAGCAATGTAATTTTCTTTTGCTTCATCAACCGAAATATGACTGATCTGCATCCATGCATTTGTTTTAAATGCATCGCGCAAATCAAAATTTTCAGATTGATTATATACTGCGGTTCCAAAAGTTGCCTGTTTGTAATTCGCATAAAGTCTTAGCTGCACATCTTGTGGCAGCGAAGCCTGAGTCATTTTTAAAGCAGTTTCTACGGCTTCTAAAAAGCGAGTATCTAAGTTTTTTACAGTCATTTATGCTTTTGTAGCGATAATAGTTTTACCTCCAATTGCTTTTTGGTTTAATTCTACATTAATTTGGGTTCCTAAAGGTAAAAATAAATCTACTCTAGAACCAAATTTAATAAAACCGGCGTCAGTTCCCTGAACAACCTGCATACCTTCCTGAGCATAATTTACAATTCTACGTGCTAAAGCTCCGGCAATTTGTCTGTATAATATTTGTCCAAAAGTTTCATTTTCAATAACAACCGTAGTTCTTTCGTTTTCTTCGCTTGCTTTTGGATGCCAGGCAACCAAAAATTTACCAGGATGGTATTTACTGAATTTTATAATACCGTCCATAGCGTAACGTGTTACGTGAACATTTATTGGTGACATAAAGATAGAAACCTGTAAACGTTTATCTTTAAAAAATTCACCTTCATATACTTCTTCAATAACCACAACTTTCCCGTCTACAGGAGCAAGAATATGATTGCTTTCTCTTATCGCAATTCTTTTTGGATTTCTGAAAAATTGCAAAATGATAATCAATACCACCACGCCGGCAATCTGCACAAGCATTCTTAGCCAAGTGATATCAATAAATTTGTCAGCAATTAAAAGCACAGCGACAGCAAAAACAGTACCTAATAAAATGGATGGGCCTCCCTCTTTATGAAACATAATATAAAATTTGATAAAATAAATATATAACTGGTGCTACAAATATAACACTATCTAACCGATCTAGAACACCTCCGTGTCCGGGCATTATCGAGCCACTGTCTTTTACGCCGGCAACTCTTTTAAACTTAGATTCAATCAAATCTCCAATTGTTCCAAATATACTAACAATCAGTGCGATTATCATCCAGATTAAAATAGATTTTTCGCTAAATTGTGGTTTTGGCTGAATGTAGAATTTAGAAATCAAAAATCCTGCAAGCGCCGCAAAAACAACGCCGCCAAGAAAACCTTCAATAGTTTTTTTAGGCGAAATACGTTCAAATAATTTATGTTTTCCAATAGATTTCCCTACCAAATAGGCAAAAGTATCGTTGGTCCAGATAAGAATAAACAAGCCAATGATAATTTTCGGGTTATAAGCTGCGATACCAAAAGAAATTTTTGTGATAAATAAAAAAGGCAACATTATATATCCGATAAGATAAATGTATTTAGATACTTTGCTGATAATTTGTGTATCATCAAATAAAAATACAATACATTTTATAGCAACAAGTAATGTAACGATTAGTAATATAGAGAATAACGTATCAGTATTGACTGTAATTTGAATATTTTCTTTTAGTAGTTTACTAATATAAGCTTCTGTCTCATTTCGATAAAAACTAATTAAAGAAACCGTTGCATAAAAAAGAGAAACAAACAGAATAGCAAAAACTTTGTTGATAGCAACCAGGTTGCAAAATTCATAAGTTGCTATAATGAGAAAAATACCAAAAAGAATAATAAAGCTTTCTGTAGAAAACAAAATTGAAGTTAATAGTAAAGCGATATAAACAGCACCAGAAATGGTTCTCTTGAGTGTTTCGTTCATCTTAAAGATCCTCTAAAAGCAATAAGTATAAATTTTTGGCAACACTTCCGTATTGTGTAAAATCTTCTTCTTTTGCTTTTTCGAAATATTTTATTGTAGTAATATTAGAAGGAATATCTCTTTCGTATTTGCGTTTTATAGCACTTAGGCCATCGCTCTTCATAGGCTGCATCTGACTTGTTGTAGCTATTATAACAATATTTGCAGGCAACTCGTTTGGTTTGTCTTGTCTAATCTGTTTTGATGAAAATAAAATAGATCCTTCATCAGCAATAAGATTTTCGCAAGAAGCCAATAAAAATTTAGGGTTTCTGGGTGAAATATAAATTAATTTGTTTTCCTCTAATAAATGAAAAAGTCCTGGTTCATAACATAAAACTTCATTTTCGAACCAATCGTTTTCTTCTAAAATATTTTCAAACTGTTCAGCAACTTCTTGTTTGTTTTCACAATACAAAAACTTACCGCCATTTTTTTTAAAATTAAAAATGAATCGTTCATCTATAGACAAATGACTATCTGGGGTTGGAGTGCCAGCATATACACTTTCATTATCTTCATCAGAAGCGGCATCGCTGGAACCAAATATTTTTTTGAAAAAATTCATTTTTTATATGAAATACTTTACATGTTAATTGAAAACGTTCAAAGATAAAAAAATCTTAATTCAAAAGCCTGTTTTGAATTAAGATTTTAAAAAATATTGCATATTTATTGCATAATTTACGAAACCACTTCTTCCAGATTTTTGTCAAAAGTACGTTTTCCGAAAATCGCTTCTAAGTCATCTTTAAAAATAACTTCTTTTTCAATTAAGATATTAGCAAGCTGATCAAGCTTATCTTTGTTTTTTTCTAGAATTTGAATGGCTCTTTGGTATTGACCTTCAATTAATTCTGAGATTTCTTTATCAATAATTTTCGCAGTCTCATCAGAATATGGTTTAGAGAAATTATATTCGCTTTGTCCGCTTGAATCATAATAAGTAACATTTCCAATTTTATCATTCAAACCGTAAATCGTTACCATGGCACGAGCCTGACGTGTTACTTTTTCTAAATCGCTTAATGCTCCGGTAGAAATTCTGTCAAAAGTTACCTTTTCAGCAGCTCTTCCACCCATAGTAGCACACATTTCGTCTAACATTTGATCTGTTCTTACGATTTGTCTCTCTTCTGGTAAGTACCATGCAGCTCCTAAACTTTGTCCACGCGGCACAATAGTTACTTTAATAAGTGGTGCAGCATGCTCTAACATCCAGCTTACAGTTGCGTGTCCGGCTTCGTGAATTGCAATTGCTCTTTTCTCTTCCGGGGTAATAATTTTATTTTTCTTTTCAAGACCACCAATGATTCTGTCAACAGCATCTAAGAAATCTTGTCTGTCAACAGCGGTTTTATTGTTACGTGCAGCAATTAAAGCAGCTTCGTTACAAACATTAGCAATATCAGCACCAGAGAAACCCGGAGTTTGTTTTGCTAAGAAATCTAAATCAAGACCTTCTACTTTTTTAATAGGAGCTAGGTGAACTGCAAAAATCTCTGCTCTTTCGCGAATATCCGGTAAGTCAACAAAAATTTGTCTGTCAAAACGACCGGCACGCATTAAAGCTTTATCAAGAACATCAGCTCTGTTTGTTGCGGCTAAAACAATTACGTTTGAGTTTGTACCAAAACCATCCATTTCTGTCAATAATTGGTTTAAGGTGTTTTCTCTTTCGTCATTTCCGCCTGACATATTGCTTTTTCCTCTGGCTCTACCAACAGCATCAATTTCATCAATGAAGATAATAGCAGGAGATTTTTCTTTTGCTTGTTTAAACAAATCACGAACACGTGAAGCACCAACTCCTACAAACATCTCAACAAAATCAGAACCTGATAATGAGAAGAAAGGAACCTGAGCTTCGCCGGCAACTGCTTTTGCAAGCAATGTTTTACCGGTTCCCGGAGGCCCTACAAGTAGTGCTCCTTTTGGAATTTTACCTCCCAGATTGGTATATTTTTCAGGGTTTTTCAAGAATTCTACAATTTCTTGTATTTCTTCTTTTGCGCCTTCTAAACCGGCAACATCTTTAAATGTTGTTTTGATATCTGTTTTTTCATCAAATAATTTAGCTTTCGATTTTCCAATGTTAAAAATTTGTCCGCCACCGCCACCAGCGCCACCTGACATTTTACGCATAATAAAAATCCATACACCAATAATGATGATGATTGGAAGCAGACTGATTAAAATGTCGCTCCAATTGTTTTTTTGCAAGAAATTAAAGTCTTTCAGTTTTCCTTCACCAACTGCTTTTTCAAGTTTGGTTTGAAAAATCTGATCGTTACCAATTTCTAAAGTATAGTGCGGCCCTTTATTTTCATTTTTAAAAATATCTTTAGAGACCTTTTCGTTTGCTTTGTCTTTAAGAGCAGCAGCAGTTAAATATACTTCAGCTTCAGCTTTGTTGTAAACGATAACTTTTTCAATTTGTCCTTTTTCTAATAACGTATTGAATTTAGAAGAGGTTAATTGTGCAGGTTCGCTTATGTTAGATCCTCCGGTTGCAAAACTTATAAATAAAAAAACTAAAAGTATTGCAGTGTATATTAACCAAGGACTTATTTTAAATTTACTCGGATTTGGATTATTATCTTTAGCCATTAGAAAAAATTTTCTTTAGTATTTGTTTTCGATTGTAGTTATTTTGGCGTCACCCCAAAGGCTTTCGATATTATAGTATTCACGAATATGTTTCTGAAAAACATGTACAACGATGTGCACATAATCCATAAGTACCCATTCCGCGTTATCGGTTCCTTCTACGTGCCACGGTTTATCTTTTAAGTCTTTGGATACTGTTTTTTGAATTGAGTTTACAATGGCGTTAACCTGAGTATTAGAACTTCCGTTGCAAATTACGAAATAGTCACAAACAGCCGTGTCTATATCTCTTAAATCAAGAATATCGATATCATTTCCTTTTACTTCTTCAATTCCTTTTATTATGTTCGCCAATAGAACATCATTATTAATAGTCTTTTTCGCCATGAATTATTTTATATGATTTTGTAAAGTTACCAATTTTTGTGATTAATTTTGAACCTTAACAAAATATTAAATTAAGTATAATAAATTATCTGAATGAAACTAATCAAACTCGATGCCATAGATTCTACAAACGATTTCCTAAAGGCTTTAACAAGTAAAGACGAGCTTGATAATTTTACTGTGGTAACAGCTGAAAATCAGACAAAAGGCAAAGGGCAAATGGGTTCTAACTGGCAGTCTGAATCAGGTAAAAACTTAATTATGAGTGCCTTGGTAAAGGATTTTCTATACAACAACGAACATGTTTTTAATTTGAGTGTCATAACTTCATTAGCTGTAATTGAAACATTAAAAGCATTAGATATTCCTGATTTATGTATAAAATGGCCTAACGACATTATGTCATACAATAAAAAAATTGGTGGCATACTTATCGAAAATACGTTAAAAAGTGATGGCAGGATCGTGTCAGTTGTTGGAATCGGGTTAAATGTTAACCAAACTAATTACGCACATTTACCCAATGCATCATCATTGGCAGTCATTGCCGGAAGTACTTTTGAAAAAGATAAATTACCAGCATTAATTATCGATAAAATCAAACAGAAAATTGAATTATGGGAAACGAATTCTGAGCTTTTCTGGAAAGAATATTTTAATACTTTATTCAGGAAAGGAATCCCTATGCCTTTTAAAAACCTCAATCCCCAAGGTTCAGGACAAAACTTTATGGGGATTATTCAAGGCGTTTCACCAACGGGGAAAATACAAATTTTGCTTGAAGATGATTCTGTTTCAGAATTTGATATTAAACAAGTTCAGATGCTTTATTGAGTGAGGTTCAAAGGTACAGAGCGACAAATGCTTTAAGGTTTTTAAAAAATAATCTCGCAAAGTCGCAGAGTCGCAAAGTTTTATTTTCTTAGCGTCTTTGCGACTTTGCGAGAAAAAAATCTGCATTATCTGCTTAAATCTGTAAAATCTGCGTGAAATTATCAAATCCTTCAATCTGTAGCAAAAAAAAGCCCGATAAAATCGGACTTTAAATTTATAATTTGCAATTAAAAATTCAGCATTAATAATTAAAGTTTGGTCATATTGTTAGCCAAAGTTTCGATGAATTTGCTAATTGGGCCTTTGATCATCATTGCCATCATAGCGTTGAATTCTCCGTCAAAAAACAACTGAACATCGCTTGATGCATCAGAAACACTATCGATGTTAGAAACCAGCGTAAACGGAAGTTTATCGCTTGCAGCTCCCAATACAATTTTGCTTGGCGCTACTTTTTCTTTCATTTTAAGTTTAATTTCCGGCATTCCTTTCAATCCAAAAATAAAAGCATCTTCGCCAATTACTTCAAATTTAGCGATGTTATCCGGCATTAATTTTTCAAAATTCTTTACATCACTCAATAAATCAAATAAATCTTGAGCTGATTTCTGAACAGTAACTTTTGGACTTTCTAAGTTCATATATTATTTTTTTATTTATCTAATTTGTTTTTTAACCGAAAATTTAAATTCCAATTTTTTAAATTCCAAAATCCAAAAATGAGCGAAGCGAATTTTTCTAAAATCTAAAATCTAAAATCTAAAATCTAAAATCTAAAATCTAAAATCTAAAATCTAAAATCTAAAATCTAAAATCTAAAATCTAAACTTCCTGCTCCCAAATAGACGGATCTTCGCTCCATTCCTGCAAAGTCGATTGTTGTTCTTCGGTAATGTATTGTTTTTGAACAGCTAAGTCAAGTAAGTTTTCGTAATTACTTAATGTAAACAAATCGATATTCGCATTTTTAAAGTTTTCTTGAGCAACATTAAAACCGTAAGTAAAAATCGCTGCCATCCCTTTTATATTAGCCCCTTCGTTGCGTAAAGCTTCAACAGCCAGCAAACTGCTGTTTCCGGTACTAATTAAATCTTCGACAACAACAACATTTTGACCTTTTTGCAAAAAACCTTCAACTTGGTTTTGTCTTCCGTGTTTTTTCGCTTCCGGGCGCACATATACAAATGGTAATCCAAGGCTTTCGGCAACAAGAATCCCTATTCCAATGGCTCCAGTGGCCACTCCGGCAATAACATCTGGTTTCCCAAACTGTTTCTCAATATTCTTCGCAAACTCATCACGAACGTAATTTCGGATGACAGGAAATGAAAGAATTAACCTATTATCACAATAAATAGGAGATTTCCATCCAGAAGCCCATGTAAAAGGATTTTCGGGATTCAATTTAATTGCATTTATTTGCAAAAGCAATTCGGCTGTTTTTTCGGCAGTATCTTTATTAAAAATCATAATACAAATGTATAAAGTTTTTGTGAACGACAAACCACTTTTTTTGACAAATGAAATCTCGAAAGAGACAGATTTTCAATTGTTCTTGTTAGAGAGCATTGATATCGAGCATCTTATCGTGAAAATTTTTCAAAATAAAATTCAAAAGGCTTATTTGTATCATCCTGATGAAAAGGAAATTATGAAGACCTTAAAAGCCAAAATCCCTGTAAATAAAGCAGGAGGAGGGCTTGTATATAATAAAAATGGCGAAGTTTTATTTATTTTCAGAAACGGAAAATGGGACTTACCAAAGGGCGGGATCGAGAAAGGCGAGGAAATTGAAGACACCGCCATGCGCGAAGTTGAAGAAGAAACTGGCGTAGGCAAACTCAGAATCACCAATAAACTCGAAAAAACCTATCACGTTTTTAAACGCAACGGAAAATACAAACTCAAAATCACGCATTGGTTCGAAATGCAATCTGATTTTGAAGGAACCCCAGTTGGTCAGCTTGACGAAGGAATCGAAAAAGTAGCCTGGCTAAATCCCGAACAAATCAAAGAAGCCCTAAAAAACTCCTATGAAAACATTAAATTGTTGTTTGAAGAAGAAAATACTTTTCAATAACAATTACAATATCAATGTCAAAAATCAATTTCAATATTTATTGAATTTGTAATTTGATTTTTGCCATTGTCATTGATTTTTGATATTGAATAGGGGCGTGCCACCATTTAAAAAAAAGCCTAATCAACTTTGCGTTCATTAGGCTTTTTCTTAAATGCTGTCGGGCTATCCGCGCTACTTCGGTAGCTTGCTTCTATCCCTCACGCGAGCTACACTTTGTAGATTAGTTTTTGTTTCAGATTTAAAATTGGAATTTGGAATTTAAAAAATTGAGATTTAAAATAACTATTTCATGTCTCAAAAATCGTACTTTTGTTTAATAAGCAATATTTTTGAATTATGAGCACACTAACAAAACCAAACCATATAGGACGAAAAATTAGCCGAATTCGTGAACTTCGTGACATGAAGCAAGAAGCTCTGGCACAAGCTTTAGGAACGAACCAACAAGCTATTTCTGCTCTTGAAAACAGCGAAACGATAGATGATGAAAAGCTTGGTCAAATAGCAAAAGCTTTAGGCGTTAGTGTTGAAGCTCTTAAAAATTTTTCAGATGAAGCTGCGATTAATTATTTTAATAATTTCTATGATAATAGCGCAAAAGGACAAATATTAAATAATTCTTGCAGTCATCTTACATTTAATCCTTTAGAAAAGTTAGTTGAGTCTTATGAAGAAAATAAAAAACTGTACGAACGTTTAGTTCAGGCAGAAAAAGATAAAGTTGAGTTTTTAGAAAAATTACTAAAAGAAAAATAAAAGTCTCTAACGAGATTTAAACATAAAAAAAAGCATCAGCCAAGGTTGATGCTTTTTTTATGCCGTTTAGCCTAAAACGTCCTCTGTTTAGGTCTTAACGTGATGTTTTTAGCTCCTGAACCTAAAATTTTACCCCTCTGTACCTAAACGTTTGCCCTAATAACCTAAACACTTCACGGTAGAACCTAAAAGCGGGGCTTTTTTTAGTACTGTTTGGTTTTTTGTTTTCGCTAGCGTTGGTTTTTGTTTTCGCTAGCGCGAGCGTCCCGCTCGTGACTATTTTCAAATTTTAGCGAATTTTTATCGATTTTGATTGCATTCACGACCGGGACACTCGCGCTAAGCTGAGTAATTTTTTTTTTTTGTCATCCTGAGGAACGAAGGATCACACACGTGACTCCACAATAAAAGTCGCCAATCTTTGTCGAGCTTCTAGTGTGATCCTTCGTCCCTCAGGATGACAAACTTGTGGTTACTTTGTGTATTCAGATTTTTAGCGAATTTTAATTGATTTTGATTGCGTTCACGAGTGGGACACTTGTTGCGCTAGCGGTGATATCTTTTAATTAAGAAATTCATTTATTAGTTCAACTTTTTGATTAATGTATTTAATAATTTCTGTGGGTTTTATTTCTGTTTCCTTAAAGCCAAAAATATTGTTATTACAGCTATTACAATATTCTCCAATTTCATTTGATTTGTTTCCACATTCACAGTTCCAAACTTCTCTTTCTTTCGAAGATAATAGTTGTTTTTTTGATGAAATTTCACCTCTTTCTTTAAAATTAGAAATTATAAAATCTTTAATTTTATTTAAGTACTCAACATCCTTTTTATCATAAAATGGCTTGTCATAAGTTACTATTGTAAGTCCTATTTTTTGTTTTTTGAAATCTAAATTATTAATTAAGCTTAAACTTTTTTCGCTATCAAATAAATTTAAAATTTTTATAATTCGAGATAGATATAGTGCAATTCGGTAATTTGTTTCAGTCTCTATTCTGTCATACAATAAGTTTATTTTCTCTTTTTCGTCCAAAGAATCTAAATAACTTATGAAATTTCTATTAAATGCATTAGTTGTATCTAATACTGATTGAAAACTTTCTATTTCTGGAGTGTAGTTTTTTAATATGTATGGGAAAACTTCATGAATTTGATTAGATGTTATAAAATTCCAAATTTCTTCATTGTAATAAGTCAGAGTTCCATTTTTTGTTTTTTCAATTATTTCTTTTTTCTGCCTTAAATTATTTATTTTTTCAAAACCAACGTTTTCAAATTTTCCATTTAATAATACTGAAAAATTATTTTTTTCATCTTTTTCAATAATAACGGCAGTTCCAATTGCCGTTAACATAAACATAGATTTCCCTTTTCCTGAAATTTCATCCATATCTATAGTGAGTCCGATCACACAATTAGCACCAATTTCATGTGCATTATATTTTATACTTTCAATAGCTTCATTGTAAAGTGAAGATAATTGTTTTTGATATGAATTTGATCGACCACCGAAGACATCTGTAATACCTCCTAAAAAATCGCTAAATAAATTAGTTCCAGCTACTATATGTGCTGAAACAGGTTTTAAGTGTTTTTTTATTTTCAAACCTTCTGCTGAAGAAGTTGTTAGTACTAATATATCTTTAGGATTTGCCATGTATAGATTTTTTTCGCTAGTAATGTTAACTAATAATTTTCAAATATAGAATCTCTTAAAACAGTAATATTACGGAAATCCATAATGCCATTATTTTTTTTCATAACTCATTTTACCTTTGTCAAAGTTTCAAACTTTGACAAAGATTTTCACGAAAAGCTTCGTGATCTCAGCGTTTTCTAAACACCACTCAAAATAAAAAAACCTTAGCGAACTTTGCGGTAAAAAAACGCTACAGTAAAAATTAAAGCACCCGATAAACAGGATACTGCAAATGCGCCTTTTCATAATAAACAGAATGTTTGTAAATCCAATTTAATTGCGCGTCAGGGTTTTTAGCAAACTCGATATCAGTTTGTTTTTTAGATTCTAATTCAGCTTTTAGAGCAGGATTTTCTTTTAAAAGTTTCGCAGCCGTATCTTCAAAAATATATTCAGAATAATGTTCTTTTTGCTGTAAAATAGGGTCGAAGAAATTCCAGTTAAAGAAAGAATCAACGCCTTCAGGTTCAAAAGCTTCTACTACATATTTTACACCTTTTTGGTTTGTGGGAACTATATAATCGCCTTTGGCAAAAGCCATTTTTACTGTTTTAGCATTTACAGTGGTATTGTAGTGTAAATAATGACCTTCATATGCATTTGCAACCGTTTTGAAATTGGCAATTTTATAACTTTCAACTTCTATAATCGTGTCATTTTTAAGCTGAGAATACGCAATGTTATTGTTTTTTAGCAAATCAATAACATTCCAATAACCACGCGGAATAATATAGGCTGTCGGAATCACAACTTCTTTCGCAGACTTGAATTCTTTAATATACGGAACGTCCTTTTTAAACGGTTTGCTTCGGTCATAATACAAACGATTTCCAGTTGTGGCTTCGCTTTTTTTGTAACTGGCTTCATATCCTAAAAATGAAAAAGTGGTTGCTTTTGTGCTGTCTAATTCCCATTTCAAAGTATATTGTTTTTTAGGCTGATATTGCTCTAAATTCTTTACTCTTAAATCTTTTATCTTTTGATAATTCGCATCCGTAAAATCCAAAGTCGATTTGGTGTATTCGTATGTCATTTTTACACGTTCGGCATATTTTTTCAGCATGTGTGTTTCAACCACAAACCCGATCGTATTAAATAGGGAAGTGTAGCCCGTTGTATATCTCGGACTATCAACAAACTGACCGAAACCTTTGTCCGGTGTATCTTTAAAAGAATCAACATAAGGCGTTGTTTCGATTTTCTTTTGCTGCAAATCTTTAACCAGCGCCGGCATCATTTCGGTATTCATAAAATCGCCCAAAACAGTTCCTAATTTGTTATGCTGAGTCATAATATAAGTCAGTTTGTATTGATAATCAGATCCGTTGCTTACGTGATTATCAATAAACACATCGGCATTTATTTTCTGGAAAATCTCTACAAAACTCTTGGTATTTCTGGTGTCGGATTTCATTAAATCGCGGTTCAAATCATAGTTTCGGGCATTTCCCCTAAAACCATAAATTTCAGGCCCGTCCTGATTGGCGCGCGTGGTTGAATTTCGATTTAAAGCACCGCCAATATTATAAACCGGAATGGTAACCAAAACGGTGTTTTTTGGCGCTTTGAGTTTTCCAATTGCTAAATCTCTGTAGAATTGCATTGTCGCATCGATTCCGTCAGGTTCTCCGGCGTGAATTCCGTTATTGATAAAAAGTACTGCTTTGTTTTTCTGAATTTTCTCAAAATCAAATTCCTTTTCAGGATTGTAAACCACCATGTGCAAAGGTTCTCCGGAATCTGTCAGACCCATTTCTTTAATCTGAATCACGGGGAAATCATTTGCCAAAAGTTTATAATAAGCAATAGTTTCAGCATACGAAGCCGATTGATTTCCGTTTCCTTTCTCAAAAAAAGTATCGTATTTTTTATTGTTCTGAGCGAAAATTGCGATGGTGAAAAGTAAAAAGGGTAATGTAAAAAGTTTCATGATTTTGGTTTTAATAGGAATCAAATATAAAGTTTTATTTGTTTCAAGTTTCAGGTTATTGGTTTCACGCAGATTTTGCAGATTTAAGCAGATTTTTATTTTAGATAAAAAAAAATCTTTTTTAATCTGCTTAAATCTGCAAAATCTGCGTGAAACAAAATCTTTGCGAACTTTGTGTAAACTTTTGCGCTCATTGCGGTAAAAAAACACAAAGCATTTCAACCTGAAACCTGAAACAAAGAAAACTTGAAACAAATTTAACTACTTTTGCAAAATGAATAAAAATCACCATTCCAATAACATACTTTCGAACTTAGGTATTGAGAGCCTGAACGAAATGCAGGAAGTTGCGCAAGATGCAATTTTAAATGATAATAATGTTTTACTGCTTTCGCCTACAGGATCAGGAAAAACATTGGCTTTTTTGTTGCCTGTTTTAGAATTATTACAACCTGAAATCCTTTCGGTTCAGTGTTTAATTTTAGTGCCTTCGCGCGAATTAGGTTTGCAAATTGAGCAGGTTTGGAAAAAAATGGGAACGCAATACAAAGTCAATATTTGTTATGGCGGACACTCGATTGATACTGAAATAAAAAATTTAAGCAATCCGCCAGCCGTTTTAATTGGAACTCCGGGCAGAATTGCAGACCATATTGACAGAGATACTTTTAGAACGGATAAAATACAGACGCTGATTCTTGATGAATTCGACAAATCATTGCAATTGGGTTTTCATGAGCAAATGTCATATATTATTGGGAAACTAACGAAACTGAACAAACGCGTTTTGGTTTCGGCAACATCAGATATTGAGATTCCGAGATATACCAGAGTTATAAATCCGACGGTTTTAGATTTTATTCCTGAGGAAGAAGAAAAAGCAAATCTTTCGATGAAAATGGTTGTTTCGCCAGCCAAAGATAAATTGACGAGTTTGTTTAATTTGATTTGTTCGTTGAAATCGCAATCGGCTATTATATTTTGCAACCATCGCGATGCCGCAGAACGTATTAGCGATACTTTAAACGAAAAAGGAATTTATTCTACCTATTATCACGGCGGAATGGATCAGGAAGAACGCGAACGCGCTTTGATTCAGTTTAGAAACGGAAGTATGAGTTACTTAATCACCACCGATTTAGCGGCTCGCGGACTGGATATTCCTGAAATGAAACACGTAATTCATTATCATTTACCGCTAAAAGAAGATGAATTTACGCATCGTAACGGTCGTACGGCACGTATGCAGGCTTCCGGAACGGCCTATATCATCATTCACGAAAGTGAAAAAAAACTGGATTATATTGATTACGGAATGGATGTTTTGAATGTAGAAAACACGACAACGTTACCAAAACCACCAGAATATCAAACGATTTATATTAGCGGCGGAAAGAAAACAAAACTGAATAAAATTGATATTGTTGGTTTCTTTTCTCAAAAAGGAAAATTAGAAAAAGGCGATCTTGGTTTAATCGAGGTAAAGGATTTTGTTTCATTTGCTGCTGTAAAATACAACAAGGTAAAAGACTTGCTTCAGAATGTAAAAGAGGAGAAAATGAAGGGCAAAAAATTCAAAATTGAAATCGCCCGCAAGGTTGTAAAGAAAGAAGAAGAGCGCTAGTTTTGTAGTTTTTTAACAATTTTAAATAAAAAAAATAAAGCCATTATGGTCAAAATTTAATCTTTAATTTATTGATTATTAAAAAGTTGCAATTATTTTATTTGTGTTTGAAATAATTTTAAACAAAAATCACAATTTAATGTTAATAAAAGAGCAATTTTAGAAGTAATTTTTCCTAATTTCGGCGTTTATATATTAGTAAAAAAATTAACCCCAAATCCTCTATGAAAAAGATTATTACCCTTGCCGCGTTGTTCTTTAGTTTTGTTTCGTTTGCACAAATTAAAGTTCTTGAAACTGTACCAGTTGAAAAATTAGGAAAAGTAAATAACAATTATATTCAAAAAATTGGAGATGAATATACTGTTTATTATACTAGTATCCAAAACGATGACGATTCTTCACCAATCAGAAAGTTTTCATTTAAAAATGTAAACAACGATTATAATAGCCTTTATAGCATTATTATGGGAGGTTTTACTGCAAGCCCATTGTATGATATTAAATTAGAATTACCAAACAACTATATCTGGTTGCATTACACAGGAAGTGTTCTTCCTGAGAAAGCTACAGTTCAGTTTATGGTTTCAAGCAAAGAAGCTACTTCTGCTACAAGCAGCGTTTCTGAGCCATTCGTAAAAGATCAGATCAATAAATTATTCCAAAAATAATTTGCTTAAACATAAAAAAAAAGCTGTTCGATTGAACAGCTTTTTTTATGCTTAAAAGTTATGAGTTATGAATTCTGAGTTAAAAAAAAAGACTTAGAATCTTAGCAACTTAGAACCTTAGTAACTTAGAAATCAGTATCTTTAAATCTTCTTCACATATTGCGTAATAATCACAATTTGCTGACCATCTACTTTTCCTTCAATATATTCAGCATTTTCATGGTCTAAACGAATGTTACGAACCGCAGTTCCTTGTTTGGCAACCATGCTGGATCCTTTTACTTTCAAATCTTTAATTAAAACTACAGAATCTCCGTGTTCTAAAATAACGCCATTACTATCACGGTGAATAATTTTGTTTTCGTCATCTTCGCCTTCTCCGGTGGCTTGGGCCCAGGCAAGAGTATCTTCGTCTAAGTACATCATGTCCAGTAATTCCTGCGGCCATCCTGCAGAGCGCAAACGGCTTAACATTCTCCAGGCAACAACTTGTACGGCTACATTTTCATTCCACATGCTGTCGTTTAGACTTCTCCAGTGATTTAAATCTACATTATCTGGGTTTTCAATTTGGTCAATACAGGTGTTACAGGCAAATATAGCTTCATCAATACCACCTTTTTGAGTTGGTAATACCTGATATACTTTTAGGTTTTCTACAGCGCCACAAAGTTCACATTTAGATCCGCTACGTTTGTTTAATTCTCTTTCGATGCTCATTATTTATTGTTTGTTTTAAAAATGCGAAATTACTTATAATTGCATTCGCTTGCAAGTTTATGGTTTCTGATTATCCACAGTTTTTTGTGATAATACGTTTTTTGTATGGATTAAAATCCATCCCTACAAAATGGTTCAAGCCTACGGCTTTATTTTGTCAAAGTTTCGCCGCCCTAACTGCATCCGGAACCAGCAATTCATATTCGCCGCCATTTCGCAATACATCACGAACAATGCTTGAACTTATATAAGATGTTTTGGCAGCGGTCAATAAAAAGACCGTTTCAATTTTAGAAAGGCGTCTGTTAGTGTGTGCAATGGCTTTTTCGAATTCGAAATCGGCCGGGTTGCGCAAACCTCTTAAAATGAAATTCGCTTTTAAGTTTTTTGCCAAATCGATTGTCAATCCTTCATAAGTAATAACTGAAATTTTTGGTTCGTCTTTGAAAGTTTCTTCGATAAAACGTTTTCTTTCTTCTAATGAAAACATGTATTTTTTTTCGGCATTAACACCAATGGCAATTACGATTTCATCAAAAAGTGAAATCCCTCTTTTGATAATATCTTCGTGACCTAATGTAATAGGGTCAAAAGATCCTGGAAATATGGCTTTTCTCATTTTTTTTTCTTTTAAGGTTCAAAGCTGCAAAGGCTTTTTATTTTGATAATGGAATTTGATAATCTAATTCTTGTGGTTCCGTGAGATATTTGCTTCTTTTTATTTTTGTAATTTCATCGTTTTCATAAAGTTGTATCAGTGCTTTTTTTGAATAAGAGACTTTTCGATTAGAATAATTTTCAGGTTTATCAAGATCATCAGTTTCATAAGGCATATAAGCATCAAAATCATTATGAGTTGTATAGATACTGTCTTTGGTCACTTTTTCAATTCTCATGTTTGAATAGTAACCATTTGATAGTTTTAAATTATAAATATCTCCTTTAACTGGATTTTTTACCAAAAGACTGGTTTCGTTTTTTGTATCAAAATAATTATTGATTGTAAAAATAAGGAATAAAGCTAAAATAGCAGAACCGGAAAACATCCAAATTGAGCTATCTAATTTTTCATTTCGGAGTTTTTGTTGGGAACTTTCAGAAAGATCTTCATAATCAAAATTTTCCTCACAATTATAACATTTAATAAAAACTGATTTTCCAACTGGAAATAATGGAATTAAAGTAATGTGAGTATATTTTTTATAAATGCTAAAATACAATTCATTTTCTGTATTACATTTTGGGCATTTTTCATTTAAAAGAGTTCCATTTTTTACATTTGAAACTCGAGTTCCAACTAGAAATAGCATAAATTTTTTCTGTTTAATATTTGGATTTACTAAATTTATGTAATTCTGAGTGTTTTAATGGCAGGAACCCATTCTTCTTTTTTGCAAACTTTACATGTTGCTGTTCCTGCTTTTTGTTCTTCGATATTACCACAAAAAGTGCAGGCATAAACTCCATTTTCAGGAATTATTTTGTTTTTTTTATTGAATAAAGCGGGCAAAATAGGAAGTCCGTATCCTACCTCTTTATCTTCATAAAAAAAGACACTTACTTCTCCGCTTGTTTCTATAAAAGCGTGTTTTACTTGTCCTAAATGTTCAATTGATTTAATTCTTAATTCGGAGAAAAATTCGTCCTGGGCTAAAGTTTCTTTTTTAAAACTGGCTACAGAAAATTTCCCGTCATTTATAAGGCATTCGGTTTTTCCTTCTATAAACTCTTCGAATTTTTTACTTTTTCCGGTAAGCCAGGTTACAGCGCGGTACAAAATTATAATGACCATGAAAACAATGATCGCAGGAACAATTCCCACATCTTCATAAAACATCGGATCGCCAGCCGCAGATCCTAAGGCAATTACAATTACGGTTTCAAAAATCGATAATTGTTTTACACCTCGTTTTCCCGCTAGTTTTAGCGTTAATAGCAAGACAATAAACATTACTGTTGAACGAAATATTACTTCCAAAAGAAAAATCTCTGGTAATTCATTAAAAAACAGTCTATTCCATTCGAATATTTCTTTCATTTTTTTTAGTCGCTAAGGTTCTGAGATTCTAAGGTACTAAGTTTTTTATGTAGAAAGCAAAGTTTTTAAAAAACTAAGGTGCTAAAATCTTAGAATCTTAGCACCTTAGTATCTTAGCATCTTTTTTAAGCAAGCGCTAACTCAATAGCATTTGTGAATAATTCTTCAAGAGAAATTCCGGCTGCTTTGGCTTGTTGCGGAATCAAACTTTCGGTTGTTAAACCTGGAATCGTATTCATTTCTAACATGTATGGTTCGTTGTCTACGATGATGAATTCGCTTCTTGAGAAACCTTTCATTTTCAGGACTTCGTAAGCACGTTTTGCTGTTTCGCCTACTTTTTGTGTTAACTCATCTGAGATTCTTGCGGGTGTAATTTCTTGTGATTTTCCTTCGTATTTGGCTTCGTAATCGAAGAAATCATTATCAGAAACAATTTCTGTAATTGGGAGAACTTTAATTTCACCTTTGTAATTGATAACACCAACAGAAACTTCGGTTCCGTCAAGGAAACTTTCGATTATGATTTCGTTATCTTCTTTGTAAGCAACTTCAATGGCAATTGGCAATTCTTCTGCCGTTTTTACTTTTGAAATTCCGAAACTTGAACCGGCTTTGTTTGGTTTTACGAAACATGGCAAACCTACTTTTTTTACGATTTCATCTGTATTAATTACATCACCTTTATTTAGGTAATAAGAAATAGCTGTTTTGATTCCGTATGGTTTTAAAACCGATAATAAATCACGTTTATTAAAAGTTAATGCCGATTGATAATAATCGCAAGAGGATTGCGGAATTCCTAATAATTCGAAATAAGCCTGCATTAATCCGTCTTCGCCCGGAGTTCCGTGAATCGCGTTAAAAACACAGTCAAATTTGATTTTTTCTCCGTTTACGGTAACTGAAAAATCATTTCTGTCAATTGGAAATTCAGCATCATTGGCATCTACATAAACCCATTTTTCTTTAAAAATATGAATACGGAATCCGTTGTATTTTGTTTTATCTAAATATTGGTGTACAACGTTTCCTGATATGAGTGAGATTTTATATTCGCTTGAATATCCGCCCATGATAATGGCTATGTTTTTCATTATATATTTTTGTTTAAAGTTTTATTTGTTTCAGGTTTCAGGTTTTTGCCACTGCTTTTTCTCATTTTTGTCAGACTGAGCGAAGTCGAAGTCCCGCAAACTTATTTATCATGCAGGACTTCGACTTCGCTCAGTCTGAAAAATTGCGCTGATTGCTCAATTGAAAAATATAGCGGACAGCAGTAAACAGCTCCTGAAAATAACGTGTATTGAAAGCTTTCTTGTTTTAAACAAAATTATCATTTTTTTTGAAACGAAATAGCTTTATCTTTGCCGCAACTAAAAATAAATTTATGAGTTTACGTAAGTATTTAACAAGCCGAGTATTTTTTATACAAATATTAATTGCCATTGGAATTGTTGTCGTTTTAGTATATTTATTTATGCACTGGTTGACTTTTACAACTGATCACGGACATGAAATTACGGTTCCGAATTTGTCTAAATTGACGGAGGAGCAGGTAGAGTCTAAATTGGATGAATTAGATCTTGATTATGTGCTTTTGGACAGTGTTGATTACCGAAGTGGATTTCCTAAATATAGTGTTGTTGAGCAAGATCCGTTGCCGGGAACTAAAGTAAAAGAAGGAAGAAAAATATATATTAAAATTAACGCATCAGGATTTTCATCTGTTAAAATTCCTGATTTAATTGAAAAAACATACCGCGAAGCAGTTCCAACTTTAAAAGCGCTTGGGCTTGAGGAAGGAACGATTACTTATATCCCTAATTTAGGAAAAGATATGGTACTTGAAATGCGTTATAAAGGCAGAAACTTAAAAGTAGGTGACCGTGTGCTGAAATCTTCTAAAATTGATTTGGTTTTAGGAGACGGAAAAGCAACTTATGTAGATGAAAGTCAAGCAAATGACAGTTTAGCTGCGCCAGCTACTGAAACCCCACAAGATGAACAATAATATTGAAAATTTAGATCTGGAAGACGAATTATTCGAACATTTTAGATTTGAAGTCCCTAAAGGTCAGGCGTTTTTGCGTATTGACAAATATTTAATGAATTTGATTCAGAATGCGACGAGAAATAAAATTCAGAACGCCGCTACTGAAGGAAACATTTTTGTAAATGATATTCCTGTAAAATCAAATTATAAAGTTAAACCGTTTGATGTCGTGACGGTTATGTTAACGCATCCGCCGTTTGAAAACCATATTCTGCCGGAAGATCTTCCGTTGAATATTGTTTATGAAGATGATGCACTTTTGTTGATTAACAAAGAACCGGGAATGGTTGTACATCCTGGTCACGGAAATTATACGGGAACTCTTGTAAATGCTTTGGCACATCATTTTGATAATTTGCCAATGAATAGCAGCGAGCGCCCAGGTTTGGTTCACCGAATTGATAAGGATACATCAGGACTTTTGGTTGTTGCCAAAACGGAAGCAGCAATGACGCATTTAGCGAAACAATTTGAAGCTAAAACATCTGAACGTGAATATATTGCCCTTGTTTGGGGAAATGTTACCGAAGAAGCCGGAACTATTGAAGGTAACCTTGCCAGACACTTAAAAGACCGCATGCAAATGGCTGTTTTTGCAGATCCTGAAATAGGAAAACCTGCGATTACACATTATAAGGTTTTGGAGCGTTTTGGTTATGTAACGTTGATTTCATGTAAATTAGAAACCGGAAGAACACACCAAATTCGTGCACACATGAAACACATCGGGCATCCGTTGTTTAATGACGAACGTTACGGTGGACATTTGATTTTGAAAGGAACTACGTTTACGAAATACAAACAGTTTATCGAGAATTGTTTTAAAGCTTTGCCACGTCAGGCTTTGCATGCTAAAACGCTTGGTTTTGTGCACCCAACAACGGGAGAAATGATGCGTTTTGATACGGAACTTCCGCAAGATTTTCAGGATTGTATTGAGAAATGGCGTAATTACGGAAAGACGCATACTCTTGAAGAGGAAGAAAATTAATTTATTTTAGAGAATAGAATAAAGACAATAGAATAAAGAGAATAGATTTTAGAATAAACACAAATTCCACTAATTTACACAGATTTGATTCGTGTAAATTCGTGGAATTTGTGTTTTAATTCAAGATTTTGATTCGTGAAAATTCGTGAAATTCGTGTTTCAATTTAATTCAGAATGGTATTTTATTTTACCGATTGATCCTGTTTCAGCTGGTAAAAGTTCAAAAACAGAAGTAGGAGCGAGGCCGGATTCAATTCGGTGTGAAACGTACAATATACTTACGTTGGTTTCTTGTTTAATTGTATTGATAAGCTGAATAACCAAATCGACATTTTCGTCGTCTAAGCCTTCTACAGGTTCATCAAGAATTAATAATGGCGGGTGTTTTAAAACGGCGCGCACAATTAATGCTACTCTTTGCTGACCGATAGAAAGATCAATAAAACGTTTTTTTCTTAAATGCGTCATTTCGATTACTTCAAGCCACTGCGAAACGATTTGTTTTTGATGCGTTGTTGGTTCAATATAAAGCCCGATGGAATCAAAAAATCCGGAAAGAATCATTTCTTCTAAAGAGTGGCTTTTTTGAAATAAATCTGTCATTGAAGTCGTAAAAATCCCGATTTGTTTTTTAATGTCCCAAACGCTTTCGCCGCTTCCTTTTTTTCTTCCAAATAAAAATAAATCCTGCCCAAAACCTTTTGGATTGTCGCCTGTAATTAATGATAAAATAGTACTTTTTCCGGAACCGTTCGGGCCAATTAATTGCCAGAATTCACCTTGTTTAATAGTCCATGAAATGTTATCAACGATTTTTCGGTCATCATAACTCACGGAAATATTTTCCATTTTAATCAAAACACTTTCGTGGAAGGAATGTGGCTCAATAGCTTTTGGAATTGCGGATGTATTTAAGGTTTTAAAATGACTTTCGGTTTGCGAAATAGGGTGTAATTCGAATGTGTTATCTTTAATTTGTGCCTTATTCGGAACAAATTGAAGTACATCTGTAACCCGGTTTACAATTTGGATGATGGCAATTATTTTAGATAAGTCTTTTAAAGATTCTGCCAGAATTACTCGCGAAGCCTGATCTAAATGATCAAACGGATTATCGAAAATGATAAAATCCGGTTTTTGATTGATGCAGTATTTTAAAAATTCCTTTTTACGTTCTCCGGATGAAAAAGTGCGTAACTGGCGGTGCGATTCGGGCGAAGCTTCAACACTGTCATATTGATATTCTCTTTCGATAAATTTCTCGATCGCAATATCAGAAAACAGAATTCCCTTTTGATTATTAAAAATGGCTAATTCTCCTTTTGCTTCTCCGGAAAGCAACCCTTCAATGAACGTTTTTTTATTTACCTGATTTGATAAAAGTATATCCCAATGCTGCATTTTGTATTTTTATTTTTAATCTGTGAACACATAGATTAGTAGTTATTTTTTTTTTGCCACAGATTAAAAGATTAGAGTGATTAATCATTTTAATCTTTTAATCTGTGGCAAATTTTTAGGTACCTAAAAACTATTCATCTATAAGTAAAATCTTTTTTACATTTTATTTTTTGTTGCCATTTCACGATCGTTTCTTGACCATTCGCTCCAGGAACCTACATAAAGTTTTGGAATTTCAATTCCGGCATAATCAATTGCTAATAAAGTGTGGCAGGCTGTAACGCCGGATCCGCAATGTACAATTGTATCTTCAGGATTTTTATTGCCTAGAATTGCTGTATATTTTTCTTTTAAAACTTCTGGGGATTTATAAAAACCATCTTCATTTAAGTTTTCGCTAAACGGAATATTTATAGCTCCGGGAATATGCCCTGCAATTAAATCCAATGGTTCTGTTAAACCGTCAAAACGATTTTTATCTCTTACGTCAATAACAATATTTTGGCTGCTATTTCTGGCTTTTTCTACTTCGTCGATATTTGCTGTGGCTAATTTCCAATCTGAAATTGGATATTTTTCTGTTGAATTAAAAGTTTCAATTTCTGAACTTATCGGAAAACCAATTTTTATAGCCTCTTGCAATCCTCCGTTTAAAACCTGAACTTTTTCATGACCAACTGATCGTAACATCCACCAAAATCTTGCAGCAGCGTTAGATCCGTTTTTATCATCGTAAATAATTACGTGACTTTTAGGCGAAATTCCAATTTTAGAAAGCACTGCAGAAAACTTTTCAAATGAAGGCAAAGGATGTCTTCCTCCATTTGCAGGATTATTTTCAACAGTTGCCAAATCCCGATTAAGATCTACATAACGCGCACCTTTTAGATGTTCTTTTTTGTAATTTTCTTCGGCATTGATTCCGGCTCTGGCATCAATTAAAATAATTTCAGACGAGTCTTGTAGTTCAAGTAAATCTTTAGGATTTATAATGGGCGATAATAATTTTGACATGTCAAATAAGGATTGAATTATTTATAAAAACTAACCCGGAATTTTCTCGATCAATATTTCATTTTCTGCTTTGTCGTAATACGTGCAGGTCATTTCGATAATATCGACTCTCCATTTTGCAATACCACATTGTGCTGCGTGATTGCAAAAAGTTAAATAATCGGTTTGCCCGTCCTGATGCATTACTAAATATTCGATAAAACGTTCTTTGTTGGCAGTATCAGCAACTTTAATTTCAGGATATTTTTCGTTGGCAGTAACATTGTAGTTGTTTACTCCGTAATATTCAACATGGCCGTCATTCACAAAAGTGGCATAACCTTTTACGCCCAAAATAATTAGGTCTTGTATATAATTTGGAAAATCGGCACCGCTTTTTACTTTAGCATGTGCTTCTTTTATTTGTTCGATTGTAAACATGATATTTTTAGTTTTAGATTAAAAATTTTATTGTTTCAAAAATACAATTAATGGTTTTATAAATTGATCAAAAGATTCAATATGCGGTAAATGTCCCGTATTAGGTACTTCAACTAATTTTGAATTCGGAATTGTTTTTTGTGTTTTCTTGCCTAATTCGGCATAATTACCCAGTGTTTTTTTAACTTCTTCAGATGCCCATTGTTTTCCAATTGCTGTTTTATCTCTTGTTCCGATAATTAAAAGTGTTGTACTTTTGATATTTTTGAATTCATATACAACAGGTTGCGTAAAAATCATATCATACATAAGCGCAGAATTCCATGCTACGATGTTGTAATTAGGTGCCGTTGTCCAGCCTGCGCTTAATTCAGCCCATTTTTGGAAATCGGCATTCCATTTTCCATCATAATAATTCGCCATTTGATATTTTTTGATGGCTTCATAATTTTGTTTTAGTTCACCTTCATACCACCAGTCAATGGTTTTGTAAGGAACGACCAATTTCCAGTCTTCTAAACCAATTGGGTTTTCTAGCACTAATTTTTCAGCAGTTTCAGGATACATTAACGTAAATCTTGTCGCTAACATTCCGCCCATAGAATGGCCTAAAATAGTTGTTTTTTGAATTCCTAAATGGTCTAATAATTTTTTGGTATTTTCTGCAAACTGCTGAAATGTATATTGAAAATGATCCGGTTTTGATGATTTTCTAAAACCAATCTGGTCGGGAACAATAACTCTGAAACCTTCTTTTGTTAAAGCTTTAATTGTCGTTTCCCAATAAGCGCCATTAAAATTTTTACCGTGAAGTAAAACTATATTTTTATTGTTGTAATTATCGGGTTTAATATCCATATAAGCCATTTTTAAGGACTGGCGCTGATTGGTCAATTCTAAAAACTGAACCGGAAATGGATATTCATAATTACTTAAATTAATGTCTAGTGCTTTTATTTGTTCCTGTTGCGAAAAGCAAAGGAATGGTAAAAGTAGTAGTATGAGTTTTATAGCTTTCATTCTGATGAAGATTACATGTTAAGAATATAAATTTACCGCTATGCATTTTGAAAAGCAAAAATTAAAGTCTTAAAATTATCAGAAAAAAGAGAACTTTTTTAAATTAGCTATTTTTTAAACGTTACCACTCGCTGTGGATAAGGAATATCGATCTCAGCTTCATCAAAACGTTTTTTAATGCTTTGAAGTAAGTCACAATACATTACAAAACCATCAGTAGAATTTTTCGCCCATGCCCACGCTTTTAGGGTTACACTTGAATCTGCAAGAGCAACAACACGTGCGACGACCAGAGGTGTTTTTTGTTTTTTATTTTCAGCGGTTCGGGTATCAATAAAAAGAGGATGTTTGGCAATTTCATCTTTCATGATTTCGAGTGCATTTTCGATATTCGATTCATAACCAATTCCAATTTCAATAATCTTACAGCATTTAGTATCGTGCATATTTGTATTCACAATAATTTGATTACTGATTACTGAATTGGGAATAATAATTCGGTTATTTTCGGCATCCTTCAGAACAACTTGTCTTAAATTAATGTCTTCGACAGTGCCGACAAAATTGTTTATGGTAATTTTATCATTGATTCTGAAAGGCTTAAAAATGACAAGAAATATGCCGCTCACAATATTGCTCAATGCCTGTTGAGAAGCTAAACCTGCCACTAAAGAAATAACTCCGGCGCCTGCCAAAAAAGAATGCCCAATAATCTTGAATTCAGGAATTTGAATTAAAGCAAAAGCAAATCCTAAAATATAAATTACGGTGATTATTAAATGTTTTAAAAACTTAAATCCGGTTGCGTCATATTCTTTATTACTTAGTTTTCGATACAAGAAGTAGCGTAATACTTTATCTGTAATTGCTCCCAAAATAATTGTTGTAAACGCAATTATAGTAATAATGATACCTATTCTGAAATCTTTCGCAAAGTCGAACATAAGCTTTAATTTTAAGATTTAAAGTTTAACAAAGTTATTGTTATTACGGGTAATACTCAATTATTGAATGAAATTTAATAAGGAGAAGCTATTTGTGAAGTTACATTTTAGTTAAAGATTATAATTTTAATTTCACTGAAATAACGTATTGAAATAGTATTGCTGTTTATTTTTAATTATAGCTATTATAGTGTTAAAAAAATAGAACAAATGCAAATAAATGATGCGTCTGGCAGATTTAATTACTGTAATGAAGTAAAAGTTTCAATTTAGATCTTAAAAATATAAAATACTGATAATTAGCATTATAATACAGGATTGGGCAGGACGGTCTCTTTTTGACTTATAGCTAATTTGGTTATAACTATTTAACTGATTATAACCAAATCACTATGAAAAAAAACGTTTTTACACTTAATGATGTATTCAAATCCTGCATCATTTTTGGATTTATTTTAATGTTTGGAGCTTTAAAAGCGCAAACATTAGCATTTCCTGAAGCTACAGGCTTTGGCAGGTTTACTACCGGTGCGCGCGGATCATCAAATCCTCAAATTTATTTAGTGACCAATTTAAATGACAACGGGCCAGGTTCCTTTCGGGATGCTGTTAGTCAGGAAGGCCGATTTGTCATTTTTAGGGTAGGAGGTATTGTAAACTTACAAACGCAAGTTGTGGTCGCCAGTAATACAACAATTGCAGGACAAACCGCAACAGGTGAGGGAATTGTATTTTTAGGGCCAAGAGTAACTTTTACGGGCGCCAGTAATACTATCGCCAGATATCTTCGTATTCGTTATGGCGGAACTGCCCAAAATCAAGATGCTTCCGGACTTGCCAATGGAGCCAATATGATTTTTGACCATATGACTTTTACATGGGGAACTGATGAAGTTTTTTCTATCAACTGGGACAATAAAGGATTAAGTCCTGATAATATTACCATTCAGAATTCGATTATTGGTCAGGGACTGCATCGGCATAACCATTCGGCCGGAGGTTTAATTCAGCCTTCAGGAGGTAAAATAAGTTTAATTGGGAATTTATATATCTGTAACAAAACCCGGAACAATAAAATAAAAGGGATTAATGAATTTGTAAACAATGTTGTTTACAATTGGGGAAATTACGGAAATACCTACGGACATACAGAATCTGGAGACGCTTATATTATGGGTGGCGATTCTGCAGGAAGTTCTGATGTCAATATTATAAATAATTATTTTATTGGAGGACCGAACACGAGCACTACGATTACAACACCTTTTAATAGGGGAAATGATAATTTCCTTTTGTATGGGGCTGGCAATTATTTTGATAACAATAAAGATGGGGTTTTAAACGGCACATTAGTTCCTGCCGATTTAACGGGATATCCTACGGGAAATGCTGCCACTATTTTAGCAACACCTTATGAGTATCCGATGAAAAATACAACTTTGACAGCTCAGGATGCTTACAACAAAATTGTATTAAACGTTGGAGCATCGTACCCAAGACGCGATCAGGTTGATAATTTGATGATTTCTGATTTAATGTCTAAAGGAACAACGGCAACGTATGTGTATCTTCAGACTGATTTAACAACGCAATTTGGTTTTACAAATGGCGGTGCCGGACATGTGTATGGCGCTCCGGCTCCTGTAGATACTGATAATGACGGAATGCCGGATGCTTGGGAAGATGCAAACGGTCTCAATAAAAACAGTAATTCCGACGCATTGGTAGTAAGTACATCGCATTCGCCTTATTTGAATATTGAAGTTTACATTAACGGATTGACGAATGTCACGCCACCGGATTTTATTATTCCGCCATCCAATTTGAATTTTACGAGTGTGGTTTCGACAGAAATTCCAGCAGCGAGTTCTTTCACAATTAATTGGAGTGATAATGCGGTAAATGAAGATAATTATGTTTTAGAACGCTCTGTAAATGGAACTGATTTTACGGTTTTGAGTACTTTAGCATCTAATATTTCCAGTTATAATGAAACCGATTTAACTCCAAATACTCAATATTACTATCGAATTAAAGCTGTAAACGCTACAGAATCATCGGCTTATAGTGAAATTGCATCTGTAACGACAACACCAATTCCGTCGGCACCAAGTAAAGCAACCAATCCGACTCCTGTTACGGTATCAAATAATGCGGAATTGACAAACGGAAGTTTAACTTTAAAATGGAGTGGAAGTTCAAATACTTTGACTTATTCTGTTTATTTTGGTACAAATCTTTCAAATTTAACTAAGCTAACAGATTTGGCTTATGTTGCAAATCCAACTTATCAAGTTACAGGATTAATTCCGGCTATCACTTATTATTGGAGAATTGATGCCATAAACGCAAAAGGAACTGCAACAGGTGATATTTGGAGTTTTCGAGCGCTAACGCCAAGTATTGTTGGTCATTGGCCTTTTCGAGAAGCCGCTTTAGAAGGAGAAGAAATAGCCGATATTACCAATTATGCTAATAACGGTATTTTAGATATTGATTATGATAATACAAATGTGAGAGTTCCCGGAAAAGCAAATAATGCCCTAGATTTTTCAACTTCTCCCAATAATAAATCGATGGTTAATATTCCGAATCAGGATCATTTATTATTTGATAGGAATTCGTTTACGATTTCTTTTTGGATGAAAGCTGCTCCGGGTTTATTACCAACTTCTTCGGCAACTAGTATTTATGTTTTATGCAAAGGTTCCTTTACCAAAAACGCAACATCGGGCGCAACCGGCAGAAGGTATAATATAGAAATTAAAGGCGGACTTTTGCGTTTTGCTATTGATGATGATAAAACTAAAAAAGAAGTTACGACAGCCGCTGCTAAATATTTTACAGATAATTGGGTTAACGTGGTTATAATGAGAGATATTCAGGCGCATAAAATGAGAATTTATACGGATGGAATTTTTTCGGCTGAATTGGATGAAACTGCCGTAACAGGAATATCAGAAGAAACAGATTTAATAATTGGAAATATTGGAGAAATTGAATTAGCATCCGGAACTGCGCCTGCACCATATAAAGGGCAATTTGATGAACTTCAAATCTTTAATTATCCTTTGGGTGCAACAGAAGTTTTAGGTTTATTTACGCAGGAATTTTTGAGTACTGATAAATTCAGTCAAAACAAAAATAATATTCTTGTATATCCTAATCCGGTAAAGGATAAAATTTTTATAACTATTCCGAATCAAACACTTACTTCTGCAACAGTTTCCTTAATTGATAGTGCCGGAAGAACTATTATCAAAGAGAAAATTGTGTCTGACGGAAATGGTACTTTTGCCTTAAATATTGGAAATAAAAAATTAAGCGGACTTTATATTTTGAATGTTTCTGCAGAAAATTTTAATCGTAATTTCAAAGTTGTAGCAGAATAAAACGGAAACAAAAAAATCCAAAAACATAACTAAAATTATGTTTTTGGATTTATATTTTAAACTGAAGAATTTCGGTTTTTAAAGACCAACAAAATCATCAGATTTAGGAAAAATACTTAATGCCTCAATGGCAATTTCCGGAGTTGGAGAAGCTAATTTTCTAAGTTTAGTATCCATCCATGCACCGTCTACAGTAATTACGGCACACAGCGTGTCATCTTCTCTTCTAAATTCGTGAATGATAGACCAACGAGAAGCATCAGCCTTCATTTTTGATGTTTTAGTATGAATAAATATTTTGTCTGAAAGTTTTAATTCTTTTCTAAATACGCATTCTTCCCTAAATAAAACCGGTCCAAAACTTTGTGTTTGCATCACTTTCAAAGTTAAGCCCAGTTCCTCAAGAATTTCGATACGATGTTGTGCGCCAAAATCGTAATATGCACTATGTCGAACGTGAAAATTAGGGTCAAGATCTGACCAGCGAAAAGATATTTCTTTAATAAATGAAGCCATTGTAAATTGTAATTTAATGAAAATCGAAATTACAAATAAAAACCCAAACTGGGTATTAGAAAATTGTTATTCGAGAAAATCTTAAGTTAGTTCAGATTCTGTTACTGCAGATATTACGATGTCGTCTTCATTTAATGATTGTAAAAAATCAGTTGCATTAAATACTTCTCCAATTGTTGTTACGCCAGTTTTATTTGTTTTACCGGATAGTATTCTATTTATAGTTTCTACAACCAAAGGCGCTGTAACCGCATAAATATCCTGACCAAAAGCAGTAATTGTTCTTTGGGTTTTACCTTTTGTTGCTACGACTTCTACACAAAATTGTTGAGACGATCTGTTCTTTTCATCTGTTGGTGAAGGTTCCGGCGTGTCTGCATTTCGTAAATCATCTAAAGAGTTTTGACTCAAATAAGTATTAATATTAGTAACGTTCAAATGACGTGAAATCGTAATAATTTCTGAAAGAGGCAAAGTAACCACATCCTTAATTCCGATAGGATTTTTAAAATCCCATTGTATCGGAGGATTTGATTCGAGTTCTTGTAAACGTTTGTCTTTGAAAGTTAATCTTTTATAATGATTTCGATCTCCGGTTAATCTCGTTCCTTTTGTTGGATGCCAGGAATCGAGCCCGATATAAATATTTATTTCGTCGATTTCTTTCCAATCCTGAGTTAACGAAGTACTTAATAAGTCGCCTAAACCACCATAAAATGCAGCGGCAGGAATTATTAAAATTTTATCTTTTGCCTGTTCAGAAAATTGTTCAAATACATCTAAAACTGCTTTTTGTTCGGCACTTAAATCAATATAATGAATTCCTAATCGTAATGCCGATTGAATAATAGGTTCGGCAGTGTCTAAAAAAGGACCGGCACAATTTATAATAATGGCAGCATCCGAAAATGCAGCATCTAACGTTTTAGGATCATCAATATCAGCTGCTTTTATAATAGCTTTGGGATATTCTGGTTTTAAAAGCTGTAACTTTTTTTCATCTCTTCCGGAAAGAATTAAATTATAACCTTGTCTAAAAAGTTCGGCAACAATAAATTTCCCCGTGTGTCCGTAAGCGCCGTATATTGCAATGCTGTTTTTCATCGATTAAATAAATTAAGATATTTAAATAATGCTGCTTGTCTATAACTTTAATTCTATTTTTTTACTGATACTGGTTGAATTTTAATCATTACAGTACCGCTTATGATATCATGAATAGCTCTCTTTTTACTACTTGAAAATATAGAAAGAAAAGAAAGCCAGCCTAATGAAAGCTTAAAAAAATAACGAATTATTGCTTGGAAAAGATTAATTCCCTGATCTTCATTCGAATTTTTCCGAACTCTAATTCCTTTAATATTATTGCCAATTGTTCCGCCAAAAGTTGTTGCAACAGGCTCGTATAAGAAAAGAGAGATCAATAAAAAAGCCCTTAGTGAATCTGGTACATTTTTAAAGTTCGATAAAACATCAGAAATAATAATCATACGCTATTATTAAAACAGAATCAATTAGTATTGATTGTATTCTTTCAATCATAAAAGGGTATTTTTCTTCCATATGTTTTTTAACGAATGTACTTAATTTTAAGATTCCTTTTTACTATTTAATTTCTTTACTATCCACGGAAGTGTAAGTCCTTGTCCGATAAGCGTAAAAAGCACAACTGCGACAGAAATGAAAATGATCGTATTTCTTTCAGGAAACGGACTGCCGTCTTCAAGGAATTTTGGAAGTCCGATGGCAATCGCAAGAGAAACAATACCACGCATGCCTGACCAGCCTAGAATGACTGTGTTGTTAAAATCTAAAAGTGCATCTTCACTGATTTTTCTTTTTCTCTTTCCTTCGCCATTTTTTTGAAATGCTTTTTGAAGGTTAATTTTCTGAAGAAATATCCTTACCATTCTAATTAATAAAGCCACAATAGTAATGATAAAAGCATAGCCAATATAGGGCAGGATCATGTCATTATCAATATCCTTTAATAAGTACCTAAAATTAAGTCCGATTAGGATAAAGATTAATCCGTTCAATAGAAAAATAATAATATCCCACAGGCTTCTGGAACTGCTTTTTAAGCTTTCAGGAAATATTTTTTTGCTAAAACGTGCAATTGCCAATCCTAAAATTACTACAGCGATTACTCCTGAAACATGAAATTCTTCTGCAACTAAATAAGCTATAAAAGGCATTAACAGCATAAGGCTTATCGTGACATTTACATTTTTATGCACTTTACTTAATATAAACGACAAGATTTTCGCCATTATAAAACCCACAAAGAAACCGCCCCCTAATAAAAAAGCAAATTGAAGTGTTGCTTTCCAGATAACAAACGTAGATCCGAGTACGGCTGCAACAGCAAATCGATAGGCAACAAGTGCTGAAGCATCATTGATAAGACTTTCGCCTTCAAGAATCGTAATCGTTTTATGAGATATTCCAAGTCCTTTGGTAATACTTATGGCGGCAACGGCATCGGTTGCGGAAAGGATTGCCCCAAGTACAAATGCAAGAGGCCAGGTTATATTTGGAATCATATAATGAGCCACTACGGCAATCCAAAATGTAGTAAGGAAGACCAGGGTTACAGCCAGTGTGCTGATTGTATTGATATTGGTTTTAAAATCTTTTGGAGAAATATTAAATGATGCATCATATAATAAAGGAGGAAGAAAAATCAGAAAGATGATTTCGGGGTTGATTTCAATCTCAGTCATCGTGGGAATAAAACCAATTGCGATTCCAACAATAACGAGAAGTATTGGGTAAGGTAGTTTTGCTTTATCGGCAAAAGCAGATAGTCCTATAACGATTGCCAGAATAAATATAATGATGCTGTAGTTTTCCATTTTTTTGATTTAGAAAAATGCTAATGTACTTAATTCAATATTTAATTAAAAATTATTCTGATTAGAGAAAAGTTCTTTTAAATACCGATTTTTTATTTATCTGATCTTTTCATTCTAAATTGTCTTTTAAAGATTTACTACTAATTATTCCCACAATAAAACCGCTCAAAAGGCCACCAATATGAGCCGAATTATCAATTCCGCCTGCGAGTCCCATAATTAGATTGTAGCCTATAAAAATTACTGTAGTAGTTAAAAATGCTTTGCTAAAATCAGGAGGAAATACTTTTGTTAGTAATAAAGCTAAAAATAAACCATAAAGTCCAAAAATTGCTCCAGATGCGCCCACACTTACGGTTGCTTCATACCACCAAATACTTGCACAACTTGCTAATATGCCTGTAGCTAAATATATGACTAGATATTTTGTCCTACCTAATATCGGCTCAATGAAAAGACCAACAAATAAAAGCCCAAACATGTTTGACAGTAAATGCATAAAACCGCCATGAAGAAAAATATTTGTTAAAAGTCTCCACCATTGCCCATTAGAAGTAAAAGGTCTAAAATTCCCGCCCCAGTTTAATAAATCTTGTCCTTTAAAAGATATAAATCCTAACCCTGCAATGACCATTATTAAATAAATTAGGGTATTAATATATATTAGTATTGGTGTGATGAAGTAACCTTCTCTTGGTTTTAGAAAGTCTAAAAACTCTTTTAAGTCTTTATCTTTACGTGTGCCATTTTTAAATTGCCTTAATTCTGTTTCATTACATTTTGGAATTAATATCATTATTAACCAGACGATTGTACCAATTAATAGTGTTCCAATAAGCCAATAAACAGTATCTCCGTCTCTTTTTTCAAATGGTTTGTTGTTTGAAATAAATATTACAGAACCTTCTGTTTTAAATTTAGTGATTTTTTTTAATGCTTCTTTATAACCATCACCAATATCAGAATTACCAACTCTTTCCAAATAAATAAAATCACTTAAATCTTTTCTGTCAAATTCATGTTGGCTTACCTTTAGAAATTGTTCATATCTATTTTGTTTCTCTCTTTCTTCAAGTCTATTGTTAATACGGTCGCCATACTTTATACCTAACCAATATTTACAGTTTGAATTTGTAGTGTCATTTTTTTTGTCAAAAATGGGTATAACTACAAAAAGATTCATATATAAATCGTTATTTCTTCCTCCAGCTTCAAACGATGTATGAGTTCCAACAGTTGATTTATCAAGATACAAGCGTTTGATTTTATAATATTTTGTTTGTTCTTGTTTTGAAATTTGACTAACGTAATCGATTTGACTTAGTTTTCCGGTTGAATTTTTTAAATAGTCTTGAGCAATCAAAGTAGGGCCAGCAATCGCAAACCAAAGAATAAACAAATAGAAGTCGTTGTAAGTTCCTCTTTGAGATTTTTTTAAACGCAAAATTTTTAATCGTGGTCGGAAAAAAAATAATATAGGAATCAAGGGAAGTACAATTGGAATTCCAAATTCAACTATAATTTCTTTTACTGAAAATAATTGTAATTTTATTAATAAAAGCCAATTTAAGAATGTGTAAATAGCACAAAAGCCGATTGAAATAATTAAAAAAGGAATGAAAAGTATGTTGATTTTTTGGGTAATATTTTTATTCATAATTTTTATTTTTATTCTGCGCACCATCTCATGAATCTATATTTAAGAACAAAATTCACTAGAATTCTACACTTAATTTCAAAACCATAAATACAGTTTGTTTCTTTCAAAAAAGAATGTTGTTTAATTTTGAGCTACATAATTTCATAGGAGCTGAGACAAGATTTTTGTTTTACCGATGTTGCAAAAATATAGTTTTAAGAAATAATGTCCTAGCCCTGATAGAAGCGATATCCTTTTGTGGCGGGTTCGGCATAAAAGATACAGCGTATAGCAGGAAACGGCTCCTGATAATGACACGTAAAGTGCTGATATGCCACAGTTGTCAGGTTTTAAAAATGTCATGTTGTCAGATGATTATTAGCCTGCCAATATTAAAACTGACAATTTACTTTAGTTTTTTATATTGGCACAAAGATTGACTTATGCCACGTGAGTTATAAAATGTATATCAAAATTAAATATATAAAAAATGGGTAAAATAATCGGAATTGACTTAGGTACGACGAACTCTTGTGTTTCTGTAATGGAAGGTAACGAAGCAGTTGTTATTCCTAACGCAGAAGGAAAAAGAACAACTCCATCTATCATCGCTTTTGTTGAAGGTGGCGAAATTAAAGTAGGTGATCCTGCAAAAAGACAAGCAGTAACGAATCCTACAAAAACGATTGCTTCTATTAAACGTTTTATGGGACACACTTTTGCTGAGACTACAAGCGAAGCAAAAAGAGTTTCTTATTCAGTTGTAAAAGGTGACAACAATACGCCACGTGTGGATATTGACGGTCGTTTATACACTGCACAGGAATTGTCAGCAATGACTCTTCAAAAAATGAAAAAAACTGCTGAAGACTATTTAGGTCAAACTGTAACTGAAGCGGTTATTACTGTTCCTGCTTACTTTAACGATGCACAACGTCAGGCTACTAAAGAAGCTGGAGAAATTGCTGGTCTTAAAGTTATGCGTATCATCAATGAGCCAACTGCAGCTGCACTTGCTTACGGATTAGATAAAAAAGGAACTGATCAAAAAATTGCTGTTTACGATTTAGGTGGAGGTACTTTTGATATCTCTGTTCTTGAATTAGGAGACGGTGTATTTGAAGTATTATCTACAAACGGAGATACTCACTTAGGTGGAGATGATTTTGACCACGAAATTATTGACTGGTTAGCAAATGAATTCTTAGCTGAAGAAGGTATTGATTTACGTCTTGACCCAATGTCATTGCAACGTTTGAAAGAAGCTGCAGAGAAAGCAAAAATTGAATTGTCTTCTTCTTCAGAAACTGAAATCAACTTGCCATACGTAACGGCTACTGCTTCAGGACCTAAACACTTAGTGAAAAAATTATCTAGAGCTAAATTTGAGCAATTAACTGATTCATTAGTTAAACGTTCTATGGAGCCAGTTGCTAAAGCATTAAAAGATGCAGGTTTAACTACATCTGATATCGACGAAGTTATTCTTGTTGGAGGTTCTACTCGTATGCCAAGAATTGCTGACGAAGTTGAAAAATTCTTTGGTAAAAAAGCATCTAAAGGAGTTAATCCTGATGAAGTTGTTGCTATTGGAGCAGCTATTCAAGGTGGAGTTTTATCTGGAGATGTAAAAGATGTATTGTTACTTGACGTTACTCCTTTATCTTTAGGTATCGAAACTATGGGTGGTGTTATGACTACATTAATTGAGTCTAACACAACTATTCCAACTAAAAAATCACAAGTATTCTCTACTGCTTCTGATTCTCAACCATCTGTTGAGCTTCACGTATTACAAGGAGCTAGAGCAATGGCTGTTGATAACAAAACTATTGGTCGTTTCCACTTAGATGGTATTCCACCAGCACCAAGAGGAGTTCCTCAAATCGAGGTTACTTTTGATATTGATGCTAATGGTATCATCAAAGTAACTGCTACTGACAAAGGAACAGGAAAATCTCACGACATTCGTATCGAAGCTTCTTCTGGATTAACTTCTGAAGAAATCGAAAAAATGAAACAAGATGCTGAAGCTAACGCTGAATCTGACAAAATAGCTAAAGAAAGAGCTGAGAAATTAAACGAAGCTGACAGCATGATTTTCCAAACAGAAACTCAATTGAAAGAGTTAGGAAGCAAATTAGCTGACGATCATAAAGTTGCTGTTGAGTACGCTTTAACTGAATTGAGAATGGCTCACCAATCTCAAGACATTCCAGCTATTCAAACTGCTCTTGACAACATCAATGCAGCTTGGAAAACAGCTACAGAAGCTATGTATGCTCAAGGTGGTGATCAAGGTCAACAAGCAGCTCCACAACAAGAGCAATCGCAAGGAGACAATGTTGAAGACGTTGAATTCGAAGAGGTAAAGTAATTCTTTAGTATTAAGATAATTAGTACAAAGTATTAAGATTAAAACCGAGTCAGAAATGACTCGGTTTTTTTTATGTATTAGGTTTAAGTTGTTGAAAATAAACGCGATATGAATTTAGCATTTTATTTAATCATTTCTAAGTATTCATTTAAAAAAGCATTATAGAATTTATTTTGTTTAAATGTGGTTTCCCTCATTTTTATTAGGTTTTTTATTGTTTAATTTGCCAAAATTCAACTAAAACAATTTAATCCCTAAAATCCAATTTATGAAAAAAATTCTACCTATTGCATTACTTGTATTATCTGTAATATTCACTTCATGTAGCAGTGATGATAATGATAGTAATGATGCAGAAGCTTCATTCTCAGCTACTATTAATGGTACAGCATGGAAACCAACTAAAATTAACACTGCGACTTTAATTAAAATTCCAGGATATGGTCAGCGTTTTGATATTAGTGTGCAGGATGATTCATTAATGTTATTATTAGCTTTTGAAAGCGAAGTAACAAACAATGATGGAATGCCATTAAAACAATACAACTTTTTTGAAGATCCGTCAGAGAATCAAGTTAGTAATGCGTTGTTTGTAAATACTTATTTATATGCAAACGGAAATTCTGTAACGGAACATTTACCTGTATCCGGAAAAATTACAGTTACTTCTGTAGATACTGATAAAAAAACAATATCAGGAACATTTAGTTTTAGATCAGAAAAAGGAGAAGAAGAAGCATTTAAAATTAAAGCTACAACTCCAAATGTGTTTGAAGTTACAAACGGAGTATTTACAAATTTGCCTTATACAGTAATTACAGCTCAACCGTAATTTAGATAACTATATTAAGATAACCGGATTAGAAATAGTCCGGTTTTTTTTATGTTTGCAGTTAATAAAATTGCGTTTAATCTTCTTCTGTTCTTACCATAACGACCTCTCCCATTATTTGATATTTCATTTTCACTTTAATTTTAGAATCGTTTTCAAGTTTAAATTCTACAGTTTCGAAACCTAAAGATTGGAATATTAAAACAGCCCCTTTTTTTGCCTTTATTGTAAATTCTCCGTCAAAATTAGTTTTGGTTTCAATTTTGGTTCGCTTTACTTTAACATTGGCTCCATCTATCGGATTATTTTGGGAATCATACAAAGTTCCTTTATAGGTTATGAGATCTTTTTTAGATTTAACCTTGATACTATCTTTGAATTGTTTACTGTCTGTTTGCTCTGTTATTATTTTGCCCTGTGCTCTAGCTGTTTGATTTCCTAATCCCAGAAATGCAATTATTGATGCTGCAGCAATCATCCAAATCGGTTTTTTTTCTTTGGGAATAATTATGTTCCTGTCCAATTGTGATATTCTGAACCGACCACATAAATCCTCATTTTGGTTATAAGCCTGAATAATTTCTCTATCTGAAGCTTTTGTAAAATCAATTACATTTTTTTGACAACTGCTGCAAAATTTACCTTTTTCTGTTGGAGTCATTTCAAGCCAGTTTTCATGACAAGGTTTTGGAATTGAGATTGTTATTTTACGAGTCATTTTAGCTGTATGTTTTTAAATGAATTTTAAAACAGGTTTATGTTTATAAAAGTAATTATTATTTTGAATTACCTCATAATTGATTGCATCAAAATGATAATTGTCATTTCCCATTCAGATTCTTTTTTGTAATATTACTATATAAATCATTTTTGAATGAGAAAGATAAAATACAAAAAAGGGCGAAAGCTGCAGCACATTACTTTAGAGTATACAGGAACTCATACAGGTCACGAAACCGAAATGCAACTTTTTGTATATGATGATGCCGATGTTATTGAATATGATAAGTTTACAGTTGCAGCATTAAATTCTTGTTTTGATTATACTAAAAATAACTGGCTTAATGTACATGGATTAAATGATATTGGTTTACTTAAAACAATAGGGCAGAATTTTAAGTTGGATGACTTTTTATTAGCAGATATTCTAAATACAACCAAACGAACTAAGCTGGAAGAACAACAGGATGTTTTATTTTTTAATATAAAATCACTGTTGCCTTCTGAATATTCAGATAATATAAGCGTTGAGCAAATAAGTTTTATTTTGAAAGATGGAATTTTAATTTCTTTTCAGGAAAAACGAAGCGATTTTTTCGCACACATTCGCGAGCGTCTTCGTACTCATGCAGGAATTGTACGCACAAAAAGAGTAGATTATTTGTTGTATTTATTGTTAGATGCCGTAATGGAGAATTTCTATATTACAATTGAGGACGAGGAAGATAAAATAGAAGAGTTAATTAATTTAACCAAAAAAGGGGCAGATCCTGTTATTTTAGAGAAAATTGAAAATCATCGGGATAATTTTAATTTCTTAAAGCGTTCTATAATTCCGCTTCGCGATTCATTGTATTATTTAAAGACAATTAAAGACGATGATGAAAACAGTTTAATTCAAAAAGATACTTTTAATTTTTTTATTCGATTACATCAAAAAAGCTTAGAACTTTTAGAGCAAATTGAATCAGATATGAGTTCATTAGAAAGTGCTTCTAACTTTTATTTTTCAGAACAAAGCCGGAAAATGAATGAAATAATGAAAACACTTACGATTATTTCGGCTGTATTTATTCCGCTTACATTTATCGTTGGAGTGTATGGAATGAATTTCGAAAACATGCCCGAACTTAAAACGCAAAACGGCTATTTTGTTGTTATGGGCATCATGTTTTTATTAGTGATAGCCTTAATTATTTATTTCAAAAAAAGACGTTGGTTTTAACGTTTGTTTGCGTTATAAAAAATTTGAATTGTATAAATTTGTTATTTAGAATAAATATAAATAATTATGAGTAAAGCGATATATATAGCCACCAGCGATCAAAATAGCGGAAAATCGATTATTACACTCGGTTTGATGAGCATTTTGATTGGAAAAACAGCTAAAGTTGGATATTTTAGACCTATAGTTGAAGATTTTGTCGATGGAGAATTAGACAATCATATCGAAACTGTTCTTTCGCACTTTAATCTTGACATTAAGTTTGAAGAAGCTTATGCCATTACAAAAAGCAAACTGATTAAAAGAAAAAATAAAGGAAAAATAGGAGAGGTTTTAGATTTGATTATCGAAAAATATAAAAAACTCGAAGAACGTTTTGATTTTGTTTTAGTGGAAGGAACCAGTTTTACCGGAGAAGGAACTTCGATCGAATTAGATTTGAATGTTTTAATTGCCAAAAACCTTGGAATTCCAACCGTAATTATTGGTTCAGGAGTGGGTAAAACGCTGGAAGAATTAGTGGATAGCTTATATTTAGTTTACGATTCTTTTAAAGTCAAAGAAGTGGAAGTTTTAGCTGTTTTTGCCAATAAAGTTCAGCCCGAAAATATAGAATTGGTTACTAAAGGATTGCAAAAAAGTTTGCCTGCTAATGTTTTGGTAAATACCATTCCGTTAATCTCGACTTTAAACAATCCGACAATGCAGGAAATTGTGAATGAACTTGATGCGAAAATTTTGTTTGGAGAAACGTATTTAAACAATGAAATTGGGCATTTTAGCGTAGGAGCAATGCAATTGCATAACTATTTGGTTCATTTACACGATAACGCTTTGGTCATTACACCAGGAGATCGTTCAGATATCATTTTAGGAGCTTTACAGGCCAATGAATCTGTTAATTACCCAACAATTTCAGGAATTATCCTGACAGGAAATATTCTTCCGGAAGAAAGTATTTTAAAACTAATTGAAGGACTTTCAGCCATAGTTCCAATTATTGCTGTAGACGGAGGAACTTATCATATTACCAATAGAATTGGGGCTATAAAATCAAAAATTTATGCCAATAACACGCATAAAATTGAAACATCAATTAATACATTCGAAAAGTATGTTGAGGTTGAAGCCTTGTCTGAAAAGTTAATCACTTTCCAGGCCGAAGGAATGACACCAAAAATGTTTCAATACAATATGGTAAAAAGAGCCAAACAGCATCGAAAACATATTGTACTTCCTGAAGGCAGCGACGAAAGAATTATTATTGCTGCATCAAGATTATTAGCGATGGATGTAGTTGATATTTCGATTATTGGAGACAAAAAACAAATTGAAAGCAAAGTAGCAGAATTAGGAATTTCGTTTGATTTCTCAAAAGTAAATATCATCAATCCGATAGAATCTAAACATTATGAAGATTATGCCAATACATATTATGAGCTTCGAAAAGCTAAAAATGTAAGCATAACAATGGCAAGAGATTTAATGGAAGATGTTTCGTATTTTGGAACCATGATGGTGTATAAAGGCCACGCAGACGGAATGGTTTCCGGAGCTGCACATACAACGCAACATACTATTTTACCAGCACTGCAATTCATCAAAACAAAACCAAATTCATCGGTCGTTTCATCGGTATTTTTTATGTGTTTAGAAGATCGTGTTTCGGTCTTTGGCGATTGCGCCATTAATCCAAATCCAACGGCAGAACAATTGGCAGAAATTGCCATTTCATCAGCAGATTCAAGCGCAGCTTTCGGAATTGAACCAAAAATTGCCATGCTTTCCTATTCTTCAGGTTCATCAGGAAAAGGTGATGAAGTAGAGAAAGTTCGAACTGCAACCGAAATTGTAAAACAAAAACGCCCTGATTTAAAGATAGAAGGCCCAATTCAGTATGACGCCGCAGTAGATCGCGCGGTTGGAAAAAGCAAAATGCCCGATTCTGAAGTTGCAGGTCAGGCGAGTGTGCTGATTTTCCCTGATTTAAATACAGGAAATAATACGTATAAAGCCGTTCAGAGAGAAACCGGAGCTTTGGCCATTGGCCCAATGTTACAAGGCTTAAATAAACCTGTAAACGACTTAAGCCGTGGCTGTACCGTAGATGATATTATAAATACGGTTGTCATTACGGCTATTCAGGCGCAGGGATTATAGATCAATTAAAAATTGAGAATTAAAAATTAAAAAATGGAACGCTGATAAGACTGATTCGCTAGCGCCAAAATGCAGATCTGGACGGATTTTATTATTAATAGAATTAAAAAATCCGTTTCAATCAGTGTTTTTACGAAGTAAATCTGTGTCATCCGCGTGCTAATCTCAACAATAAGAAATAAAAAAATGAAAATACTAATAATAAATTCAGGAAGTTCTTCAATTAAATATCAATTAATGATTATGCCGGCAAATGAAGTAATTTGCACCGGTATGATCGATAGAATTGGTTTAGAAACTTCTAACGTTACATTCAAAACTTCATCAAATTCTATAGAAGAAATAATACCAATTCCAACACATAAAGTTGGTTTGGAGAAAGTAGCAGAAATGCTTTTAGATCCTGAAAAAGGAGTTATAAAATCGACTTCAGAAATTACTGCTGTTGGTCATCGCGTGGTGCACGGAGGAAGTTATTTCTCCGATACAACGATTATAAATGAAGAGGTTAAAGAAAAAATAAAAGAGCTTTCAGAATTAGCTCCATTGCATAATCCTGCGCATTTAGTAGGGATAAATGTAGCCGAAGAAATTTTTTCTAACGCCAGACAAGTAGCCGTTTTTGATACCGCTTTTCATCAGACTATTCCAGTTGAAGCCTATAAATATGCGATACCAAATTATCTTTTAACCGAAAATAAAGTTCGTGTTTACGGCTTTCACGGAACGAGCCACAAATATGTTTCGGAAAAAGCAATCGAGTTTTTAGAAAAAAGTTCTAAAATAATCACCATTCACTTAGGAAATGGCTGTAGTATGTCTGCCATTAAAGATGGAAAAAGCATCGATACGACAATGGGATTTTCGCCTTCAAATGGTTTAATAATGGGAACTCGTGCCGGGGATGTTGACCAGTCTGTAATTTTTTATCTGATAAAAAACCTTGGGTATACAGCAGACGATGTAAATTCAATTTTATTGAAACAAAGCGGAATGCTCGGACTTACGGGTTATAGTGATTTGCGCGATATCGAGTCTGAAGCTGAAAAAGGAAATAAAGATTGTCAGTTGGCTTTATTGATGAATGCTTACAGAATTAGAAAAACAATTGGTTCTTATACAGCTGTTTTAAACGGTTTAGATGCCATTGTGTTTACAGCTGGAATTGGCGAAAATTCGTCATATATGCGTAAATTGGTTTGTACGGATATGGATTATTACGGAATTGAAATAGACGATGAAAAGAATCAAATTCGTTCTAAATCACCTAGAGAAATCAATACGCCAAATTCTAAAACTAAAGTCTTGGTTGTGCCAACAGATGAAGAATATGAAATTGCGAATCAGGTTTATCAGTTGCTCGAAAATTAAATAAAAACATTATAATTTTTGAAAAAGCTTCTCACTTGGGAAGCTTTTTTTACGCCCAAAAATTAAATATTTGTCAGTATCTTTGAATATAAATTCGACTATTTTGAAATCGACACTTCTAAAATTATTTTTCTTCTTTTTCATAGCTTCTCAAATTCAGGCACAAGAATTACTTCCTTTCGTAGAAAACTATAATAAATCAGATTATCAGGGAGATAATCAAATATGGAATGCGGCACAAGGAAATGATAAAGCCATGTATTTTGCCAATAACCATTACTTATTGCGATATGACGGTGTTGTTTGGGAAAAATATTCTTTGCCGAATAAAACAATCATTCGTTCTATTTTAATTGAAGGAGATCGTATTTATTCCGGTTCTTATAAAGAATTTGGTTATTGGTACAGAGAAAATGGTAAAATGAAATATGTTTCGATTACCAAAAATCTTCGTTTGTTTGATGAAAAAGATAATGAAGAAATCTGGAAGATCTTCAGGTACAAAGGGTCTCTGTATTTTCAGTCTTTTAATGATGTTTTTATTTATGATGGAATGCATATTCAAAAAATCAAATTCCCATTTTTAATATCCTATTGTTTTGTAGTCGAAAAAAACCTTTATGTAGCTTCTGTCAATAAAGGTCTTTTTAAAATGAATGGCTCAAGAATTTCAAATCCAAAGGGTTGGAATGTTCTTAAGAATACTGTTGTTCACGCTATCGAAAAATACCAAGGAACGACATATATATTTACTCAAAAAAAAGGAATTTTTATTGTTGAAAAATCTGGTTTAAAACCCTGGAATAATCCATTAAACGAAACATTAAAAGCAAACGGAATTAATGTCGCAAAGTTTATTAAAAATAATAAACTAGTTGTAGGAACAGGAAATAAAGGCGTATATATTTATGATTTTAATACACAGACATACAAGAATATAGATCGAAATAATGTCCTGATGAACAATTCGGTTTTATGTATTGGTTTTGATAAGGAAGAAGATTTATGGCTTGGTCTGGATAACGGAATTGCTCATGTTGAAGTAAATTCTCCAATTTCATTTTTTTACGATAATTCCGGAATTCTAGGTTCTGTTTATTCTGTTGCCACAATAAATAATGGATATTTAATAGCATCCAATCACGGAATTTTTGAATTTAATTCAGGTAATTTTAAAATGTTGCCCAATACTCAAGGACAGGGCTGGAATATTACTAAAATTGGCAGCAAATATATTATAGGCCATAATGACGGAACTTTTTGTTATGAAAATGGCTCACTGACTAAAACTAATAACGTAAGCGGCGGTTGGAATTTGTCTAAAAGTATGATTAACGATACTTATTTTCAGTCTACTTATAGCGGAATTTTAGTCTATAATGATGCTTCAAAACTTACAGAAAATAAGTTCATTAAAGATCTTTCGAAACCTATAAAATACGTAGCTCAAAATAAAAAAAATGAAATATGGGCAGCAGATAATTATCGCGGATTGTATAGAGTTCAATTTGACGATAATTATAAAACAAAGAAAATAGAAAATATTACGCAGCAAAGTAAAATTAAAAACGATTTTGGTGTTAAGATTTTTGAGTTTAGAGACGAAATACTTTTCCTTATTAATAACGTTTGGTACACCTTTAATTCCATTTCAAATAAATTAGAAGAAAATGAACTCTTCAATACTAATTTTAAGAATATTTCTGATGTTGTAGCCATAGATAAGGATCATTTTATTGTGCTTCAGGAAAATATCTTATATCATATATATGCAAATGGTAACAAATTTGTCTGGAATATGATTCAGGAAAAATATTATAAAGGAAAATTAATTAATGAAAATTTAAGAATTTTTAGAAGTCAAAACCATTATTTAATGAATCTTGACGATGGGTTTATTTCCCTTCAGTTAGGATATCAAAATAAACAAAATAAAGGAGTTAAAGTTGAAGCTTATAACAATGACGAACTTTTGCCCAATGACAGTAAAATAAAACATAATACAGAATTAAGAATAAACGTAATATCAGGAATTTACGGGGCCGGTAAACCCAATTTATTTTATCAGATTAATAAAGGAAGAAACTACATCCCGATCTCAAATGGAGCAATAGTTTTAAATAATTTAAGCAGTGGTTCGCATTCAGTTGTGATTTTTAAGCACGATGGTGCAAATTATGACAAAGTTTCAGGCTTTGATTTTAGAGTTGCCCAGCCTTGGTATTTTTCTTTTTGGATGATTTTGCTTTACTTATTTGTAATTGGGGCAGTGTTGTTTTTGTATTATAAGTGGAACAAACTGCGTTACACACAAAAATTAAAACTGCAGGCCGAAGAATTAAAACATCAGAGAGAAATCCTTGAAATGGAATTAAAAGCTGAAAACGAATTAAACATTCAGGAATATGAAAAACATATTCTGGAACTTGAATTGCAAACTAAATCATCAGAAGTTGCCGGGAAATCATTATCTATTGCCAAGCAAAGTGAAATGATTGATAATATACAAAACATCCTTGATTCTGAAAAAGATTTTAATAAACTGAAAAGTGAAATTAAAAAAGCAATAAAAATAAATGAAGTAAATAAACACGAATGGGAGATTTTTGAAACCAATTTAAATCAAATCCATAATGAGTTTATTATAAACCTTTCCAAGAAATTTCCAAATCTAACTCCAAAAGATATAAAGCTCTGTGTTTACCTTAAAATGAACCTTTCTTCTAAAGAAATTGCACCAATGATGAACATATCATTTAGAGGTGTAGAGTTGCACAGATATCGCCTAAGAAAGAAATTAGGCCTCGCACAGGAAGAAAACCTGTCGAAGTTTTTATTGAGTCTGTAAGATTCGTACTTAATTTTTACATAATTTATATTTTTACACGCCATTTTTTATATAATTCCAATACATCATTACTACATCATAACATAATGTTAAGGAATTAAAATTAACATTTAAATAATTGATTATCATTGAAATATGATAATATTTTAACATAATGATGTAGCTGTGTAGTAGTGCCGTTTGATGTACTACAACGTTGTAATTGTTTAATTTGGCTCTACTAACTTAAACGATTACGAACTGTATGAAAAATTTTATTTTTAGCTTTTTAGCGCTCTTATTGCTTCCAGCATATATGTCTGGGCAAACGCAAGCAATTAAAGGAAAAGTAGTAGACAGTAGCGGAATGGGAGTTCCCGGAGCAGTTATTAGTGCTTCAAATTCCAAAGCTACCGCTGATGCTGATTTCGACGGAAATTTTACCATAAACGCCAAAGAAGGTGAGATAATAAAAGTCTCAATGCTTGGTTTTGATGCTGTCTCTGTGCCTGCAACGGCAGCTCCAATGACAATTACACTAAAAGAAGCAGGTGATACTGCCTTAAAAGAAGTAGTTGTAATTGGTTACGGTACGAGAAAGAAAATTGATAATACTTCGGCTATTACCTCATTAAAAGCAGAAGATGTTAGTAGAACAAAGGTCCTAAATGCTTCTCAGGCTATTCAGGGTAAAGCTGCCGGGGTTCAGGTAACTTCTTCAGATGCTCCGGGAAGTACACCTTCTGTAGTTATTCGTGGTTTAGGTACTGCATTAGGAGGAAGAAATCCTTTATATATTGTTGATGGTATGCCAACAGAAAACATCAATAATATCAATACAAATGATATTACCTCTTATGAAATTCTAAAAGATGCTTCATCTCTTGCTATTTATGGTACCAGAGCAGCAAACGGAGTTATCATTATTACTACTAAAAAAGGTAAAGGAGACAAGATTTCTGTAGAAATTGAAAGCTTTGGTGGGGTAAGAACACCACTTAAGAAAGTAAAAATGGCAGATGCTAATCAATACGCAAGCTATTCTAATGCTTCTTTAGGAACAAACAGATTCTCTAAAAATCAGCCTGTTAATACAAATTGGTTTGATGAAATTACAAGAACTGGAACTTATACTCAAAATAATATTTCTATTTCTGGAGCTTCAGAAAATGTAAAATACTTTTTTAGTGCAGGTAACTATCAGGAAAAAGGGATTCTTAATGGCTTAGATTACGGCCGTACAAGTTTTAGAAATAATAATGAATTTAAACTTTCTAAAAAAATAACTTTAAATCAAAACTTCAGTTTTACATCGGCTAATTCTACACCAAAACCGCTAAGCGCATTTACAAATGCATACAAACAGTCATCAATTGTACCTGTTCGTTTTGCAAATGGTCAATATGGGGCACCTTTTGCAGATGCAAGCGGAGTGGCAAGCCCAACAGGTACTTCATTTAATAATGTTGGTAATCCTGTAGCACAATTAGATTTTTATAATGAAGAACAAAGAAGCATTACACTTCAAGGTGGCTTGAAACTGGATTATGAAATCTTAGATGGTTTAAAGTTTACTTCACAATTTAATGGTGAATACTATACCTGGAAAAATTATAATTTTGAGGATACTAAAAATGCTTGGTTAGCAGCTAATCCAACTCGTAAAGATGCCGATTATTCAAGTACTGACCCTATCAATTTATTAACTAGAGGTAGAGAGCAGTATTTTAATTGGAACCTGTCTAACTATTTGACTTATAATAAAGTATTTGCTAAAATTCACGATGTTGAATTAACAGCAGGTATCGAAACTTCTGTAAAAGGTTCGAGAGAAAAATTAGTAATTACCAGAAAAAATGTAAGTCCTGATTCTAACTATTGGTCTTTATATAATGCAACAGATGCAAAAGGTGTAGATTACTCAGGTACTGTTACAAATTTACAAGATATTGTATTCAATGAGAGTAAATTAGCTTCTTATTTTGGACGTTTCCAATACAAATTAATGGACAGATACTTAGTAACCGGAACTATTAGACGTGACGGATCTTCAAACTTCGCAAAAGATTACCGTTGGGGAACTTTCCCATCTGTAGGTCTTGGTTGGATTATGACTAAAGAAAGTTTCTTGTCAGATATTAAAGGAGTTAATTTAATCAAATTAAGAGGAAGCTGGGGTAAATTGGGTAACCAAAATGTGCCATTAAACAGTCAAAGTTATAACTCTGGATTAAACAGTTATTTAGGAGGTTCAATTTTATATGAAGGAACAAGTATCACTTCTCAAATCGACCCTACTTTAACATGGGAAATTACCGAAGAAGCTTCTGCAGGTATAGATTTCGAATTTTTAGACAGCAGATTGAAAGGATCATTTGATGTTTATAACAAAAACACAGATAACGTAATTTTATATGTAAAACCTTATCCAACTTCAGGAATTACAACGGCTTCTCCTTCTCATGTGGGTGAAGTTTCAAACAAAGGTTATGAAATTGCTTTACGTTGGGATGATAAAATTAATGACAATCTAAGCTACTGGGTTGGAGGTAACTTTTCTCACAACAAAAATGAGCTTACAGGTTTAAAAGATGTTTCATTATCTCAGGTTATTGGAGGTAATTTAGGAAATGGTCAAGATACTAAATTGTTATACAACAACTCAATTGGCCAGCCATTAGGTAGTTTCTATCTTTATGAATATGCAGGTGTAGATCCGGCAAATGGAAATATGCTTTATTATAATGCTGCTGGTACAAAAGTAACTCAAGATCTTTTATCTGCAACAACTGATAAAAAATATGTAGGTTCAATTTTACCAAAAGCTAATTACGGAGTCTCTTTAGGACTTGTTTACAAAAACATTGATCTTTCAGTTGACGGATATGGAACTGGTGGTGCAAAAGTATATAATGGTAAAAAAGCTCAGCGTTTTGGAGGTGAAAACATTGAAGCTTCTATGACAAATGATTATTGGACTCCAACAAACACAACGTCTCAGAATCCAGCGCCATTTAATATTGTTCCTGTTGCTTCAACTTATTATATGGAATCTGCAGATTTCTTTAGAATCAACAATATTACTTTAGGTTACAAACTTCCTCTTAAAGAAGATCAATTTATTAGTTCTTGCAGAATTTATCTTAATGCAATCAACCCGTTTATTACACAGAAATATTCTGGTTTTTCTCCTGAGTTAAATGGAGATGGTAATCCTTATGGAACACAAGGTGTTGAATTGGATGCTTACCCAACATTAAGATCATTTGTAATTGGTGCTAATTTAAAATTTTAATATTATGAAAAAGATATATATATCAATCTTCGTGTTATCGGCATTCACTTTTACAGGATGTGCTGATGATTACCTGGATGTTAAACAAACTGAAACAATTTCTACAGATGATATCGAATTGTTTAACAATGACAGCGGAGCAAAAACATTTGTTGCTTCAATCTACAGTAAATTTTTAGACTGGGATATGAGTTCATTTGGATGGATTGGATTAGCAAGTATTACATCTGATGATGCTGATAAAGGTTCAACTCCAAGTGACACGGGTACTGACAAAGATGTTTTGGACGCCTTAACTTATAATGCATCAAACCCGTCTGCTGAAAGTACTTTTAATGCCAACTATGACGGAATTAACAGATGTAACCAAGCATTGGAGATCCTGCCAAAATTAGACAAAGCTGATCCTGCATTAAGAGAAAGATTAATGGCTGAGGCAAAATTTTTAAGAGCTTTCATGTACTTTACTTTGGTAAAATGTTATGGAGGAGTTCCTATTGTAGATCACGTATCAAAAATTCCATTATCAGCAGAAGACAAAGCAATGCAGTTAACTCGTAAAACAGCTGCTGAAGTTTATGCTTTTATTGAAAAAGATTTAACTGAGGCTGCGGGAGTTTTACCAAATAAATCTCAATATGCTGATGCTGAAAAAGCAAGAGCTTCAAAAGGAGCTGCCTATGCTTTATTAGCAAAAGTAAGTTTATATCAGAAAAAATGGCAAAATGTTGTTGACAACTGTAATCTGGTAACCGGATATATTATTTCTCCGGATTATGCTAAAATGTTCAGACTAGAAGGAGAAAATGATGGAGAATCTATTTTTGAAATAAACGGTAATGGGGCAGTACCAGCTCGTGGAATTCAAGGATATTCTAACGTTCAAGGTGTTCGTGATGCATGGGGATGGGGATTCAATCAGCCGTCTCAAAGTTTAGTTGATGCTTATGAAACTGGAGATGTTAGAAAAGATGCAACGATTATTTTTAGAGGTACAACTTTATATGATGGAAGAGTAATTCCTGTACTAAGTGAAGACGATCCTAATCCGAGATATAATTTTAAAACTTATTCTTCAGCATATACAAGTGCTTGGGATACAGATGCTAATATTAAATATATAAGATACGGTGAAGTATTATTAATGAAAGCCGAAGCTTTAAATGAATTAGGACAAACTTCAGAAGCAATACCATTATTAAACACAATCAGACACAGAGCCGGTTTAGGTGATACTCCTGCAACTTCTCAGGCAGCCGTTAGAACGGCAATCTGGAAAGAAAGAAGAGTTGAATTAGCTTTTGAATTTGACAGATTCTTCGACTTAGTTAGAACCGGTCAGGCAAAAGATGCTTTTGAGATAGATGGAAAAGTATTTACAGAAGGTAAGAACGAATTGTTCCCAATTCCGGCATCATTCCTTTTAATAGCAGAAGGGATGTCTTCTCAAAACCCTGGTTATAATTAATTTATTCTTATTATCACTTCCTTCTGGTTTTTAGGAGGAAGTGATTATTTATCAAATATTAAAATTTTTAAAATGGTTAGAATTTCAGTTTTATTATTAGTTTTTAGCTTTTTTGGTTGTGGATCAAATTCCGAAAAATCAAAAGAAAATGAAGGAGAAAATATTGCAACTGTAAAATTAACAGATGAACAACTTTTAGAAACGGTTCAAAAACAAACGTTTAAATATTTTTGGGATTATGCTGAACCAAATTCCGGGTTAGCCAGAGAACGTTACCATCCTGATGGAATGTATCCTGAAAATGATTCGAATATTGTTACAACGGGTGGTTCTGGTTTTGGATTAATGGCGATTGTTTCGGGAATGTCTCAAGGTTATGTTTCTAAAGAACAAGGCGTTGAAAGATTAAACAAAATTGCAGATTTTTTAGGCAAAGCCGATCGTTTTCACGGAGCATGGTCGCATTGGATAGACGGAAATACCGGAAAAGTAAAACCTTTTGGAACCAAGGATAATGGTGGAGATTTAGTCGAAACTTCATTTTTGGTTGCAGGGATGATTACTGTTCGCGAATATCTGAAAGAAGGCTCTGAAAAAGAAAAAGCCGTAGCTCAAAAATATGACGCACTTTGGAAAGGCGTAGAGTGGAATTGGTACACCAACAATAAAAATGTACTCTATTGGCACTGGTCGCCAACTTATGATTGGCAAATGAATTTTCCACTACAAGGATATAACGAATGTTTGATTACTTATGTAATGGCAGCATCTTCGCCAACACATACAATAGATCCAAAAGTTTATCACGAAGGCTGGGCGAGAAGCGGAGATATTGTTTCAGCTGATAAAAAATATAACATTCCATTAATTTTAAAACACAATGGAGCAGCAGAATTTGGCGGGCCATTATTCTGGGCGCATTATTCTTATGTTGGTTTAGATCCAAATAAATTAAGCGATAAATATGCTAATTATTGGGATTTGAACGTAAATCAAACTAAAATCAATTATGAATATTGTGTTGAAAATCCAAAGAAAGTTAAAGGTTACGGACCTGATTATTGGGGTTTAACTGCTTCATACTCAAGAAATGCTGACGGATCAATTGGATACAATGCACACATGCCAAGTAACGATCAGGAAGTAATTTCTCCAACAGCGGCTATAAGTTCAATTGTTTACACGCCAAAAGAATCGATGGCCGTAATACGAAATCTATACGAAAATCATAAAGAACAAACTTGGGGAAATGCAGGTTTTTATGACGCACTTAGTTTGGGAAATAATAATTGGGTTGCAAAACGCTACTTAGCAATTGATCAGGGACCAGAAGTAGTTATGATCGAAAATTACAGAACCGGTTTATTATGGAAATTATTCATGAACGCCCCGGAAGTAAAACAAGGATTAACAAAACTTGGTTTCCATTCTGAAAAATATGGAATCTAACATGAAGTACAAATTAGTATTAATAGTTCTTTTATTTTCTGTATTTGGTTTTGCACAAAAAGACACAAATGGAAAATTAAAAACAGTTGTTGTAACCAAGTATGAACTAGGTTACGTTTTGCACAAACCATCCAATACAAAAGATAAAAAGCCACTAATAGTTTTTATTTCGGGTGATGGAGAAAAAGGAACAGACCTTGAAAAAGTAAAAATTCATGGACCATTAAAGTATTTAAAAACACATGAATTAGATGCTTATGTCGTTGCACCACAATGCAAAGAAGATGAAAACTGGAATATTGAATCTATTTATGAATTGATTTTAAAAATTCAAAAAGAGAACAAAATAGATCCGGACAGAATATATGTTACAGGCTTGAGTTCCGGAGGTTGGGCAGCGTGGAATTTAGCACTTTCATATCCGGACAAATTTGCGGCAATTGTACCAATTTCTGGTTTTGTTGATTTAATTGAGTTAGAAAGTGCCTGTAAGATTGCTCAAATACCAACCAGGATTTTTCACGGATTATTAGATGATGTCGTAAAAGTAGATTACGCAATAACCATTTACAAAGAATTAAAAAAATGCAACGCCCCAGATGTTAAGCTAACCATTTTTGATGATGCAGGTCACGATAGCTGGACAAGAGTTTACGACAATCCTGAAATTTACGATTGGATGTTGAAACAGATTAAAAAAAATACAAACAAATAAAAACGATAGAATGAAAAACAAATTAGTCTTACTTTTTTTAGGATGTGCTGTTTTGGGTTATGCCCAAAAAAAGAACACTAAGAATGCAGTAACAATTAAGCCAAAATCAGAGTTTGTAGCGGAACTAATTTCTAAAATGACTTTAGATGAAAAATTAGGACAGCTAAATTTACCAACTTCTGGCGATATTACTACAGGACAAGCTAATAGTTCGAATGTTGCAAAAAATATTGCTGAAGGTAAGGTTGGAGGATTATTCAATATAAAATCAGTACAAAAAATTAAAGAAGTACAAAAGATCGCTGTTGAAAAAAGCCGTTTAAAAATTCCGTTGCTTTTTGGTATGGATGTAATTCACGGATACGAAACGACATTCCCAATTCCACTTGGATTATCATGTACCTGGGATATGAATTTGATTGAGAGAAGTGCTCAGATTGCAGCTCAGGAAGCAAGTGCTGACGGAATTAACTGGACATTTTCACCAATGGTAGATATTTCCCGTGATCCTCGTTGGGGAAGAGTTTCTGAAGGTTCAGGTGAAGATCCGTACTTAGGAAGCCAGATTGCAAAAGCAATGGTAAACGGATACCAACAACATGATCTTTCTAAAAACAACTCAATTTTGGCATGTGTAAAACACTTCGCTTTATACGGTGCTCCAGAAGGTGGACGTGATTACAATACAGTTGATATGAGCCATATCAGAATGTTTAACGATTATTTTCCTCCATACAAAGCCGCTGTTGATGCAGGTGTAGGTTCAGCGATGGCTTCCTTCAATGAAATTGACGGAATTCCGGCAACAGGAAACAAATGGTTAATGACAGATGTATTAAGAAAACAATGGGGTTTTAAAGGTTTTGTAGTAACAGATTTTACAGGAATTCCGGAAATGATCGAACACGGAATGGGTAATTTGCAAGATGTGTCTGCTTTATCATTAAACGCCGGTGTTGAAATGGACATGGTTGGAGAAGGTTTTCTGACCACTCTGAAAAAATCTTTAGATGAAAACAGAGTAACCATTGCTCAAATTGACAATGCTGTTAAACTTATTCTAGAAGCAAAATACGATTTAGGTTTATTCCAGGATCCGTACAAATATTGTAATGAAAACAGAGCAAAAACAGAAATTTTTACTGCAAGCAGCAGAAAAGAAGCACGTCAGATTGCAGCACAATCATTGGTTTTGTTAAAAAATCAAAATCAGGCATTACCGCTTAAAAAATCAGGAACTATTGCCCTAATCGGACCATTAGCAGATGCCAAAGAAAATATGCCGGGAACGTGGAGCGTAGCTACAAAAATGGAGAATGCTATTTCATTATTGGCTGGAATTAAAGAAGTTGCAGGAACTTCGACGAAAGTGTTATACGCTAAAGGAAGTAACTTAGATTACGATGAAACTTTTGAAACTAACGCTACCATGTTTGGAAAAACATTGCACCGTGATGCTCGTTCGAAAGAAGAATTATTGGCAGAAGCTTTAAAAGTCGCCAATCAATCAGATGTAATTGTTGCCGCTTTAGGAGAATCAGCAGAAATGAGCGGAGAATCCAGCAGCAGAACTAATTTAGAAATTCCGCAAGCACAAAAAGATTTATTAAACGCATTACTAAAAACCGGGAAACCAGTTGTTTTAGTATTATTTGACGGACGTCCGTTAGTTTTAACAGACGAAGAAAAAACAGTTCCGGCAATCTTAAACGTTTGGTTTGCAGGAACAGAAGCAGGTTATGCTATAGCAGATGTTTTATTTGGAGATGTTAATCCATCAGGAAAATTGACAACAACATTCCCAAGAAGCGTTGGTCAGTTGCCAATTTATTACGCACACAAAAATACAGGAAGACCACTTTCTAATACAGAAGGTAAATTCGAAAAATTCAGATCAAATTATATTGACGAAAGAAACGAGCCATTATTTCCATTCGGATTTGGTTTAAGTTATACCACTTTTGAATATTCAAACGTGAAAATCTCATCTGATAAAATGAATTTCAGCGGAAAACTAAAAGTAACCGTTGATGTTGCCAATACAGGAAATTATGACGGAAAAGAAACCGTTCAGCTATACATCAGAGATTTAGTGGGTTCAGTTACAAGACCCGTTAGAGAACTGAAAAATTTCCAAAAAATAACACTTAAAAAAGGGGAGAAACAAACGGTGACTTTTGATATCACGGTTGAAGATTTAAAATTTTATAATTCTGATTTACAATTCGTAGCAGAACCTGGGCAGTTTGATGTTTTCGTTGGAGGAAATTCAAATGCCGATAAGAAAGTTAGTTTTGAGTTAACTAAATAATTGGTTTGTTAATTAGTAATGCCCTTCGTACTGGTTATACGAAGGGCTTTTTTATAAACTTAAGAATTCAACAAGTAAGAATTTATATATGTTTTGAATTTTTGCACTTAAAAATAATAGACAAATAGAAAAAATGAAAAAGATTTATTTAATACAACTTTTGATGATTTTGATTGGATTTACCATCAAAACATCAGCACAAAACTCAAGTATTCCCGGAAAAACAGAATGGTTTGACCCAAATAAGACAGCTACAACTTATTGTAATCCAATAAATATAGGTTACAATTACACTACAAATAATCATAACGGAATTCCTGAATCGCGTCGTTCAAGTGCAGATCCCGTAATAATTACTTTTAAAGGTGAATATTACTTATTTGCCACAAATCAGGCTGGTTTCTTTTGGAGTAAAGATATGTCAGACTGGAAGTTTGTTTACGGAAGTTTTCAAAGAAAACCCGGAGATGATGATCAATGCGCGCCTGCAGCGTGGGTTGTAAATGACACTTTATTTTACGTGGGTTCAACCTGGAAAAAAGATCATCCGGTTTGGAAAACTGCCGATCCAAAATCAGGTCGATGGCTAAGACATGTTGATAAAGCAATGTTGCCAACATGGGATCCTGCTATTTTTCAGGATGATGATAAAAAAGTATATATGTATTACGGGTCAAGCGGAAAACTACCTCTTGTTGGTGTAGAAGTAGATTACAAAACGTGGTTGCCAAAAGGAAATCAGGCCGATTATGCAAAATTATATGCAGCAACCGAAGTTGAAGATATTCAAAAGCCTTACGGTCAGGCAAAAGCAGTTGTTGGTTTAGATCCTGCAGCACACGGATGGGAACGTTTTGGACCAAATAACGACATGGAACCAGCACCTTGGGGAAATTTTATTGAAGGCGCATGGATGACAAAACATAATGGTAAATATTATATGCAATATGGCGCTCCGGCAACCGAGTTTAAAGGTTATGCAAATGGAGTGCATGTAGGAGATAATCCGTTAGGACCTTTTACCTACCAAAAACATAATCCGATGTCATACAAACCGGGCGGATTTGTAATTGGCGCCGGGCACGGAAATACTTTTGCAGACAATTATGGTAATTACTGGAATACGGGAACTTGCAAAATATCTATAAAAGACCGTTTTGAACGTCGTATTGATATGTTTCCAGCCGGTTTTGATAAAGATGATGTAATGTATTCGAATACATCTTACGGAGATTTTCCGATAAAACTTCCAACAGAACAGCGTAACCATGAAAACGGAGCTTCATCGGGTTGGATGTTACTTTCGTATAAAAAATCGGTAACCGTTTCTTCTTCTGAAGAATGTATGGAAGTAGAAACACATCGCGTAGATAATGGTGGTAAAAAAGTATACGAGAAATTCTGTTATGGCGCTGCAAATTTAACCGATGAAAATATTCAAACGTATTGGTCTGCAAAAACCGGTAATCCCGGAGAATGGCTTCAGCTGGATTTAGGCAGAAAAATGCAAATAAACGCTTTGCAAATCAATTATGCCGATCATAAAGCAACACAATATAATAAAGCGATGGACATTTATTATCAGTATAAAATTTTCATGTCTGATGATGCTGTAAATTGGACTTTGGTTATTGATAAATCTCAGAATGATAAAGATGTTCCTCACGATTATGTAGAATTAACAAAACCAATTGAAGCTCGCTACATTAAAATGGAAAACATTCATAATGCTTCGGGATTGTTTGCCATATCAGATTTCAGGGTTTTTGGAAACGGATTATTAGCGAAACCAAAACCTGTTTCTGATTTTAAAGTAAAAAGAAATGCAGCAGATTCACGTAACGCAATGATTACCTGGAAAAAACAAACCGATGCCATTGGATATAATATTTATTACGGAATTGCTCCGGATAAATTGTATAATACTATAATGGTTTATGATGAAGGTTCGTATGATTTTAGAGGTTTAGACAAAGGAACGAAGTATTATTTTACGATCGAAGCCTTTAATGAAAATGGTATTAGTACAAAAAATAAGATTAACGAAGTAAAGTAATTTTGTTTTATTTTTTAGAAAATGGGTTAGTAAAATCATCTCTATTTGCAAAAGAATTTTGTTCCTTTGCTAAGCTAATTAACAAAGTGAATTAATTAACCCAAAAATGCGAATAACCTATGAAAAAAACGATTCTTTTAACTGTTTTAGTTTTAAACGGATTGACATCTTTTGCACAGTCAAATGATGAAAAAAACATTAAATTGTTTTATAAAAAAGCTTTAACAGAGTCTAAATGTTACACTTGGTTAGAGTATTTATCTAATGATATCGGAGCTCGTTTATCAGGATCTCAAAATGCCCAACTAGCTGTAAATTATACAAAATCACAATTAGAAAGTTTAGGGCTTGATAAAGTGTATTTGCAGGAAGTTATGGTTCCGCATTGGGTTCGTGGAGAAAAAGAAACCGCTTATATTCTTAATGGAAAAGTAAAATCTGTAGTGCCAATTTGCGCTTTAGGAGGTTCTGTTGCAACTGCAAAAACAGGATTAACTGCAGAAGTAATCGAAGTACAAGGAATTAAAGAGCTTGCTGAACTTGGAGATAAAGTAAAAGGAAAAATTGTGTTTTTTAACAGACCAATGAACCCTGAAAATGTTGAAACATTTATATCATACGGAGCTTGCGTAGACCAAAGATTTGCTGGTGCAAAAGAAGCAGCAAAACTTGGAGCCGTAGGAACAATTGTTCGTTCTATGAACCTGCGTTTAGATGATTTTCCACATACAGGAGCTCAAAGTTATGGCGATTTGCCAAAGGAACAATATATTCCAACAGCAGCAATTAGTACAAACGGAGCAGAATTGTTAAGCGCAACTTTAAAAAGCAACCCGGCTTTAAAATTTTATTTCAAACAATCATGCGAAACGTTACCAGACGTATTGTCTTATAACGTAATCGGAGAATTAACAGGAACCGTTACACCGGAAAATATTATGGTTGTAGGTGGTCACCTTGATTCTTGGGATTTAGCCGATGGTTCTCAAGATGATGGAGCAGGAGTAGTGCAAAGTATGGAAGTAATCCGTATTCTTAAAGACTTAAACTACAAGCCAAAAAATACTATTCGTGTTGTGTTATTTATGAACGAAGAAAACGGTGGAAAAGGTGGTGCTAAATACGAAGAAGTTTCAAAACAAAAGAATGAAAACCATATTTTTGCTTTAGAAAGTGATTCAGGAGGGTTTAGCCCAAGAGGATTTTCTATTCAGGCAGATGATAATAACTTCAAAAAGATACAAGGATTCAAAGACTTTTTTGAGCCCTATTTAGTGCACAGTTTTACAATTGGACATGCAGGATCAGATATTGATCACTTAACGTCTAAAACGATTGTTAAAGCAGGTTTAAAACCAGATTCTCAACGTTACTTCGATTATCACCATGCAGCAAATGATAAATTTGATGCTGTAAATAAAAGAGAATTAGAACTTGGAGCAGCTACAATGACAAGTTTAGTTTATTTATTAGACCAAACCGGAATTGTTTTACCAGCCTCAAACTAATTTCTTTTACATAAGATTTCTAAAAGCTACAAGTTAATACTTGTAGCTTTTTTTATGCTGTTTTAATTTTCATAATTTTGTATTTTAAAAGTATTTTGAATAGAAGAAATAGGTATGAATAACATTTTTGAAAAATCCAGATAATGAAAAGGTAATGCCAAATTTCCTCTTTGATATTGACTAAAAAAATAATTGATTTTAGTTGGATAAAAAATAATGCCTGTTAAGGTTACTAAAAACAGGTATAAACTTCTTTTTCCATTTCCCAAAAGATAATACTGCATTCCAATTTCTTCCAAAACTGAAGTTCCCGTATTCGTTAAAACATGAATAATATCATGATCTTCCAATTTGGGCTGAATATCAAAATGATTCTTATAAAGAAATTTTCCTAAATCAAGTCCTAAAGTATCTTCCGGATAATCCAATAATTTTGATTTATCAATTTGCCACGGTTCATTTTTCTTAAAATATTTTTGGTACGGCTTTCTTGACCATTCATACATTTTTTCGATAATAGTGTCTTTCATATTTATTTTTATAGGTTTTTAAAAGTTCTTTGAAATTCAAAGTAAAATAATAAATAAAAAAGCTAATTAGGTTTTAAATTAGCTTTAAGATTTTTTCTAATTATTGTAAATCACTTTGAAAACTTAGTAATTATCAATTATAGTTTTTAGTAAATCAGAATCGACAAGGTTAGAAGGAGCAACCACTTTTTCGTCAAGCGGAATATCATTTCCATATCGTTCTTTCAGTATTTTTTGTACTCTCGCATCACTTAAATTAAAGTCTTTCAATTCTTTCAGACTGCATAACTCAATATTAGCGGCATTTTTATAGATCTTCCAGACTAATTCAGAACAGTAAATTTTATCATCAGTCCATTCAAAATAAGCATCATATTGTTTTCCATCAAATTGCTGGCTGTAATTTTGCATCTTTTGCACAACGACAGGAGTCAAAACCTGATCCGCATTTTTTAATCTTTTTACAACATATTTATTGTCTTTTCCATGCTGAATCCATTCATCAAACGGAGTCAGTTTTACAGGCTGAACAGCTTCAAAAACAAACCATTTTCCGTCTATATTATAGATAATACCGCAATGCGAAAATTTTGAATTAGTAGCAATTCGCACAGCCTCACATTGAGGCGATTGTGAAGTTTGAAAAATAATATCGCCATCTTTAAGTTTGCTTTGTATGGTGTTTTCAGTCTTTCCGTCTTTTGTTTTCGAAAATGGATTATTAGGAAAAACAGACATTGCTACAAACAACGCAAGACCAAAACTTAGTAGAAACGTAATTCCAAGAAACAGATATTTTTGTTTTTTCATCTTTGTATTTTTGAACGCTAAAAGTATATTATTACACTTTAGGCTAATTATCTTTTTTAAATATTTTAACATATTTAAAAGAACTTTGAATTGCAAAGTAAAACATAAAAAAAATAGCTGCCAAATAAATGACAGCTATTTTTAAAATATTTTTTATGAAAGATTAGATTCTAAAAATTCCTCCAACAGCAATTATTCTCTGAACGAATGTAAAATGTTGAGAAGCTTTATCATCATTACTTTGTGTAGTTCTAATATCCTGCATATTAATATAACCTGTTTTTAGCTCACCTTGAATATAAAAATATTTGAAGAAGGTAAAGTTAATTCCAGCTTTTGCAGATACTCCGTAACCTGAAACGTGAAAATCATCATGACGTTCCATTCCTAATACAGTTGCATTTGTTTTTGGGTATAAAACTCCGGCACCTAAACCTTCAGTTAAGTTAATCTGAACTTTATCTGTATTTGGCAAACCAAACCATTTCGAAATATCATCATGTCTCGAAACCTCAGTATTAATATAGTTCAAACCATCTGTATGCTCGTACATTAAAAAAGCAGTACCATTTTGAATTTCACCTTTCTCAAAACCACCTTCCTGAGCACCACCTTGAGACATATCTACAGGTGTATTATTATAATCTCCGTTGTAAATAGATCCAGGTTGATCTAGCGGTAAATTAATATTACCAGTTACATTAGCAATTTGAGCCTGGCTCATTACATATTTCATGTGGTCCCAACCAATAGAAACACTGTAGTGGTCGCTAAAGAAATATCCCATTCTAAAGTTAGTTTGCGGAATTGTCATGTTAGCAGGATTCACGTAATCAAGATGCCATCCTTTTGGTTTATCGTGAGCCACCATATTATCAACCGTAAAGTTGTAATCCTTACCTCTAAAAGTCACATCCGACTGACTGTAACTATCTCTGTTTCCTCCCCAGGAAACGAAAAATTTACCTTTGTTATGTGCTGTGTATCTTTCTACTGCGATTTGTTCTTGTGCAAAAGTGTTTAATGAGAAACACAATAAGGCGAAAAATAAAAATTTAGTTTTCAATGAACGTAATGTATTAAATTTAAAATGAGTTAACTGTTTTTCTGATAGCAACCAACTTGGTCATTAAGCCTTCAAAATAATCTAAATGCAGCATGTTGGCACCATCGCTTTTTGCATTAGCAGGATCAAAGTGGGTTTCGATAAAAATACCGTCCACACCTACAGCAATACCAGCTTTGGCAACAGTTTCTATCATATCAGGTCTACCGCCCGTAACACCGGCAGTCTGGTTAGGTTGTTGTAATGAATGTGTAACATCCAAAACAGTCGAAGCATATTGTTGCATAGTAGGAATTCCTCTAAAATCAACAATCATGTCCTGATAACCAAACATAGAACCACGATCTGTAACCATAACGTTCTCATTCTGACAATCTAATACTTTTTGTACAGCGTGTTTCATGCTTTCCGGACTCATAAATTGTCCTTTTTTCAAGTTTACTATTTTTCCAGTGTTTGCAGCAGCCACAACAAGATCTGTCTGGCGAACTAAGAAAGCAGGAATTTGTAAAACATCAACATATTGCGCAGCCATTTCAGCATCTTCATTGGTATGAATATCTGTTACAGTTGGAATGTGAAATGTTTCGGAAACTTTTCTTAAAATTTTTAATGCTTTTTCATCACCAATTCCGGAAAAGCTATCAATTCTGGAACGGTTTGCTTTTTTAAAAGATCCTTTAAATACATAAGGGATCTGAAGTTTGTCGGTAATACCAACTAATTTTTCAGCGATTCTGAGAGCCATTTCTTCACCTTCAATGGCGCAAGGTCCCGCCAATAAAAAGAAATTACCACTATCAGTATGCTTAATTTGAGGAATATGTTGTATGTTCATAATATGATTTTTTGACAGTGCAAAGGTAGTTATGATTTATGAATAGCACATGAAGATTTAAGTTTTTTTTAAGAAGCTGATCCTGCTATCCGCTTTAATCTTTTTCTCCAAAACCTTTTTTTCTAGGTCTTTGCAGGAGCTTCCGTTGGTCGCTCTGCAAAAACCAGAAAAAACAGGCTTTCTCAAAAAAGGATTTCCTCCTGAAACTTCGGGACTATCAGGGCTAAAGCCCTAGTGGAATATAGGATTTGATAAGAAATTTATTTACAATCATACATGTTTAATTTTGAACAATATTAAGACATCGTAAGAAACTATAAAATGACAATTATCATAAATTATACCTTCAAATTAAATTCTTTTTCCAAAATAGCATCCAATTGATTGTCTTCAAAAGAAATAATTTCTGTAACTCCATTTGTAACTGATTTTATGGAATTTTTTAATAATATTTTTTTACCCAACGGATTCTGTAAAACAACAATTAATCGTTGTGTAAAAACAGAATCCGGATGCGAAGAATTATAATGATTGGCAGGTTTAAAATCAATCCATCGTTGAGGGCTCAAATCAAACGAATATAAATTAGACCATTCATTTCCAATTTGTATTTGCAGTAAATATTCATCTTCTTCTGTTTTTACCAAAGTAAAAGTGTCAAAATCCTGCTGAATTTCAGTTCCAGTTTCACTCAGTTTTAAAGGTTCTCTAATGCTGTTGCCTCCAAATCCCAAATCGATCAGATAGTCTTCATTTTCGATTGTAGCAATTATTGCCAAGTGTGTTTTTAGCATTCTGACCGGGATTCACAAGCGGACGCACGGCAATATAATAATGTGGAATACCAATTTCCTGAAGCATTAACGAAAATATGCCATTAATTTGATAACAATATCCGCCACGATTTTTAGCCACAATTTGGTTTACAATATCATCACCAATTAGTGAAATGGATTTTCCTGCCTGAACATCAATATTTTCAAAAGGCACACTAAATATCTGGCTTTGCATCAGTTTTTTTATGCCATCCAAATCCAATTTAATTTCTCCCGAAAAATTGATTCTCTTTAAATATTGCTGTAAATCGAAACTTGAAGCTTCAATTTTATGATTTTTTGATTGTTTCATTTTGTTAAATTTTAATCATTTCTACACGAAACTTAAAAGTTGTGCATATAATGATAAGCTGAATTGTAAAGTTACAAATTCGTGAAGTTTGAATTTGATTTTTTTCTTCTTTTAAAAGAATTTTATGATTGTAAATATTTAAATAAACAGCTTAAAAAAGATCAGGAATCAAATTGAATCGATCTGATTTTTCTTGATTTTTTTATAATATATACCAAACAAAATCAATCCAACGAAAAATAAAATATTAGCTGTAATACGAATAAAAACTACAGTCTGAATTTGAAACATAAAATTTTCAGGTTCAGCAGAGTTAGAGTATAGTATTTTATAAAGATTGATTTTAGAAAATATAATTCCCGGAATGGTAAGTAAAAAATGAATTATGAACTTTTTTAGATCTATCTCGTTTGTAATTTTAGAAAGCTTCCAATAAAAAAAGCTAACAATTATGAGAAATAAAAACTTAATTAACGCAGGAAGCAAAGGATAAATAACAGTATGCCAACCTGGAATTAATGATGAGAAAAAATCAGAATTTAAAATGAGAGGCAAGTATAAATATGGAAATGTAAAAGCCGTTAAAATGACAAAAATTATAAAAGCCGTTTTTGTTTTGAGCATTGTTTATATCTGTTTTTGTTTCTTTTTACATTTCTGAAAAAAAAAGAATTATTTTTCTTCTAAAATTTCCTGTATTGTATTATAAACCTCTATAATTGTTTTTTTATTTTGATTGTCTTGATGATATAAAAGAGAAGAATAGATAATTAGATTTTGATCATTCGAACTACAATTAATTATATTGTCTATTTTTACTATATCAATATTATTGCTTTTCTGATACCATCTGTTGAATATATTGAATCTCTTCATTCCTTTTTTATCTTTATCATCACAAACATAAATCATAGAATTTTGTGAATGTGTAAAAAAGGCATTTATAATAGATTGAATTGTGGCAGAAACACGGATATCAAGGCTTTCTAATTCATCACTGACTTTTTCAACAACTATTTGAAAAATATTATTGATTTCAAAACCTGATACAGCGCTAAAAGTTTCATCGATTATAAAGGCTATTCGATATTCTATTTTCCTTTTTGTAGTAAAGTGATAAGATTGAGAATCTTCATCAAACTTGTAATTATAGGGGTTTGGCAAGAGTAATTCCTTTTTCTTTTAAAGTTTCAATTGAGCTTTTGCCTTTTAAGAACAACCGTACAGCATTTTTATCAGCAACCATTTTGGTTACAGATTCTAATATTGTTTTTTTGTCTTTTGTAATATTTTTCATACTGCAAATTTATGAAAACATTTTTAATTATCACAATTAAATTTTGTTATCCCTTCTTCAAACTCAATCCCATCGGAACCATCAAAATTCCTTTTTCATAAATGTTCAGATAAAGCTTAACAGGTTTTTTTTGTCCTTCCCATTTTAGTTCATAAACATTCAGAAATCCGGCTCCCATATCGCTTCTTTTGGTTGGAAAAGGGCAACAGGTTTCTAATCTTACATAAGTAATTTTTTCGCCATTTGGACCAGCTAAAGCATTAAGAAATCGGGTTTCATTAAGAGCTTCATCTCTTGTATTTCGGTAAAAAATATTGATAGGATAATCCGGATCGTAGCCGTATTTTTTGTCTGTACTGAAAAGTGTAATTACAAAAGTATTATCCTTTTTCAAAACTAAATCAGGAGCATTATCATCAACATTTTTCAAAGTAGATTTTGTGCTTATACAAGAAGTTACCGTAATTAGTAATACAATAAATAAAGCTATTTTTTTCATGGTTGTTAGTATTGGTCGTACAAATATAAAAGCAAAATTGCTTTTGCCACTGATTAAAAGAATTAAATTAGTTTAAAACTAATTTAGCCTTCGAATTCAATTTTAACACACCAACTACAAGCAGATATTGTGCCACAAGATACGTCAGCATAATAAAAAATGCACTTTTTTCTATTGGCGAATAAAATTTATTGATTGCCAGAATAGTATCTGAAATAACAAATATAATCGCACCTATAAATATTAATTTGCTTCCTGATTTTTTCCAAACTAAAAAACCATTAAAGGCAAATAAAAGCATTGTCGAAATCACGGTGGCATAAATTATCACCGGAATCTTTAAATCGCCTAAAGTTGGAGATAAAACAGAAAGTACTCCAATTAAATACAGCATAACAACAAGGCTTCCGATTGCAAAAAGGAATTTATTTGTTTTCGTTTCTGCCTTAATTTGTTTGCTAAAAACGATACAATACATAATATGCGAAATCAGGAAAGAAACTAACCCGAGAATAAAATAGATCTCGGCAATATCAGCAAAAAGTAAAATAACATCGCCAATCCAGGAAAATAATAAAGCAATTAAAAGCGTGTTTTTAAGAGGAAATCGCTCATGAAGATAAACAACAAACCCTAATAAAGGAATTAAAATAGGTTTTAGATATAAATCTAAATTTTCATAGCCTAAAAATAAAATAAGCAAATAAGAGAGGCTAATGACAAAATAAATTTTAATAAATAAAGTATGTTTCATAAGGCGTTAAGAATTGATTATCAGACTGGGAATAGTTTTAAAGTCGATGGTAACAAAATAAATTGAAATTAAAAATGATAAGCTCAAATAGCTCAAAATGATATAATTAGATATAGACAAAGTTTGATTTAAACCAAACCAGTCACCATAATAAGATATAATCGAAATGGCAATAAGTAAACGAAATCCTTCCCAAAAAGTGGCATATTTACTTTTGTCCATCAATTCAGAATAACTGTAGATCGTTATTAAAATAAAAAAGCCATAAATAAAGATATTAGGTAAACCAATTTTGGCAACGTTGTCAAATAAATAAGTCACAAACAAAAGGGTAATCAGCATTTGTGTTACAGACCAATAGATTAGTTTCTGAGAGTTTTGTGTGCCGTATTTCTCAAAATCGTAAACGTTTTCAATTTTGTTTACAGGATATTTTTCTTCAAAATTTTCAGGGCGCCAGCCAGTTGGTTTAAACCAAATGGTCAATTTATCTTTCCAGTTTTCAGCGCGCCAGGCATCAGAAATTAATAAACTCAAATGTTGAAAATTAATTTTAATCGGATTCCATGTATTTGCCGGCCTGGTAATTCCAAAAACGGGTGGAACATCGTCTAATTCAGCCTGAAAAGTGCCAAAGAGTTTATCCCAGAAAATAAATATTTGCGAATGGTTTTTATCTAAATATTCCGGATTAATGGCATGATGCACACGATGATGCGAAGGTGTAACCAAAATATTTTCTACAAAACCCATTTTTTTAATGTGTTTCGTATGATACCAAAACTGAAGAAATAAATGAAGAGGCAAAGTAATCGCTATAACCGTTGCAGGAACGCCCAATAATGCGGCAGGAATTAATAAAAAAGTAAATAGATTAACCAAACTTGCAATTGGCTGCCGCAACGCACAAGCCAGATTAAACTCTTCGCTACTGTGATGAATCGCATGTTTGTTCCAGAGAAAATTAATTTGATGCGCTAATCTATGGCTCCAGTATCCGTAAAAATCAATTACAAAAAAGGCAATACAATACGAAACAATATTGGCTTCGAGATGAAAAAATGCGATTTTAGAAACCAGCCATTCGTATGATATAAATGTCAGGCTTAAACCTAAAACATCTTTAACAGAATTCGTAATTCCGGAACTAATGCTGGAAACACTGTCTATTAAAGGTGCCGTGTCTTGTTTTTTATAGATGCCGTATATTTTTTCGATTATAATTAAAACTAAAAAAACAGGCGTAGCGATAATTAATATGTTTCCATATTCTTCCATAAAAAAAACGTTATAAATTATTCAAATATAGAATATTTTATAACGTTTTTTACGTTATTGATAATCAAAGAGAATTTCGTTTTACGTTTATTCTGCTAAAAAATTGAAGGAATATGATTTTTTCTCTTTTTGATTTTTAGTTTCAAACCTTATTGATTCTTTTAAAACAATATAAGTATCATATTTTAAATCAACCATAACTTGGTTTTTTACATTTACAATACCATATTTTTTATCTTTCATTGCAATAAATTCAGTTTTGGAATAACTATCTTTAATAGAATCAAACTCACACGGAATCACAATTTTGTTTTCGTTACTAATAACCCCAAATTTATTTCCATTTTTAAAAATTTGATACCTGCTTTTTCCGGTTCCAAATACAAAAAGATGCTCGCTTACAAATTTGTCAACAGGAATTTCTATTTCAGAATAAGTTTTGTCTAAAAGTGTCAGAAGGTAATTTTTATTGTTTTTAGAAGCGAAAATTTTATTTTGAGAAGCATTATAAAATTCATAATCTTCCTTAATAATCGTTTCTCCATTTTCAGAAAACAAACCATTTTTATTTTCCGGAGAAGCCACTATATAATAATTAGAAAAAGGCTGTATGTACTTATACCGAATGGGAATTATTTCTTTTTCTAAAAACGGATTTACAATACCTTTTAAATCACCAATACTTGCAAAATACTGATTTTCAAAAAGAATATTATCCGTATAATTCACATCATAAATTGCATCATAAATAAAGGGTTTCAAAATCGAATCTTCTTTAGTCACAAAACCATATTTATTTTTGGTTTTAGCAATATAAACAGATTTTGAAGGAGAAATATCGTCATATTTACATTCAACTTCATATTTGCCCAAAGAATTTATAATGCCTTTTTTCTTTGTAAGCGTATTTAGAATAATATATGAATCTGTATTGATAATCTTTTCAAATTTATGATTTTTAAGGGTGTTTAAAATTATATTACCCTGATTATTAATAATTAATGTATTGTTGTTCTGAAGTGTTACGATGCTTTTATTGGCTGTAAAATATTCAACATCTTTTGCTTTAAAGTTTGTTAGTTGTTTTCCGGTTGAGTCAAAAATATCTTGTGTATTATTACTTTGAGTAAATAAAATATTATCCTGACTCATTATATATTCAAACTTCAAAGGTAAAACCGGTTTGTTTAAAGTGTCAATAACACCTGTTTTGTTGTTTTTTGTAACTCTAATGAGCCCATTATCAAAATAATATACGTCATCATATTCAAATGGAATTTTCACATTTCCTTTTAAGTCAATAAAACCTCTTTTATATTTTTTAGAAACATTAATTGCAGCTTCAAATAAATTTTTAAGCCCTTTTTTGTTATTTATATATTCATAATTTGGTTTGATAATTACATTTCCAACAGTGTCAATTAATCCCATTTTTCCTTTAAAAGTTCTAAAAACGGCATAATTATTCTCGAAATTATAAACGTATTCATATTTTTTATTTTCGATTAATTGCTCTCGAAAACTATTGAATTTTTGCTGGCTTATTGAAATTATTGGAAGTAACAGTAGAAAAAGTTTGATGAGCTTCATAACTTTTAATTGTGGCAAATTAGATTAATAAAGGAATCTCTTGAAGCTTTTCGAAATTGGAAAAATAAAAAGCATTCTATTTATTCAAATGTAGAATAAAATAGAATGCCTTTTTAAATTATTGATAATTAAACAATTTCGGCGCTTAGTCCAGCTTCCAAAAGTTGTGTGCATTGAGGTTTAAGTTTGTCCATCGGACCTGTTTTTACGGTGCATTTTCCGTTGTAATGTACAATTAAGGAACATTGTTCTGCTTGTTCAGGTGTGTGATTGCAAACACGCATTAAAGTGTCAATAACGTGATCAAAAGTATTTACATCGTCGTTATAAACAATGATTTCGTTATTGAAACCTGTCGCTTCCTTTTCGCGAACTCTTTCTCTTACTTTTTCTTTAGTACTCATTTTTTCAGGTTTTTGTACTTCTGTAATTACTATTTTTTTTGCCACAGCTTCACGGATTTAATAGATTAATAAAAAACTAAAAATTGGTTAGATCCGTTTGACTCCTTTTCTGTGAGCCGTTTAATGTTCAGATAGTTAACCTACCTAATTTACGTATTTTAATGAAACCCAGTTGTTTCTTTGAAACTTTTTAACATAAGTTAACCCTTTTTCAGTGCATGAAGCATCAATAAAAGGAATGTCTTCTTCATAGAAACCGCTAAAAAGTATAATCCCTTTTGGGTTTAAACAATCTACATAACTTTGCATGTCGTTCAACAAAATATTACGGTTGATGTTTGCAATAATCAAATCGTATTTTTTGCCGGCCAATAATGCAGCGTCGCCTTCATAAACGGTAATATGCCTGCAATTATTGCGTTCGGCATTTTCGATCGAATTTAAATAACACCAATTATCAATATCAATTGCATCAATTGGCTGAGCACCTTTCATTTCAGCCAAAATCGCTAAAATCGCTGTTCCGCAGCCCATATCAAGCGTTTTTAAACCCTTAACATCCATTTCTAATAAATGCTGAATCATCATGTGCGTTGTTTCGTGATGACCCGTTCCAAAACTCATTTTTGGTTCAATTATAATATCAAATTCGGCATCCGTTTTTTCATGAAAAGGAGCACGAACATGGCATTTTCCGTCAACATCAATGGCTTCAAAATTCTTTTCCCATTCCTCGTTCCAGTTTACCTGATCGATTTCTTCAACCGTATATTCAATTTTAAATTCTTCAGATTGCAAAATATAAATGTCATCCAGAATGTTTTCATCCCATAAATCTTTCTTCACAAAACCCGAAATCCCGTTTTCTGTTTCCGTAAAAGTCTCAAACGCTTTTTCGCCCAATTCTGCAATTAAAATTTCTGATCCCGGCTCTTTCGGCTCAATCGTAAAATGATATCCTAAATATATATTCGACATAAATAATTTTTTTGCAAAGGTAACAATCGAAAGTAGAAGTTGTTTATAAATAAATCAGATTCTCACCAAGATTAATGTTAATTTTGATTGAAATTTGAACGGTTTTAAAAATATGAAAAATATCATTTTTGTTTTGCTTTTTGTAGTGTTAACTTCAGGAAGTTGTGAGAACGAACACGAAGTTACAAGATCATTTTGTTATTGGAAAACCGATTTAAGATTCGAGAAAGAAGACGATTCTTTGATAAAGGATTTGAATGTAAAACACTTGTACGTTCGCTTTTTTGATGTTGATTGGAATCCGTATGCGAAAGAACCTCTGCCGGTTGCAACCATTCATGATATAAGTTTAAATGAGAGCAACCCCGAGATTACACCAAGTATTTTTATAACTAATGAAGTTGTTTTGAAAGCCAATACAAAACAATTAGATAGTTTAGCAACCAGGATTGCGCAGCGAATTCAGGTAATTGGCACCAAAATGAATGAAGTTAAGGCCGATAAAATTGCCAATGAAATTGTATATCCAAAGGATTATTATAAAAATGAAAACTTTAAACGCCTGAATTATGATTCGATAAAATCGATTGAATTGGCAAAATTGAAAGTTAATTTTAAAGAAATTTTAATCGATTGTGATTGGACAGAAAAGTCTAAAAAGAATTATTTCTATTTACTGGAACAAATGAAACAAGAATTTCCAACAATACAAGTTTCGGCAACTATACGGCTTTGGCAATATAAATATGCTGAAAAAGCAGGAACTCCGCCAGTTGATAAAGGTTTGTTAATGTGCTATAATTTGAGTAAACCCGACGATTTAAAAACCAAAAATTCAATAGCAACCAGTGAAGATTTGGCACAATATATTACGCATGACAAATACAAACTAAAACTTGATATTGCTCTGCCGTTGTACAGTTGGGCGGTTGTTTTTAGAGGAAATAAATTTAGAGGAATTCTATCAGATTATGATCAATTAAGAAATGATTCGATTAAATTGAAGAAGACATCTGATACTAAGTACGTTTTGCAAGATGATATTTTAGTTGGCCAAACCTACCTAAGAAACGGAGATGAAATCAGAATCGAGAAAATTTCTGAAGAGGAACTCAAGATAATGATTTCGATCGTAAAAAGTAAAATTAAAATTGACAATCAGACCAAAGTGACCTTTTTCTCTTTTGATAAAAAATACATCAACGATTATGGAACCCAAAATATATCCAACTATTATGAGAGTTTTTAGTAGTTTACTTTTAGTTTTAAGCTTTCAGGTTTCCTTTGCCTGCGGTTGGAGCGTTTCGCCCGAAACAAGCCGTTTAGCTTTGTTTAAAGCACAACGTGAAGGTTTTTTTAAACTGACACCGTTTTATTATTCAGCAGATTATTACTATTCTACAAATACCGTTTCTGATGTTGATCACGAAATAAATTGTTTAGAATGGAAGAAAAAATTAGGCAATACAATTGATCCAAAAGATGTTCACATTATTCTATACGAAACAAATTCTGAACAATTTGAAACAGCATTCGAAACCAAATCATTAAATAAAGTTTTCGGAAAAAATACTTTTGTAGAAGCTTTATTATTACCAAAAAATAAAGCTTTCTTAAACTATATTTTATTCGCTAAAAAACTGGAATACAATAGTAGCACAGAGGTAAAATGGGAATCATGGGATAAAGTTGGCTACAACAGCGAAGATCACAAACAGGCAGATTTAGAAGATTTTGAAAAGAAAATCAAATCAGCTAAAGATGCTTTCCTCAAACAGCGATATGCTTTTTTAATTTTGAGATACAGTTTTTATGCTCAGGATAAAGCCGAAGTAATTCGTTTGTACGATACTTATTTTGCCGAAAATAAAAATACCGTTTTAGAACCTTGGGCTTTGTATTATAAAGCTTTATGTATTGATGATTTAACTTTGCAAAACTATTTATTGAGCAAAGTTTTTGCTTCTTGCGAAGAAAAATCGTTTGCCGTTTTACAGCATTACAATTGGAAATTAACCGAAGCAACCTTGGCTCTGGCTCAAAATGACGAAGAAAGAAGCGTAATTCTTGCCATTGAAAGTTTCCGAAACCCTGCACCGGATTTAAAAACAATAGAAGAAGTTTATAAACTAAGCCCGAATAGCATTAATTTGAGTTTTTTAATTGGAAGAGAAATCAACAAACTCGAAGATTGGATTTTTACGCCGCAATATACAAACAATGGAATTCCTTCTGTTGTATTTGACGGCACTACCTGGTATGATGATTACACAAAAGCAAAAGAAGAAAATTTAAATAAAGACATTTTGCACCTGCGAGAATTAGAATATTTTTTAATATCTATCCGTGAGCACACTGAGGGAGAACAAAAAGAGTATGTTACCGCCGCAATAGCTCAGCTTTGTTTTATGGACGATCAAATAGATTTGGGTAAAAAATATACCAATATGATTTCTGATAAAGCCAATGCATCGATACAAATGCAGAAAAATATTCAGTTGGCTTTGGTATCGTTAAAACAAGATGATTTGAAAAGTGAGAAAGTTCAAAACCAACTTTTTGAATATTTTGATTCAGTCGAAAATCTGATTGAAACTGATATGGGATTGTTTAAAAATTTATACAGTTTATATCGAATTGCAAGTGCTGAATTCGATAAAAAAGGCGATCGCGTAACGTCAGGATTATTAATGATGAAATCAGATCAAAAAAACGATGGCGAATATTCAGCTTACAACAATCCTTATTTTTATAGCTATATCGGTTATTTTGAAAGAACTGCAACTGTTGAAGACATAGATCGTTTGATTGCTTTGCAGCAGAAAGAAGATAAAACTGCATTTGAAAAATACATTTGTTCCGGAACAATGGCACCAAACATAAATTATTATAAAGATTTAAAAGGAACTATTGCTTTTAGAAACAACAATTTAGAGTTGGCTTATGAAACCTTTTCGAGTATGCCAAAAGATTTCTGGAAGAAAAATTATGCCTTTACAGATAATTTAAACGAGAACCCATTTATGCCTAAAATTCTGCAAAAAGATAAAGAACGCAAATTTGATTACCGTTTTAATAAAGCAGAATTCATCGCAAAATTGATTGAATTAAAAAAGCAAAACACAGCATCAAGCAATTTACAATTGGCGCATGCGTATTTTAATGTTTCGTATTTAGGAAATTCATGGATGATGGTGGCATACGACTGGACATCGGGAGAATCGTATGTTGATTATGTTTATGGAGATAATTCTGAAAAAGAAAAAACGTATCAAAAAGGAAATTATTACAGCTTAACGATGGCCAAAACCTATTATGAAAAAGCACTAAAAATGTCTAAAAATAATAACGAAAAAGCCTTAGCCAGTTTAATGCTTTTCGAATGCAATTATTACAGTCACTACGCTAATATAGTTTCTGCCGAGGAAGAAGAAACAAATCCGTTTAAAGGAGGCAAAGAGTTGATCAATTTCTACTCGGTTTACAAAACCACACCAACATTTAAAAAGTATAATTGCCCTTTATTGCAGTCGTTTATAAATTAAAATTTTAAACCATGTAAGTGATATAAGAAAATTTAAGTTTGACTTTGAGTTAAAATAAAGCATAAAAAAAGTGTTCGCAAAGCGAACACTTTTTTTATAGTAAAATCTAAAATCTAAAATCTAAAATCTAAAATCTAAAATCTAAAATCTAAAATCTAAAATCTAAAATCTAAAATCTAAAATCTAAAATCTAAAATCTAAAATCTAAAATCTAAAATCTAAAATCTAAAATCTAAAATCTAAATCTAAAATCTAAAA
>LMAJ01000028.1 GCA_001507425.1 Flavobacteriaceae bacterium CRH
GACAAGAAATTGAATTCTTTGCAAAATTCATTCTTTGTTCTAATAATGAAGATAATTTTATTCAAATAGACGAAGAAGAAATCCGTTTTTGGATTCGTAAAATTCGTACTATAAATACAGAAGATGTATTCTTTCTTAAAAAACTGAATAAAGAAATTCCATATTTCTTAAAGTACCTGCAAATGAGAAATTATTTTTCCGAGCAAAAAACGAGAATGTGGTTTAAACCCGAACAGATTATGACAGCTTCCTTATTAAAGCTTGTAAATCGTAATAAAGAAGAAATGCTTATTCTTGAATTGATACATGAATGTTTTGAGAAAATGGAAGACGATGAGTTGAAATTAGCTCCTAATGATATTTTTATTCTATTGAGGAAGCAAAATAACAGAATAAATATTTCTGCTAATGAAATAAGAAATATTCTCAAACGATGGGGTTTTACACCCGAAGATAATACGAAGTCTTATTGTGGAATTGAATTATTATCGCATGGTGAGTACGTAAAAGTAGATCGAAGAGGGCGTTTCTATACCATTAAAAAGATTTTGTTTTATAAAATATTTGATGCTTTGATGCAAAATTAGTATAAAGTCTTGTAATTGAGCTAAAGAGATCTGCATCAAAGCTTGCATCAAACTAAAAAACAATCTTTTTTGATGCAAAACTGATGCAGGACAAAAATAAAGTGATGCATTGATGCAGCTATTGATGCAGTGTAATCGTAATATAATCAATGTATTAGGTGGGATTTGTATCAAAACATCAAAAAAAGAAAAAATTATAGTTCTTTTTTTCATTAGCAAATGAGCAGACTTATGCGAAATCAAATAGAAGATTTATTAAAAAAAACAATTATGGAAAAGTTCAATTGTAAAGCAGCAAATCAAATTGATTTAGTCCATTATCTTGAAACATTAGGGCATGAGCCATCAAAAATAAAAAATCAGGATTATTGGTATCTATCCCCACTGCGAAATGAAAAGACGCCCTCTTTTAAAGTGAATCAAAAACTAAATTTATGGTATGACCATGGATTAGGCAAGGGAGGAAATGTAGTTGATTTTGGGATTGAATATTTTAGATGTACCGTTTCTGAATTTTTACAGCTTTTAAATGGTAATGGCATTTCCTCCGGTATAAGTTTATCACTTAAGAATGAGAATCAACAGTCTTCAAATCTAAGAATTGCAAATGAAAAGAAAGATAATCCCCTTGATAAAATTATCATTGTTGATGTACGCACATTGGAAAATAAGTTGTTGATGGCTTATTTACATAACCGAAGCATTTCACAAGAGATCGCAAGACAACATTGTAAAGAGGTTGATTTTTGTTTAAATAATCGAAAGCATACTAGTATTGGATTTCAGAATATTTCAGGAGGATATGAATTACGTAGTGAATGTTTTAAAGGTAGCAGCTCACCAAAAGATATCACTTTCATAGATACCCAATCAAAATCAGTAGCCGTTTTTGAGGGCTTTTTTGACTACCTCTCTTATATAATGATGAATCAAAAATCAATTAAACTACAAACAAATTTTCTGATACTTAATTCCCTATCTTTTTTTAACAAGTCAGTACAATTGATGGAAAAACACAAAAGAGTTGATCTCTATTTAGACAGAGATTCCGGAGGTGTAAAATGTACTCATGAAGCCCTACAAAGAGATTCTACAATATATATCGACCAAAGTTTTTTATATGAGCAAAAGAAAGATTTAAATGAATGGTTAAACCAGGGACAGCAAGTTAAGCAAGGTCATAGTTTTAGACGATCTATATGACGTTCGAGTGGTAGCCAGCTATGTTTTGGTAAAACCAAAACGCTGGCTCCCCTCATGCTATCGCATTCGTTGAGGGGATTTTTTTCATGCTATCGCATTCGTTGAGGGGATTTTTTTCATGCTATCGCATTCGTTGAGGGGATTTTTTTCATGCTATCGCATTCAAAAAATAAATGATGAAAGACTATGGAACAACAGGATGAAACTAAAAAAAATAGTGGAGGTCGACCAAAAAAGGCAATTAAAAGAGATCAACTGATGGCAATTAAATGTACGCTCTACGAGCGTAAAATAATTGAAGCCAAAGCTAAAAAATCGAATCTTACCGTTTCCGAATATCTTCGTGAAATTGGACTTACAGCAAAGATTGATTATAGAAATAAAGCCCTTCCAAAAGAAATTCTAAGTTTTACAGGAGTGCTCAATCACATGGCAGCCAACTTAAACCAGATAGCTAAAAAGAGAAATAGCAACGATGAATTAAGTCCGCTTGAACGAGCAGAATTAAAAGTACAGTCAGGTCAGGTTAAAGATCTAGCTGTGCAAATTAAAAACTTTATGTCATGATAGGTCGTGTAAGCATAGGCAGCTCTTTTTACCATTGTATTAGCTACTGTTTGGAAGATAAAAGAGAACTGTCTGAAGAGCAAAAACTTGCACTTGAATTGCAAGACCATTTGCAACATAAAGGTCGTGCAGAAGTATTAGAATACAATAAATGCTTCGGTAACAAATATGAGCTTACACAACAGTTTAAGGATGTTAGGAAATTAAGCAGGCGTGTTGAAAAACCAATGTTGCATCTGACTCTACGTTTAGCTCCAGAAGATATATTGACCAAAGAACAATTTAGAGAGGTCGGTAGGGAATGTGCTAAGGAGTTCGGTATAGCAGACAACCAATACATTTGTGTGCTACATAAGGATACCAAAGAGCAACATATTCATATTGCATCCAATCGAGTTGGCTTTGATGGTAAGGTTGCCAATGACAGTAATAACTATAAACGGATGGCTGAACTTTGTCGACGGCTTGAAAAGAAATACGGTCTTCAGGAAGTATTAAGTCCAAGAGCATTCCTTTCTCCTAAAGACAGGTTATTGCCTCGCCATGACAGTAGAAAAGAAAAACTTAAAGAAGATATCGAGCAGACATTAAAATATGCTAGTTCCTATTTAGCATTTGAAAGAGATATGCGGGAGTTGGGTTATAAAGTTCTTAAAGGCAGGGGGATTTCTTTTATAGATGATAAAAAAGTAAAAATAAAAGGAAGCGAAGTTGGTTTTTCATTGATAAAAATTGAAAAGATATTACATCAGAAACAACAGTATGCCATGAAAAATGCTGGTGAAGAAAAAAATTATGATAGAGATAGTCAATCAATATCTAATTCTTTTAACACTGAAAAACAAAACAAAGAAAAGCAAAGCTATAGTTTAGACAGACCAGGAGAAACAGTTGTTAAAGAGGTTTTAGGAGTTATAGGACAATTAATGGGTTCTGAATATGAGCCGGATTATATCGATCCTGAATTACGGAGAATTTCTCAAAAGAAAAAGAAGAAATCAGCATTAAGGAGATGATGTTAAAAAATAAAAAATATGGAAACAAATTCAAATACAGACAAAAAAGGTCATATAGAAAGAGAGACATTACAATTAGTACTGGAGGAATTTACACTGGAACAGAAAGCAAACAATCAGCATATTGAGGTGCTTATTACTGCAGTTAAAAACGTAGAGAATAAAATCGATGTATCTAATAAGGGACATAAAATAGAAAAAAATGCTTCAGAACAATTGGATATTAAGCAAATTGAGACTATTCTTCAAAAAGGTTTTCTAGACATAAAATATATGATTGGCAGGCAACCAAAAAGTATCGTTAGGAAATTCCAGATTTTGTTATTTCCTGAACAGGATGCAAAACTGTTTTATAAAATTGTTTTTGGCAGGTGGTTTTTATGGCTTGCTATAATGGTAGCCCTAAGCAATCTTTACAAATGGGGAATACATTATAACGATAATAACAAAGAAATTGAAATGCAACAAATTCAAAATGATAGGATAAGAAAAGCTTGGGAGTATATGTATGATAATAACAATAAAGAAACTAAAAAGCTTATGAAAAAAGCGTATGTAAATTCAATGGGGGAGTAAGTGAAATAATAATAGTGATATTTTCTGTTCCAGTTTGTGTATAATAACAACTATGTTGATTGGGGTATTGAAGATGATATACTAAGTCAAATCTCGAACTCATTAAAATTCCTGTTGAAGCTTTTCAGAATTTTGATGAGTAGCAAGCAATAAATATTATTTCTAATACTTTTGGCAGACACGCTTTCAGTAATTCATTTAATTACGGAATAATTAATATTCATCCGATTAAAAAATTGATTTCACTTCATGAAGAAAAAATAGCTTTATACGACCGTATGCTGAAAGAAAAAGATGAAAAGACTTGAAAAATTAATCAATAAATAATTTCGAGATAATTCTTATGTATAATTAAACCGTAACTAATTGGTTGAAGATTTTTTACTATCTAAATCATTCACTTCTTGAATATAGTAGAGTTTTTATTTCTTTACAATTGTTAGATTTGGGATGTTACAAATCAATATACCATATTGTTACAATTTATGAAAGTGACAGAGTTTGTTGTATACAAATTCTGTTTCTTTTTTGTTTGAATACAATTTAAATTTCATTTTTTATAAGAAATACGCTGTCAATTTTATTTTTGTTTTATAATAAATTATTTACATTTGTTTTTCAACGATTTATAATAAATGAATAATTTTAGAAAGTATAAAGTTCAAAAAGGTGAGACAATAGAAATAATTGCAGCAAAAATCGGAATTCCAGCTGTTGAATTAAGAGCCTATCACAATCAATATTGTGAATTGTCAGATTTAGTAGAATTAGGGCTGCCTATAAAATGGGCAGAATATATCTTATTACCATCTTCAGAAACTGTTGATAATACTAAATTGTCTGAAAATAGTCCTAAAAAAGTGAAATTAGGTAACAATAATAACTTGCGTTTATTTACAGAAAATGGTTTGAAGCAGGAGTATGGAACGATAATACTTTATAAGGAAAATAATCAATTAATAAATAAAATTCATTTTACTTCACAAATTAAGTTTATAAAAAAATATAATGATTTTTCTATTGTAGAATATCATATCAATCAGGTATATATAAACAATAAAGAACCCGAAATGGTTATTGAACAATTAGCTGATAAAACATCTAAGGCACTCTACCCTATAGTTTTGAGTTTGAATAGTAATGGTGAAATACATGAAATACTTAATATTGAAGCAATACAAGAGAGATGGCAAATATTAAAACCTTCTATCCTTGAATATTATCAAGGTGGTGATGTTATAACCAAGTTACTTTCTTCGTTTGAAAGAAGTATTCAGTCAGCATCACTATTGAAGAGAAATTTAACAGAACATCCTTTTTATACTACTTATTTTGCCCCTATATATCAAAATTACTCACCTGATTTGTCATTTACAAATAATGATTTTGAAGTAGAAACCTTCCAAAGTATTGATGAATTTCAGAGCGCAACATCTAAAATCCTTGTTAGGCGTAAGGGAGTTGTCAAATCCAAAGTAAATTTTGACGAAAATCTACACTCTCAAAATGGAATGCATGATTACAATTTGCAGAAAATACAACTTAATTTAGAGAAAGTAGTATTTCAATCTGGAAAGTTAGATGAAGGAATTGATGGTAATATGGATTTTCAATATAAGCTGAATAATAGTTACAACACTATATTTTGTATTGCAGGATTTATAAATACGAGAAAAGATACTAAGACAATATCTACGATTGAGTTTGAGACCTATGAAAAAATAAAGAAAAAAGAACAAAAGATGCTACCAATATCAGAAGAAATAGATTGGAATTCCGAAATTATCAATGAAAAAATGGAAAAAAAACGAGGATTTTGGGATAATTTCTGGGGTATTTGATAAAAACTAATATTAATATTTTTAAAATATGGAACATTTTATAGTAGTGGATAGTGCAACAATACAATGTAAGTATGGTAGTGTAGAATCAAATTTTTTAGATTTCGAGGATCATGGATTTAAGATTGAAGATAAGAACCCTATAATTGATAGTAATGTAAATATTTGTGACTTTCTTTTTTGCAGGCTTCATAAAAGGTCATGTGAATTTAAGGCGTTAGATAAAAAATGGAAAAATTCAGCAAATTGCGGAACTACAGATGGACATTTTATTACAACAAGATCAGTATTGCTTTGCGAAGAAGGCGGTGTTGTATCAATTACTGATGCAGGACAAAATATTACTTTTGAAGAAGATGGAATGCTGAAATTTATAGATTTCGATTAGTTTAATTTAGGGTTAAAGAGAAATATTAATTATCAAAATTATAATAATGAGTGAAGTACATTTAGTTTGTCAAGGAGCAATTTGCAAGTGCCAATTTGGTACAGCACCCGATACTTTGAAAGTAAAAACACAAAAGAAACATTATATAAATGATTGGGAAGCTAAATCAAAATTAACGGCAACCAATAAAGATATAGGGCAAACTTTTGAAAAAAACACTTTTGGAAGTTGCTCGAAAGCCAATAACAGCCCTTGTTCTCCAACAATTACTAAATGGGATGGATTTTATGATAAAATTACGTTGAGTAATAAAGGTAAACCTTTGTTGGAAGATAGTAAAGCAACTTGTGCTGTCGCAGGAAGCGCGTGTATTGAAATTACAAATCCTGGACAAACATGTGAAGTTACCAAGCAAAATGTTAAAAATTCTGATCCCGAAGTTATTAAGGTACTTAATCCGGCAATGAGTTTAAGTATTGATGAAGTTGGAGAATTGCAAATACCAAATCTGTAAAGAAAATGAGCGATAACAAATTAAACCTAATTCCTGTATTAGAAAAAGGTCAGTCTTATGATGCCTCAACAGGAACTCTTACTCTGAATAAAGAAGGAGTTATTTCTGTTACCATCAAACAATATAAGGAAGATAAAAAAAGAATAGAAGCACTAGAAAAGAAAAAGAAAGATACACTTGAATATTCCAGACAAAAATGGGAACAACATGCTAAAGAAGGCTGGAGTAAAAAAAAGCTACAAGAAAATTACGATGCCAATATGCAGGAATCGGAAAAATTGGATAAAGAATCTCGGGCAATTTTAGACAAATATGAAAATGTAAATTGGTGTTGGCAGTTGGTTGGTAATAAGTTAGACTACAATAAATTATCTCACAATGAATCCTTACTTAAAGGGATAGCTGATATAAAAAGCACAGGAACACAAAACGTCTCATTTCCTGCATTTTTAGTAGGAGGTGGAATGGCTTGGCTTGAAGCTTTTCATGAAAAAGAAGGAGCAGTTGGAAAAACACCATACGGAATATATGTAAAAGCAAAAGGGATACCAAAAATATTACGAACAGAATGGACAGATTTTGAGTATCAGCCAATAGTTGGAAGTATTGGTTTTATGTCTAAAGTAATATTACATATCTACACTTCTGGAATGTACGGGCAAGAAGTCGAAATAGAATTAAATGACAAGGATTTGTTTACTCGTAATGATAAATTGAGTTTTTCTGGTAAGGCAACTTTTGATAGAGAAGTAAATATATTAAAAATAAAGAAAAATGATATTGGTAAAGTAGCGATATCTGGCTTGCTACACAATGGGAGAATGACAGCTGATAAAAAAGAACAGTATATTCAAAAAATAGAAGTAGAAGTATTAGTTGATGCAACTTGGGAGAAGCAAGGAGGGAAAATATTAGAAATATTCCCTCGTATAAAATCATATGAAACAGATACTTATTTTGAAGACTTTGACCCAAGTTATTTAAACGTTGAGGAGAAAAGTTTGATACTTACTGCAGTTAAAGAAGTAAGTAATAATGTTGCTGTAGTTGGAGCAGTAGAAACAAATGAAAGTGCTTTTCATCATTGTAGATATGATTTAATAAAAGCTTCTTATTCAAAAAAAGCTAATAGTTTAGGAAATCAATCATTAGAGGTTGAATTATTCAATTCAAATAAAGAAGGAGATAAAATTAAAAGTAAATTAATTATGCCTGTAATTGCAGGTGTAAGAGAAGGAAGAAGAGAATTAAAAATAACTTTAGATTCCAACACTGATGAATGTCGTTTCGAAGATGATAAAGAGAAAACACATAAAGGTAGGGTAATTAACTTATCTCAAATTCATGACGCAATTGTAATAGAAGAAAGTACGAGGGTAAATGAACATAAAATATATGATAAAAACGAGTTTAAAATAGGTAATGAGAAAGGCAAAGGAATTAGGTTTGGAAAAGAAGAAGAAGGGCATATAGATACTGATGACGATAATGAAATTTCAAATACACATACTAAATATAAAAACTCTGTTAGCGGTCTATTTGGAATAAGTAGAGAATCAAAAACTACTCTCTTTGAAAATAAACAAGTTAGAGGTTTGTATCCTAATTCAGATACAGAAATAATACTTGATATTGGATATGATTATGGGGATGAATCTATATCAAGTCTTTTAAAGTATAGATGGCCATTGAGCAAAAAAAATTTACAACACTATCCAATTATATTACAAACATGTTGTTTTACAAAGCAATTAGATATAACAGTATTTCCTGATATAAAATGGATTTTGCAATTTGCGTATGATTGTGATCCTGAAGAATTTCAAGACATGCGAAAAGAAAAATATGATGAATATTTAGTGCGAGTTGAAAAATTAGATGATAAAGTAAAACCACAGAAACTAGATGAAAAAATACGACAATTAGATGCAGAAATTGCACAGGCAAATCAGGATGCCAGCAGAGCTAGTGGTAAAAAGAAAGATTCTTACAAGAAATTAATTACAAAATTAGAAAAATTAAAAATTAAAAATAAAAATCGAAAAGAAAGATATAAAGACAATAAAAAAAAGGAGCAAAAAGTATATAAAAAAGATAGACCGGATTTATTTAGTTTTAAAGAAAACGTAGAATCAGGGCTTTCTGATTTAGTTGTATCATTACATGCAGAATATGATAGACCTGGAGAAGCTGTAGAAGTATCCGGTAGCTATAAGCAATTTGTAAATTTAGTAAAACAATTGACTGAAGTTACTCAAATGATTGATCTTATTTTGGATGGTAAAAAGAAATCTCAAAAAAAATTAGATAAGAAATTTATACAAATTGATGAAGAAAAAGCGAAGAAGCAACTAGAAGCAATTGGAGACGCTCTAAAAGGAAGGTCTCTTTTTTCAAAAAACTTAATACCTCCATCGTTAGCTGTATTAGGTTCATGGTATGCTGAAAATCCTAAAGATATAAATATAAGTCAAGTAGGGATAGTTGGTGAAATTCAAGTTCTAGCGAAGCCATTAATAGGGGCTGAAATTTCGATGGATTTTCTAGCATTGGCTCAAAGAGCACACCCGATAGCCCGTGGATTAATTACTCTAATAGATTTTTCAGAAGCAGTAGGTGTTGGTCCAAAAATAACATTGGAAATAGAAATAAGCGGACAAATAGAGATAGAGGGTAAATTTAGGTGTAATAGTGCAAGTGAAACTTCTAACTTTAATCAAAAATCTTTAGCTGGGGATGCTGAAGATGATAGTCCTTTAACTGCAAGTGGGGTTTTTGGTTTAGAAATAAGAGGAAAAATTGAATTTTCTAAAAAAGCAAATTCGTATATTTTTGGAAGTGTTGTGGTATTTGCAAATGCAGGTTTCGAGGTAAAAACAGGAATAACTCTTTCTGGTGCAATTAAGGCAGATGAGCATGGTTTTTTCATTGATCCTCTTCTTACATTTCATGGACTAACAGTTGTAGGTATTGTCGAAGCAGGTTATAAAGTTGAAAATTCAGACGGAGGAGAATATTCTTCTGGAAGTACTAATGATAGTTTTGAATTAGTACTAATGAATGAGTATGAAGGTAGTTTTGAAGATTCAGAGGGGAAAAAGATTCAATTTTATTTAAATTAAAATAATGAAAAAAATAATGAAAAAAATAATAGTATTAATATTAATAGTTGTAAATATAGTTGCCTGTGGGCAAGAAAAAAAAAGAGATATGAAAACAAGTCAAGATATTTATTTATTAACTAAAGAAATAAAAAAACATGAAGAAGAACCTATGTATAAAATGATTCTTTCATCCAGTGAATGTTCATTTATGATACTGGTTAATGATATTCCTTTGTACAAGTTTTTTGGACGAAGTGGAGGTGTTGGAGCAACATCAATACCTATAAATTGGAATATTGAAAAATCTGGAAAACAAAAGATAACGGTAAAGATGTATCCAAAGTATTCAGAAACAGAAACCCCCAATCAAACATTAGGTTTAAATGCGGGTGTTAAATTTAGTATTGAAAAAGAAATTGACGGAGAAGATAAAACAATATTAGAATTTAAGACACCTTTTAAAGATTTTGATGGAAAAGGGGATGGAGGATTTTTATACCCAAATAAGACTTACTATGAAGAAAGTATAGATGTTGAATTGAAAGTTCCATATGAATTATCTGTTTTAGATAATGCTGAAGTGCTATTTACGACAGATTCTGAAGAATTAAAACAATTAGGAAAAGAAGTTTTAGCAAAATACAATGAGATAAGAAATATATACATGACAGGTACAAAAAATGAACTCGCCAATCTAAATTACAATAAAGAAAAAAGACTGGCACAACAAATGTATCTCAATGAAGCAGAAGTAAAGGATGGATGGGATAATGACTATCAATTTAGAACTGATGCAAATCTTGAATTTTTCGATTTGAAACCTATTGAAAAATATGAAATGAAGTTTTATGCCCAAGGTAAAATTATTTCTTTAGAGAAAATAAATAATAAAAAATCAGCATTATGGGGAGGCTTTAAAAGAAAAGATAAAGAGGTTGTTACAACTACTTATATATCAGTTTATTTATATAGACCAAAGGGAAGTAATAAGTTACAAGCATATTGATGAAAAGAAGTCTTTCAATAAAAGAAACTTCTCCTTTGGAGATAATTATTTTTGCTTTTGTTTTTATGATTTGTATTTATTCTTTGTATATTATGTTAACGGTATTTAAACCTAGAATTTCTGGTTATAGAATAAATGCTTTGGTAATAAATGTAGATAGTATTAAATCTCATAAAAACAACAATACATACAGCTATTTTGGCAAAATAAAATTTAAAAATAAAGAAGGAAATGAAATTATAGAAGATTTTGGTTTTGATAGGAAACTAAAAAATAGTGATAGTTTAAAACTTTATTATGATAAAGAATACGGCTTTTATGATTCTGGAAATCAAAATGCTTATTTTGTAATTTCAGTAATTCCTTTTATAATTTTGATATTATTGAGCATCTTTTTTTATAATTATTTTATCGATTGAGACAAAAAAAATGTTGACAAAAAAATGTATCCTCTAGAGATTTACGAAATAAAATTTTACGCTAATAACAAATTAGTGAGATTCGTATGCGAAATTATATATGAAGATGGAAATCAATATCTTTACAGATATACCGCCCTACACTTATGGAAGGTAAATTTGATGGAGAAGGATTTTAATTATATATATTGAAAAAGAATAATAGTTTTTAATTAATATTTGAGATAAAAAAAATAAAATACTTATTGTCTTAATTAAATATATAACTATCCCACTGGGGCTTTTATTATTAAAGGAACAAAAAAAGAAAATGATATTGTAACAGAATACTATAAAGGAAAAGATAAAATAATGAATCTGGAATATAATTACAAAGGAGATTTAAAAAATTAATAATTCTTAATAAGACTTTAATTAATAAAAAATGAACAATAAAACAGTTAGAATTGCACTCTGCTTGATCTTAGGAATGATTCAAATTTCAGTTTGTGCCCAACAAAAGAAAAAAACCTACTTACGACCAAAAATAATGAAATTGCCTCCAGAGAAATTTGACAGTAACAATCCTCTAGTGAAAATTTTAAAAGAGCAGCAATTTTCAGATTCTTTTGTTTGGGAAATAAATGCAGATTCCCTTTTAGTACCTAAAACCGTTTATAAAGAAATTATAGAAGAACTTGGGGGCGCAAGTTATTATACAGATGAATTAAGCGATAGAGTGGTTATTAGACAAAGTGCTACCGTAGATACTGTTAAGTTAAAAAAGATTGATAATAAAAATCAAGAGGAGAATGTTATCGGACCAATACTTTCTAGCTATTTAAAACTCACTACTTATACGATTACTATAAAAAATGACATCATTATATTTGTAGATGATAAAACTAAAAAAGAAGAGAAATTTAAGGCTTTTTTGAATAAACAAAAAGACAAAATAATATATCTTAAAAATATAAAATCCAATAAAATTTATTCGCCTGGAAAATTTGAAGGTCCATCGATAGGAATGTAAAAAAAAGCGAACACCTTGAAATCACTTTTGTTAAACATTAATTTCTAATGACATAGTTTTAAAAATATAAGCTTCACCTCTTTTGACCTAAGGCAAAAGAGTTTTTTTTAGTTATCCAAAAAATATGAAAAAATTAGTTCTTATAATACTCTTACCTATTATTTTTTCTTGTAATGCACAAAATATAGAATTACAAGAAAAAATTGACGACCAAATAGCTGAACTTCAAAATATAATTGAGCTGAATTCAATTAAAATTTCAGCAGATCCAATTCCCGAAAAGGACTTAAGTAAAAGTATAAATGCATTTAAAGATAAAAAATTATACCATCCCTCTTTTTTTGATTCTTTAGATATTAATACAGGAAATAGATTTCCCAATAGTTATTTTCACATAGAGTATGACGAATATAGATTAAGCGAGTTATTAGGTCACGATAATTTATATTTTCGTAAAAACGCTGAACGCCTGCCAAAATTTGAAATTCAAAAAGTATTCTATATGGATGGGACCAATGAAAATGCTTCAAGTGCAATCCTTACGCGTTCAGAATCAAACAAAACACCGTTTTATGGAGAAGAAGATAAGGAATATATGGTAAATAGTGGGTTATATTTTTTTCAAAAAAATACCAAGCCCATAAGTGCAGTCGAAATAAAAGTAATAACCAATTTTGCCAACATCAAGGATTATCCTATTGATAAAAACACAAAAACCATACATACAGATCAAGGCGATATCGAAATTCTTACATTTAACGGAAATGAACTTACCTATAAAATCCCTATCTCTTTATCAGAAAAAGTAGAAGTGAATGCTCTTTACAAAAACGGAAAATACTTAAACAGTACAGGCTATCAGACCTTTAGAAGTACTCACGAAATAGAAAAGATAAGAGATTTGATAAAAATTTTGGAAGTAGCCAAAGATAAAATCTATAATGAGGAACTAAACACGGAAAAAGAACTGGAACAATTTTTTAAATCCCGGGTAAAGCCAAAAGATTTGAAAACTGAAGAATATATAACTCATTCTGAATATTTTTCGGCAACAATCACTCAGGCAGTTATTTCTATTATAGAAGCAGATAAGCCAATAGTGCATACAAATATCTATCCGATACACCAGTTTTTAAAAGAACAATATAATGAAACGGGATATGTAATTTGTCGAGATGCAAAATCCAACAAAAAAGGAATTATTGGTTTTGATGGAAAATGGTTAGTAGAGCCTATTTACTATAACATTAGCCAAACTAATTTTTTGAAAAATTATGTACAAGTTGCTTTAAAAGAAGATGAAGGATCAAATACTACTTTTTGGATTGATAAAAAGAATAGACGATTAGTAAAAACAAATTACGATATTAATTCCTATAGTTTAAGAAGTCTTCATCCTGTACTTGTGATTATGGAAAGTTTAAATGAAAAATTGAATGAATTAGGAGTAGCCAATAATGAAACTGGAGAACTTATTATTCCGATAGAATTTGACAGAATTGAATTCTCAAAAGGAACTATAATTTGCACACTTCCTAATCAAAAAACTATAAAAATTTTCGATGAAACTGGTAAACTAATCAAAACGCAATTAAAAAAATAATTTTATAGAAAGCTATAATTTATAAAAAAGTATAATACTTCTTGCTACCTTATTTTTAATTAACTTTAGAAACTCAAATACATTCAGATGATACAAAATTATAAATGTAATATTAGAAAACATTTTATAGTACTAATAAAAGAAATGGAGATTTTGATAGAGATGAATATTTTGACTCAGAGCACCAATGCATGGATGGACAGTTTTAGGTCTATATTAAATAGATTTGGCGCAACCGTAGCAAGTTGGCTAGGCTTTAATTATTTAGCATTCATCGTAATTGCTTAAAAAAATCAATAAAACAAAAAGTTTAAATCACTTCTATTATAATTTGAATTAGATTTTTTTTCTCTTTTCCAAAAAAAAAATTAAAAAATAATGTCGTCAATCATTTTGTCTAAAGTGTTACTTGGAAGTGTATTTAAATAAGACATCGTAGATTTAATATCTTTATGACCTAAGGCTTCCTTAATAATATCTATTGAAATATTATTGAATTTAAGAATCGTTGCGAATGAATGTCTTGCACAGTAGTAGGTGATTTTCTTTTGAATGCCTAAATCGGTAGTAGTTTTTTTAAGAGGTGTGTTTATGTAAATTTTGAGATATTTTCTTTTTCTGTTATTTATATAAATTTTGGAGTTCTGATTATTATGAATGATATTGAACAAATAGATTGAATCGGCTGATGAAGTATATTCTTAAATTTTCTGCGTCCAGAAATCATTTATTTTAAAGTTTACTATTACCTCAGTTTTACTTCTTTTATAGGTAATTGTTTCTTTATATAAATCCGTTTTTTTTAATTGCATTAAATCAATGAAATTAATTCCTCTCCCATAAAAACTTAGCAAAAACATATTAGAAAGCTTAAACCAAAAAACTATGAAAACAATACATATTGAAAAAAATATTTCTTGACTACTTGAGGCTCTGCCTCGCGGTACAAAAGAAAGCTTGAAAACCTAAGGTTTTCATTAAACTAAAAATTACTTTTCCTCCCAATGACGTCATGATAGCTCTGTCTTGGAGTAATTTATTTAATATTTGAGATAAAAAAAGAGAATACTTAATGTCTTAATTAAATATAAAACTATCGAAAAGGCAGAACAATAAAAGATTTTTCTGAATTAAAAAAGAGGCAAAAAATTAAAGCCAAATAAATGCAATATAACGTGAGTTTGCCTACAAATAAACAAAATGAAATATAATTTGACACTACTAGCACTTTTATTAAATACATTAATCTTTATAAGTTGTAATGGACAGGTTAAACCTATTGGAGAAGAACCTTTGGATTTAGAAAATTTCAATTTAAGCACAAAAATATCGGACTTGTTTTCTGAAAAAGATATAAGCAAAGAACATAATAATGTTTATGAAATTCAAGGCGTTCTACATTCACAAATTGTTATGAAGGACACAGTTTTTGAAAATGAATATTCAGAAAACAAAAAAGCAATAGCCATAGAGTATCTTCAAAAAAGTTCAACGTCAATAGATACAATTGCTTTTTTTGAAAATCAAAAATTTCAAAAAGTTAATGTAGCTACTGCCCTAAATGGAAAAATAAAAGTAATAAATGGAGTAGCAGATGAACTTACTAAGCAACAAACTATTGAGCTATATAAAAAATTAATTACAAAATATGGTAAAGCAAAAAAGTTTATAAATAGTTGGAATAATAAGCTTACAATATATGAATGGACGGCAGAGGACAGAATTATTAGGTTTGTATCTGCATATAATGATGAAAGTACAACAATGAAACTTTTAATTGATGAAGATAAACAAACCATTGCTTTAGGACATAAAGAAACATACTATGTTGGATATTTGTTTATTATAAATTCAGCTTTAAAAGAAGAAGTTTTTGGAAAAATGAAAAAAGGAGATTTTGTATATCTAGATGATTATAAAAAAGACTAAAAACTGCCACTAACAAAGATAGCGAAGCGATTTTGGTTGTATAGTTAATTTAGTAAAAAAATTAATGCAACAGCTAATAGTAATTTCGAGAAAGAAAATTCTATGTTTTATTTAAAAAATAATATCATCAATCATTTTATCTAAAGTGTTGCTTGGAAGTGTGTTTAAGTAAGACATAGTGGATTTGATATCTTTATGTCCTAAAGCTTCCTTGATAATATCTATTGATATATTATTAAATTTCAGGATTGTAGCAAATGTGTGTCTTGCGCAATAGTAAGTGATATTCTTTTGGATCCCCAAATCATTAATAATTTTTTTAATAGGTTTGTTTATATAAAGTTTTAGAAATTTTTCCTTTCTGTTATTTATATAGGTTTCGGAATCTTGATTATTGTGAATGATATTGAATATATACAAAGAGTCAACAGGAGAGGCATATTCGCTAATTTTTTGCTTCCAGAATTCGTTTAATTTAAAATTTACAATTACTCCTGTTTTACTTCTTTTATATGTGATAGTCTCTTTATACAAGTCTCTTTTCTTTAATTGCATAAGATCAATGAAATTGATGCCTCTTCCATAATAGCTTAGTAAAAACATATCTCTTGCAATAATATCATTGTTTTCAGATAAATTTGCTTTTTTCAGGAAATCGAGTTCTTCTTCAGACAAGTATTCTTTTTTGCCACTTTCCTTAATCTTGGATACTTTAAATTTAGTGAAAGGATACATAGAAGCAGGGATGATTTCTCTCCTAATTGCTTTATTAAAAACAGAGCGTAAAGTTCGAATTCTTATACCAATGGTGCTCTGGCTATTTTTATTGGCATTTAAAAAGGATTGATATTTATAGATTGCATCGACGGACAAATCTCTAAAAGTGATTTCAGTTTTACCCAAAAAACGTTGTATTGATCTTAGTGTTTCCTTTTCAATACTACTCGTTGACAGTTTTCCTGCGTTTTTAATTTCTTCAATCAAAGTTTCGTGAAAATCCGTATAACTCAAGGCCTTCTGTTTGCCAGATTTTTTTTTGAATTTAGTTATAATATCTTGTATTGTAAATGGAGTTTCATCTGATTCAAAATCATGAATTATTTCATTAATTCTATTCGAGTATTTTTCGATTAGTTCATTAATTTGTTTATACTCTTTGTGCGATTTTTTTAGCCGTTGGGTGTCAAACGACCAATCTTCATGTTTACATGTTTTATTGATTGATAAACTACTGTTTATTCGATCTTTTATAAAGACAAGGATAATAGAATAATCCCCTTGTGCATTTGAAGTACTTTTTAATGTAAATTTGTAGGAAATCATTTTCTTTGGATGTTTAATTTGTAAATTTGACGAACATTTTCTACGCAATCGTAGAAAAACAGGCAAAAATTTGACGAACATTTGACGAACAAATCTACAAATATTATCATTTATAATGATGTATTTTGTTTTTTAAATTTTATAAATAATTGATTTTCAGTTATTATAAGTAAAAGTAAGTCATTGTAAAATAAATAAAATATGACTCATAATCAGGTGGTCCCTGGTTCGAGCCCAGGTGGGACCACATTAAAAATCAAAGCCTTACAGAGATGTGAGGCTTTTTTTGTTTCTACAGGTTAAATAATTTTTCTTTTGTATAATAATTAACGAATGAGTTTTAAAAATAATATAATTAAAATGATAACAAAAACAATAATACTTAATCTCCTTTTGCTTTTAACTTCCTGTGCGAGATCTCAAGACGTGAAAAATCCTGAGAATATATGTAAGGATTGTGGAAGTTTCGATTTGGCGAAAATGTCCTTTAATGAAAATATTTCCGATTTAATTTCGAAAACGGAGGTATGGAAAACAGCAATTGTCAATAACAACAATGAAGAAAAAGAAATCGAAGCGCTTTTAAAATCAGATACCATAAAATTGTATAAATATCATTTTTCTAATCAACAAAATAAAGTTTTAGGCAAAAGGCCGTTTAATTACAACAATCAATTTTTTTTTAATGGATTAGTACTACTAACTGATAAAAATGATAAGATTTATGCTTATGAAGCAATTAATTTTTATGATGGAAAAATGTCTGAAATTATAGGTTTTATTAATTATTTGAAAAAAGAAAATAAAATAGCTGACTTCAGGCAAAACAAAATGTATGGAGATTTATCAGTATATCAATGGCAATCAGAAAGTAAAATAGTACAAATTGTAAGTGACAATTCAGAAGGTACAGAAGAACGTATGATAAACGGTAAAACCTCTGTAATAAAAAGTACCTACGTAAAATTAAATGTTTATAGTCAATCTTTTATGGAAAAAGCCATAGAAAAATTAGTGCAAAAGGATACCGGTTTTGTGATTTACAATGAAAAACATTATCAAAAAAAGTCTTTATAAACCAGTTTTTTATAGAAGTGAAACCTGTTTCTTTACAAGCCAGGATTAGATATTTGGATTTTTTTTGAATTTAAAAATAAAGATAAATATGATTTTATTTAAAAATAATAAAGAGGGGAATAACACTTTGTTTTATTTAAAAAACAATAGTATTATTCTTTTATCAGGAGTGTTGTTTGGGAGTGTTTAAATAAGACATATTCATTTAATATCTTATAACCACCAAAAGCTTTATGAAATTTATGGAGCTTTTTTTTTGCTCAAAAGATTGGATTTATGATAAAATCTTATACATTTGTCAAATAATAAAGCGTAAGACATTGTTCTTGTGCGAATTATAATATAAGCAGATAAATTAATGGTATAGCTCCCTGGCTTTCAGCAAGTTGAGATTTATGAAGATAGCAAAGACTTTTTATTTAGTATTATTTATAACCTTGATTAATGTATCAAGTGTTTTAGCGGATCCAACTCCACCAGCTCCAACATCAAGATCTGCTGTAGCTCTTCCGCCACCGCCACCACCTCCAGGTGGTGCTATTGACCAAAATTTGATAATTTTATTGGTAGTTGCATTATTTTTTGGAATGTATACCATTTATAAATATAATTTAATAAAAAAAGCTTCAATATAAATTGAAGCTTTTTTTATGACCTGTTTTAACACTTATTTGTTAATAGAATATAGTCTTGAAATGTATTTTCCTACTACATCAAATTCTAAATTGATTTTAGTACCTACTTTAAAGTTTTTGAAGTTCGTGTTTTCAAAAGTATAAGGGATTATTGAAACGCTAAATTCATTTTCTTTAGAATTCACAACAGTTAAGCTTACTCCGTTTACGGTAATCGATCCCTTTTCTATCGTAATATTACTAAGGTTTTTGTCGTATTCAAAAGTATAATTCCAGCTTCCGTTTGCTTCCTCGATTTTAATGCAGGTTCCGGTTTGGTCTACGTGGCCTTGTACAATATGGCCGTCAAGTCGATCGCCAAGTTTCATTCCTCTTTCCAGATTTACAATATCGTTTACCTGCCATTCGCCAATATTGGTTTTCAAAATGGTTTCTTCAATAGCGGTTACGGTATAAAAAGTGTCTTTTATGGCGACAACCGTTAAGCAAATTCCGTTGTGCGAAACGCTTTGGTCAATTTTCAATTCGTTTGTAATGGATGAATCGACAGTTAAGTGCAGATTGTTTTGGTCTTTTTTTATTTCGTGAATCCTGCCTAGGGTTTCTATAATTCCTGTGAACATTGTTGTTTTATTTTACTAAATTTGCACATCAAAATTAGTAATAAATAATCTGAGCTCATGAATAAAAAAGCAGAAAATATAATTGTTGGAATTTCAATAGGAGATTTAAACGGTATTGGAAGCGAAGTTATATTAAAAACATTCGAAGATTCTCGTATGTTAGAACTGTGTACGCCGGTTATTTTTGCAAATGCTAAAATTCTTTCTTTCGTTAAAAAAAGTTTTACATCAGCAGTTCAGTTTCATGGCGTTGATAAATTAGATCAAATTGTACCAGGAAAATTAAATGTATTTAATCTTTGGAAAGAAGGAGTTGATATTAATTTAGGTACAAACGACGAGAAAATAGGAGAGTATGCAATAAAATCTTTTGTTGCGGCAACCAAAGCTTTAAAAGAAGATTTAATTGATGTCCTGGTTACAGCTCCAATAAATAAATATAATATTCAGTCTGAAGATTTTAAATTTCCGGGACATACAGATTATTTAGATCAGGAATTAGAAGGTAATGCCTTAATGATGATGGTTCAGGATAATCTTAGGGTTGGTTTACTGACAGATCATGTTCCGCTGAATGAAGTTTCATCGCATTTAACAGAAGAATTAATTACAAGAAAAATAGAAACAATAAAAAAATCCCTAATTCAGGATTTTAGCATTGTAAAACCCAAAATTGCTGTTTTAGGATTAAATCCGCATAGTGGCGATGGTGGAGTTATTGGTAAAGAAGAAGATTTGATTTTAAAACCGGCTTTAAAGAAAATATTTGATAGCGGTACAATGGTTTTTGGTCCTTTTTCTGCTGATGGCTTTTTTGGAAGCGGTCAATATGAGAAATATGACGCTATTGTGGCAACATATCACGATCAGGGGTTAATTCCGTTTAAAACCTTATCTTTTGGAAAAGGAGTAAATTATACAGCAGGATTAAATAAGGTTCGAACTTCTCCGGATCACGGTACAGCTTACGATATTGCAGGAAAAGATATGGCAGATTATAATTCGTTTAAAGAAGCGGTTTACCTTGCAATAGATGTTTTTCGCTCGCGTAATCAGTATGAGGAGATTAGCCAAAAACCTCTTAAAATAAAAGAAAAACAGTTATAAACAAAAAAAGGTGAATAAGATTATTAGTTTTATAATAATTTTATATCTTTGCACCCCAATTCAGATATCTTGTTTAAGATGTGAGAGGGGCAAATTGATGTTGAAATGAGCAAAACAAAAGAATTTTTAATTCCATTTAGTGGATTAAAGCTAGGAAAACACCATTTTGAGTATCAAATAAGTAATGCGTTCTTTGAGAACTTTGATTACGACGAATTTCAAAGTTCGGATATCAAAGTGAGTTTAGTTTTAGATAAGAAAAGCAACATGTTAGAGTTGGAATTCAAACACAAAGGAACTGTAAATGTGCCTTGTGATCTAACAGGCGAAGATTTTGATCTTCCTATAAAAGGAAAAATGAAATTGATTGTTCGCTTTGGAGATGAATTCAATAATGATAACGAAGAGCTGCTAATCTTACCGCATGGAGAGCACGAAATAGATGTAATACAATACATTTATGAAATGATTGCACTTTCGGTACCGCTAAAACGAGTTCATCCAGGCGTAAAAGACGGAAGTTTAAAAACCGAAGCCTTAACAAAACTGAATGAATTAACAGTAAAAGAACAAAAAGAAGAGAGTAAACAAGAAGAAGATATTGACCCGCGCTGGGACAAATTAAAGAAACTATTAACGGATAAATAATATAGTAAAATGGCACATCCTAAGAGAAAAATCTCGAAAACAAGAAGAGATAAGAGAAGAACACATTATAAAGCTACTGTAGCTCAAATCGCTACATGTCCTATTACTGGAGAAGCACATTTATACCACAGAGCTTACTGGCATGAAGGTAAAATGTATTACAGAGGGCAAGTTGTTATCGATAAATCTGTAGCGGTTGCTTAATACGTTTTTGTAAATGATACCGGAACTCTCACATCGTGAGAGTTTTTTTTGTTGGTTATAATTTTCTTTTTTTAAGAAATTATCTACAATTTCATTTCGTTTTTTTTTGTAATTTTCAAGTCTTTTAAAAATTTTTCAAATGCACTGTATTTGAAAGGAAATAATAAAATATAATGAATACAATCACAGCCGCAATTACCGCTGTTGGAGCCTACGTTCCTGATTTTGTACTTTCGAACAAAGTACTGGAAACAATGGTCGATACTAATGACGAATGGATTACTACTCGTACCGGAATTAAAGAAAGAAGAATTCTAAAAGATGCTGATAAAGGAACATCGTTTCTTGCCATAAAAGCAGCACAGGATTTAATTGCCAAAGCAAATATTGATCCATTAGAGATTGATATGGTTATAATGGCAACAGCTACAGCAGATATGCCCGTAGCCGCAACAGGAGTTTATGTTGCAACAGAAATTGGAGCTACAAATGCATTTGCATACGATTTGCAAGCCGCATGCTCAAGTTTCTTATACGGAATGTCGACTGCTGCAGCCTACATTCAATCAGGAAGATATAAAAAAGTACTATTAATTGGTGCCGATAAAATGTCATCAATTGTAGATTATACAGACAGGGCAACTTGTATTATTTTTGGAGATGGAGCGGGTGCCGTTTTATTCGAACCAAATTACGAAGGTCTTGGTTTACAAGACGAATACTTACGAAGCGATGGTCAAGGACGCGATTATCTTAAAATTCCTGCCGGCGGTTCTCTAATAAGAACTTCAGAAGAAACCGTTAAAAACAGACAACACAATATTATTCAGGACGGAAAAACAGTATTTAAATATGCTGTAACCAATATGGCTGATGCAAGCGAATTGATCGTAAAAAGAAACAATTTGACTAATGAAGATGTAGATTGGTTAGTTCCTCACCAGGCAAACAAACGTATTATTGATGCAACTGCAAGCAGAATGAATCTTGACGATTCTAAAGTATTAATGAATATCGAAAGATATGGTAATACAACTTCAGCGACATTGCCATTAGTATTAAACGACTTTGAACACTTATTCAAAAAAGGAGATAATATTATTTTTGCCGCTTTTGGTGGTGGATTCACTTGGGGATCTATTTACCTAAAATGGGCTTACGATAAAAAATAAATTAAAACTAAAAACGAATCATTATGGATTTAAAAGAAATTCAAAACCTAATCAAATTTGTAGCAAATTCGGGAGTTGCAGAAGTAAAGTTAGAAATGGATGATGTAAAAATCACCATTAGAACAACTTTAGAAGGAAATGTAACTGAAACTACTTATGTACAACAATTGCCAGCTCAGGCGCAATTGCCACAAGCGGTTGCTCCTCAACAAGTTGCTCCGGCTGTTGTAAATGTAACTAGCGAAGCATCTGTTCCGGCAGAAGATTCTAAATTCATTACTATAAAATCGCCAATTATTGGGACTTTTTATAGAAAACCATCTCCGGACAAACCAGTTTTTACTGAAGTAGGAACTACAATTGCAAAAGGTGATGTTCTTTGTGTAATTGAAGCAATGAAATTATTCAACGAAATCGAGTCAGAAGTTTCAGGTAAAATTGTAAAAATTCTTGTTGACGATATGTCTCCTGTAGAATTTGATCAACCTTTATTTTTAGTTGATCCATCATAATTTTTAAAAATTCCAATAGAGAAATCACAAAATCCAATTGTTGGAATTTGGAGATTGGAATTTGTAATTTTTAATATAAATAAGATGTTTAAAAAAATATTAATTGCGAATAGAGGAGAAATTGCACTTCGTGTAATTCGTACATGTAAGGAAATGGGAATTAAAACTGTAGCAGTTTACTCTACAGCTGATGCAGAGAGTTTACATGTTAAGTTTGCTGACGAAGCGGTTTGTATTGGTCCTCCTCCAAGTAACTTATCGTATTTGAAAATGTCAAATATAATTGCTGCTGCAGAAATTACTAATGCAGATGCAATACATCCAGGTTATGGATTTCTTTCTGAGAATGCTAAATTCTCTAAAATTTGTCAGGAACACGGAATCAAATTTATTGGTGCTGCTCCTGAAATGATTGACAAAATGGGAGATAAAGCTTCTGCAAAAGCGACAATGAAAGCTGCAGGAGTTCCATGTGTGCCAGGTTCAGACGGATTATTAGAATCTTTTGAGCAAACACAAGAATTAGCAAAAGAATTTGGTTACCCGGTTATGCTTAAAGCAACTGCCGGTGGTGGTGGAAAAGGAATGCGTGCCGTTTGGAAAGAAGATGAGTTATTGAAAGCTTGGGAAAGTGCACGTCAGGAAGCTTCTGCTGCATTTGGAAATGACGGAATGTACATGGAAAAACTTATCGAAGAGCCACGTCATATCGAAATTCAGGTTGTGGGAGATTCATACGGAAAAGCATGTCACCTTTCTGAAAGAGACTGTTCTGTACAACGTCGTCACCAAAAATTGACTGAAGAAACGCCTTCGCCATTTATGACCGACGAATTGCGTACTGCAATGGGAGAAGCTGCTGTAAAAGCTGCTGAATTCATTAAATACGAAGGAGCCGGAACTGTAGAATTTTTAGTGGACAAACACAGAAATTTTTACTTCATGGAAATGAATACCCGTATTCAGGTAGAGCACCCAATTACAGAACAAGTTATAGATTATGATTTGATTCGTGAACAAATTATGGTAGCTGCCGGAATTCCAATTTCTGGAAAAAACTATTTACCACAATTACACGCTATTGAATGCCGTATTAATGCTGAAGATCCTTATAACGATTTTCGTCCTTCACCAGGAAAAATTACTACGCTTCATATGCCGGGAGGTCACGGAGTACGTTTAGATACTCACGTATATTCAGGTTATACAATTCCGCCAAATTACGATTCAATGATTGCCAAGTTAATTACAACTGCGCAATCTCGTGAAGAAGCAATTAGCAAAATGCGCAGGGCTTTAGACGAATTTGTTATCGAAGGTGTAAAAACTACAATACCTTTCCACAGACAATTAATGGATGATCCGAGATATATTGCAGGAGATTATACAACTGCATTTATGGATACATTTAAAATGAATCCAATAGAATAATTTAAAAGGCTGTCAATTTCGACAGCCTTTTTTAATGATATACGTGAGCTTCTTTTAATTTTTTCACAAAAGCGATCACTTCCTGTGCTTCTTTTTTTTCTAAACTCGAAATAGGCATCCAAAAAGAGTCTGCTTGGTAAGTCTTATATAGCTGCCAACCAATACTAGAGTTTTTAAATCGAAAAAGAAATTGAATTCCTTCTTCGTAAACACCTATTGACTGAAAAGAATTATAATTGAAAAAACCTTCTAATTCCTGATTTTTTGTGTATATCCCATCTTTGTAAAACCGATACACAAATAAAGTAGGATATTGTAATTTTTGTGCTTTTTCTGAGATAAATCTATCAAAAGCTAAGCTTCTCAATAAAGATTTAATACTTATTACTGTAGTGATAATAAATATGATGATTGAAATTGTCATGATAATTTGTCTTAAATGAGTATTGGATGCCAACTTCCATGTTAGTAAGAATATTATAAAAAAGACTATTGCGATAAAAATGCTTTTAACCCTTTTAAATAATGAACGTACGATTGCTTTCATTATTAAAATATATTGCTCTTTGTTTATAATATTAACTTTGGTCTCCAAAAGCGGAACTTTAACTATCTCTGAAAACTTATGTTCCATTTTTTACATTTATTTTTTTGAGAGAAAAATATTATTTTTTCAAATGTAATAATTAGTAAATAACTTACAGTATTTAAATGTGATTAATTTGGACACGTCTACAAAAATTTGTGCTCATTTTTTGATATTATTCTTTTTTAAAATTATTCAAGTGTGCATTTAAGAGATATCTTCATTTATATTAATTGCTTTAAATTCTCTTATCTTTTTAAATACACACTATTAGTGTATACTTATTACACAACATTCCAATAAATTACACACTTTTTGTAAATGCTGAATTTTGGCACAATCACCTAAATCCCTTTAATAATAGGCTTTTACGTGTATTGGAAGGTTATGTTGCGATTGCGGCATAATAATTTCATTATCTAAAGCGTAAAACAAACTATAAATAATTTTAAATATATACACTATGAAAAATTTATTCTTATCAGCCGCAATCGTTTTGGGAGGTTTAACAGCATTTGCTTCAACTGCTCCAATTTCAAATACAATCGTAAAATCAATTTCAATTGTTGAAGAATATACTGAAATTAAAGTAGAAGAAGTTCCGGCTCCAATTAATGAAGCTTTGAAAAAAGCATATCCTGAAGCTGTAATTAATAAAGCATACAAAAACGAAAAAGCAGAGTATAAAATAGAAATTACTGTTGGAGACAAAGTAGGTTCTCTTTATGCTAACGCAGACGGATCTTGGATTAAAAAATAATCGTATAGATTATTGTGAAAATTAGAATCAAGAATACCAAAATTAAATTAACTATACTAAAATATAACTATCATGAAAAATTTATTTTTATCAGCCGCAATCGTTTTGGGAGGTTTAACATCATTTGCTTCAACTTCTCCAATTTCAAATACAATCGTAAAAACAATCTCAGTTCAAGATGATTATACCGAGATTAAAGTGGTAGAAGTGCCAGTTGCTATTACAGATGCGCTTAAAAAAGCATATCCGGATGCAATACTTACTAAAGCATTTAAAAATACAAAAAACGAGTATAAATTAGAAGTTGCCGTAGGAGAAAAAATAGGTTCTCTTTATGCTAACGCAGACGGATCTTGGATTAAAAAATAATCCAGACTAGATTCCCTTACATTCATTCCAATTAATTAATATTATTTAAAATATAACTATTATGAAAAATTTATTTTTATCAGCCGCAATCATTTTGGGAGGTTTAACAGCATTTGCTTCAACTTCTCCAATTACAAATACAATCGTAAAAACAGTTTCAATTCAGGATGAATATACTGAAATTAAATTAGAAGAAGTTCCTGCAGCTATTACAGATGCGCTTAAAAAAGCATATCCGGATGCAGTACTTTCAAAAGCATATAAAAATGCAAATTCACAATATAAGTTAGATGTTACCGTTGGAGATAAAGTAGGTTCTCTTTTTGCTAACGCTGACGGATCGTGGATTAAAAAATAATTAAAAATATTTTAGACACTAATCTTAAAAACTATAGCTATGAAAAAGTTAATCTTATCAGCGGCAATTGTTCTAGGAACATTGTCAATGCAAGCAGGAAATACAATTGTTTCGAATACAATGACTCAATCTGTAAAAACTCAGGACGAATATAAAGAAATTGACGCTGTTCCGGCAGCAGTTAAAACAGGTTTAGATAATGCTTATCCGGGTGTAAAATTGGAAAAAGCTTATGTAAACGATAAAAAAGAATATAGAATTGACATCAGTGTTAGAGATGTAAAATCTACTGTTTATACTGATGCTCAAGGAAATATCCTTAAGAAGTAATTATAAATAACCACAAAAACAATCACTATGAAAAAGTTACTATTATCTACTGCAATCGTTTTAGGATGTTTAACTGTAAATGCAGCGACGACTCCGTTAATAACAAATTCAATAAGTCAATCAGTAACTATTCAGGATGAATATACTGAAGTTAGTGCTGATGCTGTGCCAGCCGCAGTAAAATCTACGGTTGAAAAATCTTTTCCGGGAACTAAACTTGAAAAAGCTTATGTAAACGAAAAGAAACATTATAAACTTGAAATCTCTAATGGAGATAAAAAGTATACTGTATTTACAGATGCTGAAGGAAATATCATTAAAAAATAATTAAGATGAAAAAGATAATCTTATCGGCAGCTGTCGTTTTTGGAAGCTTGTCAATTTATGCGACTACAATTTTACCTTCTGTTGAAAATAAACTGGAAGTTGCTGTTCAAACCGAATATACTGAAATTAGTGCTGAAGCAGTTCCGGCTGCTGTAAAAACAGCCTTAGAAACAGCTTATCCAGGTGCGAAATTGGTAAAAGCTTATGTAAACGATAAAAAAGAATACAAATTAGAAATAGCTGTCAAGGACCAAAAGGCTACTGTGTATTCAGATGTCAATGGTAATTGGTTAAAAATATAATTAGGTGAATTAGATTTATGTTTTTGGTGAAAAAGAGATTGTTATAAAACAATCTCTTTTTTTTTGCATAATTTTATGAAAATACAAGTTTAATAGTATTATTTTAGCAAAAAGTCCCAAAAAGCAAATGCCAAAGATATTAATAATAGAAGATGACATATCATTCTGCAAATTATTAGAGCGATTTCTAGTAAAAAAAGAATATGATGTAACTATTGCATTCTCAGCCGAAGAAGCAAGATCAGCAATCAAAAAAGAATCGTTTGATTTGATTTTGACAGATCTTCGTTTGCCTGATTTTGACGGTATCGGCCTTATGACTGAATTTAAGAATTCAAACCCTGAAATCCCTGTTGTACTTATGACAGGATACTCAGATGTAAATACAGCAGTAAAAGCAATTAAAAACGGTGCTGCAGATTATATTTCAAAACCTTTTAATCCTGATGAGGTTTTATTGGTTATTACAAATGCATTGCAAACCGAGCAAGCTGAAATTCCAAAAGAAAAAAAAGCAGTTAAAAAAGCAACAACTTCAGCTGAAAATGAATTTGTAAGAGGGATTTCTGTTGCTTCAAAAAAATTACTCGATCACATTCAATTGGTAAGTCCGACAGACATGTCGGTTTTAATTATTGGAGAAAGCGGAACAGGAAAAGAAATCATTGCAAAAAGCATTCACCAGCAAAGTAATAGAAAAAACAACAACTTTATAGCAGTCGATTGTGGTGCCATTCCGAAAGAATTGGCAGCAAGTGAATTCTTCGGACATTTAAAAGGATCTTTCACGGGAGCGATTAGCGATAAAATGGGCTATTTTGAGGCCGCTAACGGAGGAACTCTTTTTTTAGACGAAATAGGGAATCTTTCGTATGAAAATCAAATACAGTTGCTGAGAGCGCTTCAGGAGCGAAAAATTAAACCCGTTGGAAGCAATAAAGAAATTAATGTAGATATCAGAATTATAACGGCTACAAATGAAGATTTGCGTGAAGCCGTTAAAAACGGTGATTTTAGAGAAGACTTATACCATAGAATAAATGAATTTTCGATCTTGTCGCCATCTTTAACAGAGAGAGAAGAAGATTTAATGGTTTTTGCCGATTATTTTCTGGAAAAAGCCAACCAGCAATTGAACAAAGAAATTATTGGTTTTTCTCCGGAAGTAGTGACTATTTTTCAAAAATACAATTGGCCGGGAAATTTACGTGAACTTCAAAATTGCGTAAAACGTGCTACATTGCTAACACGCGGAGATTTTATAGAAAGCGATGTTTTGCCTGCTGAGTTTTTTCAGGTTCAGAAACAAAGTACAGCAAATGGTAATTTTTCGTTATCAGAAAATGAAAAAGAAGCCATTATTCATGCCTTGTCAAGAGCACAAAATAATAAATCTGAAGCTGCAAAATTGCTTAAAATTACCAGAAAAACACTTTATAATAAATTGAAGCAATACAATATAGACTAAACGATTTCTTTTTGTAAAGAAGCAAAAAGCGTATTGATTTTGTTTTTAAAACGCTCAAAAATGCTTTCTAAATCTTCTTCTTTAAAATCATTTTTTTCTAAATCTTTCAGAATCTTAGCAATATCATTTGCCTGAATTTGCCTGAACATTGGTGCAATTCTATGAGCAATCGTGTGAATTTCTGAAATGTTTTTACTTGCAATGGCTTTGTCTAAAAGCACAATATTTTCTTCGGTACTTTCTACAAACGATATAATAACATCCCGCAAAGCTTCATGGTCATTTCCTAAAAACTCTTTTAAAGTTTCCAGTGAATATAAATCTGATGAAATTATTTCTTCGGTTTCATTAATTGGAATATTGGGAAGTGTATCATTCTCTAAAATTTGCTGAATTGTTTCCAACAAAACTTTTGGAGAATATGGTTTCCTGATTACCGTTGTAAATCCGGCTTTGGTGTAAACTGAAAAATCCAAATCAGTTCGTCCTGTAAGCGCCACTACAGGTTGGTTTTTATAGGTTGAATTTTTAGCATTTCGCAATTTTTCAATAAACATAAAACCATCCATTTCAGGCATTTGAATATCAGTAATAATAAAGTCAAATTTAGTATGAGAAATCGCTTCAAGCGCTTTGTTTGCTCTGTCAAAAGAAAAAACCTGATGATTTTCCTGTTTTAAAACACCGCTCGTTAAATTCAGTAAATTAATATCGTCGTCAATAACAATAAAAGTATATTTTTTGCTATTAAGACGAATCGGTTTTTTAATTTCAGGAACGAAATTTTCTCCGCTACTGTCAATCAATAACGGAAGTTTAATTTCAAAAATACTTCCTTTCCCAAAAGTACTTTCCAGGTTTAAAGTACCGCCTAAAATCGAAATTATTTTTTGGCAAATAGACAATCCCAAACCCGTTCCGCCGTATTTTTTTTCGATGCCTTCGTTTGCCTGGGCAAACTCTTCAAAAACCAATTCCTGATTTGCTTTTTCGATTCCAATTCCCGTATCTTCAATAGTTATGATGAAAAAAGGTTCGTCGATGACAGCAAATGCGCTAACTTTTATGAAACCTTTTTCGGTGAATTTATAAGCATTTCCAATAATATTGCTCAAAATTTGTTTCAAACGAAAAGGATCTCCAACAACTTTAGCATTTAGTTTTTCATCAACATTAATAATAAGATCGATGCTTTTTTGTTTATAAACCGTTTGAATATTTTTGGCCACGTCATCAATAATTTCAGGCAAGAAAAATGGCACTTTTTCAATCGTAATTTTCCCCGCTTCAATTTGAGAAAAGTCTAATAAATCCTGAACCAGTTGCGAGATATATTCAGATGAATTTTTAATATTCTTGACAAAATAAGATTGTTTCGTATTCACATCAGAATTGCCTAAAAGTTCTGTATAACCAACAATCGTACTCAAAGGCGTTTTTAAATCATGACTTACGGTAGAAATTAATTGCTCCCGACTTTTAAGCAGGTTTTTTGTTTTGAAATTCGCAATTTCAAGTTGCTTTTTATACACTTGAGATTTTGAATAATCACTCACAATTAAAACAGAGAAAAACAAAGTCAATATCAAACCCGTAATTGCCGAAGCCGTAACAATTTCGTTGACTTTTTTTAATGATTTTTCTTTTAATGAATTGTTTTTTATGGAGTTAATGATGATTTCTCTTTCAATAATCCGAAGCACTTTTCGAAGTTGCTCAGAAATAGCAATTTCATTTTTCAGGAGTTTATTCTCTTCAAAATTCAATGATTCCTTTTTCTTTTCCGCTTTCAGTTTTACATTGCTTAACAGCTTTTTCGAATTGGCCAAAATAGAATCTGAAGCTTGTTTGCTCAAAGTATTTGTACTGTCATCAGGAATATTCTGATTAAGATAATCAACATATTTTTGAAGTACATTTCGCTGGTAATTTCCCAAATCATTAGGATTTTTGGTAAAATCCTGCAATTCAAGTTTTCGGAGTTTAAACTCCATTTTGGTGATTTCGTCGATGGCAGTATTTACAGAAACTTCATCTTCGGCCTTATTTTTTATTGTTTTTAATTGCCTGATATTATCTGTTTTTTCAGAAAGCAAATAAGTCACACTATCCAATAAAACCTTTTGGTAATCTGTAGTAACAATTTCTTTTAGCGTATCAATTCTACATTTTAAAGAATCCGTTTCAATAAGATAACTTTTAAAATCAGATTCAGAATTCGTCTGAATCGTTTTTCTGGCTAAACTTTCTGTTTTGTAAACATTAGAAAAAAGCTTACTAACTCTTAGGATTTTTGTTTTCTCCAAAGCAATTTTGTCTTCAAGTTTGTTGTAAACTACATTTTCAGAATACAAAAACCATCCTACAGTAACAACCAATCCTAATAAGGCAATATAACTGAAGAGTACTTTTAATGCGGTATAACTTTTTTTACTCTCCATATAGTATAATTGCCGGGGTTTAGCTTAATTATTAAATTGCAATTTATTTAAAATTTTCTGAATTAAGAAAATTAAAGGCATCCAAAATGTTATATAATTGTAATGACGACTAAAAAAAAGCCACCTATTTTTTCAAACTCTTAAATTGAATCTGAAAAAATAGATGGCTAATTTTATTTATGTATTGAATTATAGCGTTTCGCCTAACCATTTAAAAAATTCTCCCTGCCAAACCTGAGCATTTTGAGGTTTTAAAACCCAATGGTTTTCTTCCGGAAAATACAATAATCGACTTTTAATTCCTCGTAATTGCGCCGCCTGAAAAGCTTCCTGACCCTGACCAATTGGTACACGGAAATCTTTTCCTCCCTGAATAATTAAAATTGGTTTATTCCAGTTCTGAACCAAAGTGGCAGGATTAAAAGTTGTATATGCTTTTTGAGCAATTGCATTGTCTTTTTCCCAGTATGCACCACCAAAATCCCAATTGTTAAAGAAAACCTCTTCAGTAGTTCCCAACATACTAACGGTGTTGAAAACGCCATCGTGAGCGATAAAAGTTTTAAAACGGTTTTTGTGAATTCCGGCTAAATAAAATACAGAATAACCTCCGTAACTTGCACCAACACAACCCAAACGAGATTTATCTACATAGCTTTCTTTAGAAACGTCATCAATGGCAGAAAGGTAATCGTCCATAACTTGTCCGCCCCAGTCTTTACTAATTTGTTCGTTCCATTCTACACCGTGCCCTGGCATTCCGCGACGGTTTGGTGCTACGACAATATATCCTTTAGCCGCCATTAAGGAGAAATTCCAACGGAAAGAATATGCCTGAGTTAAAGCAGATTGAGGTCCGCCTTGGCAAAATAATAAAGTTGGATATTTTTTAGTAGCATCAAAATTTGGAGGAAGAACAACCCAAACCAGCATTTTTTTGCCGTCAGTTGTGGTTACGTAACGTTTTTCAATTTTACCTAACGTCAAAGTTTTATACGTTTCTGTATTAACGTTTGATAATTGTTTCCAGCTTTTTTTCTTCAAATTATAAGAGAAAATCTCTCCGGCATGGTTCATATCAGATCTTGTTACGATAATGTCGTCGCCAGAAAAACCAACTAAATCATTTACGTCAAAATCACCATTTGTTAATTGCTGCACCTGAATTGCGATTCTCGTTAAACCCGGAAAGTTTACAGAAAACAATTGTTTTGTTCCGTCAACCGGAGCAACAAAAAATACGTTTTTCCCATCTTTACTCCAGATAAAATTATCTACAGTTCCGTCCCAATTTGCCGTTAAGTTCGTTTTGATTCCTTTAAACTCAACAATAATATCGTTTTTATCAGCCTCGTAACCGTCACGTTTCATTTGCAGCCAGGTTAAATTTCCTGTTGGAGAAAATTGCGGTGCCGTGTCGTAACCTAAATTGTCTTCGGTTCTGTTTGTGGTTTTTTGAGTCTCTAAATTATACTCATAAATATTTGTATTGGTAGAAACTGCATATTCAGTTCCTGCTTTTTTCTTGCATACGTAGAAAATACTTTTTCCGTCCGGAGACCAGATATAATCTTCATCGCCACCAAAAGGTTTTTGTGGAGAATCAAAAGTTTCACCTTTTAAAATGTCAATTCCTGTTGCACCTTCTTTGTTTTCTTTATAAAAAACGTGGTTGAATTTACCTTCATTCCAGGTATCCCAATGACGATAATCTAAACCATTATAAATTTGAACATCAGATTTTTGAAGGTTTGGATAATAATCTTTACCTAAAACCTTGTCAATTTTTACTTCTTCATTATACACTAAAAATTTTCCGTCAGGCGAAATATTTTTGTCTTTCAAAACATCTTTAGTGTCTTTAATTTCAGTTGCATTTCCACCATTTACAGGTAAAATATAATATTTAGACGACGATTTATTTTCTTCTACAGAAGGAGTCGAAACCTTAAAAACAACATTTTTTTCATCTTTTGAAAGTCCAAGTGCAGAGACTCTTCCTAATTTCCATAACAATTCCGGTGACATTACATTTTGTCCGATAGCGTTTAAACTCATCATTATTAAGGTTGTAAATAAAACTTTTTTCATAATAAACTTGTAATTTTTGTGGAGCTAAAAATACAACTTTTAAATTCCAATTTATTGTTAAAATTCCAAATTCCAAAATCTATGCGAAGGCTTTTCCGTTATTAATTCACAAATTTTTTATCTTAGATTATTAAAAAAAATTCATGAATTTACTACTACTAAAAAATCAACAGCAAATTTTGGAATTGGAATTTAAAAAATTGTAATTTAACCCAAGATTGGAATTTGGAATTTAAAAGATTGGAATTTATATAAATACGCAAATGAATTTAAGTTACTGGGAACTCAAAAATTGGTTCACAAATGTAGATTATACAATCGTAGGAAGCGGTATTGTGGGATTGCATGCAGCATTGCGCTTACGCGAAAGATTTCCTGCAGCAAAAATTCTGGTTTTAGAAAAAGGAATGCTGCCACAAGGCGCAAGCACCAAGAATGCCGGTTTTGCCTGTTTCGGAAGCCTTTCTGAAATTTTGGAAGATTTAAAAACACATACCGAAGAAGATGTCGTGCAACTTATTGAGAAACGCTGGCAAGGTTTACAATTACTCCGAAAAAGATTAGGCGATAATGCAATCGATTTTAAGCCTCACGGCGGATATGAATTGTTTCTAAAAGAGGATGAAAGAGGTTTTAGCGAAACTATAATGCGTTTGCCGTTTATCAATGAAATTCTGAAACCCATTTTTAAATCCGATATTTTTGCTAAAGAAGTAGACCGATTTGGATTTGAAAATATTCATGAATATTCGATCTTTAATCCGTTTGAAGCCCAGATCGATACCGGAAATATGATGCAGGAATTGCTGAAACAAGCCGTTACCGCAGATATTTTAATTCTCAATCAACAAACTGTGACTTCATATTCAGATTTAGGAAATGAAGTTGAAGTTGTTCTCGGTGATTTTAGTTTTAAATCGAATAAAATACTTTTTGCGACAAATGGTTTTGCGAATGAATTAACCAATGGAGCTGTACAACCAGCAAGAGCGCAGGTTTTAATTACAGAACCCATCAAAAATTTAGATATCAGAGGAACTTTTCATCTGGATCGCGGTTATTATTATTTCAGAAATATTGGCGACAGGATTTTGCTTGGCGGAGGAAGAAACCTTGATTTTGAAACGGAAAATACAACCGAATTTGGCCAGACTAAAATTGTACAAAATAAATTGGAAGATTTACTTAAAAATGTAATTTTACCAAACCAAGAATTTCAGATTGCCCATCGTTGGAGCGGCATTATGGGAATTGGAAACAGTAAAAAACCTGTTGTGTCTCAACTGTCTGAAAACGTGTTTTGTGGAGTGCGTTTAGGCGGAATGGGAGTAGCAATAGGAAGTGTAATAGGAACAGAATTAGCAGATTTAATATAATGGCAGTTAAAAAAATAGCACCAAAAAAAACAACCGCAAGTAAACCTAAACCGGCCACTAAAAAGAACAACCGTTCTTTGGGGCAAAAAGTAAAATGGTTTTTCATCAAATTAATGTTATGGTTTTTCGGGCTTTCGATTGGGTCTGTGATCTTTTTTAAATTTATACCTGTGCCTTTTACGCCACTAATGATCATTCGTGCAATAGAAAATAAAGTAGGCGGCAAAGAAGTATATTTTGATCACGATTGGGAACCGATTGAAAAAATTTCGATGAATTTACAAAAAGCCGTAATCGCCAGCGAAGACGGAACTTTTTTGACACATAATGGTTTTGATTTTAAAGCGCTTCAAAAAGCATATAAAAGCAACGAACGCGGACGCCGAATTCGCGGTGGAAGTACGATTTCGCAACAAACGGCCAAGAATGTATTTTTATGGCAGGGAAAAAGTTATTTACGTAAAGGTTTAGAAGCTTATTTTACCGTTTTAATAGAACTTATTTGGGGCAAAGAACGTATTATGGAAGTGTATTTAAACAGCATCGAAATGGGCGACGGTGTTTACGGAGCTTATGCCGCAACCGAACATTGGTACCGTCGTGATGCTTCGAGTTTAACACCAATGCAAGCTGCCGGAATTGCCGCAATTTTGCCAAACCCAAGAAAGTTTAAAGCTACAGGTTCGTCAAGTTATATTAACAGAAGAAAAGAAAGAATCGTTCGCGAGATGCGTTACGTTGGAAAAATAAATTATAATGGGAAGTAAAAAAGCATTTTTTGCTTTTCTGATATTGACTACAACGTTGACTTTTGGACAAGGAAAAACTACAGAAATTGGTTTTATAACAGACAATGATTTGTACACATCGTCTAAAAATGATATGTACTATACCAATGGTTTAGAGCTTTTTTACCGGTTTTTATCGAAGAATGATAACGAGAAAATCAATAAGAAAATAACAGAATTTCGTATCGGACAATATATTTATAATCCGAGATATATTAATAAAGAAGCGGCAGATGATAATAATCGTCCTTTTACGGGATATCTTTTTGCCGAAGCCGGAAGAAGTTTCTTTTATCAATCAGAATCAGTTTTAAAAACAGATTTTCAAATTGGTTATATGGGACCAAATGCTTTTGGCCGCGAAACACAGGAAGGTTTTCACCATATTATTGGTTATAAAACCGTTTATGGTTGGGAAAATCAGCTTCACAATGCTTTAGGGATTCAGGCACATGTTTTATATTCGAAAAAATTGTTTAAAAGCAATCCCAAAGAATTTATAGATCTTAATTTCCAGTCGGAAGCCAATCTGGGAACTATTTTTACCGGAGTTTCTGCAGGTTTTCTGACCCGAATTGGTTTTAAGAAATTACTCCCAATTTATGATTCGAATTTGCACGATGCTTCTGTAAGTTCTCAACCACAGTTTAATGTGAGGGAGTTTTATTTTTATGCTATTCCAAGCATCAATTACCAATTTTATGATGCAACAATCGAAGGAAGTATGTTTAGCAACACAAGTCCGGTAATTTTCGAATTGATTCCGTGGCGATTTAACGCCGAGTTTGGTTTAAAATACCGACACAATAATTTCAATTTATCGTACTCTTTTATTTATCATGGCAAAGAATTGGAAAGCCATGATATGACGGGATCTTTTTATGGTAGTATTCGATTGGGGTATTTGTTGAGGTAGGTTTTTTAACTTAGATGTATAAATGAAAAAAAATCTTGCCTTTAGTAGCATAACTTTAATTTCTACCATTTTTGTTCATGGAATGCAAATAGACGGAAGTAGTCCTCCTTTTGAAAATAACGACATAACCGTTGGCAAAGTAATGGCCGGACTGGTTATTTTAGTTGTTTATTTTATTCCAACTATCATCTCTTGGAAGAAAAGAAATAATAAATATTTATTGGTTTTAAATGTACTTGGTGCTTGGACAGTATTTGGCTGGTTCATCTGTTTTGTTTGGGCTCTCAACATTAATCGTCAACATGCGAAAATTGTTCTTGAAGAAAAGAGGAAAATGAAAGAAGAAAAAAAGAAAATAAAGGAAGCAAAAAAGGCTGAGAAGGTTAGAATTGATAGCGCAGATTTGTAAATACTTCTCAGAAAAAAAAGTTGAATTATGGAAATTTGGATGAAAGATTCGATCGACTTCGTAAAAAAAAGTTCATTAGATTTAAATAACACAAACTATAAGGACATGATTTATGTTTTTTACGATCATTTTTCGAATAGAAATCTAGCTAAGTTTATTTCTTTTTTATTTGATAAAGATGAAATCACACTACTCTTTGAAATAGATGATTGTATTACCAATAAAAAATACAATCTTGAAGAAGTTGAAAAAATATTGATTTGCTTAAAAGAGAATGGATTTGATAAATGGGCTGAATTAGATTGATTGTTAATTTATTAGTTTCTATTCTTTCAGTTTTATGTTTTTCCATGTATCAATCGCCCAGTCAAGATCTTCTTTTTCATCAAAATAAAATGCAGCCTGAAGCACTTCTTTATCAATTATAGAAAAACCAAAAAGCACATGATATGTTCTGTGTTCATCATGTTCCTGGATCAAATATCCTATTCTTGAAATTTCGTTATCAGAAAACTCAAATTTGTCTAGTGTTTTAGATTTTGTCTCATCTCGATTATCTGTTTCCTGTTTATATTCTTCATATAGTTGTTCTTTGTTTTTCTCAGAATTCCATATGATTAATCTAATAGATTTGTCTCCTGTAGTATAATATAAAGTTTCATCTTTTTCAATACTTCGTTCAAAGAGATTATTAATTTCAAGTGTCCAATTTTCCGTTAGTGCATGCGTGGTTATAAAATCATCTTCTAAGTCGAAATCAGTAACTTTATACCAATCAGAATCGTCTTTTATTCTTTCATAAACAGAACCAACTCCTTTTAACAGAATGTCTTTAAGAGAAGGATCAATGTTAAGAATAGTTGAAGGATTGTATATTCCAATATTGTCTGGATTATCATTGTATTCTTCAGATTCAAACCCTGTAAAAATCCTCCATCCGCTATCTTCGGGGCGAGTTCTTTTTTCGCGGAACAAAAAACGGGGTTTCATATTCTGATCAACAACCATTTTAGAAACCATTAGACCTCCAATTGGCGGAAAGTTGTCAAAATTATTCTCGTTTTTGATTTGTTTCTTTTTGAAAAATCTCATTTGATTCATTATTTTTTTTGGTTATTCCCATTAACTTCTTTAACTAAATAGTTAAGATTAGAATATTTTACTTCATCATTATAACCTTTTATATTAATGGATTTGATAAATTTCCAGGTATTTCCTTTTTCAAATTTGTATAACATTAATTTAAAAGGAAAGATAATTGAATATTCATTTTTGTCTTCGATGTTGAGATATTTTGCATCAATAAATTTGCCTAGTAATATAAACTCTTTTTTGTTTTTTAATCGACTCTGTAATAATTTATTTATTTCTTTTTGCTGTTTTTGAGAAAAATAGCGAAGATCATTTAGTTCGTCATATTTTGCTTCAATTTTATTAATGCTTTCAAAGTTTTTCAGATAATCTAAATCTGTTTTATTTTTGGCAAAATAGTAAATAGTAAATTGGCCTATATTGTTTATTTTGTAAGTTGTAAAAGCAGTTTTATTTTCAATGTCATAGTAAAGAGTTTTACTAGCATTAAAATTATGACTGATAGTGCTATCATTGATCTTTTTTTCTTTTTTATTCTGACCTATACATTCAGAGAGAATTAAAAACATTATTAATAGCAAGATTGTTTTTTTCATGACATTTGTTTTGTAAAGCTTTATTGATGACAATATATTTGTAATAAACTTATTTTATCTTGAAATCGCTATCAAAAAGTTTACAATCGATGCAATCAAAAGAACCAATCCGATTATAAGAAGTACATTATCTTCTGTAGTACTTACGCTTTTTTTAGCCAGATAATAACGATCAATTAAGAGTCCGATTTCATAGAAAAACAAAAAGCCAATTAATGTTAGTAAACCGTATACTTTTGCTAATCCGCCGCTTCCGCTAAAGGCGCCTTCGTGAGCAAACCAGCCAATAATACCAGCGATAGGAACAATTAATAATGTTGATTTTATAAGTAACGGACTTCCTTTCCAGAACAATAATCCAATGAGAAATAATATTGGAATTAATAACCAGCGGAGTAATAATGTCATCTTGATTTAGTTTTTATGCAAGTGAGATTTTATTTGAAAATTCAGCACTTAACTATTTGATAATGTTTCGAAACTTCAAAAAGTTTATATTTAATTTAAAATTAAAGTTATGGAAATCAATTGGATAATAATTAGGATATTACCTCTGGTAGTGTTTTTTTAATTTTGTTTACGATTAAAAAGAATCAGAAAGAAAAAAAGAAACTCAAAGATTTGTTAAATAATGACTTTAAGGAACCGGAAGAAGAACCTAATTTTGATAATAATGCAAGTGAACGATAATTAGAATTTACTCGTAGAATCAATATTTTTTCTTTTGATATACCAGGTTTTAGCAGTTATTATATAATTTGAAATTAGATAAATAAAGACAATTCCGATAAGAAAAGCGGTTATAGTTTCAGAAACTCCATCCATAATGTCGGGAATTTGATTCATTGATTTTTTATCACTAAAATTCGATGTAAGAAAAAGTGTAGCCCATAATCCAAAAAAGAAAACGAAAAGATAAAGTATTGACGGAATGGCTTTATTTAAGTAATAAAAAATCGTCGAAAATAAAAGGCTTGTTAGACTTAATAAAAGAAAGAATACTGCAAATAGAAAACTATTCATTGCAAGGTTAAAAAAAAGAGCTGCATATCTTAAGTATGGAATTGAAATGCACAAAACTATCAATATCACTATTGCAAGAAAACTTGCTTGAATAATGTGAGGAAAGCCTTTACTGTTAGTTCTGTTTTCTTCCATATTTTATAGAGAGTAGGTAAGTCGTCGTTTGGCATAAATAAAAAACCGTATTCCAATAAAGTAATACGGTTTTTTTGTGGAGAATACCGGATTCGAACCGGTCACCCCTTGCCTGCCAGGCAAGTACTCTAGCCAAATGAGCTAATCCCCCAATTGTGTAGCAAATAAAGTCAATTAATTTTCAAAAAACAAATTTCAAATCGGCTTCAGTTGAAAATAGTTGCCAAAAACGTAACTTTACCATAAAAACTATTTTTATGAGTTCAGAAATTCAAAAGGGTTCTTTAGAAACAACTTTTCAAAATAATATTGTAACCGTTCAATTTGGTCATCCGGCAAGTAATTCTTTTCCAAGAGAATTGCTGGATCGTTTAACTGCTGAAATTAATTCTTTAAGCAGAAACGAAACTATTTCAGTTATTATTTTGCAAAGCGAAGGATCAAAAACCTTTTGCTCCGGCGCTTCTTTTGATGAACTTTTAAAAGTGGAAAATGAAGAACAAGGAACGGAGTTTTTTTCTGGTTTTGCGCATTTGCTAAATGCTATGCGAAACTGCTCTAAACTCATTGTGGGTCGTGTACAGGGAAAAGCAGTTGGCGGTGGAGTAGGTATTATTGCAACTTGCGATTATGTTTTGGCAACCACCGAAAGTGCTATAAAACTTTCTGAACTCGCAATTGGTATTGGTCCGTTTGTGATTGAGCCGGCCGTTTCGCGCAAAATTGGCAAAACCGCTATGACACAAATGACTTTAGCTGCTCACGAATGGAAATCGGCAAACTGGGCGCTCCAAAACGGACTTTATGCTTCACTTCATAATGCTGAGGAATTGGATGAAGCCGTTGCCAATTTCGCTCAAAAACTAAGTTCGTACAACCCGGAAGCATTATACGAAATGAAGAAAATTATTTGGGAAGGAACAGAGCAATGGGAATCCTTACTTATTGAAAGGGCTTCAATTACCGGTAAGTTAGTTTTATCTGATTTTAGCAGAAATGCTTTGATGCAGTTTAAAAAGTAAAAAATAATAAATTCCAAACATAAAATTCCAAATTCCAATCACATTTAATTCATGTTGGAATTTGGAATTTTTCTTTATTTGGAATTTATTATTTAAACGGTTATTAATTTGTAAATTTGCAACCTAAAATTCAAATCGATGAGTAATATCAGAATTACAAAACAATTTAGTTTCGAAACCGGGCATGCATTATACGGTTACGACGGAAAATGTAAAAACGTTCACGGGCACAGTTATAAATTATCGGTAACAGTTATTGGTTCGCCAATTACAGATCGATCGAATGTGAAATTCGGAATGGTAATCGATTTTTCGGACCTAAAGAAAATTGTAAAAGAAGAAATCGTCGATCAGTTCGATCACGCAACCGTTTTTAACGAAACGACACCGCACATCGAATTAGCAAATGAATTGAAAAATCGTGGTCATCACGTAATTCTGGTCGATTACCAGCCAACAAGCGAAAATATGGTAGTCGATTTTTCAGAAAGAATCATTGCGCGCTTACCTGCAGGAATTTCACTTTATTCGTTAAAACTTCAGGAAACAGAATCATCATTCGCAGAATGGTACGCATCTGATAATTAATTAGTCCAAAGTTAAAAGTCCAAAGTCGAAAGATCGTAAAATCTAATATCTAAGAAGTCTAACAATCTAATAATCTAAATGAAAAAAGTATATTTCGCTTCTGATCAGCATTTTGGAGCTCCAACTTCTGAGTTGAGTTTGCCTCGCGAACAAAAATTTGTAGCCTGGTTAGATGTCGTAAAACAAGATGCCGAAGCTATTTTTTTACTTGGAGATTTATTTGATTTTTGGTTCGAATATAAAACCGTTGTTCCAAAAGGTTTCGTTCGTGTTTTAGGTAAACTGGCCGAAATTCGCGATAGCGGAATCCCAATTTATTTTTTCGTTGGAAATCATGATTTATGGATGAACGATTATTTTCAAACGGAATTGAATATTCCCGTTTATCATGATAATAAGGAATTTACCTTTAACGGAAAAACTTTTTTGATTGGTCACGGCGACGGAAAAGGCCCAGGCGATAAAGGCTATAAACGAATGAAAAAGGTATTTACAAATCCGTTTTCGAAATGGCTTTTTCGTTGGTTGCATCCAGACGTTGGCGTTAGTTTGGCACAATACTTATCTGTTAAAAACAAACTGATTTCGGGAGCTGAAGATGTGAAATTTTTAGGAGAAGAAAACGAATGGCTGGTTTTATACGCCAAACGCAAACTCGAAACCAAACATTATAATTACTTTATTTTCGGGCACCGTCATTTACCAATGATTATTCCGGTTGGAGAAGATTCCAATTATGTAAATCTTGGCGACTGGATTGGTTATTTTACTTATGGAGTTTTTGATGGGGAAAAATTCGAGCTTCAAAAATTCGAGTAGTAGCCCGTTGTGTTAAATGAAATTTACGAATTGCAAATAATTACTTTTTAGCCGTTGGATAAATAGCAATTTTATGTGTTCGTAAAGAATAACTCGACATTGCAGCCGTATTTGATTTCTGAAAACGAATCGCTTTTGAATCTTGTTTCGGCATATGACATTCTACACAATTATTGGCTAACATTGCTTTTGATGTCGTTTTTAAAGTTGTCTCATTATGCACAACCCCCTGATGACAACTCATGCATATTTTAGAATAGCTTGCCAGATTTTGAGATGCATTTTCGTGCGGATTATGGCAAGTCATACAATCCATAGTTTCATTTTTTTTAAAACATTTGCTGAGGGAAAGTAATCCCAGTTGATTTCCGTGAACATCATAATTAATCGTGTCATTTGATCCGGGAACTGCTCTAAAATAATCTGAAAGGTTTTCTCCAGGTTTAAACTGAAAACGGGATTTTATTTTAGACTGATCATTTCCGGAATGGCAAATTGCACAGGCATCTATTTTTTGTTGTCTTTTTAAGTTTTTAAAACCAACAATATTTTGGGCAATCTTTAAATCAGGAAATTTTAAATGTGACTGAACATGTTTTTTTGCCGGTCCGTGGCAACGTTCGCAGTCAATACCATATATAAGTGTTTTTTTGTCCATAAAATCTTCCACTTCCATAGTCATAAAAGTAATGCTGTCAGAACTGGTCGTAATATATCTGCTGGCGATATTCGAGCTGTGGCAACCGTAACATTCTTTTTCTACTTTTCTTTGAAAATTGGTTGTAGTTGCAGAATAACCAGGACTTGTCGCCCACGCATTTATCGATTTATAATAAGAAATTGGTAACTCAAAAGTGTAATGATTTTTCCAGTAAGCGCTGGTTTGCGCATGTTTAACTCCAAAAAGAACTTCAAACGGATACGCTTTAACCTCTTTGTTGTTTTTATACAAAACCTGATACATCGTATCGTTGCGTTCCTCCATTACTAATTTAGTGTCTTTATCGTAGACAAAGATATTTCGGCCATTTTTAAAATGTCCTAAAATATTTTCTTTAGTAGCGGGTGTACTTGCTTTGAAATGGGAACTATGAAAAGCCGATTCAGATTGAGTTTTATGGCATTGAATACAGCTTTCAGAACCGGCATAATCGGTTCCGCGCGGGTCAATGTAATTGTCAGATTCATTCTTGCAGCTCGTAAAAAAAGCAGTCAGGACGGTAATCATAAAAAGAATTCTTACTTTTTTCATTATTGTAAATATACTTTTTTTTGAAGAAAATCAAAATATATTTCAATTGTGAAAAAATGTTCTTAAAATATTTAGAATAATTCTGAATTAGTGTTTAATTCATCCCGGCTCCGTAAACATATTCATCAAGATCAATTCGGAACAAAGAACCTTCAACTAAATCTTTAATCGATTTCAATTCCGTCATAGAAACCGCCAAATCGATAGATGCGCAAGGTGTTTTCAATAAAAATTTATGACAGGAGTATTTTAATTCGCAAGCTTCACAACAGGCATTTTCCATCATGCTGTCTTCAATCAAATCGCAAAAGTGATTCAGTTCCTGAACGCTGAAATAGAATCCGGTTTCTTTAAAAACCAATTGCACTTTATCAGTTATGGTTTCGTTTTCCTTTTTCCAGTAAAAAGCAATTCCAAAATTGTTGTGGTATAACTGTTCTATTTCTCTCATTATAAATCCTTTTATTTCAACAAATATAAATATTATTTATATTAGTTCTAAATAAAAAACTCATAAATGATTAAAAATTATTCACTTTTTAAGTGATTTTAGTGTGATTAAAGAGAGTGATGTTAATTTTGTTTATAACATTAGATTTGATAATGAAATTTTACTTATACCACTTCTCAATTTGAGATAAAAATTGATTTTGCTGATCAACGAATAAATAATGCGAACAGTTTTCAATTAATGCAAAATGATTTTCTCCGGAAATACTTTTAATCGAACTAATTTGAGCATTAGAAAAGACGCCGTCATCTTTTCCGTAAATAGCATATATTGAAATTCCTTTTGCTTTTATCTTTTTTAATAAAGGTCTGCTGTCGATATTGTTTTGCTTTTCATTTTGATAGAAAAGTAAAGGAGCATTTTTGTTTCTGATATTGTTTTTGTAAAAATCACTCGTTTCGTAATTGCTATATAATTTTTTCGAAGCTTCAGTTGGATTTGGCATTTTAAAATAACCATTTTCTCCAGCTAAATCAAAACAAGCTTTTCTGTATTCCGCTGAATTTTTATTTAGCTTTTCAATCGCACTTATTTTATTTAATTGATCTGAATCGCTTTTATCCTTCGCTATTTTTGTAACCGAATTTAAAATGTGATCGTAGGTTTCCTGCTGAGAGAATAAAGCGCCAGCCAAAATAAGAGAACTAACATTTTTAGGATATTTTGCGGTATAAAGTGTAGCGACTAAACCTCCAAAACTATGCGCAAGAAGTGTAACTTGCTGCAAATGATATTTTTTTAAAATTGAATTTAAATCCTGAAACGCTTCTTCATAAGTAAATTTTGCGTTGAGGTCTGTAGATCTTCCTTCGCCTCTTCGGTCATAAACAATTACATAAAACCCTTTATCCGCCAATTTTTGAGCTGTAGTTGCCTCAAATAAAGTTGAGTTACCACTTGGGCCTCCGTGAATAAAAATCAGTGCTTTATCTTTTGTATTTCCGTATGTTTTGATGTAAAGATTCTGTCCACTTGCAAAAAGTGAAATAGTAAAAATGAAAATTAATAGTAAGCGTTTCATTACTCCATATTTTGATGATCTTCCATATCTTTTTGCAGGTCTAGATTTCTAAAAGTAGGAGATGTTATTCCGAAACCTAAAACGGTTAAAAGCGTCATACTTCCACCAAAAACCACAGAAACTACAGTTCCCATTAATTTAGCTGTTAAACCACTTTCAAAAGCACCCAATTCATTCGAAGATCCAACAAACATAGAATTTACGGCCGCAACACGTCCGCGCATATGATCAGGAGTTTTCAGTTGCAGGATCGTCTGGCGAATTACCACAGAAATTCCGTCAGCAAGACCGCTTAAAAATAATGCTACAACCGATATCCAGAAAATAGTAGAAACTCCAAAAAGAATAATCGATAATCCGAAAATAAAAATGGCAGCCAAAAGTTTCATTCCGGCTTTTTTGTATAAAGGAACATAAGCTGAAACTAACATCGTAATAAAAGCACCAACCGCCGGAGCAGCTCTTAAAACACCAAAACCTTCCGGACCAACTTTTAAAATATCCTGGGCAAAAACGGGAAGTAACGCAACAGCACCACCAAAAAGAACGGCAACCATATCCAGAGAAAGTACACCTAAAATGGTTTTATTATTAAAGACAAACTTTAATCCTTCTTTGAGGCTCTCCATTATCGGTTCGCCAATTTTAGGATTTAAGATTGGTTTTTTCTCGATTTGTGATAAAGCAATTAATGCTGAAACAGAGAATCCAACCACTAAACACATCGACCAGTGAACTCCAATAAAATTAATCGCAAAACCTGCAACCGCCGGCCCTAAAACAGAACCAATCTGCCAAACCGAACTACTCCAGGTTGCAGCATTTGGATATGCTTTTTTAGGAACAATTAAAGATAAAAGCGAGAAAATAGTTGGGCCAAGAAAAGCACGAACCAATCCGCCTAAAAAGACTAAAAAGTAAATGGAATATAAAATGACATCAGTAGACCAGCCGCCAACTACTTTTGGCCAGGTCAATAAAAATAACCCAAAACTAATTACAGAAAATCCTAAAATACATTTTACCAATAATCCTTTTTTCTCTCGTTGATCGACCATGTGGCCTGCAAATAAAGCCATCGAAACGGCTGGAATTACTTCCATCAAACCGATTAATCCTAGTGAAAGCGGATTTTTAGTTAAACTATAAACCTCCCATTCGATTACGATAAACTGCATCGACCAGGCAAAAACCATAGCAAAACGCAATAATAAAAACACATTAAATTCTCTGTAGCGCAATGCCTGATAAGGATCTGCTTTTTTTGTTTTATCTTTCATCTGTTCTAATATCTTTTAGCATAAGTTGAGTAGAAACCGTGCCATTCCACTCGTTTTCAGACAGCGAATACGCCAGCTGAAAAGGATTTTGATTTTTTGTTATGTTTATTTTTTTTCCGAGTCCAAAACCAATTGCCGCAATTCCTTCTGAATTATTCTGTTTGACAAATAATCTCAAATGTTCTTCTTCTGCGCCTAAAGTTTTGGCGTAACCCGTATCTTTTACGTTTTGCGTCATAAAAACGGGCGTCATATTCTGCGGGCCAAAAGGTTCAAATTGTTTCAAAATCCGAACAAGTTTTGGCGTTATATCTGTAAAATTAATTTCAGCATCAACTTCTATTTCCGGAGTTCGCATTTCGGGCAATATAGTTGCTGAAACTTGTTTCTCGAAAGCATCTTTAAAAGGTTTATAATTCTCGGCTTTCAAAGTCATTCCCGCCGCGTACATGTGGCCTCCAAATTGCTCCAAATGTTCTGCGCAGGCATCTAATGCGTTGTAAACATCAAACCCTTTTACAGATCTTGCAGAAGCCGCATATTTATCGCCGCTTTTGGTAAAAACCAAAGTGGGACGGTAATAGGTTTCGATTAATCGTGAAGCGACAATTCCGATAACACCTTTGTGCCAGTCTTCCTGAAAAACAACAGTCGAGAACCTTTCTTCTTCCTGATTTTCTATGATTTGCTGAAAAGCTTCTTTCGTAATTCTTTTATCTAAATCTTTTCGATCAGAATTGTGTTGTTCAATTTCTGACGCAAATTGTTGTGCTTGTTCAAAATTAAATTCAGTCAACAATTCAACCGCATGATTTCCGTGTTTAATTCTTCCGGCGGCATTTATTCTTGGAGAAATAATAAAAACAACATCCGTAATATCTAATGTTTTCTTTTTTACCTGATGCACCAGAGCTTTAATTCCGGGTCTTGGATCTGAGTTGATAACCTGCAATCCGAAATAAGCCAAAACTCGGTTTTCACCCGTAATCGGAACAATATCTGCTGCAATTGCCGTAGCAACCAAATCGAGATATTGAACTAAATCTTGAATAGTTTCATTTCGATTTTGACCTAAAGCCTGAATTAATTTAAAACCAACGCCGCAACCGCACAATTCATCATACGGATAAGAGCAATCTTCTCTTTTTGGATCTAAAATCGCAACCGCATCCGGCAGCATATTTCCGGGTCTGTGGTGATCGCAAATAATAAAATCGATATTTTTTTCTTTCGCGTAGGCGATATGATCAATAGATTTGATACCACAATCGAGCGCAATAATTAACGAAAACCCGTTATCATCGGCAAAGTCAATTCCTTTAAAAGAAATTCCATAACCTTCGTCGTAACGATCGGGAATATAAGTGGCAATATTTGGATAATATGATTTTAAATAGGCTGAAACCAAAGAAACGGCAGTTGTTCCGTCGACATCGTAATCGCCAAAAACCAAAATATTCTCCTGATTTTCAATTGCTAATTCTATTCGCGCAACCGCTTTGTCCATATCTTTCATTAAATAAGGGTCATGGAGATGTTCTAAAGACGGGCGAAAGAAATTCCTGGCATCTTCAAAAGTTTCAATGCCACGCTGAATCAAAAGTGTTGCTACAAAATCTTCTACATTTAAGGCTTGCGCCAAATGTTTGATTTTATCTTCAGAAGGTTTTGGTTTTAATGTCCAACGCATTTTTTAATTGTAGATTTTAGATTTTAGATTTTAGATTTTTGAAATCGTTTAATCTGATATGTAATTTTTTTTGCCACAGATTTAATGATTTAAAAGGATTTTAATCTGTGATAATCGTTTTTAATCTGTGGCAGAAAATATTCGGTTTTCTAACTTTGATAAAGGTTTATAGTTCAAATCTCAGGATAAAGCAGACTTAGGAAATCTAAAATCTGCATTCTAAAATCTAAAATTATTTTACTTCTAATGCATTTCCTTCAAACTTAATTCCGTCCCAGCCTAAGTTGATGAAATTTCTAATATTTTGATGATTCGTTCCGTTTGGATCTTTTAAAACTTCTTCAAAATAGAAAGCTCCAAAACAGGCTAAAGTTTCTTCTTTATTTAAATTCTGCAATTTTGCGAAAGAAAATAATTTACAAGAACCAGAATTTTCTCCGGCTGCGTTATGTTGTGTTCCGTTTTGAAAAGCGGTTGGAGTAAAGTTGTAGTTTTCTTCAATTACTGCAATAGTTTCCGGAAATGTGATTTGTGTTGGTATTTGTTTTACTTTTTCTAAAAAGGCTTGAATGCTCATGATTATGGTTTGATTTTTTTTGCCACAGATTTCACGCATTTAAAAGGATTTTTTTAATCCCTAATAATCTGTGAAATCTGTGGCATAAATAATATTTAATCTTCTTCTTGTTCTTCATCATCCTTCGAAAATTTACTTTTCTTAGGTTCTTTTATTATTGTTTTTCCGGCAACGACAACGACAATTTCGCCACGTGGTGCTGTTTTTTCAAAATGCGTTAAAACTTCTCTTGCGGTTCCGCGTACATTTTCTTCGTGTAATTTTGATAATTCTCTTGAAACGCAAACTTGTCGGTCTTCTCCAAAATACTGTATAAATTCAGCTAAAGTTTTAACCAATTTATGTGGAGAAACATACAAAATCATGGTTCTGGTTTCTTCGGCTAAAGCCAAAAAGCGGGTTTGACGTCCTTTTTTATCAGGCAAAAAACCTTCAAAAATAAACTTATCATTTGGTAATCCGCTGTTTACAAGTGCCGGAACAAAAGCAGTTGCTCCCGGTAAACATTCTACTTCGATTTTATTTTCGACACAAGCGCGTGTCAATAAAAATCCGGGATCAGAAATCGCCGGAGTTCCTGCGTCAGAAATTAAGGCAATGGTTTCACCGGCTTTCAAACGCGCAATTAAATTTTCGGTTGTTTTATGTTCGTTGTGCATGTGATGGCTGTGCATATGCGTACCAATTTCAAAATGCTTTAACAACTTTCCACTCGTTCTGGTGTCTTCGGCCAAAATCAAATCTACTTCTTTCAGAATCCTAATGGCACGAAAAGTCATATCTTCAAGATTACCAATTGGCGTTGGAACGATATATAATTTAGACATAATTAGTTTTAATATTAAATATAATAACACAGATTTCACGAATTAGCACGAATGATTGAAGTGCTGAAATTCCACGAATATAAATTCGTGTCAATCTGTGAAATTCGTGTTTATGAGAATTTTTTCTCTACAATTCCAAGAAAACGTTCTGCGTAATCGTCTTTTCCTTCCCAGTTATTATAATCCGGTTTTACCATGCTTTCGATAAATTCCTGGGCTTCGCCATAAGTATCAAATGTCAATAACTGGTTTAAAACGCGGCTGTAATCTTCAGTACTGTTACCGAAAAGATTTTTAGTGAATGCAATTCGGTCATTTAAATCAATATGAAAACCTTTTGCCAGTTTTTCGTTTAACGGAACTGTTTTTGGTTTTGCAGATTCTAAAGTAGTCGTTTCAATAGCTGATTTTTTCTCGTTGAACTCATTTATTGATGGAGTAGGAGCAGAAGGAATATTTTCAAGACTGTCTACTTTTACAAATTGTGTATCGGCATAATTAGCGCCCAAAATATCTTCAAACGAAATATGATGAATTGGAATTGATTTTGTATCCGTCTCTACTTTTGGCGCTTCAGCTTTTAGTTCTGTTTTTTGCTCTTCTACTTTTTCTTCCGTATCTAATTCAAAAGCAGGTTTAAAATCAGGAATTGGTTTGGATTCGCTTATAGTTCTAAAATAGTGTTCTGTAGCAGTTTCTTTTTTAATTTCTGAAACGGGTTCTTCTACTTTTTCAACAATAGGCTCTTCAATTACTGCAACAGGTTCTGGAATTGTTTCTACTACAGGTTCCGGAATTATTTCTTCAGGAATCTCGGCAATAACTTCTTCCTTGATTTCTTCTTTTGTTTCTTCAAGAATTGCAGGTTCAGGAGTTGCTTCAATTGCAATTTCTGCAACCGGAGCGGGAACTTCTATTACAACTTCTGATGGAATCATTTCTTCTTTTTCGAAAACACTTTCAATGTGAGAATCAATTTCGCTACGCCCAATAGTTGGTTTTTGAGCATCGAAATTTTCATCTATAAATTTTAAAACCGCTAATTTCTCGTATAATTTCTGTGTTTCAATATATAATTGATTGATATCGGATTTATTTTTTAGCTTTAAAATTCGATGTGCAATGCTGATTAAATCGGCTTCCAATTTTTTTTTCATAACTGTTGAAATTATAGTGAATAGGGTATTTTAGTGTATTTTGTATTGAATATCTTTATTCTTGGAGAAAATTGACGAGATGTATTTTTATTTCTGTTAATAAGCGTTTGCGAATCTTCGATTTGATAAAAATTATCTACTTTTGAAAAAACGTTAAAACAGTAAATTTTAGCGTCAATTTATTACCATTACAAAGTAATAAAAACTATTCATCATTAAAGGTAGAAAAATACAAAATGTTTCTCGAAAATACAGTAAATCACAAAGAACAATTTGGTTGGATTGAAGTTATTTGTGGATCAATGTTTTCGGGTAAAACCGAGGAGTTAATCCGCAGATTAAAACGTGCCCAATTTGCCAAACAAAAAGTCGAAATTTTTAAACCTGCTATTGATACCCGCTATCATGACGAAATGGTGGTATCGCACGATGCCAACGAAATTCGTTCAACTCCGGTTCCTGCTGCTGCCAATATTGCTATTTTAGCACAAGGCTGCGATGTTATTGGTATTGATGAAGCACAGTTTTTTGATGATGAAATTGTTACGGTTTGTAATGATCTTGCCAATCAGGGAATTCGTGTGATAGTTGCAGGACTTGATATGGATTTTAAAGGAAACCCTTTCGGGCCAATGCCGGCTCTTATGGCAACAGCAGAATATGTAACCAAAGTTCACGCCGTTTGCACCAGAACAGGAAATCTTGCTAACTATAGTTTCCGTAAAACTGATAACGATAAGTTGGTAATGTTGGGCGAAACCGAAGAATATGAGCCTTTAAGCCGTGCCGCTTATTATAATGCAATGAAAAAAAATCAGGAGAAATAAATTCATTTTCGTCACAAAAAAAACTTCAAAATGAAGCAACCATCAAAGAAAAAAAGATTAATTGTTTTAATAATAAGCGGAATAATCGCATTATCAGCAAGTTTAATTCTTTATTTGTCTCCTAAAGATCCTAATTTAAATATTGAAATAACAGATTTAGTAGCAAAGTATAATGAAAATTGCCCTCTATTAATTCAACAAGGAATTCGTTTGGATAGTGTTAGTTTGCCTAAAAAGCAAGTTGTTCAGTATAATTTGACTTTAGTAAATGTTGAAAAGCAGACAGCAGAAATTGAAACGATTAAAGAAAATATTCAGCAAAGTTTAATTAGTACAGCAAAAGCGAATCCTGGTCTTAGAACATTTCGGGACAATAATTTTACTTTGATTTATAGTTATAAGGATAAAAAAGGAATTTATTTATTTGAAGTTAATATAACGCCAGAGCAGTATAAATAATTAATAGGCTTGGTAAAACAACAAACCCGACAGGCTTAAAACCTGTCGGGTTTGTTGTTTTGTTTAAAATCAAATGATATTGCCGATATTTAAACTGGACTGAAGTCCAGCTCTACAATATAATACGTTCCTTCGGAACTACAAAAGAGCCTTCGGCTCGATTTATATTGTAGGGCCGGATTTAAATCCGGTTTAATATAATATTAAACCCGACAGGTTTTCAAAAACCTGTCGGGTTTGTTACTTTAAATGAACTTATATTTCTTATATGGTTTAAAAAAAGAGAAATCTATATTTTCTTCCTCATTCTCGCAACCGGGATATCAAGTTGTTCACGGTACTTTGCAATGGTTCTTCTTGCAATCGGATATCCTTTTTCTTTTAAGATTTCTGCCAATTGATCGTCTGGTAAAGGTTTCTTTTTGTCTTCTTCTTCAATAGTATTCTTAAGAATCTTTTTGATTTCTAAAGTCGAAACATCTTCTCCCTGATCATTTTTCATGGCTTCAGAGAAAAATTCCTTGATTAACTTTGTTCCGTATGGCGTTTCAACATATTTACTGTTGGCAACACGCGAAATTGTCGAAATATCCAAACCAACCATATCTGCAATGTCTTTTAAAATCATTGGTTTTAGCTTGGTTTCATCGCCATCTAAAAAGAATTCTTCCTGATAATGCATAATGGCATTCATCGTTACAAAAAGAGTTTCCTGGCGTTGTCTGATCGCATCGATAAACCATTTTGCCGAATCCAGTTTTTGCTTAATAAACTGAACGGCATCTTTTTGTGCTGACGATTTATCACGAGAATCTTTGTACGTCTGCATCATTTCCTGATAATCTTTAGAAACGTGCAGAGAAGGAGCATTTCGTCCGTTTAAAGTCAATTCGAGTTCGCCATCTGTAATTCTGATGGCAAAATCAGGAACGACATTTTCGGTTACTTTATTGTTTCCAGTAAAAGATCCGCCTGGTTTTGGGTTTAATCTTTCGATTTCATGAATCGCTTTTTTAAGCTGTTCATTCGAAACTCCGTATTTCTGTAAAAGTTTATCGTAATGTTTTTTGGTAAAAGCATCAAATTGATTTTCGATAATATCAATTGCTAAATCAACATATTCCGTTGGTGTTTTATGCTTCAATTGCAATAATAAACATTCCTGTAAATCACGTGCGCCAACTCCCGAAGGTTCCAATTCGTGAATTACATGAAGCATTTTTTCGACCATTACTTCATCGGTATAAATACCTTGGGTAAAAGCCATATCGTCGACCATATCAGCAACGGTTCTGCGGATGTAGCCCATATCATCAATACTTCCAACAAGGAATTCAGCGATTTCGCGCTCTTCATCATTCAAAATAAAAGTATTCAATTGATTGATTAAATCCTGATGAAAACTTATCGGAGAAGCAAAAGGCGTTTCACGTTCTTCATCTTCACCATAATTATTTACCTGAGTTTTATAATCCGGAGTATCGTCGTCGCTTAAGTATTCGTCTATATTAATGTCGTCAGCTTCGATTCTGTCAGATTCTGCATCGTCATAATCGTCGTATTCTTCATTAGCGAATTCATCTGCTTCGTATTCATCTTCTTTTCCAGCTTCAAGAGCCGGATTTTCGTTCATTTCTTCTAATAAACGTTGCTCAAAAGCTTGCGTAGGCAATTGAATTAACTTCATCAGCTGAATTTGCTGTGGAGATAATTTTTGGGATAATTTTAAATTTAAAAATTGCTTTAGCATTTGATTTTGTTAAAAGTTTCAAGTTTCAAGTTTCAGGTTGCAGAACGTGCTACAACCTGAAATTTGAAACCTGAAACAAATATTATTATTTTGGTTCACGTTCCAATAACTTGAAACCTGAAACCTGAAACTTTTTTAAACTAAATCGATTAAAATTCCGCACTTCCTGGAGTTCTCGGGAAAGGAATTACGTCTCTAATGTTTGTCATTCCGGTTACAAACAATACCAAACGCTCAAATCCTAAACCAAAACCTGCGTGTGTTGCAGAACCAAATCTTCTGGTGTCTAAATACCAGTATAATTCTTCTTCGTCGATTTCTAAGGCTTTCATTTTTTCGACTAAAACGTCATAACGCTCTTCTCTTTCAGAACCTCCCACGATTTCTCCAATTCCAGGGAAAAGAATATCCATGGCACGAACCGTTTCTCTTCCTGGTTCAGTGTTGTCGTTCAAACGCATGTAAAACGCTTTAATGTTTGCCGGATAATCGTATAAAATTACCGGACATTTAAAGTGTTTTTCAACCAAATAACGCTCGTGTTCTGATTGTAAATCAGCTCCCCATTCGTTGATGATGTATTGAAATTTTTTCTTTTTATTTGGAGTTGAATCTCTTAAAATATCAATTGCTTCTGTATAAGAAACACGTTTGAAGTTGTTCTCCAAAACGAAGTTCAATTTCTCTAACAAAGGCATTTCGCTTCTGTCTGCCTGAGGTTTTGATTTTTCTTCTTCAATAAGTCTACCTTCCAAAAATGCCAAATCATCTTTACAATTGTCTAAAGCATATTTAATTACATACTGAATAAAATCTTCAGCCAAATCCATATTGTCATCAAGATCATTGAAAGCAACTTCCGGCTCAATCATCCAAAATTCTGCAAGGTGACGAGAAGTATTTGAATTTTCTGCTCTAAAAGTTGGTCCAAACGTATAAATCTGACCCAAAGCCATTGCGAAAGTTTCACCTTCTAACTGTCCTGAAACTGTTAAATTCGTATGTTTTCCGAAGAAATCTTTTTTGAAATCAATGTTTCCTTCTTCATTTTTTGGAAGATTATCTAATGGCAATGAAGTTACCTGAAACATTTCTCCGGCACCTTCAGCATCAGCTCCGGTAATAATTGGTGTGTTTACATACACAAATCCTTTTTGTTGAAAATAGCTATGAACCGCATAAGATAAAACCGAACGTACACGCATAATAGCACCAAAAGCATTTGTACGAACACGTAAATGTGCATTGGTACGCAAAAATTCTAAAGTATGTTTTTTAGGCTGCATTGGGAATTTTTCAGGATCAGAATCTCCAAGAATTTCAATTTTACTAACCTGAATTTCATATTTCTGACCTGCACCTTTACTCTCCACCAAAGTTCCAAATACAGAAACGGCAGCTCCTGTAGTGATTCTTTTTAAAGTCTCTTCTGGTGTATTTTCAAAATCAACAACACATTGTATATTATTAATGGTAGAACCGTCATTAAGAGCGATGAACTGATTATTTCTAAAAGTTCTCACCCATCCTTTTGCATTCACTTCCTGTAGCGTCGTCGTACTGTTTAATAAGTCTTTAACCTTTGTGTGTTTCATTTTAATTTTAGATTTTAGATTGCTGATTTTAGATTAAAATAAAATCAGTTTTTTTATATCGAATTGCAAATATAAACGATAATAATTAATTTTTGAAGCTATTTCCTGCTATCCGCTTGTATCTTTTTAGGCAGATCATTTACGGTAAACAAGATATTTCCGATTGCCTAAAAAGGATACCGCTTCTATCAGGGCTAGGGCACTCGTTTTTATAAGAGCCAGTTATTTTTTATGAATTTAATATTTCTTTCCTTTTTTGTCATTTCGAGGAACGAAGAATCTCCGCAAGTAACTCTACAAAGATTAGCAATTCCTGATGCGGTGTTTCTTGCGGAGATTCTTCGTTCCTAGAATGACAAGTTTATGGTTGAACCTTTGTCAAACTTCAAAAATTTGACAAAGGTTTGGACTGTAAATTCGTGCTAATTCGTGAAATTCGTGTTTCCATCCAAATTCTCCAAATCCTCTTTCTTAGCCTTTTTCTTCTCAAAAGTCAAAACCAAAGCAGGTAAAACCAATAAATTCGCAAACATTGCAAACGCCAATGTGCATGAAATTAATCCACCAAGAGCAATAGTTCCGCTAAAGCTTGAAAGTGTGAAAGTCGCAAATCCTAAAATCAAAACTATAGAAGTATAAAAAGTACTGATTCCGGTTTCTCTTAAAGCACTGAAAACCGATTTTTTGACTCTTCCGTTGTTTTGCATTAAATCATGTTTGTATTTCGCCATAAACTGAATGGCATTATCAACCGAAATTCCAAACGCAATACTGAACACTAAAATTGTTGAAGGTTTTAGCGGAATTCCAAAATAACCCATTAATCCTGATGTAATACAAAGCGGTAAAATATTCGTAATCAACGATGCAAAAACCATTTTAAATGATCTGAATAAATATAACATCAAGGCAGCAATCACTAAAATGGCAAAAATCAATGATTCGATTAAATTATCAACCAAATATGATGTTCCTTTCTGGAAAACCAATGCTTTTCCGGTAACGGTAACTTCAAAACGGTCTTTCGGGAAAATTTCATCTATTTTAGAATGTAATTTTTTCTCCACTTTTGCCATTTCATCTGTACCAATATCTTTCATGAAAGTTGTGATTCGGGCGTATTGTCCGGTCGAATCAACATAACTTTTCATTAAGTTTTCTTTGCTGTTTTTAGTTGCATTTTTGGCATAACTCAAAATAAAAGTCTGCTCTTGTGAGGTTGGTAATTGGTAATATTCAGGATTTCCGTTATAAAAAGCCTGTTTCGAATATTTAACCAAATTTACGATCGAAACCGGTTTTGCCAATTCAGGCATTCCTTCAATCGTATTTTGCAATTCATCCATTTTGCGAATGGTAGATGCTTTCATAACACCTTTTTTGTGTTTGGTGTTAATCATGATTTCAAGCGGCATTACACCGTTAAATTCCTTTTCGTAAAATATAATATCTTTAAAGAAAGAAGCGCTTTTTGGCATTTCTCCAATCAAACTTCCCGAAACTTTCATTTGCGAAATTCCAACAATGCTCAGGAATAAAAGTAAACCGTAAATGATATAAATTACTTTACGTTTGTTTTTTACTACGTTTTCAACAAAATTCAATAATGTCGAAATATAGGTTTTTGTTAAATGATACAAATGTTTTTCGCCTGGAACCGACATGAAACTGTATACAATTGGTACAATTAAAAGCGTCAGTAAATAAACCGAAATCACATTTATTGAAGTTACTAAACCAAACTCAAAAAGCAAATCATTTCCTGTAATCATAAAGGTTGCAAACCCCATTGCAGTCGTTAAATTCGTCATTAAAGTAGCAACTCCAATTTTCGAAATAATACGCTGCAAAGCTTTTGCCTGATTGTTGTGCAGTTTAATTTCCTGCTGGTATTTATTAATCAGGAAAATGCAATTCGTAATTCCAATTACAATAATTAATGGCGGAACAATAGCCGTTAGAATCGTAATTTTATAATGAAATAATCCCAATGTCCCGAACGACCAGATTACGCCAACAATCAAAATACAAATGGAAATAAATGTCGCTCTGAACGAACGGAAAAAGAAAAAGAAAATCAATGAAACGATCAATAAAGCGGCACCAATGAAAAGTGCAATTTCGCCTTTCATATTCGCTGCGTTGATTGTTCTTATGTATGGCATTCCCGAAACACGCAAATCGATTCCGGTCTTTTTTTCGAATTTATCTATTTTCGGAACTAAATTTTCAAGTATAAAAGTCTTTCTTTGGGCAGTATTTACAATAGCTTTATTAATGTAAATGGCAGAACGCACACTTCCGCTTTTTTTATTAAACAATAATCCTTCGTAAAAAGGCAAATTGTAAAATAAATCATGTTGTATGGTTTTTAAATAAGCCGGATCAATTGTTTTGCTTTGATCGATAAACGGTTTTAGCACAAATTTTTCGTTAACCGTGTCTTTTTCAAGTTTTTTTAAATCATTCAAAGAAACAACCAAATCAATTTCTTTAGATTTTTTTAAATCCGTCATCAATTCATTCCAGGCCGCGTAATTTTTGGGTGTAAAAAAATTGGGGTCTTTAAATCCAATAACCACAAGGTTTCCTTCCTCACCAAACTTTTCCAGAAATTTTTGATACTCTTTATTTGCGATATGATCTTTAGGAAGCAGGTTAGCTTCTGTATACGACATAGAAAGATTTTTCCATTGGTAACCAAGGAAAATCGTTAAAGCCGCAACAATAACCAATATTGTAATTCTGTTTTTAAGAATGATTCGGGCAGTTTTTTCCCAAAACCCAAATTGAATAGCGTTTTTCATAAAATCTTTAAAATGGTTGCAAATGTAGTGAAAAGCGCTATAAATCATAAACAATCACTTCGGTTTTTACTATATGTTAACATTAATTAATAATCTGATTTTTAGGAAAAATCGCATGTTCGATATGGGTTCTGTGATATTTTCTGATATTTGCATTTAATTTAAAAATGAAAAGAAAATGAATTGGATTTTATTAATTATTGCCGGGCTCTTTGAAGTTGGATTTGCATCATGTTTAGGAAAAGCAAAAGAAACAACCGGAATTATTTCTACGTATTGGATGGTTGGCTTTTTTGTGTGCCTTTCGATCAGTATGATTTTGTTATATAAAGCCACGCAAGTATTGCCAATTGGAACTGCTTATGCGGTTTGGACAGGAATTGGAGCGGTTGGAACCGTGTTAGTGGGAATATTTATTTTTAAGGAACCAGCCACTTTTTGGAGAATATTTTTCCTCTCGACTTTAATTGCTTCCATTATTGGTTTGAAGTTTGTCTCTAGTCATTAAAAAACTGGCCACGTATTTAACAGGTTAAAAAGATTTTTTGATAATTACAGAAATCATGAAATCTTTAAAATCTGTGGTAAAAAAAATAGTTACTTTTACAGATGAATTTTCAATGATAATTTATCTGGGTATGCAAGAAAACAACACCATCACCTTTATTTTTCTAGCCATTATTTTACTGCTTATCATCATTATTTGTTTTATGGTGTATCAATTAATGCAATCTAAAAAAGCACAAGACGACGCAGAAAGAAGTTTTTATGCACTCGAAGTAAAAGTTAATGATCTTCAGTTAGAAAATTTAGAGTCAAAGCTCAATCCGCATCTTTTTAAAAATATTCTAAATTCAATTCAGTCGCACGCTTATCAAACTTATTTTGCCTTGGATAAATTGGCGAATGTTCTGGATTATATTTTATATGAAAGCAAAAAGAAATTTGTTACCGCTAAAGAGGAAATTGATTTTGCACTGAATTTAATCGAAATCAATAAAATCAAAATCAGTCCGCTTTTTGAATTGAAGATCAAAACCAACATCAATAAAGAAGATAAATTATACGAACAGCCGTTGCTTGCGCCGCTAATTTCGATAGATTTAATTGAGAATGCTTTTAAACACGCAGATTTGCAAAGTGCCGATGCTTTTATTTCGGTTGTTTTTGAGTTTAAGGACAATTCTTTTTTTATGACGGTTTCGAATAAAATTTCGGATAAAAAAGTGTTAAAAAAGGAGCGAAGCGGTTTTGGTCACGCCACATTAGAACACCGTTTGCGAATCATTTATAAAAATAATTTTAAGCTTGATAAGTTTGTAGAAAACGACATTTATATAGCTCATCTAAAAATAGATTTACTTGAATACAAAACTGAAATGCTTGCTACTGGACGATGAGTTGCCCGGATTAACGTATCTGAAAATGCTTTGCGAACAAATTCCCGAAGTTGAAATCGTAAAAACGTTTAATAATCCTGAAAAACTTTTAGCCGAAATTCCCAATCTCGATTTTGACTTATTAATTTCTGATATCGAAATGCCGGGAATGGACGGTTTGCATCTGGCAGAAATGCTGAACAATAAATTAGTTATTTTTTGCACGGCTTATAAAGAATATGCTGCCGATGCTTTTAATATTGATGCTGTAGATTATATTACAAAACCTGTAAAACTAGAACGTTTGCAAAAAGCAATCTCAAAAGCTTTTGAACGATTTCATAAACCAGCTTCGGCTAAAAAATTCATTCAGTTAAATACAGATAAAGGAAAAACTTTGCTTTATTTTAATCAGGTTCAGTACATCAAAACAGCTGAAAGTGATAGTCGTGACAAAACGGTCCTTTTGATGGACGGAAGTTTTTTGAATTTGAAAAACATCAAATTTGACACACTCCTTAAAGAATTGCCCGAAGCTGATTTTTGCCGAATAAACAAAAAAGAAATCGTAGCCGTGAAGGCCATTAAATTTTTTAACCACAACGAAATTGTGCTGCATCATTTAGAAAAAAATGACAAAAACAATGCTTTAATTCTTAGCGAAACCTATCGTTCTGACTTTTTAAAAAAGGTTAAAATCTAACTTATTACAAAGTTTTTCGGACTTGTTACATAGATTGAAAATTAGCTGCAAATTTACTTTTTCAGCTGAATATCAGTTCTGATATTTGCGGCAATATTAAAAAAAGCAAGTTATGAATAACATAAAAAACTCTTTGTTTTACGTAACAATCATTGGAGGTTTTGGTGCTCTGATATATTGGGTAATTTCAAAAGGTGCCGCTTTAGAAGTTGGCCGCGGAATTATTCAGAAAAAGATAGAAAGCAACCATTGGAATGACTTTCTTACTTCGATGGTTGACAACCTTAAACATCCGTTAGCTATTTTATTAGCGCAGATTGTTACAATTATTTTAGTTGCCCGTTTATTTGGATGGGTTTTTAGAAAAATCGGACAGCCATCTGTAATTGGAGAAATGATTGCCGGAATCGTTTTAGGGCCATCTTTGGTCGGAATGTATTTTCCTGAATTCTCAGGCGCTTTATTCCCAAAAGAATCTTTAGGTAACTTACAATTTTTAAGTCAGATTGGTTTAATACTTTTCATGTTCGTTATCGGAATGGAATTAGATTTGAAAGTACTGAAAAATAAGGCACACGAATCTGTAGTTATTAGTCACGCCAGTATTGTAATCCCGTTTGCTTTAGGATTAAGTTTAGCCTATTTTATATACGGTACTTTTGCGCCGGAAGGTGTAGAGTTCGCTTCTTTCGGTTTGTTTATGGGTATTGCGATGAGTATAACGGCATTTCCGGTTTTGGCCAGAATTGTTCAGGAACGCGGAATGCAAAAAACAAAACTCGGAACTATTGCCATTACTTGTGCCGCTGCAGATGATATAACTGCCTGGTGTATTTTAGCTGTTGTAATTGCAATTGTAAAAGCGGGTTCATTTACAAGCGCTTTATACGTAATTGGTTTAGCTATTTTATACGTAATTGTTATGTTGAAAATAGTTCGTCCGTTCTTAAAACGCGTTGGAGATTTAAACTCAACCCGCGAAAGTTTGAACAAACCGGTTGTTGCAATTTTCTTTTTAACGCTTTTGTTTTCTGCATATGCATCTGAGTTAATCGGAATTCACGCTTTATTTGGAGCATTTTTAGCGGGAGCAATTATGCCTGAAAACAATAAGTTCAGAAATATCTTTATCGAAAAAGTAGAAGACGTTTCTATTATTGTCTTATTGCCATTATTCTTTGTTTTTACAGGTTTACGTACGCAAATAGGGTTATTAAACGATCCGTATTTATGGAAAGTTACTGCCGTAATTATTGCCGTTGCCGTAACCGGAAAATTCTTTGGTAGTGCTTTGGCAGCGAAATTCGTTGGACAAAACTGGAAAGACAGTTTAGCCATCGGAGCATTGATGAATACACGTGGTTTAATGGAATTGGTGGTTTTAAATATTGGTTACGATTTAGGGGTTCTTTCTACAGAAATATTTACCATGATGGTCATTATGGCTTTGGTAACTACTTTTATGACCGGGCCGGCTTTAGATTTTATTGGATATATTTTTAAAGATAAAGTAACCACAATTCCTCAGGAAATTGGAAACAAGAGTAAATTCAAGATTCTGCTTTCATTTGCAACTCCTGAAAGAGGAAAAAAGCTATTGAAAATTGCTAATAGTTTAGTAAAAAAACAACCGGACAATTCGATTGTAACAGCAATGCATTTGTCTTTAAGTACAGAAATACACTCGTTTGACGTAAAAGATCATGAACGTAAAATGTTAGTTCCGGTGATTCAGGAATCAGAACGTTTGAACCAAAACATGGTTAGTATTTTTAAAGTAACAAATGATATTGATACCGATATTATTGATACAGCTAATCAAGGCGAATATGATTTGTTGTTAGTAGGTTTAGGTCAATCTATTTTTGATGGAACTTTGCTTGGAAAAATCCTTGGATTTACAACCAGAATTGTAAATCCGGATCGTTTAATCGATAAGTTTACAGGTAAAGAAGGTTTGTTCGAAAATTCTCCATTTGATGAAAGAACACGTCATATTATTGCCAAAACCAGAATGCCTGTCGGAATTTTTATTGATAAAGATTTAGAAGAAGTCGACCAGATTTTTATGCCAATTTTTACTCATGAAGATTCATTTTTGATTGACTATGCTAAGAAATTAATCAATAATAACGGTTCTCAAATTACGGTTCTGGATGCGAGTGGCGAAGTAAGAAACACACGCGACATTCAGGAAAGCATACGTTCAATTGAACAAATTGCGCCAAATCATATTATGATCATGCACGACAGAACGATTAAAAAAGAGTTTTTAGAAAGTCAAAACTTAATGATTATAAGTTTAGACAGCTGGAAAAAACTAATAGAATCTCAAAGTACATGGTTAAATAATACGCCTTCGGTTTTGATTTTGAAACCATAAATAAGGAAGAAATTCCAAATATTGAAAATCCCAAATTCCAATCTTTAGCGATCTGGAATTTGGGATTTTTTGTGTTTAGGTTTTTATTACTTTTGTCAAAGTTTTAAACTTTGACAAAGGTTTCTATCGAAAAAGCAAAAGATTAGAATTTGGAATTTAAAAAGATTGGAATTTTAAAACCTAAAGCCCTAAATCAAGAACATAAGAGATCTTAACGGCAATATTATCTTCAAATTTTAACAGCTGATTGGGTCCGTAGCGATAAAATCCGCCTAAACCTAAACCTTTGTATATCTTGTTTAATTCAATTCCGGATTCAAAGAAACCTTTATTTAAAGTCTTGTAAATTGGACCTACATGTTGTTCCGGATTTTCCATATTTCCCCACGCCATTCTGGTAACTAAAACTAATGACGGACGAACTTTTCGCATTAATTTAATTCGGTCAAAACCATGTTTTATTTGAAACATAATGTATTGAGTAGAAAAGAATTCATTAAAATACATGGTTTCAAAACTATTTCTTCCCGAAAAAGTAATACGCTGCACAACCGTTTCTTTTGTCAGGTTGTTAGGCGCCGTATTGTATAAATGCGTAATAGGAACATCGCCCATTGCGTAACCTCCCTGCAATAATAAACTTGTTTTTTGACCGTTCAGGTATTTTTTTTCATACTCTGTTTTAAAATCTATTTTGCCAAAAGTAAAATCGTTTCCTAATACATTTGGTAACGATTGAGTATATTGAAAAGTAAACCTCGGAAATCTTTTATCAGATTCGGTTCTGCCTGTTGGCGTTTGCATAAAATTACTAAACGGAGCCCAAACAATCGATAACATTGCTGTTGTCATGGTGTAGCGCGAATATAATTTTCCGTCGAGATTAAAAAGATAATCAAATTTTGGGGTAATGTCGTTAGTAGACAATTCTAAAACGGCTTCGGTTTTAGGGATAATTTTAGTTTGAATATTAGCTCTCCAGCTTATGTATTCATAAAAAGTACTAATGTTAATCGGGCGCGGATCGTAGATTTTAAAAACACGTTTATCGACTGCAAAAACAGTACTTGCAATTTCCCTAATATCATCAGTATAATAGCCGTTCAGCCAGGTATTACTGTGTTTGTCAAGCAAAACTCCTGAACCAATGCTGTATTTAGTAACACCATCTTTTGTACCATAAGCACCGTAACCTTCGATTCTGAAATTTCTGGAAAATTTATCATTCGTAATACCGCCAAGCCCTAATCTAAAACCTTCATAATTATTGTAGCTTACAATTTTCTTTAAATCAAGGTCAATCGGGCCAATAGGAAAGTAGCCATTGATGATTTTTCGGCCAGATCCCAGTCGTTTTTCTATTCTTCTGTCCAAGGATAGGCTGTCAATTAAAAGATACGTTTTCTGGCTCTTTAAATCGAGACTGTCTTTTCTGTATTTATTCCAGAAAGTTTCAGGTTTATTGCTCGCATCGTCTTTAATTTCAATATAAAGAGATGGGTTTTTTATGGGCGTACTGGTGTTATAATGAATATCAAAATTAGTACTTTCAGAAAGTAAATACGTAAAATCTGAAGCTACTTTTTTTCTTGGTTCAAAGTCTTCTTTTGTATCGGCATCAAACTGAATGGTTCCGCCTAAAATTTTAATATCTTCTTTGTTTTTTCCTTTTACAATTTTGAAAGTAGTATTGCTCTGAAACCACAATTTTTCACTCGGAACATATTCAAATTCATGAATACCACTAATATCCAGAACTGCTTTTATGCGCATTACGGCTTTGGCAACAGCAAAATTTTCCTGATCGATGTACAAAACACCTTCGAGGCTATTTGCTTTTCTTCTTTTCTTGTTTTTAAAGTAAACCATGTAGGTGTTTCGACCTTTAATTGCTACAGTGTCAAGAAGTTTATAGTTATAATCAGAAAGGGCATTATTTGCTATCGGGCTTTGATGTTTGGTTTCAAACAATTCATAATTAGAATCGTAAATAGAAATCGATTGTAAGTTGAAAGCAATAATTTCATAAACCGGTTGTTTAAACCCCGCCATTTTAGTACCCAGAATAGTTTCTTTAAGCTTATTATTTCCAAACTGATATTGTGATACTTTTTCTGTTTGAAATAAATGCTGTTTGCTGATAATTTCTTTAAATTTAAAATCAGACGAATCTATGTTTATTCTTTTTTTATTGAAGTCTTTATAAGCTGCAGATGAATCAATTCTACCGTCAATAGAATCGGGATTTGCCGTAACAATAAGTTTGTTGTACGTTTTATAATCAAAACTGCTTAATTTTTTTTGCGGATTGTTATTGTTTTTATTCGCAATTACTTTTCTTATAATAGCTAAAGCCGGATTTTCATTAGAAATAACTACTTCTTTTAAATCATCTGTTTTTTGAGAAAGCGAAACAGGATAATACTTTTTATTGTCTAGAATGTTGATTGTTTTGGTATTGAAACCAATATAGGAAACTTTAAAAGAAGTAATTTTTACGGAGGATGAGAGAATAAATTTTCCGTCAACATCAGTAATAGTATTATTGTTGTCTGATGTTGTTATTGTAGCAAAAGGAAGCGGTTTGTTTTTGGAATCGTTTACGATTCCGTTTATTTGAAATTGCGCATGAATGTTCAGCGTGAAAAACAAAGTCAATAAACAAAATAGCTTCATAGAGAGGATTATAGTTCGAAAACAAAAATATATAAATTTTGTAGGCAAAAATAAGAATAAAAAAATCCGTCTAGTATAATTTTAACTAAACGGATTTTTTATTTGTGACGAATAAACTTACACTTTCATGATTTCGGCTTCTTTTGCAGCCAATAATTCATCAATTTTTCTAATATACGTATTCGTTAAATTCTGAACTTCTTCTTCTGCAGATTTACAAACGTCTTCAGAAGTTCCGTCTTTTTCTAATTTTTTAATATCAGTGTTAGCATCTTTACGAACGTTACGAACACCAATTTTTGCATCTTCAGCTTCAGATTTTGCTTGTTTTGCCAAATCCCTACGACGCTCTTCTGTCAAAGGCGGAACGCTTATGATAATTACGTCACCATTATTCATTGGGTTGAAACCAATGTTAGCAATCATAATTGCCTTTTCGATAGTTTGCAACATGTTTTTTTCAAAAGGCTGCAATGTAATTGTTCTTGCATCAGGAACACTAATTTTTGACACTTGCGAAAGTGGTGTTGCTGAGCCATAATAATCTACAAAAACGCTTCCAAGCATTGCCGGAGAAGCTTTTCCTGCACGAATATTTAGAAATTCTTTTTCTAAGTGGGCAATCGAACCATTCATAGATTCTTCAGTACTTTCTAATATAAAGTCTATTTCTTCATTCATTTTTTTTCTCGATTTTAGATTTTCAGATGACTAAAATGTATTCATCTAATTTACTAACTAATATAATTTTTATTTTTTTACGATTACTTTAAAAGATTACTAAGATTTCGATAAGTCGAATAATCTAATCCCGAAGCTTCGTGACTAAAGGTTTAAGTAGTCTAAACGTTAACTACAGTTCCTACGTTTTCGCCTTCACAAATTTTCAATAAATTTCCAATTTTGTTCATATCAAAAACAACAATTGGCAATTTATTTTCCTGGCTTAAAGTAAAAGCTGTTGTGTCCATTACGTTTAATCCTTTTTTAAGAACATCTTCAAACGAAATAAAATCGAATTTTACTGCCGAAGCATTTTTTTCAGGATCAGAATCGTAAACGCCATCAACACGGGTTCCTTTTAAGATCACATCAGCATTAATTTCAATTCCTCTTAAAACAGCTGCAGTATCGGTTGTAAAATACGGGTTTCCTGTTCCGGCACCAAAAATTACAATTCTGCCTTTTTCAAGATGGCGGTCTGCTCTTCTTTTAATATAAGGTTCAGCAATAGACTCCATTTTCAAAGCAGTTTGCAAACGCGTTTTCATTCCCATGTCTTCAAGAGCGCCCTGCAAAGCCATTCCGTTAATTACAGTGGCAAGCATTCCCATATAATCACCTTGTACTCTATCCATACCAGCACTTGCTCCCGCAACGCCTCTAAAAATATTTCCTCCTCCAATAACAATAGCAATTTCAACTCCTTTATTGTGAATTTGCTTTATTTCTTCAGCATATTCAGCCAGTCTTTTTGGGTCAATTCCGTATTGTAAATCACCCATTAAGGCCTCTCCACTCAGTTTTAGAAGAATTCTTTTATATTTCATTTTGTGTGTTGCGTTAATTTGTGCAAATATAGACATATTCTGTTTTTTAAAAATAATGTTTTCAAAAATTAATTACTCTTTTCTGATTAAATTCTTGTTGTTTTTAGATTTATTTTTTTGGAATGTGACAAAAGTCATTCAGCTGTCTTTCTAAAATTTGTAAATTTATCATAACCAAAACGAAACATATATGAAAAGTATTGTAGCTAAAGCATTATTCAATAGTTATTCCTATGCTGAATATCGAAAATTAGTGACCGATTTATTATCTGAAGGAAAATCAACCGGAGATCAGCAATCTGAAAGCCTCACACATTATACTAGTTTGAATGAAGCACGAATGAACCGATTAGAGAAAACCATTAAAATCTCTGAAGATGTTATTTCGAATCTGCAAAATTTAGACAATCATTATATCTGGTTAGTGATTTCTGAAGGCTGGTGCGGAGATGCAGCGCAAATACTTCCTATTATTAATAAAATGGCTTTAGAGTCAGATAAAAAAATAGACCTTCAAATTGTTTTAAGAGATGACAATGACGAATTAATGAGCCAATATTTAACAAATGGAGGCAGAGCAATCCCAAAAGTTATTGTGATTTGTAAAGAAGCCGGAATTGTGCGTGCCGATTGGGGACCAAGGCCAAAGGAAGCTGCCGAATTAATAATAAACTATAAAAAGGAATTTGGAGTTCTTGATGAAAAAATTAAAACCGATTTGCAATTGTGGTATTTGGCTGATAAAGGAATTTCGGTTCAGCAGGAATTAATGCAAATTATGGAAAATATTAAATATAATCGATTGTGATTTTGGTTTGATAAATCGTTTTAGTGTGGTGAATATTTGTAATAAACTGAAAATAAGTATCTTACTTGAAAAAAAACAAGCGAAATTCTTGTTTGTAATTAAAAAATTTGTATCTTGCTATAGTAATCCCATTTCTATTGTTTACTTTTTGATTTACTCTTTTATTGGTGTCTATCTATTATTTAACCATTAATACATGCACTATTATGAAAAAGTTATTCGAGAGTTTTTACGATTTATTTTCAACATTTTTATTCGGAGGAAAAAACATTCCTCATTATTAACTTCTAAAAAGATGATGATGAAATAGAAATATTTTGATTTATAAGGTGGCACATTACCAATAGTTTTACTGGTAATGTGCTATTTTTATTTTAAGGCCATCCTTCAAATTATCTTTAATAATCAAAACTTATTAGAGATATTCCAAAACTAATATTACCAATGTTTTTTTCTTCATGAAGAGCAATTTCATATTGGGCGATTTCTACAAAAAGAGTAAAATCATCAGAGCCAATGCCGAGTCTTATCTTCTTATATTCACCACTTAAATTTCCACGGCCTAATGCAAATCCTTTTCCGTATCCGGCTTGTAGAATAATTCGGGTTTCTTCTCCTACTTTAGGGCTTAAGCCAAAATTTAGATAAACAGGGACCGCAACAAATTTTTGATCCCATTTGTAGTCAATACCGGTATGAATTCCTAATGTAATCCATTTTTTATAATGAACTCCATAGCCGAGTTTTGAACCTAATCCATCAGGAACAAAGAATGCATTGTTTTTTTGATTTGGATAATCTTCTGATTCATATCTTTCCGGATTACCCGTTACAGATACCGCAACGTCAAATTGTATATAAGTAAATTTTCTTTCCTGAGCATAAAGCTTCGGGTTTGTGAAAGACAACAATACAAATGCAAATAAAATATATTTCATAAAATTGATTTAGGCTTCTCTTTGCTAATAAACACCATTGGTTCAGTCAACTAAGAATTTGCAAAATGATTTTGTGAAAGATATTTAAAATTTACGATAATTCGTACAGTGGTAATAAGATATTTTTTAGATGTAAAAAATCAAAAATAAAGAACCTTTTATTGAAGGCTTTCCTCGAATAAAGTTACATCAATGGCATCTTTTACATCATAATCGCCAATTTTTGTTCGGCGTAAAACCGTTAAATGCGATCCTGAATTCATTGCTTTTCCAAAATCATAAGCCAGGGAACGAATATAAGTTCCTTTACTGCAAACCACTCTAAAATCTATTTCAGGCAGTGCAATTCGGGTAATTTCAAATTCGTGAATGGTAGTTTTTCGGCTTTCAATTTCTATGGTTTCTCCGGCACGGGCATGTTCATATAAACGAACGCCATCTTTTTTAATAGCCGAAAAAATAGGTGGTTTTTGATCAATCTCACCTAAAAATTGTTTTACCGTTTCATGAATTAAAGCTTCATCAATATGAGAGGTTGGAAAAGTCTCGTCGATTTCAGTTTCTAAATCATACGATGGAGTAGTGGCTCCAATATAAAAAGTTCCGGTATATTCCTTAGCCTGTCCCTGAAGTTCAGAAATACGTTTAGTGAATTTTCCGGTGCAAATTAATAATAAACCAGTTGCTAAAGGATCCAGAGTTCCTGCATGACCAATTTTGAACTTTTTTGGAAGTCCGACTTTATTAATTAAAAGGTATTTTAATTTATTGACAGCTTGAAACGAACTCCATTTTAAAGGTTTGTCTATCAATAAAACTTGTCCGTCTAAATATTCTTCAGGTGTCATTATATAATGGTAAGCGGGTGAATGAAAAAGTGAATCAGTAATAAAACGATTCCGGCAATAATTCGGTAATAACCAAAAACTTTAAAACCGTTTTTAGTCAAAAATCCGATGAAGGTTTTAATAGCTAGAAGTGCTACAATAAAAGCAACCACGTTTCCGATAACTAATAAATTAATCTGATCGTGAGATAATTCGAAACCATCTTTGTAATAATCGTAACATTTTTTTGCTGTTGCGCCTAACATAGTCGGAACTGCAAGAAAAAATGAGAATTCAGCAGCAGTTGTTCTTGATAATTTTTGAGACATTCCGCCAACGATACTGGCACCACTTCGGGAAACTCCGGGAATCATCGCTAAGCATTGAAACAATCCAATTTTAAGCGCTTGCAAATAGGTGATTTCTTGAGAAGTTTCGGCAGTATTTGGGTTGTTAAACCATTCGTCAACTTTTAATAAAATCAAACCTCCAATTAAAAGTGAAATAGCAACCGTAACCGGATTTTCTAATAAACCGTCGATAAAATCACTTAATAACAAACCTAAAACTACAGCTGGAATAAAAGCAACTAAAAGTTTAAAGTAAAAATCGAATGTTTGAAAAAAACGTTTGAAATATAAAATTACAACCGAAAGTATCGCACCAAGCTGAATAACAATGGTAAAAAGTTTAGTGAAATCTTCATGTGCGATTCCAAAAAAAGAAGACGCAATAATCATGTGCCCAGTTGAAGAAACAGGTAAAAATTCTGTAATTCCTTCAATTATGGCAAGAACGATAGCTTGTAATGTATTCATTTAAAATAGATTGTTAGATTTTTAGAATATTAGACTTCTTAGATTTTTTCAGAAAGATCAATCTTATAATCTAAAGATCTAAGAAGTCTAAGAAGTCTATTTTGTCTTTTTGAAGATAGAATAAATCGTGATTCCAAAACCAATTAAAACCGTTGTTGGAGCCAAACGAATACGTCTGAAGCTAAAAACATCTTCGTTAAAAACATTCGGATTATCACTTCCTCCGCCGGACATTAAAATAAATCCAAGCGCAATAACACCAATTCCAATCAATAAGATTTTGTAATTGATGGTGTCAAAAAGAAACTCCTGTTTTTGCGGCTGTGATTGTTGTTGTTCTTTAAAATCGTTTTTCATTTTGTTTATTTTATAACCCTCACCAAAGTAAAAGGCTATTTTATTTTTGTTACCATGACCAAAGTCAAGGCATTTTTTTATAATCTAAAATCTAAAATCAACAATCTAAAATTAATAAAGATCGTCTGTTCTTAAATTCAGGAAACGTTGTGTTGCAAAGTGCGTACTTACCCATGTAATTAAAACACCTAATCCGAAAACGGCTAGTAAAACCAATCCAATTAATGCCTTATCTTCCATAATTCCTAACCCCGGGAAATTTGTTTCTACATAAAACAAAACCCCAATCAAAGCCACAATGGCTAATCCGGCGCCCAGCATTCCTAATTTTACACTACGCATTACAAAAGGTTTACGAATAAACGATTTTGTAGCACCAACCATTTGCATGGTTTTAATAATAAAACGATTAGAATGTATAGAAAGTCGTAATGAACTATTAATTAATAAAACAGCAATTATTGTTAAGAAACCACTGATGATTAAAATCCACATACTTACTTTTTTAATATTGTCGTTTACCAGATTTACCAATTGTTTGTCATAAACAATGTCTTCAATCATTGTGTTTTTACGAAGACTGCTTTCTATTCCAAGAATACTGTCTCGCTCTACATAATCTGCTTTTAAGTGAATGTCGTATGAATTCAGTAAAGGATTTTCTCCTAAAAACGTAAGAAAGTCTTCTCCAATAATATCGGTATGCTCTTTTGCCGCTTTTTCTTTGGTAACATAAACATAAGATCTCGCGTACGGAGCTCTTTTCAATTCAGTGTTGAATGCTTTTATAACACTATCATTAGCTTCATTTTTAAAGAAAACCGTCATTGCGATTTTTTCTTTAAAGTCATCAGCCAGTTTTTTAGAATTGATAATGAATAATCCCAGTACTCCCAAAAGGAATAATACCAGAAAAACACTTAATACAACCGAAAAATAAGAGGAAATTAACCTGCGTTTTTGAAATTTATCAAAGTTAGAACTCATAGTATGCTTAAATTATGTGGTAAAAATAATAAAGTATTTCTTTAAATGAAGTTAATAAAGGCCAAACTTTTAACTTTCCTACTATAAATGTACAACTAATGTCTAAAAGAATCAAGATAAAAAACTTTGGTTGCTCAAAATGTTAGTGCCTAAAAAGCTTATTTAACCGCAAAGTGCGCTAAGAATTTTTAATGCGTGGTTTTATAAAACGCAAAGTTCGCAAAGCTTTGTATTGATGAAGCTTTGCGAACTTTGTGTTTTGTGAGCATATATTTAGATAATTTTAGTGTACTTTGTGGTTAAATTTATTTTTTGCAAACCTTTGTTTTAGGTGCATATATAAAACCTTTGTCTCTTTGTAACTCTGTAACTTTGAACCTTTTTTAAACTAGATTTTTTTAATTTCCCAAGTTAAAGATAAATAATATAATCCGCCAATAGATGGGCCGCCAAGGATAGAAGTATAGGTTTTGTTAAGAATATTAGTTCCGCCTAATTTGGCTATAACGCCTGGTTTTTGAAAATTATAGTTGATTTGCGCATCCATAGACCAATAGGCAGGAACGGTCCCGCTGACCAAAAAAGAAACATAATCGAAGTTGTTTTGATAACGTCCCGTCGCACTTGCGCCAAAATTCTTCCAGATATTTTCTGCGATCAATGTTCCGTTCACATTAAATTCAGGCGTGTTAAAACCGTCTTCTAAACCATCTTTATCATCTGTTCGGTCCAGTTTAGTATAAGTAAGATTTGTTAAAGCGCTAAAAGTTTGATCAAAACAGTATTTTAAACCCAAACTTCCTCCGTAATTATAAATTTTACTTTTAGAATTGGTCCACAAACGATATCTGCTTTGAGTTGTTCTCGAATATAAAGAGGTTGGAATTAAATTAGGATCTGTCGTATTTGGGATACTGGCTTCGACCTGGGCAATAAAATTTTTATACGAGTTATAATAGAAATCAACATCAATAAAAAGATTTCGGTTTAAGGCAAGTCCTTTAAAACCAAATTCAAACGATTTTACAAATTCAGGTTCTAAATACGTGTATGGATTTTTCTGAATTATACTTTTATTTTTTTCAATCGCCTGAGCCTGCGTCAAACCGTTTGTATTAACGTCACTATTAACCTGCGCCTGAAATTTATCAATAGAAGCCTTTGTGTACGAATTCTCAAAAATACCATCAGACATAATTCTCAATCCGCCAACACGTTTTACACCACCGGAATTTACATTAGAAAAACCTTCGAAAATACTCGGAAAACGATATCCGTTTTGGTACGAAGCCCTAAAATTAATTGTTTCTTTTGGAGAATAAACAGCTGTAAATTGTGGCGTAAATTTGGCTTCAAAATAATCGGCTTTGTCTACTCTTATCGTTGCGCCCAGTCTCAATTTCGAATCCAATAAATCTTTGGTTACTTGTGTAAAGCCACCTGTTTTCTGATAGGTCAAATTTTCAGAATCACTTTTTGGATTGATAAAATAATTTCCGTCAGGAACAATAATATAAGTTCTGTAATCGAAACCGCTTAATAATTTAGCGTCAATTTTTTCAAAGAAAGAAGCAAAAGCTTTGTCCCAATTCAGCAAACCTTCTGCATGAACCAAAGTCGATTTTACGCGTAAAGCAGCGCCAATATCCCAATTATTGATAGCTGTTAATTCATTTTTCTTTTGTTCGTAAGCTTCAGTTCCCGGTTCAAATCGTCCTTGGTCAGAAGTAGTTCGGGCAATTTTGTGCGCATCGGCAATAGCAGATCCGTTAGTTATCGCATTTTTATAAGCCGATGTATAATCTGCAAACCATTTATCATCAGATTTATACGCACGATCCATATTTTCTGCCAATGAACGCAAATTATAAGAGTTTCCCGTGTTTTCAGAAGTTGCATATCCTTTTACCTGAAAAATCGGCGTATGATAATCTACCGCAACCTGATTTAAAGTATAATCGTCTAATCGAAAACGGTTCGAGCGCTGATAAATCGTATTAATCAAAGCCGTTTTGTATGTTAAAGAAAGTTCGTTTCCTTTTTTCGGACGAAAATAAAAACCAACATCGGCTTTGTAGTTTTTAATATCATAATCTGTAATGTCAGTTTCACGATAACCCGTTCTGGCAACAACATAATTTTTACCATCTAAGTTTAATGTTTTTCGGTTTGCCGATTCATTTCCGTAACCGTTTACTTCGTCATAAGCGGGATTATCATTGCCATATAAATTGGTTGAAGCATTTACGTTTGGTGCCAAATCAGTTCTGTCATCTGCAACCCAATCTGTTCCGCCGGTTGTCGAAGCATTTATTTTGAACGCAAATTTTTCATTGAATGCTTTCGCAAACCTCATATTAAACTGCGAATACATTTTCGGTGAAAACCGATCAACATTCCCAACATGATTTACGCCTGTTAATTGCTGAATACTCACGCCTTGGTACTCAAATGGATTTTTAGTTTGAATATTGGCCAGACCATTTATGGCATTCATTCCGTATAAAGCCGCAGCCGTTCCCGGAATAATTTCAATTTTATCAATATCGAGGTCGTTGGCACCCAATGCATTGGCAATTGGCGCACCCAAATGCGGCGCCTGATTATCGATTCCGTCGACTAATTGTGCAAATCGCACATTGGTTGAGTTGGCAAAACCTCTTGTATTAATAACTTTAAAACCTAAACTTGGCGTAATAATTTGTACGCCTTTTACATTTTCCAACGCTTCGTAAATACTTGGAGCGCCCATTTTTTTGGCTTCCGCCGATTTTAATTGCTCGATACTAATAGGAGAACGCATAATATTTTCTGAACGTCGGGAAGCCGTAATTACAATTTCATCTAAAACCTCTTTTTTAATACTGTCCTTCGATTTTGAATTCTCTTTTTGAGCAAAACCCGTAAAACTTATCAAAAGAAATAGAATGTAAAAATGTATTTTCATAATTAGATGAGTAATAATTTTCAGTATGTTTTAAAATGAATACTGATGGTTAAAAAAACTGGTTTTCGTTTTTAATTTTTTTTAAATGAAATAGTAACTGTAATTTTTTTAAAACTTTAGATTCTGAGTTTCTTTCAGGGCGAAATCTTTAATCCGTTTTTCAACTTCATAAAAAATCGTTATGGCTTTTTCTCCGGCTTCAGTTAGTTTTGCTCCACCGCCGCCTTTTCCTCCAAGAAGTTTTTCGACTAACGGACTTTCGGCACGCTGATTCATTTCTTCAACCAATTGCCAGGCTTGTCGATAAGCCATTTTCATTTCTTTTGAAGCATTGGTAATCGAACCCGTTTTGCGAATATTTTCGAGCAGCCAAATTTTTCCAATTCCTAAAAATGGACCTTCAGATTCCTGAATCCAAATGCGAACATCAACAGAATATTTTTTGCTATTATCCATTTGAATCTTTTAATGATCTTACAAAAATAGGCATTATATTGTAATAATATTCTTTAATTTATTGCTGAATTAAAATGTATCCACAATGTAATTCTTTCATTCGGAACTTAATAAAGCCCTAAGTATTAAGTGTAAATATAGGTATTTGTACGTAATTAAAAATAAGTATTTTATTATTTTATTTGTTTGTCAACGAAATAGCTTTGGTACAATCTACAATAAATGTAAATTTGCGCCTAATAATTAATTTAGTGAAAAGCCTTAGAACCTTAGTAACTTAGAATCTTAGTCACTTAGAAATGAAGTACAATCCAAACGAAATAGACGCCAAATGGCAAAAGTATTGGGCAGAAAATCAAACTTTTGCAGCAAAAAACAATTCTGAAAAACCGAAACATTATGTTTTAGACATGTTTCCTTATCCGTCAGGAGCAGGATTACACGTTGGGCATCCGCTGGGTTACATTGCTTCAGATGTTTATTCTCGTTTTAAAAGACATCAGGGTTTCAATGTTTTGCATCCAATGGGATATGATAGTTTCGGATTGCCGGCAGAACAATACGCAATTCAGACAGGGCAGCGTCCTGAAGATACAACGCGCGTAAATATTGACGGTGGAGTAGATAAAGAAGGAAAACAAATTGCAGGATATAGAAAACAATTGGATAAAATTGGTTTTTCATTTGACTGGAGCCGTGAAGTACGAACTTCAAATCCTGATTATTACAAACATACACAATGGATTTTTATTCAATTATTCAATTCATGGTATTGCAAAAAAGAAAATAAAGCATTTGATATTTCAGATCTTGTAAAAGTTTTTGAAGGAGAAGGAAATGTTTTGGTTGAAGCAGTTTGCGACGATAATGTTGCCATATTTACCAAAGAAGATTGGAACTCTTACTCTGAAGATCAGAAAGAAAAAATCCTTTTACAATACAGATTAACCTATTTGGCAGAAACCGAAGTAAACTGGTGTCCTGGTTTAGGAACTGTTTTGGCAAATGACGAAATTGTAAACGGAGTTTCTGAGCGTGGAGGATTTCCTGTTATAAGAAAAAAAATGACACAATGGAGTATGCGAATTTCTGCTTATGCCGAACGTTTACTTCAGGGGTTAAATGATATCGACTGGAGCGAATCTATAAAAGAATCGCAAAGAAACTGGATTGGAAAGTCAGTAGGTGCTTTAGTTAAGTTTCAAGTTTTAAGTTCCACGTCAACACAAGGTGATGAAACTTTAAACCTGAAACCTGAAACAAATTTTATTGAAGTATTTACAACGAGACCTGACACAATCTTCGGAGTTACTTTTATGACTTTGGCACCGGAACATGATTTGGTAGCTAAAATTACAACTCCGGAACAAAAAGCAACAGTTGAAGCCTATATCGAAAAAACAGCAAAACGTTCAGAGCGTGAGCGTATGGCCGATGTAAAAACCATTTCGGGCGTATTTACCGGAGCTTATGCAGAACATCCTTTTACAAAAGAACCAATTCCGGTTTGGATTGGCGATTATGTTTTGGCAGGTTACGGAACTGGCGCTGTAATGGCGGTTCCTTGCGGAGACGAAAGAGATTATGCTTTTGCTAATTTCTTTAAAGGACAAAACGGAATGCCGGAAATCAAGAATATTTTTGCGAATGCAGATATTTCTGAAGCCGCTTACGGTTCTAAAGACAACGTTGAAATTGCCAATTCTGATTTCTTAAACGGATTAAATTATAAAGACGCTACGGCAAAAGCAATTGCTAAATTAGAAATAATCGAGCAGGGAACAGGAAAAACAAATTACCGTTTGCGTGATGCTGTTTTCTCCCGTCAACGTTATTGGGGAGAACCTTTCCCGGTTTATTACGTAAACGGATTGCCAAAAATGATTGATGCTCAGCATTTGCCAATTATTTTGCCAGAAGTTGAGAAATATTTACCAACCGAAGACGGTTTGCCTCCATTAGGAAACGCAACAGTTTGGGCTTGGGATACAGCAAATAATAAAGTTGTTGATACCGATTTAGTAGACAATGCAACCATTTTTCCTCTTGAATTGAACACGATGCCAGGTTGGGCAGGAAGTTCATGGTATTGGATGCGTTATATGGATGCACACAACGAAACAGAATTTGCAAGCAAAGAAGCACTAAAATATTGGGAAAGCGTTGATTTATACATTGGCGGAAGCGAACACGCAACAGGTCATTTGTTATATTCTCGTTTTTGGAATAAATTCTTAAAAGACAAAGGTTTTGCTCCAACAGAAGAACCATTCAAAAAACTGATTAATCAGGGAATGATTTTGGGGACTAGCGCTTTTGTTTATATAGCAAGTTTTAAAATTAAACAAAAAGATCAGATTCCAAATAACACTCATACGCGAACTTTAATTCCTTATCAAGTGTTGATCTCTAAAGATTTTTATGAAGAAGTTAAAAAAGGTAATTATTCGAATGAATTATTCGAATCATTTGTATCTAAATTTTCTGCTTACGAAGAATTCTTGATTCAAGGATTAGAAGTAGATTTAAATGAATTTAGTGAAAATGATGTGAGACCAATGCATATTGATGTTTCAATTGTTAATGTTTCAAATGAAATAAAAATTTCGGAATTACAAAATTGGCTTGGTCATATTTCGGATGAAATTGATTTTGGTATGGTTGAAAATGATAAATACATTGTAGGCCGCGAAGTTGAAAAAATGTCAAAATCAAAATACAATGTAGTAACTCCAGATGATATTTGTGCTGAATATGGTGCCGATACATTGCGTTTGTACGAAATGTTTTTAGGTCCGTTAGAGCAGGCAAAACCTTGGAATACTGCCGGAATTTCTGGAGTTTTTGGTTTCCTGAAAAAATTATGGAGATTGTATTTTGACGAGAATACAGGTTTAATTGTAAACAACGACGAACCAACAAAAGATAACTTAAAATCACTACATAAAACCATCAAAAAAGTAGCAGAAGATATTGAGAGTTTCTCTTTTAATACTTCAGTTTCTCAGTTTATGATTTGTGTAAACGAATTGTCTGCTCAAAATTGTCATTCAAGAGCAATTTTAGAACCGTTGGCTATTTTGGTTTCGCCTTACGCACCGCATATCGCAGAAGAATTATGGTCACAATTAGGAAATACGACTTCAATTTCTGAAGTTCCTTTCCCAGTTTTTGATGCGAAACATTTAGTAGAGACTAATAAAGAATATCCGGTTTCTTTCAACGGAAAAATGCGTTTCACCATCGAATTGCCTTTGGATTTAACCGCAGCGCAAATCGAAGAAATCATTATGAAAGATGAAAGAACTCAAAAACAATTAGACGGAAGAACGCCAAATAAAGTAATTATAGTTCCGGGGAAAATAATTAACCTTGTAGGTTAAGAATTAAAAATTCAAATCCCGAAGCCTCGGGATAAAAATTCCAAATTCCAACTTTTGTTGGGGTTTGGGATTTTTTTTTACATACAGTTTGTCATCCTGACGGAGGAAGGATCACACTAGAAACTCCGCACAGAAAATCACCAATCTTTGTAGCGTTACGCGTGTGATCCTTCGTTTCTCAGGATGACAAACTTTGCGTTGACTCAGTAATTAACCCAAAAAAGAGCAATCTTGCCATTGCGAACGAGGAATTTCCGCAAGGAATTCGACAAAGATTGAAACAAATAAACCCCACAATCTTGTCATCCTGACGGAGGAAGGATCACAC
>LMAJ01000029.1 GCA_001507425.1 Flavobacteriaceae bacterium CRH
CTGTAAAACTACCATTTGAAGAAAAAGAAACTTTTAAAGCTTCAGATGCTTCAAAAGAGAAACTTAAAAATGCATGGTTGAAAGGGTAATACTTCTTTCAAAACATAAAAAAACCGACAATCACTTGTCGGTTTTTTTGTTTTGTCATCCTGAGGAACGAAGGATCACACGAGAAATTCTACAAAGAATATTATCCAATCATTAAATTAACTAGTGTGATCCTTCGTTCCGGATGCCAATATTGTGTTACTTCTTTACCGGAAATTTCCAGTCAAATTCGTCTTTATCATTGATAATTGCACCAACTTCAAACTTCACCACTTCATCAAATTCAGTTTGAAGAATGAACCAATTGTCTTCATTGAAATAATTTTCGAAAGTATCAAAAGTTTCCTGAGTATATTTTGTAATTCCTTTTGTTGCCAAATCTTTCTTTACATCAGCAATTTTTCTTCCGATAATTTTGAATCCAAAAACTTCTAAATCAGCACTTGAAGCTACTAAATAACCTAATTTCGAGTCTTCTTCTTCATAAAATGTCAATCTGATTTTTTGTGCATTGTATACAAAAATCACATTATCATCTTCGTCTTTATAATTTTTATCCGGTTTTCCTAAAGCAGCCGTAACATCGTTTTGCTTCATTCCGAAAAGCAATTTATCGATTCCTGATTTTAGATTTATTTTCATATTTATTTTTCTTTATTTGAAGTGCAAATTTCGGGAAGTTTTTATAAAGTTGGGTACATTTCTCTTTTTATTAAAAAATTAATATTTAATGCGTCCTACTTTTTTAGCAATTGTCATGTAATCCTCAGATTCAACAAAATCTATAGCTTCTAAAATTATTCTTTTAAAAGATTCCCTTTCACTTTCTTCTAATTGCATTCCAAATTCAGCAATTCTAATTTCCGAAAGAATTTCTCTTTCTAATTCTGACCTGATCTCAACCTCTTTTTCGTTTAAAACCAAACTTCCCGGCAGTTGGCTCATCGGCGAGCGACTTGAAAAAATATTTTTTTGTACAAATTGAACTTCATAAAAAATGGATTCTTCCTTTTTCATTTTCAAAACAAGAGTTCCTCCATCCATCGAAAGGCCAATATTTTCAATTATTATTTGCTTTTTCATATCAAAATAACGCACTAATAATTCTTCTTATTTGGTTTAGCACTCATATAAAAAGTAATTTTCCCGCCATTGATAACATCAGCATGTTTCAAGAAAGGCTTATCTAATTGTTTGCCATTTAATAAAACCATACTCACAAACACATTTTTATCCGATTGATTTACCGTTTCCACTTCGAATGTTTTACCATTTTCTAAATTGAAAACAGCATTTTTTACTAACGGACTTCCCAATGCATATTCGTCAGAAGCAGGAGCAACAGGATAAAATCCTAAACTGCTAAAAATATACCAGGCACTCATTTGTCCGAAATCGTCATTTCCGCCTAAACCATCGGCACCATTTCTGTACATTTTTTTCAGGATCATTCTGATTTTATCTTGTGCTTTCCAAGGAGAATTTGTCCAATTGTATAAATACACTACGTGATGAGAAGGTTCATTTCCGTGAACATAATTCCCGATGATTCCGTCTCTGGTAATATCTTCTGTATTTTCGAAATATTTATCCGGTAAATGCATGCTGAATAAAGAATCTAAACGAACATTAAATTTGTCATTTCCACCCATCATTTTAATCATTTCGGCTGGATCTTGCGGAACGTATAAACTATAATTCCATGAATTTCCTTCGATAAATCCTTGTCCGTGTGTATCTAACGGATCGAATTCTTTTTTGAAAGTTCCGTCGTTTAATTTCGGACGCATAAATCCGGTTTTGGCATCGTAAACGTTTTTATAATTTTTAGATCTTTCGATAAATTCATTATAAATATCCGTTTTTCCTAATTTTTTCGCCGCCTGCGCAATTGCCCAATCGTCGTAAGCATATTCCAGGGTTTTAGAAACCGATGCACCGTTTTTATCTTCAGGAACATAGCCCATTTTCATGTAATATTCTAATCCGTCATAATAACGAACTTTAGCTGTATTAACGCAAGCCTGAAGTGCTTTTTCCGAATCAAAATTGGTATTGCCTTTTACGATAGCATCAGCCACTACAGAAACGGAATTATAACCAATCATGCACCAATTTTCATTGGCATAATGCGACCAGATTGGCAGCATTTTATGTACACTTTGATCTGAATGCGCCAACATCGAACTTATCATGTCTGAATTTCGGGTTGGCTGTACTATATTAAATAAGGGATGCAAAGCGCGATACGTATCCCATAACGAATAACTGGTATAATTTTTAAAGTTTTCAGCTTTATGGACATTCATATCCAAACCTTTATAATTTCCGTCAAGATCCATATATTCTGTTGGACCCAAAAAGGCATGATACATTGCGGTATAAAAATTCACCAAATCTTCTTTTTGAATGGTTTCAATCTGAATTTTATTCAATTCCGTATTCCAAACTTCCTGACTTTGTTTTTTTACCTTTTCAAAATCCCAACCTGGAACTTCTTTTTTCATATTTTCTAATGCTCCGGCAGAACTTACTGGCGAAAGCGCCATTTTAATTTTGATTTTTTCTCCTTCTTCGGTATTAAAATCAAAAAACAATTTCAGGTTTTGACCCGCCATTTCGGGGAAATTCCTGGTTTGATCAAATCTTCCCCAAAAACCTCTGTAAACACTTTTTTCCTGCGCAGCCTGTCCGTAGCTTTTAATTGGTTTACTAAAAGACATGGCAAAATAAACGGTTCTGGTTCTTGCCCAGCCGTTTGTCTGGCGATATCCTGTAATTAAAGTATCGTTTTCTACGCGAACAAATGTCCACACATTCTTCTTGTCGTAATTGTAAATACCTGAAGTTAAATCAAGAATAATATGCGCTTCGTCTGATTTTGGAAATGTATATTGATGCATTCCTACGCGGGTTGTTGCCGTAAGTTCGGCTTTGATTTTATGATCTTCAAGAAGAACGCTGTAATACGCAGGTTCTGCTTTTTCGGTTGTATGAGAAAATGCAGATCGATAACCTGACATTGGTTTTGAAGCCACTCCGGGATTTAATTGCAATTTTCCTGTTGTAGGCATGATTAGGAAATCTCCTAAATCAGAATGCCCGGTTCCGCTAAAATGTGTGTGGCTAAAACCAACTATTGTTTTATCTTCATATTGATATCCGGCACAATATTTATACACTTCTCCATTATATTTTCCGTTTAAACTATAAGCAATCGTATCGGTTTCCGGACTTAGTTGCACGCTTCCAAATGGCACTGTTGCACCTGGATAGGTATGTCCCATTTTGGCCGTGCCTATCATGGGATCAACGTATTGAATTAAATTCTTAAGGCTTTTTGGTTTTCCCTGAGCTTCTGTTTTATTTGAAAAACCGAATGTCAAAATTGATAATCCAAAAAGAAAGTATTTTGTTTTAATAATATTCATCAGTTATTTTTTATTTGATATTTTATCTATTATCTGATTTTCGATAGAAAATTACGATAAAAAACGCTTTTTAAAAAATATAAAAGCTTTTAGACTGAAAACCTTTTGAATATCTTTGATCTGACCAAAAACGCAATTCGATACATGAAGAATTATATTTTATTTTTGATACTTTCCTTTTCTACTTTAAGTTTTTCTCAAAAAGTGGATAGCTATGTTTTAGATAAAGAACAAATAGCACAGCGAGAATTAAAAAATCTTTCGGATTTCCCTATTTATAAAGCTTACGAATATCAGGATAAAGGTGGTGTTTTTGAATTGGTGTTAACGGAAAACCAAAAAACAGCTTCTATAAAAGATACTTTAAATACTAAAATTAAAGCCATTTGCGGAATGAACGATCACGGTGGTTTTCTTGAAAAATGGACTATCAATGATTTACTTGAAAGTACTGAACCTAAAGAAACTAACATCTGGTTCTGGACAAAATACTGCAGTACAAAAGACCTGGACGGCGATGGTTATATTGAGCCCGTTATTGTTTATGGAACAAGAAATGAAAATGATGAAATACGACGTGTGAAGATTATTACGGTTTATAAAAATCAAAAATATGCTATTCGTGCTGTAGAATGCGATTTAGATTATTGCAGAAGTTTTAAAAAGGATAAAAACTGGACTTTATTACCTAAGAAAGTACAAGCTTATGTTGATCAATTGCTTATTAAAATTAGAAAAGAACAAGATTTGCTTTTGAAAGACGGATAGAATTGTGAATTGTGAATTCTAAAAATTTATATCAAATTCAATTGTATGCCATATGTTTTTCTTTGTCTAAACTGGATTAAAATCCAGCCCTAAAATATTCGTTGAACCTACGGTTCTTTATTAGAGCTTTTGCTTTAAGTTCTCTTTTACCTCACCAAACCATTCGTCTTTTAAAATACTTAAAACAATTGAATCGCGACGAATGTCGCTATTTGCTGTTGGCATATGGCTTCTTAAAACACCTTCGACTTTGCAACCAATGCTTTTCATGGCGGCAATGCTTCTTTCGTTATTATTATCGGCACGGAATTCTACTCGCTCCATTCCTAAAGTTTCGAAGGCGAATTGCAGTAATAAAAATTTACAATGTTTGTTCAATCCTGTTCCTCTAAAAGCAGATCCGTACCATGTATATCCTAATTGCAAGGTTTTATATTCGAGTTGAATATCGTAAAAACGTGTTGAACCAGCGTATTTTTGAGATTTTTTATCGAAAACAATAAATGGGAATTCCTTTTTATCTTCTCTTGCTTTTATAGCAGATTTAATATAATTGATCAGATTTTCTTTTCCATCAGCACCAACTAAGGAATATTTCCAGGTTTCCGGTTCGTTGATGGATATTTCTAATAGATTTTCAACATCTGATTCTTGCAAAGAGCGCAATAAAACCAAATCGTCCTCTAAAATAATATTGTCTGAAAAATTGAAATTTGATGCCATAAATATGAATTTATTTTTTTGCCGCAGATTAAATTTGATTATAAAGATTAAAAAAAACCTTTAAAAATCTATTTAAAAAAAACATAGTCCCTACAGGACAAACCACGAATTTATAATACATTTTTTACCAATATTTAATTTCTCCGAGATAATTTACGTAGGTTCATACTCCGTTATGAGTTATATATTGGTAGAAAAATATTATTCACTCATTTCATCATAACGCTCCGGAACCTGCGGATCGTAAAGCGGACATTTGAATTCTTCCAAAACATCAACCAATAAATCCATTGTTTTTCCTTCAGTCCCGTAACAATCGATTTTGATGCTTTGCGGTGTTGTAATAACCTGAAATGCTCCTTTTCCTGAAGTGTTTTGCCAGCTGTTTTCATCGACTTTTTCCCATTGAGAAAAAACAGAAGCAATCCTGTTCAAAATAACCTGAACCGGAAGTGTTTCGAGTCCATCCACTTCTTCTTTTTCAACAAGAGCTTCGTAAACTTCGTGATGGTTTAAATAAACCTCTTCTAAATATCTCCAAAAAAGTAGTTCGTACATAGCCTTGTGTGTTTTTAAACCATATAAGTGATATAAGAAAATATAATAAATGAGTTTCATCCTGAGCGAAGTCGAAAGCTTGCTAATAGGAACGGGGCTTCGACTCCGCTCAGCCTTACAAAACGACTTCACTCACCCTGACATCGTATTACGCTCAATATAATATGAACTTATATTACTTATATGGTGAATAAGTTAATATTCGAATGTTCCGTATTCGCTTGTTATCGTTAGTTTCTTAGCATCTGCCGCCTCTACTCTACCTACGATTTGTGCATCCACATTAAATGATTTTGAAATCGCAATAATATCCTGAGCAATATTTTCGGGAACGTAAATTTCCATGCGGTGACCGCAATTAAAAACCTGATACATTTCTTTCCAATCGGTTTTTGATTGCTCCTGAATTAACTTGAATAATGGCGGAACCGGAAATAAATTATCTTTTATAATGTGTAAATTCTCAACGAAATGCAAAATTTTAGTTTGTGCTCCTCCACTACAATGTACCATTCCGTGAATATCATTTGGCGTGTAAGTGTCTAAAATTTTCTTGATTATTGGCGCATACGTTCTTGTTGGTGAAAGAACTAACTGACCTGCGTTTATTGGACTGTTTTCTACTTCATCAGTTAAATTAACCTGACCTGAATAAATTAATTCTTCGGGAACAAGTGCATCATAACTTTCAGGATATTTTTTAGCTAAATATTTTCCGAAAACATCGTGACGTGCAGATGTTAAACCATTGCTTCCCATACCACCATTATAACCTTTTTCGTAAGTTGCCTGACCAAAAGAAGCTAGACCAACAATTACGTCGCCTGCTTTTATATTGGCATTATCAACAACATCGCTGCGTTTCATACGAGCGGTTACGGTAGAATCTACAATAATGGTACGAACAACATCGCCAACATCGGCAGTTTCTCCTCCAGTTGAATGAATGGTTACGCCAAAAGTTTTTAATTCGTTGATTAATTCTTCGGTTCCGTTGATGATTGCCGAAATAACCTCCGCCGGAATTAAGTTTTTATTTCTTCCGATGGTGGACGAAAGCAAAATATTATCCGTTGCCCCAACACACAGTAAATCGTCAATATTCATGATTAATGCATCTTGCGCAATTCCTTTCCAAACAGAAACATCTCCGGTTTCTTTCCAGTACATATACGCCAAAGACGATTTTGTACCAGCTCCGTCAGCGTGCATAATTAAGCAATGTTCTGAATCTTGTGTAAGATAATCCGGAACGATTTTGCAGAATGCCTGAGGAAATAAACCTTTATCAATATTTTTTATGGCGTTGTGTACGTCTTCTTTTGATGCCGAAACACCTCTTTGTGCGTACCTTTTGCTAGAATCTGAACTCATGAAAATTAGTTTGTGTTGATGTGGTGCAAAGATAATCCCTTTTTTTAATTCTTGGGTTTATCGGGATGTTTGATTGTAAAAAAGTTTTTAGCCACTAATTACATTAATTAAAATGGAGAGAAGTAAAAGCCACAGATCAAAATGATTTTTATGGATTAAGGATTGCGCAGAATTATTTTCCACAAATTGCACTAATTAGCACAAAAACAAAAATCATCCGATAAGGATGATTTTTGAGTATTTAGATTTCCATTAATAAATGAAAATAAAATTAGTGTAAATTCGTGTTTATAAATTATTTAGTAAACAACAATTCTCTGTATTTGGTTAAAGTCCAGCTTTCGTCATCTACCAATAATTCTAATTTATCGCAGTGATTACGAATGTCTTCGAAATACGGTTTTACTTTGTTGCAATATGCTTCTGCCATTTTTTGGGCATCTGTTAAGTGATTCGCCGTTCTTCTTTCATCGGTCATTGCCAATACTTTAGTATTAATTCCTTCAATATGAGCCGAAATTTCTTTGATTAAAACAATTTGTTCTTTTGCAATTGTTTCAAATTCTTTTCCAAAAATTTCTTTCAGTCCTTTTACGTTTTCAATCAATGTATTTTGATAACGAATCGCTGTCGGAATTACATGGTTTCTTGCAATATCGCCTAAAACTCTTCCTTCAATCTGAATTTTCTTAGTGTATTCTTCCAGTTCAATTTCGTATCTGGCTTCCGCTTCAACATGATTTAAAATTCCTAATTCATCAAATAAATCCAAAGCTTGTTTAGAAACTTTCGCTTTAATTGCTTCAGGAGTGGTTTTAAAATTACTTAATCCTCTTTTTGCTGCTTCTTTTTCCCAGGCATCGCTATAACCGTCACCTTCAAAAAGTATTTTTTTAGATTGTTTAATATATTCTCTCAAAACATTAAAAATAGCGTCGTCTTTTTTCATGTCTTTTGACTCAATTAAAGTATCAACTTCTATTTTAAAATCTTTTAATTGTTTGGCCACAATCGCATTCAAAGTGGTCATAGCGTTCGAGCAGTTTGCATTTGAACCAACGGCTCTAAACTCAAATTTATTTCCTGTAAAGGCAAAAGGTGAAGTTCTGTTTCTGTCTGTATTATCAAGAAGAACGTCTGGAATTTTCCCTACTACATTTAGTTTCAAATCTGTTTTTTCTTCCGGAGATAATTTTCCTGTTGTTACACTTTCTAATTCAGATAAAACTTTGGTTAATTGTGCTCCAATAAAAACCGAAATAATAGCAGGAGGTGCTTCGTTCGCTCCTAGCCTATGATCGTTACTTGCTGTTGCGATAGAGGCTCTTAACAAAGTTTCATAATCGTTAACCGCTTTTATAGTATTAATAAAGAAAGTCAAAAATTGTAAATTACTCATTGGCGTTTTACTCGGGCTCAATAAGTTCACTCCCGTATCTGTCGCCAAAGACCAGTTATTGTGTTTTCCGGATCCGTTTACACCTTTAAATGGTTTTTCATGAAATAAAACTTTAAAATCATGACGCTCTGCCACTCTTTGCATTACATCCATTAATAAAGAGTTGTGATCTACCGCAAGATTGGTTTCTTCAAAAATAGGCGCTAATTCAAATTGATTTGGCGCTACTTCATTATGACGCGTTTTTACCGGAATTCCCAATAACATACATTCCTGCTCTAAATCTCTCATATACGTTAAAGCACGCGTAGGAATTGATCCAAAATAATGATCATCCAATTGTTGCCCTTTTGCAGACGTGTGTCCTAATAAGGTTCTTCCGGTCATCATTAAATCCGGACGGGAATTGGCCAGTGCTTTATCAATCAAAAAATATTCCTGTTCCCAACCTAAAGTTGCAGTTACTTTTTTTACGTTTTTATCAAAATATTTACATACTTCTGTCGCCGCTTCATCCATTGCAGATAATGCTCTTAACAACGGAATCTTATTATCTAAAGCCTCACCTGTATAAGCAATAAATACGGTTGGGATACATAAAGTTGTTCCGTAAATAAATGCCGGAGAAGTTGGGTCCCATGCCGTATAACCTCTGGCTTCGAATGTATTTCTGATTCCGCCATTTGGAAAACTGGATGCATCCGGTTCTTGCTGAACCAATTGTGCGCCTCCAAATTTTTCTACAGGATCACTTCCATCATAAGAGATGTCAAAAAAAGCATCGTGTTTTTCTGCTGTTGTTCCTGTAAGCGGTTGAAACCAGTGCGTATAATGGGTTACGCCTTTGGCCAAAGCCCATTCTTTCATGCCCATGGCAATATAATCTGCCAGTTTTCTTTCTATTTTAGTTCCGTGCTGAATTGCGTCTCTAACTCCTTTTAAAGCATCAGAAGTCAAATATTGCTTCATTGCTTTTTCATTAAACACATTTAAACCAAAAATGTTAGATTTTCTATCAATTTCTTCAAAATGTACCGGCTTTCTGGTAGAAGCTTCTTTTAAAGCTTGGAAACGTAATGTTGACATGTATATAATTTTAAAATTCGTAATAATTTTCAATAAAAAAAGAGGAACAAATATAAACAATTAAACAGCCTGTTTGAAACATAAATCCTGGAATTTTATGCGATGATTTTGCAACAGATGCTGCTTTTAACAAAGAATAATGAATTCATTTTGAAGAAATATAACAAATTATAACGCTATTCCTGATTAAATAAACAATTTTTCGCAATTGATTAGCAATGAAATTCAAAAATTATAGCCTATTTTTACGAATTTAACTCTTTAGTCTGTTAAAAATTGCTTTTTTAAAAATATACCCCTTTCAAAATTGCGCTTATCTAAAAAATAATGATCAGTAAAACAAAATAGCCCCCTAATTTTTAGGACTAAAAAAATAAATCTATATTTGACCCAGCGAAAAAACAAAAAAAAATAAAATTTATATTATTATGGCTAAAATTAAGTTAGAGTACATTTGGTTAGATGGATATGAACCAACTCAAAATCTTAGAAGTAAAACTAAAGTTGAAGAACACGACAATTTCAAAGGTACATTAGAAGAACTTGGAAACTGGTCTTTTGATGGTTCGTCAACAAAACAAGCTGAAGGTGGTTCATCTGACTGTTTGTTAGTTCCTGTTGCAATTTATCCTGATCCAACTCGCATCAACGGATATTTAGTAATGACAGAAGTTATGTATGCTGATGGTACTCCTCACGCTTCTAACGGAAGAGCTACTATTGATGATGATGGAGATTTCTGGTTTGGTTTCGAACAGGAATATTTTATCATGGATACAAAAACTTTATTGCCATTAGGTTTCCCTGTTGGAGGTTATCCTGCTCCACAAGGTATGTACTACTGCTCTGTAGGTGGAAAAAACACACACGGAAGAAAATTAGTAGAAGAACATGCTGATTTATGTATCGCTGCCGGAATTAACTTTGAAGGTATTAACCAAGAGGTTGCCTGCGGACAATGGGAATTTCAATTATTCGCTAAAGGTGCTAAAAAAGCCGGAGACGAAATTTGGGTTGCCCGTTACTTATTAGATCGTTTGACTGAAAAATATGGTTACTATATCGAATATCACCCAAAACCACTAGGAGATACAGACTGGAATGGTTCTGGAATGCATGCTAACTTCTCTAACGAAGTTTTAAGAACATGTGGAGACCAAGCGACTTACGAAAAAATTTGTGAGGCTTTCCGTCCTGTTACTGCTGAGCATATCGCAGTTTACGGAGCTTACAACGACCAACGTTTAACTGGTAAACACGAAACTGCATCTATCCACGATTTCTCTTATGGAGTTTCAGACAGAGGATGTTCAATCAGAATTCCTTTAATGACTGTTCAAAAAGGATGGAAAGGATGGTTAGAAGACAGAAGACCAGCTTCAAACGGAGATCCATACAAAATTGCTGCAAGAATTATCAAAACTGTTAAATCAGCGCTATAATTCGAAGCATACATTATATTCTAAAAGTGCCGTCAATTTTGATGGCACTTTTTTTTATTTCAGATTGTCAAACTGAGTAAAGTCGAAGTTCCGTACAGAAAGGCGCCAATCTTTGTAGAGTTCCGAGTGTGATCCTTCCTTACGTCAGGATGACACGAACAACGCACAGTAAACCGACAGGTTTGGGAAACCTTAACTAAATTTGACAGTTATTTTCTAATAATTAATTTTTAAGTTAAACTTCAAAACCTATCTTTGTAAATCATTTAAAAAATAGCTTATGTTCGTCTGGATTTTCTTTTTATTAGCCGTAGTACTTATTCTTGCTTTAGATTTGGGAGTTTTTAATAAAAACCCACACATTATTAGCACCAAAGAAGCAAGCAAATGGACTCTAATTTGGGTATCGCTATCCTTTGTGTTTTCAGGGGTAATTTACTGGCTTTATACTACAGATTATATTGCAAATCCTGATAAGCTAAAACCTGCCGTAGCTTCGATGAAGTTTATTACGGGTTATTTAATCGAATTATCTTTAAGTGTCGATAATATTTTTGTCATCGCTATTATTTTTGCTTCTTTCAAAATACCCCAAAAATACCAACACCGCGTTTTGTTCTGGGGAATTTTAGGCGCTGTTATTTTCCGTGGATTAATGATTTTCTTTGGCGTTATGCTAATCAATAAATTTGCATGGACGACTTATTTATTTGGAGGTTTCTTATTATTTACCGCTATAAAAATGTTGTTCTCCGGTGAAGATGAAGATTTTCAGCCGAAAGATTCATTCGTATATAAAACATTAGGAAAAGTTATTCCGATTACTTCTGAAATGGATGGTGAGAAATTTTTCATTTTAACCGAAAAAGGAAAAAAAGCCGCTACTCCATTATTCGTTGCTTTAATTGTAATTGAAGTTATGGATGTGCTTTTTGCTGTCGATAGTGTTCCCGCGATTCTTGCCATTACATCAGACCCGTTTTTAGTTTTCAGTTCTAATATTTTTGCTATTCTTGGGTTACGTTCTATGTATTTCTTCCTGGCAAATATGCTGGCTAAATTTAGTTATTTAGAATATAGCCTAATTGCCATTTTAAGCTTTGTAGGTTTAAAAATGTTACTTCACGAATGGATTGTGGTTCCGGAATGGGCTTCTTTAGGATTTATTGCGCTTTCGCTTTTAGTGGGAATTCTGGTTTCTTTAAAATTTGGAGAAGAAAAAGAACTTACAGATTCAGATCAGGAATAATTTTTTTTGAAACATATATGTATTATAAAAAGGAAATCTTGCGATTTCCTTTTTTTATTGGATCAATATTTAAAAATGTTAAATTGTAAAATAAATCTTATTATTTAATAATAAAAAATAAGATTATACATATTTAAATTGTATTTTTGCTTCATTATAAATAATCAAAATTTTATCATGAAAAAAAATTACATTACTTTATTGTTCGTATTCGTATGCACAATAATGTTTGGACAAAAAGTTACGCTTACACCAACAGTCGTTAATGGTGCAAGTTTTAGTGCGGGGCCTATAAATTTAGCTGGTGTGCCGAATTCAACAATTTCATTAGGCATAAAAGTAGAAGTACCAGCCAATGTTGCAGTGGGCGATAATGGCACAATAAAAATCTTCTTTTCAAAAGGATCGGGTCTTGGAGGCAATGTTGCTGCTGGAGGCGACGGCGGTACATTGTATTTTGGCGGAGGAAAAACGGCTACCAAAAGCTTTGTTATAAACCTAAATTGGACCGACTTTTTAACTGCGGGAGGTTTTATTTATGCAGAATACAAAAGCGGTGTATCTTATAACAGCTCAAATGTTGCTGTTGTAAAAAATGCAACAATGACTGGAGGGACAACTTTAAATCCTCCTGCAGATGCCCCTAACCCATCAGACATTGCAAATACATTGTGTTGTAACCAAACTATTAGACAAGGAGACAAACCAGCACCTATAACAGGATCTCAATATTTAAATCCTTACAAAGGAGAACCCTATGGAGTTAATAGCCAATGGTTAGTTACAAGTGGACCTTATAATAGTTTAGATGATGTAAACAAAACTATGAATATCGATTATATTACAGAATTAAAAAATATAACAGTTACCAGAAAACTTGGTTATAGTTATGGTGGACAATTCCCTAATAAAAGTAATGATGTAACAATAACTATTGTCCCTTCTCCGATAACTTCAAATGAAATTTCAGTAGATGCTTCTGTAGATACAAATGGTTTTGCTGAAATTATAGACACTAATCCAAAAGAAATATTAGGCTCAGATTCATATGTAAATTTAAATATTCTTGCAGATCCGTTTTATATACCAAGAAGAAGCGAAACGTCTCTTAATGTCGATAAATATGAGTGGGAATACACTAAAACAAATAAAAATTTAGGTGGATTTTATAATTGGACAGTTATTCCTAATGAAAATTCTACATCTCTAAGTTCGAACAAATTTGCTGATATAAGTAATTCTGAAGACAATTATTTTTTAATACGAAGAATTGCCACATACCAAAATATCAAAAGAGCTAGCAACTCTTTAAAGGTGGTAATTAGAACAATCCGTAATAACAATACAATTTGTTGTAATCAAGATTTACTAATATCTTCTACAAATGAAATCGAAAAGCCATCTATGATTTCAGGCTCAACTGCTGTTTTAGCTTCTGGACACCTACTTTACCAGTGGCAAATTCAATCTATTACAAGTCGCGGAAAAATAAGTAGTAATTGGTCAAACATCCAAGGTGCGACTTCTAAAGATTATCTTCCTTTACCTCTTGAAATTATCCCAGCTACAGGACCAAGAGATAGGGCAACAACTCAAAATTATAACTATAGACGTATTGCAAGTAGCAACATCTTTACTGGAGAAACTTCTTATAGCAATGAAATTAGTTTAACTTCATCATTTTCTCAATCTCCTCCACAAGCATCTTCAATAATTATTTATCCAAATCCAGCAACATCAATTATAAATATTGAAAACAAAGACACTTCATTTTTAACACCAACAATAAGCATAGTAAATATATTAGGTATTGAAGTAAATTCAAATAATTTTTCAATAATGAATCCAAATTTATTAAACGTAGATATTTCGAATTTAATTCCCGGAACTTACTTTTTAAATCTTAAAACAAGGAATACTTATCTACAATTTACATTTGTAAAAAATTAAGTCTATAATTAATGTATATAAAATAAAAAAGGAGATCTTACGATCTCCTTTTTTATTTTATATACATTAATTATAGTTTAATATCTTGTATTTGACTTTCCTTAATATTCAATTTAGTTACTACATCTAAATAATTACTTTTGTTTACAGAAGCAGCGAAATCTGCAGGAACAATAACAATTCTAAAAATTTGATTTAATCTAAATTCACTTGGGACTGGATTACTTGGATCATAACCTTCAAGAAAAATTCTAACGTAATTCCTTGTGAAATTATAGTTATAAGTGAAATCCCTGATTCCTGCATCATCATCAAAATAATGCGTTTCAGGTAAAAATTCCCAAAGTTTTTGACCATTTACCACATCTCCTTGACGATAAACTAAGACAACATCTGAAGGTATTAATTGTTGTGGGAAATTAAATGTTACATTATAATCGGGAGCGGTAAAATTATAATAATTACTAGAGGTGTTCTCGTACACTACCCCAACCCCATTGTACCCATCTTGCCCCGGAGGTCCTTCAGGTCCTTCACAACCAGAAAACGAGAATAATCCAACAACAGCGAAAAGTATAAATATCTTTTTCATAATAATTTTTTTTTAAAGGTTTATACATAAAGGTATTCCAAAAATCAAACCAAAAAAAGCATTTAGGCTATTCTTTGTTAAAATATTCCCTATTTTTTTGTAACCTGCTGGTTTTTAAGTAGGATTTTGTTAAAAAACAATACATGATACGGCAATGAGTTTTCCCAATATTCCCAGGTATGAGATCCCGGGCGTTCGGTGTAATCGTGTTCTACCTTATTATATACTAATCGTCTGTGGAGTTCTTTGTTCGATTCTATTAAAAAATCATCAACACCGCAATCTATAATTAATGGGAGTTTATTCGCTTTTATTTTATCCAGCATATTCATAACGGCATACTGCGCATACATTTCTGAGTTATCGCTTTTGTCTCCAAAAACAGGCTGCATTAATTTTATTACTTGCGCCGAAGCTTCACGATTGAGCATCGAACTCATATCTACTGCACCACTCATGCTTCCGGCGGCGCAAAACAAATCAGGATGTTTGGCCGATAAATACAACGCTCCATGCCCGCCCATCGAAAGTCCGGTAATTACCCGACCGTTTTTATTGCTAATCGTTCTGTATGTTTTATCTATTTTTTGAATGACTTCCTGCGTGATAAAAGTCTCAAACTGACTTTCTTTATTTACCGGACTGTCCAGATAAAAACTAAAGGTTTCGCCTTCGGGCATTACGATAATGATATTATATTGGTCTGATAGGGTTTGAACTAATTTTTTATTGGGTGCATTTTTTAACCAGTCGCTAAAATGTCCGTAAGCGCCGTGCAATAAATACATTACCGGAAATGCCGCTTTGCTTTTAGCATAAGCATTTGGCAATACAACGGCAGCTTTGTAGGTTTTGCCCATTGCTGTACTGGCAACTTGCAAAGTATCTACTTTTGCGGCGTAACTCATTGATGAAACACACAATAAGACAGCAAATAATAGGGTTTTTAAGTTTTTCATATTGATATTTTTTTCTGATTAGGGATTGTAAATATACCTTTTTCCGAATAATATATATGAAAAATCCGACTCGTTTTTCAACCAGTCAAATTGTGGGTTTTATTTTTTTTGCCACAGATTAAAATGATTAAAAAGATTTTATTTCACGCAGATTATGCAGATTGAGCAGATTAAAATTAGATAATCAATTGCATACATTTGCTTAAATATTTTTAAAAATCTGAGTGAAACCTTTTTTAAACACATAGAAACATAGATTCATAAAATGCAAAAAAGGCATTTCACTTGCATATACGCACATAGCTATGTGTGCTATTAGAAAGTGAAACGCCTTTTGTTTTTTTACTACACAAAGAAAAATCTATGTTTCTATGTGTTTAAAATTATTCGGACTTAGATCAAATCTTAAATTATAGCAAAAACATTATTTAATAATAATCTTATGCTCGTTACGGTATTGCGAGGCGCTTTTACCGGTATATTGTTTAAAGGATTTACTAAAGTGACTAAAATTATTAAATCCGCTTTCGTAACATACTTCATTTATAGAGATCGGCTTTTCGGCCAATAATTTTGATGCGTGTACCAAACGATATTCGTTTACAAACTCTGTAAAGGTTTTATTGGATATTTTTTTGAAATAACGGCAAAACGAAGGCGTTGTCATACTCACCAAACTCGAAACTTCATCTATGGCAATAGCTTCCTGAAAATTGTCTTTAACATAATTAAAAACAACATTTATTCGATCGTTATCCTGTGTGTTCAGTTCGAGCGAAAAACCGTCAGCGTTTAAGATTGTATATTCTTCAGATGCTTCTAATTCATCTAAAATACTCAGAAGTGTCAGCAAGCGTTCAAACGGAAGCTGATTTTCCATCATTTCTATTTTCTTACCTATATGTTTTTTGGTTTCTCCACCAAAAGCAATTCCGCCTTTAGACTGGCTCAAAATATTCTGAACCTTTCTCATTTCCGGTACTGCAAAAAAGTCATTCCCTAAAAATTCAGGTTTAATATGAATTACGGTTTCATTAATGTTTCCCGTTTGTTCATTCGTAAAACCACAATGAGGTAAATTAGAACCTATCAAAATCAAACTACCATTCGTGTAATAAGAAACATGGCTTCCTATTTGTCTTTTTCCTGCGCCACCATTTATATAAACCAATTCAATTTCCGGATGATAATGCCATAAATGGGCCTTACTGTTGGCCTTTTCGGCATGCTTGGTATAGGTAAAAGAACTTCCGTATGAGTTAGTTATCACTTCAAGAGCGGGGGCGATTGTCTTCATGATAATAATCTTTAAATAATAATAGCAAATTTAACAAAAATACCTAAAATAATTCATATTTTAACCTATAACGGTTTCGTTACTGAGGATATTGCATCAAAACCAACAATCTGCAGATACTCTAAACTACTGCAATTTACCTATTTTTTAAACGACCCGTATTTTTATCTTTCTTTTTTTTTATATATCACATTTAATATCATGTTTTAATAAACATATAACATTAATGTAAGAAAATTATAGGCTTTTGAAATTTGTTAATATTTACAAATCATTGAAAAATAATAGCCGAATTAACAAAAACACCTAAAATAATTCAAATTTTAACCTATAACGGTTTCGTAAATGAGAATATAGCACATAAATAGGAAAATAGAGTTGTGTAAAAAAAGCCATAACCGAAGTAATTTAGCACTGTAGAAATCGAAGTAATAATTTAAAGATTAATAGTCATGAAAAAGATTTTAAAATTTAGTGTAGTATGTGCAGTACTTTTTTCAGGAATGAGTACTTATGCAATTGATGGAAATGAGGATTTTAACCTACATGTATTAAAAAACGGAAAAGTAATAACATTTGGTCTTAACCAGGTGCAAAAAGCAAACTTAGCAATATACGATCAGGATGGTAATTTATTCTATTCTGAGAATGCTTCAGGAAAAGAAGGAATTTTAAGAACTTTTAGTTTACAGGATTTTCCTGACGGAACTTATTTCTTAGAAGTTGAAGACAATGCAAAAAAAGTGAGATACCAAATTAGCGTAAATAACGACGTTACAACTTTATCTCCAAAAGCAATTTCTTCAGTATATAAAGTTGCTGATAAAAATACAAGCGTAGCAGTACGCTAAAAGAGTTTATACTAGAATACAGTATAAAAATGAGGTTAGATAGTTAGTAAAGTAAAAAACAATTTTTTGTTTTGAAACAGCTCTTTGTGGTTATTGAGCTGTTTTTTTTGTGCCTTATTTTTTTTAAGATTAACTGCATTTTTTTTACCGCAGAGAGCACTAAGATTTACGCAAAGTTCGCAAAGTTTTATAATTAAAGCTTTCCGAACTTTTTCAATTTTATTTTTTTTTTATTCTTTGTGGTTCAATTTTATAACAAAGGTTTTTTGAGACAGATTGAAGTAAATTAACAGTATCTTAATTCAAACAAAACATTGAAAAATAACAACTGAATTAACATAAACGATAAAAATAATTCAAATTTTAACCTATAACGGTTTCGTAAATGAGAATACAGCATAGAAATTGGCAAACAGGGTTGTGAACAAAAACACCTCTCTGAAGTAATTTAGCACCATAGAATTAGAGCTATTAATTAAAAAAATAATATCATGAAAAATTTAAAATTAAGTTTAGTATGTGCAGTGCTTTTTTCAGGAATGAGTACTTATGCAATTGAAGGAAATGGAGACTTAAATCTTCATGTATTAAAATCAAATGGCAAACTAATTACTTTCGCTATAAATAAAGTACAAAAAGCCAACTTAGCAATTTATGATAAAGATGGTTCTCTTCTTTACACAGAGAATGCGTATGGTGAAGATGGAATTTTAAGAACTTTTAGTTTAGAAGAATTTCCGGAAGGAACTTATTTCTTAGAAGTTGAAGACAATACAAAAAAGGTAATACATCAAATTACTATAAATGGTGGGGCTTCGGTTTTATCATCAAAAGCAATTTCATCTGTAAATAAAGCAGTTCCTGCTAAAAGCACAAGCGTTGCAACACGCTAGAAAAGTTTATACTCTAGTAGTATAATGAGGTTAGATAGTTAGTAAAGTAAAAACGTGATTGTTTTGAAAACAGCTCTTTGTGGTTATTGAGCTGTTTTTTTTATACCTATATTTTTCTGTTTTTTATTATTTATTTCAGGAAATTTTTTGCGATAATTAGAGCAAATAAAAACAAGCCAATATTACCAAAACATTAAATAATAATAACTGAATTAACAAAAACAGTAAATATAATTTAAATTTTAACCTATAACGGTTTCGTTAATGAGAATACAGCATACAAATTAGCTAATAGAGTTGTGAGAAAACATTAGTCATATAACTAATTTAGCATCAGAGAAATACAACTAATAATTAAAAAAAACTAATGCTATGAAAAATTTAAAATTGAGTTTAGTATGTGCCGTACTTTTTTCAGGAATGAGTACTTATGCAATTGATGGAAATGAAGATTTTAATCTTCATGTATTAAAAGGTAACGGAAAACTAATTACGTTTGCCCTTAATAAAGTAACAAAAGCAAATTTGGCCATTTATGACCAGGACGGAACTTTAATTTATTCTGAAAGTGCTTCAGGTAAAGATGGAATTTTAAGAACTTTTAGCTTAGAAGAATTTCCTGAGGGAATTTATTTTTTAGAAGTTGAAGACAATGTAAAAAAAGTAAAACATGAAATTATTGTAAATAACGGAACTTCTGTTCTTTCTACAAAAGCAGTTTCATCAACTTATAAAGCAGGTTTTTCTGCCAAAAACGAAACTATTGCAGTACGTTAAAAAATTCATTTGTCCCAAGCATAATAAATAAGTTATAAAGTTACTAAAATGATTGTTATAGAACAGCTCACTGTGGTTATTGGGCTGTTTTTTTATACCTTGATTTGGGCAAAACCTAAATCGTTTTATGTAAATTGAAAAATTATTCTTAATAAATGATTTGGCCTCATTTATATTGTTGAAAAAAAAATAAAACCAACAACATCCACGATCCCAACAATTACGTACATAGTTCAAACAAAGCACAGAAAGAGTTTTGATTCAGCAACTTAAGACATTAAAAAATCGTTTTTTTTGCACAAAATTTAATTTGTATTTGTTAGTTTTACGCATCCACGATTAATAATAAAATTAAAAAAACATGACAAAATTTACCAAAATGGGCTTAGTTGTTGCCGTATTTTTAACAACTATCTTTACTTATGCAATTGACGGAAAAGGTGATTATATCTTGTATATAAAAACCGGAAATGGAAAAGTAGTAAGCTTTACCTTAAACACCGTTGAAAAAGCAAATTTTTCAATATTAGACGAAAACAATACTTTGTTGTATGCAGGAGTTCCATCTTCTGATGAAGACAATTTAGAGATTTCTAAAACTTTAAGTTTAGAGGCTTATCCAGCCGGAACTTATTTCTTAGCATTGACTGATAATGGTAAAGTAGTAAAACACAAAATTACAGTTGCAACTAAAAAAGTAAAAACAGTTGTGTTAGACGAATCAGTAAACGAAAGTCCTGCATTTCGTCGTTAATCGTTTTTTGTCCCCCCAAACTAAAAGCATCAGCCGTAGCTGATGCTTTTTTTTTGAATAAACTTCTCCGGAAATATTATTTCGCTTTAAGTAATTTTTCTAAATATTCGATTTTATCCTGTTCCGCTTTCAGTAAACGTTCGTAAAGGTTTTTATTTTCTTCTACCGTTTCCATTAATTTATCTAATGGATTGAAAGTGCAAGTATTATAACTATTAAAATTATTATCCGAATCATTAAATGTATTAAAGTAATTAATGACGCCTTCTTCTGAAAAACTTTTAATGGCTTCAACCGTTACACCAAGTGCTTTTGCAACTTCTACAAGTTTTGCTTCATCAATAGTTTCGCTGTTTTCTAAAGCCGAAATAGCTTGCTGGTTTGTTCCTAAAGCTTGCGCCAAAGCTTCCTGTTTCATATCACGAAGTTCACGAATACGGCTTATTTTTCGCCCTATATGGTTTGGTTTTGTTAGTGTGCTCATAATTCAAAGATAATAATTAAGTATAAAATCCGGCAAAATGTAAAAAACATATTTTGCGCGGTACAATACATCAAAAAATGATTTGATACCAAACAATCTATTTCTTTCTTCGCCGGGTTAAACAAAAGTACGATTTTTCTTTCTATTTAAATTGTATAATAGGACTGTCTGCTAAGCGAACTAATGCCCAATAAAGGACGCAGATGACACGGATTAGACGGATTTTCGCTGCTATTAATATAAAAAACCGTTTTTTATCGGTTTAAATCCGTGTCATTCGTGTGCCATTCTCAAAATTGGTAGAAGTAACGGGTAGTCATTTTATATAAAGTAAATTGTAAAACGATTAACAAGATAATAAATTAAAAAATATATGCCTTATGGAAACAAATGAAACCGAAACATTATTGAGACTTAAACAATTAACTGCCTTACATTTAAGCACACTAAAACCTGCCAGTGACCAATCTAAAAACAACGTGGCCCAAATAGAGGTTTTAAATTATTATGAATTAGGATGCATCATTAGCAATATGCTAAAATTATGCATTTTGGCACTCGATCACGACATGCATAAAGTGGAAGAAAAGAAAAACCAATCTATAAATGTGAGTTTGATTTTAGAAACTGTACTGCAACTGTTTCCCTTTGATGAAATGGAGTTTTTGAGTTGTATTGGAGAAATGGCTGGCGAATGAATCTTCTGCTGATTTTGATTGCGCAACCTAATCGATTTTGATTATTGAATTTTCTTGTCATGATCGATTAAAATCCATACCTACAATATGCTTCGTTCCTCTGGAACTCTTTATAAAAATTCCATTAAAATAACCAAATATTGTCATTTCGACGCAGGAGAAATCACACTCGCAAATCGACATCCATTGGCGATTTTCTTTGGAGTTTCGAGTGTGATTTCTCCTGCGTCGAAATGACAAAACTATGTAAAATCATCTGCTGCTGCTGGCGCGAGCGTCCCGCTCGTGCATTCTTTGCGTTCACGAGCGGGACGCTCGCGGTAGCGGAGGGGGTTTGATTTTAGAAACTGTACTGCAGCTGTTTCCTTTAGAGGAAATGGAGTTTTTGAGCAATGTTAAGGAAATGGTTAATGAATAACCCAATCACAAATAAACAGAACACTCCCTACAGAGATTTTTAAACAATATAAAATCAGTAAAATGGTAGAAGAATTATAATGCAAAAATCCTTACTATTGTAAACCAATAGAGAAAACTAAAATGTGATGTAAAGTTATTTTGGGCTTAAGTAAATATGTAAACTTTTTTCAGGGCGGGAAAACGAATGATGCACCATAATTTATAAAAAATGAAAAATAAAATTTTAATTGTTTTATTACTTTGCCTTATCAGTTGTAAAATGGATAATCGCAAATCTGCTACGGAAGAAAGAAAAGTAAATAAGGAAGAAAAAAAAGTAAAAAAATCAATCGACACCCTTTTTTATGATGAACAAGGTGATACGATAGAAACACAAACCGCTCATCTTAAAAACAACTATAAATTAATTATTTTTCCGGCTAGAGACAAAAATCACGAAGTACTTAATTATAGACTGATTAAGGGCAAAAAAGATAATACCTATTTATTACTCGATCCTTATCAAACAAATCGCCGATTTTATTATCAAGGAGTTGATTTTAAAAACTATTTTGCTTTACACAGTAATGGCGGCGGAACAAGCAATTTCTATTTTTGGCTATATGATAAAGAAACCGGCAATGAGGTTTTAACAGGCATTACCGGGGATTTTGATTTAAAAAATGAACTCATTTTGTATACAGATGAAGATGACGAATATAAAAGATTTATTTATGATGTTAATACAAAGGTAAAAACGCTGATAAACCTGCCCTACGACCTTATGGATAAACACGAATGTACACAATATATCAATTCGCCTAAAACGCTTTATATTAAACGGGTTACAAAAAAATATTACTATTTAGCATTCGAAATTTGCGAACCGTTATTAGTAGAGTTTAGAGTAAAAAAAGCTAAATAACCCACTTTGCAAAGTCTCCCGGCCCTGCGTTTGAGCCTTCGAACTCCATGTATGAGGTTCGCAACCCCAAATTTGACGTCCTCAGCTCAAATTTGACGTCCTGAACCTCAAATTTGACCCTCCACTACCCCAAATTTGACGTCCGCAACCCCAAATTTGCCCCCCTATGACGTCAAATTTGAGGTTCATAACGTCAAAATATAATGATAGAACCCCAACGTTGCACCCCATGACCTCAAATTTGGGGTTAGCACCATCAAAATTGAGTTTTATAACCTCAACAATGTATATTGAGACCTCAACGAAAAATGTTTTTGGGGTAAAATATAATCAAAACCATAAAGTACTATAGTTTTATCAAGGAGCTTTTAGGTCCTACCGTGAAGTTTTTAGGTGTTAGAGTGAAATTTTTAGCCCCATAGGGGTAAAAATTTAGCTTCATGACCTAAACTTTTAGGTCGACAACCTAAAAATTTACCCTAAGAGACCTAAAATTTTATCCTCGGCACCTAAAAACTTCACGGTAGAACCTAAAAATTTCACCTCAAGACCTAAACGGAAGATGTTTTGGGCTAAAACGACATAGAGCTTCTGCTGGCGTTCACGAGCGGGACGCTCGCGCTAGCGTGGGATATAAACTTTGGGTTTACTAGCAGCAATTTATTTTTCCTTCCTTTTATAAATTAGAATTTCATTTATACTAATGAATTTATCATTTCTATCCCTAGTCCATTGATTTGGTTTTAGAATTATTAGATTATTATCATTAATTTCAATAACGTCTAAGTTTTCGCATTCCTGGAAAATAGTATCATTCTCACTGATTATTTTACTAGGAATTAATGATATTGTAACTCCTATTCTATCTTCATTTCTATTAAGATAGAACTTTCCACTTGAGTGTACTCTAATATCATCACTGCTGTATTTTTTAGTGTAATTTCCATCCTCAAAAATAATATCTTCATGATAATTTTGTTCTTGTAAAATCCATTTTCCGTTATATTTATTTTCTTCAATGATTTGATTACAACTAATGACAGAAAATAAGAATAGCGAAAAGAATGATAGAATAAATATATTATTTAAATTATTTGGATGTCTTTTTTTTATCATATCAATTTGCCTTTTGAATCTCTAAAATTAATATAATTTTGAATCTCTGATATTATCTTTATTGTCTAATATCTAATCTTTTCAAAACTTTTTTCAGGACGAGACACCTGTATGCATCTAAAATTTTCAACAAATTAAAATCTTTTGATGAGCTATAACAATTATCTATATATTTGGTGGCTTTGTATGATTTTGTCATGCCTATACAAGTTAACAGTAATTCGAATAAATATTATGGTAATTAATGAAAATGAATTAACTCAGACAAAGTTATTGGAAAATTCAATTAATTTGTTTTCCGATTTCATGAGCGTATTGTCAGACGGATATAATCAGACAATTATCGACATAAGAATTAGCACCGACAAAAAATTAAATGATCAGGATCGGTTTATATTTCCGTCTCCAAATAGTATCGGTACCGAAATTTTTTTTACAGACAGGATTCAACCAACAAGAAAAGATATTAATAACATCAAAGAGAGAATAAATGAGAACTTTACATGGTGCCTTGACCATTTAGCCACATTCAACCAAGCGCCTGATGTATTCAAAAGCAATTATCATATTGAAAATCTAAGTCAATTAGTAGAAAAAGTAAAAAGAAACATTTTTGATCTGACCGACTTATGGATCGTAACCAGTTATGAATATTTGATTGATACAAACGATGGAAGTTTAGTCAGAGTTCTTTTTATCCATTCTGACAATAAATCATTGATTTTAGACTTTGGAAATTATATTCACTAAAACTATCTCAATCTTTATGCGAAGTTTCCCGACTTCGTACAGCGATTAGCAAAGAGAACTGAATTTCAAAAACAGCAAACGAAAAAGTTGCGAAACACGAAATTAAAGTTGCTCCTAAAAGGCAAAAACTGTAAAATTAGACGAAACTGTAAACCGTAGTCCAGGATTTCGTCGTTAACCACTTTTTTTGCCCAACAAAAAAATTAAAAATTAAAATGAAATTCATTCCCTTCCGGAGGATGACCGTCGTACCATTCTAAGGTTATAATTCTAGATGCATATTCTTCCATATTATCAAAACAATGTAATAAAATTGCCGAGCCTCCATCTTGTTTTACAATTTCTTCTATTGCTTTAAAAGAATACTCATACCCTTCATCATCCAATGCTCCAAGATCAAATACTATATCTTTCGTTTTTGAAAGAGCTGCATATAAGGTTAACAGCTTTTTAGGCGTTCCTGGAATTTTCTCTAATTTTGTTTCAGGTGTTATCCATTTCCATTTATCTTCAAATATTTTTTTAGATAACCGACTCTTAAGATTTGCATTCTTTTTAAAATATCTTTTTACTGTTAAAGGAAAAAAAGTATCTCTGAAATATGATCTTTTAAAATACTCAACAAAGGTCATTTTTTTATACAGAATCACATTTTCATGTTTGATTTTACCACAAAAAATATCCCTGAGAAAAATCTCAGCATCATATAAATGTTTTCCGTTATACAAATACAAGACAATTATTTCACCTTCATGTAAAACAAAAGGCGGAATATAATAAGTATCTGTTTTTATACCTTTATTTTCTAAAACTACTTTCAATTAGAGCGTTTTTTCTTTAAATGAGAAATCATTCGTATTGCGAATGTTTTTTTTACCCTTTGCTGGCGCGAGCGTCCCGCTCGTGCATTTCTTTGCGTTCACGAGCGGGACGCTCGCGCTAGCGGAGCATTACTTGGGTTCACGAGCGAGTCGAATGTGCTAGCCAGGGGTTTTACAATCCTAATTCGATGGATTTAACATTGAATAGGTTAATTTGACCAATTTTATCTTTATGTACGACTATCTTCAATTTAGCAGGATATTTAAATTTCATTTCACTTAATTTAAACGTCCATAACATTATTTTTAATAAATCTTCATCACTAATATTTTTATGCTCTTTTATTCTTGTGATTCCAGAACCAAAAATTGGAACAGAAACAGATTTTTGAGCGTAAACGCGATTAACTCTATCCCAAAAATTAATCAAAAACTCTATGTATTCTGGCATTGTCAAAGTTGCTTTATTATTCTCATCAAATTTAGAAAATGCAGTTAGGATGAATTCATCATAAACAAAAATTGTACTTAATTTAAATTTTACCATTTTACCACCCAGCCTTCTATTCACTAAAGTGTCAGTTACATCTAATTCATCTGAATTATCTACTATAAAATCATCAAGCACCTCTACTTTTCCGCTAAAATATTTATTAATAAAAATACCATTAAGAGATTTAGCAGATATTATTTTGTCATCAACTACACTATCAAAATACTCGTTAAATGGAATAGTTTTAAGTCCGTCCTCAGAAAATAAATCTCCACATTTTATATTTACATTACTTCCATCTATATCAACATCAATATTCGTAAGCTTATTAGCTGTATACCAAAGAATTAAATATATAATTATCAAAATAAAAAAAGATAGATAACCAAAATATTTCAACCATTCTTTATACTCTTCAGGTACAATATTAAAAAGTAATATGAATGATATAACACCAGATATTGCTGAAAAATAAATCCAGAATTTGTTCCTAACACCTTTGTCTAAAAAATTAACTTTCATTTTTAATTAGTTTTTATATGAATAATCATCAGGTTTTTTTCCAGAATTAACTATAAAATCAGAATTATTTAAGGAAGTCCCTATAACATATTTGTCCATTGGAATGTGCAATACAGGTACTTTTGATTTAGAATCTCTGAAAGCTGGTAATTTATCCCATAAGTTTTTTACAGTATTGTTTAGATTCTTTTTGTCATAAGTATGTAAATCTTCATTTGTTTTCAAATCTGGATATATTACAATCACAGGCAAACTTAAAGTATTAATACCATATTCCATTTCTTCTCGCAGTGCTCTTGAATTCGAAGTATTCTCACTTAAAAATAATATAATGTTTTTAGAATTTCTAAGTCTTTCTCTAAGTCGTGGTTTAAGAGTTGACTCCCAATCACTATTATCACGAACATTATAAGTTGTATCGTGTGCATTTTTAAATGGGAAAGAACTATCTAAACCTTTCCACGCTTTGAGTATATTATAATAACAAAAATCTTTAGTGGCGTGAGCACCAAGGGATGATTCACTGAATGGTTCACTTACGTAAAACGCACAATAATTGTAAATTTGACTCATAATTTTATTTTGAATAATTGTTTATTAAATTTAGAAGCTATTCTGACACCATTGCGTAGAACATTTCGCGACTTTGAATTTTTGCGAACTTCGTAACTGAGGACTTTAGCTAAGTTAAATTTCTTGCGAAAGAAAATTTGAATTTTATGCATATTTCGTAATCACACAAAACTGCTACTAGGCAATGTTATTTATTGTCGTTAACTTCTCTTATTGTCTTAGCTCTTTCTATTTCACGTCTTATTAATGAACGTGGATACTTATATTTTTCTCCTACAAGTTGTAAAATAATTTCTTCTGGAAATTCTTGTTCAAATAAACTATTTATAAAATTTCTTAAATCTTGATAACTCACCACACTTCCTCCCCTAATTGGCTCATTTTCTATAGTATAAAATTGTTTTTCAGTGGTAGATTCTAGATTGCGCATTCTTCTGTCTAGCATTCGGACTGTGGATAAAACGTCTAACATTATATCATTATCCTTTCTTTTAGTTACTACTGCAGTTTCTGGTGTCGTTTCTATAATTTTTTTAAAATCATGATCAAATTGAACCCAATATGTCTCAAAAACTTTCTCCAAAACAGATTCCTTTAAAGCATTTTCTTTTAGAGAAATATTTATTGTTCTAACAAGTTCCCAAACACTTTCTCTTACAGGAAATGTATGATTAAATTGGGCTAAAGGATTTTCTAAGTCCGTTGGAGATAAATCTATTAAAAATGTACAAACTCGATTAGATGTAAGACCTTTTGCTAAAGCTCCTGATTCAAAAAGAATCCAAGGTTTGTTTCTGTTTTCTTTCGTTAAACAAACTATTCCTATACTTGTGTTTGCTAGTTGGTCATTTATTTCAGTAAACCACAGCGCTCCTCGATCTATATCTTTAGAAGACATCCAAGGATTTACAGCTTGAATTACGCATTGAATCCAATCATCTAATAATTCCGCAACTTTTTTACTTCTTTCTCCTGACCAGCTAATAAATACTTTCATTTTAATTTAATGTTTTTCTTATGATTTTTTGGTATAATTAGTCTCTAACTTATTAATAAATTTCGTTTTTAGTATATTTTTATCCGCTAATATATATAATCATAATACATTAAAAGTACGGTAAACCGTAAAACCACAAATTTCTATAAATCAAAATTATATCTAATAAAAAAACCTCCCATTTCTGAGAGGTTTTCCATAAAATTAAATCTAAAAAAGATTCTACATATTTCTTCTATACTGCCCACCAACTTCAAACAACGCCGAAGTAATTTGCCCCAGCGAACAAACCTTTGTAGCTTCCATTAAATGGTCGAATAAGTTTTCGTTTTTAATGGCGGCTTCTTGTAGTTTGTTTAAGTGCTCGTTTACTTTTGTTTCGTGAAACTGGTGCAAATTATCGAGCATCGTGATTTGATATTGTTTTTCTTCTTCGGTGGCGCGAATTACTTCTGCCGGAATTACCGTTGGAGAACCTTTTGAACTCAAAAACGTGTTTACGCCCACAATTGGAAAATCTCCGTTGTGTTTTAAGGTTTCGTAATACAAACTTTCTTCCTGAATTTTAGAGCGTTGGTACATGGTTTCCATCGCACCAAGAACGCCGCCACGTTCTGTGATTCGGTCGAATTCTTGTAAAACGGCAGATTCTACCAAATCAGTCAATTCTTCGATGATAAACGAGCCCTGAATTGGGTTTTCGTTTTTCGCCAAACCTAATTCTTTATTAATAATCAACTGAATCGCCATTGCCCTACGAACAGATTCTTCTGTTGGCGTTGTAATCGCTTCGTCGTAAGCATTCGTGTGCAATGAATTACAGTTGTCATAAATCGCGTATAAAGCCTGCAAAGTCGTTCTAATATCATTAAAATCAATTTCCTGCGCGTGCAACGAACGCCCCGAAGTTTGAATATGATATTTTAGCATTTGTGCTCTTTCGTTGGCTCCGTATTTGTTTTTCATGGCTTTTGCCCAAATTTTACGTGCCACACGACCAATAACTGAATATTCAGGATCTACTCCGTTTGAGAAAAAGAACGATAAATTGGGTCCAAAATCGTTGATGCTCATGCCACGGCTCAAATAATATTCCACGTAAGTGAAACCATTCGAAAGCGTGAAAGCCAACTGCGTAATTGGGTTTGCGCCCGCCTCGGCAATATGATATCCTGAAATCGAAACGGAATAGAAATTACGGACGTTTTTAGTAATAAAATATTCCTGAACGTCGCCCATTAATCGCAAAGCAAATTCAGTAGAGAAAATACAGGTATTTTGCGCCTGATCTTCTTTTAAAATATCAGCCTGAACCGTTCCACGAACCTGCGATAATGTTTTGACTTTTATTTCATTATAAACTTCCAAAGGCAAAACCTGATCTCCGGTAACGCCCAAAAGCATTAACCCTAAACCGTTGTTTCCTTCCGGTAAATCGCCTTGGTATCTTGGTCTTTCGATACCTTTTGCTGCATATATTTTGTTGATTTTTGCATCAACTTCTTTTTCTAAATCATTTTCTTTAATGTAATATTCGCATTGCTGATCAATCGCCGCATTCATAAAAAAGCCCAGCAACATTGGCGCTGGCCCGTTTATGGTCATACTTACCGATGTTAAAGCATGCACCAAATCGAAACCTGAATATAGTTTTTTGGCATCATCAAGACAACAAATCGAAACTCCTGCATTTCCAATTTTTCCGTAAATATCAGGACGAATATCGGGGTCGTTTCCGTATAAAGTCACACTGTCAAAAGCAGTAGAAAGTCGTTTTGCCGGCAATCCTGCGCTCACATAATGAAAACGTTTGTTGGTTCTTTCCGGTCCGCCTTCGCCCGCGAACATTCTCGACGGATCTTCGCCTTCACGTTTAAACGGATATAATCCTGAAGCAAACGGAAATTCTCCGGGTACATTTTCCTGTAAATTCCAACGCAAAATATCGCCCCAGGCTTCATATTTAGGCAAAGCAATTTTTGGGATTTGTAAATGCGATAAACTTTCAGAATGGGTCGCAATCTTAATTTCTTTATCACGAACTTTAAACGAGTAAACCGGATTTTTGTATTTGGCTACTTTTTCGTCCCAATTCAGGATAATTTCCCAATTGTACGGATCTAAATCCATTTTTACTTTATCAAATTGATTGAGTAAAAGATTTAAAAAGATTCTGTTTTCGTCGTGTTCCTGAATTCCGCTTGGCAAAACAGTCGAATCATCAATTCCGGCTTTATTGATTTGAGGAACTTTCCCAGAAACCGATTCTATCGTTTTGAAGATTCCGTATAGTTTCTGTGCTACTTTTTGTTGTGAAAGGGCGCTATCATCATAAGATCTGTTGTTCTCTGCGATTTCAGATAAATAACGTGTTCTGTGTGGCGGAATCACGAAGATTTTCTCGCTCATTTCACGTGTAATTTCAAAAGTCGAGTGTAATTCTGATTCTGTTTTTTCAACGATTTTATCCATGATCGCTTTATAAAGCGTGTTCATTCCCGGATCGTTAAACTGCGAAGCTATAGTTCCGAAAACCGGCATTTCATCCGGATTTTTATCCCATAAATTATGATTGCGCTGGTATTGTTTTTTAACGTCACGAATGGCGTCAAGAGCACCTCTTTTGTCGAATTTATTTAAAGCTACCAAATCAGCAAAATCAAGCATGTCGATTTTCTCTAATTGTGTTGCAGCTCCAAATTCAGGAGTCATTACATATAAGGATACATCAGAATGGTCCATAATCTCGGTATCTGATTGTCCGATTCCTGAAGTTTCCAGAATAATCAAATCATATTTTGCGGCTTTTAAAACCTGAATGGCTTCGGCTACATATTTAGACAATGCTAAATTTGACTGACGTGTTGCCAACGAACGCATATAAACACGAGGATTATTAATGGCATTCATTCGGATTCTGTCACCTAAAAGCGCTCCTCCTGTTTTTCTTTTCGAAGGATCGACAGAAATTAATCCGATGTTTTTTTCTGGAAAATCAATTAAAAAGCGACGAACCAATTCATCAACCAAAGATGATTTTCCGGCTCCACCTGTTCCTGTAATTCCAAGAACCGGAATTTTAGAATCGGTATTATTAGTATGTATTTGGTCAAAAACGGGTTTAGCAATTTCAGGGAAATTCTCAGCCGCCGAAATTAAACGTGCAATTGCCGTTGGGATTTTATTTTCGATATGATCAATTTCTCCGTTTAGTTTGTCTCCAATCGGATAATCGGAACGTTCTACCAAATCATTAATCATTCCCTGTAAGCCTAAAGAACGGCCATCATCAGGAGAATAAATTCTGGTAATACCATATTCATGCAATTCTGAAATTTCGCTTGGCAGGATCACTCCGCCTCCGCCTCCAAAAATTTTAATATGCCCTGCTCCTTTCTCCTGAAGCAAATCATACATATATTTAAAGTATTCATTGTGCCCGCCCTGGTACGATGTCATGGCAATAGCATTGGCATCTTCCTGAATGGCAGTATTTACCACTTCCTCGACACTGCGGTCGTGACCCAAATGAATTACTTCTACTCCGGTCGACTGAATAATACGTCGCATGATATTAATTGCGGCGTCATGCCCATCAAATAGTGAGGCTGCGGTAACAATTCTTACTTTATTTTTAGGATTATATGGTTTTTGTTGTTCCATTTTATGAATATGATAATTTTATGGGAGCAATTTACAAAATATTATAATATTTGTTTATCCTTCTTTCTTTTTGTTCCAAAAAAAAATATATTTTTCTCATTATAGGGGTAACAATTTTACGACTTATATGATTTATCTTATATAAGTCTTATAAAAATGTTAATAACATGGCAATTTTGAAAAATTTAAAAGAAATATAACAACTTGTTTTCCAGTACACTAAAGTAATTTAGCAATGTAGAAACGCCCCAAATTTTTACCCACACTTTACCTACTCAAAAAAAGTATCACGTAAAAATTTAAAAAATGAAAACATTATATCCATTCGCCATAATTGTAGCTTCAGGCTTCTTTTTATCTTCTTTCAACACAACAGAAAATGACATTCGTACGGTTGAAAAATCTTCAACTATTGAAGCCGCTTATAACACTTCAGATAATGATAATCTGGAGGAGGTTTCGAACCAATTCTTTAAAAGATATTCGGATTTAAAAAAATACAAATCGGATGTTATGTCTTTATACAAAAACAGAACCTTGGGAACTATTTGGTTTGATGAAGAGGACATTAATGAATTTGGTTCTGTTTTATACGAAAAAGCAAAAAAAACAAATGATCTGATTATGCCTTATCAAAAAGAAATTGATGAGCTTTTTACTTCATCAGAAACAAAGCTATCCAAAACAGATGCTGATATGCTCTTAAGTTCTTTGTATATTATTTATGCCAAAAAAAATAATACAGATTCTAAGAAAAAAGTATCTTATGATGCTATGCTAAAAGATTTCCTGAACTACAGTACTATTGAGAAATCAAATACTTCAACAAACGAAGAGGTTAAAGTAGAATATGACCAATATTATAAATTACAGGACGTTCTGAAAAAATATAAAAAATTAGACCGTTCTAATAAATGGAAAACTATCGTTCCTGAAGAGGTGCCTTATAAAGATTTACGTCCGGATGCTGTTTCGAGCACTATAGCACAAGTGAGAACTCGTTTGTATTTGTTAGGAGATTTAAAAAATGATTCTAAAAGTAATGTTTACGATCGTGAATTGATGGATGCCGTAATGAAATATAAAGTTCGTAACGGGTTTAAACCTAACTACATTTTATCTGAAGATCATATTAAAGAAATGAATGTGCCGCTTGCAGATAAGATGGCAACCCTAAAACTGAACATGGAAAGATGTCGCGCTATTTCGGCTCAAATTGCCGCTAGCGATGAGTATGTTTTGGTGAATGTTCCTTCTTATGAATTAATGTATGTTAAAAACGGAAAGGTAGTATTGACTTCTAATGTGTTTGTTGGAGCGCCATTAACTAAAACAACGATTTTTAACGGTGAAATTGACAGAATCGTTTTTAGCCCTTACTGGACAGTTCCGCAAAGTATTGTAAACAATGAATTGAAAAGTAAAATAGCTGAAGATAAAAATTATTTAAATGAAAAAAATATGGAAATAGTAAATGGTCAGGTAAGACAAAAACCAGGACCGGAAAATTCTTTAGGATTAGTAAAATTTATGTTTCCGAACCCAGATGATATTTATTTGCACGATACTCCATCTAAAACTTTATTCGATTTTGAAAAAAGAACTTTTAGCCATGGTTGTATAAACGTACAAAAAGCCAAAGAATTAGCTGTTGCAATGCTTCAGGATTATCCCGAATGGACTACTGATAAAATTGATAAAGCTATGGATGGCCAAAAAGAAAACAGTTTTAAATTATCAAAAAAAGTTCCAATTTTTATTTCCTATTTTACTTCATTGGTAAATGAAAATGGCGAAATTGGTTTCTTTCAGGATGTTTATCAAAGAGATACTGAATTGAATAGTTTGCCTACAACACAATCTGTTTCTTCAAATTAATTATAGAAATAGTTTTTAAGGTTGTTTTATAAACGACTTTAAAATATATTAAATTTCACAGGGTAATTTTAGATTTGAATTAAAATTAGAGAATATTATTTCTTTACTGCTAATTCCAATTTAAAATTACCTTTTTGTTTTTAATCTATTTACAACATTAAAACAAAAACAACCTAACTTATTAATTTAAAATCTTTTAAAGGTAAAAATAATTATAAAACCTTCTGAAATTTGCATCATAATAATACCACTAATTTTTAATTAAAATTACTTATCATGAAAACAGAAAATATCGAAGGACTAACACTTTTTGAAATTAATTTATTGATTCAGCAAGGCGGAAGATTTGTAATGTTTCCAAATTTAATGACCAAGTTAAAAAGCTCAACTATTTATTTTGTCCGACCTGAAGAAAAAACATTCAAATATGCCTTAAAACATTTTTTAAAGAATGTTGTTAACGGTTGGCGCATGCTCCCTATAAGACCCTTTTATGTCTCCAAATCTTTATTTTATTTAGCAATTGGCGGTAGAGATTATACCCACAACATATTGGCAGACCTGAAGCAGATAAATCCGGTTTATAATCCTAATTTATATTGCTTACAATATCTGTAATTTTATATTTACAAATGACTAAAGCGAAAACAGACCTACCTGTTTTCGCTTTTTTTATTTTCAAAACGTACAACTGATTAAAAAATATGTACTTTTAAAATCAATTAAAAAAGTAACTATAAATAAGCTTTAAGTTGAAAATATGGAAGATTCAAACGAATTGATTGTTAAAAAAAGTTGGTGGGACAGAAACTGGAAATGGTTTGTTCCAACAGGCTGTGTGAGTATTTTGGTGCTTTTGGGCTTATTTATTGCGGGCATTTTCTTTGGAGTTACCTCAATGATGACAGAATCAGATGCTTATAAAGGCGCTTTTACAAAAGCTCAAAACAATAAAGAAGTAAAAGAAAAACTGGGAAGCCCGATTGAAGGAAACGGAATGGTTTCCGGAAGTATCAATATAAATAATAATACCGGAAATTGCGACCTGCAAATTCCCATAAAAGGCCCTAAAGGAAAAGGAACTTTATTTGTTGTTGCTGTGAAAAAAGGAAAATGGAAATACAATGAATTATCCGTTTATGTTGATGCAACCGATGATGAAATTGATTTATTAGACAAATGAAACTATTTTTATTTTTATCCCTGAGTTTTTTTCATTGCACTTTTGGATTAGCTCAATCTGATTCAAAATATGCTTTATATGCCAGTAAAGTAACAACGTTTTCAAAACCGTTTAGAATCTTATCTCAAACCGTGAATGCAGACGGAAATGGTACTGTCGAATTTACAAACGCAAAAAATCAGGTGCTTCGTTTTCGATTGTATAATAATAAAGTGCAGTCACAACCTTGCAGAATTGGTTTTGAACTATTTTATTATGAAAATAATTATTTAAAAAAAATCGAATCGCTTGATTTGAGCGGAAAATTAATTGGCTGCAATCTAAAACTACTCGGAGAAGCTGTTACAGAATTTATAATTGAAAAGCCGGGCTTGTACCTGAAAAAAAAGAAGCTAATTGATGATGCTGAAGGAAACATTGATATGAAAGATGACAGCAAAGAAAAAATCATTAGAATAAAATTATTTGATGCCAATAATCTTCCCATTAAAGAAAAAGAACCCAACTATATTTCAAGCAAAACATATTATGATTATAGTATTAGAATGTAAGGATCTTAATTTGAGATTTTTAGATACGAAAATTAATATAAAATCATATTCAAAGCCTCTATAATTATGAATTGGAATAACGGAATGGGGTATATTCGTTACATTATTTTACCAAAAAATGACAACTGGCAACAAATATTAGCCGATAGTTATACTAGCGAAACTATGTCTATCAAAATAAAACAAGATAAAAAATTTCTTGACGGATTTGATGCGTGTGTTTTTAAATTAGTTGCATCTCGTGCGCACCATATATTTTATCAAAGTGAATCTTTTGGAACGATTTTAATGGACAGCGCATCAATTGGATTGGAGAAATTTTGTTTGGCTTATTCTAAACAATGCCTTGATGAAGTTATAGTTTTAAAAGGACATCCGGATTGTTTTGACCTTTATGATATCGAAATATATAAAAATGGAATATTGGTGCGTAAAAGTATTTATGTTGGCGAAAAATTATATAATAAAGCACCTAAAATATTAAAACCTATGTATGCCTTTTATGAAAATACCGAAATTGGACAACCTTCCGTTTATGAAGAACTGCCCTACTTATTGCCATTTTTAAATCATTTTGGCTGGACTGAGGAACTTATGGATCAAAAAAAATGGCAAATGGCAACAACCAATCTGGATTAAAATAATAATGTTCTTTAAATCGTTATTTCTTTTCAGAATAAGCTCTTTTCTTAAAAAAACGAATACGTCTGGCCTAGCCCCGATAGCAGTGAAAATCCCTTTACACCGGTCCCGAAGCTTCTAGAGGCATAAAAAATTGAAACCAATAGCGGGACTATTTTTAATTATAACAAAATATTTCTCCTCCTGAAATAAAATTGTGGCTTTGTTTTTGAATAAGTAGTATTTTTGAAACTTATATAAACCCCCGTCTAATGAAAAAGATTTTAATTCTGTCTCTACTGTTGTCTCTAAGTTCTCAAGCTCAGGTAAAAGAAACTTTGGCTCAAAAACTATCAAAATTATCTACTAAGCTTTCAGGAGTTGGCGGCGTTGATATTGCTTCAGGCCTAAAAGAAGCTCTAAACAAAGGAATTACGGAGCAAGTAAGTAAATTAACCGCAGTTGATGGTTTTTATAAAAATGAAGCCGTAAAAATTTTAATGCCTGCCGAATTACAAAAAGTAGATGCCACTTTAAGAAAAATTGGGCTTAGCTCTTTGGCTGATGAAGGTATTAAAGTGCTAAACCGCGCTGCCGAAGACGCTGTGAAAGAAGCGACCCCGATATTCGTTTCGGCTGTAAAAAATATGTCTTTTACTGATGCTAAAAATATCCTGTTAGGAAATGACAGCGCTGCAACCACTTATTTACAAGGCAGTACAAATACAGCTTTGTACGGAAAATTTAATCCGGTTATAAAAACTTCATTCGAAAAAGTGGGTGCCGATGTAGTTTGGACAAAAATTATCAACAAATACAATACAATCCCGTTAGTTAAAAAGGTAAATCCTGATTTGACTGATTATACTACCACACAAGCTTTGGCTGGTGTTTTTAAAATGATTGCTGTTGAAGAAAAAGATATTCGTACTAACATTAGCGCAAGAACATCACCTTTATTAAAAAGTGTTTTTGCAATGCAGGACGGAAAATAGTTTTTTTTATGTTTAACTGTTTAATCGTTTAGTTGTGTAATCGGAATTTACCGTTCAACATATAAACGATTAAACAACTAAACAATTAACCGATTAACCAATAACCAAAATGCAAAAAATAACTATCCTCATTCACTGCAAAGACCAAAAAGGAATTATTGCCGCGGTGACCACTTTTATTGCTAAAGTGGAAGGAAACATTACCTACATTGATCAACATGTTGATGTGGAGCAAAATGTATTTTTTATGCGATTAGAATGTGAATTAACCAATCACAATATTACGATTGAAGGCTTAAAAGAAGATTTTAATCAAACTATTGCCTCTGATTTTGATATGTCCTGGGATTTGTACAATCAGGAACAAAAACCAAAAATGGCTTTGTTTGTATCGAAATACGATCATTGTTTGTTTGATATTTTAGGGCGTTACAGTGCAGGAGAATTAAATGTTGAGATTCCTGTCATTATTAGTAATCATAACGATTTACGATCTATTGCCGAGCGTTTTGATATTCCGTTTCATTGTGTGCCGTTTACCAAGGACAATAAGGAAGAAGGCGAAGCCAAACAAATTGAATTACTGAACCGATATTCAATCAATTTTATTGTTTTGGCGCGCTATATGCAAATTATTACACCCAATCTAATTTCGCTTTACGAGAATAAAATTATCAATATTCACCATTCGTTTTTACCGGCATTTCCAGGCGCAAAACCGTATCATTCGGCTTTTAAACGTGGTGTAAAAATTATTGGGGCGACAAGTCATTATGTTACGGCAGAATTAGACGAAGGTCCGATTATCGAACAGGATATTGCAAGGGTTTCTCACATTCATTCTGTTGATGATTTTATCATGAAGGGAAGAGATCTTGAACGTATTGTTTTGGCAAGAGCTATAAAACTTCATGCCGAACGTAAGACTATGGTTTATAGTAATAAGACGGTTGTTTTTTCTTAGACATTTCTAACTATCAAAATTTCTTAACCTCAAAATACACAAAGGTTTTCGCAAAGGTCACTAAGCTTTTGCCGTTAGTTTTTTTGTAGTTGCCTATAAGATCACAAAGCTTTGGATCTGTTTTTAGCCACGGATTATGCGGATTTAAACTGATTTTTCACTGGTTATTTTTCTTTATCATTATGAACCTTTTAAAAATAATAAACCCGACAAGTTTTTAAAACCTGTCGGGTTTATTATTTTACATACCCAAACCGGACTAAAGTCCGGCCCTAAAATATGGATCGAGCTAAAGCTCTTTATAGTTCCGAAGGAACAAATTATATTGTAGGGCTGGACTTCAGTCCAGTTTAAATAAAAAATGTAAAAAATTTGCATCAAAAAACAAAACCCGACAGGTTTTAAAAACCTGTCGGGTTTGTTATTTATAATTCAAAACCTTTGAACCTTTAAGACTTTAAACCTCTTTTAACGAACTTCAATTAACAATCTTGGGTCAGAAAAATTATTTACTTCTTCAATAGTTAAACCTAATGCATTTGCTACGCCTTCTCCGTATGCAGGATCAGCTTTGTAACAGTTTCTGATGTGACGTATTTGAATAAATTTCTTTGCGCCTCCTACTTGTCCGGCTGTGTTTTTGAACAAAAGTTGTTTTTTCTCTTCTGTTAACAAACGGAAAAGCAAACCTGGTTGGGTGAAATAATCGTTATCATCATCTCTGAAATTATGTGCGTATGCATCACCGTGAAGTTTTAATGGTGGTTCTTTGAATTCCGGTTGTTCCTGCAATTCTCCAAAACTATTTGGTTCGTAGTGTTTTTTAGATCCGTTATTTCCATCTACACGCATGGCCCCATCTCTATGAAAAGTATTGTAAGGGCATCTTGAAGAATTTACCGGAATTTGGTAATTGTTAACACCTAAACGGTAACGGTGCGCATCTCCATAAGAAAATAAACGCGCCTGAAGCATTTTATCTGGTGAAAAACTAACTCCAGGAGGAACGTGTGCCGGGTTAAAAGCGGCTTGTTCTACTTCAGCAAAATAGTTTTCAGGATTTTTATTCAATTCGAATTCTCCAACCGGAATTAATGGGAAATCGCTTTTTAACCAAACTTTAGTTAAATCGAAAGGATGAAAACGATAATTCTCAGCTTGTTCTTCGGTCATAATCTGAACGAACATTTTCCATTTCGGAAAATTTCCTTCTTCAATAGCATCAAATAAATCTCTTTGATGGCTTTCTCTGTCTCCTCCTACTAATTTAGCAGCTTCTTCATCAGAAAGATTATCAATTCCTTGTTGCGTTACAAAATGAAATTTTACGTAATGTCTTTCATTTTGATGATTTATAAAACTAAAAGTATGACTTCCAAATCCGTGCATTTGTCTGTATGATCTCGGAATACCGCGATCACTCATTACAATTGTAATTTGGTGTAAAGCTTCCGGTAATAATGTCCAAAAATCCCAATTATTGTCAGCACTTCTTAAATTGGTTTTTGGATCACGTTTTACAGCGTGATTTAAATCAGGAAACTTCATTGGGTCACGAAAAAAGAAAACCGGTGTATTGTTTCCTACTAAATCCCAATTCCCTTCATTGGTATAAAATTTCAAAGCAAAACCACGAATATCTCTTTCAGCATCAGCGGCACCTCTTTCTCCGGCAACGGTTGAAAAACGAGCAAACATTTCTGTTTTTTTACCAATTTCTGAAAATATATCGGCTCTTGTATATTTTGTAATATCGTGAGTTACAGTAAAAGTACCATAAGCTCCTGAGCCTTTGGCATGCATTCTTCGTTCCGGAATTACCTCACGATCAAAATGCGCCATCTTTTCTAAAAACCAAAAATCCTGTAATAAAACTGGTCCGCGCGGGCCAGCAGTTTGAATGTTTTGATTGTCCGGAACGGGAGTTCCCGTTGCAGTTGTTAATTTTTTGTCCGAATCCATATTGCTGATATTTAATGTTATATCAAATATACAAACTAATCCTTATGATATTTATAAACAAAATTGATTGTTATTATGTTTTAATAAGAAAAAGCTATAATATACTGCAGAATGCTCAGAATAGCGTTAAAAAAAATCTTAACTTATGTCCAACAAAGTAATAACAAAACCTTAACAGCGAAACATTCATATATGTTGGATCTTTGTAATGTAATAAACTGGTTATTTATTATTTTGGTTTTGGTTAGTTAAATGATGCCGGCGTCTTCGAGATGCCGGCATTCTTTATTTATATACTTTTTGTTTTTTTATTGTTTCAGGGTTGGTTTGTTTCATGTTTTATTTGTTTCAAGTTTCAGGTTTCAAGTTTCAGGTTCTTTGCTTTGAGCATATATTTTACCACAGAGATTCACGGAGATTTTCACAAAGGAACACCAAGCTTTAATAAAATATTTGCGAAACCCTGTGAAAATCGCTGCGTTAGAAAACCTGAAACCCGAAACCCGAAACTTGAAACTTGAAACTTGAAACTTGAAACTTGAAACCTGAAACCTGAAACCTGAAACTTGAAACTTGAAACAAACAAAACCTGAAACAAAAGAACTCCCACATTTTGGATACAACTACACGAGATTTAGATACTTTATAAAAGTAAAACTGGCAGATCTTTGCTGTATCAATTTTTAATCTAAAAATTAAAACAGCAATTATGAGTACAATACAAAATATTAAATTAGGAAGTCAGGGACTTATTGTTCCGAATATTGGTTTGGGCTGCATGGGAATGACACAGATTGCCGGAATGGATATTTATGGCAAAGCCGATGAAAAAGAAGCAATAGCTACCATTCATCGTTCACTTGAATTAGGAGGAAACTTTTTAGATACTGCAGATTTATACGGCCCGTTGCATAACGAAAGATTAATTGCCAAAGCCATAAAAGGAAATCGTAACGCTTATACTATTGCCACGAAGTTTGGTTATGAAATCGACGATAACGAACAACTTACCTGGCAATTTAACGGTAAAAAAGACTATGTAAAAAAAGCGGTAGAACGTTCTCTAAAAAACTTAGGAACTGATTATATTGATTTGTATTATTTACATCGTTTAGATCCTAATACGCCAATTGAAGAAACCGTACAAGCTATGGCAGATTTAATTAAGGAAGGAAAAGTTGGTTATATAGGATTATCTGAAGTTTCATCAGAAACGATTCGCAAGGCACACAAAATTCATCCTTTAACGGCTGTACAAACAGAATATTCTTTATTCGAAAGAACTGTTGAAGAAGCTGGTATTTTAGATACCTTAAACGAACTAGGAATTGGTTTTGTAGCTTATTCACCGCTTGGCAGAGGTTTTATTTCAGGAGATATTCAAACTCCGGATGACTTTCCGGAGAATGATTTCAGAAAAACTATTCCGCGTTTTCAGGGCGAGCAGTTTCAAAAGAATATTGAACTGGTAAACGAAATCAAAAAAATGGCAGGCGAAAAACAAATTACAGCTTCTCAACTGGCACTTGCGTGGATTGCTTCAAAAAATATTCTATCTATTCCGGGAACGAAACGTGTCAAATATGTAGAACAAAACATTGCTGCCGCTCAAATGGTTTTAAGTACGGATGAAATGAACCGACTTGAAAAAATTATTCCGCTTGGTACGCAAACAGGCGCAAGATACGACGAAGCAAATATGGCTGGTATCGATCAGTAAAAAGCTTTGACTTCGCTTAGCCGGACAAGATTTCTCCATAATTGAAATCAAGAAATAATATTACCTCAGGAAAAGTTATCTTTACGATAGCTTTTCCTCCTTTATATATTCTCTATTTTCTTAAAATATTTTACAATGAAAAAAGAAGTTCCTATTCCGCATCATATTCAGTCTGTTTCAGAGTTGCATTCTTTGCTTAAAATTCCAAAACCGGAACATCCTTTGGTTAGTTTTGTCGATTTGAGTAAAATAACCTGTCATTTTGATGATAATCTTAAAAGCGTGGTATACTCTTTCTATACGGTTTGCATTAAAAAAGGTTTCACGGGAAAAATGAAATACGGTCAAAATTTTTATGATTTTGATGAAGGTGTAATGACTTTTATGTCGCCTGGCCAGGTAATTTCAACCGAGGTTAGTGTCGACAGTGCAGTTTATGGCGCCATGCTTGTGATTCATCCTGATTTTATTCAGAATTATACTTTGGCTAAAAAAATTAAAGAATACGGTTATTTTTCCTATTCTGTAAATGAGGCTTTGCATCTTTCTGAAAAAGAACAAACGATGGTTACAGGTATTATGAAAAATATTGAGCAGGAATATTGTTCTTCAATTGATGCTTTTAGCCAGGATGTAATGATTTCTCATATAGAGCTGCTGCTAAATTATTGCAACCGCTTTTATAACAGACAGTTCATTACCAGAAAAAGTGCCAATAATACTCTTTTAACTAAACTGGAAAATCTTTTATCTGATTATTTTGAAGGCGATAAAGTCCAGAAATTTGGTTTACCAACTGTGGCTTACCTTTCTGATGAATTGAATGTTTCACCAAATTATCTGAGTGATATGTTGCGTTCTTTAACGGGTCAAAGTACCCAACATCATATTCACAATAAAATTATTGAGAAAGCAAAAGAGCTGCTAACAACAACTTCATTAAGTGTGAGCGAAACCGCTTTTCAATTGGGTTTTGAATATCCGCAGTCTTTCAATAAATTATTTAAAAGCAAAACCAATGTTTCGCCTTTAGAATTCAGAAGTTCGTTTAATTAATTTTAACTAAAGTGGGATATTTTACCGCAGAGTTCGCGAAGATTTACGCAATCCCGAAGCCTCGGGACGCAAAGTTTCACATACAAAACTTACGAATTTTGCGGTTAAGTCTAATTCAGGAAACTTGGAATTTGGAATTTAAAAACTTGGAATTTAATTTTTTAACCTTTCATGCAGTAATTTAAAGTACGGAAATGCTTTTAACAATCGGCTTCCGTGCCAGGAAAACATTTCGCCATCGACAAAAACGGTTTTGGCGTGATGTGTAAAACGCCCAATTTCAAAAGCGTCTTCTTCTTTAAAAGGATAAGGTTCAGATGAAAGAAAAACCAAATCAGGATCGCCTTCTAAACGCATTTTTTTAAGTTCGATTTCAGGATAACGTCCTTTATCTTCGTAGATATTCTGAAAATGATTTAGCTTTAATAATTCGTTTATGTACGTATCATTTCCGGCAACCATAAATGGGTTTTTCCAAATAAAATAAGCCGCTTTTTGTACGGGAATATCCTGAATATATTTTTTAAAATCGCTCAGGGCGAAAGCCAATTTGTCATTCCACTTTTGAGATTCGGTTCTGCAATTGAATAATTGACCAAAATCTGAAATCATTTGAAAATTATCTTCTATAGAAACAATATTCGTAACCCAAACCGGACAGATTTCTTTTAGTTGATTTACGATTTCTTCTGTATTTTCTTCTTTGTTACAAATGATAATATCAGGCTGAAGCAGTTTTATTTTTTCGAAATGAATTTTCTTTGTTCCTCCAACAATCTTTTTGGTCGATTTTAAATGATACGGATGTACACAAAACTTCGTGATTCCGATTATTTTTTCTTCTAAACCTAAATCGAATAATAATTCAGTTTGAGAAGGAACTAACGAAATAATGCGTTTTGGAGCATTTTCAAAAGAATGTAAAGTGCCGAGCTGATCAGTTAGTTGTTTCATTTAGTTTTGTTTCAGGTTTTCTTTGTTTCAGGTTATTGGATTGTGTTGATTTAACCGCTAAATTCGCAAAGATTCACAAAGGTTATAGCAAGGTTATAGCAAGGTTTTTTCTAAAGATGAAGTTCGCAAAGCTCTGCGTAAAGCTTTGTGAGCTTGACCACTTATTGGATATCAATTAAAAAATCTTTGCGAATCTTAGCGAAATAACTTTGCGAACTTTGCGGTAAAACTATCTTCAAAGTAAAGCAACCTGAAACTTTAAACCTGAAACTTCAACCCCAAAATACTTTCCATTTCTTTCTGTACTGATAAAGCTTCTTCTCTGGCTTTTTCTGCGAAGTCAGTTCCTTTTGAGGCGAAGATGATAGCTCTTGCAGAATTTACCAGTAAACCAACTTTATCATTCAGTCCGTATTGGCAAACTTCAGCTAAACTTCCGCCCTGGGCGCCAATTCCCGGAACTAATAAAAAACTATCAGGAACAATTTTTCTGATTTCGGCAAAATATTCGGCTTTTGTTGCGCCTACAACGTACATTAAATTATGGCTGTTTTTCCAGCTTTTAGACGTTTCAAGAACTTGTTTGTATAATTCAGTTCCGTTTGTAGTTAAGGTTTGAAAATCAAAAGCGCCTTCATTAGAGGTTAGGGCTAACAAAATCGTATGTTTATTTTCAAAAGCAAGAAAAGGCTCTACAGAATCTTTTCCCATATAAGGTGCAACGGTTACACTATCAAAATTTAAATCTTCTAAAAAAGCTTTTGCATACATGGTCGAAGTATTCCCGATATCGCCGCGTTTTGCATCGGCAATCGTAAAAATTTCAGGAAACTTTTCATTGATATAATTGATGGTTTTTTGCAACGAAATCCAGCCTTTCAAACCATACGCTTCATAAAAAGCGGTATTTGGTTTATAAGCAACGGTAAGATCGTGAGTGGCATCAATAATGGCTTTATTGAATTCAAAAATAGGATCTTCGGTTTCTAATAAATGGGGTGGAATTTTAGTTAAATCAGGATCTAAGCCAACGCATAAAAATGATTTTTTTTGAAGAATTTGTTCGTGTAGTTGTTGTGTTGTCATTCTTGTTTTTTTAGTGCTTCTGTTTCAAAGAAATAATTCTTTTTTAGGAAAGTATGCAAAAATAAAAAAAGCCACTCAATTAAGAATGGCTTTTTGGTATTATATTCGGTTATGCTTACAAATTGCCTAAATAAACAATTTCTGTTCTTCTGTTTTCTGCTCTTCCCGAAGCTGTTTTATTTGATTTAATTGGTTTTGAAGCTCCAAATCCTTGCGAAGTTAAATTAGCAGGGTTCACTCCTTTTTCAATTAAAAGATCCATAATTGCTTTTGCTCTTGCTTCAGATAATTTCTGGTTTGCTTTTGCGTTTCCAACATTATCGGTATGGCCGTTAATGGCAAATTTAGCGTTTGGATAATTTTTTAATATTTCTTTGATAGCATCTAATCTTCCTGATGTTTCTCCTTTATTAGCTTCGCTTAAAGTTGCTTTTCCGGTTGTAAAAAAGATCGATTTTGCTTCTACTCTTAATTGTTCTAACATGGCTTTCGAAACTTTAGGACAACCTCTGTTTTCTGCAGGACCGTAAATCAAAGGACAATCGTCGTCTTTATCTGAAACGCCATCTTTATCTGCATCTAAATTTGGACAGCCTTTATTTTCTGCCAAACCAGCTTCGTTAGGACAAGCATCATCTTTGTCTAAAATTCCGTCTTTATCTGTATCCGGCCAAGGGCATCCTTTGTTTTCTAACGGTCCGGCAATTGAAGGACAAGCGTCAACATTGTCTAATAAAGTGTCTCCATCAGAATCTTTCCAAGGGCAACCTTTATTTTCTACGGGACCAGCAACATCTGCGCAAGCATCATCTTTATCAAAAACGCCGTCCTTATCAGTATCCGGCCACGGGCAACCTTTATTTTCTGCCGGTCCAGCTTCATTTTTACAAGCGTCTTCTTTATCTATTGTTCCGTCTTCATCTCTGTCTTTAAATTTCTTTTCGTAAACCGGAATTTTTAATCCAAGATAAAAATCAGCTGCTTTTGATTCTTTAGAAATTACATTGCTCAAAATAGACCCGGAACCTACAAAGAAAGTTCCCACTCTAAGTCCTGAACCAACCTGCATTCCGCTGTATTCCATATACGTTACAGGAACATAAAAACTAAACCATCTGCTTTCGTAACGCGGGGCCAAAGTAACTCTGTTTGCAATTGTGCTTCCGTTTAATTTATCTGTAGGGGCCATATTAATGTCTCCATTAACATTCAGGTAAAATTTACGGTACATATTCCAATCTACATCTGCATGAAGTGCGGTTGGCAAATTTGCTTTTACACCTTTTGAAGTTGATGTTTTTGTATAATGCTGGTTTAGGAAATCATATAAATTATCAGCATCCTCAATCATTTGCTGATTTACAATTCCTGAAACATTATAAGTATCGATTTTCGATTTTTTATAGTTTATAGATCCAATATCCGTAACAGACAAACCGAAACGCACTTTGTATTTGTTTAAATCCCTAAAATTATTGTCAGCAGGTTTTGCTTTGCTTAAATCATATTTGTCATAATCAGGTCTCCATTCGTAAACAAGTCCAAAATCAAGACCTAATCCGCGAGCGCTTGAATCAAAATCATAATCTTCATTATTTTCCCAATCCTGACTTCCTCCTATTGAAATTTCTCCGTTAGAAATTAAAGTTCCTGCCAGAGGATTTCCTGTATTTTCAATAAATGCTACGTTTATATTTTTTCCCTGAACATAGCCATTTGCACCACCTTGCAGATATTTAGCCGTTAAACCACCTTTTAAAAAATGCTGGTTTTTTTGATAAAGAACTGCTGCATACGAAATACCAAATTCTCCCCATGCATGCGAAACGGCATTTGGGTTTCCGGCACTAAAATTAAAACTTGGCGATTCATCAAGACCGTCTTTTACCTGATCTACAAGAGAACCGTTAATTTTTGTGATATTAGTTATCGACCTTGCTCTTGTAAAAACAGCAATGGTATGTTTTGGTGCGATATTGAACATAAAGGAAGGTCCCATAATGTCATAATTCATCTGACCATTATTAGCACTAGACGGCGTTACTTTTGATTGTGTATCAAAATCATAACCATCCTTGTAAACATCAAAAAGGTTTACCCCGTACAAATCATTTTGCACAGAACCACTAATTGAGAATAAATTAATATCGGTTTTAAAACGAGAATCGGCTATAGAAGCCGGATTAAAAAGTACACTTTGAACTCCTGCATAATTATCTTGAAAATAACCCATATAAGATTGGGCTGAAGCAGAAATACCAAAGGCAAAAAGGCATAGAATAAGTAATCTTTTTTTCATTCGGAATCGGGGGTTTTAGTTTAATTTGCGCAAAACTACAATATTAGATTTGCAATTATGTTACGCTAACATTGAATTGATGTAACAACAGGAATAAATTATGTAATATTTTAACTTTCTGCCTTACTTATTTTTGCAATAAACCATAAAAAATAAGGATTATGAGCCCAAATATTGGAATTGCACCAAAAAATTTAAAGAAAAGCACAAGTATATTAGCCACGATTTTATCTAACGAAATGACCTTATATGTAAAAACCAGAAAGTTTCACTGGAATATTTCAGGAAACAGTTTTATGGAATTGCATAAATTATTTGAAGACCAATACAGGGTTCTGGAAAACAATATTGATGAGGTTGCAGAACGCATTAGCCAATTGGGAGAAAAAACAATTGGAACTATGAATGAATTTATAGAGAATTCTACCTTAAAAGAATCTCCAAAAGAATATGCATCGCAAAAACACATGCTGGAAGAACTTTTAGAAAACCACGAACAGCTGGTAACTGAATTTAGAGATTATATTCCGGTTTTTGAAACTGAAGCTAAGGATATTGGTTCTGCTGACTTTGTTACGGGTTTATTGCAACAACACGAAAAAATGGCCTGGATTTTACGCCGTTATCAAGTATAAAAAAAACTGAAATGTGAATTATGCAACAATCTCAAAAATTGATATAACAGAGAATAAAGGTTTAATTCGCAATTTTACAATACTATTAATTACTAAATAAATCGATCATGAATACTACAGAGATAAAAGGAAATTGGAATGAGTTAAAAGGAAAATTAAAGCAAAAATACGCTGATTTAACAGATGATGATTTGCTGTATGATGAAGGAAAAGAAGACGAATTGTACGGAAAACTTCAACAAAAATTAGGCAAAACTAAAGAAGAAATTCATCAGTTGTTTTCGGATTTGTAATCCTTTTTGACCCAATCGAAATACCGTCTAAATTTTTAAACTTAGACGGTATTTTTTGGTTTAGCCAAAGAATCTTTTATGAGCAGTACATTTTTAATTTAACAGATCACAACCATAACCAAAAAAAAATAAGTATCTTTAACCCTATTTTAATCCTATGAAACTATTTATAAAGTTCGATATCAACACAATTTGTTCTCTTTTCTTAAAAGAAAAATTAGAGGAACAGAACATGAATTTTACCACATTGGGGTTTGGCGAAATTGAACTAGATGAAAATCTGAGTGTTGAAGCGCTTGAAGCTTTAAAAAATAATTTAAACCCATTTGGTTTTGAAGTTGTAGAAAACCAAAAGAGCGTTTTAGTTCAAAAAATTAAAGACGCCATTATTGAGCTGGTTTATATGGATGACAATAATAATTTTAAAAGTTCCGTATTTTTAGCAGAGAAATTAAATCATAGTTACGGTTATTTATCGAATGTTTTTTCGGAGGTAACGTATTCTTCTATCGAAAATTTCATCATCTTGCAGAAAATAGAAAGAGCCAAACAATTGATGCTTGTCAATGAAATGAGTTTGACCGAAATTGCTTTTTTACTTAATTACTCAAGTGTTGCGCATTTGAGTACGCAGTTTAAAAACACGACGGGAATTACACCATCGGCCTTTCAGAGGATTATAAAAAAGAGAAAATTTAAAATAAGATAAAAACCAAATACCTTAAAATTCAATGCAAAAAAACGCATTACACATTTTACTCGCCGATGACGATGAAGATGACCGCTTATTTTTTAAAGATGCCTTTGAAGAAGTGAGAGTTCAAACAAAAGTTACATTTGTTCATGACGGTCTTCAGCTCATGGAACATTTGCTGACACCGGATGTTAAATTACCGGATATTTTATTTCTGGATTTAAATATGCCGAAAAAAACCGGTAAGGAATGTTTGATCGAAATTAAAAAAACAGAGCATCTAAAAAACATCATTATTGCCATTTATTCTACTTCATCATCTGAAGAGGATATTGAAGACACTTTTATTGAAGGTGCCAATATTTATATTAAAAAACCAAGTGATTTTAATACCCTTAAAAAAATTATTAATGAAGTCGTTACTTTAAACTGGCATTACCATACATCAGGTCTAAACCGTGATAATTTCTTGTTACGCCTAAAATAATGATTTATAATGAAATGGATTCCCAGGTTTAATTCTTCAAACTCTTTGAGAGTTATTTTTGTAATCGCAGTTTTCATTCTGTTATTTCTTTCTTCAATTGCATACAAACACAATCAGGATTTAAATGAATCCAGTAAATTAGTAATGCATACTTATGAAATAAACATTCAATTAGAGCGATTAATGTCTGCGATAAAGGATGCTGAAACCGGTCAGCGTGGTTATATAATTACACACAACAGCCGTTTTTTAACTCCATATATCTATTCTCGCGATAAGGTAAATACTTCCTTTATTACTCTAAAAAAACTTACGGCAGATAATCCGAAGCAACAACAAAACCTGAAGAAATTATTTAAATTAATTACACAGCGTTTTACTTCTTTCGAAAACTGCTTTAAATACAGCAATCCCAAAACATATGATAAGAGAAAACTAGACAATCATATGTTTGGGGGGCGAATTCTAATGGAGAACATTCGTTTTCAGGTTGATGAAATGAATGACATTGAAAAAAAATATCTTCAAAAGAGATTAAAAATTTACGATCAGGAAATTTCTTTAAGCCCGCTTTTCTCCGTTTTATTATTTCTTGCCGCTTTATTTTTTATTCTGCTTGCCTACAGACAAATCAGCAAAGACATTAAACGCCTGACCATATTTAATAAAAGGCTTTTAATTTCTTCCCGATTAATGGCAGAATCTGAAGTTATTGGTAAATTCAGTAGCTGGCAATGGGATTTAGACACCAATAAAATTGATTATTCAGACAATCAATATCGTTTGTTGGGCCATAAACCAAATGCTTTTGTTCCTGAAAAAGAATCTTTCTTAGATTTTGTTCATCCTGATGATAAAGAAGCTGTTGCTAAATCAATGGAAAATATCATCGAAAAGAAACATTTACCTTTTATATATTATAAGATTGCTCTTCCGAATCAAGAAATCAGATATTTTAAATCGACAGGAAAATTATTAACTGATAAAGAAGGAAGTAAAATACTGCTCGGAATCAATTTTGATATTACCGATGAGCATTTGCTGAACATAGAACTTCAGGAACGTAACAGGGAACTTGAAAAAAGCAATAAAGAACTGGCTTCTTTCAATCACGTTGCAAGTCACGATTTACAGGAACCGCTTCGAAAAATACAGACTTTTATTTCAAGGGTTTCTGATGCCGATAAAGCTGTTTTATCTGACAGTGCAAAAGATTATATTACTAAAATTGAAGTCTCGGCCAAAAGAATGCGTGTTTTAATTGATGATTTACTTTTATTTTCAAGAACAAATACCACCAAAAAAGAATTCATAAAATCGAATTTGAATGAATTGTTTGAAAATGCCACATCTGAATTAACAGAAATCATTGATGAAAAGAAAGCAATTATTACGGCTTCAAAATTACCAAAGCTTGAAGTTATCCCATATCAAATAGAACAGCTTTTTATAAATTTAATTGGAAATTCTTTAAAGTATAACAGACAAGATATTATACCTGAAATTTCGATTGAATGTGAAAAAATTTATTCAACAGAATATCCTGATTTATTAGATCAGAATATTAAAAAATTCCACAAGATTACATTTACAGATAACGGAATGGGTTTCGATCCTCAGTTTAAAGAAAACATATTTATACTGTTTCAGCGTCTCCATTCTAAAACTGATTATCCGGGTACAGGAATTGGACTTGCCATTTGTAAAAAAATTGTAGAAAATCACAAAGGCATCATTACTGCCGACAGCACACCCAATAAAGGCTCGGTTTTTACTGTTTTTCTTCCTGAATAAAATCTCCTTAAAACTACATATTAAACGTTATATAAATCCATTATGGGAATTATATAACGTTTCTTTTTTATGCTGTAAAGAAATTTCTTCATATCGTTAGCATCTTTGTAATGTAATACTTTAACAAGTAATTAATGAGAACAATGCCGCTATTGAGAGCAACAATTTTAGGAGTTTTTTTTTTATTGATCATGATTTGCACTTCATCCTGCAAAAAAAATAATCCGATACAAAATACACTAAAAAACCAAACTTTCAACACGGACGACAAAGAGCAAATGGAAGCTTATTTTTTTATTGCGACGGCAACATTAAGTAACGCTATTATTTCGAAAAGTCAGGTTGCTCAGCAAAAAACTTCAGACAGTATTATAAAGCAAGTAAGTAAGAAAATTGAAAATCATCAAACTGAATTGTTACACGAAGTAACCGCACTAGCCAACAAGAGGCTAATAATTGTTACTGATATAAATAATAATGTCAACAAACTGGATTTATACAAGTTAATTGATACAAATGATGCCAGTTTTAATAAAGTTTACATGAATTCGATTACGGAATCATTAGACAAACAAATTGAAACATTTGAATCTGTTTATAAGAGAACAAACGATGAGGTGATTTTGAAATTAGTATTGCGCTATTTGCCAAAACTGTATCAGTTATTAAGAGAAACTGAACAAATTAAAAAACAACAAATTAATTAAAAGCCAATTAGAGCAATTATTAACTAAAATTATCAAAATTATGAAAATGCAATCAAGAATTTTATGCGCCTTAGCCTTTTTTATGACAGCTTCATTTGGAGTATTACAAGCTCAAGAAGAAAAAGTAACTACCGAATTTGGTATAAAAGGAGGTTTTAACATGTCTAATTTTTTATCAGACGACGATGAAGCAACTGACGAAAACATTCTTTATGGTTTTAATGCCGGTGTTTATGCCACATTACCAATCTCAGATTTTGTAGCTATTCAGCCAGAGGTTTTATTCACTACGAGAGGTTCAGAGTTAGAATATAACGGCGATTTAGGTAGCCAAAAAACAAAATTCAAATTAAATTATATAGAAGTTCCTTTATTGGTAAGAGTAAATATCACTAAAAACTTTAATCTTCAGGCAGGTGGATACGCATCTTACCTTGTAAGTTCTAAAGTTACCGGACAAGGAAACTTTGATTTTGAAGAAGAGATTGATACAGATGACTTAAACAAATTTGATGCAGGTATTGCAGCAGGTGTTGGAGTTGACTTTAGCCCAATAAGCATTGGTGTTCGTTACAACTATGGTTTAACAACTATTGGTAAAGAAAGAACTGTTGCAGGAGAAACTTTTAGATCACCAGATGCAAAAAACAGTAACTTATCTGTTTACTTATCATACAAATTAAATTAAAACAAATCAATTAATTAATTATTAACCCTAATAATAAAAACCATGTCAAATTTATTATACACAATCGCAGTTATTCTGGTTATTCTTTGGGCCCTTGGGTTCTTTGTTTACAGCGCCGGAAGTATTATACACATTTTATTAGTTATTGCTGTTATAGCAATCCTATTCAGACTTATTAAAGGTCGAGAAATTTAAAAATCAAAAATTAAAACAATTTTATATTAATCATTTAAATCAAATATTATGAAAACTAGTAGCACAATTTTAGGAATTTTAGGAGCCGCAGCTGCGGGAGCATTTTTAGGAGTTTTATTCGCACCGGATAAAGGTTCAAATACAAGAAAAAAAATCTCAGATAAATCTAAAGATTACGGAGATAACTTAAAAACAAAAGTTGATGGAATTTTAAGCACTATTACTTCAAACGGTAAAGAAATTATCGAAGAAGGAAAAAACAAATTCAATCAGGCTAAAGAAGACTTCAATTCTATTAAAGATGAAGCAAAAGCTGTAAAAACGAACTACTAAAAAGTGAACTTTTTAAACCATAAATACCTTTATCATGGAAACAAATGCAACAACAAACGAGAATTTAAATCTTTATGAAAAAGCTGAAAACTATACTAAAACTAGTTTAGAATTACTTAAACTAAAAACAGTATGTGCCGTAGCAGATGGTGTATCATCATTAACATCAAAGATAGCGGTTGGCGTGGTTGTTGCATTTTTTACCCTGTTTCTTAATATTGGTTTAAGTTTATGGATTGGAAAAGAACTTGGGGAATATTATTATGGCTTTTTTATCATGGCAATTTTTTATCTAATTGTTGCCATTGTAATACACAAAACGCATCATAAACTAATAAAAACCCCAATTGGTAATTCGATTATTTCAAGTATTCTTAAAGAAACTGATTTAAAAAATTAATAAATAAAGAAGACTATTATGGAGCCTATTTACACTATTGATCAATTAAATCAGAGAATACAACTGTTAGAAAATCGTCAGGATACCGAATGGTGTGCTATAAAAGATGAAATAGATGATATTAAGGACAATTTAAAGCCTATTAATCTAATTCGAAACGCAGTTGAAGAAATAAATGAAACGGTTGGTTTTAAGAGCCACCTGGCCCAATCTGCCATAAGCATTGGAATAGGTCTTCTTGCCAAAAAGCTGGTAGTAGGAAAAAGCGATTCTGTCTTTAAAGGCATTTTAGGATCTATAGTACAACTGGTTATAACCAATATCGTTTCAAAACCGCATGAGTCTTCGCATGAAACAGATGAAGAAGAATCATCACAATATGAACCATCAAGAGAGTAATTGTTTAAACTAAAATATAAGTATTATGGAAAAGTTAAGCGAAATAGTATTAAAAAATGGTGTATACGTTTACTCGAATCTATATAAATGTTTCGAATTTTCGAGAATATTTCTAGGTATCTAACTTGATTTATACGTTTTATAAACAAACGGTTAAACAGTTAATATCCTGCACTATATTTAGAGGTTCTGAGATGCTGAGTTACTAAGGCGCAAGGTTTTTTCCTGCAGCTTAAACAAAGCTGTAATCTTAACCCAAAAAGAGAGTATTTCACAATAGTGAAATACTCTCTTTTTGGGTTAAGATTCTAAGTAACTGAGACTCTAAGATGCTAAGAAAAAGAATGAGGTTAAAATATTAAAATCCATTGGGTTCATCATATTCAACTATTGCCCTCGCTTTCAACCGTGGGAACCTGGGAAATGAATCGTGATAATGTTATTGTGGAAATGTTATTGTGATAATGTATTTTGAAAATGTTGTTTTGAAAATGTTGTTTTGAAAATGTTATTTTGAAAATGTTATTTTGAAAATGTTATTTTGAAAATGTTATTTTGAAAATATATTGCGTCCCAACGGTTAAAACCGTTGGCTATGTTTAAAAAAAAATACCTTTTGAAACCATTATAAAAATTCAAATTCAAATTCAAATTCAAATATAGCCCGCGGTTTCAACCGCGGGGTGCATTACGATATTAAATTACCATATTGCATCACCGTAATATATTGCGTCCCAACGGTTGAAACCGTTGGCTATGTTTAAAAAAACACCTTTTAAAACCATCCTAAAAATTCAAATTCAAATAAAGCCCGCGGTTTCAACCGCGGGGTACAATACGATATTAAATTGCGATATTGCATCACCGTAATATATTGCCTCCCAACGGTTGAAACCGTTCGCTATGTTTAAAAAAAAATACCTTTTGAAACCATCATAAAAATTCAAACTCAAATATAGCCCGCAGTTTCAACCGCGGGGGTGCATTACGATATTAAATTGCGATATTGCATCACCGTATAATATATTGCGTCCCAACGGTTCAAACCGTTGGCTATGTTTAAAAAAAATACCTTTTGAAACCATCATAAAAATTCAAATTCAAATATAGCCCGCGGTTTCAACCGCGGGGGTGCATTACGATATTAAATTGCGATATTGCATCACCGTAATATATTGCGTCCCAACGGTTCAAACCGTTGGCTATGTTTAAAAAAAATACCTTTTG
>LMAJ01000030.1 GCA_001507425.1 Flavobacteriaceae bacterium CRH
AGATTTTATTCTTATTTTATGTCATCCTGAGAAACGAAGGATCACAATAGAAACTCCGCAAGAATAATCGCCAATCTGTGTCGATTTACGAGTGTGATCCTTCCTCCGTCAGGATGACAAGATTGTGGTTATTTTAAATAGATTTTTATTCTCATTTTATGTCATCCTGACGAAGGAAGGATCACAAGAGAAACTCCGCAAGGATAATCGCCAATCTGTGTCGATTTATAAGTGTGATCCTTCCTGCGTCAGGATTACAAGATTGTGGTTGTTTTTAAATAGATTTTTATTCTCATTTTATGTCATCCTGAGGTACGAAGGATCACAAGAGAAACTCCGCAAAAATAATCGCCAATCTGTGTCGATTTACGAGTGTGATCCTTCCAGCGTCAGGATGACAAGATTGTGGTTATTTTAAATAGATTTTTATTCTCATTTTATGCAACCTGAGAAACGAAGGATCACACTAGAAACTCCGCAAAAATAATCGCCAATCTGTGTCGATTTACGAGTGTGATCCTTCCTGCGTCAGGATGACAAGATTGTGGTTATCAATTGCAAAGTTGAAAAATTATCCTCCAATCGTAATCATACTACGATTATCAAAATGCAAATTAGGATCATCCATTTCTTCAATGGTAACCATTCCGGCGCGAACTTTCTTTTTGTTTTTAATCGATTGTGAAATTAAATTCGTGATCGGTTCGCCATTCCTAAAAGGTGTCAGCAAATCGGTTTCAGCATTTGAGAAAAGGCAGTTTTTAATTTTTCCATTTGCCGTCAGGCGGATACGGTTGCAGCCATCACAAAACGGATTTGTAATCGAACTTATAATTCCGAAATCGCCCTGAAAACCTTTTATTTTGTATGTTCTGGCCGTGAAGTTTTTTTCGTCTTCTAATTTTAAAATTTCTTCAGCTGAAAAAGTTGCTTCAACCTGTGATAATATTTCATTTTGAGAAACCATTTTGCTTCTGTCCCACTCGTTTCCGGCAAAAGGCATAAACTCGATAAACCGAATTGAAATAGGTAAAAACTGTGTCAGTTTTATAAAGTCGATGATTTCATTTTCATTAAAACCTTTCATCAAAACCACATTAACTTTTACATGAAAATCGTGATTTAAAAGTAAATGCAAGTTGTCAATGACTTTTTGAAACTGATTTCGAAGCGTTACCGAATGAAATTTAAAAGCTACTAAAGTATCTAAACTCAAATTGATTTTTTTGACATTAAATTGCTTTAAAACATCAATATGACGATCAATTAAAATTCCGTTTGTGGTTATGGAAACCGAAACTTCAAGAGATGCTAATTTGGAAATAATTTCAGGAAAATCTTTTCGCAACAAAGGTTCTCCACCGGTTAATCTTATTTTATCTACACCATTTTCTACGAAAGTTTGGGCAATCGAAAAAATCTCTTCAGCCGTCATCAAACTGGCTTTTGGAGATAATTCAATTCCGTCAGCGGGCATGCAATACGTACAACGCAAATTGCATTTCTCTAACAACGAAATACGCAAATAATTGTGTTTTCGCCCAAAATCATCCGTCAAAATAGTGTTAGAGGGTATCATGGTTTTTTCCTTTTAAAATATGAAAAACATGCATTACATGAGGAAAAACAGCATCCATCGATTCTCTGGCTCCGTTTGTTGATCCCGGCAAAGCCAACACCAAACTTTTTCCTAATGTTCCTGCAACTGTTCTTGAGAGCATTGCGTATGGCATACGTTGTTGTCCGTAATCGCGAATTGCTTCTTCAATTCCCGGAATTCTGCTTTCTAATAATGGTGCTAATGCTTCTGGTGTAACATCTCTTGGCGATAATCCGGTTCCGCCAGTAAAAATTACCAATTGATGTTCTTCGGCGAAAGCCTTAGTCCTTTCCTGAATAATATCAATTTCATCAGGAATAATCTCATAATGCGCGGTTTCAACTCCGTACGACGTTAATTTCTCCACTATAATTTTTCCCGAACGATCTTCTTTATCACCGGCAAAAATAGAATCGGAACAAACAAAAACAGCCGCTTTTATGGTGTTCGGAAATTTATTTTTAAAAGACGATTTGCCACCTTCTTTATTAATCAATTTGATGGTTGAAATTTCGATTTCCTTATCGATTGGTTTCAACATATCATACATCGTCAAAGCTACTATTGATGCGCCGTGCATCGCTTCAACCTCAACTCCGGTTTTGTAAACGGTTTTTACATTGAAAATTATCTGAATCGTCAGACCTTCAATTTTATATTCAACTGAAGTAAATTCAATGGGAAGCGGATGACAATCCGGAATTGATAAATGCGTATTTTTTACTGCAAATAATCCAGCTGTTTTGGCCATTTCAAATACATTCCCTTTCGGAACCAGATTATTTACAACAGCATCAATGGTTTCCTGTTTGCTGACTTTGACAATTGCGGTGGCTGTTGCAACTCGTAATGTGCTTATTTTATGCGTAATATCTACCATTCTATTGTATTAGGTATTTTGTTTCCAGGTGAAAGTATCGTTTTCAAACATTTCCTTGCCAAAAATGGGCACGTCGGTTTTTATCCAGTTTACAATGGCTTCTGTAGCTTCATAAACTTGTTTGCGACGTGTTGCCGAAACAAAAACAAACAAGCAAATTTCGCCTGCTTTTACGATGCCTAAACTGTGGTAAATGTGCATACAGGTCAAATCGAATTTAGCAAAAGCTTTTTCCCGAATGGCGTGCAATGCTTCGTTCGCCATATCCGTGTAGGCAGAATAATCGATCGCGACAACGGTATTATCGTGAATGACATCAGCACGAACTTGTCCCAGAAAAATATTGTGCGCACCAATCGTATGTTTCGATTGATGTTTGGCGATTGACTCTGCTATAAATTCAGGAGCAATTGGTCCTTCTACAAATACATTTTTACTCATTTTTTATTGTTTTTTGCTACAGATTATGCTATTTTTCTCTCGCAGATTTTGCAGATTAAGCGGATTTCTATTATTACAATTTTAAATAAAAAATTAAATTTGCTCAATCTGCAAAATCTGCGAGAGAAAATTTTAATTTTTTTAATCTATGCCTATTTTTATCTCTTCTTTTAATAATTGTTTCATTAACAAAGCTCCGCCAGAAATACTTTTTATATTTTTAATTTGATTCTTTCTAAGCAATTCGACAGCTTTTTTACTTCTGATTCCCGATTGACAGAAAACATAAATCTTTTGGTTTGAATTCAGTTTTTTGATTTCATTTTCTAAATTTAGCAGCGGAATCTGAATACTATTTTTGAAATTAATTTCAGGAAGTTCATCTTGATTTCTAACATCCAGAAAAAGAATCTCATCATTATTAATTTCATTTAAGATTTCTTCAAACGAAATTTCCTCAACTTGATTTTCAACAATATTATATTTTTCAAGAAATGAAATTTTATCTATTCTAAGATTCGTATTCTTTTCGAAGTCATATTTTTGCTGTTCGTTGTTCAAGATATTATACACCAGTATTTTACCACTCAACACCTCTCCTATTTCTAGAATCATTTTTATGACTTCGTTGGCTTGCAGCATTCCAATAATTCCAACCGAAATTCCTATAACGCCAGCATCTTCACAATTTAGTGCGTTGCTGTTTTCATCCGGATACAAACATCGATAAGTGGGTCCGTTTTGATAATTAAAAACCGAAACCTGACCCTGAAACCTGAAAATAGATCCGTAAACCATTGGTTTATTTGTTACTAAGCAAGCGTCGTTTATGAGATATTTTATCGCAATATTATCTGTTGCATCAACAATAATATCATAATTTTCAAATAAATCAATAGCATTTTTTGCTGCTAATTTTTCTGTAATTGCATTGACTTTTACCAGCGGATTTAATTCTGAAACCATCAATTTGGCTTCGTCTACTTTATATTTTCCAACAGCAGAACTTTTATAAATAACTTGTCGGTGTAAGTTTGAAACCTCAATAACATCATCATCAACAAGTCCGATCTCGCCTACGCCAGCACCAGCCAAATATGGCAATACAGCAACTCCTAAACCTCCGGCTCCAATAATTAGAACTTTAGCTTTAGCTAGTTTTTCCTGGCCGGAATCTCCAATTTCAGGTAGGATTATTTGTCTGTTATAACGTGCTGTTGTATTCATAAAATTATTTTATCCTCCCGCAAACGGAGGCAATAAAGCAACAATGTCACTTGTTTGTAACTTATAATCTGCTGCTTTTGATACTATTTTTTGGTTTATTGCAACGCTAAAAGACAGCGAATCGAATTGGTATTTTTGTTCCAGATTTTGCAATAATTCCTGCAATGAAACCTGAGAAAAAGATACTTTTTCGAAATCACATTTTGTTTTTTCAGCGACAGCTCCAAAATATTTAACTTCAATCATTATTATAAATTTAAATTCTGAAAAATAAATTCATCATCAAAATGCTCCTGAAAATAAGAAGTCAGTTTTGAGGTATTTTTTACAACTTCTCCAATTACAATAATAGCTGGAGAAGCGATTTTATTTTCTGATACTAATTTAGCAATTGAACTTATAGTTCCAACTACTTTCTGTTCGGTATTTTTTGTTCCGTTTTGAATAATGGCAATTGGCAGATCATCGGTTCGGTTCTCTTTGTAAATCGAAATTATTTCCTCTAATTTATGCATTCCCATCAAAATAACTACGGTCGCAGCCGATTTTGAAGCTAAATGAATATCTTTTGATAATGCATGGTTAGAAGTTGTTCCTGTTATTACCCAAAAACTCTCAGCAATCTGGCGTTGCGTCAAACTGATTCCGACAGAAGCCGGAACACCCAAAGCTGATGAAATTCCGGGAACTATGGCAGTTTCTAAACCAAATTTTTCTACATACTCTATTTCTTCACTCCCTCTTCCAAAAATAAAAGGATCTCCGCCTTTTAGACGCACCACATGACCGTGAAGGTTCGCCATAGAAACGATCAATTCGTTTATCTGATCCTGCGTATAAGCGTGACAGCCCAAACGTTTGCCTACAAAATGAATTTCAGCATTGGTTGCGTATTGCAATAATTCTTCGTTGACCAAAGCATCATACAAAACCACATCAGCCGCTTCTAAGGCTTTTATTGCTTTTAGTGTAATCAATTCGGCATCACCGGGACCTGCCCCTACAATCGTTAATTTGGGTGTTTTTGAATTTCGCATAGCTTTCAACTTAAATTGATATTAAGGTCGTTTAACTCGTCTGCCGAATTAATATTGGTTAAATGAATGTTTTCACTTTCTTCAATTGTGATGGTTTGATGCGGAACATTCGCAATTAAATTCATCATTTTTAAATCATCGTTATCAATTGCGCTTTTGATAGAGGGCACTACTTTTTTAGAATAAATCCCGATCAACGGATGCAATCTGCTTTCTGAAGCAAAAACGGTAATTAGTGCTTCCTCATTATGTTTTGAAATTAATTCTGATAATAATTCGGTTGAAATTAACGGAATATCACAGCTAAGAATCAGATTAAATTCGGTTTCAGAATGTGATAATGCGGTATAAATTCCACCTAGCGGACCTTTATCTAAAATGATATCGGGTATTTTTTGATAGTCTAAATAATCGTATTCTTTTGTGTTCGTTATTAATGTAATGTCTTTTGTTATTGGCAAAATTGCCTGAATAATATGCTCAATAAATGGTTTTTCCTGAAACAGCACTAATCCTTTTTCTGACTGCATTCGGGAACTTTTTCCTCCACAAAGAATAAATACGGTTAGTGTTTCCATGACTTTTTATTTTGTTTCAGTTTTTTCTAATCTTTGTCCCAACGGTTTCAACCGTTGGCTATGTTTATATAGCATTCTTTTACATTTGATTTTAAAACATTGCCTGAGGGTTTTAACCTCTCGGACATAGCCATTTGCATTTCTGTTCTTAACAACACTCTCCCAACGGTTGAAACCGTTGGCTATGTTTATATAACATTCTTTACATTTGATTTTAAAACATTGCCTGAGGTTTCAACCTCAGGGACATAGCGATGAGCATTCTCTTCTTAACAACACTCTCCCAACGGTTGAAACCGTTGGCTATGTTTATATGAGCATCTTTTTACATTTGATTTTAAAACATTGCCTGAGGTTTTAACCTCAGGGACATATCGATGTGCATTTCTCTTCTTAACAACACTCTCCCAACGGTTGAAACCGTTGGCTATGTTTATATAGCATTCTTTTGCATTTGATTTAAAAACATTGCCTGAGGTTTTAACCTCAGGGACATATCGATGAGCATTTCTCTTCTTAATGATGAGCATTTTATTGAAACATATCCATGAGCCATTTTGTTTTTCAATTTCAAGGAAAAATCAATTTTATACTTGCCATTAAAATTACGACTCCTAAAACCATTTTTAACGTTCTGTTGGAGAATTTTCCGCTTCCGTAAAAACCTCCTAAAATGCCTCCAACAACTGCAATGGGCACTAAATAAAAACTTTCGGTCGGAATTGTTTTTCCTCCCAAAAAGAATCCTAACATTCCGGCAGTTGAATTTACAAATATGAATAAACTCGAAACTGCTGCCGATTCTTTTACAGATGCCCATCCTAAAAACAATAAAATCGGACTCAATATAATTCCGCCGCCAATGCCTAACATTCCTGATAATAATCCGATTGCAAAACCTATAGCTAATGCAAATGGTAATTTTATTTCAACGGCTTCTTTTTCTTTAAAATTAAATATTCCGAACAATCTTAATGCTGCAAAAACCAATACAATTCCTAAAATAATTTTATAAATCGTATTATCTAAAGTGACAAAACCTCCAATAAATGCTGCCGGAACAGAGGCGATTGCAAACGGATAAAAAAGCTTAGGTTTAAAATAGTTCATTCTGTAATAAAAGAAAAACGAAATGCTCGAAACAAACAGATTCAACAACAACGCCGAAGGTTTCATAATTGCTACCGGAAAAGCGAAAATGGTCATCAAAGCCAAATATCCTGATGCACCGCCGTGCCCTACGCTTGAATATAAAAAAGCGATTACAATTAGAGCGAAGCTGAATAAAAGGATATTTTCGGAACTCAATAAATTCATGGTTTTTGTTTCAGGTTTTCTTTATTTCAAGTTTCAGGTGCTGTATGTTTTAATTTATACACCGCATAATATCTGCTGACTTAAAATCTATTTTCTTTACTCTTTTTTCTTTTTTCTAAAATCTAAAATTTAATCAATCAATCGGCAACAACGTTACAAGCTGGTCTTCTTTATATTCTTCTACATCTTGCGGAATAATTAATAAACAGTTTGCAATGGCAAATGTGTTAAGCATTGCTGAACTTTGTCCGTCTAAAATAGTAACATGTGTTTCATCATACAAAGCTTTTAAAAACAATGTTTTTCCTGTTGTATTTGTAACGGCTGTATTCAATTTTCTAATCAATTTTGGAAGGTGCATTTCAGAAAAACCCATTCTGTTTTTGATTGCCGGATATACATAAATATAAAAATTAGTTAATGATGATGCCGGGTTTCCTGGCAATGCAAATACTAATGTTTCATTCTTAGAACCAAAAAACATTGGTTTTCCTGGTCTTTGGTTGATTTTATAAAAATGTTCTTCAACGTCATTTTTCAACAGTGCCTCTTTTACAAAATCATAATCTCCAACTGAAATTCCGCCGGAAATTAAAATAATATCATATTTTGGTATTATATTTTTTAATGCTTTTTTAGTGGCTTTAAGATTGTCTTTTACTTTAAAAGCCTTTATTTTTTTTATTCCAATCGTTTCAAGTGCCGCCTGAAGCATTATCGAATTACTTTCGTAAATTTTTCCTTTTGGTAATTTTTTTCCCGGTTTTACTAATTCGTTTCCGGTAACCAAAATAGCTACTTTAGGCTTTTTATAAACGGCAACTTCTGTAATTCCTAAACAGGCTAAAAAACCAATTGCCGCTGGCGTAATCAAAGTATTGGCCTCAAAAACTATTTCTTCTTTTTTTATTTGCTCCCCTTTAGCACGAACATTTAAAAACTGTTCCGGCATTATGGTAATCAAAATCGAATTCTTATTGGCTAAAACATGTTCCTGCATAACCACTGTATCTGCATTATCAGGAACAAAAGCGCCGGTAAAAATACGCACGGCTTCATTTTCTTTCAATTTTATATCAGAATGATCTCCAGCCTGAGAAATTCCAACAACATCGTATTGGTGTCTTTCGCTGCGAATAAATGCATAACCATCCATAGCCGACTGACGAAAGGGCGGCATGTTTATTGGCGAATAAACTGTTTCTGCCAAAATATAGCCTAATGCCTTTTGCACTGGAATTTTTTGAATTGGCATTCTTGTGCTGTTCTCTGAAATAATAGATAAGGCTTGTTCGACTTGGATCATGGTTGCTATTTTATAAATAAGCAAATTACTTATTACAAATATAAGTATTTGTACTTAGTTTTAATCATTAGTACTGTAAAATTTTAAAAGACTATAAATTTAGGTTTATTTCTTTTAATTCTTCCCGAAAAACGAATCAAATAGCTTTATAATTTATTTATTATTGAATTGACAATCTGCTTATTTCCTTTTAAAATTTCCTTTGGGAAGATAATACAGCCATGAAAAACCAATAAAAAAGAGAATAGCCGATGCTATAAATGCGGGCAATAATATTTCTTTGTTGTTATCAAGTGCGTTATTTAAGGAAGCATATAACAACCAAATTTGAATACTCACGTTTAGTATTAAAATAAAAATAAGTGTCGAAAGTATGTTATTCAGCTTATTGGGATTGGCGCGATTCTGGCTTCTTCTAAAAGTACTCATAAGTAACGAATTTTAGATTTATAAATAAATATCCTTTTTTTCTACAAATTGTTTTACAAAAACTGCATTGTCTTTAAAAAACACTTCTAATTGAGGCAGCGCCCTAGGCGGCGGACCTGCAATTACATCTCCGGTCATGGCATCAAATGAACCTTCATGACATGGACAATGGATAATTCCTGTGCCTGGTTTATAAAACACAGAACAGGATAAATGGGTACATTTTTGCTCATAAGCCCTGAAATCGCCACTTTCGAGATGTATTAAAATATACGGAATTGTACTGCCTTCAATTACAAAACCTCTTGTTCCTCCTACCGGGATTTCTTCTTTGTTGCAAATAAAATGTTCGCCAAGAACTCCTTCTTTTGGTAACAGATATGCTTTTGCTGCTACAAATCCGCTGCCTATCATTAATCCTCCTGAAACAAAAGTCAGGAATTTAGCAAAATCGCGTCGGCTTACTTGTGTTGATTCCTGTTTTTGTATTGGGAAATCTTTTTTCCAGTTTTGATTTAAATTATCTTCTTTTGACATGGATCCGGATTTAATATATTTTTAATTCATTACTGCCTTTTGGCATCATAATATTGACTTTGGTATTGACTGTTTCTTTACCGAAAATAAAACTGTTAACAGGAGAACTATTAGGTCTCATTTCTTCCATTTCAGCTCTTGTTCCGTAGAATAATGCCCCACTCGGACAAACTGTTGCGCACATTGGTTTTTTTCCAACGCTTGTTCGGTCATAACACATGGTGCATTTCATCATCAGATCGTATTCTTCCATTTTTTTGGGAACTCCAAATGGGCATGCCATAACACAATTGGAACAACCAATACATCTTTCGGTATTTGCTGTGTGTACGACTCCAAATTCGTCTTGCGAAATGGCATCGGCAGGACAAACATTGGCGCAAACAGGATCTTCGCAGTGCATACAAACCTGAACGGTTGTCTGAATTGTTGACGAACGCTCGACGTAATTCACACTAATTAAAGATTCCTGTCCATTGGTTTCGCATTCTGCACAAGCCATTTCACAAGCTTTACAGCCAATGCAACGTTGCAGATCTACAAAAAACTCTTCGTTTCTATTAAAATTAGTTAAATTCATAAGGCTGCTTTTATAGATTAAACACTTGCATAAGCTTCTGATTCTTTAGATGGCGGCGCAATTGTACCTAACGGATCCAGTAAACAGGCACAAACTTTAAACTCGGGTATTTTAGAAATTGGATCTAAAATTCCTGTTGTAAGCTGATTGGCTGATTTGGCTCCAGGCCAATGATAGGGTATAAAAACAGTATCTTTCCGGATGGTTTCTACAATATTTGCCGGAAAAACACCTTCTCCTCTTCGGGTGGCTACGCGAACTAACTCACGCTGTTTTATCCCGTATTTTAAAGCCATTTCCGGATGAATTTCTAACATAGGTTCAGGAAACTGATCTACCAATTTGCCTATTCTTCGGGTTTGTGTACCGCTTAAGTATTGAGAAACGACACGTCCTGTAGTTAAAGTGATCGGATATTCTTCATTTGTCACTTCGCCCGGTTCTCTATACGGAGCGGCGTTAAAATGGGCTTTTCCATCTGGAGTTTTAAATTTTTTATCTTCCCATAATCTTGGCGTTCCGGGATGATCGTCTGTTGGGCACGGCCAGAAAACGCCCATATTATCTTCTATTTTTTTATAGGATATTCCAAAATAATCAGCAGTTCCTCCTTTTGAGGCGACTCGCAATTCGTTAAAAATCGCTTCGCTATTTTCATAAGTAAACTTATCTTCCTCGCCCAGTCGTTTTGCCAGTTCTAAAAATATTGAGGTATCTGTCCTTGCATCTCCGGGAGGTGTTACGGCTTGTCTTATTCTTATCACACGACCTTCTGCAGAGGTTGTTGTTCCTTCTTCTTCTTCCTGTAAAGACCCTGCAAGAACAATATCTGCATGACGGGCCGTTTCATTTAAAAAGAAGTCGATACAAACGTAAAATTCTAATTTTTCGAGTGCAGACCTTACATAATTATTGTTTGGAAGTGAAACCAACGGATTAAAACAAATCGAAATCAGTCCTTTAATTTCTCCGCTATGAATGGCTTCTATAATTTCATAAGCCGTGAGTCCTTTTCCCGGCATGTCTTTTTCATCAATTCCCCAAACTTCTGAAATATATTTTCTGTGTTCCGGATTTTCAATATCTCTGTTTCCCGGCAATTGATCACATTTATGACCGTGTTCTCTTCCGCCCTGTCCGTTTCCTTGTCCGGTAATTGTGCCGTAACCGCAATACGGCTTTCCAATTCTTCCTGTTGCCAAAACCAGATTAATGCAGCCTAAAACATTATCAACTCCTTTTGAGTGATGCTCTATACCACGCGCATGCAGTAAAAAACTTGTTTTGGCTTTGCCCCATAATTCGGCCGCAGCTTTTATTTTATCTTTATCAATTCCTGTAATTTCTTCTGCCCATTCCAGAGTATAGTCTTTTACGGCATCAATGGTTTCCTGAAAACCTGAGGTATAATTGTCAATAAAATCATGATCTAACATATCGTGATCAACTAAATACTTTAACATTGCGCCATATAAGGCCGAATCTGTTCCGGGTTTTACGTCCAGATGAATATCTGCCGTTCTTGCCAACGGAATCATTCTTGGGTCTATCACTATTAATTTGGCACCGCGATCTCTGGCTTTCCAAATCCAATGAGTTAAGGTTGGAAACGTTTCACTAATATTGGCTCCCGCAACAATAATTACTTCTGCATATTCTAAATCAGAATAATTATTAGATGCCCGGTCTAAACCAAATGCTTTTTTGTTTCCGGCCCCGGCGCTTACCATACAAAGTCTTCCGTTATAATCGAGGTTTCTGGTTTTTAAGGCTACACGTGCAAATTTTCCAACCAAATAACTTTTTTCATTGGTTAATGAAACGCCCGATAACATCGAAAAAGCGTGTTTACCGTATTTTTCCTGAATTCTTTTTATTTCAGAAACTGTTTTATCCATGGCTTCATTCCAGGTTGTTTTCTCGAAACCTTTTCCTTCAACTCTTTTTACAGGATGTAAAAGGTGATCAGGATGATTATTTTGTAAATAACGCTGTACTCCTTTTGGACACAAACGTCCTTCGTTAAAAGGAAATTCCATCCAGGGCTCAAAACCTACAACTTTATTATCTTTTACTGATAGCTGAATTCCACATTGCATGCCGCAAAAACAGCAATGTGTTTTTACTAATTTATCTGGTTCATCTCTACCTTCGTAACCATCTTTGGGTGCATAATTTAAATGCGGACCAAAAGCTTGAATAATCTTCTCGGTTGATACGGGTAATTTTGCCATGTCTTTTGTTTGTTATTTTTGTTTCATGTTTCATGTTTCACGTTCCAAGTTTCACGTTCTGTGAAGAAAACATGAAACCTGAAACTTGAAACTTTTTTAATTATCCAAATAAGTTTCCGCCGTTTTCTAATCTTGCTTTTAAATGCGCCTGAGCTAAACGGGATCTTTTTCCTTCGGGACTTAAATCTAAGTGTGACGTTCCGTCTTCATGCGTAAAATCAAAACCTAATTGTTTAGTCACAATTTTCAAATCGTCGATATGCAATTGCGTGGCAAAAGCTTCTCCCGTATGCGGGCAAACTGCCATTCCTTTTTTGATTCCTTCTTGTTTATAAATATGAGCTCCAATTTGTGCAGGGCGCTGTATGATGTGAAAGAATTTTCCAAACGGAATCCAGATTAAAAACATAATTACTGTTACGGCATGTATTACAGCTAGAAAATCATACGCAAATCCTTTCATGAACTGATACGAATACGTGAGGCATAATCCGGTAACTGAGATTGCAATTAAATAAAATAAGCGGTAATAAATCGCCCTCAAAAGACTGTGTTGCAATTAATCCGGGATTTGTTAATCGTCTTCTCAAATAATAAACGGATCCTATTATGACCAACCACGAAGACCAGTTTAACGCATGAAATATTAAAAATGCTAGAACAGACCCTATTTGGAAATCCATCATTTTAAAGCCAAAAAAATGAGCTTCATAAATTGAAATGGAATTGGGTGCCAATGTAAAATGAATCCAACCGAACGTTAGTGGAATTGTAATTGCAAATGCTGAAATACACCCCAATGCAATACAAAAATGGGCAAACCAACGGTATTTGCTTCTTGGATAAATGAACTTTTGAATTACAATATTTCCAACTGATTCTTTACCCAAAAACCATATATGTTGTACTATTTTTCCAGTAACTAAAAACTGTAAACTTCGTTTAAAATACATCCATGTAGGCGGACGCTGTAACCAAACAGTATAGCGATATACGATGCCGAAAAAAGCGAATATGGTACCAAATAAATAAGTAACCAATGCTGCATCAAAATTTTGCAGTTCTCTTGAACCGTAAAATACAAGTACTATAGTAAGTGCTGATACAAAAGTTGCAACAAGTAATGCTTTGGTATTAAAGGTTTTATTTTTCATTGTTACTTAAAATTTAATGAATATTTTTTAACTCGGTTTCTCACAACCTTTACGATTATAGAACCACCAATTGACACCTGTGGCTAAAAGAGCGAAGACGGCAACACCTACAAAAAATTGATTTACAGTACCATTAGCTGAAATATTATTACCAATTAATTTTGAAAATATAAACGGCCCAAATGCTGCAATTGCCGCTGTCCAGCCGATAACTCCAGCTGCCTGACGTTGGTTTTCTTCAAAAATAATTGGGTATTGTCTAAAGGTTCCCGCATTTCCTATTCCGGTAAAAAAGAACATTCCTAAAATCACGGTTACAAAAAGCGGAAATTGATCCATACTTGTTGGTGCAACTAATCCCTGTGTGACTAAAATAATTGCTCCGGCCAGAATCCCTAAACCTGTAATTGTAGTTAGAATTGCTCCTCCTACTTTGTCTGCAACGAAACCAAAAGCAATTCTGCTGGCAGAACCTATAAGTGGTCCATAAAAAGCATATACCAGAGGATCCGGTGCATTTGGAAAATCTCCATATAAAAATTTAATCATTAATGGAAAAGCGGCAGATAATCCGGCAAAAGTTCCAAAGGTCATTACATACGTAATCGTGCAATACCAGGTATGTTTATTCGAAAAGATATCTAATTGCTCTTTTATTGAAGCTTTCATCGGGATACTTCTCAGATGAAACCAGCTTACAATAGATAACAGCAATAAAAAGGGAACATACCAAAATGCTGCTGACTGCAGGTAAATTTCTTTGTTTTTAACCGCTGCATTATCAGGACTAATATTGTTTAATATTTTCTCTGCTAATTTCGGGTTTGTATTTGCAATGGCTTTTGCTTTAGTTTTTAAAGGCAATGCGGTAAAAAGAATTACTTTATCATCTGAATGAATTGCTGTAGTCACTGAATCTAGTACATTTTTCTTTACGTTAGAAAGTATTTTAGTTTGAACTTCAGTATCCAAAGCAGCAAATACTTCTTTTTGTTTTTCTACACTTGAATTCTGAATAACAGTTAAGGTTTCTTTAGGATCAATACTTGTAAATACGGTTGCAGCTCCATAAATTCCTACGCTAATAATCATTGGAGTAACAAACTGTGCTACCGAGACACCAAAATTTCCTATTCCGGCTTGTATTCCAAGAGCGGTTCCTTTTAATCTTTTTGGAAAAAACAAACTTGTACTTGGCATATAAGATGAAAAATCGCCTCCGCCAAAACCTGTTGTAAATGCTAAAACGGCAAATACCCAAAATGGTGTATTGGTGTTCATTACCGCAAAACCAATTCCGATTACGGGAATTAATTTTATTGCAGTTGCAAAAGATACAACATGCCTCGTACCAAATATTGGTAATATAAATGTGTGAATAATTCTTAAAAATCCTGCTGCGAGCCCGGGAATAGCCGTTAGCCAAAATAACTGATCTTTAGAAAAATTAAATCCTAATCCCGGTAATTTTACTGCAATAACGCTCATCATAAACCACGAGGCAAATGATAATATTAATGTTAATGTTGTAATTGTCAGAGTTCTCCATGCCATTTTACTTCCGCCAGCATTCCAAAACGCATCATCTTCCGGCTCCCATTTGTCTAACCAAGTTTTCATATTTATATTTAATTTGAAGGTTTATTTTCTATATCTCTGGTGAAATTTGGTAATTTCGATCTTGTGGCATTAATGATTGTTCTGTGCATCCAAAGGAGGCAGAGAACAGAAACTATAAAAATGAATATCCAGGAACTCGTCCATAGTCCGGTATAATTAAGGAGATAGCCAAAAATTATTGGCCCGGCAAATCCGCCTAAGCCTCCTATTAAACCTACCATTCCTCCTACTACGCCAACTTCATTAGGAAAATATTCGGGAATATGTTTGTAAACTGCCGCCTTACCAATTCCCCATGAAATTCCGATGACTATTACCAAAACAACATATACCCACAGGTTAGCGCTAAACTTGATTTGTGTTACACCCTGCGCTAATAGCTCTTTCTTTTTAACTTCCTGATTTTGCTTAACTATGATTTCCTGCCAGGATGTTTTTACAGGAAAAATTGTTTCTGCATGATTTTCTGAATTTTCTTTTTTATTGATGTAATGTACTTTACCATTAACTATGACCACATCTTCAGCAATTTTTGTAACAACGCCGTTATTGGTTGCCATTACTCCAGGTCCTGCTGTAAAAATTTCCATTTTAGGAAACATCAATAAAAAGCTTATGATTATTGAGGAACCCAAAACCCAATACATTACTTTTCTAGCTCCATATTTATCTGATAAATAACCGCCAAAGGCCCTAATAACTCCAGATGGCAAACTAAACATCGTGGCAAACATTCCTCCCATTACCAATGAAGTATGATAAACATTCATAAAATTGGGTAAGAGCCATTGTGAGTATGCCACGAAAAAACCAAAGACTAAAAAGTAGTAAGCTCCAAAACGCCAAACTCTGACATTTTTGAGTGGAGACAACAATTCTTTTATTGTTTTTGAAGTGGTCTGATTGGTTTTATTTTTAGCAAATACAATAAAAAGTAATCCAATAATTAGTAATGTTACTGCATACATAACAGGCAGCATTTTCCAACCGTTTATTGGATCTTTCTTTGAAAAATTATTTAATAAAGTGGGCGCGATAAAAGTTGTAATGGCTGCACCGGCATTTCCCATTCCGAAAATTCCTAATGCCCTTCCCTGCCAATTTTTAGGGTACCAAACTGAAGTATAACCAATTCCTACAGCGAAACTTGTACCTACTAATCCAAAGAGAAAACTTAAAACTGCAAAACTCCAGAATGAATTAGCAAACGGAAGCAGAAAAAGCGGTATTGAACAAAGTAATAATAGAACCGAGAATACAACTTTACCGCCGTATTTATCCGTTAAAATACCAACAGGAAGCCTGAAAATAGCGCCTGACAAAATAGGCATTCCTAATAACCAGCCTGTTTCTACAACTGTCCAGTTAAAAATTCCTTTGTCTACAAGATAAGTTACCAAAACACCATTCAATGTCCAGCAGGCAAAACAAATTGTAAATGCGAGTGTATTTAAAAATAAAATTTTGTGAGATTCAGATAGATTACTCATATAAAACATTGAATTTTTTAATTTAATTCTCAATCAGTAGTTACTCATCTAAAACAAAATTAAACCATTAAATTCTTACAAAAGATGATATAAATCATATTAAAAGATATCATTATCTTTAATCTATAAATTAAGATTAACTAACTTTAAATCAAATAATTAAAAAAAATAAATACTGTTTTTAGGCGGAGACTAATCTTGAAATTATTATATTTCAAATCATAATGCTATGAATCAGGATATTGAAATTTTCCTCTTGGGTTCGTGGTACAATTGAAGAATATCCTTTTTTAGTTGTGCAGATAACATTGACACTTTAAAATTAGCGAAAATATTTCAACTAAAACACTAATTATTAAATAATTACAAATATACTCGTCGTAATTATTCCCATTTAATTTAAATATTTTTTTTTGATTCGTGTTTGTTTTGTAAAATAGTATTCAAATGAATCATCCTTTAAAATTCTTTCTAAAATCTTAAATTGATGCTTTTCAGACGTTTTTGCTCCTGTTTCTAAATTTTGTAATAGCTTAAAAACTAGAAAATTAAGTATAAAATACTACATTTTTAAACCTTATAAAGATTTTTTTTTAACATTTATTTTATTCTAAAATACCATTATAATGAATTGATAATCAAACAATTAATATCTAATTAGATATACTTAGAAACGAACCAAATTCCTTATTTTAAAAAAAAGTTAAACATTTTTTTGGATATTATTATATTAAAATTAACTTTGTCTATAGGATTAGTAGAGTTTATAAATAATATTTAAAACCAAAAAACTATATTTTGAAAACAACCGCAAGCATATCGTCTAACATTCTTCTTAAAAAATATACTTATAACACTTTCTGTTATATGTGTTTCTGTTGTTAAAACTTGCGATACTATATTCGTTTGTATTCGGTTTTTATATCGAATTGAAATTATAAGCGAAAGATTAAAATTCACCAAAAAGTTATTATTGAAATTCCAAATATCTATTTGATACCTAATTTGTATCGAAAGGATTGTCGAAACTATACCTGTAATTTAAAAAGAAAAAATAACCAATTAACTAAAAAAACTAAAATGAAAAAGATGCAAACTTGTTGCTGTAAATAAAAAAAGCCATTTCTGCGGCAACAGAAATGGCGAGGCTTAAAGAACATTTATCACTAAATCAAGGAAACAATCAGAGCGTTGAAAATTCAACACTCAGGGTGCCTTGTTAATTACTTAAACCAGTACAAAGAAATGAAAAAAAATTTAAAAACATACTCATTACTATTTCTCCTGCTCCTGACGGCAGGGATTAATGCCCAAAATACAACCCCGCTTATTCAGTCTAAACTCGACGGAACTGTTGTCGATGACATTACAAATCAGCCCATTATAGGTGCTTCTGTAAATATTAAAGGAACTACACATGGTGTTGTAACAGATGCAGAAGGAAAATTTTATTTTCAAACGGGTCAGAAACTTCCTTATACATTAATTGTAAGCTATATTGGATATAAGAAACTAGAAATAATTGTAGATAAAAACCCGGTTACGATTAGCTTAAAAGAAGAAAGACAAGAACTTGATGAACTAGTTGTTGTTGGATACGGAACTCAAAAGAGAAAAGACATTACAGGTTCTGTAGCTTCGGTTCCAAAAGCCAATTTATCTCAGGTAACCTCATCGGCAGATAACTTATTAAGAGGCGCTGTTGCCGGGGTTGTAGTTACACAAAGTTCAGGACGTCCGGGTGCCTCTTCAAGTGTGCGTATTCGTGGAGGAAACTCGATTACGGCGGGTAACGAACCTTTGTATGTTGTAGATGGAATCTTGATTTACAATGACAATAGTAACGGTTCTGCAGGAGTTTCTTTTGCAGGAGCAAATATCAATGTATTATCTACTATAAATCCAGCTGATATAGAATCTATTGAGGTTTTAAAAGACGCCTCTGCAACGGCTATTTATGGTTCACGCGGATCAAATGGTGTTGTTATTATTACGACCAAAAAAGGTACAAAAGGTCAGGATAGTATTTCTTACCAAGGCTATTTTGGATTTCAGGATGTGTCAAAAAAACTTCATTTAATGAATGCAAGCCAATGGGCAAGCTTGCGAAATGATGTTCAGGCAAGTATAAGTCAGGCGCCTTCTTTTACGGATGCGCAAATCGAGGCTTTTAAAACTTCTGGCGGATATGACTGGCAATCAGCTGCTTTTAGATCTGCGGCTCCGGTTCAAAATCATCAATTGTCTTTTTCAGGAGGTGATGAAAGATCGCGTTACGCTATTTCCGCTGGATATTTTGATCAGGAAGGAACTGTAATTGGATCTGATTTTAAGAGAATTTCTCTTCGTATTAACTATGAAAAAAACTATTCTCAGAATTTTAAATTTGGTGTTAATGCCAATTATAGTAACTCTATCGCAAATGGTGTTGGAACTAACGGAAATGGCGGAAGAACTCCAAACCCAATCGTTAGTGCAGTTTTAACGGCTCCAGTTGTTCCTATTAAAAATGCTGATGGAAGTTATAACGTAACCAATAATATTTACGCAACTTCTGTAAATGGTTATGTTCCGAATCCTATCAATGATTTAGAAAACACGATTAACGAAACTAAAATCAACAGAATCCTAACCAGTTTGTTTGGTGAATATAAAATCACAAAAAAACTGACTGCTAAAGTTGCGGTAAGCGGTGACGTAATTAACACGAAACAAAACTACTATGCGCCTGCCAATACAACAAATGGCGCTGGAACAAAAGGATTGGCCTCTATCGGAGACAGATTGGTAAGTTCCGTATTGAATGAAAATACGCTGAATTATAATACTACTTTCGGTGAAAACCATAAATTCTCGGCTTTGGGAGGTTACACGCTTCAATATACGCAGGGAGAAACGGTAACTGCAGGAGCAAATACTTTTATCAACGATTCTAATACTTATAATGCGATTCAGGATGGTGTTGCAGTAAAACCGTACAGCGACGCATTCGAAAGCGTTTTAAAATCATGGCTTGCGAGAGTAAATTATTCTTATAGAGGAAAATATAACTTTACGCTTTCTGCACGTGCCGATGGTTCTTCAAGATTTGGTTCTGAATCACTTTGGGGTTACTTTCCTTCAGCAGGTTTCTCCTGGAATATTACGGAGGAAGAATTCGCCAATAATATTAAAGGCGTAACGGAAGCTAAACTTAGACTTTCGGCGGGAACAACAGGAAACCAGGAAATTGGAAATTATCTTTCACTGGCTTCAATGGGTTCTGTAAATTATTCTTTCGGAGGTACTTTATACACAGGATTGGCTCCTACCCGTTTGGCAAATCCGGATTTGAAATGGGAAAAAACAACGCAATATAATGTTGGTTTAGACTTATCATTATTAGACAGAAAAGTAAATTTTGTTTTTGATGTTTATTACAAAAAAACAAACGATTTATTAATTAGTGTTCCTGTCCCGTTAACTTCAGGATATGCGAGCGTACTTCAAAACATTGGAGGTGTTGAAAATAAAGGTATTGAAATTGGTTTAACTACTGAAAACTTAAAAACAGAACACTTTTCATGGAACTCAAACATTGTGTTTTCTGCGAACAAAAACAAAGTTGTTTCTATAGGAAACGGAGTTGATCAGTTTTTTCCGGTAGTGCCAAACGGATCTTTATTACAACAACAGCCTGTAACGGTTAAAGTTGGTCTGCCTTTAGGAACTTTCTGGGGATACAAAACCAACGGAATTTTCCAGACTCAGGAAGAAGTAAATACACAACCCAAAATAAACAGTTTAGCCAACACAAAAGTGGGAGACAGAAAATATGTTGACACGAATGGCGACGGTGTTATTACAGCGCTTGACAAAGGAAATCTAGGAACTTCTCAGCCAAAATTTGTGGCAAGTTTCAGCAATACGGTTTCGTATCGTGACTTCGATTTGAATTTCTCTTTCCAGGGATCTTATGGCGCAAAAATATTCAACGCTTTAAACCAGCAATTAGAAATTTCTACACTTGGAACCAACGCTAATGTTACTTTAGAAGATCGTTGGACAGCAGCAAATCCAAGCAATGAAGTTCCAAGAGCGTCAAGTTCTCCTTTAGGAATTGTTTCTGAGCGTTATGTAGAAGATGCTTCTTTTGTGAGATTAAAATTAGTAACGCTTGGTTATACACTACCAAAAAGTACTTCTAAAAAATTGGGGGCAACAAGCGTAAAATTTTATGTCTCTGCAGAAAATCTGGTAACGTGGACAAAATATACCGGATATGATCCGGAAGTAAGTTCATACGAACAAAACAACTTATATCCGGGAATTGATTTTGGTTCTTATCCAAACTCAAGAACATTCATCTCGGGCCTGAACGTAACTTTCTAAGTAAAAAAAATATAAAATGAAAAAGATTATTATACTATTCCTTTTAAGTGCCGGACTATTGGTATCGTGCGCAGATCTAGAGGTAACACCAACCTCTTTTGTAACCGAAGATAATTACTTCCAGACCCAGGATGATGCCGTTGCGAGCGTAACTGCAGTTTATGCCTCATTAAGCCTTGATCCGGGAGAGCAAAGTTTGTTTGGAAGAAACCTTTATTTCTTAACCGATATGGGTTCTGATTATGCCGCAGCAGGAGTTTCTGCAACAAATCCGCAGGTAAGGGCAATGAGCGCTTTAACGCATGATGCTACAAATGACCGTGTTCAGGTGGCGTGGAGACAAATTTATGCGGGAATTAACAGAGCCAATGTTTCTATTGACAATATCCCTAAAGTTTCTGGAAATGAAGTTATTAAAACCCGATTAATCAATGAAGCAAAATTTATTAGAGGTTTATTATATTTTCAGGCAGTTCGTATTTGGGGCGGCGTTCCAATTGTTTTGCATGAACCAACTTCTATTCAGTTAGAAAGTTTAAAATCAAGAAGAGCAACGGTTGATGAAGTATACACACAAATTATTTCTGATTTAAATGATGCTGAAAACTTACCTCCTACTTACACTGCTGCTGATGCCGGCCGCGCGACTTCCGGAGCTGCAAAAGCAATTTTGGCTAAAGTTTATTTGACAAGAAAAGATTATCCAAATGCTATTTTAAAAGCCAGAGAAGTAATCAACGGTGGTTACGGATATGCGTTGTTCGAAAGCTTTCAGGACATATTCACCAAAACAAAAAAGAACGGAAAAGAGCATATTTTCTCTGTTCAGTTTGAGCCAAATCAGGCAGGAAACGGATCTAGCGGAAGTACTTTTCAATCTACATCTTTTACAGGATTTACAGCAACAGAACCTGCTGATATTATCTCAGATGTAGCTTTGTTTTATGATATTTATGCTGCCGGAGATACGCGTAGAGATGTGAGTTACGCCAAACAATTAGTAAATCCAACTACCGGGGCATTATACACTTTTCCGAAGCCAATTTTCAAAAAATATTTGGATTTAACCAATTTGGCAACGCCTGGAAATGTGGCTATCAATTTCCCGATTATTCGTTACGCAGATATTTTATTGTCTTTAGCAGAAGCTATAAATGAGCAAGGAACACCAACAACTGAAGCATACGAATTGATTAACCAAGTTAGAAGAAGAGCTTTTGGAAAACCAATTACAACTCCGGATGCCACTGTAGATTTAGTTGGATTAGACCAAACTACTTTTAGAGCTGCTATTCAGGAAGAACGCAAAAAAGAATTTGTTCAGGAAGGGCAAAGATGGTTCGACCTGGTGCGTTGGGGAACTTTGGTAACCGAAGTAAAAAAAGTAACCGCTAAAAATTCGGTTTCAGAAAGAAATAACCTTTATCCAATTCCGCAAAGTGAAAGAAACTTTGATCCGGTTGGATTACCACAAAACCCGGGATACGGAAATTAACTATAGCTAAATCGTTGAATATAATTCGTAATTTTTTTTACAACACATAGAAACATAGATTTTCTTTTTTCTTAAGAAGATTAAAATAATGATACATCATTTACACATAGCTATGTGCATTTAAACAAGTGAAACGCCTTTTTTGAGTTTACAAATCTATGTTTCTATGTGTTAAATAATTACATCAAACGAATAATAACTACAACCAAAAAACTATTTAAAATGAAAAAAATTAATAATCACAGTACAATCAAAAGTCCTAAAACAGGGCTTTTGATTACCGCATTACTAGTTGCACAATTCGGTTTTGCACAAAACGAACAAGATGCCAGTTTTAAAGGCGTTGTTGGTAAAACATTGGCTGATTCTAAAGAATATTGGCCGGAACCTGTAAAAGCACCAACCGGAGCGCCAAACATTGTCTGGATATTATTAGACGATGTTGGATTTGGAGCTGCAAGCGCTTTTGGAGGTTTAATTCAAACACCAACTTTTGATGATTTAGCCAACAATGGTTTACGTTATACCAATTTTCATACAACCGCAATTTGCGCGCCAACGCGTGCCGCTTTATTAACCGGAAGAAATTCAGGAAAAGTTCACGTAAGCGGGTTTTCTCACACGGTTTTATCAGCAGGTTTCCCAGGTTGGGACGGAAGAATTCCATCGGATAAAGGAACAATTGCTGAGATTTTAAGAGACAAAGGATATAACACTTTTGCCGTTGGGAAATACGGATTAACGCCTGACGAAGAAGCTTCTGACGCCGGACCTTTCGACAGATGGCCAACCGGAAAAGGATTTGAACACTTTTTTGGTTTCTTAGGATCACAAACAGATCAATACAAACCTGATTTAGTAGAAGATAACACTCATATTGTTCCTGACGGAAGACATTTAACAGATCAAATTACGGATAAAGCAATTGGTTATATCACGAAACAACATAAAGCTGCGCCGGACAAACCATTCTTTTTGTACTATGCGCCGGGAGCGGTTCACGCACCTCATCAGGTTGCGGAATCGTGGAGTGATCCGTACAAAGGAAAATTTGACGAAGGCTGGGATGTTTACCGTGAGAAAGTATTAGCGAATCAGAAAAAATTAGGTGTAATTCCAGCAAATGCTATTTTACCGGAACGTAACCCAATTATTGCAGACTGGAAAAAACTAACTCCCGACCAAAAGAAAGTGTATGCTCGTTTTATGGAAGTTTACGCCGGATATCTTACCTATACAGATCATGAAATTGGAAGAATCGTAGAGCATTTAAAAGCATCTGGTCAATTAGAAAACACGCTTATTTTTGTGGCAATTGGAGATAACGGAGCCAGTAAAGAAGGAACTACACAAGGTACAATCAATCAAAATCTTTTTGCCGGTGGCGTTTCTGATGAAAAAAATCTTCAGGATAATTTAAACAATATTGGAGAAATTGGAACGGCAAAAGGTTTAAATACAAACTTCCCATTAGGTTGGGCACAAGCCACAAATGCACCTTTCAAAAACTGGAAACAAGATGCACATTCTGAAGGAGGAACCCGTAATCCGTTGATTGTTTTTTATCCAAAAGGAATAAAAGAAAAAGGCGGAATCAGAAGCCAATACAGTCATGTAACAGATTTATTGCCAACTACATTAGATATCGCGGGACTTAAAGCTCCGGAACAAATCCGTGAAATCAAACAGGATAAAATACAAGGTTCTTCTTTCTACGCTTCATTAAATAATGCAAAAGCAGAGTCATTGCATAAAGTTCAATATTATTATATTTTCGGAAACAGAGCTATTTATAAAGATGGATGGAAAGCAGCTGCGGCACATCTTCCGGATTCTTTTACCTTAAAAAAATCAATAGGTACAAACGAAGCGCCTGTAAAAAGCAATTTTGATACTGATGTTTGGGAACTTTACAATTTAAATGAAGATTTTAACGAACGTGTTAATCTGGCTAAAAAATATCCGGAGAAACTGGCAGAACTTCAAAAATTGTTTGATGAGCAAGCCAAAGAAAATAACGTTTATCCGTTAATCGACTGGCAGGATGTTTTCAGCAGAAGAATCCATAATAATGGAACTGATAAAGGCAAAAATCTTCAGGAATTAATTCGTCAGGCCAATAAACCTGCCGGAAGCACAAATTAGTAGGTAATCTACTTGACCTGCAAGGTTTCCAAAACCTTGTAGGTTTAAATTATTTACATCGTAAGTTCAAAATCATACCTACAAGGTTTTGGAAACCTTGCAGGATTAGAACTTGCAAAAATAAAATAATAACAATTTTTACAGGATTGTAACAAAATTTATAGAAATTCATAAAATATATTCTACCAAATCTATAGAGTTAAAGGTATTTATTTTATTTTTGTTATCAACAAGCCAATTAATTGACTTTCAAAGCAGAATAAAAATTTTTGAAATAAAAAATACACTTAAAAAAAATAAATAATAACATAAAATCACAAGATAATGAAACGAGTAGACTTTGAAATTATCGGAAAAAAAATTGTCGTTGGGGCAATTGTATTTTTAGTACCACTGGCCATTTTAGCCGGAGGTTTAGCATTAGTTAATCAATTTTTAAAATAAGATATCATGGCAATAGTTCAAAAAGAAAAACTAACAAGAGATTTAAGTATTAGTCTTTTAATATACAGCTTGCCTGTAGTGGCAATTTTCCTTTATTTTAAATACACGAATGTTCTTGTGAGCGAATCGCATATTACATTACCGGCGTTTTTAGAATTTGCACAACCTGCATTTCAACACATTAGAACGTGGGGATTAATCGTCTTCATGTTGGTTTTAGGCGCAATAGAATTTGCTGCAGGTTTATACGATGACGAGTGGACGGGCGAAGAACGCAAAATAGATATCGTTTGTTTCTTAGCTCCAAAATTGCTTTTACCTCCTGTAATTGCTTTTTTCAGCTTAACGGCTTTACCTTATTTAATTCCGAATTTGGCCAATTCACTTTCATGGGTTCCGTTTTGGGGAGGTTTTTTCCTGATCGCAATTGCAGATGATTTAACGCAATATTGGTACCATAGACTTCATCATCAGGTTCCGTTTTTATGGCGTTTTCACAGAACGCACCACTCAGCTCCGTATATGGGCATGGCGATGGCTTCGAGACAAAACTTTATTTACATGGTTTTCTTTTCTCAAATTTATTTAACGGCGACTTTAACGTATTTAGGTTTAGGATTACCTGCTTTATTTGTTTTAGTAATCAAAAGCTTTATCACTTTGGGAGCGCATTCTAGTATTGCCTGGGACAAACCATTTTATAAATACAAAGTTTTACATCCAATTGCATGGGTTTTAGAACGTTTAATTTCGACTCCGGCAACGCACCACGCACATCACGCAGACACAAGCGGAGATGGTGTTGGACACTTTAAAGGAAACTTCGGAAACATGTTTTTCATTTGGGATGTAATCTTCGGAACGGGTTTAATTACACGTAAATTCCCGGAATCTTACGGAATGAAATCATACAAACAAGAAGAATGGTACGCTCAGTTTTTATGGCCAATATTCAAATCTAAAAAAGAAGGAAGTGCTTTGGCAGAAGGCGTTTTATCAGTTCCTTTAAAACCAAAAGCAGAAGCTATTGTAGCTGAAAGCCCGGTTTATTACGAAGAACCGGCTCAGGTATAAAAAAAATAAATGAAACCATTGGGCGTAATTTTTTTAACACATAGAAACATAGAATTATTGAAACGAAAAAAGGCGTTTCACTTGCAGTAATGCACATAGCTATGTGTGAGAAACTGGTTTCTTTTTATACTCTTTTTCAAAAAGATAAAATCTATGTTTCTATGTGTTTAATTAATTTTTTGTGCAACCCAACGTTATAAATAAGAATTGGCAGTGTACTCAAAATAATTTTTGAAATACACTGCCAAACTTATGCTAAACCAAAAATTATGAAAAATAAAATACTCAAAAAAAGCATTACAACCTTAGTTTTGCTTTTTACAATTGCAGGTTTTTCACAAGGAAACAGCGCCAATATATTGCTGGATGCTTTTTATTCGAAAATTAAAAGTCAAAAAAATCCACAGATTATTGATGCCAGAGGTCCTGATGAATTTGCCTTAAACCATATTGAAGGAGCCGTAAATTTCAATCTAAAATCTGAAGATTACGAAAAACGTGTTGCCGCATTAAATCCGTCACAACCCGTATTTATTTATTCGATTGCAGCTTACAGAAGCGAACTTTTATCAACTGATTTAGCCAAAAGAAATTTCTCTGAAGTTTATATTTTAGAAGGCGGAATCGCAAGCTGGATTGGCGGCGGAAAACCTTTTTACACAAACCTAAAAAGCAAATTAACGATTGCTGAATATAAAAAAATAGTTGCCGATAATAAATACGTTTTGGTAGACATTGGTTCTAAATATTGTGCAACCTGCAAAACCGTAAAACCCATTTTAGAAAACCTCAGAACGCAATACGGAGAAAAACTAAAAATCGTTCAAATTGAGTTAGAAGAAAGTCCGCAAGTAATAGCCGATTTAAAAACGGTAAAGGTCTTCCCTACTTTGATATTATATGAAAATGGAAAAAATGTTTTCAAAAAAGATGGTTTAGGCGATTTGAAGAACGATGTTGATGTTGCTTTGGCTGTTAAATAATAATTTAATTTTCTAACACGCATTTTTGCCATCCCGAGGAACGAGGGATCACACTAGAAACTCCGCATGAATGGGGTCAATCTTTGTCGAATTACTAGTGTGATCCCTCGTTCCTCGGGATGACAAGATTGCGATTACATTTTTTAAAATCAAAAATTAGCTATGGCATTATCCAAAACAAAAAAGATCATTTTACCGATTTTAATCGTATTATTAATTCTGGCCGCATTTCTATTCTGGCCCATTAATACCGATGGAACTTTAATCAAACCAGACCAAAAACTTGCTGAAGGAAAGGCAGCCTTCCTAGCCCAAAAAGAAACTTCGAAAACCACAGAAAAAAAACCGAACATTATTATTTTGCTTGCAGATGATTTAGGAAAATATGATATTTCACTTTACGGAGGAAAATCGACTCCAACGCCACAAATTGATTCTTTGGCGGCTTCAGGAGTTACTTTTGTAGATGGTTATGTTTCGGCTTCTATTTGTTCGCCTTCGCGTGCGGGATTGCTCACTGGTCGTTATCAGGAACGTTTCGGACATGAGTTTCAGCCTGGAGATCGTTATCCAAAAAACAACTTAGAATATTATGCTTTCAAATATTTGATCAATACCAATAATTGGAGACTGAACGACAAAATCGAATATCCAAATGAAGCGTCTATAGCCACACAAGGTTTGCCACAATCTGAAATTACTTTTGCCGATTTGGCGAAAAAACAAGGTTACAGCACGGCCATTATTGGCAAATGGCATTTGGGTCACAACAAAGGATTTTTTCCTTTAGACAGAGGTTTCGATTATCATTACGGGTTTTATCAGGCATTTTCGCTATACACGCCCGAAGATGATAATCCCGATATTATCAACCACCATCATAAAGATTTTACCGATAAAATGATTTGGGGAAATGGCCGTGTTGGAATTGGACAAATTCGTCGTGACACCACCATTATAAAAGATAAGAAATATCTAACCGAAACTTTTGCTAATGAAGCAGAAGCTTTTATCGATAAAAATAAAAATAAACCCTTTTTACTTTATGTTCCGTTTAATGCGCCACATACGCCATTTCAGGTTCGCAAGAAATATTACGATCGTTTCCCGAATGTGAAAGACGAAAACAAACGTGTTTATTTTGCCATGATTAGTGCTTTAGACGATGCCATTGGAAGAATCAGGGCTAAAGTAAAAAAAGAAGGTTTAGAGGAAAATACTTTAATCATTTTTGCCAGCGACAACGGTGGCGCTGATTATACTTTTGCTACCACAAATGCTCCATTAAAAGGTGGGAAGTTTTCTCATTTTGAAGGAGGCGTAAATGTTCCGTTTGCACTTTCGTGGAAGGGAAAAATCAAGCCACATACCGTTTATAAATATCCGGTAAGTACATTGGATATTTTTAGTACAATTGCTGCCGTTACTCATTCCGGTTTACCAAAAGACCGCGTTTATGATGGCGTAGATTTGATTGCTACAGTTAACAATAATACAGAAGCCCATAAAAATTTATACTGGCGTTCCGGCGATGCAAAAGCGATTCGAAGCGGTGACTGGAAATTAATTATCAGCGGAAAAACACATGAAGAATGGCTTTATAATTTAGCCCTAGATAAATCTGAAACTACAGATCTTGCTAAAAAAAATCCGGATAAAGTAAGCGAATTGCATGTCGCTTTGCAAAAATGGGAAAAAGGTTTGGTTAAACCTTTATGGCCAAACTTAACGCATTATGAATTTGATTTTGGCAAACAGAAATACTTTGTCGATTTGTAATAGTTACAGTACTCCTGCAAGGTTTTCCAAACCTTGTAGGTATTTTTTTTTAACCGCTATCTTAATAACTAATACCTACAAGGTTTGGAAAACCTTGCAGGAAATCAACATATAATGTCAACTACCTCAAAACAATTTACCATTCACGAAGACTGGACAGTCGTAATTTTAGGATTTATAATAATCGGGATTTCTCTATTTCTTTATCTTCCTGAAGTTCCTGTTTTTAAATGGTCAAACGGAACCGATTTACTAAACGATGTCTTTGACTTCGGGAATTTACAAATCCTTCTTATTCAATTTCTTTATCTTATTTCTATAGGAACATTAGGTGCTTTTTTAATTGGAAAATCGGTTAAAAATTTTCTCATTGTTTTTCCGATAGTTTACATCTTAACCGTAATTGCATTGATCATTGCAGGAAATACAGCCGTAAAATCCATCAATTTAGAAGCCGTAATTTTTAGTCTGATTATTGGTTTGGCAATTGGTAATTTTTTCAAACTTCCGGAATGGTTTAAAGCGGCACTTTCGACAGAAGTTTTTGTAAAAATTGGATTGGTTTTATTGGGAACAAGTGTCATTTTTTCGGATATTTTAAAAGCGGGTTCATTAGGATTAATTCAGGCTTTGATTGTGGTTTTATCGGTTTGGTATTTTGCTTTTTGGCTCTGCCGAAAATTAAAAGTCGACGACGAATTAACGATGATGATTTCGAGTGCCGTTTCTATTTGCGGCGTTTCTGCAGCGATCGCAACTTCGGGAGCGATAAAAGGCGATCCTAAAAAACTGTCTTATGTGATTTCGATTGTTTTGGTAACGGCAATTCCGATGATGATTTTTATGCCGATGATTGCCAAATACTTCAATTTTCCCGAAGAAGTAACCGGCGCCTGGCTGGGCGGAAGTATTGACACTTCCGGAGCTGTTGTTGCGTCTGGAACTTTAGTTGGAGAAACAGCTTTAAAAATTAGCACTATTGTAAAGTTCTCTCAGAATGTTTTATTAGGAATTGCGGCCTTTGCAATCTCTGTTTATTGGACGTATACACACAATAAATCGGCTGAAGCAATAGCTTCACAACCAACATTAGGCGTTATTTGGGAGCGTTTCCCAAAGTTTGTAATTGGATTTATTCTCGCTTCTTTAGTTTTTTCTTTCCTGCTTACTGCTGAAGTTCGGGATGGTGTAAAAGACAGTTTAAAAAACCTTCAAGGTCTTTGGTTTGCGTTGGCGTTTACAAGTATTGGTCTTGAAACTAATTTTAAAGATTTACTTCAAAATAATAGCAGAAAACCTTTGTATGCTTTTTTAATTGCGCAATTATTTAATGTAATTGTTACTTTGATTATTGCTTTTTTATTATTTAGGTAATTTTATTTTACCCGAAGTTTTACGGAAACTAAACCTGACAGGTTTTTAAAACCTGTCAGGTCTAACATACCGGATTTACGGCTCTCTAGATGGATTAAAATCCATCCCTACAATGTAGTTTGTTCCTCTGGAACGCTGCATAAAATTCCGGAGGAATGATTTATTTTGTAGCAACGGATTTTAATCCGTTGAAAAGAACAGGAAATTATTTTTATCATAGAAATTGAAATGACACAACTTTTTCGTCGATTCTTATTCTATATAAACAAATGAAATACATTAGTTTAAAACCAAAACAACAACTTCTTTCAAAAAAAATAAAAGATAAATTTGGATATTACGATATTAAATATAACTTTGTCTATAGAATTAGTAGGGTTTAATTATAAATAACTACATTTTGAAACCAGCAGAGAACAAACAGAATAACATTCTTCCTGAAAAATACACATCTAACACCTTTTGTTATATGTGCAGCTGTTGTTAATTCTCAGAAATCTATTCGATTTGATTCGGCTAAACTTAGAATCAGAAAATAAATCGAACTGTACTTATACCTAACTTTATTGAATAATAAATAGCAACCTGAGGCGAATTGCTTCAAAAGATATACGCTATAACTATAAATCAAAAATAAAATGAAGACGACACATTAATCTTGTTTTTGATTGCAAAAGGTCATTGCTGCGGCAACGGAAATGACCTGATTTAAAGAACATTTATCACTTAAACAACAAAAAAACAATTAACAAAAAGCATCGTTACAATGTACAATACCACAACAAAACTTTTCTTTTCCCTTCTTTTAACCGGAACATTTAGTGCTGTATCGAATGCGCAAACGGCATCAACAAAACCAAATATCATTTTGATTATGGTAGATGATATGGGCTATTCTGATTTAGGAAATTATGGTTCTGAAATTAAAACACCAAATTTTGATAAATTAGCTTCTGAAGGTTTACGTCTTCGTGAATTCTACAATAATTCCATTTGTGCGCCAACAAGGGCTTCCCTCCTAACCGGACAATATCAACACAAAGCCGGAGTTGGTTTTTTTGATGTCAATTTAGGTTTGCCCGCTTATCAGGGATATTTAAATAAAGAATCTTTGACTTTAGGAGAAGTTTTCCGTTCTGGCGGTTACAGCACACTTTTATCCGGAAAATGGCACGTAGGTTCTGAAGATCAGGCACAATGGCCAAACCAAAGAGGTTTTGATAAATTTTACGGCATCTTAAAAGGCGCTTCAAATTATTTTGACACCAAACCTTTGCCTTTCGGAAAAACACCTTATCCTGTAAAATTGATTCGCAATAACGAAGAACTGCATCCCAAAGATGATTCTTATTATTTCACTGATGAAATTGGGAATAATGCTCTTACTTTCTTAGACGAACAAAACAAAGAAAACAAACCGTTCTTTTTGTATTTAGCGTTTACTGCTCCGCACTGGCCCTTGCAGGCAAAACCGGTTGACATTGCCAAATACAGAGGCAAATTTGATGAAGGCTGGGACGTTTTAAGAGAAAAAAGAATTGCAAAACTAAAAGCAAACGGCATTTTAACAGCTGACCAAACAATTTCTGCAAGAGATCCTGAAGTTCCGGAATGGAGTAAATTAACGTACGACGAAAAACAATTCTGGAAAGCAAAAATGGAAGTTTACGCTGCAATGGTTGACAATATGGACCAAAATGTGGGCAAGGTTCTGGAGAAAATAAAAGCGTTAAAGAAAGATAAAAACACGTTGATTATCTTCATTTCAGACAATGGCGCTCAGGGCGGATTTAATACTTATAATCCGTTAGGAAGAGGTTTGGTTCGAAATGACGGACCAGTAGGAACATCGGGATCATTTGATTATCAGGAACAAAACTGGGCTTATTTATCGAATACTCCTTTACAGCAATATAAAAACAATATGCACGAAGGCGGTTTTAGTTCTCCTTTTATTGCCTGGTTTCCATCAAAAATAAAAGCCGGAAGAATCGATAAAGGTACGGGACATATTATTGACCTTGCTCCTACTTTTTATGAATTGGCGGGAATTGAATATCCTAAAAATTATAATGGTGTAAACACAAATCCGTTAGCGGGAAAAAGCTTATTACCTGTTTTATTTGATAATGTTTCGACTGTTGACAGAGGCGCTCCGTTATTTTGGGAAAGAGCGGGAAACAGAGCCGTTCGCGATGGCAAATGGAAATTGGTTTCGATTTATCCGTCGTATGAATGGGAACTTTATAATATTGAAACAGACCGAGGTGAAACAACGAATGTTGCGCAGCAAAATCCAGGAATTGTAAACAAACTTTCAGCTTCTTATTTTGAATGGGCTGACCAAACAGGAGTTGTCGAATACAGCAAATTCAAATTAAAACCAGAGACAATGCCGGGCGGAGCAGCACTAAAGAAATAAAGTATCACCAAAATTTTTTAACACATAGAAACATAGATTTTTCTTTCTTTAAAGAAGATTAAAATAAATAATGTCATTTACACATAGCTATGTGCATTAAAATAAGTGAAACGCCTTTTTTGACTTACAAAATCTATGTTTCTATGTGTTAAAACAATTATAGCCAACGAGTTTCATTAAAAAAAATATCAAAAATATCAACCATGAAATACCAAAACATTTTAGAAACAATTGGAAATACGCCTCACATCAAGCTCAACAAGCTTTTTAAATCGCATGAAGTCTGGATTAAACTTGAAAAGTCAAATCCGGGATCGAGTATCAAAGACAGAATTGCACTTGCGATGATTGAAGATGCAGAGAAAAAAGGGCTTCTAAATCCTGATTCGATTATTATTGAACCAACATCCGGAAATACCGGAATTGGCCTTTCGTTAGTCGCTGCTGTAAAAGGTTATAAAGTAATTATCGTAATGCCTGAATCGATGAGTGTAGAACGCAGAAAAATTATCGAAGCGTATGGCGCTGAATATGTTTTGACTCCAAGAGAAAAAGGAACTTCTGGCGCGGTTGAAAAGGCAAAAGAATTAGCTTCTACAATTAAAAACTCATTTCTGCCATCGCAATTTACAAATCCGGCCAATGTTGAAGTTCACGAAAGAACAACAGCGCTGGAAATTCTGGCTGATTTTCCGGACGGAATTGATTATCTTATTACAGGAGTTGGAACCGGAGGACATATTACCGGTGTTTCTAAAATATTAAAACAACATTTTCCGAATCTAAAAACGATTGCTGTAGAACCGGCATTGTCGCCTGTTTTAAGTGGCGGTATTGCAGCTCCGCATCCTTTACAGGGAATTGGCGCAGGATTTATTCCCGAAGTTTTTAATGCGGAATATGTTGATGAAATCATTACTGTTGAGAAAAATGACGCTTTTAATTATGCTAAAAAATTAACGCAGGAAGAAGGCATTTTTGGTGGAGTTTCAACCGGAGCTGCTCTTGCAGGTGTTGCAAAAAGTCTCAAAAATATTCCTGAAGGATCTGTAATCCTGACTTTTAATTATGATACTGGAGAAAGATATCTATCTGTTGAAGAATTATTTGGATTCTTTTCATAATTTAAATATGCAACAATTTAAAAATTTTATAAAGTAAATTAAACATCATTTATTGTTGAACATCTTTATTTTTAACATAATTTTATTTACAGAGAGAAAATCGAATTTTCAAGTGAAGTCTCTATAATAAAATTAACAAAATAAATTAATCAAAAAACCTTAAAACTATGGCAGAATCAAAACAACAACAGACCGCATTAGGCGATGTTGCAGCAAGACAGTTAGCAATTGCAACACGTTCCGTTCCTCAAATCGGAACCACAAGCCCGCGCTGGCTAACACATCTTTTGCATTGGACACCAGTAGAATCAGGTGTTTTTCGTTTGAATAAAGTAAAAGACGGCAGTCATATTGAAGTAGATTGTTCAGCCAGAGATGAAAGAGTTTTACCTAATACTTTTGTCGATTATATCGAAAATCCTAGAGAATATAATCTTGCAGCCGTACAAACAATTGTTGATGTACATACGCGTGTTTCTGATTTATACAGCAAACCTTATAATCAGATTTCAGAGCAACTTCGTCTGGCAATCGAAACAATTAAAGAACGTCAGGAAAGTGAATTGATCAATAATAAAGATTATGGTTTGTTGAGCAACGTTGCTCCATCTCAAATTATAAAAACCAGAACTGGCGCACCAACTCCTGATGATTTAGACGAATTATTGACAAAAGTCTGGAAAGAACCTGGGTTTTTCTTATTGCATCCGTTAGCGATTGCTGCTTTCGGACGCGAATGTACACGTCGTGGTGTTCCGCCTCCAACAATTTCATTATTCGGATCTCAATTTTTAACATGGAGAGGAATTCCACTTATTCCATCAGATAAATTACCTATTAAAGACGGAAAATCTAAAATCATTTTATTGCGTACAGGCGAAAGCCGTCAGGGCGTTATCGGGCTTATTCAACCTGGTTTGCAGGGAGAACAATCTCCAGGATTATCAGTTCGTTTTATGGGTATTAATGAAAAAGCAATTGCTTCTTATTTAGTATCACTTTATTGCTCTCTGGCTATTTTGGTTGATGATGCAATTGCTGTTTTAGAAGATGTAGAAATAGGAAAGTATCATGAGTACAAATACTTATAATAACGGTTTACCCAACATCGACGATTTGCAAAATTTAGCAAACGAATTGTTCAAAGCCTTACCTAATGAGTTTCCCAAAGAAATTTCACTGAGTCCGGATAAAAATGAACATCCCCGTGCTGTAAAAGTTGCAGAAACGTTGTTGCAGGCCGGAAATTTAGGAGATCATAATTTCTCCTCTATTCCTTTGCAGAATTTGGAAAATACACAATCTCCTCCTGCATTTAGCGGATTCGGTGTGTCTCCGGGTAGTTTTGGAAATAACGGAATTTCATCTTTATATCCAAATACAACAACCGGATTTGATCCTAATAATGATGTTGCTCCATTAGGAATTCCACATCAAAATAATGTGAATCTTAATGATCCGCAAACGGGTTTCCACGATGCTAATTTTAACAATGGCGGGACAGCTCCATCTTATGAAAAAAATATTTTTTCAGATTTGAATCTGAACCAACAATATTTACCATTTGAAATAGGGAATTTTTCTTTTGAAGCTGAATTAAACGCAGCATTAGCAATGGTTGATACACAATTTACAAAACGATTAAGTATACCTTCAAATCCAATTGAAACGCCAGCTTCATATTATTTTTTAGAACAAAATCCTTTTGCTTTCGATAAAAAAAATGTGAATACTTTTGTTGGATCTTCTTTTAAACCGGAAGAATTCAACACATTAACCGGAACTGGTTTTAATGCAGAATTGATAAAAAAGGATTTTCCGATTTTAAGAGAAACCGTAAACGGAAAACCACTTGTTTGGTTTGATAATGCGGCAACAACTCAAAAACCACAATCGGTAATTGATCGTATTGCTTATTTCTATGAGCATGAAAATTCTAATATTCATCGTGCAGCTCATGAACTGGCAGCCCGCGCATCTGATGCGTATGAAACGGCTCGCGAAAAAGTAAAAACGTTTTTGAATGCCAATTCTGTAAACGAAATTGTATTTGTGCGCGGAGCAACCGAAGGAATTAATCTTGTGGCACAAAGTTGGGGCGATCATAATTTAGTAGCCGGAGACGAAATTATTGTGAGCAATCTGGAACATCATGCTAATATTGTTCCGTGGAAACGTCTGGCAGATAAAAAAGGCTTGAAATTAAGAGTAATTCCGGTTGATGATGACGGACAAATTTTGCTTGCTGAATATGCAAAACTGTTGAATTCTAAAACCCGTTTGGTTGCTTTTACACAAGTTTCTAATGCACTTGGAACCGTAACTCCCGCCAAGAAAATGGTAGAAATGGCGCATGCAGCCGGAGCAAAAGTTTTAATTGACGGAGCACAATCTGTTTCGCACATGAAAGTTGATGTTCAGGATTTAAATCCGGATTGGCTCGTATTTTCAGGACACAAACTTTTTGGACCAACGGGAATTGGTGCTTTATACGGAAAAGAAGATCTTTTAAACGAAATGGAACCCTATCAAGCTGGCGGAAATATGATTCAGGATGTCACTTTTGAGGAAATAAAATACCACAAAGCTCCGAATCGTTTTGAAGCCGGAACAGGAAATATAGCTGATGCCATTGGTCTTGGCGCTGCCATAGATTATGTTACTAAACTAGGAATTGATACCATTGGACAATACGAACATTATTTGTTAGAATATGCGACAAGATTGTTGAAAGAAATTCCAGGCGTGAGATTGATAGGAACTGCTGCTAATAAAGCAAGTGTACTTTCATTCAATTTACAAGGATACACAAACGACCAGGTTGGTCAGGCTTTAAATAAAGAAGGTGTTGCGGTTAGAACTGGACATCATTGTGCGCAGCCAATTTTACGAAGAATGGGCGTTGAAACAACAGTTCGTCCTTCCTTAGCATTTTATAACACTACACAAGACGTTGATACATTTATCAAAACGTTGTGGGAACTTAAAAAAGTTAAGTTTTAAAATAAAAACGAGTCAATGCTTTATAAACATTGACTCAGAGAAATAGTTACTTTTTTTGATATTTTAAGTAATTATAACCAAAAGGCGATTGTTTAATTACAATCGCCTTTTATACAATTTCTTTTTACTACTATTATACATCCTGATTTTTCAATATTTGCCAATATAATTTGTATATAAAACATCTTTATTTTTTGCCAATCTATTGAAATACTCACGGTTATACACTACAGAAGCATGATTTACTTTATACTTTCCTGCTAGTTCATTATAATACATTGCTTTTTCTATCATGTTAATATTAGAATAGCAAACTGCAAGTTCTATTGCGGGCACAAAATTCCAGCAGTCAATTACAGTCTTACTGATATCAGTGCTGGAAATTTTCAAAGTAAGAACAAATTCATACCAATATATGGCTTTTTTATAATCTTTGTTAATCTGATAAATAGAGGCTATCTCACAACATGACTCTGCCCTAGGAATGTCATATAAAAAGCTCTGGAAGAAGTATTTTAAAGCATTTTCCTGGTCATCTAATTTCTTGTAAATTTTGCCCATTTCATAGCAGGCGTTTATATTATCTTCTACAGCTCCCTCCTTTGTATCGAGAAACTTATTAAAGTATTCAATTGCTTCTTTATACTTTTCATGATCTCTTAGTTCTCTGGCAAAATAATACAAGGATCTTGGAGAAAAAGGTATATTCTTTTGTCGCTGTTCTTCATAAATTTTTAAGTTCCGATCTGAAAAGGATGCTATTTTTTTATGTGTTACAGCAATGTCAGACAATAAATACATATCACCAAATTGAATATATTCATGAACAGGATCATTCCATTTATAATTATTAGCTGTTTTTACGAGTCTTTCGCGATGAAAAGAATAAGAAGGATTATTATTTTCATCTACAACATAATTATACTTCATCAAAACCATGTCAATTTCAGGAGAAAGTGTTTTTTTGAGGTCCAGAAAGGCAATTTTGTCCTTTTCAATTATAATGTCATCTGCATCTAACCAAAGTTGGTATTCTTTTGTTGCTTTCGAAAAAGCAAAATTTCTTGCGGCAGCAAAATCATTTATCCATTCAAAATCATAGACTTTATCTGTAAATGAGTACGCTATCTCTTTTGTTTTATCAGTAGAACCTGTATCAACTATTATAATTTCATCTACAATTTCCCTGATAGAGTCAAGACATTTTGCTAATGTCTGATCTTCATTTTTTACAATCATGCAAAGACTTATAGTTATCATATCTGTAGTGATTTATTTTTGCAAAATTAAATTACCCAAAAGCCATTGATAACCTCTAAAAGATCTAATTATATCATAATAATATTTTTATCTTAAAGCAAAAAAAAACATATCCGTAAAACCGGATATGTTTAAAATATTTTTGAAATAATACTTAATTAATAACTAATCTCTAAAATCATACAATGACTTTTCTATAATTTCAAGACATTCGTGAATTTGGTCTTCTGTCATTACCAATGGTGGTGCTAATCTAATTTTATTTCCGTGCGTTGGTTTTGCTAATAATCCGTTGTCTCTGAATCTTAGGCAAATTTCCCAGGCTAAATCTGAATCTTCACCACAATTGATAACGATTGCATTTAATAAACCTTTACCACGAACTAAAGTAATTAAATTGTTGCGTTCAGCGATTTCGTTAAGTCCTTTTCTCAAAATGATTCCTAAACGTTCTGCGTTTTCGGCTAATTTCTCCTCTTTAACCACTTCAAGTGCTGCGATTGCAACGGCTGCTGCAACAGGATTTCCTCCAAAAGTAGATCCGTGTTGTCCTGGTTTAATCACATTCATGATTTCGTTGTTTGCTAAAACTGCCGAAACCGGATAAACGCCACCAGAAATTGCTTTTCCTAAAATTAAAATATCAGGTTGTACGTTTTCATGATGAACGGCCAATAATTTTCCTGTGCGTGCAATTCCGGTCTGAACTTCATCTGCAATAAATAACACATTGTGTTTTTCGCAAAGTGCTTTTGCTTTTGCCAAATATCCTTCTGACGGAACATAAACGCCCGCTTCACCCTGAATAGGTTCAACTAAAAATCCGGCTATATTTTTTGATGATTCTAAAACTCTTTCAAGAGCCTCAAGATTATCATATTCAATTTTTATAAATCCTTCAGTATAAGGTCCGAAGTTTTTACGCGCTCCTTCATCGTTAGAAAAAGAAATAATAGTAGTGGTTCTTCCATGAAAATTATTCTCACAAACAATAATTTGTGCCAGATTTTCTTGAATCCCTTTTACTTCATACGCCCATTTTCTACAAAGTTTTAGGGCTGTTTCAACAGCTTCTGCACCCGTATTCATTGGCAATACTTTATCAAAACCAAAATAATTGGTTACGTATTCTTCGTAGTTTCCTAATCTATCATTGTAAAAAGCTCTCGAAGTCAAAGTTAGTTTTTGAGCCTGATCGATCATTGCCTGTACAATTTTCGGATGGCAATGTCCTTGATTTACTGCAGAATAAGCAGATAAAAAGTCATAATACTTTTTACCGTCAACATCCCAGACATATACACCTTCTCCTCTTTCTAACACAACCGGAAGCGGATGATAATTATGAGCTCCGTATTTATTTTCTTTTTCGATTAAAACTTCTGATTTTGACGAAAGTATTTCTTGTGTATGTGCCATGATAATTTATTTTATTGAATGCAAAAATATAAAATTTATTTATTTTAAGGGTGTAAATCGATATTTTTAACTTGTATTGATTAACAATAAAATCAAATTACTTATTTTAAAATAAATAAAAGTCAATTCTATATTCGTAATCAAACATCAAATCATACTAATTTTTATCTTTACAAAAATTAAAAAGGATCGTATGGATATTTTAGATGAGTTCGACGTAAAAATTATCAAAGAATTAGAGAAAGACGGAAGAGTCGCTTATTCGACAATCGCTACTAATTTAAAAATATCAAATACAATGGTACACCAACGTATTAACCGCTTGTTTGAACAAGGTATAATTACGGGCATTAAACCTATTTTAAACGAAAAGCAGATTGGTTACGATTGGGCTTCTTTTACAGGAATTACACTGAATAAAGATTCTGATTCAGAAAGAATTATAGAAGCTTTAAAAGCAATTCCAGAAATTACAGAGTGTTATTTTGTTACGGGATCGTTTACGCTTTACCTGAAAATTACGGCCAAAAACCACGAACACATGCGTAAAATTTTATATGAAAAAATCGATAATATTCCCGGAATCGCCAAAACAGATTCGATGGTAGAATTGGGATGTGCCTTTAAGAGAAACATCTCTTTATGATTTAAAACCTAATTAGTTAATTTACTGATATTAAACCTCAAAAGAAAGTTTGTTCTGAGGTTTTTTTGTAGCATAATATTTCTGATATTTGTTAAAAATTGTAAAACAATGAAAAATTCAGTCCTTCTTATTTTTGCTACTATACTGTTATCTAACACTATAAACGCACAATTGAAACCTGTAAAGTACGCTGACGGAACTCAGGTATTAAATGGTTTATCTATAAAAGCTGCAAAAAAGAGCAGTCAGAATCCTGGAATACTACTTTTACCGGCCTGGTTAGGAATCGACAATGCTTCTAAAGAAATTGCTGAGAATTTATCTAAACTAGGTTACACTGTTTTTATCGCTGATATTTATGGCGAAGGAAATTATCCAAAAAACACAACCGAGGCAGGAAAACTGGCTGGTCATTATAAAACTAATGTTGCTGAATACCACAAAAGGATCAATTTAGCTTTGCAGGAATTAGTAAAATCAGGTGCAAATGCAGATAATATTGTAGCAATTGGATATTGTTTTGGAGGAACGGGAGTTCTTGAAGCTGCTCGCGTACATTTGAATGTAAAAGGAGTTGCTTCATTTCACGGTAGTTTGGGCAAAGATGCTGCAAGAGCTGTTGAACCTATTACAGCTAAAGTTCTAGTTTGTCACGGTGCAGATGATCCTTATGAATCTAAGGAAGAAATAACTGCTTTTCAACAAGAAATGCGTGACTCAAAAGCCGACTGGCAAATGATTTATTATGCTAATGCCGTACACTCATTTACAAATCCTGAAGCCGGAAATGACAATTCTAAAGGTGCTGCTTATAATGCCGTTGCTGCAAAAAGATCTTTTGACCACTTACAGCTTTTTTTGAATGAAGTACTGAAAAAATAACGATTTAGAAATCGCACGCAGATGACGCGGATTAAACACAGATTGATGCAGATATTATTTATCCCACAGGCTAAAAGAAACCAGCGTAAGCCGTTTAATCCGTATCATTCGTGGGCAAAAAAATAACAACCAAAACCAACCAAAAATAAACCATGTCACACAGTCCAATTAGAAAAGACAAAACCTGCTTAAACTGCAGGCATGTAGTAGAGCAAAAATATTGTCCAAATTGCGGACAGGAAAATACAGATAGCAGAAAAACATTTCACCATTTATTTATTCATTTCTTTGAGGATCTGACGCATTACGAAAATGCTTTTTGGAAAACGATTCGAAATTTACTTTTCAAACCTTCCACGTTAACAAAAGAATATCTCTCAGGAAAAAGATTATCTTACCTTGCTCCTGTTCGTCTTTACATCTTCATTAGTTTTATTACTTTTTTAATGATTGCGTTATTTCCCAGCCATGTAACTGATAATCTTAATAAGAGTGAAAAAGAAATTTCTACGAAACTCATGAGAAAAGACAAATCGGTAAATAATAAAATTCATGTAAACAAACACATCGAATTAACTCCGATGAAAGAAATTGACTCTGTTCAAAAATATGGAAAGGAAGATGAGAAACTCTCAGAATTTGAGTATTGGGCTTATGAAAAGGCCGTTCATGTCACAGAGAAAAATACCACAATAGAGATTATTGAAAAATTCATTGAATCATTTGTTCATAATATTCCCAAAATACTATTCATAATAATGCCGTTTTTTGCTTTCTTATTATGGCTTTTTCATGATAAAAGGAAATGGTACTACTTCGATCATGGCATTTTTACGCTTCACTATTTTTCATTTTTACTTTTAATATTCCTCATCTTATTTATTATCAATAAAGTAATTGGCATTTTTGGAGCAAATAGTCCAATAGCTTTTATTTCTGACATTGCAAATATTGTTGGAGTACTCTGGATGTTCTACTATTTTTATCCGGCGCACCACCGTTTTTATGGAGAATCCAGATTTGTTTCATTTGTTAAAAGTGTTTTCTTATTCTTTATAAATTCCTTTTTTATTCTATTTTTACTTACTCTTTATGTAGTTTACATATTCATTAATTTACACTAAACATAAAAAATGAAAAAAACCTTAATTCTGTTATTAATTGCCTCTGCATTTTCATGTAAGAATGCCCAGTCAGTTGTATCTAAAGATAATTCAGATCCAACTAAGTACGTGAAAGTGATTAGCGAAAAAGATCTAAAAACAATGTTATATATTGTTGCTTCAGATGAAATGGAAGGTCGCGAAACGGGCTCAAAAGGCCAGAAAAAAGCGGGTGTTTACATGATCGAGCAATACAAAAAAAATGGTGTTTCGTTTCCTAAAGGCGCAAAAGATTATTACCAAACGGTTCCTGCTGCTTTTTTGAATGCAAAAAGAAATGAAAACTTACCCGATTCTGAAAATATTTGGGCATACATCGAAGGTTCTGAAAAACCGGATGAAGTTCTTGTAATTTCAGCACATTACGACCATGTTGGTATTAAAAACGGAGAAGTTTATAACGGAGCTGATGATGATGGTTCCGGTACTGTTGCTGTTATGGAAATTGCAAAAGCATTTGCAAAAGCTAAAAAAGACGGACACGGACCAAAACGTTCTATTTTATTCCTTCATGTTACTGGCGAAGAGCATGGTTTACACGGTTCACGTTACTATTCTGAAAACCCGTTATTTCCTATTACAAACACTATTACCGATATTAACATCGATATGATTGGCCGTCGCGATGTAGAACATGCAAAAACAAATAATTATGTTTATGTAATTGGTGCTGACAGATTATCGACAGATTTACACAATACTGTTGTAGCTCAAAATGAGAAGTACATCAAAATGGACTTAGATTTTAAGTTTAATGACCCAAAAGATCCAAATCATTTTTATGAGCGTTCTGATCATTATAACTTTGCAAAACATGGCATTCCGGCTGTTTTCCTTTTTAACGGAGTTCACGAAGATTACCATGGAAAAGGCGACGAACCTGAAAAAATAGAATATGATGCTTTAACTAAAAGAACTCAACTTGCTTTTGTTATTGCCTGGGATTTAGCAAATAGAGAAAATAGACCAGTAGTGGATAAGAAATAAATTTCTGAGGGAACTAAAGGTTCTGAGCCTTTTAAAACGCTAAGAATTGAATTTATTATACTATTATTATGGAAACATAGCCCACGGTTTCAACCGTGGGGAACATAATAATTATCACAAAACGTATCCCACTTTTGAAACCGTGGGGAACATTATAATTATCACAAAACGTTATTGCAAAACGTCTCCCACGGTTGAAACCGTGGGCTATATTTGAAATATGAAATGGTATTTGAAACCGTGGGCTATATTTGAAATATGAAATGGTAGTTGAAACCTTGGGCTATGTTTGAAATATGAAATGGTAGATGTTTAATAGCATTACATTTCTAGATAAAAAGCAAAAAGGGATGAATTTTTAAACTCATCCCTTTTTTATGTTATATATAATCACAAAGTAAAAAACCTCAGAACCTTAGTCCCTCAGCACCTTAGAACTTTTACCTCTAGTCATTCATAGAAATCAAAAACTCTTCATTATTTCTGGTTTTCTTGAAACGTTCGTTTACAAAATCCATAGATTCTACCGGGTTCATATCTGATAGATATTTACGCATGATCCACATTCTTTGTAATGTTTTTTCGTCTAATAATAAATCGTCACGACGTGTGCTTGATGACGTAAGATCGATTGCAGGGAAAATACGTTTGTTGGCAATTTTACGATCTAATTGAAGCTCCATATTACCGGTTCCTTTAAATTCTTCAAAAATAACCTCATCCATTTTAGAACCTGTTTCTGTCAAGGCGGTTGCGATAATACTTAACGAACCTCCATTTTCTACATTTCTTGCAGCTCCAAAGAAACGTTTTGGTTTTTGTAATGCATTAGCATCAACACCTCCACTTAACACTTTTCCGGATGCAGGCTGAACTGTATTGTAAGCTCTTGCCAAACGTGTAATAGAATCTAGTAAGATTACAACATCATGTCCGCATTCTACCAAACGTTTTGCTTTCTCAAGTACAATGTTGGCGATTTTAACGTGTTCTTGTGGTTCTCTGTCAAAAGTCGAAGCGATAACTTCTCCACGTACACTGCGTTGCATATCTGTAACCTCCTCAGGACGCTCATCAATCAAAAGTACAATTAGATAAACTTCAGGGTGATTGGCCGCAATCGCATTGGCAATGTCTTTTAGTAACATTGTTTTACCGGTTTTCGGTTGTGCGACTATCATACCACGCTGTCCTTTTCCTATTGGAGAAAATAAATCGATAATACGTGTTGAAACTGAACTGCCTTTTTCGGCTAATTTAAATTTTTCTGAAGGAAAAACCGGTGTCAAGTGTTCAAAAGAAACTCTGTCGCGAACTACTTGCGGATCGTGACCATTAATTTTAAGTACACGAACTAGGGGGAAAAATTTCTCGCCTTCTTTTGGAGGACGAACCACTCCTTTTACAGTATCTCCGGTTTTAAGACCGAATAATCTGATTTGTGAAGTTGATAAATAAATATCATCCGGAGAGGCTAAATAATTATAATCTGATGAACGTAAAAATCCGTATCCATCCGGCATCATTTCAAGAACACCTTCACTTTCGATAATTCCATCAAATTCAAAATCTGAATCTCTGAAATTGCTCTTTTTATTTTTATGGTTTGGATTTTGGTTTCCGTTAGTACCGTTTCCGTTTACATTCCCGTTTCCGTTTTGATTTGGATTCTGATTCGGGTTTTGGTTTGGATTTGGATTCTGGTTTTTATTTTGATTCGGATTTATTTTTTTTACCGGAGCAGTTTGTTCTGTTTTTTCAGCTACCGGAGCCGAATTTGGAGTTTCTGTTTCGACTTGTTCTTCAGAAACTACTTCTTTTACAACTTCTTTTTCTTTTTGTAAAGCTACTTTTTTCTCGTAAGCTGATTTATTGAATTTTACGATTTTTGGTCCTTTTTTCTCAACTTCAGTATTTTCAGCTGCTTCAATAGTTTCTTCTACTTTTGGCGTTGGCTGAATTTTTGTGTTTTGTTGCCCTTTTGTATTTGGTTTAGAAATTACAGGAGTTTCAATCTTTTCAGGTGTTTCTTCTACTGCATCAAATTCTAAAACCGGAGCATTTTTTGAAATCGCTGCTTTTTTTGCAGGAACTATTCTGGCTCTTTTGGGTTTATCATCATCATTTGTTTCGGCAACAGCATTAACAGGCGGCGCTACAGTCGCTTCTTGATGTGCTAAAATCTGACTTATTAAAGTCTCTTTTTTAACGCCATTAAACTTTATAGTTTTAGCTAACTTAGCTATTTCTTGAAGCTCAGAAAGCTTCATTTCTTTTAATGCAGAAATATCAAACATGAATATTCTATGAATTTAATTATTTTAAAGGAAATACTGTAAAAAGAATAGGTAGATAATTGTTTTCAATTGACCGCAGTATGAAGTGCTTACGGTATTATGATGCAATAATACGAATAAAATTTAATCATACAATAGTATTTATAAAAAAGAAAATATATTTTTGTAAAACAATTTTTCATCATGATACAAAGAATTCAAACCGTATATTTACTTCTTACCTTTGTAGTAACAGGGGTTTTAGTATTTTTTATTCCGCTTTGGACATTAAATAACGGGCAAGCATTCTATTTTATGCAAGACCAGGTTTACACAGTACTTTTAGGTTTAAGCACTATGCTTTCTGTTATTAGTATTATTTCATACAAAAAAAGACAAAATCAGTTTGTAATGGGCAGACTGAACATAATATTAAATTTGATTTTATTAGGATTATTTGTATATCGATCTCTAAATTTATCTGGAGATACAACTACAATTGTATCAGAGAAAGGTATTGGGATGTTTCTACCAATTGTTGCTATCGTATTATTAGTTTTAGCTAATAAGGCCATCAAGAAGGATGAAGATCTCGTAAAATCTGTAGACCGTTTGAGGTAAACCTATAAACTTAAGTTTTTTGTGCGAAGAGAACCCGAATTATTAATTCGGGTTTTTTTGTGCCTGATGTTTTTTAATTTCTTCTTATACTCCTTAAAAACGTAGGGTTAAAAACAATTTTGTAAGATAATTTTTTCATAAATTTGAATTCAGATTTAAAAATAATCATGACACAAAAAATAAGGATACATCTTGCCGATGATCATCAGGTACTGATCGATGGACTTACCAATTTATTACGCACAATTTCTGACTTTGAGGTTGTTGGTAATTCATTAGATGGAACAAATATTTATAATGATGTCATTGAAAATAATACTGATATTTTATTATTGGATATTAGTATGCCCAAAAAGGATGGAATTGAAGTTTTGAAAGAATTTAAAGAAAAAGGATTTCCCTGCAAAGTCATTATCCTCTCCAGTTATGATGATTTAAAGATTATTAAAGAAGTGATGAAACTGGGAGCAAAAGGCTATCTGACCAAAAAAAGCGCCGGAGAAAACATCATCGAAGCTATTGAAGCTGTAAAAAAAGATGAAGAATATTTTGATAAACATGTAAGAGAAAAAATATTTTCAAGCTTTACTCAAAATAATCCAAAACTAAATAAAAGTTCCATTACTGAAAATCAGGTTTTAAGCGAACGTGAACTCGAAATTATAACCTTAATATCATTAGAATACAGTGGGAAAGAAATTAGCGAGCAACTTTTTATTAGTTTAAATACGGTTGAAACGCATCGCAAAAATATCATGAAAAAATTAAAGACCAAAAATGTAATTGGCTTGGTTAAATACGCATTAAAAAACAATCTGATTAATCCTTAATTTTTTGCTTAATCTCTGTTATTATGACCTTTTTTAGAATTTTCATTGTATTTGTTTTCTTTTTGATATGTGGGCAGTTCTCTGGTTTTAGTCAGGAAAAAGAATTTAAGCTCCAGGAATCTAACACAAAAATTGAACAAAAAAAATCAGCTGATAAAAATGAGCATTTCATTAAACCTGAACACTCCGCAAATAAAAAAGTAGTAAGTTTATTTATTGTGCTTGCAATAATGCTTCTCGTTTTATTTTACTTCGTTTATGAAAACAACAAACTCAAACAGAAAAACAAACGAAAAGAGATAAAGCAAAAAATTCAACTCAATATTATTAATGCAAGTATTGATGCTCAAGAAAATGAAAGAAAAAAAATCGCAGCTTTTTTACATGACAACATCAATTCCTTATTGTCTTCTGTTGGTCTACATCTAAATGCATTTTCAGCTCAGAATAATATTCAATCTGAAGAACTTCTTAAAGCAAAATCAATTTTAGAAGATGCTCATGACCGTTTACGCGACATGTCGCATGAATTAATTCCTGCACTTTTGGTTCGGTTTGGTTTGGTGTATGCCATAGAAGATTTATGCGAAAAAAATTCAAATTCGAATCTGCATTTTGATTTTTCAAATTCAATTGCTGCTGAAGTAAGATATAGCGAAAAAATCGAAATTAAGATTTATTTTATTGTTGCTGAATTATTCAACAACATTATAAAACATAGTGGTGCTAATAAAGCTCAAATTTCATTACAAGAAATTAAAAACCTATTAATCATCATTATACATGACAACGGAAAAGGTTTTAATGCTGAAAAACTAAAAGATGCTGAAGGTTTTGGCCTTAACCGAATTAGGGCCAGAATTAAAAAATATAAAGGAACTATTTCAATTACTTCGAAAGTTAATGAAGGAACTTCGATTAAAATAAAAATCCCTGTAACACATTAAAAATCTTATTTTTTGCCAATTTCGATAATCTCTAAATCTTTTATTTTATCGTCATCAATTACAAACCTCAACATCGTTCGCATTTGATGGAATCCGCTTTTTCCTGCTGCACCCGGATTCATGTGCAATAAATTATTTTTTTTATCATAGATAACCTTCAAAATATGCGAATGTCCACAAATGAATAATTTTGGCGGATTTGCTGCCATTTCTTCTCTTATTGCGGGATTATATTTTCCCGGATAACCGCCAATGTGAGTAATCCAAACAGAAACATTTTCGCATAAAAACCTATTGTGCAATGGAAATTCTAATCTCGCTTGTGCATCATCTATATTTCCGTAAACACAACGCAATGGTTTTAGCTTTTTTATGCTATCGGTAACATTCAAATCTCCAATATCGCCTGCATGCCAAACTTCATCGGCTTGATTTACATATTTTAAAATAGTATCATCAATATGACTGTGAGTGTCGGAAAGGAGGAGGATTTTTTTCATTCTTTTTTTAAACGAGGTTCAAAGGTTCAGAGATGCAAAGGTACAAAGGTTTTTCCGTAGAGGCGCAAAAGCAGTGCGTCTTTCGTAGGGTACTCTTTTATTCTTGAACATAAAAAAATCCGATCTGCTGATGCAGACCGGATTTCAAACTTTGGATTAGATGCACTGCTGTGCGTCTCTACGATATACTCTGTTTTTTACATTTCATATCGAACATTTACTATTTCTTCGGATTTTTAACCTCTTTGGAATCTTTTGTATCCATCATTTCCATTAGTTTTAATCCTAATAAACCACTGATAGAACCATCAGAACCAGCGTTTCCTGAAATTAAAACGTCTGGAATTACTTTGATATTTCCTTTACCAATTTCCTCGGTAACTTTATATCGCGTAAAATTATCGCCGCCCATCGCAGTAACCTGAAGTTGATACGATTCTGCAGTCGATTTACCAATTGCCATAATTTTCTCTGCTTCGGCCAAACCTGTTTTAGAGATTCTTTCCGCTTCTGCACTTGCGTTCAGTTTTGTAGCTTCTGCCTGTGCTCCTGCTCTTGCTTTTGTAGCTTCGGCTTCGGCATTTGCACGCATTTTTGTAGCTTCTGCTTCGGCGTTTACATTTAGTTTTAAACTGGTCGCATCTCCTTCTGCTTTTTTAACGGTTGCATCTGCAGTACGTTGAGCTATTTCAACACTTTGTGATGCACGAACGATCTCTTTTTGCATATCCGCAATAGCGGTTTCTTTCTCCATTCCCTGACGTTGTTCCTGCGCCATTTTTTGGGTTTGATACGTTTTTTGTTCTTCTTCGGCAAGTTTTCTGTCTGTCAAAGTTTTCATCAATGAATCTGGCGGAACTATATCTCCAATTAAGGTATCTACAGCATTCACATTATATTCATCAAGAACTACTTTAATATGATTTTTAGCAGATTCCTGACGTTCTTTTCTTGTACTTAAAAATGAAATCACATCGCTTTCCTGTGCCGAGTTTCTAAAATAGTTACCAATAGTTGGCTCCAAAACCTGAGAAACAAGATTAGTCATACTTCCAAAACGGGCAATAACTTTTGGTGCTTCGTTTGCCGGAACATGAATAATTTGTGACACATCAAGATTAAACGGGAAACCATCCTGAGAACGAACCGTAATCGTTGATAAATTATGGTCAAGGTTGTGCGCCTCACTTCTTGCATCTGCCCAGTTCAGCACCAAATTTGTTGTTGGTACGGCTTCGAGTTTAGTAGTGTATTTATTCAGGGCATATTTTCCTGGACCCAGTGGTTCCATCCAAACGCCGCGTTGCCCTTTTGATACAATATTTCCGTGTTTGAAATGTTCACCGGTCATATCCAGTCCGTCTTCACCGATATATGAAATCACAACTCCTACATACCCAATAGGCACATCTGTCATAGGGTTTTGCTCAATTTGAATTGCCCAGGTATTGATATAATAAGAACCTGCCAAAATTACCTGTGGTTGTAAACCTCTGTTTCCGCCAAGGTTCAGGAATTCATCACAATCCTGAAAATTGTTGTGTCCTTCTACATATTTACCTGCAATCTGACCAATCGGTATAGGTTCGCCGTCAAGAGCTGTCACGATACCAATCATGTTTTCGAAAATCTTGATTTGTTCTACAATTACGATTTCAAAAAGAAACGTATTGATACGATACGAACCTGTCGTAATAAAAGCAGTCTGACGTCCTTTTTGCCCGCCATTATCCAGAAAAGCCTGAGCATCCTGAAAGTTATCGCTGATTACTTTTCGGGCGAGGATTCGTCCTGTTGGAATTTCTTTTCCATCCTTACTTAAAACAAGTCCAATTTTACCTTCCGGTACAATAGTAAAACTTGTCATATCAATAGAATATTGCCAAATCCACATAGCCCAATATAAACCAGGAGCCAGTGTTTGCGCCTGATAACCAGCCTCTCCTTTTGTCGCAATAATACGACCGTCAGGAAGCGCCTTGTCTGCTCCAAACAAAACGAATTTTTTGGTTACTAAACCAATTTTGTCTTCAGGAACGATTACCATTCCAAAGAAAACGCGTAAAATAAATTTGTAAAATAAGATGGAGAATACAATCAATAAAACCCACCAATAAGAAGTAATTTCACTCATAGTTTTTGATATTTAGGCTGCAAACATAAGAGAAATATTTCCTATTAAAATGAAATATTTTAAAAATTAACTTTTGCCAATTTTCTCTAAAAAATGTTAAAAAAACACCTTCATTAAATCGTTGGAATTGTCAATTTCTGACACGATTTTTTACAAAACAAACTATGATTGGTATTTTTGGTATTAACAGTTCTTAACTAAGTTTCTAAGATGCTGAGATACTAAGATTCTAAGTTTTTATCTGCTATTTTTATTTCTAATACGCTAATTCGATTTTTGATTTAATAGAAGAAATTTTATGTTATGCAATAATGTAATTTGCCAATTTGAGTTTAGATGCACAGCAGTGCGTCTCACAATAATTTACAACGATAAAAAAACCTTAGAATCTTAGTATCTTAGAACCTTAGCAACTTTTTTCTGCTATTTTTATTTTTAATACATTAATTCGATTTTTGATTTAATAGAAGAAATTTTACGTTATGCAATAATGTAATTTGCCAATTTGAGTTTAGATGCACAGCAGTGCGTCTCACAATAATTTACAACGATAAAAAAACCTTAGAATCTTAGTATCTTAGAACCTTAGCAACTTTTTTCTGCTATTTTTATTTTTAATACACTAATTCAATTTTTGATTTAATAGAAGAATTTCACGTTATGCGATAATGTAATTTGCCAATTTGAGTTTAGATGCACAGCAGTTCGACTCTACAATAATTTACGACGATAAAAAAACCTTAGAATCTTAGTATCTTAGAACCTTAGCAACTTTTTTTCGTACCTTTGCCACTCAGAACCTCTGCACCTTAAAATGAGATATTTTATTCAATTTGCTTATAACGGAACACAGTATCATGGCTGGCAGTTTCAGCCCAACGCGTCTTCTGTTCAGGAAACTTTAAACAAAGCATTTTCCGTTTTATTAAATGCACCTATAAATATAATGGGAGCCGGAAGAACTGATACAGGTGTTCACGCACAGGAAATGTACGGGCATTTTGATTTTGAAACTCAGCTAGATGTACCGAATTTAGTGCATAAACTCAATTCGTATTTACCAAAAGACATTGCGATTTTTGATATTAAATTGGTTCATGATGATGCACATTGCAGATTTGACGCTACCAAAAGAACGTATGAATACCATATCAATACTGTTAAAAATCCTTTTTTGGAAGAATTGAGTTGGTATTTTAATCAAAATTTAGATGTAGCTTTGATGAATGATGCGGCAAAAATCTTATTGAATCATACCGATTTTCAGTGTTTTTCGAAAGTAAATACAGATGTTAATACATTTGATTGCACGATTTTTGAGGCGTATTGGAAAAATGAAAATAACAAATTGATTTTTACTATTTCAGCGAATCGTTTTTTACGAAACATGGTTCGTTCGATTGTAGGAACTTTGATAAACATTGGTTTACATAAAATTTCTTTAACTGATTTTGAAAACATCATTGCCAGTAAAAGCAGAGAAAAAGCAGGGTTTTCGGTTCCCGCACACGGATTATATTTAACTGAAATAAAATACGAGTATTTATAGCTGTTGGCTATAGGCTCTAGGCAATAAGCTTTAAAATTTTGCCTACAGCCTAAAGCCTAAAGCTTAAAGCATATAAAAAAATAAATGAAAGCAAAAGCATTCGACACCGGATTATTTAAACGAATTTTAACGTATACCAAACCTTATAAATGGCGCTATTATGGCGTTATTCTTTTTGCTGTTTCGTTATCGATTTTTGCAGCACTTCGCCCCTATTTATTAAAAGAAACGGTCGACGGCTATATCAAGACGCACGATAAACATGGTTTATTAATGTATATTATGTTAATGGGCGTTGTACTTTTGTGTGAAGTTTTTTCTCAATTCTATTTTGTTTTTTGGGCAAACTGGCTGGGACAGGATATTGTAAAAGACATTCGTACCAAACTTTTCAAACATATTTTAAGTTTTAGAATGAAATATTTTGATTTGGTTCCGGTTGGACAATTGGTAACCAGATCTGTTTCTGACATTGAATCAATTGCCCGTATTTTCAGTCAGGGATTATTTATGATTATCAGCGATTTAATGAAAATGTTAGTCGTTCTGATTTTTATGTTTTACATGAACTGGAAACTGACCTGGATTGTGGTTGTAGCGATGCCTATTTTGGTTTTTATCACTAGAATTTTCCAACGCAAAATGCAGGTTGCTTTTGAGGAAGTTCGAACTCAGATTGCCAATATGAATTCGTTTGTACAGGAACGCGTTACAGGAATGAAAATCGTTCAGCTTTTTAACCGTGAGAAAATCGAAGCCGAAAATTTTAAAGATATCAATGACAAACATCGCGTTGCATGGATTAAGACCATTTTATACAACTCGATATTTTTCCCTATTGCCGATATTATTTCTTCAATTACTTTAGGATTGGTTGTGGTTTACGGCGGATTTAAAATTTTGAATGGAGATCATTTCACGACTTTCGGAGATTTATTTTCGTATACGATGTTCATCGGAATGTTGTTTAATCCGCTACGCCAGATTGCAGATAAATTTAACGAGATGCAATTGGGAATGATTGCAGCGAATAGAGTTTTTGACATTATAGACACACAAGACCATATTCAGGACACCGGAACTCTTGAAGCACCAATTTTTGACGGAAGTATTGAATTTAAAGATGTTCGTTTTAGCTATATTCCGGAAGAAGAGGTAATAAAAGGTATCGATTTATCTGTTGCTTCAGGGCAAACCATTGCTATTGTGGGTTCTACCGGAGCTGGAAAATCAACTATTATTAATCTACTGAATCGCTTCTACGAAATAAACAGCGGAACTATTTTTATTGATGGTCAAAATATCGAAAATTATACTTTGGCATCTTTACGAAAACAAATTGCGGTTGTTTTGCAGGATGTGTTTTTGTTTGCCGATACTATTTACAACAACATTACTTTACACAATCCGGAAATTACACGCGAACAGGTTCTTAACGCAGCCAAAAAAATTGGCGTGCACGATTTTATCATGAGCCTGCCAGATAATTATGATTTTGATGTAAAAGAACGTGGTGTTATGCTTTCGTCCGGGCAACGCCAGTTAATTGCTTTTTTACGTTCGTATGTTAGCAATCCGAGTATTTTAATTTTAGATGAAGCTACATCATCAATTGATACTTATTCTGAAGAATTAATTCAGCGTGCAACAGAAACCATTACAAAAGGAAGAACTTCTATTATTATAGCACACCGTTTAGCAACTATTGTTAATTCGGATAAAATTGTGGTTATGGATAAAGGATTGATTGTAGAACAAGGAACACATCAGGAATTGCTCAATAAAACAGATGGATATTATAAAAATCTGTACGATTCGCAATTTTCTGTAGCGAACTAGTTTTTCAAATGCTAAAAAATTTCTTAAAAAAGTTAAATTAGCGTTATAGTAATCATAAATGTAAGATTTGAAAGAAATTATATAACTTCTTTCGTGTTTGAATTTTTTATATTTGAGAATATATAAATCAAATGTAAAAGAGAATGACACAAAATAGATTATATCCTAACGAGGAATTCAAAGAAATAGAAATAAATGCATCATTACAACTTAGATATGCAATTTCAAACAGAGGTAGATTAGTTAGTTTTTCAGATGAAATAGAAAACGGACGAATTTTAAAAGGAGGTCTAAGTGACGGATATCCAACTTTCAGATTTAAGGTAAAAAAAGATGACAAAATTGTAAATAAATATCTTTTCTTATACAAATTAGTGGCACAATATTTTATTCCAAAACAGTCTGAAGAACAAACATATGTTTTGCATCTGGATTACAACCGAAGCAATGACGATGTAAACAATTTACGTTGGGCAACTAAAGCCGAAATGATGGCACACAGTCGCAAAAGCCCACGTGTGATTCAGGCCAAAAAGAATCTGATTGAACATAATTTAAAAGCAGACGGAAGAAAATTAACCACCACAAAAGTAATGCTGATTAAAAAAATATTAGCCAGACCGGAACAAAAAACACGTCTAAAAATGATTGCAAAACAATTCGGCGTAAGCGAAATGCAAATAAGACGAATTGCCAGCGGAGAAAATTGGGGACACGTTAAAGTATAATTTTAGTTTTTAGAGTGTAGATTTTATCTTAATCTTACTCTGAGCGAAGTCGAAGAACTTTTCAATACGAAAGGTCTTCGACTTCGCTTTTTTTACAAGGTTATTTTTCAGATTTACAGGAAAAAACACATTTAATAATTTACAATTTATAATTGACATTTCACATTTTACCTTTTTACTTTTTTACAACTTACCATTTTTTAAAATAAATCCTTAAATTCGCAATCACAAATAACAAAAGAAAAAATCAGAAAATGAGTTTCGGAATTATAAACTTCATTTTCGGTAATAAATTCTAAAAACGAAAAAAATGAAATACGACGTTATTGTTTTAGGAAGTGGTCCTGGCGGATATGTAACAGCTATTAGAGCTTCACAATTAGGTTTTAAAGTAGCTATAGTAGAGAAAGAAAACTTAGGTGGTGTATGTTTAAACTGGGGATGTATCCCAACAAAAGCATTATTAAAATCTGCTCAGGTTTTTGATTACTTAAAACACGCTTCTGATTACGGATTAAAAGTTTCTGAATTTGATAAAGATTTCCCTGCAGTAGTTCAACGTAGCCGTAGTGTTGCTGACGGAATGAGCAAAGGAGTTCAGTTTTTAATGAAAAAAAACAAAATTGACGTTATTGAAGGTTTTGGAAAACTAAAACCAGGTAAAAAACTTGACGTTACTGATAAAGATAGCAAAGTTACTGAATATAGCGCTGACCATATTATTATTGCAACAGGTGCCCGCTCTCGTGAGTTACCAAACTTGCCACAAGATGGTGTAAAAGTAATTGGTTACAGACAAGCAATGACATTGCCAACACAACCAAAATCTATGATTATTGTAGGTTCCGGAGCGATTGGAGTTGAATTTGCTCATTTCTACAACTCAATGGGAACTGATGTAACTATTGTAGAATTTATGCCCAACATTGTTCCTGTTGAAGACGAAGACATTTCGAAACAAATGGAACGTTCTATGAAAAAAGCAGGAGTAAAAATCATGACCAACTCTTCTGTTGAGAAAATTGATACTACCGGAACTGGCGTAAAAGCAACTGTAAAAACAGCAAAAGGAGAAGAAATTCTTGAAGCTGATATCGTACTTTCTGCAGTTGGAATTAAAACTAACATTGAAAACATCGGTTTAGAAGAAGTTGGTATCGCTGTTGACAGAGATAAAATCTTAGTAAACGCTTATAACGCAACTAACATTCCTGGTTACTACGCCATTGGAGACGTTACTCCGGGACAAGCTTTGGCTCACGTAGCTTCTGCTGAAGGAATTAACTGTGTAGAGAAAATTGCTGGTCTACACGTAGACCCAATCGATTACGGAAACGTTCCGGGTTGTACTTACGCAACTCCAGAAATCGCTTCTGTTGGTTTGACTGAAAAACAAGCTAAAGAAAAAGGATACGAATTAAAAATTGGTAAATTCCCTTTCTCAGCTTCAGGAAAAGCTAAAGCTGCCGGTGCTGCTGACGGATTCGTAAAAGTAATCTTTGATGCTAAATACGGAGAATGGTTAGGATGTCACATGATTGGAGCTGGTGTTACAGATATGATTGCTGAGGCAGTTGTAGCCCGTAAACTGGAAACTACAGGTCATGAAATCCTTAAATCTATTCACCCTCACCCAACTATGAGCGAGGCTGTTATGGAAGCTGTTGCAGATGCTTACGGCGAAGTAATTCACTTGTAATACATACCGTTTACGGTTATATATAATTTCAATTTTAAAAATCCGATTTGTGAAAGCAAGTCGGATTTTTTGCATCATAACAAAACCAAAGCGCTCAAAAAGAAATAGATACAGAAAAAAAATATTTATTTGTAATCTTTTTTGTATTTTTAACCATACGAAAAATCTGATAGTAATTAGATTGTACTACACGCCTGCACATAAGAATGAATCTGCTATAATTGACTTCACATACAATAGCAGAAAATTTAGGTTAGTTTCAGCTTTTTGACTTATAAGCCATCTGCATTATAAAAGCTGAAGATGAAATAATAAAATTTATAATTATCTAATAAATAATATTATGAAAAAAATCCTCTTTTCATTTTTAGCCGGTCTGCTGCTAACATCTTGCAATCAGTCTAAAACATATAATACAGAAAGCGAAACAAACACTGATAGTACCGCTACAGTATTTAAACCTGCCAATATCAAAGAAGAAATTCTTTACCAACGTGGTGTTGAAGCTGCAATTTGGGGAATGCCTGCTGTAAATTATCAGTTAATGTATGATGCTTTTTCAAAAGTAAATGGCAACTATAATCAAGTTGTTATCTGGCCAAAGTTATTAGACTGGAAAAACCAAACCTTAACTCCAAATCCTGATGTAATCTATTTAATGCCTTTTTTCAATACCGAAAAAGTGGGACCTGTTGTACTTGAAATTCCGCCGGCAGATACCGGCGTTTTTAACGGTAGCGTTATGACGTTCTGGCAAAATTCTATTCAGGATGTAGGTCCGGGCGGCGTTGATAAAGGAAAGGGCGGCAAATATCTTTTTATACCACCGGGTTATGATAAAAGCAAAATCCCTTCAGGTTATATTGAATTGCAATCGAATACGTACCGTGGATATGCACTATTACGTTCCGTATTAAAAAGTGGAAGTAATACTGATGTTGCTGCAGCGGTTGCTTATGCAAAACGTATAAAAGTCTATGCTTTAAGCGAAGCTTCAAAAAATCCGACAACACAATTTATCGATGCCAGTGAACAGGTATATGAATCAAACATTCCTTTTGATTTTACTTTTTACAAAATATTAGATGAAATAATTCAGCAAGAACCATGGCTGGAAAGAGACAAAGCCATGATTGATATTTTAAAATCAATTGGCATTGAAAGAAGAAAACCTTTCAACCAAAATAAGAGAACCGAAGAAATACTAACAGCTGCTGCCAAAACTGCAAGATCCTGGCTGGACAATAATCTTGAGGAGACGGCTCCATTTTTCAAAGGTACACATTGGGTTTTTCCAGTTACTTCCGAATTTGGAAAAAATATACAAGGAGATTATCTTATCCCAGACTCATATCCTACAACAAACAGAGGTCTTCTGTATACAGTAGGATTTTTTAGTGCCAAACATATTGGTGAGTCACAATACTATCTAATGCAGATGGTAGATAAAGAAGGTAATCCACTTGATGGAAATTCTTCGTACAAATTAAATGTACCAGCCAATGTTCCTGTAAAACAATATTGTTCTATGACGGTTTACAATCGTGAAACCCATACTTTCATACGAAATAAAAAGTGGGCAGCGCGTTCTTCACAAACACCCGGACTTAAAACAAACAGCGATGGTACAGTCGATCTTTATTTCGGCCCAACTCCGCCAGAAAGCGGCGAATCGAATTGGGTGCCAACAGATCCTAAAGGCAAATTTGAAATTCTCGCTCGTTTCTATGGACCAAAACCAAATCTATACGATCAAAGCTGGAAACTGAATGATGTAGAAAAAGTGAAGTAAGGAAAAACCAACAAATCTTATACTATGAAAAAGGAACTCATTTCGCTGCTTATAATATTCGTTTTAGCAGCTTGCAATCAAAATAAAAGTACAGATATTGTCACACCAAATGCCACGGCAACAGATACTACTATTTCACGCCGTGATTCTCTGCCTCCAGGCCCGGATTTCAATGTTAAGATTACAGAATCTTATGCAAGGCAAGTTGCCAGAGATGCCTATTTCTGGGCATGGCCAATGGAAAACATTTATAATCGCCGCTTAGCCTTTAAGCAGTCTCCAAAAGTTGGACTCATGAATGGCGTACTGCCTTTTGCTCCGCTTAATTCCCTGGCAATGCTGCATGATTACATAAAACCCGAACAGCGCTGGGTTGCCTGTCCGAATCAGGATGTTGTTTATGGTGCTGCAATTGCTGCATTAGATGAAACCCCGGTAGTCGTTCAGGTGCCTGATTTTGGTGACCGCTTTTGGGTGTATCAGGTAGTTGATCTTCGAACAGATGCTTTTGCTCAATTAGGTAAAATGTACGGAACAAAACCTGGTTTTTATTTATTGGTGGGACCAAACTGGAAAGGCGAAGTCCCAAAAGGAATTACAAAAGTATTCCGTTCTAAAACCGGGACAGCTTTTATTGTACCAAGAGTATTTCAGGATGATACTCTGGAAGACAGAACAGCAATACAAAAAATCATTAATAACATTGACGTATATGCTTTGGATAAATTTGACGGTAAAATAAAAAATCAGGATTGGAGCAAACTTCCGTCATTAGCTTCACCTACAAAAGATGGCGGCACTGGCGAAACCAAATGGGTTTTTCCTGATACTTTTTTTGATGAACTTCCGACTGTATTAAAAGATGCACCGCCATTGCCTGGCGAAGCTGCTCGTTATGCGCAGGTACTTGCCGTAATTGAAGCGGCCAAAAAAGATCCTGCCCTTAAAAAAGCCATGATCGAAGAAGCTCATAAAGCAGATAAAGAACTTATTGATCCGTTGCTGCAATTTCGTAATTGGGGAATACCACTTGCAGACAACTGGACAACCGCCAATAACTGCGCTGCTTTTGGAACTGATTATTTTACACGAACTGCTATCGCAAAATCAAATATATTGGTAAATGCCGGAGCCGAAACAAAATACCATTATCAGGATCTTGATTCAAAAAGCGAAAGACTAAATGGTGCAAACCACTATACGGTAACTTTTGCTAAAGATAAAATGCCGCCCGTAAAAGGTTTTTGGTCGCTGACTTTGTATGACGAACATCACTTTTTTTCGCCTAATGCGTTAAAGCGTTATTCTTTGGGAACAAAAAACAAAGATTTAAAATACAATGCCGACGGTTCACTGACGCTCTATGTACAAAATTCAGAACCGCAAGGGGATAAAAAAGCCAATTGGCTACCTTGCCCCAAAGGTATTTTTTGCCTGTATTTTAGATCTTACTGGCCAGAAGAAAAAATAATTACAAATGAATGGACACCGCCTGCAGTTGTAAAAACCTAATACGTTTAATAATAAAAATTCAATCCGATTTGTAAAGGCAGGTCGGATTTTTTTATGTTAAAAATTCAAAACATGTATACGAATTATTTTATCTTGTAGTTACAATATAGCTAAAGTTAAAGTATAATCAATAAATAACATATATGGAAGAAGCACCAATATTCTTTGCCGATGGAGAAAATCCAAAAATGATTGAAGCGTTTAAAAAAGCTCAGGAAACATTTAAATATTTCTGGAGAGAATTATCCTGGGAGTACCGCCGAATTATTCCGGCACTTGATGTTGCCTGCGTAAAATTGGCCTTTACACAAGAAATAGATAATGAAACCGTAGTAGAACATATGTGGATTAACGACATTAACTTTGATGGCGAAAACATATATGGCGTTTTGGTAAATGACCCAAACGAACTAACCAATGTAAATAATGGAGATGAAGTAGAAATCCCGATAAATCAAATTAGTGACTGGCTTTTTGCAACTCAGGGAAAAACATATGGCGGTTTTACCATACAAGCCATGCGATCAGAAATGAGCGAAACCGAAAGGGCAGAACATGACGAAGCCTGGGGAATGAATTTTGGCGATTATGATGATATTCTGGTTGCTTATGAACAAAAGGAAAATCCGGAAAATCTTATCGAACATCCTATGAGTAAAAACATGAAGGATAGTCTCGTAGATTTTATAAAAAGCAATCCAAATGAAATTATGAATAAAGATGATTTGGGCTACACCTTTTTACATAGGGAAACCATTGCCGGAAATAGTACTTCTGTTCAGGTTTTAATAGAATCCGGAGCCGACATCAATGCAAAAACTATTCATGGAAAAACACCATTAGACTATGCAAAACAACTCAATTGGGAACATTTGATTCCTTTATTTCAATAGTAATTCTTAAATCCGATTTGTGAAGGCAAGTCGGATTTTTATTAAATCGTATTTCCAAACAAGCAATTATTCGAAGTCAAGCAATTTAGATAATGAAATATCCAAAGCTGTTGCAACTTCTAACAAACTATAAATTGTTGAATTAACTTTTCCGTTTTCAATTTTTTCTATAGATTGGCGGTCTTTAAGACAAGCTCTCGCCAAGTCAGACTGACTCCAACCCTTTTCTTCTCGTAATTCAACAATTCGTTGACCTATTTTCTTTTTTAATATATCTCTCGTCATAAATCAAATGTCATATAATTTGCTGACAATTTTGTCATATTAAAAATTGACAAATCTATTTTTTGTTTTATATTTGTCATACAAATATATGACAATGAAAAATTTAAGAAAACTAAAAATTCATACAAAACATCAACCAAGCACACATAAAAGCACAACAATTCCAGTAATAAAGCTACAAGGTAAATGGCTTAGTAAGCTTGGTTTTAAGGAAGGTCAAATGGTAAATATCGAACAGAAGAAAAATAAGCTGATAATTACTATTAACAAAGAAAAAAACTGAAACATATTTAATAACTTTATAGTCAAATAGAATTTCATGAAAGAACTATGCATCGTTGAATTTCCATCAAATTTAGGTTTAAAAGAACCTCAACCCGGAAAAGAACCTGGTGTAAAACGTTTGCCGGATTGGTTATGGAAACATAATTTGCATAAAGCACTCAATACTGAAAATATTATAAGAGTTGATGCACCAAAATACAGCAATGTTAGAGATCCGGGAACGAATATTCTCAACGCAAATTCGTTAGTGGCGTATGCAAGAGAACAGGCTTATTTAGTAAACAATTTACTTTCTCAAAATAAATTTCCGTTTATACTTGGCGGCGATTGCAGCATTCTTTTAGGATCTGCCATTGCATTAAAACAAAAAGGCAATTACGGATTATTCTATCTCGATGGCCATACCGATTTTATGGATGTTTCTCTCTCAGAAACCGGAGGTGTTGGCGGAATGGCAGCTTCGATAGTAACGGGAAACGGACATCAAAAACTAACCAATATTCTCAATCTTTCTCCTTATATAAAAGAAGAAAACCTTTGGTGCGTGGGAAACCGCGAATATGATGACGAATATGAAAATGAAATCAGAAATTCGACTGCAACATACCTTAGTCTTGATGCGTTACGAAAACAAGGAATTTCAAATTGTATACAATCATTTTTATCAGAAGTAGCAAACAAAAATCTTGATGGCTTTTGGCTTCACATCGATGTAGATGTTTTAAACGATTCTGTAATGCCTTGCGTAGACAGCCCAACGCCCGGTCGACTTACTTACGCTGAGTTTAATGAACTTACCTCCTATTTATTTCAAAATGAAAAACTAAGCGGACTCGAAATCACCATTTTAGATCCCGATTTAGATAGTATAGGAAAGTACACAAAAGATTTTGTAGAAAATATTAGCAATACATTTAACTCGTCTCAAAAGAATATCTGATTTACAAAGACATACATATTCTTAACATTTTAGTATAAAATTGCAAGAAGAATTATGATATTAAAGTGGTAATTTTGCTAATCCAAAGCTACTATTACCATTACAATGAAAAAGATATTCTTCATTATTACAATAACCTTATTTTCAGCAAACTTCTTTTTTGCCCAGACAAAAAAGACGGCAGGTTCTGAAATTCAAAATGGTTTTTCAAAATCATACGAAAATGTAAACGACTTCGAAAAAATCTTAACCTCAAGTCAAAAAACGACTTTAGAAACAAACTTAAAAGCATTCAGGAAAAAGTCACTTTACAATATTATAATTGTAACCATATCTTCGACTAAACCTTATACTACTTTTACCGAATACACAGAAAATTTAGACAAGTATCTGGCAAATGACTTAAAACTGGATCCAACACTTTTAATTGTATTAAGCAAAGAATTGAGACAGATTCAGGTTTTGGGTATCGAACAAATTCGCTACAAACTAAACGATGATCAAACAAAAGAAGTCATTGCTACTTTTGCAGTTCCTGAGTTTAAAAAAGGAGATTATTATAAAGGCCTCGAAGATGCTGTTGCTCAAATAATAAAAAAACTACAATAAGTTTTTCCCGAATCGCATTTGTTTTATCATTCAACCTAATAACCAAAAAGGCGTTTAAATTTTTGCGATTCGTGGCAAAAAATCAATATATTGTATTCCTATTTTAATCATAAAACCTCACAATTATGACATTAGAAGAATACAAAAAAGAATTTTCAGAAGAAGATGCTGTAGGCTGGTTATCAATCGATAAAGAATTTGAGCGCCTTTATCCTAACCAGGAACCCAAACATTTTGCCCCTGCAATAAGTTATATGTTAGGCGGAGACTGTCCGCTTGACGGCGTAAGCATTTATGAAAGCAAAGAACAAACAGACCATTTCCATTTCGTAACTTATGGATTTTCAGAACTCTACTATGACGAAGAAAAACTAGACAGCGAATTTAGCAAATGGGGATTTGAAATTACCTTTAGATTAAAACCTTTTGAAGCTGATAACGGAAATCCGTCTTGGGTAATCGCATTGCTGCAAAACATAGCCAGATATGTATTTGACAGCGGCAATTGGTTCGAAGAATATCATTATATGCCTGCTAATGGTCCAATTCGATTAGAGACAGAAACCGAAATTACAGCCTTATTATTCGTTGCTGATCCTGAAATAGAAAAAATACAAACACCACACGGAGAAGTCTCCTTTTTACAGATAGTTGGAATAACTTCCACTGAATATGAAGCCCTAAAAGAAAATCCGGAAACGGTTGAAGAATTAGTCGCTAAATTGAAAGAAAACAACCCTTTATTGATTACTGATTTAAATAGAAAATAATAAAACAAAGATTAATAAAATCCGATTTGCGAAGGCAAGTCGGATTTTATTTGTGTATTGGCGACCGGACTGGGATGTTCGTTATAAAAGGATACGCTTCGATTACCAGCGCGCAATCGTTTTCATAATTACATTAAAAAAAACAAAAAATCCATTATAAAAAAACAGTATATTAGCTTCATAAACTACTAACAATCAAATAAAAAAAACCTAATCTAATACATCAAAAATTATGATTGGATTACTTATTGAACTAGCTATTTCCTGGTTGTTATTATGGTTTTTATATAAAACAGATTTGTCTGTTTTAGGTTTTTATCCAACTAAAAACCGACTTTATGATTTTGTTTTTGGCTTTTTTGTAATTGCTCTCTTTTGTCTTTTACATTTTAAAATTATTGCTCTTTTAACAGATCACAGTTTTGAGATCAATAAAAATTTTACAACAATCAAATTTTTCAAAGGTGCGTGGTGGGTTTTAGTTTCTGTTTTATATGAAGAATTTCTTTTTAGAGGGGCTTTACTTTATATTTTAATAAAAAAAACGGGAATCAATAAAGCTTGTATTATCTCCGGAATAGCTTTTGGCATTTATCATTGGTTCTCCTACGGCGCTTTTGGTAATCCCGTACAAATGCTATTTGTCTTTTTCACCACAGGAATTTGGGGAGTCGCTTTTGCATACGCTTATGCCAAAACAAAGTCTTTGTATTTACCCACCGGATTACATTTGGGCTGGAACCTAATAAACGTTGTCGTTTATTCCAGAGGTCCTTTAGGCACACAGCTTTTTCATAATAACGATAAAAAATTAGACGGCATAATATCCCTGGTATTCTTTATTTTGCCAATTGTTACCTTACCAATTATTACTTATTTTTATTTAAGAAAATCAAAGAATATTGAACTTATAAATAGTGAATATTCAAGCAAAATTTGAACATTTATTTACATTTAAAAATCAAAACATTCATTAAAAATGGCAAACACATTTTATTCTTATTTAGCATTTATCGAAGATTCTTCAAATGCAGATATTCACGTTCTAAAAAATAATTTAGAGGAGTTTTATGCACAATCTGAAAATGAAAAACCAACGCTTACACTCGAAAGCAATCAATTAAACATTCTTTTTAATGATGAATATAGTTTATATGTATACTTTTCTGAAGAAGAACACATTAATGAAGAAGCCCGGGAATTCGCTGCAGAATATAAATTAGACTGGAATGAAAATACCACGGATAAAGAAAAACTCAAAACCTGCAAAAAACGTTTTGAAATATCGGGCGATGACGATTTTGATATGGATTATTTCAATGACAGTTTGTTTGTAATTCAGGAAATTGAAAAATTTAATAATGTTATTATTTTTCATATTGAGTAAACTTTGGAAAAGGAAATAAAGAAAATGAGACGCGAATTTCAATATGCTATGTTTAAATCAGAATATAAACTAACATCAATAAAAGATGAATATTCTTATAATTTACAGCCATCCGAGTGAAAAATCATATACTTTTCAGATTCTGCAAAAACTGAAATCCGCAATTATAAATCAAAATTGGAATCTTGAAATTTCAGATTTATATGCTATGAATTTTCAAAGCGATATGTCGGCACAAGAATACGAAAGAGAAGGTTTTGGTAAAACCAATCTTCCTATTTCACAGGATGTTCTGGGTGAACATAAAAAAATTGAAAAAGCAGATTGCATTATTTTTTTATATCCGGTTTGGTGGAGCGATTGTCCAGCAAAGTTAAAAGGCTGGTTTGACCGCGTATATGCTGTTGGATATGCTTACGGACAAAATGAAACTTCCAACAAAATGAAAACTATTCCGCTTGGAATTGTAGTTTGCACTGCCGGACATCCAAATGATTTTCTTCATGAAATAGGAATCGCGCAAAGTATGCAAAATATAATGCTCGACGATCGTTTAGGAAAAAGGTTCGAAAACAAAGAAATGGTTATTTTAGCCGGAACTTTAGAAATAGAAAAAGTTATGGCAAATCATTTTTTACAAATTGAAGGCATTGTAGAGAAAATTAGAAATTACATAACGAAATAAAAATCAACCAATAACATTTCTAATTTAAATTATGATAAACAAAAAAAACGGAATTCGATTCTCACTTTTGGTACTGGTACTTTTAATTTTTTCTTGTAAAAAAGATATAAGCAAAGAGTGCAAACAGCTTAAAAATGGAACTTTTTTATGGAAACACAATAAGATTGTTGTTTCTGTTGACAGAAAAGATTCTATCCAGATTGAACGTAAAATAGGAACAAACTATTATAATAAATTAAGTGTTCATTGGATCGATGATTGTCATTATGAATTAAGAATATTATCCTCTAATTTTATTGCTCCGGACTCTATAAAAAAGATTCGTAACAATGACATTTTGACAACCGAAATACTAGATGTAACAAACGATTATTACATCTATGAATGTACTTCTAAGATATCTGACATATCCATAAAAGATACCATGTGGATTAAAAAATAAAAAGTTTTTGAATTTAAAATGAGGCTGTTAGAAGCCCAAAACAATATTTAATTTTATAAATAAAATGACAATAGAAAAAATTATCGACCTGCAAATGTTAGCTTTTAATAACCGGGACATAAAAAATATGATGTCCTTATATACAGACGATACCAGGATTTATAATTTTTCAGATCATTCACTGGCGATAAATAACAAAAAAGAGTGCGAGGAAATGTTTATCAAACTATTCGAACAATCTCCTGATTTAAACGCTGAAATTATCAAGACTATCTTTTTTAATAATAAAGCAATTGTTCATGAATATGTTTACGGACGAAATGGAAATAAGGAAAAAAAAGAGCAAGTAGTTATTTTTGAAATTGAAGGTGAAAAAATAAGCCGAATGGATATAATCAGAGAATAATATTTATTGCTTATGAAAAACAAAAAGTTCTAATCTAGCCCCGATGGGAGCGATATCCTTTTTTTGGCTTCTTTAGCCGGAAAAAGATATAGCGTACAGCGGGACAGGTGGTTCTTTTGAAAACTGATTTTTCTGCTCCTGAAAAAATTAGGCGAAATTTTCTAAAAACAAGTTTAGACTAAGACAATAATAGATTTGGCTAAATAATTTGCTTTGTTGTTACGCAACTTTGTAACATCAAAAATTAGCAATATGAAAATTATAATTACAGGTTCTTTAGGGAACATCAGCAAGCCATTAGCAACTGAATTAGTGCAAAAAGGGCATGAAATTACTGTTATTAGCAGTAGTACCGAAAAACAAACTGAAATTGAAGCGTTAGGCGCAAAAGCAGCAATTGGATCTGTAGAAGATGTAGCATTCTTGACCGATACATTTAAAGGTGCAGATGCGGTTTATTGTATGATTCCGCGTGCGAATTATTTTGACCCGAATCTTGATCTGGATGCTTTTACACGTAAAATTGGAAATACTTATGCAGAAGCTATCGAAAATTCAGGTGTTAAACGTGTGGTTTTCCTGAGCAGTATTGGAGCGCATTTAGAGCAAAATTCAGGAATAATTCAGCGTTATAATGAAATTGAGGCTGTTTTAAATAAACTTCAAAATGTTGCTATTACGTTTATGCGACCTGTATCTTTCTTTTACAACATATTGGCTTATATTCCTGCGATAAAAACTAAAGGAATAATTGCTGCCAATTATGGTGCAGACAAAATGATTCCGTGGGTTTCGCCAAACGATATTGCAGAAGCAATTGCAGATGAAATAACGACTCCGCTTGACGGTAAAAAAGTTCGTTATGTAGCAAGTGAAGAACTTACAGGTCACGAAACAGCTAAAATTTTAGGTGAAGCAATTGGAAAACCGGATCTAAAATGGGTTCTTATAAGCGATGAAGAAGTTTTAAATGGTTTGGTAAATGTGGGCATGCAACCAAAAATTGCCGAAGGTTTGGTCGAAATGTATGCCGGGCTTTACAATGGTTTGTTAGGTGAAGATTATGTTCGTAACAGACCTGCTATGGGAAAAACCAAACTGGCTGAATATGCCAAAGAATTTGCAGCCATTTACAATCAAAATTAAGTACCTTAGACTATGGCAAATCATCAACCGCATCGAATAAAAAGTATAAGCGAATTTCACGAATTTCGAAATTTGCCTAAACCGGAACATCCGTTAGTGGCCGTTTATAATTTTGAAGATCTTAAACGGCTCAACGAAGATGAACCGAAAAGCCTTATGCTTGATTTTTATTCGATTGCGTTGAAACGAAGTCCGAATGCTAAAATGCGATACGGTCAGCAGGAATATGATTTTAATGAAGGTGTTTTAATGTTTATTTCGCCAGGTCAGGTTTTTTCTATAGAAGGAAATGCTGAACTAAAGCATACAGGATGGTCATTATTGATTCATCCTGATTTTTTGTGGAATACATCGCTTGCCAAAAAAATAAAGCAATATGAATATTTTGGATATTCCGTTTACGAAGCGCTGCATCTTTCTGCCAAAGAGGAAAAAATGATTATCAATATTATGCAAAATATTCGTCAGGAATATCAATCTAATATTGACAAATTCAGTCAGGATGTGATTATTGCCCAAATCGAATTACTCCTTACTTATGCTGAACGTTTTTACAACCGCCAGTTTATTACCAGAAAAATAAGCAATCATCAAATTTTGGCCCGTTTAGAAAACTTGCTGGATGATTATTTCAACAGCGAATCTTTGTCTCAAACAGGTTTGCCAACAGTACATTTTATTGCCGAAAACCTCAATGTTTCTCCCAACTATTTAAGCGGAATACTAAAATCGCTAACAGGACAAAGTACGCAACAACATATTCACGATAAATTGATTGAGAAAGCCAAAGAAAAACTTTCTACAACCAATTTATCAATAAGCGAAATTGCTTTTGAATTGGGTTTCGAACATCAGCAATCTTTCAGCAAATTATTCAAAACCAAGACAACTATTTCGCCTCTGGAATTTAGGCAATCTTTTAATTGAGAGCTATAATCAAATGCAATTCATAAATTCGTTTCATAAAAACACAATAATGAAAAAAATTGGACTTGTTGGCGGAATCAGCTGGATTTCGACAATTGATTATTACAAATTAATTAACGAAGGTGTTAATAATAAATTGGGCGGACTGAATTTTGCGGAATGTCTGATTTATTCTTTAAACTTTGGTGATGTTCAGGAAAAAACCTGGGAACAAGCATACGAACTTTTATTAAATGCCTGCTTAAGTTTAAAGAAAAGCGGTGTTGATGCTTTAGTTTTATGTGCCAATACAGCACATATGTATGCAGATGAACTTGAAAAAGAAACCGGATTACCGTTAATTCATATCGGAACCGAAACCGCAAAAGCCATAACGCAACAAAAAATCAAAACTATTGGACTTTTGGGAACTCAGTTTACCATGGAAATGGATTTTTATAAAGATCGTCTCAAAAGTTTTGGTTTAAATATTCTCATTCCTGAGAAACAGGAAACCCGAGATTATATGCAACATGTTCTAAAAGAAGAATTAGGAAGAGGAATTATCAATCCGGATTCAAAAGAAAACTACCTTAAAATTGCAAACGAATTGATTTCTCGTGGTGCCGAAGGAATTATTTTAGGCTGTACAGAAATCCCGTTATTAATTGATCAATCTGATTTTTCTGTACCCGTTTTTGACACCACAAAAATACATTCTGAAGCCATCGTGAATTATATCCTTTCTTAAAGTTAAAAACATAATAAATCTTACAATTCTTCTATTTCAGAAAGGTAATTTTCATAACTTAGTTAGCTTTTTAAATTTGAAGTCATGACTAAGAAATATATCGCCCAGGAATTTTTAAAACTCGCCGCAAATGGGCATTCGCACGAAGCTTTTAGGCTTTATGTTGGTAAAAATTTCAAGCATCATAATGCTTATTTTAAAGGCGATGCCGATACTTTAATGTTGGCGATGGAAGAATCTGCAAGGACAAATCCAAATAAAACTTTCAAAATCCATCATATTTTAGAAGATGGCGATTTAGTCGCCGTACATTCACATCTCAAACAAACGCCGACTGATTTAGGTTTTGCCGTAGTTCATATTCTTAAATTTGAATCGGATAAAATTGTCGAGCTTTGGGATTTAGGACAACCCGTTTGTGCTGAATCTAAAAATGAAAATGGAATGTTCTGATTTTTTAACGCAAAGCACACAAAGATTTTTAGAATTTTAGCGCGTGGTAAAAATACAAAGTTCACAAAGCTTTGTATTAATCAAGCTTTGTGAACTTTAAACTTTCAAATGAATTACCAAATAGAAAATATAAGCTTGCTTCGTGGTAATTTCTTTTCACTCAAAACTTATAACTTATAACCCATAACTTTTTAATGAACGCAACTTTTAGATTTTCTTCCTTATTATTTTTGATTCTTTTATTTTCTAACTGCAATTCATTTGCTCAAAAAAAAGACGACTATTCCGCCAAAATAGACAGCTTGATTAAAGTTGCTGATCCTAAATTTAATGGTGTAATCCTGATTTCTCAAAACGGAAAAACGTTATATACAAAAGCGCAGGGTTTTTACAATTTTGAAACCAAAAAACCTTTACAATTAGACAGTCAATTTGAGATTATGTCGAACAGCAAGCTAATTGCTGCCGTTTTTATTTTATTAGAAGTCGAGAAAGGAAAAATTAATTTACAGGATCCAATCAAAAAATACCTTCCTGAACTTACCCAAACCTGGGCAGATTCTGTTACGGTACATCAACTTTTAAATCATACACACGGAATTGTAGACCTCAATAAACCTCTGGAATTTAAACCCGGAACTAATTTTCATTATGGAAATTTAAGCTACAGCCTTTTGGGTAAAATTGTCGAACATACTTCAAATAAAAAGTACAGCGAAGTGGCGAATGCACTTTTCAAAAAGCTTAAAATGAAGAACACTTTTGCTTATAATCCAGACAAAATTCAAAATTTGACCACCGGATACATAAATGATAAAAACAAATACGAAGCCGTCAAAAAAACACTAATAACTCCTGAAAATTTGGGTGCTGACGGAATTATTTCGACCGTAAACGATTTGGCAATCTGGAATAATAATCTTCATAAAGGAAAAATTTTAAAACCTGAATCGTATCAAATAATCATAAAACCGACTGCGTTATCACAACATAATTTCTTTGGAAAAGAAAAAGAAGGTTACGGTTACAGCATTCGGATTATCGAAAAAGAAGCTGTAAAATATATTGGCCATACCGGGCTTGGCGATGGATTTTCTTCTGTAAATTTGTATTTCCCAGAAAGCGATGTGAGCCTTATCGTTATGGAAAACCAGATGAATGAAAGTTCAGATTTGTTTTATGCATCTGAATTTAAGATCAAAAATTTATTACTTAAAAGCGATTTATTACGTCAAAAATAAAACGTCATGGCAAAAAATAAAACTACTGAAACAGCAACCAGCGTTACCGATTTTATAAATGCTGTTGATGATGAAACAAAAAGAAACGACTCTTTTGAACTCATCAAAATAATGCAAAAACAAACCGGTTTCGAACCTAAAATGTGGGGGCCAAGTATCATTGGTTTCGGAAGTTATCATTATAAATACGAAAGCGGACATGAAGGCGACGCACCGCTTGTTGGGTTTTCGCCCAGAAAAGATGCTTTTTCTTTTTATGCCTATTTAACGGATGAAAATAAAGAAGAATTACTTCCTGCTTTCGGCAAACACAAAGTGGCAAAAGCTTGTGTTTATTTTAAAAAACTAACAGATATTGATCTTGAAATTCTAAAGAAAATGATTTCACTTTCGGTTAAAAACTTACATACATTATATCCCTCAAATTAAAAATATGATCACAACAATAAGCATTCTTTTACTAGCCGTTCTTATGTATTTTTTATTACATCCAAGATTTGGAAAAAGACCTTCCGGCGAAAGACTCGCCTTAATACAAAAGTCGCCTCAATATAAAAACGGAAGATTCGAAAATAATAGTTTTACACCTGAACTTGCTGAAGGTTATGGTTATTTTGATGTTTTAAAAGATTTTTTTTTTAAGAAAGTAGACCGAAAAATCCCGACAGATAGTATTCCGTCTGTAAAAAACAATTTACATGAAATTCCGTTAGATCAGGATGTTATGGTTTGGTTTGGGCATTCGTCTTATTACATTCAGCTTGCAGGAAAACGATTTTTAATAGATCCTGTTTTCAGCGGCAACGCCTCTCCTATTTACGGAACCACAAAGGCATTTCCAGGAACTGATATTTATACTGCTGACGATATTCCTGAAATTGATTATTTGTTGATTACGCACGATCATTATGACCATTTAGATTATAAAACGATCATGGAATTGAAACCTAAAATTAAGAAAATAATTACCGCACTTGGCGTTGGTTCTCATTTTGAATTTTGGAAGTTTCCTGTCGAAAATATTATCGAAAAAGACTGGCACGAAAAAATAGTATTAGATCAGAATTTAACGCTTTACACCACTCCATCAAGACATTTTTCGGGCAGAAGTATTAAGCGCTGCAACACACTTTGGACATCTTTTGTTTTAGAAACCCAGGATTTTAAAATGTATTTGGGCGGCGACAGCGGTTACGATTCGCACTTTAAGGAAATTGGAGATCAATTTGGTCCGTTTGATATTGCACTTATCGACAACGGTCAATATAATCCTGCGTGGAAATACATTCATAATTTGCCGGAAGATGTAATAAAAGCCATGAAAGATTTAAATGCTAAAAGAGTATTTCCGGTGCATTCATCAAAATTTGCATTGGCATTGCATGCCTGGGATGAACCGCTAATAAAAATAACAGAGTTGAATGCCAATTCAGAAAATCCTATTCCGCTGATTACGCCAAGAATTGGAGAATTAGTAGAACTCAAAAATGAAAATCAAGTATTTCAACAATGGTGGAAGGGGATTAAGTAATTTTAGATTTTTGATTGCAGATTTTAGATTTTAGTCCCGAAGCCTCGGGATTAGATTGGAAACTGAGACTGAACTTATTATTGTACATATTTACTGCAACTTGCAATCTTTGTCAAAGTTTTTAAACTTTGACAAAGATAACTTTACGTAAAAACTGAAACTTGAAACTAAAAAAACTTGAAACCTGAAACAAACCAGACTTTGAAACTAAAAATCACCTTTATAGCAATTGCTTTTCTGATAGCCTTAAATTGCTTCTCTCAAAACACCTACGTCTTTCTAGGAAGTTACAACCGTGATAAAGCGGCAGAATCTATTCAGGTTTATCAATTAGATACTTTAAACGGAAAACTAAGTAAAGTTACTTCAGCAAAAAATCTAATTAATCCGTCGTTTTTAACTTTATCTCCAAACGGAAAATTTCTTTACGATTGTACCGACACTAAAACACCAAATTCAGGAAGTGTCAGCAGTTTTGAATTTAGTCCTGAAAATAAATCCCTGACTTTTTTAAACAAGCAGGCAAGCGGAGGCGAAAATCCGGTTTATGTTTCGGTTCATAAAAGTGGTAAATGGCTTGTAAATGCGAATTATACAGAAGGAAGTGTTTCGGTTCATCCGCTATTAGAAAATGGAAAAATTGATTCGCTTGCGCAGAATTTTCAATATACAGACGGAAGTATTCATAAAGAAAGACAAACCCGTTCTCACGTTCATTCGGCTGTGTTTTCACCTCAAAACGATTATTTGTTCCTGCCTGATTTAGGCGCAGATAAAATACGCTGTTATCAGTTTGATGAAAATCAGAATCAGCCTTTAATCGAAACAAAAAATCCTTTTACCAAAACAGATTTAGAAGCCGGACCAAGACATTTTACTTTTCATCCCAATCAGAAATTTGGTTATTGCATTGAGGAAATGGCCGGAGCAATAAGCGTTTATCAATATCAAAGTGGAATTCTAACTAAAATTCAGCGCATCAATACACATCCTGATAAAATTACAGAAGGTTTTGAAAGTTCTGATATTCATATTTCGCCTGACGGAAAATTTCTCTACGCCACAAACCGTGGGAAAGAAAACAATATTGCTATTTTTGCAATCGATGAAAATGGCTTTTTAAAAAACATAGGTTATCAATCGACTTTAGGAAAACATCCGAGAATTTTTGCCATCGATGAAACCGGAAAATTCGTAATTGCAACGAATGTTATTTCCGGAAATGTGATCGTTTTTAGAAGAAATGAAAAAACCGGATTACTTAAAAAAGTTGGTAAAGAAATTAAAATGGAGAATGTTTCCTGTGTTCAGATTAAGAAAATTTAATTTTTATTTCACGCTGATTTTTTTGCGGATTTGAGCAGATTAATGCAGATTTTTATTCTCATTTTGTGTCATTTCTACAGAGGAGAAATGACACAACTTTGTAGTTTTATAGTGAAATAAGATAAAAACTGCAAAAAAAATCATTTTTAATCCTCTAATCTGTGGCAAAAAAACACAAATTACAAAAACAATAAATTACAACAATGAAAAGAATTACAGTTTTCTGCGGATCAAGTTTTGGTTCTGAAGAAATTTACAAAGAACAGGCAACTTTGCTCGGACAAACATTAGCAAAACAAAATATAGAATTGGTTTATGGCGGTGCAAACGTAGGTTTGATGGGCGCTGTTGCTGATGGAATTTTAAATGAAGGCGGAAAAGCAATTGGTGTACTTCCCGATTTTTTAAGATCAAAAGAAATTGCGCACTTGGGTTTAACCGAATTAATTTTGGTAGAAAGTATGCACGAAAGAAAAACCAAAATGAATGATTTATGCGATGGCGTTATCGCGCTTCCGGGCGGTTTTGGAACGCTTGAAGAACTTTTTGAAATGCTAACCTGGGGACAATTAGGATTGCACAAAAAGCCAATCGCCATTTTAAACATCAATGGTTTTTATGATTCCTTAATTGAACTGACAAAAGTTATGGTCGATAAAGGCTTATTGAAAGAAGTAAACCAAAAAATGCTTTTGGTAAGCGACAACATTGAAGATTTACTGGAACAAATGAAAAATTATGTTGCCCCTACAGTTGGAAAATGGGTTGACAAGGAAAAGCTATGAGTTAGAAGTTATGCGTTTTTACATATTTGTTAAGGTTTGAAAAATCACAAAATATAGTATTATATTTACATATTAACTCCCCAAAACTTCTAACATTTAACCTTTAACTTCTAACTAAAAAAAGGAATGAAAACAGAAAACAACAAATTCGCAAAAGCTGAAATGCTGATTAGAAAACCTGTTTCAGAAGTTTTTCAGGCTTTTATTGATCCGGAAATAACCAGCAAATTTTGGTTTACAAAAGGTTCAGGAAAATTAGAACAAGATCAAAAAACAGAATGGACTTGGGAAATGTATGGCTTTTCGCTTTCTGTTTTGACGCATGTTTTACAGGAAAATAAAAAAATTGTAATAGAATGGGGAGATCCTGATGAAACTACTTTAGTCGAATGGATTTTTACTCCACTAGATGAAAATGAAACTTTTGTAAGCATTACCAATTCGGGTCTAAAAGGCGATGCCGATAAAATTATAGATCAGGTTCGAAACTCAACAGAAGGTTTTACTTTGGTTCTCGCCGGCGCAAAAGCGTATTTAGAACATAAAATTCAACTGAATTTAGTTTTAGATCGCTTTCCGAAAGGAATTGCATAGGTTAATTTTGTTTCAGGTTTCAGGTTTCAGGTTCCGTACAGAACGTGAAACTTGAAACCTGAAACCTGAAACAAAAAAACAAAACTCATGGAGACGAAGAAACCAGAAAATATTAATGAATACATTGGAGGTTTTCCGAATGAAGTTCAGGAAATCCTCGAAAAAATCAGAGACACCATTCAGAAAGCAGCGCCGGATGCCAAAGAAAAAATCAGTTATTCGATGCCTGCATTTGAGCAAAAAGGAATTGTGGTGTATTTTGCCGCATTTAAAAATCATATTGGTTTATATGCTTTGCCGAGTGGTCATGAAGCTTTTAAAGAAGAACTTTCTAAATATAAAACCGGAAAAGGCTCTGTTCAGTTTCCTTTAAATAAGCCTATGCCCTTTGATTTAATAACAAAAATCGTTAAATTTAGGGTAAAGGAAAATTTGGCAAAACCAAAAAAGAAATAACTCTAAATGAATTTACCCGAACATTATAATCAACTTTATATAAAATCTTCTGAAGCTATTTTGAGTGGCAATTACAATATTGATTCTCAAATTAATAACGCATCAGATTCCCGATTTGGTGTTACGCTGCTTATTCGTCCAAGCGAAAGTATCAAAGCTAACATTCAGGAGTTTATTGATGAATTACAAGCCGTTGATGATACACAATACTATTATCCGGATTCTGATATTCATATTACGGTGATGGGTATTATTTCCTGTTATGAAGGTTTTGCTTTAGATCAAATTTCGATTAAAGATTATATCGAAATCATTCAAAGATCTTTGGTCGGCATAGATCACATTAAAATTGATTTTAAAGGCGTAACAGCTTCTCCGTCTGCTATAATGGTTCAGGGTTTTCCAACGGATGAATCGTTGACTAATTTAAGAAATAAATTGCGCGCGAATTTTAAAGCATCGGCCTTAGAGCAAAGTATTGATAGCCGTTATGAAATTTCGACAGCACATGCTACGATTATGCGATTTCAGGAAAAACTCGAAAATCCGGATAAATTAATTGCTGTTGCAGAAAAATTCCGTGATCATAATTTTGGAGAATTTACGGTAGATAAACTCGAATTAGTTTATAATGATTGGTATCAGAGAGCTAAAAATACAATTGATTTATGTGATTTTTATTTAAGATAAATCATAAATTCAACATCTTTTAATTTTGTTAATAAAACTTAGAATTTGAAAAAATTAAGCCTTATGAATTCCGCTATCTTTGAGTTTTAAAACTCAAAAAAACAGATACTGAAGTGCAAAAAAAATTATACGGATTAGATCATTTAAGGGCTTTTGCAATCTGTTTTGTTTTCTTATTTCATTATCAAATCCCGGTTTTTGGACATCCGGAATGGTTACAAAATTTTGCGAAATTTGGATGGACCGGCGTTGATTTATTTTTTGTTTTGAGCGGATTTTTAATTTCTTCACAACTCTTTTTTCAAATTAAAAACGGCGTAGAAATTTCTTTTAAAGATTTCTTTTTAAAACGTTTTTTCAGAATATTGCCACTCTTTTGGTTTGTAACAGCAATTTATTTTCTTGTGCCGGTATTTAGAGAAAGAGAAGCGCTTCCTCCATTGTGGAAATTTTTAACTTTTACTCAAAATTTCGGATTGAACCTTCAGGATTTTGGAACATTTTCTCACTGCTGGTCGCTTTGTGTCGAAGAACATTTTTATTTCCTTTTACCAATTGTGCTAATCTTTCTGCAGGCAACTAAACTTTTCCGTAAATCGTATTGGATTTTAATTTTGCTATTCGTTTTTGGTTTAGCAATTCGTTTTTACAGTTGGGAAAATTTATACTTGCCCAATAGTAACAAAGATGATGGATGGCTTTTTTGGTATAAATTTATCTATTATCCAACGTATAATCGCTTAGACGGACTTTTAATAGGAGTTTCTATTGCAGCAATTTATCAATTTTTGCCCAACCTTTGGGATAAGCTTTCCAAGTTTGGAAATCATTTTTTAGTACTTAGCGTATTGATTTTGACAGGTGCATATTTTTTATGTGAAGAAGAAAAATCACTTTACGCATCCGTTTTCGGATTTCCATTAATCGGGTTGGGTTACGGCTTTATGGTTTTAAGTTCTGTTTGTCCATCAAGCTTTTTATACAGATGGAATTCTAAATTTACAACTATGATTGCAACACTATCGTACGGGATTTATTTAACGCACAAAGGGATTATTCATCTTACGCAGCAACTTTTGTTACGTTTTAATGTAGATGTCAACAATAATCTAACACTAATCATTTGTATTTTAGCCTGTATATTAATTGCCTATATACTTCATAAAGTTATCGAAAAGCCTTTTATGGAATTAAGAATAAAGTACATGACATCTAAATAATTTCTATTTAAGATATATCATTTAAACGATCCAAAATGCCATAAAATTCCTGACGGATCATGCAGAAAACATTCCCTTCCCCAATCTAAATCACGAATGGGAGTTAATTTTACAGTTGGATATTTTTCTGGAAGGTTCAATGCTAAAAGTTCCTTATAATAACGGTCGACATCATCAACTTCTAGAAAAATCATGGTATTTTCAATCCATTCTTTGGCGTAATAATCCTGAAGATAAAAGGCAGTTTCTTCCGATTTAAAAACAGAAAAATTAGCTTCTAAAACGGTTTCTTCGAAGCCCAAACTTTTATAAAAACTTCTGGAGATTTGGAAATCTTTAGCGCCAATAAATGGTCGGATTGATTTGATTTTGTGGTTCATTTATTTCGTTTTGAATTATTCTTCAACAATCACCCAGCCAGGATCAGCCTTATTTATAAGTTCTTCAGCTTTTTTCATTTTATTTTGTGCAGTTGCTACAAAAGTTATAAATATCAAAACTATTATTAATGGAAACTTTCGTGTCATTATTTGATTTGTAAATATTTATTTCCTTTACCCCTTAAAAATACTTCCCAAACCTCTACCAATCTGTTCAATAGCTTCAAGACCTTTTGTAAGTGGCGTTGCGGTAAAATCCTCGTACGCATCCATCGCCGTTACTTTATTATCATCTTGCGGATAAACTAAAATCAGGTTATTGTCATCAAATGATTTTTCGAATTTTTGAGGCAGTTTATCAAAAATCGATTGGTACGAAACAGAACCTTTTCGGGATAAATTGAAAACAATTAAATCGGTTGGTTTTATTTCATCAGATATTGATTCAAAATCTTCCCAATCCATTATGCTTTTAAAACCTAATTTTGCATTTAGCTTCAAATTAGTAGCAATTTGTAAAATCGTTTGGTGGGTTTTATATTCGGCATAAATCACAATCGGAATACTGAGTTCCTGCGATAACCTACAGATTTTCTGCAATAAAAGATGAAATCCAATTCCTCTTTCAGAAAAAGGCGGACAAACAAAAACCAGTCTTTTTTCTTCTATAAATGTTTTCTGAAACCTGCAGATGAACAAACTTTTGTCAACATTATTGATTATTGAATCTACGTTTTCCCCAAAAATTTTATCAAGAAAACCTGTTTTTCTCGGCCAGCCTACAATTACAATATCCGACATGATTTCTTTGGAAGTCCTCGCAATTCCGCTCGCCGGATTATGGTCGATTCTGGCAATGGTATTAATCTTAACTTCTGAAGCTGAACCCTGAATGACGAATTTATCAACAGCTTTTCGGTACTTCAAAATATTAATTTCTGCCTGATCATTATTCGGAACAATCGTTAACAATGTCACCGGATTGGTTGATTTTTTATCTTTAATTAAAAGTGCAAAATCTAAAAGGCTCGCCGTCGCAGAAGTTTTCGCTAGCGGAATCAGAATATGTTCTTCAAGAATCTGATCTCGACTGGCATCTTCATGCGAAACTTCTTCTTCGCAAATTGCAATTTTTTTCGCTGCTTTTTCTGTAGCAAAAGACGCTACAATACAGGTAATTAATATCAGGATAATAGTTCCGTTTAAGATATTTTCATCGAGAATTTTAGCTTTAAATCCAACCAAAATAACCGCCAGTGTTGCCGCTGCATGCGCACTGCTTAATCCGAAAATAAGCTGTCTTTCGGTTTTGGTATATTTAAAAACAATCTGAGTAAAAAATGCTGCAATCCATTTTCCAAAAATAGCGACAACACTCAAGGTTCCTGCCACAATCAGCGCCGTTGGACCACTTAAAATCACACTGATATCGACCAGCATTCCCACAGAAATCAGGAAAAAAGGAATAAACAACGAATTCCCGATAAACTCAATTCTGTTCATTAAAGCTGATGATTGCGGAATTAACGGATTCAGTGCCAAACCGGCAACGAACGCGCCAATGATAGGCTCTACTCCTGCCACTTGCGCCAAAAATGCCGCAAAGAAAACGACTGAAAGTACAAAGATATAATGGGCGTGTTTCTCACTTTCTAATTTTTTAAAGAACCATTTTGCAATTCTCGGAATTAACAAAAACATAATCGCTGAGAAAATCACTAATGAAACACCTAATTTTATCCAGAAAGCCTGATTCAGGTTTCCCTGGCTGCTTCCCATAATTACGGCCAGAATAATCAAAACGGCTGTGTCAGTTAAAATAGTTCCTCCAACAGTAATGGCAACAGCCTGATTTTTTGCAATTCCCATTTTGCTTACAATTGGATATGCCACCAAAGTGTGGGTTGCAAACATACTTGCCGTTAAAAAACTGGCATTAAAATCATATTGCAGCAAATAAAAACAAACCGGAAATCCTATTGAAAGTGGAAATATAAACGTAAAAAAACCGAATAATAAACTCTTGTTTCGGTTGGCTTTAAACTCATTCATATCGAGTTCTAAACCTGCAATAAACATAATATAAAGTAATCCGATGGTTGAAAATAAATCGACTGCTGAGTTTTTAGCCAGAATATTAAGTCCGTGAGGACCAATAATTACGCCTGAAATAATTAAGCCAATAATGCCGGGAATGTTTATTTTTTTGAGTAAAATTGGAGACAACAAAATAATGAAAAGTATCAACGAGAAAATCAATACTGGGTTGTTAAGCGGTAACTCGAATTCTTGTAAAAAATGCTTGAAAAATTCTATCATAATGTAATTTTATCTTCTTTGTGATATTTTAACTTTCGTAAAAAGAGATATAAAAATTAAAATAAAATTCAGAAGTTGTGTTTTATCCAACTCATTTAAATTGCTAAAATAATTGGATTTTTTAGTGATTGCTTCTTTACAAAAATACCTAAAAAATATGCGAACTCTCTACGAAAACCGCATATTAACCATTTAAATTTATTTCATTGCCAAATTATTAAAATTTAATATTTATTTTAACAAAACCGCAACATTAACAAATGAAAACAAAACATCTTTGCATTATTCAATTATCTTTGTCTTAATAAAAATTGAACAATGGAAGAATGTATCTCTGTTTTTGATATGCTTAAAATTGGTGTTGGGCCATCAAGCTCGCACACACTTGGTCCCTGGCGTGCCGCAGAACGTTTTTTAGTAGAGTTAAAAAGCGAATCTATTTTAGAGCAAATTATCAGAGTTAAAGTTGATTTATATGGCTCACTTTCATTAACCGGAAAAGGCCACGCTACAGATTTGGCCGTTATGCTGGGTTTAAGCGGCCAGGATCCGGAATATATTCCGATTGATGATATTGCAGGAATTATAAAAACGATCGAAACCAAAAATGAAATCATTTTAGGAAATCAAATTTCGATTCCGTTTTACTTTCTTCAGGATATTGTTTTCAATAAAGACTTTCTTTCCTTCCATGCCAATGGATTAAAATTTACCGCTTATAAAGCTGATAATTCTGAATATGAATCTACTTTTTATTCTATCGGAGGAGGTTTTGTGGTGAAAGAAGAACGCATTAATGCCAAAATAAAAGAAGAAATAAAATGTGCTTTTCCGTTTCCGATTCAAAATGCCGTTGAGCTTTTAAATTATACTGTTTCAGAAAAGAAAATGATTTCTGAAATTGTTTATGAAAACGAAAAATCGATGCGTCCGGAAGCAGAAATTCATTCAGAATTAATGCGCATTTGGAACACAATGCTCGAATGCATGTATATAGGATGCCATACGGGAGGAATTCTTCCCGGCGGATTACGCGTTCGCCGAAGAGCTTTTGATATGCACCAGAATTTAATTGGTTTGTCTAATTATCATGATCCGCAAAGCTGGCTGGAAGAAATTAGAAAAACAGAAGTGAAATTTCGCCAAATCCTGAAATGGGTAAGCTGTTTTGCACTTGCCGTGAATGAAGTAAATGCATCATTAGGCCGCGTAGTTACAGCACCTACAAACGGAAGCGCCGGTGTAATTCCCGCAGTTTTAATGTATTACCTGGTGATTGAAAACCATGATGCCGGCGAAAAAGAAATCAAGCAATTTTTGATGGTTGCCGGAGAAATTGGAAGTATATTTAAAAAAGGATCTACGATTTCTGCAGCAATGGGCGGTTGTCAGGCCGAAATTGGAGTTTCGTCATCGATGGCGGCGGCGGCACTTTGCGAACTTATGGGCGGCTCTCCTGCTCAGGTTTTAATGGCTGCCGAAATTGCAATGGAACATCATCTTGGTTTAACCTGCGACCCAATTGGTGGTTTGGTTCAGATTCCGTGTATTGAAAGAAATACTATGGGCGCCATAAAAGCGATAAACGCTGCCGAATTGGCTCTTGAAACCGACTCCAAAAATGCAAAAGTGCCGTTAGACAAAGTAATCAATACGATGTGGCAAACGGCAAAAGACATGAACTCAAAATACAAAGAAACCTCTGAAGGCGGATTGGCAATTGCAGTTAACATGGCTGATTGCTAGAATATATTTTTTTGCCACAGATTAAAGGATTAGCACAGATTAAATAATTTTAATTTAGCTTTATTAAAAATCCTTTTTAATCTTTTAATCTGTGGCAAAAAACCTTAGTTTCCAAAAACAAACTACATGAAAAAATACCACTTTTTAATTGCACTATTATTTTGCTCGGTTTTATTACAATCTCAAAATCGTTATTTTCTTAATTCAGATACACGATTATATACTTCAACAAGCACTGCTGCTGAATTTTTAGGATATTTTAAATATGGTGCCGAAGTGCAGTTATTATCTGAAAGTAAAAATGGCTGGTACAAAGTAAAAGCAGATAATTTATCTGAAGGTTTTGTACCTGAAAAATTTGTAGCAACTAGTTTAAATGCCAAAGATGTTAAAGTTAGAGATAACGAAAATCCACTTATAGAAGGCAATGATGGTTATTATGGCGGAAATCATCTTTTTGTTTTGGTAGCTGGTTTAAAAGCACGAGCCCAACCGGACAAAAACTCAAAAATCAGAGAAATTCTTTATACAGGCGATCCTGTTGCTATTAATTATTTACCAAAAAATCAGGATGAATGGGTAAATATCTCAGGCAATTTTAGCGATGAATATGCCAAATTTACTTTAAAAAAATTCGTTGGAAAAAGACCGGATTTCAATACATTATTAAAAGATTTTGACAAACTCGATGTTACTAATATAACACAACGTAAAACGGCTGGCGAGCGACTTGTAGAACTGGCCTGGAATAGTGACAACGCAACATTAGCCCCGGCGTATCAAAGATATTATGAAGTTGTAAAACAGTTGAATGATCCTAAACTTCTTGCCGATACTGAATTGAATATGGCTATTGCCAAAGGATTGGCGAAACATAAAAAACAGGAAGAAATTACGGCGTTTACAAAAAAATCAGAGTTTGTAATAAAAGGTTTAAAAACAAAATCATTATTTCTGACCCTGAAAGATTTAGAGAAAACATTAGGAAAACCCGCCAAAAAAGCAACCGTAAGTGATGAATGCGGTCTTTATATAAGTGAGCTTTTTTATTATTATCTGGATTTAGAAGCTTCTGTAGATGAAAAACAAAATAAAGTTGAAGTCATAAAAGTTTTCATAAATGGAAGTAACAAACTTGTTTTCAATACAGGCGCAGCATTAGACAGTTCATTAACTGAAAAAGCATTTATCGAAAAATACGGTTCTTATATTGGCGCTTCAATAAAAAACCCACATTCATACTCTATACCATTAGAAGACAGCCAATTTAATATAGAATTTAAAGACGGAAAGTTATTTACCATCGAAATATTCTACTATTGCTGATTTCAATCTATAATTATTCAATACTTTTACATCTTCAAAAAAAAATAAAATGTCAGTAGCAAAAAAAGATTATAAAAGAATCACCACAAAATCGTTAATCGAAATGAAAAGCAACGGAGAAAAAATCTCTATGCTAACCGCTTACGATTTTACGATGGCAAAAATTGTTGATACCGCTGGTGTCGATGTGATTTTAGTGGGAGATTCAGCATCGAATGTTATGGCTGGTCATGAAACGACTTTGCCAATTACTTTAGATCAAATGATATATCACGCATCATCTGTAGTTCGTGCTGTAGAAAGAGCCTTAGTTGTGGTAGATTTACCTTTTGGAAGTTACCAGTCTGACCCAAAAGAAGCGTTACGTTCTGCCATCAGAATCATGAAAGAAAGCGGCGGACATGCTGTAAAATTGGAAGGCGGAAAAGAAATTAAAGAATCTATCAAAAAAATATTAAACGCAGGAATCCCGGTTATGGGGCATTTGGGTTTAACGCCACAATCGATTTACAAATTCGGAACTTACAGCGTTCGTGCTAAAGAAGATGAAGAAGCCGAAAAATTAATTGAAGATGCCAAAATGCTTGAAAAAGTAGGTTGTTTTGGTGTCGTTCTTGAAAAAATCCCTGCTGATTTAGCTGAAAAAGTAGCCAAAAGTATTTCGATTCCCGTTATCGGAATTGGTGCCGGAGGCGGTGTCGATGGTCAAGTTTTGGTTATTCACGATATGTTGGGAATGAACAATGAATTTAGTCCACGTTTTTTACGTCGTTACTTAAATTTATACGATGAAATGACAAAAGCAATTGGTCAATATGCCGCTGATGTTAAGGCTAGTGATTTTCCTAATTCTAGTGAACAATACTAAATTAGACTTGCTTAGATTTTTAGACTGACTTAGACTTCTTAGATTTTGTGTTTAAAATTATTTAATGACATAAATCTAAGAAGTCTAAGTCAGTCTAAAAATCTAAGCAAGTCTAAAAATCTAAACATGTAAACACCTAAGACATGCATCAATTTAAAGAGCTTTTAATTTGGAAGAAAAGCAGATTATTTTGTTCTAGAATTTATTCCGTAACATCAACATTTCCCAGTGAAGAAAAATTCGGAATTACAAATCAATTAAGAAGAGCTTCTGTTTCTATTCCTTCAAACATTGCAGAAGGTTCTTCCAGAAATTCAAACAAAGATTTTGCAAGATTTTTAGAAATAGCAATTGGCTCTGCCTACGAAGTTGAAACGCAACTTCTAATTTCATCCGACTTAGGATTTATGAATGAAGAAAGTACAACTGAATTAATAAATATGTTAGAAGAAATTACTAAAATGACATCCAGATTTAGAGCGACACTATTATAATTCTAAAGTAAAGTCTAAGAAGTCTAAGTCAGTCTAAAAATCTAAGCCAGTCTAAAATGAAAATAGTTTCCGATAAAACCAATCTCCAAATCCTTCACGAAGACAACCATATTATTGTGGTAAACAAACGCGTAGGCGATATTGTGCAGGGTGATAAAACGGGTGACAAACCTTTATCTGATGTTGTCAAAGAATACATTAAGGACAAATACAACAAACCCGGTGATGTGTTTTTGGGAGTGATTCATCGTTTAGATCGTCCTACTACGGGAATTGTTGTTTTTGCCAGAACCAGCAAAGCATTAACACGTATGAACGAAATGTTCAGCAATCGCGAAACACAAAAAACGTATTGGGCAGTTGTCAAGAATAAACCTCAGGAAAAAAGTGCTAAATTGGTTCATTTTTTAAAACGAAATGAAAAAAATAATACTTCAAAAGCGCATTTAAAAGAAGTTCCGGATAGCAAAGTTGCCAGTTTGGATTATACGGTTTTTAAAGAACTTCAAAATTATGTGGCGCTGGAAATCAATTTGCATACGGGGCGTCATCATCAAATTCGTGCACAATTAGCTGCTATTGGTTCTCCTATAAAAGGCGATTTAAAATATGGTTTTGACCGAAGCAATCCTGACGGAGGAATTCATCTTCATGCCAGAAAACTAGTTTTTGTTCATCCTGTTTCTAAAGAAAATATTACGATTATCGCACCAACTCCCGACGAAACGATTTGGAATGCACTGTGATTTTATGATAAAATTCTTATTTTTTAAATATTTATCAATTAACTTGCAGAGACAAAAATCAAGTTGATCGTACAATGGACTATAAAAACGACATAGCATACCGAAAAGAAACGCTTAAAAAATTGTTGCATAACATTCAAAAAAGCGAAGACTTAATTGTAAAAGCTTTATACGATGATTTTAAAAAGCCTGAATTTGAAGCTGTTTTAACAGAAACAAATTATGTTATTTCAGAATTGAAAGACACCATTAAAAGCATTAAAAAATGGGCTAAACCAAAACGCGTTTTTCCATCCCTTCTCAACTTCCCTTCTACAGATTATATTTATAAAGAACCTTACGGAAAAGTCCTGGTTATTGCGCCTTGGAATTATCCTTTTCAACTGGCACTATGCCCTTTAATTTCTGCTGTAGCGGCAGGAAACCGTGTGGTTTTAAAACCTTCAGAACTTACTCCAAATACGTCTGCAATTATTGCTAAAATTATTGAAAAAACATTTCATGTAAATCACGTGGAAGTAATTGAAGGCGGGGTCGAAACTTCAAATAAATTATTAGCACAACGCTGGGATTATATCTTTTTTACCGGAAGTGTTACCGTTGGAAAAGTAGTAGCAAAAGCTGCTGCCGAAAACTTAACTCCGGTTACGCTGGAATTAGGCGGGAAAAACCCTTGCATTATCGATGAAACGGCAGATTTAAAATTAGCTGCAAAACGAATCGTCTGGGGAAAATTTATTAATGCAGGCCAAACTTGCATTGCTCCCGATTATATTTTGATTCAAAAAAATATGAAAATCAATTTCATCTCTTTTTTGATGGAAGAAATCACAAAAGCATACGGTAAAAAACTGGAGAAATCTCCTGATTTTGCCCGCATCATAAATACCAAAAACTGGTTGCGTTTAGTAAATATGATTGAATCTGAAAAAATAAGTTTTGGCGGAGAAACCGATGCCAATAAACTATACATTTCACCCACTTTAATCGAAGAACCGGATCTTGATAGTCCTGTAATGAAAGAAGAAATTTTTGGTCCTATTTTACCAATTCTTACGTATGAAACCGATGATGATATTAAAAATGTTGTTAGCAGATATGAGAAACCTCTTGCTTTTTATATTTTTAGCGACAACAAATCTTTTGCTAAGAAATTAATCTCAACTTATTCTTTTGGAGGCGGTTGCATTAACGATACCGTAGTTCATTTTTCTAATAAAAGACTGCCTTTCGGAGGTGTTGGCCATAGCGGAATTGGAGCGTATCATGGTCAATTGAGCTTTGATATTTTTTCGCATCATAAAGGAGTTGTCAAAAAAGGCAACTGGATCGATTTACCCATGCGTTATGCGCCCTACAAGGATAAACTTGCAAGCATTAAACGCTTATTAAACTGGATGTAAGCACGAAAACCTTTTCGTAATGTTTTGTAGAATTTTATACGAAATTGATTAAATATATTATATTTACGTCAATAAAAAATTAATACCAAAGAGTATTTAAAATTCTACCAAAAAAATGAAATCTACACTTGATAAAATTGAGGACATTAAAAGAAACGGCTATTCCTTAGACTTTTCTGATGTTTTTAACAACGCTTTCGAAAACTATCAAAAAATAGCGCTTTACGCAGGATTAATATTATTGATATTTTCAATTCTGGCATTTTTTCTTGGCGGAGGTATTTTAGTTTCTATTTATGGCGCGGAGCACTTTAATGAAGGTTTTTTGAAAAGCATACAAAACGAAGAAACAACAAGTTCTGTACTAGCAATTTACAGTTTAGTAATTGCTTTTATATCAGCACTTTTTAGTCCGTTTACAGCTGGATTTTTAAAAATGGCACACAGTGCAGATAGAGATGAACAATTTAATGTCTCAACAATATTCAGCTATTATAATTCCCGTTATTTTCCACAACTTTTTATTGCAATGTTATTAATTTCACTGACAAGCGGCTTAATTTCAGTTCTTTTTAATATGGCGGGAATCGTCATTATAGATACCCTGATTGCACTTGCTATTACTGTTTTTACAACATTAACAATACCATTAATTATTTTTGGAGATCTAAAAGCAATTGACGCTATAAAATCCAGTATTACTTTGGTAAGTAAACAACCATTGACAATTATACTTTTACTTCTTGTAGCCGGTATAGCTTCGGCTGTAGGTTTAATTGGCTTTTGTATTGCTGTTGCATTCACTATACCGATAACCTATTCTGTAAAATATGCTTTATATAATGCTATATTAAATATTGACGAAGAAAATTCAATCGATTCAATCGGATCTGAGTCAGAATAAAACAGAAGATTCCGGATAAAAAAGGGCATAACCAACTCTTTCGGATAATTCTAAAATGCTATTACTAAACCAAACATAACCAGAATTCTATGGTAGAAAACTATAGTTTTTTTAATGTATCGATTTCAGGAATCGCCAATTTTGGAGATGCCTTGAAATCGATTATTACAAATTGGTTTGTTTTTAATTCTGATATCATTTTCTACAACAATCCTAAACTCATCATTTTAGGATTATCATTGTTTGGTTTCTTAAGTTTGCTTGTCTACCAGTTTTTTAGAATTAAAGCAAAAATTGGATATTTCATAGAGAAAAAACTCGAAACCGAAACCGCTCATAAAGAATATCAATTATATGCACTCTTCTTTGGTATTGCCATTATTGTAATTGAAATTGTAAACGAAATTTTTAAAATTCGTCCCCGGAGTTTATTTGTTTTTAATGTTGTTATTGGTATTTCGGTATTGCTGATGTACTTTATAACAGACAAAATCAAATTTTTACGCGACCGGACGCAGGAAATTTTTATATTCTTTTTCTTTATTTATTTCGGATATGTCGCCCGAAATATCATTTATCTTGAAAATGATGTTGTTCCTGTAATTACTTTTTTACTCTCCTTTTTCTTTTCGTACAACATTCTTAAACCTATAAAAATCTATTGGATATTTGTTGCAATTGTATTTGCGTACCTGATTACAACCGTAATTTTTCACCTAATACCAATAAAATCCTCTATTTTATTAATCAATTTTTGCATCATTGTTTTCATCATCAATCATGTCAATTATGCCGTTTTATTAAACAACCGGGACAATTTCAGATTTACAAACGAAATTGTTCATAAAGGAAATTCCTTAACTATTGCCACAAAAAAAAAAGGTGAAGTATTGTTTAGCAGTGAAACCATAACCGCTATTTTAGGATATTCTCCGGATGAAGTTATGGCAATGGAATTCTGGAAACTTACCGAAGACCCTGAATTTAAAAGAGATAATTACCACAAGACTTATATAGATAACAAATTATATATCAGCAAATTAAAAAGCAAAAACGGAGAATTCAAATATATTCAGTGGAAAGATAAAAAGTTTTCGAATGACTTAATTATCAGCATTGGCCAGGATGTTACCGAGCAAATTATTGTTCAGGATCAATATAAAAACCTGATCCAGACTGCGACCGATATTATTTTTGAAATTAATGTAGATGGTTATTTTACCTTCATAAATGAATTTGGTTTTTCAATTCTTGGTTATTCTCAAGATGAAGTTATTATGCAACATTATTCGAATTTCATTCACGTAGATTACATCAAAAATGCGGTTGATTTTTATGAGAATTTAGCACAAAACGAACTTAATTATCCAACGATTGAAATTCCGGTCATAAAAAAAAGCGGTGAAGAAATATGGATCTCTCAAAAAGTAATCATACGTAAAAATGATTTGGGCGAAACAACTGGTTATGCAGGTATTGCGAGAGATATTACAGAAATAAAAAATATCGAAAACGAGAAAAAAAGGCGTTTAGAAAAAATTGAAGCGTATAATAATTCTACCAAAAAATTATCGACAACAGACTTTCGCGGATACAACGATCTGCAAGTTGTAATTGATTATATCATTCAGGAAGCCGCCACGGTTTCTAAAACAAACAGAGTTAGTTTCTGGAAATATTCTAACGACATTATTACCTGCAAAAATTTATTTAGCTGGGATAATCAAAGTTTAAGTGACAAAAATATTCTGGATAAAGAATCTTATCCTATTTATTTTGAAACCTTAAAAAACAAGGCCATTATAAATGCTTCTGATGTATTCAATAAATTAGAAACCTCTGAATTTCAGCAAGTTTATTTCATTAAAAATAAAATAAAATCGATGCTGGATGTGCCAATCTTCTTAAACGGACAATTGGCCGGCGTTGCTTGTTTTGAAAGTACCGAGCAAAAAAGAGAATGGGACAATGAGGATATTAATTATGCCAGAACAATTTCAGATGTTATTTCGTTGGCTATTTCATCGCAAATGCGCCTTAAAGCAGAAAAAAAACTAGAATTAAAAAGTGAATTATTATCTGCATTGGCGCTTTGTACAGAGAAATTTTTACTAAGCAAAAGTCCGCAAAATATGTTTGAGGAAACCTATGAAATTATAGGAAAGGCTGCAAAAGTAGATCATATTTTTTATTATGAAAAAGATTTTGAAACCTACACCTTAAGTCGGAAATACAAATGGTCGAGAGATGGAGTTAAGGATCAAATAACAGAAGTACAAGACTATACAGAAGAAAACCTGCAAGAGGTTATTCATCATGCTCAAAACAAAAAAGTTTTAAGCACGCTGACCCGAAATCTTGAAGATACTTTTTTTAAAAGATTATTAGTTGCAAACAAAATCAAATCAATATTGATTTTGCCTTTGTATGTAAACAATAATTTTTCGGGATTTATTGGTTTTGATGATTGTACCAAAGAACGAAAATGGTCTGATGATGAAATTTATATCTTTCAGACATTGGCACATAATATTTCATCGGCGTTAGACCGAAATAGAAATATGGCCAAAGTCAAAGAAAGTGAAGATGCGATAAAAGCAAAGGAATTAGCAGAAGCAGCAAACAAATCGAAATCGGATTTCCTGGCCAATATGTCGCACGAAATTCGAACGCCTTTAAACGGTATAATTGGATTTACGCATTTATTGATGAAAACTAATCTTGAAGAAATTCAGGAAAAGTACATGACAACCATCAACCAATCTGCACATTCATTACTGGAAATCATCAATGATATTCTTGATTTTTCTAAAATTGAAGCCGGAAAACTGGAACTTTTTATTGATTTATACGATATTCAGAAAATACTCGGACAAATATTTGATCTGATTATTTACGAATCGAATCAGAAAAACCTTGATTTAGAATTAAACGTCGATCCTAATGTCCCTAAATATATCTGGACGGATATTGTTCGTTTAAAACAAATTTTGATTAACCTTTTATCGAATGCCATAAAGTTTACAAACGAAGGCTCTATAAAACTGAATGTTTCTGTTATTGAAGAAAAATCAGAAGAAAACTATATTCTTCGCTTTGCTGTAGTCGATACAGGAATTGGAATATTGGAACAAAATCAGAAGAAAATTTTTAAAGCTTTTTCACAAGAAGATAGTTCTACAACGCGAAAATTTGGAGGAACCGGTTTAGGGCTTACGATTTCGAATCAGTTATTGGCTTTAATGGAAAGCCGTCTGCAACTTAACAGCAAAATAAATAAGGGAAGTACTTTTTATTTTGATCTTAATGTAAATGTCAGCCACAAAAGCATCACTGAAAAATACAGAGGAATTTCAAGAAACCCAAGTCCTGAATATGCTTTGAGCTATTATTCAAATCAAAAAAAGCTAAATATTTTGATCGTAGAAGACAACAAAGTAAACATGCTCCTTTTGAAAACCATTGTAAAAAACCTCAATTTAAATACCATTATTTATGAATGTGAAAATGGTTATGAAGCAGTAAATCAAATAGAAAATATTAATCCTGATTTGGTTTTTATGGATATTCAGATGCCAATCATGAACGGGTATGAAGCCACTAGAGCAATACGAAATACAATGAAAGGCAAAAATATTCCTATAATTGCCGTAACTGCAGGTGCCGAAAAAGAGGAACGAAATAAATGTATATCTGCCGGAATGAACGATTACATCTCAAAACCCATAATTCGCGGAACTGTCGAAGAAGCTTTATCGAAATGGATAAAATAAAAAACTTAATTGTTTGAATGAAACATATTATCCAAAAAAATATATAAATCCGTACAAGAAAATTTATAATAACAACTAATACAATAAAATATGAAATGGTTAGGCAGAAGGCAAAGTGATAATGTGGAAGACAGAAGAGGCATGTCAGGTGGAAAAGTAGCCGTTGGAGGCGGTGTCATTGGTATCATTATTTTGTTGTTGAATGTTTTTGGCGGTGAAACGGGCCAGGTTGTAGGATCTGCCTTAGAGAATTTACAAGGAGGACAAACGCAAACTGAAGCTGCTGCGCCTTTAAGTAAAGAAGATGAAGAAATGGGTAATTTTGTTCGTGTAATCCTGGCGGATAACGAAGATATCTGGAGTAAAATATTTCAGGAAAATGGAATGACGTATAAAAACCCTAAATTGGTGCTTTTTAGAGGTTCTGTAAATACAGCTTGTGGCGGTGCATCATCTGCTTCGGGACCTTTTTATTGTCCGGGAGATCAAAAAGTATATATGGATTTAGGCTTCTTTGAAGAGCTTAAAACTAAATTTGGAGCAAAAAGGTGGCGATTTTGCGATTGCATACGTTATCGCGCACGAAATTGGCCATCACGTGCAAACGCTGTTGGGAACTTCAGAAAAAATGCATCAGCAACAAGAAGGAAAAAGCGAAGCCGAAGCTAACAAACTTTCGGTTGCTCTTGAACTTCAAGCCGATTTTTATGCCGGAGTTTGGGCACATTATAATGAGAAAAACTTAGATACAGGCGATATTGAAGAAGCTTTGAGCGCTGCAAACGCCGCAGGAGACGATGCAATTCAGAGTAAAATGAGCGGTCAGGTTGTTCCGGATTCTTTTACACACGGAACATCAGAGCAAAGAATGTACTGGTTTAAAAAAGGTTTTAAAAGCGGAGATATCAATCAGGGAACTACATTTGAGGAAATTAGATAATACAACAAACCAAATATAATTAACCAACCAGGCATGACTTAATCGTCATGCTTTTTTTTTATCAAAAAAATTCCAATATTTTAAATTCCAAATTCCAATTTTGTAGCTCTGCACAGTCTTGTCATCCTGAGGAACGAAGGATCACACTAGAGGATCGACAAAGATTAGCGAAAAAGATTAGCGAAAAAAAACTCGTCAAAGATTGCTGAGTTACTTTGCGGAGCTTCTAGTGTGATCTTTCGTTCCTCAGGATCACAAAAAAAAATTCCAATATTTTAAATTCCAAATTTCAATTTTGTAGCTCTGCACAGTCTTGTCATCCTGAGGAACGAAGGATCA
>LMAJ01000031.1 GCA_001507425.1 Flavobacteriaceae bacterium CRH
GGTACATCTATCCATGTTGATTGATTATCTACGGAATATTGCCAATGATATGCTTCGGCGGGAAATCCTAAAGGAAAAGCTGCTAAACTTAATGAGAATCCTGCACATAATTCTGTTGGTGATGTAGTGTCTAAATTTTTGATCGCTACATTTGGAGTAAAAGCAGATACGGAAACACTTCCATTGCACCCACTTGCCAATAAGCTCCCTCCTTTAATTAAATTAACAGCCGTGGCATTATAATTGAAACTGTCATTACAATCTTTAGTAGCTGATCCTAAAGGAACACAAGAACTTTGAATTGATAAGGAAAAAGATGAATATAACGGAGTACTGTATGAAGCAAAACTTGTAGGGACATCCATATTGTTACCGCCATCATTGAAACTGGCAATAGGAGTGGTACCACCGTAAAATCCCCAACTGTATCCCGCAGCGTGACATCCTGCACCATTTGCACGATAGCGAAGAGTAATATTATATGTTTGTCCATAACCGCTATAGATAACAGTAAATAGTACAATGACAGTTATTTTAAAATACTTTTTCAATACAATCATTTTTGTCAGTTACTTTAATTTTATACCCCGTTAAATTTTCTTTTAATCCATTTATTCTGTAATGTAAGGCGTCTATTTCTGTAATTTCAGATGCAGGTCTTAAAATATTATCGATGTAAAAATTATAGGGAGAGGAACCACTCAGGATTTCAACTTCAATAGATCCATCAGTTCCACCAAAACAAGTTGGTTGAGTTTGACCTGTTATTTTAAATTGCATTTTAGCAGGGTCATTATATTGGAAAGGTTGTTGAGAAACCTGGAGGGAACCCATAGGTTGCCCATTTAATCGTGCCTGATATTTTACCGTATAAAAATTTCCATTTTCTAATGTTTCTCCCAAGTTTGGAAAGGAATATTTATATAAATTAGTTGCTGGATCTAAAACAAAAGAAGTTACTATTTCAGTATTTTGAAAACGAGGAGTCGTTTTTGCAGGATCTGTATTTACGACATAAATGAGGCTTAAATCCTCACCGGTTTTTAGTTTTTCTTTAAAAAAAACTTCAATTTTTTCGATATTATTACCGTTGCATTTTGGCGCTTCATAAGTAATATATTGCGCTACTGGTGCACATGAAGAATAGGTAATAGCCAAAGGAGTTGTAAAAGCTCTGGTAGTATAACCTAATCTAAAATAAATTGGTGTATTCAAATAATTGGTATGATTGGCACCTAAAAGTTGTTGCATTGTAAATGATGGGGTAGGAGTATTATTCATACCGGCCGGTACATCTATCCATGTTGATTGATTATCTACGGAATATTGCCAATGATATGCTTCGGCGGGAAATCCTAAAGGAAAAGCTGCTAAACTTAATGAGAATCCTGCACATAATTCTGTTGGTGATGCAGTGTCTAAATTTTTGATATTGACATTGGGCTGGAAAAAGCTAACATCAACTCCTCCATTACAGCCGCCCATTCCCAGATAGGCACCTTGCAGCATCTCTACAACAGTTTTAGTGAGTGTGTAACTATCATTGCAATCAATATCATCTTTACGCAGAGGCGTACAATTGCTACTATGGGATAAACTAAAAGAAGTGTAAGTGGGTACAGTAGCAAAAGTTTGACTCTCACTAATATTCATACTATTTCCTCCCTTACTAAATGATCCAATTGTTACCGTATTACCTTTTAATGTCCATCCAAAGCTTGCAGCATGGCAACCCGCACTAGAGGCATCATATGATACTTTGATAGTATACGTTTGTCCATAACTGCTGTAGATAACAGCAAATAATATAAATACAGTTATTCTAAAATAATTTTTCAATACAATCACTTTTGTCAGTTATTTTAATTTTATATCCCGTTGGATTTTCTTTTAATCCATTTATTATGTAATGTAAGTTGTCTATTTGTGTAATTTCAGATGTAGATCTTAAAACATTATCGATGTAAAAATTATAGGGAGATGAACCACTCAGGATTTCAACTTCAATAGATCCATCACTTCCATCAAAACATGTTGGCTGATTTTGTTTTGTTATCTTAAACTGCATTTTTTTTGGATCATTATAAGTAAAATATAAAGTAGAAAACATCGATCCCCTCGCAATTGATCCTTGTTGCGCTTGATAGCTAATTATATATGTTCTAGTGTCTTGTAATGGACTAATATTGTAAAAAGTATATTTTTGAGGATTATCTATATCAAAAACTGCATTTGTACGTTGATTACTTAATGCGCCATTATTTTTATCTACAATAGAAATATATGATAGATATTCAGTTTGAGCTAATGGTCTATTAAATGATACAGATACTTTAGGAATTGCATCTCCATTGCATTTTGGAGAATCATACTCAATTTTAGTAACCACAGGAGAACAAGCAGAATAAGTTAAAGCTAAGGGATTTGTAAAAGCTGTACCTGAATATCCCAATCTAAAAAATATTTGTTTATCCATATAATTTGCATGAGTAGCACCCAAAAGTTCCTGCATAGAAAATGTTGGCGTCGCAATATTATTTGTTTGTCTCCCTCCAATAGTAGCTGGTACATCAATCCAGGATATTTTATTGTTTACAGAATATTGCCAATGATATGCCTCCTGAGGAAAACCTGTAGGAAAAGCAGCCAAACTTAATTGAAAACCTGCGCAAACTTCTGTTGGTGTTGTAGTGTCAAGATTTCGAATCGTTACATTTGGAATAAATTTCGATATGTAAACACTACCATTACAGCCTCCTGCTGATAAGCCTGCTGTTCCTTTAATTAAATTTACAGCACTGGTACTATAGCTATTATTGCTATTACATTCTGGAGTAGTTTCATCTAGAGGGATGCATGCTGTATTTGTTGACAAAGAAAAAGAACCGTAAGTTGGTAAATCATAATTAACAGTTGTTGTTGGTATATTCATGTCATTTCCTCCATCGCTAAATTCATCGATTATATTACCATCACCTACAAAATTCCAACTATAGCTAGCAGCATGACAATTATTGCCACTGGCATTATATTTAAGTGTAATACTATAACTTTGGCTATAACTTTTCACTGCAAATAATAGTAAAACGAAAGTTGCTTTAAAATACATATTCAATATAATTATTTTTGTGAGTCATTAATTTTAATCAACTAGAATTATATGTTTTAATGTTTAAAATTTAACCGTGTAAAATTCCATTTGAGATGTTCTTCCGTCTTTAAATACAGCTCTTATTCCATATTTATAAGTAGTGTTTATTGCAATGGTAGGATCAGACAAACGTTTTGTTTTTCCAGCCACAACCTGAATTAATTGCAAAGCATCTTTATCTGATGCCTTATAAATTTCAAAATTATCAACAGTATTATTTGAATATTCCCAAGACAAATCGATAGTGTTTGTGGTTTTGTTGGCTTGTGCAAAAAAACCTTTTACAGATGGCATTACAGAATATTTAGGTACAAATAAATGTACTTCAGGTGAAGGATTAGAAACTAATTTGCTTTCATCTTTTGCAAAAATGGCATACGTGTAAGTGTGCCCTTCAAGAGCGGTTTTATCCTGAAATTTTTCTTCTTTATTTTTTGTTTCTAAAACTAATTTCCATTCTTTTTGATCATCTTCTTTGCGGTATAATTGATGTACGGCTACATCCTCGCTTTGACTATTCGCCCATTCAAGAAAAATTGCTCCATCTTTTATTTCATAATTCATAAATACAGGTGAAGCAGGAGGAACTACATCAGGTTTTTTCAGAATTAACGTTTCAGAAAACTCAGACATGTTGTAGCGATAGTCAACCGCAATGATTTTATAATATACTTTAGGATTTAAGTTTTTAATTAACACTTTATCTACAAAAGTATTTGGTTCACTTGGACTAATGGTTACCTGACTAAATTCTTCTTCGGCAACATTTCCTTTATAAATACGATAACCTAAAAGATCTTTTTCTTTATTAGGTGTCCATGTAAGTTTTACAACTCCCAAACTGTCGATAACACCTTTTAAACCAATTGGTTTTGCAGGAGGGATTGAATCAACGGGTTGTACTAACATTGGAAAAGAAGTTCTGCTGTTTCCGTTTTTACCAATTGCAGTAATAGTGAAATAATTGGTAGGTAATAATTTATCGAAAACTACATTTCGCGATTTAGCAGGAATATTTTTTAATACCGTTGTGTATTTATCATCATCCTGTTCAGAACGTTTGAGCTCAAAACCTGAAATATCATTATTACCTTCTTCAGGAAATTCCCAAATTAAGTTTACTGTAGTATCATCTTTAAATTCTTTTACAGTAAGATGAGGTACATATTTTAGCAAAGCCTTGCTCTTTCCTGTTACAACGTCAGAATAAGGACTAAGTTCACCAAAAGGAGAAATACCCTGAATTCTATAACTGTAAGATGTATTGTTTGCTATTGAGTCTACATAAAAAATACGATTATTATTGGCGTTTTTTTGATTCAAACTTGTATAAGGCTTATCTGTAATCCTTTCAAATTTTACTTTGTCAGTCGAACGTTCAATGTAATAACTTCCGTAAGCATGAGCTAGTATTTTAAAATTCCAGCTTAGCATCGTGCTGTTATCAGTAAAATGAGCCGTAAAATCCATTGGTTTTGGCAAAGGTTCATATTCTTTCAAACCAACAAAAATTCCCCCATAATCAATACTCAATTCTGTTTCAGGTACATTTGAAGAAACTCTGTATGCATACTTTTCGTTAATCTTGGCAGTTTTATCTTCAAATCCCAAACCTGCTTTTTTTGCAATTTCAAAATCTTTATCTGCAGCATATAAAGCAAAAGTAAAACGTTGCTCCATTTCTTCAGAAAGGTTAATAATCGATTCTAAATTGTCTTTTCCTGTTACGGCAAATTCTTCACCATAAATGGCTTGTGCAACAATTGCTGCATTATCATTCGTTTCAATTAGTTTCTCCCAGGTTTCTAAAGGCTCGGGCTTTAAAACTTTAGATAAAATAACTTTTTCAGGACTAGACAGGGTTTTATTATCTCTGGTAACTGTATATCTTTCTACAGAATATCCATACTTATTTAATTTTTTCCAGGCCATAGGATTTGTAACGGCCCAGCGCAATAAAATTTTATCTTTTTGCACTCTTGCAATAACTTGTATGTCCGGTTTTTTTTCTGTACTGGCAATCGTTTCTCCTTTATTTTGAGAAAAACCATTAGTAAAGAATGTAAAAACAAGTATAATTAAAAATTTAAATTTCATGCTAGTTTAATTTGTTGAATGTAAAAGTTGAACTTGTACCTAATTGTCCACCTGGTAACACATAGTTCAATTTAATGTTATAATTGCCTTGTTTGATATAAGGAAACTGACCGTTGATTATGTAATTGTATTTTGTGATCATTGACTGATTTAGTGTATTCAGATATTTATTTACAACCTTATATCTTAAATTAACAAAATCAGCTTTGTAATAAAATGGCAGATTATAGCGATAAGGCAAATATTCTTTTAACATAAAACTATTTGGATTGTTTAAAATGTAATCCTGATACCATGCCAGTACTTCGACTCCTCTAACCGGAGGAATTCCAAGTTTTGCATCTGCTCTGTCCAGCGTTAAATCTGCTTCTAAAGGATAACCTGTATATATTAATGGAAATATTTCATTTTTATAATAATTATCATCCAATATTGCTTCAACATCTACCAATGGTATATTGCGTGTTTTGATGTTTCCAATTATTTCGATTTCATCAAAAGGTTCTGTTGAATTATTTAATGACTGTAAAGCATGCACATCAGAATAAATGATTTCTACCAATGTTTGTTTTGGTTTTTTTGCCGCTAGTTTTTCTTTAAATGTATTATACTGACTTGTATTAAAGTTATATTGTAATAATTCTACACCTTCACCGCTTGTAACAGTTGCATTTAAAGTATTACTTTTCATCTCGACATTTACATTATCACCAAGATTTTGTGATTCATAATTTTGAGACAAATTCGCATTGGCATCGGTTTTAGTTTCCAATGTCATCAAAGTAATATTGTATGGTTTTGATGTCTGTAAAACAGGTAAATCTACACTAACTTTTTTCTCATCATTATTATATGTTATTGAACCTGTAGCAGTATTATTGGCAGTTTTGTAAAAAGCTTGTTGAGACTGACCTGGCTTTAATTCAAATAAATAAGGCTGTCCTTGTTTTAATACGATGTAAGCTTTTTTAGATTCATTTTGATATACATATTTCTGGTCAAAAACAGGGTAAGAATAAGAAATATTATTTACAGGAATATTATTAGGCGCAGTACCTGTCATAAAATTTCTTGTTTCAGTTTCAGTAGCAACCTGTCCATTGTCTAAAAGAGTTTTCCATGTTCCATTTACATTTTCCTGAAAACTTACTTTTACAGTCAATACCAAATTAGAGTTTGGAGGCAATATATCTGTAGAGGTAAAACTAAGTAAATCCTTGGTTTGATTCCATGACATCTCTCCTGGAACAACAGCACCATCTTTTTTAATAGTATATTCTTCCAATTTTAATTTATATGTTCTTACGCCACTATCATCTTCAAGATTAAAATTTTTCTCAATAGGTACATTAAATCCAACTTGAGGAATTGTAAACACATCTACATCTTTTGCTCCTTCAGAAGGAGTTATGTCTGCAATAGATTTTAATCCACCTAAAGGGGCATCATTTACAAATTCGCATTGTTTTCCAAATTCAAGTTTAAATCTAAAACTACCTTTAATAGCTCCTCCCAATATATCAAAATAACCTGCCATATAACCTCGAATCCAAACCGGATTTGGTAGTTTTGCCTGTAATAGAACGGCACCACCACCTTTCATAATTGAAATTTTCTTTTTAACAAAAAATAATTTTATATTAATACCCATTTCTCCCTGCATGTAGGCATATGACTGTCCGTTAGCATACCAGCCATCTAATCCAATTTGCCCTGATCCTTTACATTGTGCTTCTCCATAATCTTTTACCATGATATCAAATCCAAATCCACATTGAAAATTAGCATAGAATGCAAGAAAAGTCATGTTCCCTGTTTTAAGGCTAAAATCTGACCCAAAAGCAAATCCTTTACCAGATGCCACACTATTTTCATCTCGCATATAGTCGAGCGTTGCAACATCAACACCAAGTAACTGAGCAACAATATCCGGCGGTGGCGGGCTACCAGGAATATCATCTCCCATCATAAAATAACCACCGGCTTCTACTTCAAAAGATCCAATTGCTAGTTTTATTCCTAATCGGTCAGTAGGCGTACCTGCGCGAACATACCATTTATCCGGGCCAAAGTGTAAAACTGCCCATCCGGCTCTGTTTCCTGAAGCACGGCCCGATATGAAACCACCAGGGGTACTTATATATAAATCGAATGAACCGTGTAATGTTTTAGCTCTAAAATCATATTCAATAGCGGCAAAGGCATTAATACCCATAGATGCTGCTACATCATTAGGATATAACTCTGCAGCTGCTTTTGATAAATCTGATGTTTTTAAAGCTTCGGCTGCTACTGCACCCATCAGCGATTCATTTTCAGTGACCGCTTTTAACGCTTCCGTTAATTCACTTGCACCCGGAATTTCAAAAGTCTGCATTACGTGACCTTCTCCATAAATACTAATTCGGTTTATACCACCTTTGCTGTTAAAAGCAATTTCGAAACCACAACCACCCCAAAAGGCATCGGCTGTAGCTGTACCGGCAAATTTAATCATGGCTTTTACACCAAGACCAGAATCGATATCCGGAACATAATTAGAGCCTGAAGCAGCAAATCGGTTACTGAAACCGTCTTTTTTCATGTGATAATATGCACCACCACCAAAACCTTTAAACGTAATGGCTCCGGCCGGAATGTTTAAACCATCTACCATGGCATCTACATACCAGTATCTAAATCCTATAGATCCAAAAATAGCATTGGCTTCTACTTTAATACCACCAGTAAAATCGCAACTTAACGATCCTTTAAAACCTTTTCCGTAAACAGGATCATTATCCATTATGGTAATGCTCCCTTTTAATTTCATTCCTCCTAAGTCTGCTCCAATTGAGATTTGTTCAAACTTAAGATGGTCGTATTTCCATTTCTGAATACCTTCGTCCTTACCAAATTTTCCAACGACGTAAAATTTAGTTTGTCCATTAAATTGATTTTCCATCATATTAATGGCAAGATCAACCTTTAAACTTGCGCTTTCGTCGGTGGTAATTAAAGCAATTTCATTAATTGTTACAGGGAAGTTACTAACAGTAGAGCCATCATTTTGCACGTTTTTATAGCCAAAATAATCTGCACTAATATATGGAGACACAGTCTGCAGCATTAGATTTTGAAAAATTACCCCTTTAAAAGATACAGTTTCTTTTTTCTCTCCTGTGGCAGAATCTCCACTTGCAGCATCTGTTTTTTCTAGTGCAATTGCTTCTGCTGCAGTTATTGGTTTGTTGCTGGCATTTAATGATAAAGTACCGTATAGAACTGCTTTTGGCAGAAATTTACCATCTTTTACTTTTAATTCGACATAAGAGTTTTTTTCTATAACCGCTTGGGCTTTAAACGCCTGAAAACAAATCCCGTTTGTAACCTGTGCATTCAGTAAGTACTCATTATTAAGAGGGTCTATTATTCCTTTATAAGCTAACTCAGATCTTGTACCTCCATTACATTTTCCTGATTTATCAGAAACAGGTAAAAGGATATCACCGCCAAAACTGGCAGCAGTCAAAGAATTTGCAACTAATGTTATACTTACACTGTTAAGAGACATTTGCCATCCTGACGCATCTCCTTCATCAATACCTATTAAATTACTTCCGGAAAATTTTCCGGAAACCCCCATACGATCTATCAGTAAATCTGTTGCCTCAAAGCGAATTCTTTCTTTGCTTTGTTTTTTCTTAAATTCTTCTGGCAAAACTATTTTAAGCGATTTTACATAAAGACCACGCCACAAATTTTCGTTTCCGGGTACTAAATATTTAGCAGCATAGTCGGTTGGCCATACAACATTTTTAGAGTTTCGTAAATCGCTAAAATCAATTACCGCTGTGTTTAATTCAAAACAAAAACCTTTTTTAGAAGTTAATTGAAATTTTGGCAATGAAATTTCAATTAAAATATCATTCCAGTTAGAAACTACAGTTTTAAAAGTTCCGGTAACCATTGCTGGATCAGCAAGGGCTACATAATCATTGTTAACCGGTTCTAAAAGATTTCTTGAAAACTGCACATCAGCTGTAATTCCAAGCTCCTTAAATCCATTACAATCTATAGTTACATAGGTTTCGTTTTTAACGACACCGGTTTTCATGTCCATTCCACCTTTCAAAATCAACAGTAAATTTTCGCCGTTTATTTTAATAGGAACATCACCAAGTAAAACCAGATTTGTATCGCCAACTAAACCACCCTTATGAGATAGTTTGATGTTATTTGCACCAAAAAATAATTCTTTTGCTTTTCCGTCAGAACCATGTTGTGGAATAATGATCCTTACAAAAGCGGTTAGCTCCGTATATTCAGGTGTAAATTTTGCATTGCTAATTCCTAATAGATATTGAATACCGCCAATTGTCTTTTTTATACCCAAAGGTAATTGCGACAAATTCTTTGGTTCAAGATTATCAGTCAGATTACCATTTTCATCAATTTTGAGACAAGTAGCCATTGCTTTCTGCAAATCATCAGCAGTTTGTTCAGCAATAGGAAAATTCTTTCTTAGGTAATCGTTCGTAAATTCACTTTCAGAATTTTGAATGAAATTGAAGGAATTGTTCTCAGGAAGAAAATTAGGTTTTTTATTGTCGTTTTTAACTAATGATCGTTTTTTCGAATTACTTATTGTATCTGTGTAAGTATTTGAAAAACAGTTTAAACTGATCGTAAATAAAACTAAAATGTATACGAAAGAGCGTAATTTAAGAGTAGTTTTTTTCAATGTCTTTGTAGGTTTTGGTGTTGTATTTGGCAATATATTTATTAAATCATCTAAAATTCAGCGACTTAAAGTGCCAAATATATTATATAATTTTAACAGGAAAAGAATTGTTTATAAAAAGTTATTATATTATTTTAATAAAATTTTATATAATTATCATTTTTCTATTATGTAGGCATATGCCAAAATTTTCAGCAAACGTAAACATTCTCTTTAATTATTTTTTACGGGATTCCTCATTTATAACAAAAAAAGGCTCCCGATTTCTCTGGAGCCTTACTATAGAAGATAAATGAAATATTATGCTTCTTGCATCGTATGATAAACGTTCATAACGTCATCATCTTCTTCAATTTTTTCGATTAGTTTTTCAACATCAGCGATTTGAGCTTCTGTAAGTTCTTTTGTGATTTGTGGAATACGCTCAAAACCAGAAGATAGGATTTCTAAACCTCTGTTTTCTAATTCCTTTTGTAAAGCACCAAAACTTCCAAAAGGCGCATAGATTAAAATTCCGTCTTCATCTTCAAAAACCTCTTCGGCACCAAAATCAATTAATTCTAATTCTAATTCTTCCGGATCAAGGTTTCCTTTTGCAATTCTAAAATTACAAGTATGGTCAAACATAAACTCTACAGAACCCTGAGTTCCCATAGTTCCGTTGCACTTGTTAAAGTAACTACGAATATTCGCAACCGTTCTATTATTATTGTCAGATGCCGTTTCAATTAAAATCGCAATTCCGTGAGGCGCGTAACCTTCAAACAAAATTTCTTTATAGTTGGCAGTATCTTTATTACTTGCATTTTTTATCGCGCGCTCCACATTGTCCTTAGGCATGTTAGCGGCTTTTGCATTTTGTATTACAGCTCTTAATCTAGAATTGGCATCTGGGTTAGGACCACCTTCTTTAACGGCCATAACAATGTCTTTACCAATTCGGGTAAATGTTTTAGCCATTGCTGACCAACGTTTCATTTTTCTTCCTTTTCTAAATTCGAACGCTCTTCCCATTACTAATTTTTTATTTTGAGATGCAAAAATACGGTTATTCCTTATTTTTCCAAAATCAATTCTATTCTTTTTTAAATTATGTTTTTACTTGTAATTTAATCGCAGAGTTCGCTAAGATTTACGCAAAGTTTGCAAAGTTTTTTACTAAATTTTACTTAGTAAGTTCACAAAGTTATCAAGCTTTTTCAAAGTCGAAGATTTTGAAAAAGTAGTAAATCTAAAATCTAAAATCTAAAATCTAAAATCTAAAATCTAAAATCTAAAATCTAAAATCTATTTTGACGCATTAAACTCCGTAATAATATTAACCGCTTCATTTAAATAAGGGTTAGTTTTGAGATTATCAATTTGATACTGGTTTATAGTTTTCTCTGTTGGATAAACGCCTAATAAAAATTGATTCACAGTCGAATTATAAACATCTAACGGATTATTATCATCGTTAAAAGTATGTATTTCTGTCCAAATAGAATTAACAGCTTTTTTTTGTTCAAAAACCGCATCAAGGGTCATCGGAATCTCAGCTTTTGGGACATTAACCATTTGGTCAATTTTTACATTAATTTTTTTGATGTCATTAAAGTAGTAATTATCAGCCAATCTTGATTTACTGTTTTTAGCAATTTTATCAATCAGGTCTCGTTTTACGTAAGTTTTGTATTTTAAAAAGGGTTCGATACTGTCATTTTTTATGGCAGTAGGAAAATCACTTTCTTTTTGATAGATATCTTCATAAAATTCCGGAAGAACGACATCGGGCTTGACGCCAATATATTGATGGCTTTTTCCTGTAATTCTGTAAAATTTATTAATAGTTATTTTTAAGAAATCGGTATTTTTTTCTTCGTCAAGCGAAAGAATGGTTTGCATTGTAGCTTTACCAAGCGTATTGCTGCCCAGTAGTAATGCACGGTTATAATCTTGCAATATCGAAGAAAAAAACTCGCTGGCAGAAGCCGTATTACTATTGATTAAAATTACAATCGGACCTTTGTAAATAACTCCCCTAAACGGATCATTAATTACAGACTTCTCTTTTTTATTGTCAATAACAATAGAAATAGGACCGTAATCAACAAACATTCCGGCCAATTTAATGGCTTCTTCCATAGATCCGCCGCCATTGTCAATTAAATCAATCACCAAACCTTTTATATGGTCTCTTTCTAATTTAATAACTTCTCGTGCAACATCGTCAGCGCAGCCTTTTCGGCTGTTTCCATCTAAATCAGCATAAAAACTCGGAACTTTTATATAACCAATTTTACTATCCTTGCCAATTATAAAACTGAAGACCGAATTATCTTCATCTTTCATAACTTGTTTTTCAATATAAACTTCAAAGTTTTTACCTGAATTTCGTTTTAAAGTCAGGATAATACTTTTATTAGATTCCGATAAAATCATAGTAGAAATCGATTCTAAAGAAGAACAGGAAACCTGAAGCGTTTCTTTTTGATTAGAAACCGAAAGTATCTGATCACCTTTTTTAATCTGCCCGGTTTGATAAGCGGGACCATTTGGGTCAATTTCATCGATTATTATTTCGTTTTTCTCATTTAGATTTACCGTCATTCCCAAAGACAAATGTTCTTTAGATAATGAAGCAACAAAACTAGATTTAGAATCATCACTAAAATATGCTGTATGAGGATCAAAATAAGTGCAGAAGAAATTATAAAGTTTTTCCTCCTGTTTAATATTTGTTTCAAGGAGCGTACTTATCCTGCAGATTTCATTGGATAAAATCATATTTTTAGACGCCAATTCCAACGATTTAAAATTAGTCTTCAACGAATCCAGATTATTGCCCGTTTCAGCAATATCATCTAAAATCTGATAGCGTAATTTCTTAATCCAGACTTTTTCAATATTTTCTTTTTTAAGATAAAAGGCAAAAGATTTTTTATAAAACCGAATCGTATCTTTAGTCGAATAATCAATGTTTCCGGCTTGTATTTTTTCTAAAACAGCTTTAGTTCTAACAAGTCCATTTTTATATTTACCAGTAATATCGGCTAAAAAACTACAATCATTTTTCAGGATTAAATCATCTAAATTCAAGCGGTATTTCTTTGCCAATTCTTCATACTCAGATTCGAAAAATATATTTCTCGAAGGATCTAATTCGTTGATTAGATTATCAAAAACAAAAACAGATAAACTATCGTCTACCGGTTTCGGGCGAACATGTTCTGTTTGTATTAGTACATTTATTTTGTTTAGTATTACGCATGTCTGGTCGCTATTTTGACTAAACAGGACACTCGTGGTTAACATCAATACTAATACTATTTTTTTCATAAATCGAAACTATTCGTTTAGACTAAAATTACGCTTTATTTTTTGATAAAAAGTTACAATTTTTCTAAAATTTCTTACATCAAAGTGATTTTATTTAACAGAGAAAAAACAATAGAATCTTTTAATTCATAAAATCTGGAGCAAAAAAAATGCGTTACTTAAAAAGCAACGCATTTTCAAAATATATGTGTTAAAAACTATTTCTTGTAAAAAGGTAATTTTACCACTTTAGCTGGAACATCATTTTTTCTGATTCTGATAAAAATATCGCCGTCAATTGCGCTATTTGCAACCGTAACATATCCTAAACCAATACCTTTGTTCATAGATGGAGACATCGTTCCAGAAGTTACAATACCAATTACAGCACCTTCAGCATCAACAATTTCGTAATCGTGTCTTGGTACTGCACGCTCTTGCATTTCAAAAGCCACTAATTTTTTAGTAACACCAACTTCTTTTTGTTTTTTCAAACTTTCAGAATTCGTGAAATCTTTATTAAATTTTGTGATCCATCCTAAACCAGCTTCAAGCGGAGAAGTTGTATCATTAATATCGTTTCCGTACAAACAAAATCCCATTTCAAGACGTAAAGTATCACGAGCCGCAAGACCAATTGGTTTAATACCAAAAGCCGCTCCCGCTTCAAAAACCTTGTTCCAAACTTGTTCTGCTTCACTGTTTTTGCAATAAATTTCAAAACCTCCAGAACCTGTATATCCTGTAGCAGAAATAATTACATGCTCAATACCGGCAAAATCACCAACTTCAAAATGGTAATACGGAATTGCAGCTAAATCTATAGAAGATAAAGCCTGCATAGCCTCAACCGCTTTTGGACCCTGAATTGCCAATAACGAATAATCATCCGAAAGGTTTTTCATCTCAACACCCAAATCATTGTGAGACGAAATCCAGTTCCAGTCTTTGTCAATATTAGAAGCATTTACAACCAGTAAATACTGCTCGTCTTTCATTTTATAAACAATCAAATCATCTACAATTCCGCCCTCATTATTTGGTAAACAAGAATATTGCGCTCTTCCAATTGTCAAAGTCGAAGCATCATTCGAAGTCACTTTCTGAATCAAAGCCAAAGCATTTGGTCCTGTAAGTAAAAATTCTCCCATATGCGAAACGTCAAAAACGCCCACACTGTTACGAACTGTTTCGTGTTCAGCATTTACGCCCTCATAAGTAATAGGCATATTATAACCGGCAAACGGAAGCATTTTTGCTCCCAAACTCTCATGTATGTGCGTAAGCGCAGTATTTTTCATTGTGTTGTTTTATAAAATTGTGTCGCAAATTTATTCAAAAAATATCAAATTTTAGTAGTCTAAATTATAAATTTCGCAATGATCAGGAGCAATTCCAGCTTTCCGTTACAAGTCCTCGTAAAAAAAGCAAAGTTTCTAATGTTCTAAAAAGAGCTTCCGTTGGTCGCTTTTTTAGAACAAGAAACTTTTGCTTTTTTTACTCCGGGCTTTCCACTGCAATCTGGGCTAGACATTCTGACGATAAGAAACACTTTCTTCTTCAAATTTTTATGTAACTTTAGTAAACTAAATTTTTTATAAAGATTTTGAATTCCTGCAAGGTTTCTAAAACCTTGTAGGTATCTGTATTCACAAAAAAATAACACCTACAAGGTTTTAGAAACCTTGCAGGAAACCAATACAACAGATATCAGGAAATTAAAAATCCATTTTTATCCGCGTCTTTACGAAGTAAATCCGTTTAATCTGTGTTATAAATACATCAGCATAAATCAGGAAGTGATTAAAAATTAAAATAATAAATAAGCCAAATGAAAGATCCTTTTTTAATCACCAAAGAAGAAATTCTAAAAATATACAAACCCATAAATCCCACAACTCATAAAGGACTTCAGGGGCACGCCGTAATTATTGCCGGAAGTTACGGCAAAATAGGAGCGGCAGTTTTAGCATCAAAATCGTGTTTAAAATCAGGCTGTGGACTCGTAACAACCTTTACACCAAAATGTGGCTATCAAATCCTCCAAATTTCAATTCCCGAAGTTATGGTTCTCACCGATGAAAATTCTAATTTTATCACTACTATTCATCTTCCGATAATTCCTCAGGCAATCGGAATTGGCCCTGGAATAGGGCAGGAGTTAGCTACGCAAAAAGCCTTGTTCGAATTTTTAAGAATCAATAAAACACCTTTAGTACTCGATGCCGATGCGCTGAATATTTTAGCAGAAAATCAATCCTGGTTAGCATTAGTTCCTGAAAATACCATTCTGACACCACATCCAAAAGAACTGGAACGTTTAATCGGCAAATGGAATTCAGAATCTGATAAGTTTCAAAAAACAATCGCTTTTTCAGAAAAATACAAAGTAATTATCGTCATGAAGGGCGCGCCAACATACATTATCAATAAAAGTAAAATCTACGAAAACACCACCGGAAATGCAGCTTTAGCCACCGCAGGAAGCGGAGACGTTTTAACCGGAATCATAACCAGTTTATTAGCTCAAGGTTACGAACCAATATATGCCGCAAAACTAGGCGTTTTCCTCCACGGTTTAACTGCTGATATTGCTTTGCCAAAAACAGGATATCAATCGTTTATTGCTTCGGACATTATTGAGAATTTAGGAAAAGCGTTTTTGTATTTAGACTGACTTAGATTTTTACACGCAGTTTGTCATCCCGAGGAACGAGGGATCACACACGGAACTCGACAAAGATTGGCGACTTTCTATGCGGAGTTTCTAGTGTGATCCCTCGTTCCTCGGGATGACAAAAATGATGACAATTAGGAATTACCACTTAGCTTGCAGTTAAAACACACAAAATTCTAATATTCTAAGAAGTCTAATAATCTAACAATCTAAATTAGTAAGTTTGTATATATGGAAAACAACTTCGATCTCAGAACGGTAAACGTTACACGTTATATAACGCCTTTACGCGAAGGCGGCTCTTTACCAGCTTTGGCAGAAGCCGATGACGATTTTAAATACGTTTTAAAATTTAAAGGTGCCGGACACGGCGTAAAAGCCTTAATAGCCGAATTAGTGGGCGGACAAATTGCAAAAGCCTTAAAACTACAACTTCCCGAACTGGTTTTTGCCAATCTCGACGAAGCTTTTGGAAGAACTGAAGCCGACGAAGAAATTCAGGATTTACTTCAAGGAAGCCAGGGATTAAATCTGGCACTCCATTTTTTATCAGGCGCCATTACATTCGATCCGGTTGTAACTACTGTAGACGCAAAATTAGCCTCGCAAATTGTTTGGTTAGACGCATATATTACTAACGTCGATCGTACTTTTAAAAATACCAATATGCTAATCTGGCATAAAGAATTATGGCTGATAGATCATGGCGCATGCTTGTATTTTCACCATTCCTGGAACAATTGGGAGCAACATGCCAAAAGTCCGTTTGCGTTGATAAAAGACCATGTTTTATTACCGCAAGCTTCACTTTTAAAAGAAGTTGATGCCGAATTTAAAACGCTTTTAACCAATGAAATTCTGGAAGAAATTGTAAATACGATTCCACAAGAATGGTTGCAATGGGAAGACACCGACGAAACACCCGAAGCTTTGCGAAACGTATACTTACAGTTTTTGCAAACGAGATTAAATAATTCCGAAATCTTTGTAAATCAAGCTCAAAATGCAAGATAGTCACTTATATGAGTATGCCGTAATTCGTGTGGTACCAAGAGTGGAGCGCGAAGAATTCCTGAATATCGGAATCATTTTATTTTGTAAAAGGGCCAAATTTATAAAAGTATTGTCCCATATTGACGATGCTAAAATCGAAGCACTTTCGAACGATTTTGACGTGGAGCAATTGCATTGCAATGTAACGGCACTTAAAAAAATTGCAAGCGGAGATAAAGATGGCGGACCCATTGGCGAAATGGATATTCCGTCTCGTTTTCGCTGGTTAACAGCAATTCGCAGTTCGGCAATTCAAACTTCAAGGCCGCATTCCGGTTTATGTGAGGATTTAGAAAAAACCATTCAAAGATTGTTTGAGGAGTTGGTGCTTTAAAAAAGGTTCAGAGGTTCAAAGGAACAAAGGTTCAAAGAAACAAAGGTTTAAAGAAACAAAGGTTTGAAGAAATAAGTCTTAAACAGGATTGTTGCCGTTTTTGTCATCCTGACGGAGGAAGGATCACACTAGAAGTTCGACAAAGATTGACGACTCTCTATGAGGAATTTCTTGTGTGATCCTTCCTCCGTCAGGATGACAAGCATGACTTAATCTGAGTTTTCGGTTTAAATTAAAATAAAAAACCACGAACTACATTGCTGTAATTCGTGGTTTAAACTAAACTAACTAACTTTATTCTCTTTTTAATACCATAGTTTCAAAGTAAGTTGTTTGAAATTATAGTGCTAAAAATATTTTCAATTAGAAAGATCCGCAAATATTGCCACCTAAAGTTGGACCTGCACCAGCTGAGCTGGTAACATCAGCCTTAACTGCAGAACCTGCAAGCGTTACAATAGTATACGGAGGTGTAAAAGAAGTTTTGCTACCTGCTGTATTTCCACTAACATTAGTGAAAACATTACCAACAGCTGTAACTGCTGTGTAACCAGTCATTAAATCAATAGGTGTTTTTACTCCTTCAAATACGTTATTTTCCACTTTAATATCAGCTTCAAAACCTGCTGCAACACATTTATTGCTTACAGTACTATTAAAAAAGTTGTTGATTAAATGCACTTTTCCAAAACGTACTCTTGGCATTCTTTCTTTACAACCAGGAGCCCACCAGCAACGGGCAAAAGTAATTCTCAATTTTCCACGATCTGCAGTTGCACCATCGCTAGAACCAATTAAGTTAGAATATCTGTGATCGTCTGATCCTCCAGAACCTCCTGCTTTTGGTGGTTTTAGGTAGTGGAATTTAGAATAAGTAACAGATATATAATCTGATTTATTCTTGATGTCGAAGTTTCCGTCTACACCATCTCTAAATTCGCAGTGGTCAACCCATACGTTTGTACATTCGTCAAGAATAGCATTATCCCAACCGTCAGTATCATAAGCACCAGGACCTTCAAAAATAAGATTTCTGATGATGATGTTCTTACATCTTTTAATGTTGATGATTCCAGAAGCATCTTTTGTTTGGTTTGTAGAAACCAATTTTGCACCGGCAGCACCGTAAATTGTTTTTCCGGTTTGATCCTGGAATGACAATCTAGTTGTAACTGTAATAGTACCACTCACTTTAATCACTTTTACAGTACTACTTTCAATTGCAGATTTCAATTGAGCATACGTTGTAACAGTTGTTTCAGCAGCACTTCCTCCTCCGGTTGTACCTCCGTTTTGCGAAGCCCATCCAGGAACCTGTGCACAGTTTCCAACTTTTGCAGTTAAACTACCAGTAGGTGTAGTAGTTTCAATAATTGCGCTTTCACCACTTACAGGAGAAGCAATTTCTTCAGTGTTACAACTTGTAAAACCGAATACGATTGTCAGTAACAATACTGACCATGTTGATTTAAATTTCATAATTTAAGTTTGGGGGTTTATAAAAAATTTAACGGTACAAATCTGCCCATAATAATTTTTAAAAAAGTTGAACAAGTTCAATCTTTTGTAAAAATTTTGTGATTAAATGTTTTTTTAACAGTTGTTTAGAGACAAAAATGACTAAAAAAAGTAATTTTACGTAATCGATTACATCTTTTTAATTCATTCAAAACTTACGCCCCAAAGTAAGAATAAAAGTAAAAACACATGTACAAAGCCCTCAGATTAAACATTGAACGTAAAATTAACCTCACAGATGAAGATTGGAAATTTATAGTAGAGAAAGCCGAATTTATAAAATTGAAGAAAAATGAATTCCTACAAATTCAGGATTCAAACAATTCTTATGAAGGATTTATTTTAAAAGGCGCTTTTAAGACTTATATTTTCAATGACAGCGGAAACGAAAGCGTTATTTTCTTTTCCTTCGAAAACGAATGGATGTGCGATCTTCAAAGTTTCTACCACCAAAAGCCTACAACCTACAACATTCAGGCGATGGAAGAAAGCGAGATTTTAGTGATCAGCAAAGCAAACAAAACATTGTTGTTTGAACAAGTTCCTAAACTCATCCAATTTCACATTATGATGGTAGAAAAAGCAAACATCGCCATTCAACAAAGACTTTTAGATGTCTTAAACAAAACCTCCAAACAAAGATATCTGGATTTTATAGAACGGTATCCCAGTAAATTTAAAGCCATCAACAACAAGAATTTATCATCGTACCTTGGCGTCTCGCACGAATTTTTATCTAAGATTAAAAGAAGTTGCTAAAAGAAGTTGCTGAAAAAAGTTGCTAAGGTTCTTAGATGCTAAGTTTCTAAGATTTAGAAGATCTCGCAAAGTCGTGAACGTTTTTTTTATTTAAGCCACAGATTAAAAGATTAAAAGGATTTAAAAAAAAATGACTATCCGTTACTTGTACCAATTTTGAGAATGGCACACGGATAACACGGATTTAAACCGATAAAAAACGGATTTTTATATTAATAGCAGCGAAAATCCGTCTAATCTGTGTCATCTGCGTCCTTTATTGGGCATTAGTCCGCTTAGCGGACAGTCATATAAAAAAATCTGCTAAATCTGCAGCATCTGCGGGAAACAAAAAACTTTGCGATTTTGCGGGATTAAAAAAACGTACTGCCTTTGTGTCTTCGTGGCAAAAACTTAGATTATTTTCTCTAAGTATATAAACTCCAAAGGTTCATTTGAAATATTAATATGAATATCGCTCGAAGGAAAAGGTTCTCTTTCGCCGGTTTCAACATAACCGTGGCGTTTGTACCAGGCGATAAGTTCTGCACGAACCGAAACAACCGTCATAATAATACTCGACAAACCCAAAGCTTTGGCCTGATTTTCACCTTCAGCCAATAATTGTTTTCCGATTCCGCTATTTTGTAATTCCGGCGAAACAGTTAACATTCCCAAATACAATTGCTGTTCTTTCTCTACCAATAAAACTGATCCAATAATTTTGTCGTTCTCGGTATATTTCAGGAATGTATTTTTAGGATCAAGAATGATTGCTGTCAATTCTTCTTCGGTTGTTCTTTTTCCTTCTAATAAATGGGCTTCTGTAGTCCAGCCTTTTTTAGAAGTTTCGCCTCTGTATGCAGAGTTTATTAAGGTTGTTAATGCGGGGATGTCTTGTAGGGTTGCTTTTGTAATCATGAAATGTTTATGCGTAATTATAGTTTTTGTATTGAATTATTTCCGTTTTAAATGTAAGAACAAAATTACAATATTGAAGATTGATTTTAATCGAAATTTCTCAATTATTTTTTTGGCTTTTCGATAGAGGAAACAGCAATAAGTAAAATGAACTGCTAAAGTTACAATGATTCCAATATTCCAAAGAGGCATTCATTAGAAAAATGAAGCATTATATTTTCCTTTTTTGGGTTTTCAATGACTAATAAATCATACGTTTCCAGATGATAAAGAAAATAAAAGTATTATTTGAGCATTACAATTTTGATTACCATTTGTTATTTTCAGTTTGTGTTGACCTGTTTTTTCAGAAACCATCCAATTAAAATCGATACCTTTTGTATAAGAAGTCACTTCATCGTCCGAATTAAATTCTATGATTTCATATTTCTCGTATACTTTTTTGTCTTTGTTAATCTCCATATGTAAGGAGCTGTCAAGCATAACCAAATATCGGTAATAGCCCTTAAATTTGGTAAACTCCGAAGGCACTTTCTCTATTGTAGCACTGCTTATTCTGAATACAAAATCTCTATCGCCATAGCGTGCTGTTTCCGGATATATCATATATTCATATGTCAATCCACCACTCCAGATAGCGGGTGTACAATCTTTTTTAGCAAAAAGGCGTATGTTCATTTTTTATTGTTTGAATAAGAAATTTGATGTGCTATTTATCTTCTTTCGAAAGTTTTTTTCTTTGTGTTCACGACCGGGACGTTCGCGCTAGCGGGGTAATTTTAAATTTTATTTCCATTTTCATCGTATCCAGAAGGATAAACACCATACCGGCTTTTAAATTCTTCTAACGTGGCAGGTTCTCCCATGTTGCAATGAAAATCATGAGGACTTAAATTTTCGTACCATATTCTCCATTTTTCGTCCTCTTGTTCCCTTTCTTCTTTTGTCATAGCGTTTAATAGTTCCTGTTCTTTTTGATCGATTAATTCTCCTCGCCTTTGATGAACTTGAAATAATTGTGAATCGGTCAATTTCTTGTAACACTCACGCCATTCTGTGGATGTTGGTGTTTCATCCAGCATTTCGGCTAAAACTTCTAATTGTTCATCACTTAAACGCTCTGTTAATTCTTCTGGTTTAATTCTTTTCATAGAATTTTAATTTTATTCACATACTAAAGCAAGTGCCTTTCTTGTATCTACTTTATGTTCACGAGCGACACGCCAGCGCCAGCGGGGGAGTTTATTAAGGTTGTTAATGCTGGGATGTCTTGTAGGGTTGCTTTTGTAATCATGAAGTAGAGTAGTTGTAATTTGAATTTCTAAATATAGGAAAAGCAAAAATATACAGAAAGTAAGAAATTGTAACTATGTCATGAAGCAAATTACGACATCGGTTAGGTTGTTTGGTCCATCGTTGGGCTTCGAAGCCCCAAATTTGGCGTTGGCATACGTCAAATTTGAGGTTCGGAACGTCAAATTTGGGGTTCAGAACGTCAAATTTGACGTCAGCAGACGTATATTTTTACGTTCCGGACGTCAAAAATGAGGTTCACAACGTCAAATTTGGAGTAAATAACCCCAACTATGGATGATTAAACGTCATTTATTAGTGTAAGTTATATTTATGCTTACTAATCGCACGCATCTTAAAGCCGAATTTATCAATTTATATCAATTTTGAAAATAGTATCTTACAAAAACTAGTTTGTTTTTTACCTAAATTTATTTTCGTTTAAGAATTTTAAATATCTTTGAATTATGAGTACAGCAATAAAACCAAAACATATCGGCAGAAATATAAGCCGAATCAGAGAGCTTAAAGATATGAAACAGGAAGCTCTGGCACAGGCTATAGGAACAAATCAGCAAACAATTTCGGCTATTGAAAACAGCGAAACTGTAGACGAACAAAAACTTATTGAGATAGCAAAAGCTCTTGGCGTTTCGGTTGAAGCAATTAAAAACTTTTCAGAAGAAGCTGTATTTAATATTATTGGAAATACTTTTCAAGATCACAGTGCAATTACTTCAGGTGATTACAATTGCAATTGTACTTTTAATCCTTTAGATAAAGTTGTAGAACTTTACGAACGTTTGGTGCAAGCTGAAAAAGATAAAGTTGAGTATTTAGAGAAATTATTGAACGGGAAATAATGTTTTTAAACATATATTAAATAAAAAAAGAGATCTTAGGATCTCTTTTTTCTTTATGTTCAATTGCTGGCGCGAGCGTCCCGCTCGTGAACGTTTCAATTGGTTTTATTCCATAAATTCTAACTCTATACCACATTCTTTAAAATCTAAATATCTTAATTCAATATGTTTTTTATTATAGGGTAACCTTCTAAAAAGAAATTTATCTTTTTTAAAAAGCACGTTTTTAACTTCACTTTCACGTTCGAATTTCAGTTTCAGTGTGTCTGAATTTATCTGCCAAATGAAAGGTTCTTTTTCTATTACTTTTTCGTGCTTCAAGTAGCCTTTTCCATTTTTAAAAAAAGTAAATAAGAAACCTTTAGGAACTTCTTCTCTTTCAGAGCAGAACATTCCAGAAACCTTCCATGTTCCTAAGATATGATTTTCATTTTTCTTTTCTCTTATTTGATGAAAAGTATAAAGTAGGCATATTGAAAAAACTAATGTGTAAAACTTCATAATAGTTGTTATTTATTCTTTGCGTTTATGAGCTAGGTGCCAGCTCTAGCGAAGAAATGAAGATATTTTTGGGTTTATTTATCTTTTAAAATTTATTACAATATTATTATTGTCTATAATTCTTAATTCGTCAAGCCAATGAAAACTCATTTCTTGTAGATTTCGTTGAAGGAAATTAATAATATTTCTAAACTCAGGAATTATTGATATAATTTCAAATTTTGGAATAACAAAATGTTCATCAATTTTAAAGTACTCCGAATATTTAATTTCATACGGAATTTCGTAAATCTCATTGTCTGTTGATATTCTTAGAATTAATGTATCAAAAGACATATGATCATTTTTATAAACTGCAATCTCAATTATTTTATTTAGAAATAGCTTGTGGTTATTTTCATTTATAGAAAACAAAATACCTTCTTTATCTATTTTTATTTTTAGCGAAGGTTTATTTATTATCAGTTCATTCCATAAATCTATTTTGATCATACGATTTACTAATTTACAATGATTATATGTTTGTCATGAAAGTTTTTATGCCGTTTTCAAAATTGAAGTTATCCAGATGAAAAGTTATGTTTCTACTGCTACCAATCCAATTAATTAGGACCACTAACACAAAGTACTTTCCACTTAACCGTTAAAGTTTTATTTTCTAATTCTTCCTTAAGCTCTTCTATTGAATTTCTTTGTGTTCACGAGCGGGACGCTCGCGCAAGCGGGGGCGAGCGTCCGCTCGTGAACGTTCCAATTGTCTCGTCCTGAAAAAAGTTTACATATTTAACTTAATCCTAAAATAGATTTACAGTCATATTTTAGTCTTGTTATAGGTTTACATTAATAGGACTTTTATCTTCTTATTCGATTCCAAATGAATTGTTCCGTATATTCTATAATTTGTTTTTGAGAGAATTTCAATACTTTATGACCGTCATTTCCAATAATTCCATTAATGTATTGTGCTTTAATTTGTTTAGGAGGAAAACTATAAAAAATTCTTTGCCACATTAAGTCAAAAGATTTTTCTAAAAAATCTAAAGTCTGTTTTACTTTTTCATTTCTAATAAGATTATATAATAAAATTTTTCTCTCATCATTAGCGAGAATTTTTATTGTAAATTCTTCTTCTTCGAAATTAATAGTTTTTTCGAAATCTTCAGTATTATTTAAACCATAAAATTCTTCAAAATTTATTGAGTTTTTGTCGTCAAAAAACTGAACAACAAAATCATTCATTAAAATTATATATGGGTTTTTATCACTAGTTGAACCTACATAGTTTTCAGTAAATCCTTTGTCACCACCTAAAGTTTCCAAGTATGTTATTATCATCGGAAATCTATTGATGTTTTCAGTTTCCTTGTTCAAAATTATTAATCTTAACTCTTCTTGAGTTTCTTTTTTTAAGGTGAAAATTTCTTCACAAATTGAATTTCGCCATATTTGTATATAAAAAAACATTCGTATTAATGACACTTCTTTGAAAGTCAGTAATTTAATTCCCGTTAAGTCTGCGTTTCTTAATTTTGGGAGTATTGTTGCTGAAAAACCTGATTCAAATTCAGTAAAGTTTTTTTCACAAACATCGCAGAAGACAAAATCAACAGAAAATGGTATTTGTCTAGCGTTTTCAAGTTCTTCTTCATTAGGAGCTCGTCCTAGAGCTTTTTCTAAATTGACTTCGTCAATTCGTTGAAAATTAAATTCAACAAACGGATTTCCGTTTGAAATATCAAAATAAAATCCTCGCTCTCGTGCATTTGTTCCTCCAATATTTAAACACTTTCTTATTATACCATCTGATAAATAATGCGTGTTTTTTTTATTCGCTTCTGTTTTTTGACATAATGCACATATCATACTTTTTTCTTTTTAGTATTAGTATTAAACTCGCGGTCGTTAGCTGTTTTCTTTTTCTTCGTTGTTTTGTTTTTCTAAAATTTCATTGTACAATTGGTTTCGTTTGTTGAATGATTTAATTGTTCCAATTACGGAGCCATTTTTTGAAAGTAAATAATTAAACTCCCAGCAATCATCGTCATTATAAACAAATTGTATCTTTTCGGGTTCAAGATTTATAAGTAGTTCTATTTTGTCAGCAATAGTTTGTAATTTTTCCTTGGTCAAAGAATTTAAAACTCTGTCAGCTTTGTGTGTTGTAATTACTAATTCAATATTACATTCTGTGTTAGGATATGAAATAACAAAACTTTTTGGGCGGTTAGAAGGTTTGACTTTTTTTATTGTTTCAATAGTAAGTTTTGAAACAAGTTTGTAAAATTGTGCTAAATCCTCACCAATAGCTTCTCCAATCTTTTCTCCAATCTTTTCTGGAATTTTTGTTTTAATGATTCCAAGTGCTATTGCTAATATTTTTGTAATTTTTATTATCGTTTCGGGGTCTGGCAATTCTGATTTTCTTCCGAAAAAGTTTGTTTCAAATTCTAAGCCGGACTCTTGTCTTACTGAATTGTGTATTTCAATTATTTCATTATGTGTTTCGAAATTTGCAGGGTCTGTCGCAATAGATATTTTTTCAATTTCATTATCCTCACATTCAATAAATGGGTATTCTCCTTCGCTAAAAGATTCTTTTAGAAGTTTAGTTCCGTCTTTAAGTGTTATAAATTCTTGTTTGTCAAAATAGTACCATTTCTGCGGTTAAGTAGTAATGCTCATCTTTTCCTTTGAATATTTCACCATTCATAATAGCCCCAAATGGAGGAAAAGTTCTTATATGTTCTAAACCTAATCTTGGTTTTCTATCTCCATTAAGTTGAGGCAACATACTTTCGAGAGCACTTTTAGCCATAACATAACCTTGACTATCAAGATGTGTTGAACTAACTACATATTTATCTTTTCTAATCATTTTATTGTTTTAAAGATTCATTTTTCTTAAGGTTACAGTAACTTATTCATTGGCGAAAATAACTCCTTCTCTACACCTATATTTGGTTAGATAAATGAAAGTTTGTTTCGTTTCCTTGTTTTCCAAATATATATATTATTTCTTGCCGATTTTTACGGATTTCCGTACTCGATATTTTTATTTGCTAACTCAAAATAATTTTAGTTTAATGCAATAAAAAAACGACTGAAAATAAATCTCAGTCGTTCGATATATCGTTTCATATTAGCTTTATTGACCCAAGAAACTCTTCAATTCCTCATAACTCTTAATCTTCACACTAACTTTTTCCTCATTAATAACACTCTCAATTTGAGCAGGAATAGGAAGCGTAATTCCTAAAGCAGGTTCAACCACATCAAGAAATTTAATAGGATGCGCCGTTTCTAAGAAAACACCAATTGCATTTTCGTGCTTTTGCAATTCTTTTTTCAAACCTAAATAACCAACAGCACCGTGTGGTTCTGCGATATAACCGTTTGTGTTATAAATATTTTTTAGAGCTTCCAGCGTTTCTTCATCAGTATAACTATATGATGAGAAGTCTTTTTCGAAGGCTTTTAAATCATTATTGTACAATTCCTGAATTCTAATAAAGTTACTTGGGTTTCCAACATCCATTGCGTTAGAGATTGTTGCTTTAGAAGGTTTCGGGTCGTATTTTCCGTTTTCTAAGAACCTTGGTACGGTGTCGTTTACGTTTGTAGATGCTACAAAATGCTCAATTGGCAAACCTAATTTCTTGGCCATAATTCCGGCGCAGATATTTCCAAAGTTTCCGCTTGGGCAAGAGAAAACTAACGGTTTGTTTTGGCTTTTCAACGCTTTGTAAGCAAAGAAAAAATAAAACATTTGCGGCAGCCAACGTGCAATATTAATAGAATTCGCCGAAGTCAGGTTTTTATGCGCTAAACTTTCGTCTAAAAACGCTTTTTTTACCATATCCTGACAATCATCAAAAACACCATCAACTTCAAGTGCTTTAATGTTTTGACCTAAAGTCGTCAATTGTTTTTCCTGAATGTCGCTCACTTTTCCTGACGGATATAAAATCACAACATCAACACCATCAACACCAAGAAATCCGCTTGCAACAGCGCCGCCCGTATCTCCGGAAGTGGCAACCAAAACGGTATTTTTACTGTCTTTTTTATCTTTATTAAAATACGCCAGACAACGAGACATAAAACGCGCGCCAACATCTTTAAACGCCATTGTAGGCCCGTGGAATAATTCTAATGAATAAATTCCGTTTTCGACTTCCACAACCGGAAAATCAAAAGATAAAGTCTCGGCAATAATTTCTCGTAAATGATCTTCCGGAATTTCGTCTCCAACAAATTGCTGAATCACATCAAAAGCAATATTCTCATGCGTTAGATTTTCGATTACATTAAAAAATACCGGATTTAATGGCGTGATCGTTTGAGGAAAATACAATCCTTTGTCACTTGCTAATCCTTGTATAACGGCTTCTTTAAAAGAAACTTCCGGGGCATTATGGTTTAAACTGTAGTATTTCATTGTTTTTTAAGTTCTTAGTTATTAGTGCCTAGTCCTTAGTCATAATCTTTAGTTTTTTGCAACTAAGGACTAATTACTAAGAACTAAGTACTTATTTTAAATAATTCTTACGCCGTCCGGATTAATTTTCGAAACGTGAATTTCATATGGCAAATTCATGTTCTCGTAAACTTCGCTCATGGCTTTTGCGATTTTTTCGGCGGTTTCTTTTCCTCGGCTTAAAGCAAAAATCGACGGGCCTGAACCTGAAATTCCTGAACCTAAAGCGCCGTTTTCTAAAGCCGTTTGTTTGATTAAATCAAAACCCGGAATCAAAACACTTCGCAAAGGTTCAACGATTTCGTCGTGCAGTGATCTTCCAATCAAATCATAATCTTTGGTGTATAATCCGGCGATTAGTCCGCCCACATTTCCCCATTGCATGATGGCGCTTTTTAAGGAAACGGTTTGTTTTAATACCGAACGCGCATCAGAAGTTTTCAATTCAATTTGAGGATGAACCACCGTTGCAAATAATTCTTCCGGACTATCAATTCTGATAATATCTAGCGGAGCATAACTTCTTACCAAAGTAAATCCGCCTAAAAGGGCAGGAGCAACATTGTCTGCATGCGCGTTTCCGCTGGCTAATTTTTCGCCCTGCATCGCAAATTGTACCAAATCTTTACGCGAATACGGTCTTCCTAATAATTCGTTTATTCCGAAAACGGCTCCGGCAGAACTTGCGGCGCTGCTTCCAATTCCGCTTCCGGCTTTTATATTTTTATAAATTTCGATTTCGAATCCAAAATCAACATCCAGCGTTTCTAACATGGCAAGAGCTGCCACTCCGGAAACATTTTTCTCGGTTTCTAAAGGCAAATCGGCACCCACAATTTTAGTAATACGAACGCCTTTTTGATCGACTTTTCGAACAATCATTTCATCGCCCGCATTGTCTAAGCAAAGTCCAAGTACGTCAAATCCGCATGAGAGGTTGGCGATTGTAGCGGGACAGAATAATTTTATTTCCATTTTTTTTAAAGGTTCTGAGTGGCAAAGGTCCAAAGGTTCAGAGGTTTTGCCAATCATTATTTTTATTTTTGATTAAAAAGGATTAAAGGTTTAAAAACACAAAGTAAAAACCTTTGCACCTTTGTCACTTTGCACCTTTGTACCTCTTTTTAATTATTTCCAATTCTAATAACGTCTGCAAAAATTCCTGAGGCGGTAACGGCTGCTCCGGCTCCGGCTCCTTTTATTAATAAAGGTTGGTCTACGTAACGATCTGTGTAGAAAAGTACGATATTGTCTTTTCCTTCTAAATTGTAAAAAGGATGCTCTTTTGCGATGAATTGCAGGCCAACGCTTGCTTTTCCGTTTTCGAATTGCGCTACATATTTCAATCTTGAATCTTTGGCTAATGCTTCTTCATAAATGCCTTCAAAATGAGCGGCGTGTTTTAGTAACGATGCAAAAAAGTCTTCATTATTTGTTGTTGCTAAACAATCAGCAGGCAGGAAAGATTCGTTTTCGATCGCGTCAATATCCATTTCGTAACCGCTTTCGCGAATTAGGATCAGGATTTTACGGGCAACGTCAATTCCGCTTAAATCAATTTTCGGGTCAGGTTCTGTGAATCCCTGAACTCCGGCTTCTTTTACAACGTCATGAAAAGAATTGTTCTTATCAAAATTGTTGAAAATAAAGTTCAGACTTCCGGATAAAACCGCCTGAATTTTATGCACTTTATCGCCAGAAGCAATTAAGTTTTTTACCGTATCAATAATTGGTAATCCCGCACCAACATTGGTTTCAAATAAAAACGGTGCGTTATATTGACGAGATAGGTTTTTAAGTTTTTTATAATTGTCATACGCAGATGAACACGCAATTTTGTTGCAGGTTACAACGGCAATACTTTGTTTCAGGAAGTTTTCATATGTTTCAGAAACGCTTGCATTTGCTGTAATATCAACAAAAATACTGTTACGTAAATTCAGTTCTTTGGCACGTTCGATAAAAGCTGCTGCATTTGCAGGTTCGCCTTTGTCTAAATCGGCCTGCCATTCTTTTAAAGAAATTCCGTCTTCATCAAAAATCATTTTTCTTGAGTTCGACAAAGCAATTACGCGAACATTTATCTTTAAATTTTCTTTTAAAAATTTCTTTTGGTTGTGAATTTGTTCGATGAATTTTTCACCCACATTTCCAACACCCATTACGAATAAATTGAGCTGTTTTGTGTTTTCTTCAAAGAAGTTTTCGTGCAGTGTATTCAACGCTTTTTTAACGTCTCTTTCATTAATTACAGTCGAAATATTACGTTCAGATGCACCTTGCGCAATGGCACGAATATTTACGTTGTTTTTTCCTAAAGTGCTGAACATTCTTCCGCTTAAACCCTGATGATTTTTCATGTTTTCACCAACCAAAGCAATAATGCAAAGGTCTTTTTCGACAATACAAGGATCAATTTTATTTTGAAGAATCTCTACTTCAAAAGCTCTGTTAATCGCAGCTTCGGCATTTTCAGCATCTGAATTTAAAATCCCGATACAAATAGAATGCTCAGATGAAGCCTGAGTAATAAAAATAACATTGATTTTTTCCTGAGACAATACTTCGAACAAACGTCTTGATGAACCTGCAACACCAATCATTCCCGGGCCTTCAAGGGTTACCAATGAAATATTATCGATATGGCTGATTCCTTTTACAACCGTATCTTTTGACGAAACCTGATCAGAAATTAAAGTCCCTTCGGCTTCAGGCTCAAAAGTGTTTTTAATTAAAATTGGAATATTTTTTCTTAAAACAGGCTGAATTGTTGGCGGATACAAAACTTTGGCACCAAAATGCGATAATTCCATCGCTTCCTGATATGAAATATTAGCAATTGGCTGAGCTTGTTTTACAATTTTTGGGTTGGCAGTAAACATTCCGTTTACGTCAGTCCAGATTTCTAATTGCGATGCATCGAGCGCTCCTGCAATAATTGCTGCAGTATAATCAGATCCGCCACGACCTAAAGTAGTCGTAATTCCGTCAAGCGTTAAGGCTATAAAACCCGGTAAAACATTGATTTTTGATTCGTTTTGAGCAAAATACTCCTGAATCAATTGGTTTGAAATTTCAAAGTTCACAACGGCTTTTCCGAAATCGGCATTTGTTTTTATGATTTCTCGGCTGTCTTTATAAACAACATCTTTGTCAATTTGCTGATACGCTTGTGCAATAATATATGACGAAAGCAATTCTCCAAAACTTAAAATAGTGTCGGCAGTTCTTGGAGATAATTCGCCCAATAAAAAACAACCATCCAATAAAGTTTCAAGATGATTAATGATTCTTTTTACGTGGCTCAATAAGCTGCTTTGTTCGCTTACCGGAATAAGTTCTTTTAAGGTATCAAGGTGTTTTTTCTCGATTTCAGCTACAATTTCTCTAAAACTTTCGTCGTTTGCTGCTGCTTTTGCTGCTGCTAATTGCAGTAAATCAGTTACTTTGCTTAAAGCAGAAACAACAACTACGAGTTTATCTTGTTTAGAATTTTGTTTAACTATTTCGAGAACGAGTTTTATATTTTGAGCATTGGCAACCGAAGTTCCGCCAAATTTTAATACTTTCATTTTGATTTTTTTTTTTCTTTTTATGCAAATGTTTTTATGTATCCAATGCCTTTCTTCTTTCAGGAAAAAAGTATAGATAACCAGGATTATATGTAAAAATGTATACCCCTAAGGGGTAGTAGTTGTTGTAGTAGAAATTGTTGTAGCAGCAATTGCAACTCTTGTTTGAGTTGTCATTGTAGATTGATATTTTGCGCTGTTACTTTTCATTTTTGATTTTTCAAAAGTACAGATTTTTATAAAAGTTAAAAAATCCTAATTGCCTTTTTACGAATATTTTAATATTTCAAAAAGATAAAATTTAATATTGAGTATTTGCTAGATTTAAAACTGTTAAGTTGATGGATTCGTATAATTGCGTTTGTTTTTTGCTGCGTTTTCTGAATTTATTTTATTTAAAGCCACAGATTAAAGGATTAAAATGATTTAAAAATCTGCTTAAATCTGTAGAATCTGCGTGAAACACTTTCTACTTTAAATTTTCAACTAAAACTAAATTAACTATATAGTTATTTTTCATTCTGCATTTATTTGCTTGATTCGATTTGTAGAATGAGTAAAAGATGAGAATCGCTTTTAGTTAAATTTTAATTATTATGAACAAATGTTGCTTTTTAATATTGATTTGCTGAATTTTGATGCCTTAAATTACAAACACCATGAGAGAAATCCATTATATAAGTACTGAAACCTTAAGTTTAGAAGCTTTACAAGAAATAATTGTGAATCAAAAAACACTTGAATTATCAGAAGAAGCGAAAGTTAATGTTCAGAAATGCCGTGATTATTTAGATAAAAAAATGGAAACACATTCTGAACCAATTTATGGTATCAATACTGGTTTTGGGTCACTTTATAGTGTGAAAATCTCTAATGAAAATTTATCTAAACTTCAGGAAAACCTTGTAAAATCGCATGCATGCGGAACCGGAGAAGAAGTTCCGGCGGAAATTGTAAAGTTGATGTTGTTTCTTAAAATTCAGTCTTTAAGCTATGGATATTCGGGAATTCAGTTGCAGACCGTAAATCGTCTTGTCGATTTCTATAATAATGATATTCTGCCAGTAATTTATACACAAGGTTCACTTGGGGCTTCTGGAGACTTAGCGCCTTTGGCACATTTATCTTTGCCATTATTAGGAGAAGGCGAAGTTTATTTTGAAGGTAAAAAAGTGGCTTCTGCCGAAGTTTTAAAACATTTTAACTGGCAACCAATTGTTTTACAGTCTAAAGAAGGTTTAGCACTATTAAACGGAACTCAGTTTATGAGTGCATACGGAGCTCATATTTTATTAAAAGCTTACAAATATTCGTATTTGGCAGATTTAATCGGAACCATTTCTTTAGAAGGTTTTGACGGAAGAATTGAGCCTTTCAACGAATTGATTCATTTTATACGTCCTCACAAAGGACAAATTATTACCGCACAACGCATTAATGAATTTTTAGATGGAAGCGAAATTATTGAGCAGGAGAAAAAACACGTTCAGGACCCGTATTCTTTCCGTTGTATGCCGCAGGTTCATGGCGCTTCAAAAGATGCCATTGATTATGTTCGAAAAGTTTTCAAAACCGAAATTAATTCGGTTACCGATAATCCAAATATATTTATCGAAAGCGATCAGATTATTTCCGGAGGAAATTTCCACGGACAGCCTTTGGCATTAGCATTGGATTTTATGGCAATTGCTTTGGCTGAATTAGGAAGTATTTCTGAAAGAAGAACCTATCAGTTAATTTCCGGATTGCGAAATCTTCCGGCATTTTTGGTGGACAATCCGGGATTGAATTCCGGGTTTATGATTCCGCAATATACTGCTGCTAGTATTGCAAGCCAAAACAAGCAGTTGGCAACTCCATCAAGTGTTGATAGTATTGTGTCGAGCAATGGACAGGAAGATCATGTAAGCATGGGAGCAAACGGAGCTACAAAAGCGCTTCGTGTTATGGATAATTTAGAGCGTATTTTGGCAATCGAATTATTAAATGCTTCTCAGGCAATTGCGTACAGAGAACCTTTAAAATCAAGCGATTTCATCGAAATGTTTTTGAGTAGTTACAGAGAGGTTGTACCGTTGGTTAAGGAAGACAGAATCTTACATTATGACATTGAAAAGACGGTTTCGTTTCTGGATAGTTTCCAAATAGAAAACGATTTGTTAACAATGGCTTAACATTGCAAATTAATATTGAAGTAATTTTGCACTATCAAAAATATAAAGATGTCAATAAACAGTATTTTCCAATTTTTAGTGCCGAAAGACAAGAAATTCTTTCCACTTTTTGAAGAGGCTTCAAGCAATTTAATTGAATTAGCGTCTAATTTACACGAAGCTGTAAACCTTCCTTTGAAAGAAAGAGAAGTTCTTTTTCAGAAGATTGATGAGTTAGAGCAAAGAGGAGAAGATATTACACGTCAGACCAATCTTGAGTTGAGCAGAAACTTTATTACTCCATTTGACAGAGAGGATATTCATACCTTAATTACTTCTATTGATAACGTTGCAGATTACCTTCACGGTGCTGCAAGCAGAATGAGATTGTATCAGGTTGATAAGATTACAAAATCGATCAGAAAAATGACCGAAATTAATCTTGAAGCTTGTCAAAATATTGATAGCGCAGTAAAAGAATTGAGCAACTTAAAGAATATGAATATCATTAAGGATGCTTGTGCGAGAATCAATAAATTAGAGAATAAATCGGATAACGTATATAACAAAGCAGTTTTTGAAATTTTTGAAAACGAAACAGATGCTAAAAATATTATCAAATATAAAGAAGTGTTATCTGTTTTAGAATCAGCAACAGACAAATGTAAGAGTGTTGCAAACATACTAGAATCTATTTCTGTAAAACATTCTTAATTCAATTTATTTCATTCTGAAGTTATAATTTTATGACGCTACTTATAATTATTATAGTATTAGCTTTAATTTTTGATTACATCAATGGTTTTCATGATGCGGCAAATGCTATAGCTACCGTTGTTGCTACAAAGGTTTTAACGCCTTTTCAGGCCGTACTTTGGGCAGCATTTTTTAACTTTCTGGCATATTGGGTTTTCGGATTTGGTGTTGCAGATACTGTTGCAAAAACAGCTGATACCATGCAGATTGATCTGGTTGTTATTCTTGCCGGGGTTATTGCAGCTATTTGTTGGAATTTATTGACTTGGTGGCTAGGAATACCTTCAAGTTCTTCACATACCTTAATTGGTGGTTTTGCAGGAGCAGCCGTTGCTCATGCTATTGCCGTACATGGTTTTTCTGGTTATGTTGGCGAAGATGGAGCTACACATTACTGGTACGAAATCGTAAGCTGGTATAAAGCCGGAAAAGATGGAGGGATGCCTTCGGGAGTAATTATTATCATTGCTTTTATTGTTTTAGCGCCCTTGTTAGGAGCATTAGCATCGTATTTAATTTCAATATGGTTATTAAATGCATCCCGTAAAGTTATTGGCCCTAAAATATTTACTATTGCTTTAATGCTTGCTACTGTTTGGTTTGTTTATACGCAAATGATTCCATACGGAGAAATTATAAAAGATGGACATAAAGCTCGTTTTCCATCATCCGAATTTTGGAGTGTTGCTTTAGAGCCGCATAATATCAAATGGCTTTTAGTAGCATTTATTGTATTAACTGTTAGTGCATTTTGTTTGATATTTAGCAGTTTAAACCTTCATCAGGCAGATGCTGCTTTGAAAAAAATGCAATTATTATCTTCTGCTGCATTTAGTTTAGGACATGGAGGAAACGATTCTCAAAAGGTAATGGGTATTATTGCTGCTGCTGTTGCGGTTTATATTCATGCAAATCCGGGTATTCATATGGATTCATGGTTAGATGTAGTACTTCCATCTGATAGCGGTGAATTTAAAATGCCAGCTTGGATTCCATTAGCATGTTATTCTGCTATTGCTGCAGGAACTTTGAGTGGTGGTTGGAAAATTGTAAAAACAATGGGGTCTAAAATTACAAAAGTAACTTCATTTGAAGGAGTTGCTGCTGAAACTGCCGGAGCTTTGACACTTTACTTTACAGAACACTTGAAAATTCCGGTAAGTACAACACATACTATTACAGGTTCTATCATTGGGGTTGGATTAACAAAACGTGTTTCTGCAGTTCGTTGGGGTGTTACTGTAAGCTTAATTTGGGCTTGGATTTTGACTATTCCAATTTCAGCTATATTAGCAGGTTTGGTATACTTTATACTAAGCTTATTTGTTAAGTAAGATGATTTTAATGAAATGTGAGATTTAAAAAATCATATTTTTAAATATAAAAAAAAGCCGATTTCAATTTTGAAATCGGCTTTTTTTGTGCCATTTCAGTATAGGATAAATGTCTTAAAATGTAAGCTTTAAGTTTTTTACGGGTTGATTATCAGATGTTAGGATTTTAAATTTGCAAAATTATTGAAGATATTTTCAATAGTGCCAGTTTATAAAAAACAAAAACAATGAAAGAGATTTTTAAAACCCCGATAATTTTAAATGGTGAAAATGACAATGTTGTTTTAATTTATTCAAAGTATATCATTGGTAATATTTCTAAAGAAATTGCTCGTTTATGTATTGAAAGAATTGATGCAGATTCATTAGAGGATAAACGCTTTGAATGTATTATAAGAATTAAGGAAGTTTTTAAATATAAGTTCAAACCAGAACATGATTCCCAAATAAAATTTGGAGTTAAAAATGTAACCGGAACAAGTTATGTTATGATTAATTTCAAAGATAAGGAAGTAGCAAAACAAGCAGAAATATCGTTTATGGAACAGTTTGAAAAATTAGGTTTTAAACGAAAAGAAGAACAGGTTTCGCCAGTGAAAGCGGCTACTTTTCCGTTGCTGTTTACTTTGATGGTATCCGTTGCCGGAGGTTTGCTTACAAGGTTTGCTTATCGACTTGAAGGTTATGAATTGACCAGAAGTGCAATTGTAAACGGATATGTTTACATGCTTGAAAAAGTATTAAAATTTGTTGGATGTTATCCTGTTTTAATCCTAACATTTTTATCGTTAGTATTATGTTTGTTTTGGACCTTAAAAAAAATGTCAAATATTCCTTTTAGAATTATCTCAAAAAAATAATAAGCTACTTTGCTTCATCATACTGTTTTGTATTGCTCTAAAATTTATTTTCTAAAATTCTTATGATTGTGTTTTCGTTTGTAATGGGTTTGCTTGAGATTTTTTTTGTCTTCAGATATTACACTAATTGTACCGTCAATTTCGAGCATGCAAAGCTTTACATCGGTTAAATGTTCTAAACCATGCTCACGTGCCGCTTCTTTTAATTCGTCGTGTGAGATGTCTAATTTACTTAAAGCTTTAAAATCCAGTTTTCCATCGTGAATTAAAATTTGAGGTTTGTCTAAAAGCAAATCATTTAGAAATTTGTATTTGTGTGTTAGTTTTTTGATGATGAAGTTAATGACAAACAAAACCAAAGCTGCAACCAAACCTCCCCAAAGACTGGTATCCGGCCCAACCATCGCATTTTGAACGGAATTGCTAATTAGTAGAATCAGGATAATATCGGCTGTATTTAATTGCGAAAGTTCTTTTTTTCCGAAGATTCGCAATGCAATTGTCATAAAAAAGTAAACTGCAGCACTTCGTAAAATAATATCTAAATAAGGGAAAAGCATGTTTTTTATTTTAAAGGTAAAAAAAAACTTTGTCAAAGTTTTAAACTTTGACAAAGCTGCTAAATTAATTATTCAGTATTAAGTTTAAATGAACTTATTATATCAATTTAAAATTCTTTTCAATTGCTCTGATCATTTCTCCGGCAATATCTTTATTTGTTGCGCCTTCAATTCCTTCAAGTCCTGGAGATGAGTTTACTTCCAATAATAACGGACCTTTTGAGGAACGAATAATATCAACACCAGCCACTTTTAAGTCCATTGCTTTTGCGGCTTTTATAGCGATCTTCTTTTCTTCAGGTGTAACTTTTATTACAGAGGCAGTTCCGCCAAGATGAATATTAGCTCTGAATTCGCCAGGCATAGCTTCACGCTGAATTGCCGCAACAACTTTACCGTCAATCACAAAACAACGAATATCTTTTCCGTTGGCTTCCTTAATGAATTCCTGAACTAAAATATTGGCATTTAAGCTTTTAAAAGCGTTGATAACGCTTTCTGCGGCTTTTTTGGTTTCGGCTAAAACAACACCTTTTCCTTGCGTTCCTTCCAGTAATTTTACAATTAAAGGCGAACCTCCAACCATTTTAATTAAATTGTCAGTATCTAAAGGAGAATTCGCAAAACCAGTTGTAGGTATGTCAATTCCGCTATTTAAAAGCAATTGTAATGAATATAATTTATCTCTCGATTGTGTTATGGCTGTAGCCGAATTTAAACAGTAAACTTTTAAAGCTTCAAACTGACGCGTTAAAGCACAACCATAAAAAGTAATACTTGGTCGAATTCTCGGAATTATAGCATCAAACTGATTTAATATTTTTCCGCCTCTATAATGAATTTCAGGAGTTTTGGCGTCCAGTTTCATGTAGCATTCTTTGATATTCAAAAAATGCATTTCATGGCCGCGCATTTCGCCCGCTTCCATGATTCTTTTATTGCTGTACAATTCCGGATTACTGGCCAAAAGACCAATTCGCAAACCAGAAGTTGCTTTTTCAGAGTTTTGGTATAATTCTTTTAATGTTTCCGTTGATGGCTGTCCCAGTAAATATTTTTCTTCAGGATCAACCAATACACGTCCGCTCATAGCTTCACGGCCTAAAAGCATACGAAAACCCATGGAGTCACGATTCGTCAAAGTCATTTCGATTGGCCATTTCGTATCCCCAATTTTCAGGTTGGTCTGAATAACATAACGGTGTTCTCTAAAACCGCTTGAGCTTTTTACAATTCTTTTGTCTACCAACGGAGCTTCGCAATGAATAATAGTTTTAGTATTATTTTGAATTGGATTAATATCAAATTTCACCCAATTGGCGTCATTTTTTATAAAGGGAGCTATGTTTATAGCGTGCATTGCTGAAGTTTTTGCGCCAGAATCGACGCGAGCCTTGATTGTAGGGATTCCGAGTTCAGGAAATGAGCACCATTCTTCGCTACCTAAAATGACTTTGTTTTGAAGCATACGTTGTATTTAATTATAAAATTTTAATATCAAATATAACTATTTACTTTTTAAAAAATAAAGATTTTACCTAAAGAAAAAACCCGTTATGTTATAAAAACGTAACGGGTTTGTTATTCTAGTTATAAAATTTAACAATTTTACAGATTTGTCGGTTCTTCCGCTTTGTGTATTTCTACTGAAAGTTCTTGAGAATCATCTTTTAAATCCATTAAAATTTCATCACCTGAGTGAATTTTTGAAGTTATGATTTCTTCTGCTAACAAATCTTCAACGTATTTCTGGATCGCTCTTTTTAGAGGTCTTGCTCCAAATTGTCTGTCAAAACCTTTCTCTGCAATAAATGCTTTTGCTTTGTCGGTCAAATTTAATTTATAACCTAATTCTGCAATACGAGAATATAGTTTTGCAAGTTCGATTTCGATAATCAAATCGATATCTTCTTTTTCTAAAGCATTAAATACGATAACGTCATCAATTCTGTTTAAGAATTCAGGTGCAAAGGTTTTTTTCAATGCATTTTCGATAATGCTTTTTGAGTTTTCATCGGCCTGAGCTACTTTAGCAGCAGTTCCAAATCCAACACCTTGTCCAAAATCTTTCAATTGACGAGCTCCAACATTAGAAGTCATGATGATAATCGTGTTTTTAAAGTCGATTTTGCGACCTAAACTATCTGTTAAATATCCGTCATCAAGAACCTGAAGCATCATATTAAATACATCCGGATGCGCTTTTTCAATCTCATCTAAAAGTACAACACAATAAGGTTTTCTACGCACTTTTTCAGTTAACTGACCACCTTCTTCATAACCAACGTATCCCGGAGGCGCTCCAACTAAACGAGAGATCGCAAATTTTTCCATGTATTCACTCATGTCGATACGAACTAGCGCATCTTCAGAATCGAATAATTCTTTTGCTAAAACTTTTGCTAATTGCGTTTTACCAACTCCAGTCTGACCTAAGAAAATAAACGAACCAATTGGTTTGTTAGGATCTTTAAGTCCGGCTCTGTTACGTTGAATAGAACGGGCAATTTTAAGAACCGCTTCGTTTTGGCCAATTACTTTGTTCTGAATCAATTCAGGTAATTTTGCTAGTTTATTGCTTTCTGTTTGTGCAATTCGGTTTACAGGAATTCCTGTCATCATCGAAACAACATCGGCTACATTATCTTCTGTAACTTCAATACGGTTGTTTTTAGAATCTTCTTCCCATTGTTCCTGCGCAACAGCTAAATCTTTTTCAATGCGTTTTTCATCATCACGAAGTTTCGCTGCTTCTTCATATTTTTGTTTTTTAACAACCATATTTTTGTTTTCACGCACTTCTTCTAACTGACGTTCTAAATCAAGAATTTGTTTAGGAACATCAATGTTAGTAATGTGTACGCGGGAACCAGCTTCGTCAAGGGCATCAATAGCTTTGTCCGGTAAAAAACGCTCAGACATATATCTGTTTGTTAATTTAACACAGGCTTCAATAGCTTCTTGCGTATAAGTAACATTGTGGTGATCTTCGTATTTATCTTTAATGTTGTTCAAAATAGCGATTGTTTCTTCAACAGAAGTTGGTTCGACAATTACTTTTTGAAAACGTCTTTCTAATGCACCGTCTTTCTCAATATATTGTCTGTACTCGTCAAGAGTTGTAGCACCAATACATTGGATTTCTCCTCTTGCCAAAGCAGGTTTGAACATGTTTGAAGCGTCAAGAGAACCTGTTGCTCCACCTGCACCTACAATGGTGTGAATTTCATCAATGAAAAGAATGATATCATCATTTTTTTCAAGTTCATTCATTACGGCTTTCATTCTTTCTTCAAACTGGCCTCGGTATTTTGTTCCGGCAACTAAACTTGCCAAATCAAGTGTAACCACACGTTTGTTGAAAAGGATACGAGATACTTTTTTCTGAATAATGCGTAATGCAAGTCCTTCTGCAATAGCAGATTTACCAACTCCGGGCTCTCCAATAAGTAGCGGGTTGTTCTTTTTTCTACGGCTTAAAATTTGAGAAACACGTTCAATTTCTTTCTCGCGTCCTACAACAGGATCTAGTTTTCCTTCTTCGGCCATTTCTGTTAAATCTCTCCCAAAATTATCTAAAACCGGAGTCTTAGATTTTTTGTTTGACTTATTGGCTGGATTATTAAAACTACTTTCTTTAAGACTGTCATCTTGTCCTGAATCGTCATTATACGATTCGTTTCTTGGCAAGTTTTCTAAGAATTCTTCTTCGTTTGGCGTCATGTTTAAATATTGTTCTTTAGCTATGTCATAATCTATTTTTAGCTTATTCAATAACTTGGTTGTTGGATCGTTTTCGTTTCGTAAGATACATAAAAGCAAATGAGCTGTGCTAATCGATGAGCTTTGAAATACTTTAGCTTCAAGAAAAGTGGTCTTCAGCGCCCTCTCGGCCTGTCGGGTAAGATGAAGGTTTTTCTTTTCTGCATTTACTTCAACGCTCTGGTTGGCTGGACTCAGTATTTCTACCTTCCTGCGTAAATGATCTAAATCGACCGCTAGGTTATTAAGTATATGGATAGCTTTACCGTTACCATCTCTTAAAATACCCAGCATTAGATGTTCAGTACCAATAAAGTCGTGTCCTAAACGAAGGGCTTCTTCCTTACTGTATGTAATAACATCTTTTACTCTTGGTGAAAAATTATCATCCATAATATATAATTGGTATTGTAAATTTAATGAATTACTGTTGGAAAAACAAAAACCATACCCTTCCAAATGTCCTGTCAGCTAATTGACAAAAAAAATAACAATAAAAGCGTTAAAAAACGCTTAATTTATTAACTAAAACAGGAAAAAAAGTTGTTAATAAATCATTGAAATAAGTGTAAGTAAATAGCTGAAAAAATTTCAAAAAACCGTATCTTGGCACGCTTTGAAACTAATGTAATTATTAAAACATAACAACTTATGTCTGAAGGAGAAAAGTTAATTCCTATTAACATTGAAGATGAAATGAAATCAGCTTACATCGATTATTCGATGTCAGTAATTGTATCGAGAGCGCTTCCTGATGTTAGAGATGGCTTGAAACCAGTGCATCGAAGAGTTCTTTACGGAATGTATGATTTAGGTGTAACTTCAAGATCTGCCCACAAAAAATCTGCAAGAATCGTAGGAGAGGTTCTGGGTAAGTATCACCCACACGGAGATACTTCGGTTTATGATGCAATGGTACGTATGGCTCAAGAATGGAGTATGCGTTATTTATTGGTTGACGGGCAAGGTAACTTTGGTTCTGTAGATGGTGATAGTCCGGCAGCAATGCGTTATACTGAGGCCAGAATGCGCAAAATCTCAGAAGATATTATGGCAGATATCGAAAAAGAAACAGTTGATTTTCAACTAAACTTTGACGATACTTTATATGAGCCAAAAGTAATGCCAACAAGAGTTCCGACTTTATTAATTAATGGAGCAACAGGAATTGCAGTTGGTATGGCTACAAATATGCCGCCACACAATTTAACAGAAGTAATCAACGGTACACTTGCGTACCTTGATAATAACGATATTGAAATTGACGAATTAATGACCTATATCAAAGCTCCGGATTTTCCAACCGGGGGTATTATATATGGTTACGAAGGAGTTCGTGAAGCTTTTAAAACCGGTAGAGGACGTATTGTTATGCGTGCGAAAGTTGGTTTTGAAGAAGTTGACGGAAGAGAATGTATTATTGTTACCGAGATTCCTTATCAGGTTAACAAAGCCGAAATGATCAAACGTACGGCTGATTTAGTTAACGATAAAAAAATTGAAGGTATTGCCAATATTCGTGACGAGTCTGACAGAAACGGTATGCGTATCGTTTATATCCTGAAACGTGACGCTACGCCAAACGTAGTTTTGAATACCTTATATAAGTTCACATCATTACAATCCTCTTTTAGTGTAAATAATATTGCACTTGTAAAAGGCCGCCCACAAATGTTGAATCTAAAAGATATGATTCATTATTTTATTGAGCACCGTCATGATGTTGTAGTTCGCAGAACTCGTTTTGAATTACGAAAAGCAGAAGAAAGAGCGCATATCTTAGAAGGTTTAATTATTGCATCAGATAATATTGATGAAGTAATAGCCATCATCAGAGGTTCTAAAAATACAGAAGAAGCCCGTGAAAAATTAATCGAAAGATTTAGTTTATCCGATATTCAGGCTCGTGCTATTGTTGAGATGCGTTTACGTCAGTTAACAGGTCTGGAACAAGATAAATTAAGAGCAGAATTTGAAGAATTGATGAAGTTAATCGAGCACTTAAAAGCTTTATTGGCCGATGTTAATTTAAGAACAGCTTTAATTAAGGAAGAACTTGAAGAAATTCGTGAGAAATACGGAGATGCCCGTCGTTCTCAAATTGAATATTCTGGTGGAGATGTAAGTATTGAAGATTTAATTGCCGATGAAAATGTGGTAATTACAATTTCTCATGCAGGTTATATTAAACGTACCAACTTAACAGAATACAAAACTCAAAATAGAGGAGGAGTTGGACAAAAAAGTGCAGGAACAAGAGATCAGGATTTCCTTGAACATATGTTCGTTGCAACCAACCACCAATATATGATGTTCTTTACCCAGAAGGGAAAATGTTTCTGGATGCGTGTTTACGAAATTCCTGAGGGAAGCAAAACAGCAAAAGGAAGAGCAATTCAAAATCTTGTAAATATTGAAAGCGATGATAAAGTAAAAGCTTTCATTTGTACACAAGACTTAAAAGATAAAGATTATATCAACAGCCATAATCTTGTAATGGTTACCAAAAAAGGCCAGGTTAAGAAAACTTCTTTAGAGAAATATTCTAAACCAAGGGTAAATGGTGTTGCCGCTATTACTATTAAAGAAGGAGATGAATTGCTTGAAGCAAAATTAACTAACGGAGAAAGCCAAATTATCTTAGCGGTTAAGTCTGGTAAATTGGTTCGTTTTGAGGAAACGAAAACACGTCCGATGGGAAGAACGGCTTCCGGAGTTCGTGGAATTACTTTAAAAGACGATACTGATGAAGTAATTGGTATGGTTACTGTTGATAAAGACAATGTTAACGATTCGCAAATTTTAGTTGTAACTGAAAATGGATACGGAAAACGTACTAAATTAGTTGACGACGATGGAGAAGATGTTTACAGAATCACGAACCGTGGAGGAAAAGGTGTGAAAACACTTAATATCACGGAGAAGACAGGTAAACTGATTTCTATTAACGCGGTAACTGATGCTGATGATTTAATGATTATCAATAAATCAGGATTAACAATTAGAATGGCTATTGAGGATTTACGTGTAATGGGTCGTGCAACACAAGGTGTTCGATTGATAAACTTAAAAGGTAAAGATTCTATTGCTGCCGTGACTAAAGTTATGAAAGATGATGTTGCAGAAGTTGTTGTTGATGAAGATGGTAATGTTATTGAGTCTGTTATCGAAAGAGTTAAGCCAGATTTAGAAGTTCTTGAAGATGATGGAACTGCTGAAGATGACGACGATGACGATTCTGATGAAGAAGTAGAAGACGAAGATGATTCTGAAGAAGAAGAATCTGAGGAGTAGAAAAAATAAAACCACAGAAAATTAAAATTAAATACAAATTAGAATACTATGAAAAGTAAATATGTAATACTTGCATCAGCATTATTGATTTCAGTAGCTACTTTTGCTCAAAAAGATCAAATTAAAAGTGCAGAGAAAGCATTAAAAGGCGGAGATGCTCAAGGAGCAATTACCATATTAAAAGATGCTGAAAACATGGTGGTAAACGCTAAAGATGTTGAACAGGCACAATATTATTTTGTACAAGGTAATGCTTACCTTGACTTAGCAAACAAAAGTGTAGACACAGGTAAAAACTTGTCTCTTGCTGCTGAAAGCTACAAAAAATTAATTGATGTTGAAAAAACGTCTGGAAAAGTAAAATATTCAACTCAGGCAGCTGCTTCAATTACTGAAATTAAAGGTAAATTGATTAATTCAGCTATTGCTGATACACAAGCTAATAAACATTCTGACGGAGCAAAAAAATTGTATGACGCTTATTTATTAGATAAAAAAGATACTATTAATTTATACTATGCTGCTTCTACAGCGGTAAATGCTCAGGATTATGATACAGCTTTGCCAATGTATGAAGAATTGAAAAAAATAAATTTTTCAGGCAAAGGAACTAGTTACACTGCTGTAAATAAAGCTTCAGGTAATGAAGATGGTTTTAATACAGCAAGCGAAAGAGATTTAGCAGTGAAATTAGGAACTCACGAAAAACCAAAAACGGAACCTATTCCTTCTAAAAGAGGAGAGATTTACAAAAATCTGGCTTTAATTTTAGTTCAAAAAGGGCGTATCGAAGATGCTAAAAAAGCTATCGCTGATGCAAGAAAAACAAACCCGGAAGATTCTTCTTTAATTCTTACAGAAGCTAATTTATACCTTGAAACTAAAGATTTTGATACTTATAAAAAATTAGTTAGTGAAGCTTTGCAAAAAGATCCAAACAATGCTGATTTAATTTTCAATTTAGGAGTAATTAGTAATAATGCTAAAAATCCTGCAGATGCTGAAAAATATTACCTAAAAGCAATTGAAATAAATCCAAACTATACAAATGCTTACCTTAATCTTGCAGCGTTAAAATTAGAAGCTGAAAAACCAATCATTGATGAAATGAATAAATTGGGTACTTCTGCAAAAGATATGAAACGTTATGATGTATTGAAAGCACAAAGAGAAAATGTTTTTAAAGGTGTTATTCCTTATCTTAAAAAAGCAAATGAATTAGATCCTAAAAATGAAGATGTATCTAAAACATTATTAGGTGTTTATAAAGCATTAGAAATGACTGCTGAAGCAAAAGCACTAAAAGCGACAATGAATTAATCATTCATTCTGTTCTATAAAAAAAGCATTCGCCATGGCGAATGCTTTTTTTTTGCTCAAAAATTATTTATTAGCTGACCAAAGTAGCCGATAAAGTAATTGTAGTATTTAAAAGTTTAGATATCGGACAGATTTCTTTCGCTTTTGCTGCAGTTTTTTCAAATTCTTCTGCTGAAATAGAAGGAACTTTTCCTTTTAAGTCTAAATGAATTAAAGTTATTGTTCCGTCTTCAAAAGTTACAGTAGCTTCTGTAGCTAAATCCTCTGCAGTAAAACCTCCTTCGTTTAATAAAAAACTTAATTGCATTGTAAAACAGCCGGAATGCGCCGCAGCAACAAGTTCTTCAGGATTTGTACCAACTCCGTCTGCAAATCTTGTTTTAAAAGACAATTGAGCTTTATCCAGAGTTGTACTTTGAGTACTGATAGTTCCTTTTCCTTCCATACCGGTTCCTTGCCAGTTGGCATTTGCTTTTCTTGTAAATTTCATTGTATAAAATATTAAGGTTTATAATCTTTTGATTCTCAAATATAATCAATATTTTACAGAATAGTTTTATAGAATTTAATTAGAATGTTAAGTTTGGGGTTGAAATGGGAATAAGAATTTTACCACAAAGTGTGTAAAGATTTTTTTTATATCTAAGGGTTTTTATAAAAATGCAAAGTTCGCAAAGCTTTTATCTCATAGAATTGTCGTCCAGGATGTCATCCTGAGGAACGAGGGATCACACTCGTAACCCGACAAACTTGGGCAAAATTCTAAGTGAAATTTCTAGTGTGATCCCTCGTTCCTCGGGATGACAAAACAGGAGTAAAATATTTCTTTGCGAAAAAAGCAAAAAAAAATAAGGTGCAATGATTATTTTCATTACACCTTACATTTATTTTAAATATTTAGATATTATTCCTGACCTAAATTACGTAATTGTTTCAGTTTATCTTTCCAAACTTCAAGGCTTTCTTTGTGAATAGCGATGTTTTTGCGAACTTCAAGAACAATTGAATTCTCTTTTTTAGCATTTTTTGTATTTGTAAAAAATTGAATATTATTCTCTAGTTGGAATATCTCATTTTGAACTTCCTCAATTTTACGCATTAGGAAAATCTTTTCATTATCTAATTTGCGAGTGTCGTTACTGTCAGATAAAGAATCAATTCTTTTAGAAAAACGCATCATCTCCGTTTCTTTTTTGCTTAAACTTAATTTTTCAAAAAGAGCATCCAGGATTTTATTGAATTTTCCTTCGATATGGCGTCTTGAAAAAGGAACTTTTCCATAACCTTTCCAGGTTTCAATATGAAGTTTTATTGCGTCTAAATCTGTTTTGTGATCGCCTGTTAATTGATATGCTCTTAAAATATCTAAGTAAGCTTTTTTATTATCAAAAGCAGCAACTTCATCTCCGTTTTCCTCAGATTTATGTTCTTTTAGCTTGTCAAAATAATGGTTACAGGCATCTTTAAATTCTTTCCAGATTTTATCTGAATATTTTTTAGGAACGTGGCCAATTTGCTTCCATTCTTCCTGAATTTGTTTCATTACCGGAGTAGTGGCACCAAAATCTGTGCTTTCCTGCAATTCTTTAGCTTTAGCAACCAAAGCCATTTTTTTATTTAAATTGTCGTTTTGATCTTTTTTTATGTCTTTATAAAACGAATTTTTAAAAGAATTAAAGTTTCTAACGGCATTTTTAAACGCAGCCCAGGTTTCTTCGTTTACATCAGATGGAACTTTACCAGCAGCAAAGAACTCATTTCTAAGTGCTTCAACTTTTTGTATTTGCAGCAACCATTGCGAGTGAGAATTTACTTTTTCTGTGCCTAAAACTTCAATTTTGGCAATAATTTCTTTTTTAGCAACCAGGTTTTCTTGCTCATTTGCTCTCTGGCCTTCAAATAAAAGCTCTCTTTTATCATGAATTTTTTTAGTCAATTCACTAAATTTATTCCAGATGGTGTCACGGTGTTCTTTAGAAACGGGTCCAATATCTTCTTTCCAGATTCTGTGTAAATCCTGTAATTCACGGAATGCTTTGCTAATATCAATTTCATTAACCAATTCCTCTACACGGGCAACTATTTTTTGCTTTTGGTCCAGATTGTATTTAAAATCCAGATCTCTCGCTTCACGATCTAAGTGTAAATAATCATAAAAATTTTCTACATGAAAGTGATAATTATTCCAAACGTGATTGTATTTGTCTTTTGGAATTGCTCCGGCATTTTTCCATCTTTCTCTTAAATCATTAAAATGTTTAAGTGTGTCCTTAATGTTTTCCTGCGGATTTATAAGTTCTTTTAGTTCCTCAACAATAGCAAGTCGATTCTCTAAATTAGATTTTAAGTTAGTTTGTAAATGTTTAAAATGAGCATTTCTTTTTTCTCTAAAAACATTATAGTATTCATCAAACTTAGATTTTAATGGAGAAAGATATTCAAATTCCTCATTTGGATCTTGTTTTGAATTGTTAAATTCTTCTTTTTTCTCCTCTATGAGGTGATTATATTGTAATAAAAATGCCTTTTTAATTTCTTCTATATGATCTTTTACAGACATTGTTTTGTCTGTATTCACAAGTTTTTTTAATTCATCAACAAGTGCATCCAGCGAAAAAGTGTCATAATCCTGCATAGGAATGTCATGACGCTCTTTTAGCGTCTCATCTTCACTTTCCTCAGCATTCGAATTTGTTATCGCATCTAATGCTGTCTGGTGGGTAGATTCTGTAACTTCTTCAGTGTTTTCCACAGTACTTTCTGTAAGTGAAATTTCATTTTCCGGTGTTACTTCAGAATCTGATGTTTCTACTGCATCGCTTTGTATAGAATCGTTAATTTCAATTCCTGCTTTTCCGTCTGCATCTTGCAGGTTATCATTCTTTTCTTCTAACATTTTAAATGTATAAGGATTTTTATTTTAAACATTGCGAAAGATAGTAAAGGTGTTTCTAAATACAAAATAAATTGTTTGTTTATACGATATTTACGATCAAATTCTTATTTATTGTACTATTTTATAAATATGATATTGATTTTTTTACTGTTTTTTTTGAAGTTAATTTAAATTTTACCATAATTGATTTTTCCAAAAAAAGAATACTTTCCAAAATAAAATGATTTTATTTTACTCTGTTAGAATTGATTTTTAATTAAAATAATATCAAAACACCGGCTTCTAAACCATAATTATACGATTTTTTATCGCCAAAGGCTATACTCGGATGTATGTAAGCCATATTGTTAGGTGTTATCTTTCTTCCATATTCAAGATAAGCATTATTTTGATACCCTTTTACTGTACCATTATATCGAAAAGTAACATCAGCACCAATCCAGTTTTTGCCAAAATAACGAACTATAAGATTTTCGTAACATGTAGTTTCAACGTGTTTTCGATTGTCTGAACCTGCAAAACTGCTGAAATTTTCTAATATTGAAAGCCATAAATATTTATTATCTGCATCAAGATATTGCCCATAAAATATAGAAGGAACAGCAATCCATTTTCCTGAACCCAAGTTATGATCAGTTGAAGAATCTGATATTATACGAACTCTGAAAGCGACTCCTCTTTTTTCGTTTAAATAAGGGGTATTTGCAACCCCAAAAGAAACATCACCTAAACCGGTGGCAGTTTCGCCGTTTGTACTTTTAGAAACTAAAGGCAAATCTGCACGGAAATTCCATGTTTTTCCAAACGGCAGTATTACTCTCATATCTGTAGTGTTAATGTACCCATTCTCAGTGTCCAGATATTCATTAAATGCGACGAATGTTCTTTTAAAGTAGTTAATACGATCGTTGCTAAATGGAGTTTCTTGCAGTTCTTCTACAATTTGTGCATTTGCCGATAAAGAAAATGCGGCAGCAAATAAAATTATAAATGTAATATTTTTCATATGTTTTAAATTTTATTTCAAAAATAAGTAAAAATAAACTTACAAATAAAATTTTAAAACAAATATTTTTTTTAGTAGTAAAAAGAATGATTCCCGTTTCTATTTGTTTAAAATAGAATTAAAACACCAAGTTCAAGACCAAAATTATACGATTTATGATTTCCAAAACTAACACTCGGATGAATATATGCCATATCGTT
>LMAJ01000032.1 GCA_001507425.1 Flavobacteriaceae bacterium CRH
TTAAAAACACATTATTTTAATTATAGTTTTATCCCGCTTTTCAATAAAGAAATGAAAATTTATGGCGTCATGAATACAGGTTCGGATGTCACTGAACTGCATTTGGCTAAACAAAAGACAGAAAACGCTGAAGAGAGACTCAGAATGGCCATTGAATCCTCAGGAATGGGAACTTACGAAATAGATCTTGCTACCAGGGAAATCAAGACCTCCGGAAACTTCAATACTATCTGGTCCATCGACCGGGAAATCCACAATGAAGAGCTCATTGCAAAACTCCACCCCGAGGATCAGCTTGTGCGCGAAAAAGCACATCAGCAGGCACAGAGCACTGGGAAAATGTGCTATGAAGCCCGAATCGTAAATGATGATAATTCTATTAAATGGGTTAAAATTAACGGTAAAATCATCAAGGATCAGAACAATACTCCAACCAATATTATTGGAATTGTCCAGAACATCGATGAGCAGAAACAATTTCAGGATGAATTAAAAAAACAGGTGGATCAAAGTACACAGGAACTGCGAAGATCCACTGATGATCTTATGCATTTCGCCAATATCGTGAGCCATGACCTGAAAGAACCTGTTCGAAAAATCAAAATCTTTAATGACCTTTTACGAAATGAATCCCAGGATAACTGTACTGAAAATTCAAAAAAATACCTCAATAAGATAGATCAGTCCGCACAGAGAATGCAGACCATTATAGAGGGAATCCTGGCCTATTCCACGATGGATAAAAAAATACAGCCCATTGAAAAGATCAATCTCAATGAAGTAATAGAAAGTATAAAAACAGATCTCGAACTTATCATTAAGGAGAAAAATGCTATACTGATTACAAGCGAGCTTCCCCATATACAGGGAGCCCCCATTCTGATCCAGCAACTTTTTTACAATCTGATCCACAATGCCTTGAAATTTTCAAAAGCAGATCAGCCGCCACGAGTAATTATATCACATGTCCTAGCCAATAGCGAAGGTACCGATATGGTTGAAATTACAATTAAAGACAATGGCATTGGACTTGATGCTGCTGATGCCGAGAGGATTTTTGCTGCCTTTGAAAGGCTGCATTCCAAAGATCAGTACGAAGGAAACGGACTTGGTCTGGCGCTTTGCAGAAAAATAGCCCAAAGACATAAAGGGACCATCAGCGCCGGCGGAGAAAAAGATAACGGGGCCGTATTTATTATCTCTTTGCCCCTGATACAATCTGAAACATCAATTTAAATCTCTTGAGCTAAAAAAAACTTACTGGATTTCAATTAGATGGGCCATAGCTGTTGCATACTGTAACTTTGTAATGAGCCTTTAAAAAAACAAAACAGGGAAATGAAAAAGAAATTTACTGCCGATTTTTTTGGATCAAATACAGCAAAAGTTCTTCTTCAAGTTCTATGTCCAAATTTTCAAGTTGTCGCACAATACAAAAAGTTGGTCCTGTTTTTACTATTTTTATCCAAATTGATTTTATTACTGCAGTAAATTCCTTCAACACCTCGATAATTTAAAGTAAACCTAAGCTTAAAATATACTGCCTGCAGAATAATATACCTTGGATAGCAATGACCTTTGGCATTCATTTTTCGATGGGTTTAAAATTATAAAGATAAACTTATTCCCAAATTCGACAGAACCGCCAACTCTTACTGTATTGAAAAAATGACTAAATTTGAAAAAAGAAAATTCTTGGAAACTAAAGTTATACAAAGAGCTAAAAAAATGGGCGATAATTCTAATTCTATACAGAAGGCTGTTATTTTTGATATGGATGGAGTACTTATTGACTCTGAGCATTTGTGGCAAAAGGCTGAATTTGAAATCTTCTCTTCCCTTGGTGTTACCGTTACAGACGATCTGGCAGCTATTACAAAAGCAATGACTACTAAAGAAGTTACTGAATTCTGGAAAAGCAGATTTTCATGGGAAGATATCAGCCCTCAGCAGGTTGAAGAATTGGTTATTTCACGCGTTATTGAACTCATTAAAAATGAAAATTGCGAAATAAAAGGGATCAAGAATTTCATTAAAAAAATCAAGGACCAGGGATATAAAATAGGACTGGCTACGAATTCACCGTACAAAATTATTCCTTTTGTCCTGGAAAAGCTAAAATTGACAGCGTACTTTGATGCCATTTCTTCTTCTGATTTCGAAACAAGCGGGAAACCCCATCCATGGGTATATTTAACTACGTGTGCAAAACTTGGTGTAAATCCAATTCACTGCGTTGCTGTTGAAGACTCGTATTCAGGAATGCTCGCCGCTAAAAGGGCCGGGATGAGAATAGTGGCATTTACAAATGGAAATGATGATACGGACCTGAGAATTGCACAATTTGTTATCCAAAATTTTGAACAAGTGGACTCGGCAACAATTAGCAGCTGGTATTCTTCATTGTCGTAAATAGCAATTGCATTTTTTAATTGTCCATTGACTTTAAACTGCAAATGCAGAAGAAACCAAAGAAATCATACTGCGAATTGAAATCCGTCACTATTGCGCTAATAAAATGTATTGTAAATATGCCGCCTATTCTACGCAGTTATTTGATAAACTCCTCTGCTGCTAAATTTTATGCATTTGAATTCCTTACTTTTAATTGCACGGGCTTTACTTCCCTGTTATCACTTTTCTGTGCTTCTCCCCCCATTGATCCAATTCGCATATTACATTTTTTAAAGTCATACAGTACTCCGTCGCTTCATAAATAATAGTGACCGGAGTAGTTGGAAAAACTTGACGCTTTATAAAATTATTTAATTCCAAGTGCTTTAGTTCATTCGCTAATACCTTAGGTGATATAGGAACCTCGTTTTGTATTTCAGAAAAACGCTTTGCGGATTGAGAAATACACTGGATGAGTGGCAGTTTCCATTTTCCGTTCAAAACAAACATAGCGTCAATCACATTTCTGATTGATTGGGCACATTCTGCCTGGTTCTTTACTACTTTTTCTTCTTTTGTTTTCATGCCCGAAAGGTAATAAACTTTCCTAAAAGGAAGCGCTTTCCTTTAGGAAACCACAATTAAATCGTAAGCCCGATACCCTAACTTTGCCACCTGAAATAAGATTATTAAAATAAATATCACTTCAAAATGAAAGAAACAATTTTAACTACAAAAGAAGTTGCCGCTAGATTTATAGAACTAGTTCGTCAAGATAAATTTTATGAAACACAAACACAATTATATGCCGATAACTGTGTCAGTGTTGAAGCGAATGATTTCCTGTTGCCAAAAACTGTAGAAGGACTGCCGCAAATTTTGAAAAAATCAGAATTATTTGAATCTTTAGTTGAGCAGGTTCATGGTCGTGTTATTTCAGACCCTTTAATTGCAGGGGATCACTTTACGGTTTCCTGGTCAGCTGATATGACATTTAAGGGAAGAGACAGATTCACAATGGATGAAATCTGTGTATATAAAGTACAAGAAGGCAAAATAGTTTTTGAACAATTTTTTTATTAAACATTGTTCTCTGTATTTTGAAATAACAGATTAATTAGTATGATTAAACTATTTAAGATTTTACCTTAACAAGACATACAAATAACCTTGTAAATAATTTTAAAATCCATCTTATAATTTAAATAGAAAATTACTGATTTCTAATCTTGCAAAAAAGGTAACAGCCACTTTTCGGGACAAATGATAAAATCATTTGTCCCGTTTTTTTTATTTGCAATCACCAGTTGCTTATTTATACCGTAGATCGATTTCTTTATTCATCTTAGCGGTTTGCATTTATTTGATTAGCCTTCTACAGAATCAATGGACAAAAGTTACCACATCCTTTTCACACTAATTATAATCAACGTACTGTTTTGATATATTTATAGATAATCTAAAAGTACTGCCGGTACCCTTTGCAATAGTGCTGATTACCACAATTATTATCAAACCCATCTGTTTTATGAAATCAATTCTCAGAAAACCTTTTTTGCTTTTCCCTTAGAAGACAATTAAAGAAAATGCAGTATCCGATTCTGCTTGTTTGCTCCTTTAGTGAAGCAGAAGCAACGAGTGGCTGAAACAACTGAAAAAAAATCCGGGTGGCAATTCTAACACGCTTTCCCAACGCAGAAATCTTGATCTTAAGTTCAAGCAATTCTCCACCACCGATTATGAGTCAGACCTGTATGATTAGTATTCCCAAAGAGTCACTTTCAGTAGCCAGCGACGTACCAAATTTGCAATGAACCTGCTGGTATTCAAATTCAAAACTACTCCTGAAGATCATTCTTTTTTTACTAATAGATTAAAAATTATTACTAAATAAAAAAACACCACATTAACAGATGGTGTTTTTTATTCGGTAACAAAAGGGGTTACTTAGTAATAATTTAATTCAAAAAATCAATAATTGATTGAGCAGTTTGATCGGGATTTTCTTCATGGATAAAGTGCCCGGAATTATTTATCACTTTTAATTGCAAATCGTTAATATAGGGTGGAAGCGAATATTTAAACATTTCCACGCCATCAACGCTTCCAATACCAATGGTCGGTACTGTAATTTTTTCTATAGTTTTCATGTCCAGAATATCCTGAGTAAATGCTTTGTACCATTCATTAGATGATCTAATCGCTTCTTTATTGTCGTAAGCCTTAGAAAATACTTTTCGGTCAAATGAATTGATTGCTTCCTTGTTAATTAATAACTTATCAAAAATCCAATTTTGCAAGATGTGGTATCGGCCTTCCAATAGATTTTCCGGAAGTTCATTAACCTGATTAAATGCGATCCACCAAGGATAAATTTTTGCTCCTATCGGTAGCATGGGTAATTTGTACATATTTTCATCAGGATGCGGTGTATCTAGTAGTATTAATTTATCTGTACTTTCTGGAAAGTTGGCAGCATAGCTAAAAGCTACTGATGCTCCGATATCATGGCCTGCTATATTAACTTTTTTATATCCTAGCTGAGTGATTAAAGAAAGTACATCTGTAGCCATGGTTTTCTTGGCATAACCCTCTAATGGTTTCTCGGAACTGCCCATACCTCGCAAGTCTATTACAATAAGGGAGTATTTTTTTGCCAGAATTGGCATAATTTTTCGATAGCTCCACCATGTTTGTGGCCAACCCGGAATTAGAACTAATGGTTCTCCCTGCCCTCCTGTGACGTAGTGGATTTTGATTCCATTGGCTAATTGATAATTGTTTTTAAAGCCTGATAATTGCTTTACTAAAGCATCGTCATTGTAATCTTTTTCTGTATTCATAACGTTTTTATTTTTAATAATTTGTCCCGTAATATTTTGAGTAATCATTATAAAACAGAATATTGCTGTACTATATAAAATATTATTTTTCATGAGTTCTTTTTTGTTAAACCAATACTTCCCTGAAAAGAAATCCAAGCAAATTTTTTGATATCGTTAGATGCTACATCTCCTGATTCTAAAGCATTAACGGCTATGTCAATTATTCCTCCAAATAAATTATAAATCCACGGTATAGTAAGTTCTTTATTAATTAAGCTGGAAGATTGCATTTCTTCTACCAGTTTATACCAACGCCATTTTACATTGTCATATTCCTGCTCAATATTATTTTGTATTTCGCCGTAATTGCTTCGCATGTATATCTTTTTTAGGAATGAGTATTGACTGCCAACTTCGATTGCTGCATACAGCATATTTTCAAGTTTAATTATCGGCTCTTCACTACTGTTATACGATCCAGTCATAGCGGTATTACATATTGTTAGCATCTCCTTTTTGCAATTTTCTATTAGGTCATTTCTGTCGTTAAAATAACGATGAATTGTTCGTCTGGTAACTCCGGCATGAGCTGCTATTTGCTCTACTGTAGCCCATTCATCCTTATTTAAAATGTGAATGGCACTGTTTATAATTTTTTTTCTACTTGTTTTCATGTCGCAAATACACGACAAATGTCTCTATGTTGAGTCATTTTTTAAAAAAAATAATTTTATAAATAAGTAGTCTGATCTTACAACTACATACTTTTATTGTTTTTAGCTATTGCTTCATGGTTTGTTCCTTAATTTTTTGCCAAATTGCTACCAAAAACAATTTGTAAATTGTTAATAATTCTGAATTGTTGATCTGATTACAATTTCCTTGATATCAGCCTCTGCCGACTGTTCAATATCAAAAATAAATGCCATTGCCACTGATGAAGCGGGAATAACTAATTATAAACCACGCTAACAGAACCAGCACTTTCCTGATGATTTGTACTAAACTAACATCTGAATCTATTGCGCCAGGTTCAATACTTGTTTTACTATATTATATCCTACTTTATGTCTTAACCCGACAATTATTGCTCTAACAGCATATTAGGTTCCTCTGTAAACTAGGTTAGAAAATTTATTTCTGGCCCCAAAGAACAATATTCAAACTTTTTAATACTTTTGCCTCATAATTTTTTTTAAAACTAAATACAGCACAAAATAATTGATTGCTTAAAATAAAATTATGTCAATAAAACAAGAATCAGAATTACTGGGGATGCAGAAGGCTAGCGAAGCTGTTGCTTACACTTTGAAAGAAATGAGAAACTTCGCAAAACCAGGTATCTCTACAAAAGAATTAGATGAATACGGAGGAAAAATCCTGAACGATATGGGTGCAAAATCAGCGCCATACCTGACTTATGGATTTCCGGGATGGACCTGTATTAGTGTAAATAACGAATTTTGTCACGGAATCCCATCCGAAAAAAAAATACTCAGTGAAGGTGATTTAATAAATGTTGATGTATCGGCTGAATTAAATGGGTTCTGGTCAGATAACGGAGGATCATTTGTAATCGGAGAAGATGTAAATCAGCACGAACAATTGATTGAAGCTTCAAAAGAAATTTTACATAGGGCAATTTTCAACATAAAAGGAGGAGTTCGCATTTCTGATATTGGTTTTTTAATGGAGACAGAGGCAAAAAAAAGAGGGTATAAGGTCATCAAAAATCTGACCGGTCACGGAATTGGAAGAAGCCTTCATGAAGAACCACATGAAATTGCCAATTATAGAGACCGATTTAATTTGACCAGGTTTAAAAAGAATTCTGTAGTTGCGATTGAGACTTTTATTTCGACTACTTCTACCATTGCTGAAACTTTACAGGATGGATGGACAATGGTTGGAAATAAAGGTGGCTTTATGGCACAACACGAACATACTATTGTGGTAACCGAAGGAAGACCTATAATATTGACTGAAATGAATGGAATATGGAATTAAATAGCAGAAGCAAATCATCCGTAAATTTCCTACTATAAAAAATTTACAATGTCAAAAATGCTAAACTATCTGGTTTAGCATTTTTTTTATGCATCAAATTCTAAGACCTAACACAAAAATAACTTTAATCTATTTGCTACTATTTTTACTTTAATTTTAAATTCTTTAATAATTATTTAATTCACAGCCAAGTGTCTCCTTTCTTGTTATAAAAAATTTAAATCTATTCAAGGATTTCTAGTTTAAAGTTAAAGCTGTAAATTGTAAATTAATACATAAAAATCACTTATTAAAGTTTCATGGCAAAATCGTGGCGCACAGATTTTAGTCTATTTTTTTATGTTAAACTTACATATCTTATAAGATCACCAAGTCTTTAATTACAATTTGCATTTCTCGGATTATTTAATGCACCACACTGGAAAGAATATTTACTCTGCGGAAATAAGGGAGAAGGATTATCGCTTACTTCAAGTGGCGATAGTGCCTGACCATTATAACTTGGCATCGTTACCTGCTCTTTAGATCCATTGCCGAGTGCTACATTTTTGGCTACTGCATTTCCATTAAAACTATAATCAATCATTGCGTCAAGTAATCTGTAAATACCATAATAATCATATGCATCATATGAACTTTGTGTATTAGGAAGATTATGCTCTGCCGTGTAAGTAAATGCTGGTAAAACTGATTTTTTTATCAAAATAAAATCTTTTTCAGAGTTTGGAATATTTATATTTTTAAAAATATCAATTGCCAATCTATGATCATTCGTTACATCATCATTATAGACTTGGGTTATCAGTTTTGTATTTTCTGGGAAACCCTGTAATTCGGCCTGCGTAATTTCATACGAGTACCATTGCGCCATTGCAAAAATAAAACGCCCGTTCTGTCCCCAGCCTTCATCAATAAAGCCCCTATGCGCTAAAGCAAAAGAAGCTCCTCCGCCAAACGAATGTCCCATGAAACCAACTTTTTTTGTATCAATTATATTAGGATAATCTGTCACAGCTTTTTTAAAACTCAGCCATAAGGTATCGTATCTTTCTTCTACTGTCACACCTGTGGTTGGGTAAGGAGCAAATACTACAACATATCCTTTCTTTGCAATAAACTCATATAATCCTATATTATATGCACTTTCTTCACCTCCGTAAGGATGCGAATAAAAAATAACAGGTTTTGGTGAAGTTAATCCTTTTGGATAAAAAATTTCAACATTTTTTCCACTATATAATGGGCTTGGAAAACTAATTTTTGCTACTTCATAACTGCCATCCGAACCATATCCGGTTTTTGGTCTGGAAATAGGTCCTGCCAAATCATCATCTATATAAGAAGAATCTTGATTTGATTCATCTGAATCATTTTTTGAGCAGGATAGTAGTAGAAAAAAAGAAATAAGAAATAAAATTGGGGTCTTCATTTTTTATGTATTTTAAGATTATTTTAATAAGACTGCTTTTGTATAAAATAGTTTAATTCGACTTTTAAATATTGGTCAATTTAATATAAATAATGAATTTACGAAATGAAAATACCTTATTTAGAATAATTTAATTATCATATTAAAAGTAATAGGTTCGAATCTGTCAGAATCAAATATAAAACTTTAAGCAATGTTAAAGTTAGTCCACCAATTTACAGAATGATTTAAACATAGATATTCCTTATCTAACCATCTCATTCTTTCTTAGCACATGTACAACTTCAATTCCGCTTAAGGTTCGTTTGACCGATTCAAAATTTTTAAAACCTAATCCGTTTTAGATGCGCCATTTGATGAAACAATGGTCCCGTTCTAATATATTGTTGAGATATTTACACTGCCTTTTCTCTTCTTCATCTCTGACTCAAGTAAGGTGTAAACTTATAAATCCAGCGCTGAATTGCAGCATGAACAAACTCTTCAAAAAGAAAATCAGTTTAACTCCCCTGCAATTCAGGCAATCTTTTAATTAGTAAAATAAAATTGCTTTAAAATTTAGAGTAAACTTATTTTTATTTAATTTTGTATCGATCATTATAAAAATAAATAAAACAATGAGAGGAAGACCTACCATCTACGAAGACTCTAATATTGTAAAAAAAGCGCAAGAAGTTTTTTGGCAGAAAGGATACAGTGCTACCTCATTGAGTGATTTACAAAAAGCAACTGGTGCTGGTGCCGGAAGCTTTTATAATACTTTCAAAGGTGGCAAAAAAGAGGTTTTTGAAAAAGCTATTGAAGAACGACGATTGGCTTTTGATGCTTTTAAACTGGAATTAATCAAAAGCGAATCTCCATTAAGATTAATTAAAGACTTTTTTATTAGTATCGCTTCAGCAGAAGAAAATGAGCATCTTAAAGGCTGTATTATTGCCAATACGGTTGTAGAAATGACTTTTATAGATAAAAACCTGGAAGCCAGTGCGGTTCAAATTTTAAAAGATGTAGAACAAATGTTTACTAAAGCCATTAAAGATGAAAAATTAAAGGGAAACTTAAAAACACCAACACATCCCGAGATTCTTGGGAAATATCTAATAACATTTTGGTGTGGACTTAATACGCTCAGAAGAATGTATCCAGATAAAAATGTCTTAAAAAATCAAATCGAAATGCAATTAGCTGTTATCAGCTAATTTTTTTGAATATTTATGCATCAATCATTACAAAATTAAAATAATAAAAATGAATTTAAAATTAGAAGGAAAAAGAGCATTTATAAGTGGTTCGACACAAGGAATTGGTTTTGCAATTGCCAAACAATTATTAAATGAAAAAGCTGAAGTTATAATCAATGGAAGACATGAAGAAAAGACAAATTTAGCCGTACAAAAATTAAACGATGAATTCCCAGATGCAGTAATTTCAGGAATTGTATGTGATTTTAAAAAAAAAGAAGAAGTAACTGCTTTATTAACTAAATTAAATAATATTGATATTTTGATTAATAACGTTGGTATTTTCGAATTAAAAGACTTTGAAAATCTGGAAGATGAAGAGTGGTATAGAATATTTGAAGTTAATGTGATGAGCTGTATTAGGCTTTCTAAAAAACTTTTACCGCAAATGCTTCAGAAAAAATCAGGAAGAATTGTTTTTATCAGCAGTGAATCTGGCGTGAATATTCCAGGAAATATGATTCATTACGGAATGACAAAAGCTGCAATGACGGCAGTAAGTAATGGTTTATCTAAACTAACTACAGGTACGGAAGTTACAGTGAATGCTATTTTAGGCGGACCAACTTATTCTGACGGAGTTGCTTCAACAATTGAACATATTGCTGCTTTACAAAATATCGAAATTGAACAAATGAAAAATGCCACTATACAGCAGACCAATCCACACTCTTTATTACAGCGTTTCATTGATCCTGAAGAAATTGCTTCGCTGGCTGTTTATTTGTCAAGTCCGATTTCAATTGCTACGAATGGAGCATCATTAAGAGCAGATGGAGGTGTTTTAAAAACTATCTGATTATTCTAAATTGATATATTCCGTAATAAAAATTAAAATTATTCTTTTTGGTCAACAAAATTATATAGTTTCTGCACTTGTCCGTGTTCAATAACAAACAAATCTGGAGTCGCCTTTAATTTTACTACAAAAATTGAATTTGTATTTTCTTCAATTCATTTTTGTGTGATTTAAAAGAGTTCGAAATTATTTCTTAAAAAAATATATTTTTACAATTGAAACACTTATGAATTATAACATTTATTTTAAACAATTTAACAGATTAAAACGTTCAATTTGGCATTCGTGACGAAGCTGATATTGAATGAATACCTTTTTTGCGGCAAAAACTTAAAGCGTTTTTTTAAGAATATTTCTGCAAGTTTTGAGTTACATAATTGATTAATTCTAAAATTAAATATAACCGCTAAAAATTTATTTAAAAAGCGATATTGTATCTGCCAGGTTCTCTTTAATTATAAATACTTTTATAAATTCCTGAACTTCACTTTTCGTTTCATCTGGGGTTTCTAATGAGTTGATATGAAGTTCATTATCCTGATATAGCATATGTATAATTTCTGTATATCCCTTAGAAACTAAACTTCCCTTTAGTCTGATTATTTCAACTTTTGCTGGCAATCCAAATCCTTTTGGACTTTTTGTTTTATAGCTTTTTCCATCACAGATATTTTAAAATTAATAAAGACCTAATTCAAATCAAATGTAAATATTTTTTATTTTTTACTCTGTTAAAAAACAACTCCTTTTTATTTATTATTTAAAAATATTCATCTTCTCATCATAACAGGATTTAGAATGTTTAAAAAGTTTAAAATACTATGCAACACATAGCTTTTAATATTGACAATTAATGAGCTATTGTAGAAATCTCTTCACTTAATTACAGTATTATTTAATAGTTATATAACTCCTGAACTTCCATCCTGCCCTCTGCAGGCTTTTCAAAAGAATTGAAATGAAATTCATCGTCCTGATCCAAAATATTAATAATTTCAGTATAGCCCTTAGAAATTGAGTTGCCTTTTAATTTAATTATATCATTTTGCTGGAGTACGTTCAGATCCTTACGAACCTACAGTGTAACAACTTTTTGCTTTCTAAATTTTAAATTGACATTATAAAATCTACGCTAAAATTAGAAAATAATTGGCTCAAAAATTAACTTTAACACAACATCAATTTTTTTCATAAACAAAAAACAGTGTAAAAAAGAGAAGGTGAAGTATTTTTAAATGCAATGGATATTTTTAATACATTAGTCTTACAAAAAAAAAATAAAATAAGAAGATTTTAGCTATATCACCAAAGATTATTATGAAACACCAGTAATATGTTTTGGAATCAATTATAAATTTTAGATTTTTTTTTAAATCAGTCATTAAAAATTCAGAATTAATTCTGAATTGTATTTTAAAATTCACGCTTATTAAAAGTTATGCCGAAACTAAATCCGTCTCACAGCAGATATGCTGTATTATTCTATTTTATGATATGGTTTTTAATCCTGTCACAAATCCTTAGAATCACTTTTTTTATATGGCAGTATGATGAAGTATCCTGGAACATCATAAACCTTTTCAGAACACTTTTTAAAGGCTTATTCTATGATATCGGAACAATTACTTTTGTGACACTGACCGCTATTCTTTATTATACGGTTATGCCTAACAAATGGATTGGTTCAGTCCTGGATAAAATTTTAATTTATTTCTTTACCACCTTAACGGTCTTTATTCTGGTGTTTACCTTTTTTGCAGAACTGACCTTTTGGGATGAGTTTAAGACCCGCTTTAATTTCATAGCAGTGGACTACTTAATCTATACCCATGAAGTAGTGGCTAATATCGAGCAGTCCTACCCGCTTCCTTTATTGGTTGGAGTTGTGCTGCTGCTTACTATGCTTTTTATTTTCATTTTCTTTAAAAGAGGAGCCTTCGCTAGTACCTTTACAACCAAAGCAAGTGCAAAAACCAGATTATCGGTTTTGAGCGTTTCGGTAGCGGTTGCATTATTCTTTGGATTTTTTATCCATAATTATCAGGCCGAATGGTCAGCGAATCGTTATAACTCGGAAATTTCAAAATCAGGAATCTATTCTTTTTTTGCTGCTTTTCGCAACAACCAGATGAAGTATGTTTATTTCTATACTTCTATAGGTAACGATAAAGCATTTGGAATTATAAAAGAAAAACTTAAAGATCCGAATACCCGTTACAATTCTGCGGGATATTCTATTCATAGAACCATAAAGGACAGCGCAGCATCTGACCAGAAAAAAAATATAGTTTTTGTTCTGGTTGAAAGCTTAAGCGGCAGTTTTTTAAAGGAGTTTGGAAACAAGGAAAACATAACGCCTTTCATGGACAGTCTGGCCCAGAAAAGTATATTTTTTAATGATCTTTACGCAACAGGTACACGAACAGTTCGGGGTATGGAAGCAGTGACACTCTGTATTCCTCCCACGCCAGGACAGTCGATTGTAAAAAGACCTGAAAATCAAAATCTATATACGGTTTGCAGTGTTTTTAAATCAAAAGCATATGACTGTAATTTTTTCTACGGAGGAGACGGCTATTTTGATAACATGAATGCCTATTTTGGCGGAAACGGCTTTACAATATATGACCGGGGGCGCGGTAGTGTACTGAGTGATAAGATCAAAACAACCAGATATAACATCGATGACAATGAAGTAACATTTGAGAATGCATGGGGAATATGCGATGAAGATATCTTCAATAAAATGCTTAGTATTGCTGATGCGCAGTATAAAAACAATAAGCCTTTTTTCAATTTTGTCATGACCACTTCCAATCACAGGCCCTTTACCTATCCATCGGGAAAAATTGACATTCCATCTGGAACCAGCCGTGAAGGAGCAGTAAAATATACTGACTTTGCCTTAAGGGAATTATTCAGGAAAGCCAGCCCGAAACCGTGGTTTAAAAATACGGTGTTTGTAATCATTGCAGACCACTGTGCCAGCAGCGCCGGCAAGGATGAAATAGATGTTGCCAATTATCATATTCCGGCTCTCATAGTAAACCTGCCCGAGCAGTACAACCAAAAAATTACCAGGCAGTGTTCTCAGATTGACCTGTGGCCTACCCTGTTCTCTATTTTCAAATGGAATTATGAGTCTGACTTTTTTGGAAAAAACGTACTTGATCCAAAGTTTGAAGAGCGTGCCCTAATGGGTACCTATCGCAAGCTGGTATTGATGAAAAAAGAAAAAGTAATGATTTTATCAGACCAGAAAAAACAGGCTTTTTACTCTTGGAATAAACAAGATAACAGCCTTAAGTCCATACCGATGAACCAGCCGTTCCTTGAAGAAACTATTGCATGGTACCAGACTGCCGATTACCTTTTTACCAATAAACTATTAAAATAATAATAACCTATATACATTTTATTATCAATCCAATTTGGAGTGGATACCCTTTTTGCCACAAAAAGTTAAGGTGGTTTTTAAAGATATTTGACCATTCCAAGTTTTGTGGTAGAATCGTGGCGTATTTCATTTTGAAAAAGTACAATCTCAGCAAAATCAAGGCCTAAGAAGTTTAGGTTCGAAACTTTTACACTCCGCGGTTGATTTAAAAGGAAACTTTTCAAAGTCTACAAAAAGTCAAAATTTATGGAAGCCCTGCATTTTAAATATTTATAATTATATTTGTAAAGCAAAAGAATAATACAACTTCTTGTTAGTTCGTTAGTACTCTAATTTTTGTGCATGTTTTAATATTGAAATAGTAAAATTGAATTTGGGTGCAGAATCGGTGCACAGAGATTCTGGAGTGGATACCTTTTTTTGCCACTAAAAGTTAAGGCGGTTTTCGAAAAATATTTTACCAGTTTAAGTTTCGTGGCAGAATCGTGGCGCACCAGTATTTTAGAAATAGAAAACGAGTTATGATAGCCGATCCAACTGTTAGGTTCGAATCTGCAGCTCATCCAAAATAATTCACTTATTACTTCGGCATAATTTCTCTGGTAATTTGAGTAGAAAATAGTTCATCTTTGAATTGTTTACGATTTTCATTATATTTGTATTACATTTACTTTCTTCCATATGAAACCATCTAAATTATTCAGAAACGATATCAGACAGACTAGATCACTTGTAGATGCTGGGATAACCAGTGCCAAAAATGCTATACGTCACTCAAAAGCTTTAGATCTTCCGGTTACCTATATTAAAAATGATGTAATTTATGTTGAAGATAAATCTGGCGTGAAACAGCAAGGTACTATTGTACGAAAAGAGCAGCCTATAAATTTAATTAAAGGAATGATTCTTCGTGCCAAACAATAAAAAAATACGTGTTTTTGCAGGCCCAAATGGATCTGGAAAAAGTACTCTTCAAAAAGAACTTCACAAAACTTACTTTTCCGAAGTTTTTATTAATGCAGACGAAATTGAAAGAAAATTAAAAGACTTTAAGCTTATTGATTTAAATGATTATGGAATAATTGGGTCAGAAGATAGTTTAGCTGAATTTAAAGATTTGCCAGACTCAATCTCATTGATAGAGAAAGCTACTGCTGATAATCATAAAATCAACATCACCATAAATGAAAATTGCATTGTAGATTATTCAGATTCTAAGCATACTTATGAGGGTTCTTTTATTGCTTCATATATTAGACATCTCATGGTTAAGCACAATAAATCTTTTGTATTTGAATCTGTTTTTAGTCATCCATCAAAAATTACACAACTTCAAGATGCAATATCCAAAGGATATAGAATCTATCTATATTTTGTGTGCATTGACAGTCCAGAGGTAAATGCAGCACGTGTTGAAGACCGCGTTAATAAAAATGGACATGATGTGGAATACACAAAAGTAGTCCAGCGTTATTACAGGACGCTTGAATATTTGCACCAAGTATTACCTTTATGCTACCGGGCTTATCTATTTGATAATTCAGGAACTAAACAAGAGTTAATTGCTGAATTATATCATAACGATATGGAAATTAAATCCGATAACTTTCCTAACTGGTTTTTGGATTATGTACTGCCATACTTCACAGCGGAGTAATTATTCTTTATATTGATTTGAAAATATCAAACTCTCAACAGTGTTGAGAGAAATTCACTCAAAAGCAACTAAAATCTAAATGCAACAAATATTTTTAGTCGATATACTACAAAGGAAGCGGCACATGGGATAAATTATATTCAAAGATCTCTGGATCAAGCTATGAAATCTCAAAAAATCTTTTTTCAGAGTAGGGCTTAATTTAACCATGTAGGATATAGCTTACGTAATTAGATTCTCTCAAATTTTAGTCATATTGCAGAATCTACAATTTAATTAAGCCAATTAATGAAGTTTAATGCAAAATAATTAGAAGAAAAATAAGCCTCTCAAATATAATACTTGAGAGGCCTTTTAATTTATTTCTTTTTTCTTAAAGAAATAATGCTTTGTAAAATAATGGAAATCATTACAAAAAACAATCCAAGATAAAATGGATTATTCATTTCCTTACCTTCATTAAAGAATACAAAAGCCAGAATTATGGCGTAAACAGGCTCAAGATTAAAACTTAGATTCACAGTAAATACTGGAATCTTTTTTAATGATTCTGCAAATAAAACATATAATCCTACTGTGCAGAACAAAGAAAGCAGGATAAGATAAAAAATATCTTTACAACTAGGGATTAAGCTCTCATATGGGAAAAATTTCAAATAGAAAGGCATCAGAACCCCTAATGTAATTGTCCCTCCAAGCATTTGATAATAGTTAATAACCTTACTATCATAAACCCTAACCAGCCTCTCATTGTAAATGGTATAAAGAGCTGCAAATGCTGATGACATTACACCTAGTAAAATCCCTGTCTGATAAGCTCCATCAAAGTGAAAAATTAAACTAATCCCTACTAATGTTAAAGCACTTAGCAGCAATTGAGAAAAAACAAGTTTTTTTCTATTAATGAGCGGATCAAAAACTGCTGTAAAAAAGCTAGTTAAGCAGTAACATATAACCCCAATTGAAATATTAGAATATTTTATACTCGCATAAAAAAATACCCAGTGGATAGCTATAAAAATACCAATTTTAGAAATACCAATTTTCTCGTGAATCCTAAACAGAATTGTCCATTTATTTGTGAATCCTTCCAGCTGGAAACAACCGCATTCTCATTAATTTTTGTCAATGCCTTTTCCAATGCCTCTGTATATCCAATTGGTGTTATTCCCAAAAGGTCATTAATCCTGTTTTCACTACATATTACCTCAACTTTCATACTGCTAACCAAGGGCCGAAGCGAGTTTAAATGAAATAGAAGTTTACCAATTCCCTTGCTTCCTCAGATAATGACATTTTTTTTCATTTTTCTAAAGATTTAGTTTCTTATTGAGTTATCCTGTAAATACTTAAAATGAGATTTTCACTATTAAATTTTTTAATCTGTTTTTTATCGTTTTGCTATTAATACACAATTGGCATATCCATCTGTTAAAGATAAATATCTGTTTAACTATTTTAAAAAATTATTAAACAAATTAAATTCTTTTTATATAACTTAGCTATAGAAGATCAAAAAAGGATTCATGCAATAAACTAACTTACTAAAAATCATTTAAAGCTATTAGGAAGTAATTTTATAACAAGTTTAAATTATGAAAAGACAAAAATCTGCTTTTTCGCTTTGGGAACTCGACCGAATAATTGAAATGGCATGGGAGGACCGCACTACTTTTGATGCTATCAGTTTTCAGTTTAACCTATCGGAATCTGACGTAAAAGCCTTAATGAAAAAAGAATTAAAATTTAGCAGTTATAAGCTTTGGAGAAAGCGGGTGGAAAACTGCCCAACAAAACATTTATGCAAACGAATTGAAGGAATTGACCGCTTTAAAATCAAATTGCAGCGCTCTATTTCAAACGATAAAATATCAAAACGATAATTCTTGTTGTGAGAACAAAAAATTTTATTATAATATTAAATTGCAATTATAAAAACACTTAATCAAAGGACTGTAAGTTTATTATTGAAAAACAAAATAGCTTCGCAAATAAAACAATCTAAATCCAATTGCTATGTATAGAAATATGCGGCTCTTAAATGACATAGTGGACAATACTCCGTTGCCCATTGCAGTTTACTCTGGAGACGACCTTAAAATAGAATTGGCAAATGCTGCTATGATTAGAACATGGGGCAAAGGGAATGATGTAATTGGAAAGAATTATCTGGATGTTCTGCCGGAAATCAAAACAGAAGATTTTTTTGAGCAGGCCTCTATCGCCCTTAAAACAGGAGTGCCTTTTCATGGCAACAACAAAAAGGTAGATCTGGTTATTGAAGATACATTAAAAACACATTATTTTAATTATAGTTTTATACCACTTGTTGATCCTCAAGGAAATATCTACGGCGTTATGAACACTGGTATAGACATCACCGATTTACAGTTGGCAAGACAGCAAATTCAAAGTTCAGATGAAAGACTCAGGATCGCTATTGATTCTTCGGGAATTGGAACATATGAAATAGATCTTGCTTCGCGAGAAATTAAAACTTGCGGTAATTTTAATTCCATTTGGTCTGCTGATAAGGATATTTCTAATGAAGAACTTATTGCAAAACTGCATCCGGAGGATTTGGCAGTTCGGGAAAAAGCACATCAGGATGCAGAAGTTACCGGAAAAATATCTTACGAAACCAGAATCATACACGATGATCAATCTGTAAAATGGGCGAAAATTACAGGTAAAATTATTAAAGATGAAAATGGTGTACCCACAACCATTATCGGCATCATTCAGGATATTAACGAACAGAGAGAATTTGAAGAAGAACTACAAAAACAGGTTACCGTTAGTACCCAGGAATTGCGACGCTCCAATGATGATTTATTGCATTTTGCCAATGTAGTAAGTCATGATTTGAGAGAACCAGTGCGAAAAATTAAAATTTTCAATACTCTTTTGAAAAATGAAAAAGACACTGAGTTTAATGAAAACTGCAAAAAATACATCCATAAAATAGACCAGTCTGCCTCAAGAATGAATAATATCATAGAAGGTATTCTGAACTATTCTACTATGAACAAAATAAATCAGCCGATTGAAAACATTGATCTTAATGAGGTTATTGAAAGCATAAAAACAGATCTGGAACTAATTATAAAAGAGAAAGGCGCCATATTCAATTCTTGTGAACTACCTGAAATAGAAGGCGCCCCGATTCTAATTACCCAGCTATTTTATAACCTGCTTCAAAATGCGCTCAAATTTTCCAAAGCAAATCAGCCACCTCGAGTTATTATTACCTGCTCAGCCAGCACTCTTAATGGCGAAGCTATAAAGATCATGATTAAAGATAATGGTATTGGGATTGAACCGGCTTTCGCCGAAAGAATATTTGGTGCCTTTGAAAGATTAAATTCAAAAGACCAATATGAAGGAAACGGCCTGGGTCTTTCGCTCTGTCGAAAAATAGCAGAAAGACACCATGGTACAATTACAGCTAAAGGAGAAAAAGATAATGGTATGGAGTTTACTGTAACTCTTCCTTTGAAGCAATCTACGATGTTGGAAGAATATGTTTAATTAATTGTTTGTATCTGATTTTATAGCATTTAATTCATTATTAAAATGACATAACCATTCCTAAACCATATTGTTTTCCATTATAAATAGGTATAATTACTCCGTTCATATTTTCCTTTTTTCGGAATATTTTTTTTGAAACAAAAGGATGAATCCAGTAGGCGATTTTAGTACTTAAAATTCCAATACCAGCCCCAGCAGCAACATCACTAAACCAATGCCTGTCATTATACATTCTAAAAAATCCGGTTCCGGCCGCCAATAAATAACCTGAGATTCCGTACCAGACAGATATATCCTTATACTCTTGGTATAGAAACTCAGCGCCCATAAAAGCCGTCGCTGTATGTCCGGAAGGAAATGAGTTATTTGAAGTTCCGTCAGGTCTAAGCTCGTTGCCTGTATTTTTAATTACATTAACCGTTGTTCCCATAATTAAATAGGCAGTAGTTAAAATGATTGTACGATCCTTGAAATTATTTTTGCCTTTGACCCCGGCTGCATTTAGTGCATAGACAGATAGAAAAGCACTATATTGTGAAAAATCATCAATAGTGAATTTATTGTCGATATGTTCACTTAATTCTGTCTTAGTATCGGTATTGATATCTTTGAGTGTGTGGCTTTCCAGCCCAATAACACCATAGATAATTAAAGCCGAGGGAATAACTAAGGCTTCATATTTAAATTTGATATTCTTATTTATTTTTAGACTATCCTCACTTTTATATTGTCCAAAACTGTTTAAAGTCAGTAGACTAAATAAAATAACAAAATTATTTTTTTTCATAATATTTTTTTCAATTGCGTTTGACTCTTACATTATCAGACAAACCTGCATATAAGCTTAATTTTCGGGGTAGACTGGCAAAGGTTTACTTCTCTTATTTTAAATATCTAAAAATTATTTATTGTATATTATGTGCTATTGTGCTTATAAACTAGAGAAAAAATAGTTTTTCAGGTACTAACTTACTATAATTTAAGACTAAAAAATAATACAAAACTACATTTAGAATCATTCTAATGATCTTATTCTCAAAGCGAAAGGTATTTTAAAGTAATTTTATTTGGAATTAAACAAACTATGAAAATGAATGTTATTGATAAAGAGGTCGTGAATGATACTCTTAAAGACATAGATGAAAAAATTGACCAATTAAACAATCAAAAAATAAAAGTCTTCTTGGAGTCTTTGAGATTACACCAAAGAAATGATATATCTAGAGATTATTTGAATTGGAAAAACATACTTATCGTTGTTCCAGGCCGCGGTATTTTGGAGGAAGTAAAGAAATATAAAGAGTCAATATCACGCATTTCTTCTGTAATAAACTCAAATTCAGAGCAGATTTATATTTATGATTTTAATGACTGGAAAAACAGCACCAGAAATAAAACACAATTTCTAATTAGGGAATTACTGAAAAATATTTTTGGAGGTACTCCAAAAATCTATGAAAATCGTGGCTGGGTCAAACTACTATAGAAAAGAACTATGGAGCCTGAAAATCATTACATCAATAGAAGTGGATGGCTTAGGGCTTCTGTACTTGGAGCCAATGACGGAATTTTATCTACCACCAGTTTAGCCATTGGCGTGGCAGCAGCAAGTGTAACAAGAGAGCCAATTTTGCTCGCCGCTGTTGCTGGTTTAGTCGCAGGAGCTTTGTCTATGGCGGCCGGCGAATATGTATCTCTAAGTTCTCAGGCTGATGTTGAAACTGCTGATCTTAGAAGAGAAAAAGCTGAACTTAAAAATATGCCGGAATCTGAACTTGAAGAACTCATTAATATCTATATGCAAAGAGGATTAAATAAAGAACTCGCAAGACAGGTTGCGGTTGAATTAACGGCTCACAATGCGTTGGAAACACATGCCAGAGATGAACTGGGCATCAATGAAATTACGAAGGCAAATCCATTAATGGCTGCTTTTGCATCAGCTGTTTCATTTGTTATCGGAGGCTTCCTGCCGCTTCTGGTGGCTATTTTTGCTCCTATAAAACAAATGGTATTTTTTCAATATGGCTTCTCTATACTCTTTTTAGCATTATCAGGAATATTAGCCGCTAAGGCTGGAGGCTCAAATATACTAAAAGCCGTGATACGTATCTGCATTTGGGGCACTTTTGCGATGGTAGCCTCTGCAATGGTTGGTTATATTTTTGGGGTTCAGACCAATTAAATGAATAACGACACATAATCAATTAAAAAATTAATCTAATCTTAAGCAAGCAGAAAAAATAAGATCCCTGACTATTCGTTATTTCGTATATATCTAAAACACACCTCAGGATGAAGCTAATTACCTTATTTCTTTTATTAACAGTGCTTCCTATAAATTGGGAACCAGACTTTAATAACGCCAAAAAAATGGCAAAGGAAAAACACGAATTAATTCTTTTGAATTTCTCCGGTTCAGACTGGTGCGGACCTTGTATTGTAACACGTAAAGATTATCTTGAAAGTCAGGTTTTCACAGACATGGCAAATGAAAATTTGATATTGGTCAATGCTGATTTTCCTAGAAAAAAGAAAAACATCGGAACTCCAGAACAGGTGAAACGAAATGAAGATCTAGCAGAAATATATAATAAAGAAGGCAGCTTCCCTCTAACGCTTCTTCTTGATGCTGACGGTAAAATACTTAAAACCTGGCACGGAAAACCAGAAATTACTCCTGATGAGTGGACTGCCGAAATAAAAGCGATCTGTGACAGCCGAAAATAACATATCGAAAAACCAAAAATATTCACAATCCCTAAAACTTATGGGGAACAACTTTACCATTACAGTTGTTGCTGAAAATGAAAAGTTGGGTAATGAAAATATCTATCTTGCCATTGAGGAAATCAGACGGATTGAAAAACTTTTGACTACTTATAAAGATGACAGCCAGACTAATCTAATTAACGAAAATGCAGGAATCAAACCTGTAAAAGTAGATCTGGAAGTGTTTAATCTTATCGAAAGATCTATCGGAATTTCTAAAATTACACAAGGTGCATTTGACATTTCTTACGGAAGTATGGATAAAAGTTTATGGAATTTTGACAAAGCAATGACACGTCTTCCTGATGCTAAGACGGCACTCAAAATGGTACATCTTATTGACTACAGAAACATAATCCTTGACAGAGAAAACACAACTGTATTTCTAAAAGAGAAAGGAATGCGAATTGGTTTTGGAGGTATCGGAAAAGGATATGCTGCAGAAATGGCAAAACAAATTCTTATAAAACATAATGTACAAAGCGGTATTATTAATGCCAGCGGAGATCTATCGGCTTGGGGACTTCAGCCAAATGGAAAAAAATGGACCATTGGCGTGGCAAATCCCGATGCTCCAAATGCTGCATTTTCGTATATGGAAATCTCTAATAAAGCTGTTGCAACCTCTGGAAACTATGAAAAATTCGTGACCATTAACAGAAAAAAATATTCGCATACGATTGATCCAAAAACAGGATTGCCGATAACCGGAATAAAAAGCGTGACCATTATCGCTTCAAATGCAGAATTTGCAGATGCAATGGCAACTCCGATAGCAGTTATGGGTATTAAGGCAAGCTTGTTTTTAATAGATCAGATTCCTGATCTATATTGTATTATTATTGACGATGACAACAAAATTTACACTTCAAAAAACATTAATCTGAAATGAAAAAGTCAAAGCAAAAAAATCTCAAATTGTTATGCAGTATTGCTTTTACAGGTATACTGCTCACCTCCTGCACCTCGGTAAAGGAATACCAGAAAGGAAAAATAAACGATTCTGAAATGGTACTTTCTAACAGAAAAATCGAAAAGACAGAATTCAGTTTTCAATCCTACCGTGAGGGAGCTTCCGGAGCAAATTCAGGAAAAAGCGGCGGCGGCTGCGGCTGTAACTAATTTTCATACTATCAAAAAATGAAAAGAATATTCATTACAGGATTTGCCTTACTGGCACTATTTCAGCTAAGAGCACAAAATGTTCCTACTGATTCTACCAGTTACAAAAGCAAAAAATTAAAACTCGAAGAGGTAAATCTGGTTTCAAGTTACTATAAACAAGATGGAGACAATTCGGCCGTTACGGGCGGAATTGGTTCTGAGCATCTTACTGATATCGCTAACACTATTGATGTTAAACTGGTAAAATATGGTGAAACCGGAATCAAGCATACTTTTGATATTGAAGCCGGCATTGACCATTATACTTCTGCTTCATCAGATATGATTGATTTGAGTGCAAATTCATCTGCTTCATCTTCAGACAACCGCTTCTACCCTTCATTAACTTATCTGAGAGAAAATGAGGAGAAAGGAAGAACACTTGGGATTGGCGTTTCATCATCAACTGAGTTTGATTATCAGTCTTTTGGAGGAAATATTGCTTTCTCGCAAAAAACAAAGGACAGAAACGGAGAATTTACCGCTAAAGTTCAAACCTTTATCGATCAGCTAAAACTAATTGAACCCGTTGAGCTTCGTGTTCCCGGAAGTGAAGGTTATGACAGCGCCAACCGAAACACTTTTGCAGGAACTTTAAGTTATTCTCAGGTTGTAAACAAAAACCTTCAGGTAATACTTGTAGGTGATGTTATTAGCCAAAACGGATATTTAAGCCTTCCTTTTCACAGAGTTTATTTTGCAGATGGCACCGTACATCAGGAAAAAATGCCGGATACCAGATTAAAAATTCCACTAGGAATCAGGGCTAGTTATTTTTTCGGAGATAATGTAATTATTCGTGCTTATTACAGATATTATTCAGATGATTGGAGCTTAAAAGCCCATACTGCTGATCTTGAAATTCCTGTGAAGTTAACTCAGGCATTTTCTATAAGTCCATTTTACAGGTATTATACCCAAACTGGCACGAAGTATTTTAAACCTTACGGAGAACATACTATCGCCGATGAATACTACACCAGTAATTATGATTTGTCTAAGTTTGACAGCAGTTTCTTTGGAATGGGAATGAAATTTACTCCCTTAAACGGAATTTTTGGACTTAAACACTGGAATACTTTAGAGATTCGTTATGGGCACTACACGCGAACTACTAATATGACTTCGGATATAATTAGCATTAACATCAAATATAAATAAAATATAATCAATCACTTATATAGAATAAAATTTTCAGGCACGTTTCTTGTTTTATTTGAAATATAATATGAATTAAAAATTGAAATTATGAAAACTATAAAATATTTATTGATCGGGATTCTTTTACTATCTTTTAGCTACTCACAAGCTCAGGTATCTGTAAATGTCAACATTGGCACTCCCCCGGCATGGGGACCGGCTGGTTATTCAGATGCTCGATATTATTACCTGCCCGATCTTGAAACCTATTATGATGTAAATACATCAAACTACGTTTATTTGAATGACGGAAGATGGGTCAGAACCAGATCACTTCCTTCTGCTTACAGAAATTATGATCTTTACAACGAATACAAAGTAGTCTTAACTGATTACAGAGGAGACAGACCTTATGATAATTTTAAAACCCATAAAGTAAAATATGGAAAAGGTTATAAAGGGCAACCTCAAAAAACAATTGGTCAAAAGCCTGGTAAAGGAAATAATAAACAAAGAAAGGATAATGGACCTCACGATAATGGGAACCATAATAGAAATGATAAAGGAAAAGGATATGGGAAACATTAATCCAAAAGAGGCTTAAAAGCCTCTTTTCTATTTATTTTCAGCACTAATTGATAAAATTATTGATAGAGAAATAATCTTTCTCATAAAAACGATCTTACTACATTGTGAAAAAAACTGTATTTTTGCCTTTAAACAACAAAGGAATCACAACATTCTTTTCAAACAAGTTAACAGCTTTAAAGTTAATAATTTGAAATTTGTGGCACATTCGTGCCACAGCAGTAATGGATTGAATACCTTTTCTTCCACAAAAAATTAAGGCGCTTTTTAAAGATATTTCACCCGTCTAAGTTTTGTGGCAGAATCGTGGCACATGGTGTTTTTGATAACAATAAATCAAGCAAAATCAAGGCCTACCGAATTTAGGTTCGAAACTGTTTTCATTTTAGTTAATATTTTCGTTAAGCGCGTTCTATTCCCGCTACTAAGATAAAGCTTCCGAGAAATATGGAGCTTTTGTTTTTATATTGTTATATAAATAGATGGCTTTCATACCTTTTAAAATTTTTCTAGACATAAAATTGTGCAAAGTTTGAGACATTTGAATAGCTTTTCCTATTTAACACTTCGGATATAGGGTTATAAGCATGTTTTCCAAATTAATATCCAATATCTTTGTATTACTTAATTCCGTCTATTAAGCTTTTCGTTTTGTCTGGCTAAAATAAGCCATGTACAATTTTTTTGTCAGAATGATTGTTCTGCGAAATTCAAACCTTTGTCCAGGAAAACGTCCATCTACTGAAAGACCAGTAATTCTATAATCACTTAACAGATTAACTGATAAGATCTAACATTCATATTAGAAAGTATTTAGAAGTATAACAAAGTATTACTATCCTTTTTGTATCTTTATATTAAAACTGTTTTATGAAAGTACCATTTGAATTATCTGATGAAATTCTTAAAATACTCACTCAGAATTATAATAAAACTTACACTTTAGAAAAATTAACCAGTATTATTATGCTTACGAATAATATGACCTGCGAAAGGGCATGTCAAGCGAAAGTATTGGATGCTTTAATATTTTTAGATAATAAGGGTTTTATTGTTTTAAATCTAGATACAGATGAAAGTTCACTAGCTAAAAAAGCTCCGATAAAAACAAACAATTAAATTTAACATAAAGTAGTTTATACTTATTTTATTTTTTACACCTCTGATAATGTGTTTCTTGCATTTGTAAAATTAGCTATCAATCATCACAATCTTATAAGCCCATGCAATTAACATAGATCAAATCTTTAAAAATACCTGAACATCGGGCTACGATTTTTGGAAAATTTTGAAGGCATACTAAAAGAGCAAGTAGAGATATTTGCTCTTTTTTAATTTTTACACAAAATCGGTTTATATAATTAAACAAATGTTATATGACAACTTTTGGAAGTGGTATAAAGGGTATATTATTGTCTAATTTAGTTATGAAGATTATTAGTTTGGTGTCAAAATCTTTACCCCCGGTATTTGAAAACTATAATTTAGTGGGGTTGCCTTCAATTTGACACAAAAAGCTAAGGCGGTTTTTAATAATTTCAACATTCTAAGTTTTATGGCACAATCGTGGCGCAAGCTATTTTCAACAATTAAGAATCCAGCAAAATGGTTCTATAAGAAGTCTAGGTTCGTAACTGGAGCTCAGCGCTAAAAGGTGATATTGTAAAAATAATTAACTGCAGTTTTTTTAAATTTTAAAATGACCATTTAATAAATTAATTGTCCTTTAATTTAAATTGTGTCTGCAGTGCAGACATAATTGGATCTGAAATTTTTCAGACAGGTATTTTCTTTCTATTTTTTCCTTAGCTTATGTCAATAATGAATGAATTTTTTCTTCAAACTGCTTTTTAGGCGGTAAATCGGTCCAGTATTCAGCTACTATTATCCCGCCTTTATGCATTTCAAGTAATTCTATCTGTTCACGGCTGCTTTCAGCGCAGAGTATTAATCCAATAGGTGCGTTTTCGTCTTCTTGCTTTTCATACTTGTCCAACCATCGAAGATAAAGCTCCATCTGCCCTTTGTGTTTAGCTTGGAATTTCCCTAATTTTAATTCAATTGCTACTAGTCGTTTTAATTTACGATGATAAAATAGTAAATCTAAATTAAAATCTTCACCATCTATGATCATTCTTTTTTGACGTTCCACAAATGTAAATCTTTTCCCAAGCTCAAGAATAAATTTTTCTAACTCGAACAATATTGCCTGCTCTAAATCCTTTTCCAAATAGGCATTTCCTAAATTTAGAAAGTCCAATAAATAAGGGTCTTTAAAATTATGTTGTAAATTATAATCAGAAGCAGGTATCTGAACATTTGCTATTGTTGTACGCTCAAAAGTTTTCTTTCTATTTGTTTTCGGAGCTCCCTTACACTCATTAGTTGATTGCTTTCTTGATTGGCATAAAATATCATGGCGTCATGATTTTTTATGGGCAATAATTCAATAAAATGTGACCAGCTTAGTTTTTGAGAAAATGTTACCACCATTTGCTTATCTGAGAATTGCTCCGCAAAACGAAGCATTCGTCTTAAATTCTTCTCAGTAAAACTTCTGCCATACTTAGTTTCCAATTGTGCCTACAGTGTCGGCACAACTGGTTTTCCATATTCAGCACGCTTATTTTGAAGTATCGTTTCATTAATTCTAAAACCTATTTGCAAAAAAAGTAATGTCAAGGTAGCGTTATTTTGAACAATAACTTGCTGCTGGCTTTGCTCTACAAGTGGAGATAATTCATTCTGTAAATCAATTTCAACAAATGTTATATTATTTTCTTTATCCGCCATCTTGTGATTATCAAGTACAAGTATAACAAAACTTATCTTACAAAAAAAATGCTAAAAGTAAGTTTACACAGATATAAATATATTTACCAAACTTTATTTGAGTACTAACAAAGTTTTTTTTAAAACTTATTATAAATTAAATCCGCAGTGCGGTCGCAATTACAATATCAAAAATCTGCAAAAAACAATTTCTCTTGATTTTGAAATTGGCTTCTTTTTACAGTAAAATTTTATATGCTAAATTTATTTACTATAATTAATTATCGCCATTTTAATTATGGCAAAATCGCGGCAAATGATGTTTGGAGTTGCTTTCTTTTTTCCCACAAAACCCTAAGACTATTTTTTGAAAATATCCGAAAAATTAAAAAAGAAAATTATCTCTAAAACAGGTAAAAACACCTGCTTAAAAAACAGAGAAATATATTATATTTATTATAAATTCCATTCCGCATTCAATTCTCTCTAATCAATATTGTTTCATTTTTATTAAAAATAATTAAAGCTAAAAATTATGAAAATTGGAATCATAGGAATAAGCGCACTTACTTTAGAATTAGCATTCAGATCAGCAGAGGCAGGTTATAAAGTTAAAATATTCAATCCCAAAGGAAACAACCTTATCAAAGATGTAACGCAAAAAATGGTATCTAATATTCAACTCAGCTCACTGGAGGAAGCCGCCGATACGAATATAGTCCTATTATTTATTGCTAAAGATGATTTAGAAGGAATACTCCAAACCCTACCTGATATGTCTGGAAAAATAATCATACATACCAGTTCCTTAATATTTGACCCCCAGTCACTCTTTTCAAGCATTACTAGTGCTCTGACCTATAAAATTACCGCTTCTCTAGTGCCCGAAGCCCCTGTTGTAAAGTTATTCAATCCTGTTAATCTCAAAGCAAAAAATGACCACCTCAATTCTAGCGGTAAGGATGAAATATTTTTCATAGCAGATCATCGTGCTTCTAGAAACCATGTAAGGGATTTTTTAAAGAAAATCAATTTCTCACCAATTGATCTTTCTAGCAACCTTCATCTTCAAAATACAGCACTTAATTTAAAATCAATTATAAATCCAAATAAAAGCAATCTGAATTAATGAATATTGCAAGCTATATAAATTGCTTCTATTGAGAATCAATGTAAGAATCATTCGTTTGCACCTTTTATAAACTAAGTATTTACTATCATTATATCTTAACATTTTAAAAATCATTAATAAAGAGCGTAGCTCAGTTCTTTATTATTGTGGCAGAATCGTGGCTCATTTGGTTTGGAGTGGATACCTTTTTTGCCACAAAAACTTAAGGCTGTCAAGCTACTGATTTTCTCAATTACCAACATTTTTAGTTTTGTGGCAATATCGTGGCACATGGTATTTTTTAAAACTAAAAAACACAGTAAATATAAGTGCTATAGAATTAAGGTTCGAATCTGCTCTATCTTTAACTAAAAACTCGTGCCAATTTAGGTACGAGTTTTTAGTTTTCTTCTTTTAAAACTTCATCTTCTGGATTCTTACTGCATTTAATATAGCCAGCAATGCAACACCAACATCAGCAAATACAGCTTCCCACATAGTTGCAAGGCCTCCCGCGCCAAGAATCAAAACAAATGCCTTCACAACAAAAGCCAATATAATATTTTGCCAGACAATCTTTCTGGTCTGTTTTCCAATATTTATAGCCATTGGAATTTTACTTGGCCTGTCATCCTGAATGACTACATCAGCGGTTTCAATTGTGGCATCACTGCCCAAACCTCCCATAGCAATACCTACAGTGCTAAGTGCGACAACAGGTGCATCATTTACACCATCACCTACAAAAGCAACCGTTTCATTTTTGGCTTTAATTTCATTTACTTTATTAACTTTGTCTTCAGGAAGTAAATCCCCAAAGGCATTAACAATACCAAGTTTATCGGCAACAAATTGAACAACATTTGTTTTATCTCCACTAAGCATTGTTGTTTTAACTCCCATTGATTTTAATTTATCAATAGTCAGTTGCGCATCTTCTTTTATACTGTCGGCAATGGTTAAATAACCTGCAAATTTTTTGTCGTAGGCAATGGCAATCAAAGTATAGACTATGGAATTTGGATCAATATCATATTTAATACTGAACTTGTCCATCAGTTTAAAATTACCTACATGCAGTTCTTTACCATTAATTTCAGCCTTTAATCCATGTCCCGAGATTTCTTCTACTTTTGCAAGCACTATCGAAGGATCAACCTCACCAACATGGTCGTGAATTGCTGTAGCTACAGGATGTGTACTCTGACTCTCTAATGCATTGACCATTTTAAGAATTTCTTCTTTATTAAATTTATCTGAAATCACGACATCCTGAACTTTAAAAACACCCTCGGTCATCGTTCCGGTTTTGTCCATTACTACATTTTGAATATTGGATATACTATCTAAAAAGTTACTTCCTTTGAATAATATTCCATTTTTGCTCGCTGCCCCAATACCGCCAAAATAACCAAGGGGTATGCTTATAACTAATGCACAAGGGCATGATATTACCAGAAAAACCAAAGCCCTGTAAAGCCAGTCGTTAAAATCATAATTGTCAACAAAAAAATAAGGTAGCAAACAAATAGCAACAGCCAGGAAAACTACTGTCGGTGTGTAGATTTTTGCAAACTTTCTAATAAAAAGCTCCGTTGGCGCTTTCTGTGTTGTGGCATTCTGAACCATTTCTAGTATTTTTGAAAGCTTACTGCCATTATAGGCTGTCGTTACCTTTACCTGTGCAATGGTATTTCCGTTTATCATCCCTGCCAGAACAGTTTCGCCTTTTACCTTCGTGTCGGGTTTGCTTTCACCGGTAAGGGCAGCAGTATTAAAAGAAGCCATATCAGATAGCAATTCTCCATCCAAGCCTAATTTCTCACCGGATTTAAGCTGTATTACAGAGCCGATACTTACCTCCGATGCTTTTACTGTTTCTACACTATTATCATTAAGGATATTGACTTCATCCGGGCGCTGATCCAGCAGGCTTTTAATATTCGATTTTGCACGGCTTACGGCCAAAGTCTGGAATACTTCGCCAATGGTATAAAAAAGCATAACAGCAACACCTTCTGGATATTCACCAATAGCAAAAGCCCCAATGGTGGCAATACACATTAATAAAAATTCAGAAAAGACTTCCCCTTCGATAATGCTTTCAAATGCCTCTTTCAATACCGGAATGCCCACAGGAAGATAGGCCGCTATATACCAGCCTAACCGAACATATTTTGTAAACCAGTCCTGAGGGAAATAATTATCCAATGCTATACCAATGATCAGTAGGACAAATGATATTATCGCCGGAAGGAACATCCTCAATGTACTTTGGTCAGCATTATGTTCATGGTCATGCCCGTCATCGTCAGAATGCTTTTGTTCATCCTGAGTGGAGCAGCATCCGCTGCTTTTAGCTGATTTTGCATTAATTTTTTCTTCTAAGGTGCAACAAAGCTGTTTGCCGTTTGCATCGTATTTGTGCTGATGTGCCATATTGTCTATTTTTTTAATTCAAAATTTTAATTATGGAATGCCTTTATTTTAATTTTAATGTTCGTGCTCCCCGCCACCTTTTATGGCAGATAAAAGGTAAAATGCCCCTTTGAAAACTATTTTGGCATCAGATGGTATCGGGTCAACAAATTTAACCTCCGTAAAGCCCAAATCTGTCGTTCCGGGTATTACTTCGATAGCTTTAAAATGAATTTCGTTATGTTCTTCTTCTTTTGCTTTTGCTTCTGTTTTGTTTTGCTGATGATTTCCTTCCTGAATATACACAAAATATTTATCACCGTTTCTAACAATGGCATCTTTGGGCAATGCAGGAACTGTAGCATTTGTAATATTAATGTTGGCTGAAACATACATTCCCGGAATCAGGCCTTTTGCATCCGCAGGGTCAATTTTAGCATGAACCGCCACCGTTTTGCTTTCGTTTGAAAATGATTTATTGATCCCGAATATTTTTCCTTTAATGGATTTGTTGGACTGATTGGTAAGAACAAAATCAATTACCTGTCCAACGGAAATGGATCCAAGGTCCTTTTCATAAACATTCAAATCCAGGTGCATCTGGCTATTGTCTACTACTTCAAAAAGTGTTACCCCGGTTTCTGCAAAAGCACCTTTTGCAATATTTATTTTACCTACATAACCGTTTATAGGAGCAACAATTGGTACCAGTGAACTGCTTCCTTTTGTAGTTACATGCAATGCATCTAATTTATTTTTGGCTGACTGCGCTCTGGCTCTTTCAGCAGCTAACTTTGCTTTTACTTCCTGAAAAATTTTTCTTGGATTTACATTTTCATCACTTAGGGTTTTCTGGCGGTTGTATTCCAGTTGCAGGTATTCAATGTTGGCTGAAGCAGAGTGATAATCTTCCTGCATTTCAATAACTTCAAGATTTTGAATTGTTGCCAGGACTTTTCCCTTATTGACATAAGTTCCTTCCAATACCAAAATATCCTTAACGGTTCCCCCTATAAGGGTTGCTACTTCTGCTGAGTTTTGTGGTGGAACTGTAGTATATCCGTTAGCCTTTATTATTTTATTCAGGTTTCTGTTTTCCAGAAGACCCGTTTCAATTCCAACTGTTTTAAATTGGGAAACAGTTAATGCTACTTCATTCTCAGGCTTTTCTTCTTCATTTGATTCTTCTGTTTTTCTAACCTGACAGGAAGTAATAAGAAAGAGCCCAATAAAAAGAATCAGAATATTGTTTTTAACTAAAACTAGTGAGATATTATTTTTAAATATATTTTTCATTCTGGGAAATTTATTTGTTTGAAATAGATGGAAACTGTAATTCGATGGCACTCTGGTTAAAGGAATGGGCAGCTTCTGCATATTGTTTTTTGATATCAATAGCCTGATTTAAAAAACTAATATAGGACCAGTAGCTCATATCGCCATTGGCATAACTTTTCTGTGCCGATTCAATAATCTGAACGGCATATTGCAATCCTTCATTTTGATAATACGAAAGTGCTTTTTGCTGTTTTTCAAAATTGTTTTCCAGTTCCTGCATCTGAAGATTTAAAGCCAGTTTGTTTTTATCTAATGCAAGCTCTGACTGCGAAATACTTATTGAAGCGGCTTGCACTTTGGCCGTATTGGCTCCTCCAAATAACGGAATTTGAAGCCCTGCCGTAAAGCCCTGAAATAAAGATTCCGTATTGATGGTCTGGGCAAAATATCCCAGTCCCAATTTTGGTGTCCGCATAGCCTTAAAGGTGTTGGCTTCTTTTTGATACACTGAAATCTGCTGGCTGTAATAATCGGTCACAAGTGCCTCTACTTTTGGATTTCCTTTCTGTTTTACAACTGTATACAGCAAAGGAACGTTTGCATCAGGAACAATGTCCTGGTCTGTCTGAACAAAAAACTGCAGCTGCTTTTGGTAAATTGCCAAATCATATTCTAATTGTGCTTTTTGTGTTTCAATCTCTTTTACTTTGGCCTTGGCACTAATGACCTCAATATTCCCACTTTCCCCTGTTTGAAAGCGAAGTTCTGCATTTTTAAGAAATTTGGTATAAATGTCATTGAGTTCCAAATTTAATCTTTGAATGGAAACACCATACAAGTACTGATAGTAAGAAAGGGTTACCGCTTTTTCTATTTCATATTCAGATAGCGCTTTTCTTTTCTCAGCCAATTTGACCAGTTCCTCCTGAAGCTGGCGATTGGCTTTTGTGATTTTCCCTATTGGGAAGTATTGCTGAATCGAAACATTATGATCAAAATCTACACTATTGAACTGTCCTCCCTGATACTGCACATTTAAAGGATCGGGCTGAAAGGCTGTCTTTTTTAAAACAGTCTGTTTTTCAATTTCCTTATCGGCGATTTTCAAATCAATATTATTAGATTTTGCCATTTCAAGTGCTTTTTCCAGACTGATTGTCTGGCTATTTTGGGCAAATGAGAAACTGGTAAAAAACAATATCAGTAGCGTTAGGATAGGTTTATGTATCATTTTTCTTTTTTTAGTTCCATTCTCCAGTAATAAGTATAATATTGGCAAAACAATGAGGGTCAATAAGGTTGCTGAGAATAATCCTCCAATAACCACTGTTGCCAATGGTTTTTGCACCTCTGCTCCTCCACTGGTGGACAAAGCCATTGGCAAAAATCCAAGTGAAGCTACGGCTGCTGTCATCAGCACGGGTCTTAATCTGGTTTTGGTTCCGATTAAAACACGCTGCAGAGGGTCTGTTATGCCTTCAGTTTTAAGCTGATTGAAATAAGAAATCAAAACAATACCGTTTAATACCGCAATTCCAAATAAAGCAATAAAGCCTATTCCTGCTGAAATACTAAAAGGCATGCCGCGCATCCAAAGGGCAAAAACACCTCCAATTGCTGAAAGCGGAATGGCTGTAAAAATTAACCCAGCCTGTTTAAAGCTGTTAAAAGTAAAAAAAAGCAAAACCAATATAAGTCCTAAAGCAATTGGCAGAGCTACCGATAAACGCTTAGTGGCTTCCATTAAATTTTCAAACTGACCGCCATATGTTACATAATATCCTGCCGGAAGCTTAAGCTCTTTATCTAATTTTAACTGGATTTCTTCCACGACACTTTTTATATCGCGCCCGCGAACATTAAGTCCGACGGTAATTCTGCGCTTACCATCTTCACGACTTACCTGAACCGGCCCTTGCTCATAATCAATCGAAGCTACTTGTGAAAGTGGAACCTGCTGTCCGTTTGGAAGGGGAATAAACAAATTACTGACATCGGTGATATCGCTTCTATTGTCTGCATTCATACGCACTACAACATCAAATCGCTTGCTCTGTTCATATATTTTACCAGCAATTTCTCCTGCAAAGGAAGAACTTATGATTCGGTTTATGTCTGATATATTTAGACCGTACAAAGCAATTTTATTATAATCATATTTGATTGTAATCTGAGGAAGACCTGTTACTTTATCGGCCTTTAAATCCCCTATTCCTTCTATACCTTTCACTTTCGAAATCAGTTCGTTTGCTTTTGCATCGAGAACTTCCAAATCATCTCCAAAAATTTTGATGGCAATATCACTTCGGCTCCCTGTCATAAGCTCGTTAAAACGCATTTGAATAGGCTGTGAAATTTCAATGTTTGCACCTGGAATAACTTCCATTTCTTCTTTCATTGCATTGGCAAGTTCTTCCCAGTTTGCATAATTGCCGCTCCATTGCTTTTTGTCTTTAAGAACGATTATTAAATCCGCGCTTTCGATAGGCATTGGATCGGTTGGTATTTCACCACTTCCTATTTTGGCAACAATTGTTTTAATTTCCGGAAATTTCTCTTTTAATATTTTCTCGTATTCAGTAGTGGTTTTAACCATCTGGGTAAGGGAACTTCCCGTCATAATAGTGGCATTAATGGCAAGATCTCCTTCCTCTATAGTTGGGATGAATTCACCACCCATATTTTGGAATATTATAATTCCCAGCGCGAATAACCCCAAGGCGATACCCAAAACTATTTTTTTGAACTGAAGGGCTTTCTTTAAAAACGGCAGATATATGTTCTCTAGCCTAGACATCATTCGATCACTAAAATTATCTTTATGCTCTGTATTTTTTGATAGAAACAGGGCACTCATCATTGGCACGTAGGTCAATGAAAGCAAGAAAGCCCCAATTACTGCAAAACCAACTGTCATGGCCATTGGTTTGAACATTTTTCCTTCCGTCCCTACAAGTGCTAAAATTGGAAGATAAACTATAAGGATAATAATTTCTCCAAAAGCGGCGCTGTTTCTGATTTTTGATGCTGAATTGTAAACCTCCTCATCCATTTCTTCTTTGGATAAATTATCTTTTCGCTTGAGTTTTTGCAAATGGTGCATTGTGGCTTCTACAATGATGACCGCGCCATCGACAATTATTCCAAAGTCAATAGCCCCCAGGCTCATTAAATTTCCGCTTACCCCAAAAGCATTCATCAGGATGACTGCAAAAAGCATCGCCAATGGAATAACCGATGCTACAATCAAACCGGCTCTAAGATTGCCAAGGAATAAAATCAAAACAAAAATAACAATCAATGCCCCTTCCAGTAAATTTTTGGTTACCGTTCCAATGGCATTATCCACTAATTTCCCCCTGTCAATAAAAGCTTCTGCAACAACACCTTCAGGCAGGCTTTTATTGATTTGAATCATCTTTTCTTTGATACGGTCAACCACTGCGCTGGAATTTTCACCTTTTAGCATTAAGGCCATACCACAAACAATCTCTCCTTTTCCATCCTTGGTAGATGCCCCATAACGAAGTGAAATACCCTCACGGACCTGCGCCACATCACGTACCAGTACAGGTGAGCCGTTACGGTTTTTAACCACAACATTTTCCAGGTCTTTTACTCCTGTTGCCATACCGACACCACGGATAAAATAGGCATACTGATCTTTTTCAATATAAGCGCCGCCCGTATTTTGATTGTTTTTTTCCAAAGCATCAAAAATTTCAGTAATGGTAACTCCCAGACTGTTTAATGTATTTGGGTTTACGGCAATTTCGTATTGTTTCAGTTTTCCACCCCAAGTACTTACATCGGCAACTCCTTCTATTCCCTGCAATTGAGGTATGATGATCCAATCCTGAATGGTACGGAGTTTTACAGCATCATATTTGCTTTCGTAACCCTTTTTGGCATACACATCATATTGGTAAATTTCGCCTAGACCCGTGGAAATAGGTGCTAGTTCCGGAGAACCTGCGTAATCGGGAATGTTTTCTTCGGCCTGTTTTAAACGCTGGAATATTTGTTCTCTGGCCCAGTAAATATCTACATCGTCCTGAAAGACAACCGTTACAACAGAGAGTCCAAAACGGGAAATGCTGCGAAGCTCAATAACCTTAGGAACTGTTTTTACTGCCTGTTCCAAAGGATAGGTAATTAATTGTTCTACTTCCTGACTGGCTAAAGTTGGAGCTGTGGTAATTATCTGTACCTGATTATTGGTTATATCAGGCAGGGCATCGAGTGGTAATTTTTTAATCGAATAACTTCCCCAGGCGATTAAGACCAAGGTAAATAATAGTATAATGAACTTATTCTTTATACTGAATTGTATGATTTTGTCTAACATTTGAATATAATAATGAAATGAGAAATCAGGCAAGTTTGCCTATTTAATACTGTGGAAATTCCACAATTCTCTAACCCGAAATTACTCGGGCAACATTATTATGCTATTTGAGGCGGCTGCCAAATACTTCCGCAAAAATTGGAAGCAAATACTGAAGTGTAACTTGGCAGTGCACATTTGATAGTTTTGACAAGAACAGGGAAATCAAAAGTAATAGCCGAGGCATAACTCAACACCTGAACCCCACAACAATTACATATGCAAAACGGTGAACACAAATCACTTTGTCCATGAGAGTGGTCCATATCTGCTGCTGCAAATCGAGCTGAATTAAGGGCAGAATTATTTGCTACCTTGTCTGCGCAGGGCATACAGGAAATTATCAAAATGATAAGTGACAATATGATATTGGTGATTTTCAAGACAGTAAAAATACTATTTATTCCATTACAAAATTAATTATTTAAAATGCTCCTGATAAAATCAATACAACGAGCCACAATACCTAGTAAGTATAACAAATTTAGGTTTGATATTTAAGAAAAACTGAGTGGTGCTCCATTTGTAATAATCTGGCGTTAATTTCCTGCACCTTTCTTGGATTAATATATACTAGATTTTGCAATGAATTAACTTTGAATAGGAATTATAATGATTAATGTTAGATAGGCAGTATTACTAAAACTTATAATCCACTTTTAATAGAAGGTATCTTGGAAGAATCCGGTATTCAGTTTTTGAGATAAGGACATCGCTTATGTACGATTGCCTGAAGGTTTTAGTGTTAAATAAATTATTCGCAGATAATGACAAAGTAACTTTGTGTTTTCTGAGTGTATAATTTGCCATGATGTCCAGAAAATAATATTTACTGTTAACCGCATCCAAATTTCCAAAGTGATACCTTTCAGTTTGTATTTCTGCGTTTAAATCTTTTGAGAAAGTTAGAAGCAAATCTAAAAATGAAAGATTGTCCGTGCTTTTATTGACAACTGATGTTGTAATTTCATTTATTGTCCACTTGCTTCCAAAATGATAATTAAAAAAACCTTTAAAATTTGATCTTATCTCTGCGCCAGAAACCAGTACTTCAGATTTAACCTCTCGTAAGTCACTGCCATTTACTATATTCTTATAATTGCTTTTAGAGTAATTTGCGTCAATTTTTAAGTTTGATGTTATAGTGCTGAAAAAGTAACTCATATCAGCATCTGCCCTGAACATGGACCTGTCGTTTATAATAATTTTTTCCAGCTTGGAATAAGTGGGCTGGATCGTTGCATTTGTCGAATAAAAGTCAAAATTTTTATAATAATATACAGAGGCATTTGAGGAAAATTTACTCTCCCAATTTCCGAGTAGGTACTTAAGATAAAAAACATTTGACTCCAACTGGTTAAAATGCCCCGTCCCTCTCTGAAAGCTTTTATAGCTGGTCAGCACATATCCATCATATACATCTACAATCTTAGCACTTGTGACGTTATACGAAAATGATGCACTGATCTTATTATTTGTATTAATCTGCCAGCTTAAAACTAATGCTGGATTTATATAAAGGTTATTTTTTTTCTCCGCATTTTCAGAGGTATTTAAATCCGAAAATATCTGATGTAACTCTACTTTACCTTCAATGGAAAACTTTGTAAAAAAATAATTATATTTTGATTTTACATAAAGGTCTTGCGCACCGAATTTTATTTTATTATAGTAACCAGATTGAGAATTTACAGTATAATCGTCCTGTAAGAATTCTAATTTGGAATTAAAGTAATCAGTCCTGTTTTTATAACCTGCTTTGAATTCGGCAAGGTGGCCTCTTTCTTTTTTAGCAAACACATGAGCCTCCAGACCGAAAAAGTTCATCTTATCCTCACTTTTCTGTTTCAAATTATTTGCAGTGATGCCCTCAGGTAATAAATCCTGAAAGAGAAAAACGTTGTTAAAATAATTTTGAGGTATATTTTCATTTATAAATCTTCCTGTAAAAATTAAAACTTTATTACTTTTAAATCTGTTGGTATAAACGACCTTTTGGTCTATGAGCCGCGCATTTTCAGAAAGTTTTTCTTTTGACTGTTCTTTATTAAATATTAAATTAGTATTTGTGTTTCCAATTTCCGAACTGTATTTGCTTAAAAATTCTAGTGATTCGTTAGTTGAAATGTCATAGTTAAAATTAATTTTCCCAAAGTTTATACTTTTCTTCTTGCTTAGGGTATAATCTTCCAGATTTGTAAATCTGGTATCCTCAAAATTATACTCATCAACTGCTTTGCGGTAAAAATCATTTTTGTCAGAATTGAAAAAGCCTATGACTTTTAATTTTATTTTAGGAGAAATTGTAAAAATAGAGTTTAAGGAAACAAGTTCAGCGTTATTAAAATTTGTTCGCTCCTCTCTTAAATTTGGTTTTGACGAATTCAGACTGAGTAATGCCTCTGAATTCTCTTCATCACCAATACTGCTGATTCCATCTGAACTTACTGGTCTTATAATATAATTTATATCTCCGACTGCGTCAACTCCAACATTATTCATATTTCCTAATAAATAGAATTTTGCCTTTTTATCAAAAGACATGAGATTTGTTCGCACATCATATCTGTTCTCCGAAGCAATGCCGTAACCTAAGCTCATGTTTCCGAACCACTGGGACTTAATATCATCTTTCAAGGTAAGATTCAGGGCTACTTTATCACTATTTTCAATATTCTTCAGTAATCGATTATTGGAATATCGTTTATATATTTCGATCTTATCAACTGTTGATGCACCTAGGTTCTTTGTAAGGAGCTTGTACCCATGCTCAAAAAAATCATCCCCGCCAATCATTACTTTTTCCACTTCCTTATTACCGACTTTAATAGTTCCATTTTCTGAAATGTTAAGACCAGGAATTTTTCTTAACAGATCTTCTAAAACAGTTTCGTTGCCTTGTGCAAATGATTTTGCATTTATAACAATGGTATCATTTTTAACTGTTATTGCTTTTTCATTTTTAATTACAACTTCGTCTAAAAATGTGGTTTGGTCCTGCAAAACTGCATTTTGCATATATTTTTTTACCCCTGCCTCAATAGAAATTTGAAATGCAGTCGGATTATATCGAATCGCGGCAAAAGTGAGTTCATAGGGACCGGGCTGCTCTACCTCAAGTACGTAAGTTCCATCTTTAAGAGTCCTAGTAAAGGCCACTATTGAATTACTGATCTTCGATTTAATAAATACGTTACTGAAGGAAATCGGAGTTGAATCCTTGTCACTGACAGTTCCTGAAATAATGCTTTGAGAATTTAGAGTATTAATTGTTAGAAATTGAAGCAACAATAAACATCTAAAAATGTTACGTTCTATACTCAAGATATCTATTTATTTTTCTTTTCTGCTTCCCAGTCATATAACAGTTCAACGCTTGTTCTGGTATCCGATCCATTTTCCATTGTTGTGCCTCGGGGCATGACTTTCATAATCCTTGCGTACATTATCTGCTTTTGTTTTTCAATTTCCTCAACAAATCCTTTCAAAGTAATTTCTTTGGCATTCTGTTTGTCAAGCACTGTCAAATCAGCATTATCAGATGGGGGATATGAAATTTTGGAAACTGTCCAGTGATAATTATTTGCGGTATCATGAATTTCAAGGATAAGACCTGGCAGACCATAAAATTTCCAAGGCCCAAAAGGAACTGAAATATAAGGCGTATACCAAGCTATGTAGCTGCGTCCTCTGAAATTTAAGACCGCTTTACTGCAGATAAATGTATCGATTTTCTTTACTTCATTGTTGTTAGAAAGTTTCCACTTCATATCTGGCAACGGTTCTACAATTTTAAAATTTTTATTTTTTATGTTGTCAATTGATATAACCTTTTCATTAACCAAGTCGACTGACTCATAGGTGTCAATTTCCTTTTCAGTTACATTAATAGAATTGGTATTTTCATCAGTTTGTATTCCAGCCATAGAATTATTTGCGAATGTCTTTGAAATTGATAAGCTACTAGTACATGTTGTGATTACTTTTTTTTGCGTATAATTTTCATTAAATACATTTAAGGTATATTCCACCACAACATTTTTGATCTGAGCTTTTACTGACAGGGCAGCAAATAAAAGTATTATAATAGCAAATTTTTTCATTTATATTTTTTTAGTAAAATACAGCTTAGAAATATTTCTAAGCTGTATTCCATTAATTTATTTGACTAATTACCTTCAGTACCTGGTTCAGGTTCGTCCGGTACGAAACGTATAATTGGCTCCAAGCCAATCGTATCAGGAAACGCACCCGGTGCTTCCATAGGCTGAAGTACGTCCAAAAGTTCTCTCATCATTTGATTACATCCACTTTGAGAAGTTACGTTAGGAAAGCTCCATGTATTTGAATAGCTTCCATGACTGTCATGCCACGCTATATAAACGCTGCAACCGTAAACAACAGCATATCCATTTTCAAAATACTGGATTTCAGGACCATTACTTTTCCAATCTTTTTTTATCCCTAAAGATTCGTTTGCAAATACCCCAGAAGCTAACATTGAAAGACACAATGTAAAAATTAATTTTTTCATATAAAAGGTTTAATTAATGAATAGATATACATAACTCCTTAACGGATCAAAAGCGCTTTTGGACGTTCTGGAGTTTGGTATTTTGTCTCAAATAAACAATAAAAAAATTTCTTACAAAATGTGAAAATCACATAATGCATCAAAATTTAAAAATAAAATCACCACCTTGATGAGTATGAAAAAATATTATTGTCCTCTATTATTTTAATACACTATTTCTTCTATAAATTTCATCTATCCAAACGTTGAAAAAACTATGAAATTGAATAAAATAATTAAGGGCCTGCGGGTAGAGAAGAAATTATCTCAAAGTTTTATTGCTCACGAATTATTTCTCGAACAGTCCCAGTATTGCAGAAGAGAAAAAGGGGAAATACATTTCACCCCTGACGAAATTATAAAAATTTCGCAAGTTCTGGGAACCACCATTGCTATATTGTTCGGGGAGGAAGTTTCTAAGCCGGTAGATCAAAATAAGGAGTTTACAACAAAATATGTTACGGTGCCTGAAAAATTTATTGAAGATTACGAGCTTCTTCTTAATAAGAAGGATGACGAAATAAAAGTACTCAGACAAAAACTTGGCAATTCCCTTGTGTAATATATTTTCACCAAAACTTTCGGAAACGATATTTAGTGGACGCACTGGAACTAAGACTGATTTTAATATTTTCTGAGAGTATGATGAAAAAGCCCATTACCAAAGTAAAAGACTTATTTAGTGAGAGTGTTCAATTACATTACTGCTGATAAGCGGCATTCAAGGTATGTTCCTGCAGTTTCTGCTTATGAATTGAATGCATTTGGGATCAATTGCATTTAATGTTTATTTTTTTTACAAATTTAAGCTATCGTTGTATATGTTTATGAATGTAATCCATCTTTAAAATAAAATTGAATTTATTAATTTAGTTTTCAGGTAATTAACAAGCATAATACATCCAGACTTATGGCAGGAAAGTACAAAAAATATGACCGCATTTTTAAAGAGAATGTAGTACTGTTGAGTTATAAAAAAAATAGTATTAAAGAATTTGCAGATGAACTCGGAATCTATCCCCATTATATTACAAAGTGGCGCAAGGAGTATGCAAAGTTTGGAAATGGGAGTTTTTGTGGATCTGGACATGCAAGAGTACATCCGGACAGCAGAAAAATTTTTGAACTTGAAAAAACATCAAGAGAATCAGAACTTAAATTTGAAATTTTACAAAATGCATCTCCTCATCTTAATCAAGGAAAATTGATAATTTATCAGTTCATAAAAAAAAATGAAAAAAAGTATTCAATAGCACAAATGTGCAGAGTGTTAGGTATCGGCAACGGCAGATATATTAGGTGGAAATACAATGGTGTTTCAGAAAAACAACGGCAGATAGCTTTATTAAAGCAAGAAATAATCTCAATATTTTTTAGTTTCAAAAAACATTATGGAAGAAATAAAATTACAAAAGAACTGCATATGCGGGGATTTAAAATATCCCAACAGCACGTATCTTTCTATATGAAACAATTAGGTTTACGTCACATAAAAAAAAGAAAATTTAAAGCAACAACCGATTCCAATCACAATCATTACACCGCTCCAAATGTTTTAAATCGAGAATTTAGAGTAAACGATTACTCTAAAGTATGGGTATCCGACATTACCTATCTTCAAACTAAAAAAGGCTTTTTGTACCTAACCATCATCATGGATTTGTATGACCGAAAAATAATTGGCTGGAATTTAGGTTCTCGGCTTTCCACTAATAAGACAACACTATCTGCCTGGGAAATGGCTGTAACTAACCGTAAAGCATTAAATGGATTAGTTTTTCATTCTGATAGAGGAGTTCAATATGCCAACAAAGCTTTTACAAGGAAACTAAATTCTCATAAATGTATCAGAAGTATGAGTCGTAAAGGTGATCACTTGGACAATGCTGTGTCTGAAAGTTTTTTTAGTTCATTAAAAAGAGAAATGATAGATCAAAAAAACAACCTAATTAGCAAAAAACAGATGAAATTGGAAATATTTGATTTTATTGAAAACTGGTATAATAAAAAAAGAATTCATACCGCATTGGACAATAAAACCATAGAACAATTTAATGCAATCAACAATTAAAAAAGATTTATTAATTTGTTATTATATAAAAATAGATATACAATATAGTAGATCAATATATAAAGACAAGGTGTCCAAAAAATTTAGAAATAAAATTTAAGTCCTGTGCATGAAAGGTAATAGAAAAGAATATGATTTTGCTTTCAAAGAAAAAGCTGTTTTACTTAGCTATGAAAGAAAATCTTTAATACTACTAGAAAAAGAACTTGGGCTATATTCAGGTGCATTGACGATATGGCGTCAGGAGTATAAAAAATTTGACGTAGGAGGTTTAGTAAACAATTATGTAAAATCAAATCTCGAAATTCAAAAAATTCAAGCGCTAGAAAAAAAAATCAGAAAATCAGATTTGAAATTTGAAATTTTAAAAAATGCTGGTGAATATCTCAATCAAGGAGCACCGATAATTTTTTATTTTATAGAAGAAAATGAAAAAAGATACTCTATTAGAATGATGTGTGAAGTTCTAGATGTAAACAGAAGAACCTATTATGGCTGGAAAAATCAATTTGTCACAAAAACGCAAGAGAGAAAAATTTTAATTCGAAAAGAAATATCATCCATATTTTTCACTTGTAAACGTCGGTATGGCAGTCAGCGAATTACTATAGAGCTGCAAAATTCAGGATATAAAATATCATGTAGTACCGTGAAAAAATACATGAAAGAATTAGGTCTGTCAAGCTTAGTAAAAAAAAATTAAAATCAAGGAATTAATACAAAACAATTGATATTATAATCCCCATTTTGTATATTTAATTTAAAAATATTTTATGTAACCACCATGTGAATTGTCTTCCGAAGTTTTTAAAATAATTACACAAAATTGTAAAACGATTTACAGCTTAGAAGATTTAGTCACTATTATTATGATTAGAAATAAAACATCTTCCGAAAAAGAATGGCAAGCAAGAGTATTGGATGCTTTGATACTGCTTTCTGATAAAGGTCTAATTATTTTAAAACCTGACACAGACGAAAGCTCGATAGCCACAAACCGTTTGAAGAATAAAATATAAAATTTAACACAGAATAATTTCATATTTATTTATTTTTATATATCTTTGATAATGTGTTGTTTGCATTTACGGAATTAAGCAATCAATCATCAAAATCTTATAAGCCCTCGCGAATAACATAAAACAAATCTTTAAAAATTAATCTGAACATCGGACTACAATTTTGTTTTTAAAGATTTATTAAAGAGCAAATATTAATTATTTGCTCTTTTTTTATTTAGTGCAGTACTCTTCGTGGAAAAAAAATGGAATAATGCAGCAACACCGAAATCACTTTATCCTGAATTTTCTTTTTACTACTTTTCTTCTTTTTGCATAAGTGTAGTTACTGCCAAAGTGCCACAAAAAGCTAAGGTGAATTCACAAATAATTTGCCATTCCATATTTTGTGGCAGAATCGTGACGCATAACTCTTCACAGCAAACTTAAATCATTAAAATCAAGCTCTTCACCACTGAGGTTCGAATTGCAGAGCTGAATACCATATAAGTAAATCAAAAATGAACTATTATGAGATCGTTTAAATATTTAAAGGAATTTAGCTGTATTCTTTTCTTAGTCGTTAAACCATTCAGGCTATTTTTTAAAAGGCTGCCCCTTTTTGCAATAAAGTAATCTAAGATGAATGCTAACCTATAAAGACAAACAGCAATGAAAAAAATATTTTAACTTTAAAAATTAAAAAAATCTTGGTGAGGTTAGCTGTCCATTTTTATTTAAGAATTCAAAACGCAGGAATATCTCGTGCGATCCTGAATTATAATTGACTAATCTAGTGGTTTCAAGATCATAAGCATACCCCAGATAAAAACTTTCTGTTATCTGAAAGCCAGCCAACGCACTTACCGAAGCACTCCATCTGTAAGAAACACCAATTAAGAATTTTTCGCTGAACATTAAATTAGCAGATGCATCTACCTGCAAAGGTGAACCTTCGACCATTTTTACTAATATAGCGGGTTTGAATTTTACCGTTTCATAACGCCCTAAATTAAATACATAACCCGCAATAAAGTAATAGTTGATTTGATCCTCGTAAATCGCAACGTCATTATCATTATAATATTCGGTCTGAATAAAATTAGGAATTGATAAACCTACATAAGATTTATCAGTATGCCAGTAAATACCTGCTCCAATATTAGGTGTGAATTTATTTCCGAAATCCTGAAATTCCGGATCTCCCTGATCCTCGGGTGTTAATTTAGTAGGATCAAGATTAAACAGATTGGCTGATGCTTTTATACCAAAAGAAACTTTGGCGGTTTCTGATGCGGGTATGGTGTAAGAAAAATCAATTACTAAATTATTTTCATTGGTGGGGCCAATTTTATCATTTATTAACGAAACTCCCAGTCCCACGTTATTTCCTAACGGTGCATTTACAGAAAAACTGCTGGTTTCCGGCGCACCATCCAACCCGACCCACTGTGTACGATAAAGTCCGAAAACACTCATAACACCTCTGGAGCCTGCATAGGCGGGATTTATATTTAT
>LMAJ01000033.1 GCA_001507425.1 Flavobacteriaceae bacterium CRH
CTTTTGTTTTAAAAACAAGTAAGATATTCTTTATAAACACTACTTTTTGAGGTGGTCACTTTGAACCGGAATCAACTGATCTTTTTTACAAGAATAGGGTGGTCACTTTAAACCGGAATCAATTGCTCTCTTTTACCGGAATGGGATGCTCACTTTTACCAGAATTTGCAGATAAGGGGACAGAACAGTATCAGAACGGATGCCAATGCACCTCTGTATATTATTGATGGTGTACCCTATTCCTCGGAACCCGTTGGGTCCTTTTATACTGGAACAACTTTCCCCACACTTACCAGTCCTTTAAACAGTATAAATCCTGACGCGATCGAAAGCATAGAAATTCTAAAAGATGCAGATGCTACCTCTATCTACGGATCAAGAGGTGCCAACGGTGTTGTTTTGATTACAACCAAGAAGGGTAAAGCCGGAAAAACAAAGTTTACCGTGACGGCATCGACAGGTACTGGGACTGTAACTAAGTTTATAAAACTGATGAATACACAAGAGTACTTGGATATGCGCAGACAGGCCTTTATAAATGACGGGATTAGCGAGTACGGGATTTCTGACTATGATATAAACGGCACATGGGATCAAAACCGCTATACAGACTGGCAGAAAGAACTACTTGGAGGAACAGCTCAAATAACGGACCTGCATGCATCTGTATCAGGAGGTTCAGAGAACACACAGTTTCTGGTCAGTGGTTCTTACCATACAGAATCTACTGTGTTTGCGGGTGATTTTTTATACCGAAAAGGGGGCAGCCAGATAAATTTAAACCACCAGTCAGAGGATAATAAATTTAAGCTGACATTCTCGGCAGGATTTAATAGACAGGATAATAACCAGCCGTCATTTGATTTTACCTATGATGCGCGGGCACTGCCTCCTAATGCGCCAGCTTTATATAATTCCGATGGTGAACTAAATTGGGAAAACGGAACTTGGGATAATCCGCTTAGGAATCTTAATACGGAATTTGAATCTGCAACCAATGATTTAACAGCAAATACAACTCTTACATACGAACTGGCAAAAGGATTATCGGTAAAAAGTAACCTTGGATATACAATCTTGCATAATGATGAAACCCGAATCGTGCCATCCACAATTTATAATCCGGCAAATAATGTAAGCAGTGCAGGTTCTGCTATTTTTTTAAATAATACAGATCGCTCGTCATGGATTATAGAACCACAGATCAACTGGAAAAAAGATCTTGGTAAATCTAATCTCGACATTCTCTTGGGAGCCACATTTCAAAGCCAGGAGTCCCAATCACTTGTTCAGTCTGGAACAGGTTTCGCTTCCAACAATCTAATTTATAACCTTGCCGCCGCAAAGAATGTACGTGTGCTCACTAACGACCAGACTCAGTATAAATATCAGGCTATTTTCGGAAGGATAAATTACAACCTCAAAGAGCGGTATATCATCAATCTGACAGCAAGACGAGATGGATCCAGTCGTTTTGGTCCCGGAAATCAATTTGCTTATTTCGGGGCAGCAGGTCTGGCTTGGATTTTTTCAAATGAAAATTTACTAAAAGACAGCTCATGGCTAAGTTTTGGTAAAATCCGTTCCAGTTATGGAACAACAGGAAATGATCAAATCGGTGATTATCAATTTCTTGACACCTATACCACCTCATCAGTGCTTTATGGTGGCAACACCGGACTTTCTCCCTCCAGATTGTATAATGCAGATTTTGGATGGGAGACAAATAAAAAATTTGAAGCGGCGCTCGAACTTGGTTTTTTTCAGGATCGCATATTTGTAACAGGAGCTTGGTATCAAAATAGATCGTCCAATCAGCTGGTGGGCCTATCCTTGCCGGGAACAACAGGTTTTACAAGCATACAGTCTAATCTTGACGCTGTTGTAGAAAACAGCGGACTGGAATTTACACTTCGTACCAGTAATTTTGTAAAAGGAAATTTTACCTGGATAACAAATCTAAACTTAACGTTTGCCAACAATAAATTGGTACGTTTTCCAGGTCTGGAAAGCTCAGCCTACAGCCAGCAGTACCGCATTGGAAAACCTTTAAATATTGCACTGCTCTACGACCTCAAAGGTGTTAATCCGCAGACAGGCTTATATGAATTCGAGGATTTAAATGGCGACGGAAGTATTACATTTCCCGAAGATAGACAGGCAATGGCCGATCTGAATCCGAAATATTTCGGAGGAATTCAAAATCAGCTGACTTATAAAGGAATCACTTTAGATTTTTTATTTCAGTTGGTAAAACAGAAAAACAGAACCTATCCAATGGGACCTGCTGGAATGATGTCCAATCAGCAGCAAAGAATAACCAGCAGCTGGAGGGAACAGAACGATATTGCGCCATATCAGATCTACACGACCGGGTATAACGATGATGCTATGGCAGCCAGTTATTTACTTGATGAAAGCACGGGATCTGTTACCGATGCTTCATTCGTTCGGTTGAAAAATATATCTCTTTCCTACAACCTGCCTCTTTCATTAAAAGAAACCCAGTGTAAAATTATGCTGCAGGGGCAGAACCTTTTGACATTCACAAAATATAAGGATGGGGATCCGGAATTTTTAAGTTACGGTTTTCTGCCGCCACTAAAAGTTATAACAGCAGGAATACAATTAATTTTTTAAATCAATTAATATGAAAACACTTTTTAACACATTGATCAATGCCTTGTGCCATATTATTATAATTTCGATGTTCTCCTGTGATTCGTTTGTAGAAGTTGATCTGCCAAAATCCCAGCTGACCACACCAACTGTTTTTGAAGACTATAATACTGCCAGTGCAGCACTTTTAAATATTTACTCCAATATTAGGGATGCAGGAATTTTCACTGGAACAGCTGTAGGTATTTCAAATCAGCTTGGCAACTATGCAGATGAAATTAAAAGCAGTGAAAGTCCAACCAATTCCAGTTTAAGTTTTTATAAAAATACACTTTTGCCTGCCAACACTGTTATCAGTGGGTACTGGAACGCAGCTTATAATCAAATTTATGCTGCAAATGGGATAATCGAAGGCTCAGCTGCAAGTAGCAATCTTACCCTTGAGCAGAAGAATCAGCTTCAGGGAGAAGCATTGTTTATCAGGGCACTGGTTCATTTCTATCTTACAAACCTTTTTGGAGATATACCCTATATTATTAGCACTGATTATAAAGAAAACAGCACTGTTAGCAGAAAACCTGTTGCGGAGATATATGGAAAGCTTACAACAGATCTTGAAAATGCTATTCTTTTACTGCCTGTTCAGTATCAGGGTCAGGAAAGAGTGCGTCCTAATGTTTTAACTGCAAAAGCTCTTCTTGCCAGAGTCTATTTGTATTCAAAAGCTTATCCGGAAGCGGCAAATGCCTCCTCTGCTGTACTTAACAGAGAAGAACTTTATCATCTGGAAAGTCCCGACCGTGCATTTTTATTGAATTCAAATGAAACTATATGGCAGCTGCAAGCCGGAGCTGCAGGTAGAAATACAGCAGAAGCTGCCACTTTTACTTTTATTTCGATTCCTCCCCCTCGTGTTTCGCTCAGCAATTTTCTGGTGGATTCATTTGGGGCTGGTGATCTGCGCAGGTCCCTGTGGATAAAAGCGGTTACAAAAAATACTTCTACATTTTACCACGCATATAAATACAAAGAAAACAACTCAACAGCAGTTTCAAAAGAATATGCAATAATGTTTCGATTAGCCGAGCAGTATCTTATCAGAGCAGAGGCCAGGGCCTATCAGGGAGATCTAATTGGTGCCAAGGAAGATTTAAATAAAGTAAGGCATCGCGCAGGCCTTATTGACACTTCAGCTGCAACGCAGCAGGAAATTTTGGACGCCATAATTATTGAGAGAAAATGGGAACTTTTTACTGAGTACGGACATCGTTTTTTTGATCTTAAAAGGACGGCTAAATTAGACATTGTACTAAGTGGAATTAAGCCTGGCTGGAATACAACTGATAATTTATTACCTATTCCTCAAAGTGAGTTTAGTGCAAATCCTTTTCTTGGTTCTCAAAATCCGGGATATTAAATTTATAATTATGTTTTTCAATATAATAAAGAAGCATCTGAGAACCATGAGGTTCTGTGAAATGCAATGCCCACTATATTTAGTTTTATTATTTATTTTGCCATTAGTAGCCTGTCCCTTATGGGGGCAGGTGGTGCAAAAAAAAGTCTTGTCACCTGATGAGTACCATTTTTGGGGAGACGTTCGTTTAGAGAAAGTAAGCCATGATGAGAAATGGGCAGTATACAATATGGAGTATACCAGCGGAAACGATACTTTATTTGTTCAGAATATCGAAAAAAATACTACATATGCTTTTCCGGACGGCGAAAACGGCAGCTTTGCACCTAATGATATATTCGTTTGCCGTTCAGGAGATAACCTGCATATTCTTAATTTGAAAACTTCAAAAAAAGAAACAGTACCCAATGTGATGCAGTATTCATTAAGTGAAACAGGATATTTAATTTGTTTGCGAACAAATAAGAATAATAAAAAAAACCTTGAAATCAGATCGATGCAAAGCGGAAGCATCAAAAAGATCAATGATATAACTAGTTATCTGATGAGTCCTGATGGTAAAAATTTGGTCTATACAACCTTATTGGATAACAGGAATGCTATTGCTTTAATTAGTATTAAAAAACCGGAACAGATAAAATGGTTTCAGCAGGACAGCAGGGAAAAATTCATAGGTTTGACATGGCAGAAAGAAGGCAATGCGCTGGCCTTTATAAAGCAGTATGATAATTCCAAAGAAAATATTTTGTTTCTATACAACCTATTGAATCATGAATTATATCATCTTAGCGCATCTGATATAAATTTCCCGGAAAATTGGTCCATAGTAAATGACACTTTTCGAAAAATTCTAATATCTGAAGACCTGCATAAAGTTTTTTTTGCTGTTGTTACCTCATCTGCTGTAATACAGCAGGAATCAAATGTTGAGATATGGAATGCAAATGATAAGTGGATATATCCGGTTGAAAAATTTCAGGGCAGTATTGAAAAGAAATCAAAATTAGGTTTATGGCAGCCTATAGAAGGCAAAGTAAATATTATTACCTCAAATGAGTTATCAAGTGTTATGCTTACCGCCGATATGAAGTATGCTGTATTATCAAATCCTAAAGCGTATGAACCCCAATTTGAAATAGAAGGTCCGAGAGATTATTACATCTTAAACTTGAAAACTTTCGAGAAAAAATTAATTCTGGAAAAACATCCCTATGATTTAGAGGCATTGAACCCTTCGCCCACAGGAAAATACCTGGCGTACTTTAAAGAAAATAACTGGTGGGTTTATAATCCGGCCACTGATGCCCATACAAATATTACTGCCTCGACAGGCATTAAATTCAAGGGAAAAAAACAGGAACTTGTTCCGGAATCAGTCTATGGAAATCCAGGGTGGACACAAAAAGACAATGAGATTATCCTATACGACCAATACGATATTTGGACCATTACCCCTGATGGAAGTAATTTTAGAAGATTAACTAAAGGAAGGGAGCAGCAGATACAATACAGAATTATTAATCCGTCTGTCAATTATAGAAAACTCGTATATGACGGACCCGTTGTAGAGACCTTTGACCTGAACAAAAAAATATTTCTAAGGGCAAAGGGAAATGACGGCAAGATGGGCTGTTTTAGATGGGATAAGTCTTTCTTTGAAAAAAAAATAGTCTATTTAGACAGTTATATTGATCAGTTTAAATACAGTGAGAAAAGAAATAAAATTTTCTATCGAGAGCAAAAATTTGACATTCCTCCACAACTCGTCAGCAGTACTAATTCATCGTTGCCGGTTAGTTTTTTTAAAAGCAATCCCCAGCATGAAAAATACTATTGGGGAAAAGCCGAACTGATTAATTTTAAAAATTCAAAAGATCAGAATTTAAAAGCTGTTCTATTATATCCCGCGGCTTACGATCCCAAAAAAAAATATCCAATGATTGTTAATATTTATCAGGGTAAAGCCGATGAGCTGCACCTCTATCAAAATCCAACCTTTGCAAACGAAGGAGGATTTAATGTTACTTTAATGACATTGGAAGGATATTTTGTACTTCTTCCCGATATCAGCCTTATTTACCAGAGCCCAGGTATTTCTGCTGCTGACTGTGTGGTTTCTGCAACAACGGCAGTAATAAAAAAAGGGATTGTAAATTCGGCAAAAATCGGACTTATGGGACATTCTTTCGGCGGATATGAGACCGCTTTTACTATTACACAGACCCCTATGTTTGCTGCTGCAATCGCCAGTGGGGCGATCACGGACCTGGTAAGCCTTTATTATTCTGTCGGCAGATCTGGAAATCCAGAAATGTGGCGCTTTGAGGGCGAACAATGGAATATGGGTGGATCTCCACATGATATACCATCAAGCTATCATGCAAATTCGCCTCTTCCAAATGCTGTAAATATTCAATCACCTCTACTGCTGTGGAGTGGTAAAAATGACAAGCAGGTAGACATACACCAGAGTTTAGAATTTTACCTGGCAATGCGCCGATTAAAGAAAAAAAGCATCATGCTTTTATATGCTGATGAAGGTCATGTTTTTACAAAACCAGACAATCAAAAAGACATTACGATACGCATGATAGAATGGTTTAATTACTTCTTGAAGGATGATCATTCCTATTCTTGGATTAACAAAGGAGTACAATAGAAATTTATATAAGAATGCAGTCCCAAATGGGACTGCACTCTTCCATGAAAACGAAAATTACTGACCATTTACAACACGATATAAAGGTTGAACACAATTGTTTTGGTCATCTTTTTCATAAGCAACAGGACCTGATGTTACGTTAAGACGACATAGCTGCGGCTTTTGAATGTTAGAGCAATCTATTGGTTCTTCTTCAGTACAGTCTCCATTTGAATCAGGAAAGTATCCTGGTCGGATGGCAAGGGTATCTGCTTTTGGCGAACTCTGCATGGAGGTAGTTGCAAAAGCTCCTGCCATTGCCAATAATACGGCAGCCACAGGCATTCCATTTTTTAAAAATAAACTTTTCATAATATTAAAATTTAAAATTATAATTTGATCTACTTTTTCTACAGGTTTCGATCTGTTTCCTGTCACCAGCGCCGGTAAATTTTGAATTATTTTATTTCGTCTTTTATTATTTTTTTTAATTCATAAACCACAAGATCATTCCCAATTATAGCATACAAATGCGTATCAGTTGCTGCAAAAGAATTAAGGACTTTGCTCGAAGTGTGGAAGAGAGGAAAACTGAGCAGATATGTATTGTTTTTTAGATCGTATACGTCTATAATAAAGGATTTATCCCATAACTTTTTATTCTCATACCTGCCCTTTACCCTGGAATGCACGAAGAGCAGATTGCCGACTACTGCGGCATTTGCATTTACTACGAATGATGGTGTGGACATTGCATATTGTTTTCCATCCCTGAGGAGTGAAACCTTTAAATTTGGATGGCTTATAGTATCAATGGTATGTCCTCTGGTGATAAGTTTTCCGTTTTTTTCAGCGGTCATAAATTCATTGCGGTAATAGTATAGGTAGACAATTTTCTTTGCCGCTTCACTGTACAGAAGCGTTCCATCAGTATCAAAAATGCCATCATTGCGGCTCTGCAGAAGTTCTCTGCTATATGTTGTTTTTTGTTCGGCGTCAGCATTATAAATCCCCAAAACATTTGCCAGTTTTTTTGAATTGTTTGATCTGAATACTGCCATGCTGCTGTCAATTGGGACTATCCTTGTAAAGTAAGGAACTGAGTTTAATTCTCTAGTGATGGTCCAGTTTTTCATATCTCCTCTAAGGAGCACAGGAACATTCCCATCCGATAAATAAAAATAGGGTTCTCTGACACTTATCGTAATTGATTGGAAGGGGATTTTTTTTGCATCGAAATGCAGTTTATCTAATTTTTTGTTCTTTAGATTTTGGTCCAATGAAAGTACATACATTGGATATTGATAGTTTCCAAGATAGATCCTGTTATTTGCAAAACCGGCAATATAATATGAATGATGTTTTAAATCTATTGTATTTGAAAACTCAGCTGGATGATTTGGATATGTTCTTATAAAAGGATTGTTATGATGTATGATATTTTCAGAGGAAAGAAATAAAGCAATCACAATCAGTATACTGCCAACAATAATTCCAATTGTTAATTTAACCGTTCTGGTGCCTGTTGTAGATGCAGTAGCATTAATGTTGGTTTGTTTTTCTAGCACAATTGCAAAAAGGGCCAGGACAATAAATATACAATTGAAAATCAAGTGCATATTCCAGCTCATTTTCTCTAAAATCCCTCCGCAGGAACAGGGAATAAAAGAACTGAAATTTAGAATTATAAAAATATAAGCAGAAAACATTGTCATCAAACCCAGTGCAGCATACAAACCTATTGACTGCCATTTGGGTACTAGCAGTGCTGCAGCGATTAATAGTTCAATAATAATTACCAGCCACGAAATCCATGAGGCATATATACTTAATAATGGAGACTGACCAAGCTGCACTTCAAAATTCTCAAAATTCAATAATTTACTTACTGCTGCATAAACAAAAAGAATTGTATACAAGAGACAAATGATCTCCGCAATTGCTTTTTTACTATGTAAATTTAATTTTTTCATCTTCATAGATTTTGAAAATCGTTCCTGTTTCAAATTCTAGAAAGGATATCTTAACTTGAAGTTTTACTAATAAGAATTTGATAAGACAAAATTACAGTGGCCTCTGCAATAAACTGTTACCGAAAACAAGCCAAGATTTTTCAAAAACAATCAATCATAGTTAAAAAAATAAAAAAAGACATCACTAAACTATTTTGTTTAGCAATGCCTTGATTAAATAATTCAATTCAAAGAAAATTACTTACCCGTTTCACTCAACGTTTTTAGTTTTTCACTAAGTTCAATCAGTCCGGCTTTTTGTAAACATTCATCTCCAAAGAATCTTAACTCCTGAAGATTTTCGTCTAGGATACTCGTCATGAGAATTGAGGGTTTGTCATTGTCCTTAGCAGATAATCCACGTTCAATAACATGGTTTAATAGCAGTACATTTTTTCGTGAAATTTTCAAATCAATCTTCACTACATCATTCATGCTTGGAATACTGAGTACAGTATCAAAAACCTTGGCCACATCATTTGTTGTCATAATCTTCACGGTTTTAATTAATAATTTATTTCTACAAAGGTATAAAGCCTGTCTTAAAGTGTCATGGACATAATATGTCCATCATAGGTAAAATCCATTTCGCTTACTTAATTTTGTCTCTGAAATAAAAAGGAAAGGTTAAAATGAGCAACCAAAAACCTTCCCTAAAACAGTCAGGATTTTGCTGTTTTAAAATTGGTTTATTGCTTTGAAAGAGCACGTTTTTCAATCTAAGATTCGGGCCACAAATTGGCATAATTGCTACCCAGTTATAATAGTTCTGAATTTTATGCAGTGTGCACTTTCCTTGCGTTCTAAAATAAAAGTCAAACCGATTTTATAAAAGGATATTGAAACTTTAATGACTCAATGAATACAGCATTGAATTTCCGGAATACCACAATAAGTACAGCAAATAGTATAAAAGAAGTCTGTAAAAGAGAAATTTAAGTTCTGAGTATTTTGGAAACATAGGAATATCCGAAAGACATTTAAACTATCAGCAGGATTGCAACGTTCCTGCAATCGGCAAGATGTCCTGTTGTTAAACAACAGCCTTCTTGCTGCTCTACACTCGGGACTCGTTAGCAGTGATACTGGAAGAATAAAAAGAGCTTGATAATAATGAAAAAGAGAGATGATGAAAAGAGAAAATTCAAACAGAACACGCATTGTCGGGTTACGTTTTACACCCGAAGAGTATGCGAAAATTGAGAAAAAATGGAAAGCGAGTACTTGCCGCAAGCTTAGCGATTACATTCGCAGGCACCTATTTGGCAAATCTATAAACACCACGTACAGGAATCAGTCTTTGGATGATATGATCCATGAAATGACCCAGTTGTTCAGGCAATTAAATGGCATTGGAAACAACTTCAATCAGGCGGTAAAAAAACTGCATACACTAAATCAAATTCAAGAATTCAAGGTATGGATTATAAGTGCTGAACTGGATAAAAAAATCCTTTTTGACAAGATGGATGAAATCAAAATATACATCCAGAAAATCTCGGAAAAATGGTTGCGATCATAAAAACAGGATACGCTATCCAAAAGGTTTTCTACTACAATGAAAACAAAGTAAAAGAAAATGTAGCAGAGTGTATAGGTGCCGGAAATTATCCTATTGATGTTGATAAAATGGGACCTACTGTAAAACTGAACCGATTTTTAAAACAGCTGGAACTAAATGAAAATGTAAAACGAAACAGTGTACATATTTCGATCAACTTTGATCCGTCAGAAAATTATTCCAAGGAAAAATTAATGGCTGTTGCTGATTCGTATATGGAAAAAATCGGATTTAGCCAGCAGCCTTATCTGGTATATCAGCATCATGATTCCGGACATCCGCACATCCATCTAATATCCATAAATGTTCAAAGGGATGGTACACGAATTGACATGCAAAATATTGGTAAAAACCGATCTGAACCGGCAAGAAAAGAAATCGAAGAAAGCTTTGGACTTGTTAAGGCGCAAGAGAATAAAAACAGTCTGGATTTCCAGATCAAACCAATCACGTCAGGAAAGATTCAATACGGGCGAAGCGAATCAAAAAAGGCTATTACAAATGTACTGGGTCAGGTACTTTCATCATATAAATATACCAGCCTTCCGCAGCTCAATGCCGTACTCAAACAATACAATGTTTTAGCAGACCGGGGCAATGAAGATTCAAGAATGTTTAAAGCAAAAGGTTTAATGTACCGGATACTCGATGAAAATGGAAAACCTATTGGTGTACCCATAAAAGCCAGTCTTTTTTCCAACAAGCCTACACTGAAATTTTTAGAAGAAAAATTCGCATCCAATACCACAAATCAAGTCTCCGATATAAGAAGGGTGAAAAACGCCATTGATATGGCATTTTTCAAAGCGCAAATATCCATCACAGAATTAGTTCAGCTACTGGAAAAAGAGGGTATCAATACTGTTTTTAGAAAAAACGCAGAAGGTTTACTTTACGGTATTACCTACGTTGACCATACCACAAAATGTGTTTTTAATGGAAGTACACTCGGTAAACAATACAGTGCCAAAGCAATACAGGAAAGGTGTACGTCAATTAATCAGGAAGAACAAAAAATGCCAAATTTGGTTGGTGAAAAATTACACGAAATCAAATTTGAAACACCGAAATCGGAAATTATGGCATCGCTTTTTGGAGATGATTTCAGGGATAACAAATACATAGGATCCAGCATGATAATGGAACAATTAGCAGAGATGCTCACGCAAGCTGAACAGACATCTAATTACCTTCCATACGAGCTGAAAAACAAAAAGAAAAAAAGAAAAGGACAGTCTAATAATCGATAAAACTTAAAATTATGGCTATGCAGACAGGAGAAAACGAACAGGCACTGAGAAAGATCTTGGATATGACAAGACTCATCAGTATTATTATTTTAGTAATCCATTTTTATTATTACTGTTATGCAGCCTTTTGGGAGTGGCATCTGGTTAGTGGGTTCAGTGATAAAATTATGGGCAACATATACCATACAGGACTATTCAGTAATTTTCATAAGTCCAAACTCTTTGCACTGGGATTTTTAATAATCTCACTACTTGGAGCTAAAGGCAGAAAAGATGAAAAACTGAATTACAAAACAGCTTTTGCTTATATAATTACAGGCATTCTGATTTACTTTATAAGTTATCTTTCACTATACCTGAAAATAGAATTAATGCTCGCTGCAATTGCCTACATGACCATTACTTCCAGTGGCTTTCTTCTGATGCTTTCCGGCGGTACATTATTATCCAGAATTATAAAAAACAGGCTCAACAGCAAGGATATTTTTAATACCGAAAATGAAACTTTCCCCCAGGAAGAAAGGTTACTGGAAAATGAATATTCCATCAACCTTCCCGCCCGATACCATTTAAAGGATAAGATAAGGGACAGTTGGATAAACATCATAAATCCTTTTCGGGGGTTGCTGGTTTCCGGTACTCCCGGCTCCGGGAAATCCTATTTTGTCATACGCCATGTCATTACCCAGCACATCCGTAAACAATTCACCATGTTTGTATATGATTTCAAGTTTGATGACCTGACCACAATTGTCTATAATACCTGGCTTAAATACAAGCACCTCTATCCGAAACTACCTCAGTTTTATGTCATTAATTTTGATGACCTGACCCGGACCAACAGATGTAATCCTTTAGAGCCATCTGGCATGAGTGACATTACGGATGCTTCCGAATCGGCACGTACTATTTTGCTCGGACTCAACAGGGAATGGATAAAAAGACAAGGTGATTTTTTTGTAGAATCACCCATTAATTTTCTATCGTCCATAATATGGTATTTGCGAAAATATAAAGACGGTGAATTCTGTACGCTTCCCCATGTAATTGAACTCATGCAGGAAGATTACGATAGTCTCTTTACCTTGCTCAGAACCGAAAAAGAAATCGAAGTGCTCATTAATCCCTTTGTGAATGCCTATTTAAATAGCGTAATGGATCAGTTGGAGGGTCAAATTGCTTCTGCAAAAATTGCCATGGCACGGCTTTCCTCTCCACAATTGTATTATGTTTTATCGGGCAGCGATTTCACATTGGATATCAATAATCCGGACGAACCGAAAATCGTTTGTATGGGTAATAACCCCCAGAAAATCCAGATATATGGAGCTGTGTTGTCACTTTATGTAAACCGATTGGTTAAACAAGTGAACAAAAAAAACAAACAGAAAAGCAGCCTTATATTCGACGAATTTCCAACAATCTACCTCAACAATATGGACAGTTTGATTGCTACTGCCAGAAGCAATAAAGTAGCAACTTGTTTGGGTATTCAGGATTTTAGCCAATTGCGTAAAGACTATGGACGGGAACAGGCTGATGTGATTATGAATATTGTTGGGAACTTAGTCAGCGGACAGGTTACAGGTGATACTGCCAAACAATTATCAGAGCGTTTTGGGAAAATTATGCAGGACAGGGAAAGCCTTTCCATCAATAGCGGAGATACTTCAATCAGTCGGTCCAAACAATTAGAATCTGCTGTACCACCGTCCAAAATTTCCGGACTTAGTTCCGGTGAATTCGTGGGTATGGTAGCCGATGACCCTGATTGTAAAATAGAACTTAAAACTTTTCATTCTGAAATAGTAAATGACCATGAAGCATTGAAAAAAGAACAAGATAATTATGTCGACATTCCAGTTATCCGTAAAGTAGACAATTCAATGGTGCAGCGCAATTATCTGCAGATAAAAAAGGATATCAAGGATATTATTTATGCTGAAAAGGAAAGATTGTTAAATAATCCTGAATTGAAGCATTTAATCATTAACAAATAATTCTAATGCTATAAAAGATCTTACAACTCTCTATTTTTAAAAAATATATGGGCTTGGACTTATTGCTATAAACTCGATAAAAGTAAAAGAAATGAAGCAGGTTAGAAATTCAAACGAAAATATATTTGCTTGCCATGCATGAAGCAGTGATAGGCATCAAAATAAATTACTGTATATAAAAGAATATTCCCACACGCTCTTAAAGCAGAAAATTTATCTTTAAGGGAGATGCCATCAGCAAACAAAAATTGCAACATTACAGGAATCACAGACTAAAACCTAATATCAAGATTAAATACAAAATCCTTTTTTTTGAGCCGGATATTTATCCAGATTTTGGAAGATAAATAGCATCATTAGCCACGCCAATTTTTATAAAAAAACAAAAAACACTTCATTGTTTTTAACGCAATGAAGTGTTCTTCAATTTTATTTTAATCTACAGTAAAATTAGTTTGGACCTTTAACTCAACACCAATTTTATCTTTTAAAATCTTCTTTTGTATCATTTCTGATTGATGTGTACGAAAGAATGACTTATTTGAAACAATTGGCTCAATAATTATATGAGAAAGATTTGGATGATGCTCTTTAAAACTTAAGATAGTTTCTTCAAATTTTCTTCTTGCGTCAATCAGCCAGTCACCTTTTGGACGATTTTTAATTTCAAAAAACAATATCCATTCATCATCTTTATATAAAAAACCTTCACACCTTTTTATTATCCCTCTGTCAATTGTATTTACGTTATCGGAAGAAAATTCATTAATACTGCTATTGTCATCGCTAACATCATAAGTTCCAGTCCTGAATATATCCAGACAGTAGTCAATTGCTTTATATTTAATTTCTATATTTTTTGGATTTTCAATCGTAAAATCCCATTGATTTTCATTGTCTAATAAAACAATTGCAGGTATGCGTGTATTTGCATTTGCATCACTTATCCCAAAGCGATCATTGGAAAAAGGAAAATGACATTGAATAGATTCGGTTTGACAATTACCAACTTGATTATTACAAGGCACTGAAAAAAAGTTTATTGGCATAATTCGTCTTCGATATCTAATAAGTTAGAAAAAAGTTCATTTGATTCTGCAAGAACATCGTTCAGATAGTTTTTGTCTGAAGGAAGACCTTTGTAAGTTTCCAGTTTTGTAATGATACCATTTGTTTCTTCCAATTGATATACAACTAAATTATTTCCATTAATCGTAGAATTTAATGGGACGATTTCATTTAATCTATTTTTTAATTCAGCAGATGATTTTTTAGCTTTATCTTTTAATTTATCTGCTTCAACAGCCAATGTTAGATAATTTATTAAATACGGACTATGTGTTGTCATTATCAACATATTACTTCCGTTATTATACGCTAATAAACTATTCAATAACAATCTTTGTGAACTTGGAAATAAATTCTGTTCGGGTTCTTCAACAATATTGACAAAGTACCTACTGACATATTTTTCATTTATTCTTTTTTCTTTTGTTCGTATTGTTTTTTCATCAAGCCCTAACTTATTCAACTCTTTTAATTCATTATTTCTGCGAATAGTTTGATCTGTGCTTAATAATTCCAATAATTTCTTTTCTCCCTGCTTTACAAATTCAATTAAATATTTTGTTACCCAGTATAATGGTACTATTGAGTGAAAGCCGCTTGACGCATCAGAAAGTTTTAATCGTTTACCCCCATCAAATTCGAGATAGTTTTCATCTTCTTTTGGGTCATAAACAACTTTGGTATCGTTTATAGGCAGTTCAATTGGTTTTCCTTTGTGAGAAAGTTGAGCGTTACGAAATTCAACAGAATAATTTTTTAAGCTTCCAACAATAAGGTCAGAAACCTTGTTGATATTAGTAATTGAACTTAAAAAATTCCGCTCTGCAGGAACATACATAATTTTAGGCTGCTTGACCGATTTATTATTTAGTTTTATTGCAGTAACAGAGTTTTCAGCAAAAACAATATGGTAAGAAACTCCTTTATATTCAATCTTTGTATCAGCAAATAAATAATTTTCTATTCTATGAAATTCAATAAGTTCAATAAAATAGTCAAAAGAAATATTACTAGCCTTTACATCTCCTCTTACCAATGCTTTCTCTAACCATATAAATGAAGAAATTAACTTTGCTAGTGTACTTTTTCCTGAGCCCTGATTCCCAATAAATACGGTGACTTTGTTTACCTCAAACCAGCCATCATTATCTTGATAGCCATCTTTAATCGGTCCAAAACTCTTAATTTTTAATTTAATCATTTTTCAAAAGGTAAGTTAAGCAAATTTACATAATTTATAAATCAAAAACTAAGAACAATCATCAATGTTATTTACAAAGAACTCTTTGGTTACTTAAATTTTTACGAAATATTATTTACTTAAACTCCATTTCTTTAGTATAAAATAATCTTTTTCTAAATGTCCAAAATTGGTAAGTGACCAACAGCTACTTATTCTAAACAAATAAAAAAATATTAAAAATCAAGCATTTATGTTATTTTTGTTGTCGTTTCTAAAACCGGATACTGCCGGATAAGAGATTCTTCTATTTTAGAAGTTGCCGGATACTTAAATAGAACAGCCTTGAAAATATTTTTGTCTTTAAAAACAGTTATTAACGAAACTTTATTAAATCTAAAAAATTATGGACAAAACAGTTATACGAAGACCAGTGTTTGAACCTCATATTTTAGAGGGTATTTGCAAAACAATTGGGCACACAAATGATGGATTAACGGGTCCGGAAATTGGTCAGACATTACGTAATTGTGATATGATCGATGTAGATCCTTCAAATACTAAATGGAAAAGATTGTATAATGCATTTGCCCAGTGGCAGAATAAAAATCAATGTTCAAATCATGTCTTAAAATTTATTCAAGTCGCTATGCAGCCTGTGAGATACATAGGAAAAGAGGCTGTATTTCAAGACAGAAGAATAGAATTAAATAAGAGACTTTCATTCGTTGGATTTGAGTTGACAGAAACTGGAAAATATAGAAACATTAATAAATCAACTACCATTTCTGAAGCAGAAGAAAGAGCAAATCGCTTCAGGCATAAGTTAGAAACCAGAAATGTTCATCGCTTTATCTTTGATTATTGCAAAGCTGAGTTATTAGTTGAAAATTATTTTCATTCTGTCTTTGAAGCTGCTAAAAGTATAGCAGACAGAGTACGGGATATTACAGGGCTTCAAAATGACGGAAATGCCTTGGTGGAAACTGCTTTTTCTACAACAGCTCCGTTAATAAAAATAAACGAGTTACAAAATGATACTGATAGAAGTGAGCATATCGGATTGTGCAATCTTATCAAGGGCATATTTGGATTAATAAGAAACCCAACTGCTCATGAGCCTAAGATAAAGTTTATCATAACAGAAGACGAAGCACTTGATGTAATGGGAACAATATCATATATACACAAACGCCTGGATAAAATAATTATTTAGTGGCTTCTAAATACTATTGTTTTTCTCTCATAGAAATACCTCCTAATCTGATACCGAAAGTATCAGATTTTTTTTGTCTCAAAAAATGCTGCACAAGTCTTCTTTAAGTCTATTTATAATTTACAGATTATTACTAATGACCACAGCCTAATTATATTCTAATCAAAGTCCATTAAGTTACTTATAGCTTTCACTCGAAACGGACTAAAAGGGCAGCTAAGATAGTGGCTCAAGCATGCCCCGTGCGCATAATGGCGGCGCTCCCCTTGCCACCCTTCGGGACTTATAGCACTTACCCATCCTTAAGCCACTGGCATCTTGCTTTCTTTTTTCCCGTTTTTTCGTTTTGAAAACAATTTTTGTGGGAGCAGGATTAGAGAAAAAGTAAACAGTAGTAATCCTTAAAAATTAAAATTATGGAAATCACAGGACGATTAACAGCAGACGCATCAGTTCAAAAAGTGAACAATGACAAACAAGTGGTCAATTTCAGCATTGCCATCAATGACAATTACAAACCAAAAGGCAGTACCGAGCTAAAGGAAGTCGTAACCTATATCGAATGTTCCTATTGGTTAAATACTGCTACAGCGCAGTGGCTTAAAAAAGGGACACTCGTACAGCTCTTTGGGCGTATTGGCATGAATGTCTACAATAACAGCGAAGGTGTAGCAGTGGGCAGTTTGACCTTTCACACCAACAATATTAAAATTTTGGTTTTCCCAAAAAAAGTAGAAAGTACTCAGGCCAATTCAGCAGTAAAGGAAAAGAAAGCAAAAAAAACAGCAGACGTACCTTTTTAATAATAGTGTAATCACTTAAAATGTAACATCATGGCACACAATATAAATTACAACGAACAGTCAGGAAAACACAGTTTTTTCAGTACTAAACAAAAAGCATGGCACAATTTGGGGCAGATTATTACCGATTACCCAACAAGCGCCGAGGCAATTGCGCACGCAGGTTTGGATTATGAAGTAGAAAAACGTAAAATTTTCACAACCAGTTCAGCCGAAATTATTTTGGATAAGCAAACCATTCTGAGTAAAATAGAAGTACCAAATTACTATAGTACCGTGCGCACCGATAATGATGCCGTACTCGGCGTGGTAGGCAAAGACTACCAAATCGTACAAAACAGGGATGCCTTTTCTTTTTTTGACAGCATCGTTGGTGGTGACGGTATCCTATACGAAACCGCAGGGGCACTCGGAAAAGGGGAACGCATCTTTATAACCGCTAAACTGCCGGATTATATCAGGGTTGGGAACGATGATTTGATTGAAAAATATCTTTTCCTGACCACTTCCCACGACGGAAGCGGAAGCATTACCGCAGCATTCACGCCCATACGAATTGTATGCAACAATACCCTTAATGCCGCTATGAACAATAAAACCAATACCGTGCGTATTCGTCATACCTCCAATGCCAAACAGCGTTTGGAACAGGCGCACAAAGTAATGGGCATATCCGATACGCTTTCTGCGCAGATGGAATCCATTTTTAACCATTGGACAAAAATCCGCATCACGGACAATGAAGTAAAAAAACTCATACAGTCCGCCCTTGTTCCGAGTAAAGAGGTGCTTAAAACCATACAAGAGGGTAAGGAAGATGAACTCTCGACTTGTTTTACCAATATGGTGGACAGTGCTTTTGAGTATGCCATGAGCGACCCGACACAATTGATGGACACCACTAAAGGAACTGTCTTTGGGGCATACAATTCTTTGACAGGCTATTTTCAGAATGTGAGAAATTATAAAGATGAAGAGGCTAAATTAACTTCTCTTTTGATGGGTGGAACAGCGCAGATTCGCACACAATCCGCTTTTAATCTTTGTCTGGATTTTGCCACTAAAGGTTCGGATTCCTTAATTCTTAATTAACCAATCAGGACAGGCAGTTCCTGCCTGTCCTTTTAAATCCTGAGATCATGATACAAATAAAAGATAAAAACGGAGAAAACGTTGAGGTTGCCAATTTAACCCAAGCCATTGAGCAGGCAGATTATTTCAGAAATTTTGCCCACAGCGACAAACTCTTTGAAAAGTTTGACCGGAAACGACAAGCCTATTGGCAGGACATGTACGAAAAGTTAGTAGCAATCAGCAATTTAGATGTAGAACAAACTAAAAAATAAAGCAATGGAAACCAATTTTTTTAAATCAATTCTTGCCTTGCAGGCAGCAGGGAATTGGAAAATAAACATAGCCAAAGAAGAGGCAGACAAACTCATTGTATCGGTATTGTTTTTTAACGATGCCATTGGCGATGATGCCCGAAAAAAAGTACCGCCCATTTTGCTAAAAGGTACGGCAGAAGAACTCGACAGCGGATTTTTTCAGGCAATTGCAGAGCCTGTACAAGATACCGCACAGCTTTTTGCCAATATGGAGCAGTTCCTCAAAGAAAAGGAACAGGCAAAATTAAGTTCGCAGATGGAAAAAGACAACGTTCTGAAAAAGGATAAGGAAAAAACTGAATTGCAGAAACAGTACGAATCAGCCATTAAAAAAGCAGACGAACTCGAAACAGCAGGTAAATTTAAGGAAGCATGGATGAAAGTGCCACAGGCTGACCTGTATCCTGAATACAAGGACATTATTCACGCCCGCAAAGCGGAACTCTCCGACAAGTTCCCCATAGACCTTTTCAATGACCCTAATACAGATGAACCATGTTAACAACCAACACCTTAGAGCGCATCTTTATCTTCAGGGATAAAGAGCAGGAGATTTGCCTTGCAGACCCATCGCCGTCATTCAGTCCCGAGGCAGTACTCAATTTTTATGCCCAGACCTATCCGATTTTAACTACGGCAACCATAGAAGGACCAAGTATAAACGACGATGCGGTGCAGTATAAATTTATATCACAAATCGGCACAAAAGGATAAACTATGAAAACGAAAAGTAGAACAGGCAGTATCCAACTGCCTAAAAACAAAAAGTTATGCAGACTATACAGACAGCTAGGGGAATTCGCAGAAAACACAAACAGGCTTCCCGATGCGCAGGAAGTAAAAAAGAAACCGAACAGTTCCGCTCCGCTCGGACTACTGCCGATGGTTTTCTAAGACATTCCTTTCTGCCATTGTTCGAACAAGCGAAAAATTTGCCTGACCGATTTCTGGTGGAAAATGATTTTTTCAATTCGCTTGCTATCCTGACAAGGCTGTACGGTTTTGAAACAATGGATGTAACTAACAAATCCTATCCGTATAATATCCTCTTGGCACAAACAGAGATTCAGAAACAGCTTATCCAATCGGGGCAGGATATTGAACTTAAAATAGTACAGGATGATGATGGCACGGTAAAATTAGTAACGAATCACACCTATAACACAAGTAATACTTTGTATTATATTCCTGTATTGCCATTATTCCGATTGTTACAAAACAGGAAACAGAAACAAACTGCTGAATTACTGCTGTCTGTTTTTGCTTATCTCTACCATATTGCAGGGATTCCGTATTACAGGGAAAACAACAGCTATCTTTTTTATACTTACGAGTGTATGGAAGAATGGCTTTTAGAGGATTTACAGGATGAAGATTGTGAATCGGGTAACAATATGATGTCAGAATTGAATAATGCTGTTTATCATGGGGACATAATGCTCCGTAAAATATACAATCCCTATCATTTGAAAGCCTTTGAGAAACGTATAGAAACTTATAATCCAAGCACCTCTTTTGAAAAAGACTGCCTGAGTGTTGGCAGACAAGCATTGGCATTACTTCGCGAATATCCAGGCGATACTATTTTTAGAAATACTTCCAATCGGGAATTTGACAGTGAAGAAGGGATTATAAGGGCAGAACAATACATTTCCTTCATAGCAGATAGTGATGGATTATTGTACGAGAATATCGCACGGGTTGTCAATGATGAATTTAATGAATGCTCCCAAATGGAAGAACCGACAGTATTACAAATCTATGATACCCAAAACGAACTGTCCAATACGGCACTTGATTTTGAGTACAGATTGTTTCCACTCCTAAATGATTTATGCACCCTTTTAAGCAATATGCTATGAAAGATATAACCACCAAATTCGGAACATTGTACAATCCTGTAAAAGCCTTTGTCGTCTATCAGAAAAATTCCGCTGAAAAATCCATTTATGTGGAAGCCTATGACATGGATAAAAATGGATGTCCCATTAATGCCCATCCCTTAAGCCTTAGGGAAAGCACACAGCTTGCGGGTGCCTTGGACACTTCGGAAGAACTTACACGTAAATTTTTAAAACCATCGGGACTGCTTCCCAAAAATATACTGTATCTAAATCCGGAGCAGGGCGGTTATGCCATTTGGTACACACCTGCCCAAAAAGTCGATTTGTTTTTCGTGGAGGGTTTAGGCATTACAAACGGGAAAGCATACGTACCGCCCTTATTATGGAAAGCTTCAAAAAACACTTTATGCATTTATGCAATGGACACTGATAACCAAATAAACGAAAACACTGCTCTTTACCATGCCCCTTTTTTTAATGTATATAAAGACGGTAAGGTGTGCATGGGTACGGTATCAGTTAACATACAGGCAGATTGTCTCTTGGAGGAATTCATTTATTTGTGGGAGCAGTATTTTTTTAACAGCTATTTCAGCCACGTGATTGGCGATACAAGTCCAATTAAGACTAATATAGTCCAATTGTGGCAGAATCTTGTAAATACAAAAAAACGCTTTCCTCTGAAATCCTTACTTAAAAATGGTTTAACAATTAAAAGTCTATTATCATGAATTCGCTCAAACCCATGCATTATACAGCCAATTACCTGATAAATCCAACCAATCCCATAACGGTAAACCTCATTGGCGCAGGAGGAACAGGAAGCAGGATGCTGACAGAACTCGCTAGAATGAACCACAGCCTTATCGCTTTGGGGCATGCAGGATTGCAGGTAAATCTTTTTGATGATGATGTGGTAACTAAAGCCAATCAGGGCAGACAGCTTTTTGCAGATGCTGAGGTAGGACTTCCCAAAGCCGTAGCGCTTATCAATCGTGTCAACCGTTTTTTTGGAACTTCCTGGAAAGCCGTAACAGAGCAGTTTAGTACCAACAATCTGAAATCCCTGCCCAATCGTGGCAGGGCAAATATTTACATCAGTTGCGTGGATACCGTATCGGCACGTTTTGATATTGCATCTTTCTTAAAACAGGCTATAGAAAATAGTAATTTTGAACGTTCCAAATCACTCTATTGGCTCGACATCGGAAATTCCCAAAATACAGGGCAAGCCATATTGTCTACTATTGGAGAAATCACACAGCCAAATTCCAAACTGTACAGGACAGTATCCAATCTTCCGATGGTAACTGCCGAATTTAAGGAACTGCTCGAATTGCAAATGGATAACAATGAGCCGAGTTGTTCCCTTGCCGAAGCACTCGAAAAACAGGATTTATTTATTAATGCCACTCTTGCCAACATGGGGGCATCACTTTTATGGAAGCTGTTTCGTGAAGGCATGACAGCCCAAAGGGGATTTTTTCTGAATCTTGGTACTTTAAGGTTAGAACCCATAGGCGTAGGCTAATGCCCGCCGCCCCGCAATTGATCCTCCTCTGGTCGGGCAATTGCGGGGCGCTTTAAAACGGAACAACATCTTCATCTCTATTGTGATTGTGTAATCACAATAGAGATGAAGATGTTTGTATTTTTAGTGTTTTTTTTCAATCTAGATCAATTAGGCTCAAATTCTCACATCACTGGAAAAATGGAGAGGCTATAATACAATCAATTTATTATAAATAAAAACGTGTGTTACGGGAATCCGTAATAATATTTTTTGAAAGTTTAATATATTTGAAGTAATGAATGATATATATCAAGATATAATTGACCGGGAAAAAGCCATATTAAATTTAAAATTGGCTAAAATTGATCGTAGCCATAAACGTACTATGTTTACTGTCTACACAACTTTTTTAATTATTGTAATTTGCTTAATTTTTTTTTACCACTGTTTTTAGATTAATATCGTAAAAAAATATTAAAACTCCCTTTTTTTAGTTTAACGTTTTGCTATCAGAAATTATCATTTATAGTACTTACCAAAGTAATTGTCCCACTTAAATTATTTACTGATATGTAATCTAAAATAAAATCGTCTGCTTCTTTTTTATGTTCAGGAGGAATGGAAAAAGAGTTAAGATAAAAATCTTCATTTTCATCTTCAATGTGAATAATTTCGGTAAATCCTCTGGTAATTAAACTGCCTTTTAATTTTAACACTTTAAACTCACTACTTCTGTCTATTTCCTTTTTCACTCGGAGTTTTATAGTTTTATTCATTGTATTAGTTTTTTTCTGTAAAGGTATAAAGTAAAAAATTAAATATTTAAATAGCCAAATTTTAATTTTACAAGTACTTATGGCAACAACTATTTTAATTCAAAATCCTGATAAAATAAAAAAATCTGCATCGAAAGAAGCAGATTTTGTATATAATTTAAAAGAATTAATCTTAGTTAGTGGTCACAGATAGCTTAACTTCAATATTGGATCTTGTTGCGTTTGAATAAGGACAAATCTGATGTGCTTTTTCTGTTAACTCCTGAGCTTCTTCAATAGAAACTCCAGGAATATTCACATCCAGTTCTACTGCAAGACCAAAACCACCGTCTTCATTTTGCCCGATGCTCACTTGTGCTGTGACAGAAGTTTCACCGGTTTCAATTTTAGATTTACTGATAATCAAATTCAATGCACTGTCAAAGCACGCTGAATATCCTGCTGCGAAAAGCATTTCCGGATTGGTAAAATCATCATTGGCTCCGCCTAAAGCTTTTGGCATTCTTACTTCAAGGTTCAAAACTCCGTTTTCACTTTTTACCTGTCCATTTCTTCCGCCTTTTGCACTAACGCTCGTTGTATATAATGTTTTCATTTTATTTTTGAATTTTATTTAAAATTTTCTCAACAGTTTCTTTAAGTTCGAATAGATCTTCTGCTGTTAGATTTAGTTTTTCCTGCATTTTTGCCGGAATTTCACACGCTTTTTGCTGTAAATTTCTTCCTTGATCTGCTAAAAAAACTTCAACTACTCTTTCATCTTCTTTTTTCCTTTTTCGGATAATAAACCCTTTAACTTCCAGCCTTTTCAGGAGCGGGGTCAAGGTGCCGCTGTCGAGAAAGAGTTTTTCACCAACCTGATTTACAGTCAAACCATCTTTCTCCCAAAGTACCATCATCGCAAGATACTGCGGGTAAGTAATATCAAGTTCATCGAGAAATGGCCGGTACAAACCGATAACTTCTTTTGAAATAACGTAAAGCGGAAAACAAAGCTGGTTTCCCAATTGGAGTGGATGGTTATCTTCCATAATCTATTGACAAAAAGTAAAGTATAAAACTATTTTCTGATGATAAATTCCTCCATAGGAATTCTTACTTTCTTCATTTGAGAAAGCCAGTCATTTTCGGTGTCTCTGTAACCCAGATATAAAAGTGTAACACTTTTTAAACCTAATTCCTTTAGATTCAAAATCTCATCTACCACTTCATTGCTAAAACCTTCAGCCGGAGTAGAATCAATCTTAAGTTCGGCTGCCTGAGCCATTGCCAAACCTAATGCAATATAAGTTTGTCTTGCTGTGTGTGCAAAATGTTGTTCAGGAGTTTGAGCTCCGTAAATTTTCTTAATCTGATCTGTGTAACTATTGAAACGACCTCTTGGCAATTCTCTTACATCAGTATGATGATCATAAACTTTATCGATTTTCTCATTAGAATAACTGTCCCATGCAGCAAAAACCAATACATGAGAACAATCTCTCATCACTTCCGGATTTAATGCACCTCTTACCATTTTCTCTTTCAATTCCTGATTTTCTACCACAATCACACGAAAAGGCTGTAAACCAGATGAAGTCGGCGCTAATCTAGCAACTTCTAAAATTTTATCTAAATCTTCTCCTGATACTTTTTTTGTTGAGTCATATGCTTTTACGGCATGTCTCCAGTTTAAATCTTCTATTAACGACATTTTATATTACTTTAAAAATTAAAAATATGATTCTAAAATTGTTTGAATGAAAACAACAATGCAAATATAAATAACAATTTAATTGCATACAATTTAATTTTGAAAAATATATTTTTAGATGAATTCTCTACTATTTCTATTAAAATTCATAACAGCAATTTATTTATAGTCTATTTTTTATGAATGAAGCCTAAATGCCGTTTGTTGTAGTCAAATTGCTTTTATTGTTTTGCATATTCTCCTTAACAAGGCAAAGAACAGGATAAAGCAAACTTAAATATAAAAACGCTAAGGGATTAAGTACTTAGTTTAAAAAGAAAAAGTCTTGTTTGTGCAGAATATAAGCCCGGCCGATACTTGGAATTCCTTTTAACAGCAAACCGTTAATAATACGAAAATCATAACTTTAATAATGTTTTACTTTGAAAAAAAACTTTCTGAAATGATCATTTCAACGTTCCTTTCTTTACAGGTTTTCTGAAGCCGGGAACAAATATTCAGCGTGTCACCAAAATAAGCGGCCTCCCTCTTTACATACTCTGGTAAATAAAACGTTCCGGGAATATCGTTAATTTTTATAAACACAAAAAACAGCAGTTCCTTTAATTCAAAATCTCTTTTTTTTCTTCTATGTTCTGAAGCAACAATTTTTATCATACTTGATCTACTAAAAATTATGATCAATTCTCTCTATTTAAACATCTTTTGCGGTTAATGCAAAAGATGCTGTATTTACTACGCGCTATATCTTAAGGATTATGAATCAGGACTCCCACAATTCCGATTGGATATAAGCTCCCGGATTTGCTCATACAAATCATAATAGCGAACATACTCCAAATTATAATAATCAAGTATAGCAGTTATTTCACAGGCATAAAGCATACTGTACGAAATTCTTATTATTTTTAAATCCTCCATAAATTCATATTTCAGGCTCGAACTAATTCCTTCAAGATCTTCCCTGAGCCAGAACTCATCATATCTGTCTTTAAAGCTTACTTTGAGAAAATAGATATAAACACTCCTTTTCATGATGCTATCGAGCTGTTACCTGCAGATATTTTGTCAATGCAGTTTTATAATGACTTTTTACTTCAATTAGCTTATCCTGGGTCTCAGTCTTTAACACCTGCGCTTCCAGCAGATCTGACAACTGGAGTATTCCGTTGTTATAGCTTTTTTGGCTTACTATTAAATTTTCCTCAGTCTGCAGAAATGTTGCCTGTATCAAATGTATTTTTTCATTTAATTCCATTACATCTGTCCATGCCTTTTCCATTTGCAGCAGCAATAACCCTCTGCTGTCCTCTAATGAGTTTTTAGTTATGGATTCGCGTAATTTAAGCTCATTTAATTTATGCTTTGCGCCCCACCAGTCAGAAATAGGAACGGTTAGAGAAGCATAAGCCATCCCGTTACCGGCTCCGTTCTGATTACTTTCAAACTGATCCATATAATAAGCAGTAACCCCAACTCCCAGACTGGGCAGATAATCAGCTCTTTTTAGTTTTGTTTCGAGCTTTGAAGCCTCAGCCGCTTTTTCAAAAAGCTGGTATTCTGCACGGTTTACCAGTACTGTTTTATGATCGACAAAATAATTGTCGGGTTCAGATAGATCGGCCAGACTGCTGCTCAGAACAATTTCAGGATTATATTCGGCTCCTATGGTCTGGCACAGCCGCATAAGAGCAAGTTTCCTTTCATTGGCAAGCTGTATTTTACTTACCTGAAGCTCCTGCTGCCTGATCGTTACCTTGAGAAGATCATTCTTAATAATCATACCGTTTTTAAAAGCAGCGTTGACCTGCCTGTAAAGTGTATCCAAAAATTGTATATAACCTTCGAGTGTTTTTTGTTTTTCCTGAACAATTACAACCTGCCAGTACTGTTGCTCAGCTGTAAAAAGGATTTCATCAGCTGTTAAATGCTGCTGTCTCTCTTTTACCTCTACATTCAGACTTGTTAGGTGGTTAGCTGTTTTAATCTTTCCCCCAGCATAAACAGGCTGCAGGACATTTAAATAACCTAATCCAACCTGATTGAAAAGCCCCATATTAACATCGGGCATGTAAGCAAATTGGGATGCGGCGGCCAAATTGGCCACATTACCATCATATACTGGCAGGTTACCACCTTTCATTTTGATCTCCAAAAGAGGATCCAAAGCCTGCATCCCAATAACCGATGCTGTAACTTTTGGAAAATAATTGGTAAACATCTCCTGCTTAGATTCCTTTGCCGCTTCCAGCTCAAGCACACTATTCTTTACCTTACTATTATTCTTTACAGCCATGTTTTTAATCTGCTCTACTGTAAGGTTCGTCTGACTATATCCAGAATGCATTATTCCAAGGATCATTAGTAGTATTTGTAAGTTTTTCATTTTTCTAATTTATTTTTTTAAGTCGTTGGGCTTAAATCTTCATTTTTATAAGTCATCCAGTATAACAGCGGGAGCATGGTAAGTATAAATACCATGGATATTAATGTCCCGAAAAATATAACAGTTCCCATTGGTCCCCAGAGTGGGCTTTTGCTGATAATCATAGGTATTACTCCCATTGAAGCGGCAAGTGATGTAAGGAGTATTGGTCTCATCCTTCTTTTTCCTGCTTCCATGCAGGCCTCAAGCACCCCCATCTTAGCGTGATGGCGCAGCTCTTCAATATAATCGTACATAATAATTCCGTTTCTCACAATGATACCTATCAGACTAACCAGCCCCAGAACCGCTGTCATGCTGAATTCCATATCCATAAGCCAAAGACCAAATGCAGCTCCGAAGAAACTAAATGATGTCGAGGCAAATACCAGAGAAGCAAGACTTACCTTCTTAAAATGGAAAACCAGTATAAAGAAAATAATGGTAATCGAGATCAGAAGTCCTGCTGCTATTTTTGGAAGCTGGTCATTGGTATCCTCCTTAATTCCGCCATAGGAAACGGAAATATTCTTACTGTCAATCTCTTTTGACATATTCTCAACAATCTCTTCTACTTTGGACTGAGTCCTGTTGGCTTTATTTCCCCTCTTTAGATCTATGTAGACTGATAAGGTGCGTACTCCATTTCTGCGCACAATCTGTCCTTCATTCCAGCCACTTGTTACCCTGGCGACCTGTCTAAGAGGTACAGCGGGTGTGAAAAGACCCGAAATATATTCATTTTCAACATCTGAACCTTCAGGATCTTTGCCTTGCGACTTTGATTTAAGAACTACGGGAACCTTATAATCACCTTCCCAGACTGTTGTGATAGGGAGTCCTCCAAATCTAGAAGTAAGTCCAATTCCCAACAGCCCTTCATTGATACCTAATCGGTTAGATTCTACAGGATCTACGCTTATGGAAATATCAGGAAGTATCTCTTCATAATTGGTATAAACTCTTTGAGGTGTATCCAGTTTTTTGATTTCAGCCTGCAGTCTGGACGCCACTGCTTTTAAATCTGAAATACTGTCGCCGCTCAAACGCACCTCTATGTCAGCATCTACACCAGCCTGATAATCCAGCTGTTTGAATTTAATATAGGCATTGGGATAACGTCGGGCGTATTTTTCAGAGTACTCATCCAAGAGCTCAATTGTAGCTTCACTGGAGACCGTATTGACAATGAACTGCGCAAAATTGGGACCTCCGATTTTAGGAGCATATGTGGTATGAAACCTTGGGGATCCTGTACCCATAAAAGTGGTTATAGACACAATACGCTTATCTTTTGAGAGTACTTGAGCCATATCTTTTGCAACCTTTTCTGTCTGGGCCAGTGCACTTGCCTGTGGCAGGAATATTTCTACTGCAAATTGATTCCTATCTGCCGTCGGAAGTATTTTCAAAGGCAGATTAACAAACATTGTAATCCCTAATGCAACGAAAACAAGACCTACAGCAAAAGTGATTTTTGGAAAAAGAAATACTTTTTTAAGCACAGCATCATAAAAAGACTGTACATAATCCATAAAGGATTTATGACGCTTTTTACCATTAGGTGCAGAATGGATCCCTTTTTTGATAAAAAAATATTGAAGAAAGGGAACAAACAAAACGGCAATACCAAGAGAAATTGACAGGGTAATTAATATGGTCCATGGAAAAGCACTTAGGAAATCATACATCATCCCTGTAAAGGTGATTAGAAATGGAAAAAATGTAATACCGATGGCCAGCGTAGCTGAAAATATTGCCTTGAAATATTCACGGGCACTGTCAATGGCCGCTTTTTTTCTCTCAATCCCCTCATCAAGTTTCTCCAGATAGCTGTCAACAATAACTATCGAATTATCTACAATCATACCAAGCACGACAATAAGCGCGGCAAGAGTTACCGTATTGAGTTCAATTCCTACAGCAAACATGATTCCCAAAGAAATAAATATGGTAATTGGAATCGTGGAAGCCGCGACCCCTGCAACACGTATCGGTAAAAAAACAACAGTAACCAGTATAACAGCAATAATTGCAATAAGCAATTCTTCTAAAAAAGAATTAATAGAAGCATCTACAACTTGCGGCTGATCTGCAATTCGGTAAATTTTCACATCAGAGGGGAGTGTTTTCTCAAAAGCCTTCAATACTTTTTCTACATCTGTTCCATATTGGACAATGTTATATCCAGGGCGCATTTCTGTCGAAAGAACAAGGCATTTTTTGCCATTACTTACAGTATAGCTGGATGCTTTAGGATATTCACGTACAACCTTAGCTACATCTTTCAGTCTTATGTGGTTTCCCTGCGGATCAGAATAAATAATCTGCTCTTCCAAATCACGCTCTGAAGAAAACGGCCGGGTGATATGAATAGGCACTACCATTTCATCATTGTCGATCACACCTGACGGCCCAATCATTCCCTTTGTTAAAAGTGTCTGGTAAAGGCTGTAAAGATTGATGCTGTAACTGGCTACTTTTTCTTTGTCAACATAAATACTCAACTGCTCATTCTGAACCCCATATCGTCTGAGATTCGATACAGATTCTACTGCTCTTAATTTATTTTCCAAAGCTTCAAGATATTCTTTAAGCTGGCGGTACGTTTTTGTATCGGATTCCAAAGCTATTAAAAGTGCCGAGGTATCACCAAAATCATCATTGGCAATTACGGCAAGAACCCCAGAAGGAAGCTGCATTTTAAATGTGGAAAGACCATGTTTTATTTTCGACCATACTTCATCCTTATTGGCTACTTCGTCGTTTAATTCCACAAAAATATACACCATTCCATCCCTTGACTGGGAATAGGTTTTTGACTTTTTTACTTCCTTATAAGTAAAAAGAAAGTTTTCAAGGGGTTTGGCTAGCTGCTCTTCAACCTCAGCAGATGTTGCACCTGGATAAACCCCCACTACAACCCCCTGGCGTATTGTAAATACAGGAAACTCCTGCTTAGGCATCTTATACAAGGCGAACATGCCAAATAATACCAGCGTGATAATAAGCAGCAATACAATCTTATTGTATTTAATTGCCAAGGCTATAATTCCATTATTTTTTTCCATTTGAACTCTTAATTAATGATTAGCTTTTACGATGGTTCCTTCACTAATATTTTGATATCCGGCTGTGATTAAATCATCTCCTTCTTGAAGACCATCCGTTATCTTAACCCCGTTTTGAGAAAGACTGCCCAGCTTTACTTCCTTGTAAACGGCCTTGTTGTCTTTATTCATAAGCCATACGAATCTTTTTCCTGAATAGTCTACCTGCACAGTAGTCAGAGGTACAATAATGCTGTTTTTTGAAGCAGTAGTCCCTAAATAGGTACGACACACCATTCCGGGAACAATTCTCCCGGAAGGATTCTTTACAAGTAGTTTTATATCATAAGTGTGAGAAACCGGATTGGCAGTAACGCCTTTCTCAATCAATTTTCCTTCAAAAACTGCGTCTCCGAGAGCCGAAATGATCACCTTTGCTTTGTTTCCCTGCTGCATATCTGAAATTTCCCCTTCAGGTATAGCAGCCTTTATTTTGACATTATCAATATTCATAATGGTAAAAACAGGACTGCCCGGCATCACATTGGCACCTGTCTCTAAAAACTTTTTTCCAACAACACCTCCTTGAGGTGCATAGATAGTACACTGCTGCAGATTTTTTCTTGCAATTTCTTCGCCTGCTCTTGCTTGTTCTAATTTAGTTTTAACCTCCACAAATTGAATTTCCGGAAGACTTTTATCCTCATACATAGAAGAAAGTCTTTTGTAAGCATCCTGAGCCTGTTTTAATGCTGCCACAGATAAATCATGAGTATTCTTTTGAGTCGTAATATTAAGTCTGGCCAGCAGCTGTCCTTTTACGACCTTCTGTCCCTCTGCAGCATACATCTGCTCTATTGTACCAGGGAGAATAAAACTAACATCTACTACTTTATCACTTTCAACAGTCCCTATATATTCTTGTGGGTAAGAATCAATATCTGAACTAATGGTCTGAATCTTCACGGGAATTTCATCTTCACGTTTTTGGGTATCTTTTGAAGTACAGGAAAATATCAAGAAGATTGATAATATCCCTAAAAGCTGGAACGAAATAAATGTTAACTTGTTCATTTTCTCTTTTATTATGTTTTAGTATGTCGCAAAGATCTTGAATCAGCGAACTTTATCAGAAATCAAATTATCGCCAATGATGTTCAAAATGTCGCTTTTGCATACCTTTATCTCGTAAAAATTTAAGAATTCATGAAAAGAGAACAGTACAGTAAAATTTCAATTGACCATTTTGCAAAGCAGCTCCATGTTGATGTACTAACCGATACTGAAGGTTTTATCATTTCAAGAAACTCTACCAAGGTAGAAGAACATGCAATTGATTTCAATCATCCTCACATAGTAGAAGGGATAGCCTTGGTTTTTTGTAAAAAAGGAACTGGTAAAATTCGAATAAACTTAATTGAATATGATGTAGCTGAAAATACGCTTCTTCTGATCCTGCCCGAGAGTATTGTACAGATAAATGAACAAAGCAAAAATCTAAGGATAGAGTTCCTCTTATTCACATTCGACTTTATTTCAAATATTAAACTTCCAATACCAGTGGGAAATATTGTTAAAATAGTAGAAGATAAAGCATGCTGGCAATTAGCCCATGGGCAGTTTAAAGAATTTCTATTAGTTCACCAATTGATAGTTAATCAGTATCAGAAAAAGGTTTTATACCGAGAACACATTATTAGAAATTTTTTATCGGCACTTCTGTATCAAATATTACAGTTATATTCAACAGAAAACAGCACCTCTGTTTTAAAATATAAAAACCGTAAAGAAGAAATTCAAATGAAGTTTGCTGCACTTCTTTATGAGCATTATAAAACCGAAAGGAGTGTTCAGTTCTACGCTGAAAAACTGCACTTAACACCAAAGTACTTTTCAAAAATAATAATGGAAGTAAATGGAAAATCAGTTCTGGACTTGATCAACGAAATGGTAATTATGGCAGCAAAAGCACTGCTAAAAAGTTCTACTTTGACTATATCTCAAATTGCTGATGAGTTAAATTTTGCCAACTCTTCTTTTTTTGGAACTTACTTTAAAAAAAGAGTGGGATTTACTCCTCTGCAGTATCGAGAACATTAATAGCTAAATCAAAACTCTGGACTACTAAAGCTATCAATGCAGAATTAACGGAACTGGCTGTAACTTTAGTATATGGAAACCTGGCTTACGCTATATCATAAAGATAAAATCAACGACTAAAAGTAAGTATCAACTCCAAAAATGAAATCAAGAATAACCACCATAATGTAACATTCGCAATAATTAGTGCGTTTTATAAAACCACATTATGATTGACTACAAATTACTTTAGCGGCAGACTTGGCTAATTTGATTGGTAACGAACTTTTAGTCCCTTTGCTTCGCAGAATGGCGCCTTCAAATAACATGATAATCTGGATCGCCAGCGATTCACTTTCTCTAATTTTTGCTTGTGATAGATACTTTTCAATGAGTCCCTTTAGCGCATTAGTATGAACATCGCAGGCTGATTCTATTTCTACTGCCTTGTGGGCATATTCTGTTTTGGCATTCATTGCAAAACAACCATCAAGATTGCCATTATCCACCAGATCTGCAAGAAAGTCAAAAATCAGTAAAGCCTTATCAACTGGTTTATCTAATGTAGATTTTTCTATATAATCGGTTATTGCTCTATACGTGATTTGGTGGTAATAATTAATGGTAGCAAGAATAAGCCCCTCTTTTGATGTGAAGTGCTTGTAAAGTGTCCGTTTAGATATTCCGGTATTATCAACGATTGCATCTACACCAGTGGCATGAAAACCGTTCTTATAAAAGATGTCATAAGCACTTTTGATCATTTCGTCCCTTTTTTGGGATTTTGAAACTTGATTTATTTTTTTTTCCATTAATAAAAAAATTTATTGCAAAAGTAAACTAAACGGTTTACATTTTGTAAACCTGAATCTAAACTATAATATAATTTAAATATTTTCAAAATGACAGAAAAAAATAAAATGGGAACTGCTGTGGTAACTGGTGCATCGTCAGGTTTAGGTGAGGTATTTGCCGAAAGATTTGCAAAACGTGGTTACGATTTAAAATTAGTAGCTCGTCGTGGTGATAGATTAGATGCAATTGCCCAAAAAATAGAAAGCAAATACGGAATTAAGGTAACCAACTTAGTTGCGGATTTAGGTCTAGATACAGATGTAGAAAAAGTGGCCGAAGAGTTAAGAAATGACAAGAGTATAACGTTGCTTATTAACAATGCGGGTACTTCTTCACTTACCTCAGTTACTAAGACAAGTGTGCAGAAACAAAAAGAGATGGTAAATGTAAATATCACTGCATTAATGTTATTATCGAATGCTATTCTACCGCAATTTTTAGAGAAAAATGAAGGAACTTTAATTAATATAGCCTCAGTACTTGGGTTTTATTCATTACCTATAAGTGCCATCTATAGTGGTACAAAAGGTTTTGTAATTCAGTATACCAAAGGATTGCAAGAAGAAGTAAAAGGAACATATTGCAGGAATTATATAATTATAATATGGCAAATATTCTGATATTTCAGAAAGCATCCTTTAAAATAATTTTTTAAGCTTGTAATATATTATTTAGATTATCGTTTAAAAATCATACGCCAAGCGGCGGATAGTAAACATAAAATGGAAGATTATGTTTATGGACATGCCCTCCAGACTACAGTGAAATGATTAATCATTATGGTCGGAGGGCTTAATTTAGAGTATAAATCAAAAAACAAAATTGATTTTTAAGGACAAAACAATTTATAAATAGACAGTTTTCAGATCACTCTTTCGAGTAAAATATTTTTCACAATTAAGTGGACAATCAAAAGGTAGCTTAATAAATCAAAATAATCCCTTGAGAATATCCACACTTTTTGTCAAGTTTTCCATAGAGGTAAATATATTTCAAAAGAGAGGTGGGATTTTACTAATAAAAGTCGAAATGTCCTTAAACTAGAAAAAGAAAAAGTCATTCGCCGCAGCCTTGATCTATTTCATCTTACCATTGAGAAAAAATTTAATGAACTAATTCATAGTTTTGTATTTCTAGCCAATAAAGTACTAAGTGGAGATTCATCTAATATGGAAGGAGTGGCAGCACAACAATACTGAAAATATTTTCCTCAGTTAAATCTAGAATTTGATGGAATAAAACGAGAAAGATATGGCGTCACGGGAAACCGTAAAAAAAAATGTGGCAAATTCTATATTTTTGAACCGATGAAAAATAAATATCAAAACATAATCGACCACGAAAAACATAAGCTGAATCTGGAACTGCGTAAAATTGACCGCCGCTACAAAAGAATTGAATTTGGATTATCACTGGCTGCAACTATGCTTATCATAATGATCATTTGTCTTTGCTTTTTTTGCTGAAACAAACCCGGCAAAAAAAATTAAGGAATACCTTCATTATAGCATTTCTCAGGAAAAACATGGGCTTCTTCTTTTCTTATAAAACTGTATAATTAAAAAACATACTGATTAATCGTGCAGTACATTGAGGCTTTTGTCAAAAGACCAGCTTCCGGCACCTTTGAGCATTAAAAAAAGGCACCCAAAAATCATTGCCCAGTCTGTTGTGCTCCGATGCAGAAATTCCAAAAAACCTTCACTCTTAATAAACGACATTTTTGTGGTAATCATAGCAGTTATAGCAATTATAAGTAAAGGCAAAGATGCCAGACGTGTAAAAAGTCCAATTACTAAAAGAAGCCCGCAGACTACCTCAAAAACCCCAACAAATTCAGACAGACTATCTGCAAATGGCAAGCCAATTTTTACAAACATTCCAACTCCCCTGATCTCGGAGAGCATAAATTTCTGAATTCCTTCCGAAATAAAAATAGTACCTACCATAATTCGCATTAAAATAGTTGCTTTGGAATTATCCGTATCGATTAATCTGATCATATTTCTGTTTTAATTCTAATATAAAAATATTTAAAAAAATTAAATCAACGCTCTTTTTTTTAGGATAATTTTAACTTTTAAAACAAGAATAAACAAAATTAAAATTTCATGCTTCAAGAAATAGATTCCCACATACTCCGCTGAAAACGCGAGCCCCAATTAACATTGGGGCTCGCAGTGTTTTTAGAGGAAGCCAAAAACTCCGAAACCCTCAATTTAAAGAAAACTGAATTCTTCAAAAACACAGTAAAATCAGGCTTTCACAAGTTTTTACTTTCATTTAAAATAATCAGAATATACAAATTTTGAAAACCTAAGTACACCTATCAGTGCACTTTTTTTAACTTAGAAATAAAGTTTTTTACTATAAAAAAATAAAAGGAATTTCGCGAGGATTTCCGTAAAAATTTCTAGAAAGTTTTGTTCTTCTTATTTAATTTTACATATTAATTTTAAAAAGAATGAGTTATGCTTAAAATTTATTTTTATTTAAAATCAGAAAGGGTTAATGAAAGAGATGAATCTAGTATTTGTGTTCGTATACACTACAAACAAGAATCAATATCTATATCCACAGGTAAATATATTTCGAAAGAGAGGTGGGATTTTACTAATAAACTAAGAAATGTCCTTAAACTAGAAAAAGAAAAAGTCATTCGCCGTAGCCTTGATCTATTTCACCTTACCATCGAGAAAAAATTTAATGAACTAATTCAGCACAATACAGACATTTCATTATTAAATCTTAGAGATGAATTAAAAGGGAAGAAAATAATCAAAGAAAACGAAATTTCAATTATTGAAGCAATTAAAGCAACACTAATTGTAAAGAGAAAAAACCTGGAATTTATTAAGCTTTATCTTTTGCTAATCCCAAGTTCTATTTATTTCGGAATTTTCAATTTGGCCTCCCCAGTCGTGCAATGCTTTAAGTACGGGGATAAGGGTTTTGCCAAAATCACTCAAACTGTACTCTACCCGGGGAGGCTTTTCTTTATATTCTTGTCTGATAATCAACCCATCATCTTCCAATTCCTTTAATTGTTGTGTTAATATTTTTCTGGAAATATCGGGAATTAAAACGGTAAATCTGCCAAAACGAACATTTTCCCGGCGGTATAAACTAATTAAAATAATAGGTTTCCACTTTCCTCCTATATAGTTTATTGCTTTAACAACAGAGCAGTTGAAAGGGTTGCTTTGTAATTTTCTCATTGCTGAATTTTTGTGTAAAATGTATGCTGTTTAGTTACCAATTTGTAACTACCAATTTGCTTTGCTGTGATAAATATTAGAAATTACTTTAGTTTCTTTGTGAAACAAAAGTAATTAAAATCAAAATATCGCAGCTCGTTATTTAAGATTTTCTACTATTAAGACATAAAAAATAAATTAATATGAAAGCAATTCAATATCTCGCATTTGGAGATTCTAGCGTACTTAAGCTAAAAACTGTAGATAAGCCAAAACCAAAAGCCAATGAGGTAATTATAAAAGTGGAGGCATTTTCTGTAAATCCAGTAGATATGAAAATTAGACAGGGCTTTCTTCAAGATACAAGACCTGTTCAGCTTCCTTTTATACCTGGTTTGGATGCCGCAGGATTTGTAGATGCCGTTGGAGAAAATGTCACAAAGTTCAAAAAAGGCGATCGAGTTGTGGGAAATGGATATAATGGTACTTATGCAGAATATGCTTCTTTCCCTGAAAATCACATTTCCTTTATTCCTTCCAATATAAGTTTTCAAGAAGCTTCAGCACTTTCAATAGGATTGATAACGGCATATACTTTCTTAATTGAACACGGAAAGGTAAAAAAAGGGGATAGCATATTGATACACGGTGCAGCAGGTGGAACTGGAATTATTTTGGTTCAAATGGCGAAAGCGTTAGGCGCTTATGTTATTGGTACTGATTCTTCCTCAGGAATTGAGCTGGCAAAATCTATGGGTGCTGATGAAATGATTGATTATAAAAATCAAGATTTTAAAGAAATGGTGAAGGATGTAGATTTAGTAATCGATTTTGTAGGTGGACAAACCCAAACCGATTCTTTCAGAACTCTTAAAAGAAGAGGAAAACTGCTAAGCGCCGTTTCGTTCCCATCGCAAGAAATGGCAGAAAAATATGAGATTGAATCAAAATTTTTAATAGCATCATTATCTAGTGAAAATTTAGATTACGGACTTAAAATGGCTTCAATAGGCATAATAAAACCGATTATTAGCAAAACAATGTCTTTTGAAAATGCTGCCGAGGCACAAGATATTTTATCAAAAGGCGGATTAAAAGGGAAAATTATTTTAGAATCTAGTTATACTGTAGCTTTAGAGACTTTCTAATAGTTAAAAGAGCTCCTGAATTCGAAAGACGGAATACGCTGGTCACTGACTTCGAGATCCATGAATACCATTTCGCACTAATGAATGCACAGCATATCATTGCCAGGCTGGGAAGATTTGAAAAATGGACTTTGCTGCTGAAAGCAACTCCAGGGACACTGGAATCATCAAAATTATTGTTCGTTAACATGATGGGATGTGTACATGTCGGGCGAGGAAAATGAGAAAGTTTTCTTATTTGATGACGAGTTTAAACTGGACGTTTTTAAAGTGAATATTCAAACATTGTAGAGATAAATTTCTATATTTATCGAATATATTATGTAAAAGAAAACTGGTCTTAATTTTTAAAGAAACTTGTTAAAAAAATGACGCAAAGGTTTATCGCCATTACAGGAATTTTTCCTGAAAAAATCCCTGTATTCACCTTCGTAAAAAACATAATTGAGAATCCAGTGAATACGTGGAAAAAATATAAAACATAATAGAATTTGGAATGATACAGTTCTTGGATGAGTTTAAAATTCTAAAGATAAAACTTATTCCAGATACGATAGAATCCAATAAATTTTCCGTAGAGATTTTAGACTTTTTTGAGGTTATATTTTACGAAAAATATTGAAATTTTCTTATTTTTTGCAAGATACAGCGCAACGCTTTGTGGCTGTAAGGTGTTATCAATTTTACTAAAAGCTTTCACATGGAGCACTGAACTTCTAATTTCTCTCATAGATTTTTGTTGAGAGTTTGCCTTTATTTAATTATTCTAATTGGATAACTTTGCCCTTCATAAACAGTTTCTAATACTTTAACATCTCTTAATTTAATAGGATCAATTTTCATTGGATTTTCAGCTAAGATTACAAAATCTGCCTTTTTTCCTACCTTAATACTTCCTGTTACATCTTCCAAACGTAAAACAAAAGCAGCATTTGAAGTAATCCCTTGCAAAGCATTATAAACAGGAACTCTTTCTTCCGGAGCTAACAAATTCCCATCAGCCGTTATTCTATTTACAGCAACCCAAGCCAAAACTAATGGCTGAAGCGGTGCCATTGTAAAATCAGTATGCAATGCAAAAGGCACTTTATTTTTGAGTAACGAGCCTAGTCGCACAAGCTCTGAACCTCTTGCTTTGCCCAGAATTTTATCGCCCGAAAATTTATCGCCCATCGCAAATAGATAATATGGATTAGCTGATACAACAGCTCCTAAATCTGCAATTCTTTTAGCTTGTGCAGCTGATGATTGTCCAAAATGTTCAATAGTCAGACGATGGTCTTTCTTTGGACTTTCTTTTTGTAAAATTTCTAATTCATCCAAAATGGATGTCAAACCACCGCTTCCATTGCAATGAATATGAATTGTATATCCTGCATTCCACCAAAAACGCATTGTTTTATGCAGCCGTTCCGGCTGCATAATCCACTCTCCATGGTGACCGTCATTGTACCCAGGCGCTTCTACCTGAAAAGCCTGACCAAAGAAAGCTCCATCAGAAAATAGTTTTATACTATGTCCAATGATCATGTGGGGCGATTTTTTCTTTTCCAATTCTTTTACAATTATCAAGCTCTTTTCTCCATCTCCATTTATAACACCCAATGTATTTAGGTCTGGAGTATAGTGTATGCGGAATGGTGTGTTTGGGTTTTCTAAAATCGATGCGGTCATTTTTAAATCGGTTTCCATACTTCCGGAAGAACCTAATGCCATATCGCCAACCGTTGTAATTCCACCAAGGTGAACCACTTCACTAAATTTCTCCATGGCTTCCTTCATTACTTTTTCTCCCATTAAGTACGGAGCTAGTTTGGGTAATGCAACTGAGAAAAAACCTGCTTCTACAAATCGACCTTTTTTGTAATCAATCTGGCTATTCCCTTTTGCTTGGGCTTCTGTGATTTTAAATTTTTTAAGAGCAGCTGTATTAAAAAACATTTCGTGAGCCGAATATTGCCAGACTACAATAGGTCGGATAGTTGAAATAGAATCCAGCTCTGTACGCGATATACTGCCATGAAAAGGTTCCATATAACCCCACACTATTAATTGTTCCAAAGGGTCTTTCAATTCTTTATCATATTGAACCACTTTATCAATAAAAGGTTTATGCCCACGAACAGCAGTTACTTTTCCCCAAGGAAAATTCCAATCAAATGGCGACGCAAATTTTGTATTTAATATTACAGATCCAAGAATTGGATGTAAATGCGGATCAATAAACCCAGGCATCATGGTTTTTCCTTCCAGGTCTTTCATTTTAGTTGTTTCGCCTTGAAATTTTTTGGCTTCAGATTTAGAACCTACATATAGAATTTTTCCGTTTTTAATTGCTACAGCTTCGGCATAATTAGCAGTATCTCCTTCCATTGTCAAAATGTCACCACCATAATATATAGCATCTGCAAGCACTATTGATGTATTTTTCTTTGCTGGTTTATCGCAACTTCCTAAAACAATTAGAGAAATTATAAAAGTAAGTTTGAGTATTTTTTTCATGTTTGTTAACTTTATTTATTAATGAATTACTCTTATCTAGTTCTGCTGTTTAGATATAATAGAGGCCTATCACGTAACGTCTCGTAGCTTTACGGAGGAACTCCTCTTAACCGCTCCACTTATGTGTTGTTTTCTAATTCTATAATGATCAGAAAAGCAGAAACACTTAAGCCGATAGAAAACTAGATAAATAATTTTAAAATCGCTTTGAAAATCTATTTTCAGCAAATCTCTTTTGTAAGGCTTGACGAAAAAATAAATTCATTTTTCCGCTTTTAAACTCTATCCTTTTCCAAAATTTTCTGACTATTTATCAGGTTCGAACCCTCAATTGCATACAATTCATTAATACCAGCTAAAAAACGGCATCAATACAACTTTTTCTATTTGTCCTTGTGTCCTAAGATACTCTTATTCAAGCTAATATAATAAATATTTTTACTATAATTTATTAACTTTTGAATTAAAATACAAATAAATTATCCGTTTTATCTTGTTAACAATTTCTTTAGATCATATTATAGAATGGTTCGGAAAAAGATTCTTTATATATTCGAACCTAAATCAATAGGCCCTATAAAATACTGGCCTTTCATTTTTTAAAATACTACTGTGCCATGATGTTGCCACAAAATTAAGTAAATAATTGATATTGGAGGAATATATCTGGATACTAAAACTACCATCAGCATTTGCCTCAATAGATTCAGTTGCTTTTAACTGTACAGCAAACCTGAAGTTGGTATATACCCAATCGCCGCTCGATTGCTCTTTTTTAAGTTCAATATGAAAATCAATTCCTTTGTCCCTCAATGTTTCTGAGCGTATTTCAAATTTTCTCACATCAAAAAGCGGTCTAAAAAAATTATTGGAAATAGTTTCCAAATCTTCATTAGGATTTACTTTAGGGAGATTAATATCATCAAAATTGTGTTGTTTCATCTTTATTAGCAATTTCTGACGTAAAGTTAATCATTTGGAGTACAATAATTTATACATCCTCTTTTAATACCACTGGTACAAGGTTTTTCAATTCAGAGCCTACTGAGGATGTTAGTAAATTACTCTTAATTAGTAGAATCTCAATTTAAATCTAATTACTTTTTGCCATTAAATTTAGCAGATAATAACTATCAACAATAATTTTAGACTCTATTTAGGGTTTGGGTAATTTATTGATCAATCCCTTTTTTTGTCTGAATCTCGTAAATGAATTAAAGAAGAACTCCTAAAATTATAATATCTGACAAAAGAATAACCTTTTAATTTCAATTTAAGCTTCCTGTCTGCATACCTATCTTTTTAATTTGTACTTTAGTAAAATGTAAACATCTATATTACAGACATCTGACTTGAATAAAATTATAATTCAAATCTATAAGAAATCTAATTTAAATATAAACAGCAATGAAAATAAAAAACAAAATTCTTACAATTTTACTTGTGCTTACTTTCATAATTCTCAATGAGAATGCGGCAGCCTGTACAAGAGTGGTATACAAGGGATTAAATGGAATGATTATTACGGCACGTTCTATGGACTGGAAGACCGATATTCCGGCTAATTTATGGATTTTCCCCCGCGCAATGGATAGAAATGGAGAAGCAGGAATCAATTCTGTAAAATGGAAATCCAAATACGGAAGTGTCATAACAAGCTCGTGGGACATTGCTTCTTCTGACGGCATGAATGAAAAAGGCCTTGTGAGCAATCTTCTATGGCTGGCGGAATCCAATTTCCCTGCTTTTGAAAAAAACGGAAATAAAAAAGGACTGGCAGTTTCACTGTGGCTTCAATATACATTAGATAATTTTGCTACCGTAGCAGAAGCAGTGGAAGCATTTTCAAAGAATGATTTTGTAGTTGTTTCCTCTCACATTCCCGGAACGGATATTTTTGCTACTGTTCATTTATCGGTTTCTGATCCAACTGGAGACAATGCCATCTTTGAATACATCAACGGAAAACTGGTCATACATCATGATCCAAAATTCACTGTAATGACCAACTCCCCGATTTTTGAAGAACAATTGGCCATAAACAGCTACTGGAAAGGAATTCCGGGAACCATTATGCTGCCCGGAACAAACAGAGCTGCAGACAGATTTACAAGAGCATCCTATTATATTGATGCTATTCCAAAAACAGACAATACAAGAGAAGCAATAGCCAGCGTGTTTGGAGTGATCAGAAATTGTTCCGTACCTCTTGGTATTTCGTCACCAACAGAACCTAATATTTCCTCTACGAGATGGAGAACTGTAGCAGACCAAAAAAACCTTGTCTACTATTTTGACAATGTATTAAATCCAAACGTTATATGGGTTGAATTTAGTAAAATTGACTTTAGTGAAAAAGCTAAAGTTAGAAAGTTGAGTTTGGAAAATAATGAAAATTATTCGGGAGAGTCCCTGATGAATTTTAAAGCAAGCCAGCCTTTTAAGTTTGCGGGTCTTGACTAAGATAAATTCAATAAAGGTTTACAGCAAAATGATTCTTTAATTAATATTGAATTAACTGGGAATAACATTTTTTTAATAGAAACCCGGTCCATACAATTACTTAAGTTATGAAAGAAATCAAAAAACATAACATGTTGAGAATAAAGCTCGGGTATTTTTTTTCTTTTATCTGCTTTTCAACCGTAATGGCTCAAACTGACCATGTGGAAAACCCAGACGACTATTTTTTAAATAAAGGAAAAGTATATGCCGGAATTACTTTTTCCTTTGACAACAGTAATGTAGAAAACGAAGACAGGCTAATTGTTTTCATAGAAGACAGAAAGAACAATTCATTTGATTTAAAGGTCCATACTGGATATTTTATCCGCAAGAACTGGGCTGTAGGAGGACTCATTAATTACACAAGTTCTGATCGTACGGGAGTCGATATTAGTACACAAAATATCAGCTCACAAGTAAACATAGCATCTAAATCCTGGGGCATATATGGTACGACAAAATTTTATATTCCACTGGAATCACGTAACCGCTTTTTTTTATTTACCGAAGTACTTGCCGGAGGGAGTTTCGCAAACCAGCTTAAAGAGTCAACTGCCTATGGGATATTAACCCGGACATTTGTTGAAGACCGTTCAGCTGAAATTCGTTTTGTACCGGGAATAATGGTTAAAGTAATTCGTGGCTTTAGTGTGGAGGCAGGTGCTCAAATTGCAGGTATTAATGCAAAATGGTCCAATACTAGTGTGAACAATGTCCTCTATTCAAAGAAGGAATCCGTATCGACGAATCTTAGCATCAACCTTTTGAGATTATCATTAGGTTTTTATTATTATTTTGATCTTAAAACCAAACCGTTATGAAGCAGACATGGAAAATATTCATTTATGTATCGGGGATGCTTTTTATTATTTCATCTTGTGTTAAAGAAGACAACTTTGGTAAATCGGATTTAAAGCAGATACGCTATTTCATGATTGATGGACAAGTTGGAAATACTCGGATAGTCCAAGACAGTTTAAAAATGTATACGACTATAGGCAGTAATGCCAATATCCATAAATTGGCTGTAGATTCTGTTTTTTTATCCACTTTTGCTAAGATAAGTCCTTCTTCAGGAGATACGCTGGATTTTTCTCATCCAGTACTATTTACTGTTACCGCGGAAGATGGATCCACAGCTAATTATACCTTGATAACCACACAGGAAGCCAGCACTCCCCAGCTTGAGAACTCAGGCTTTGATGACTGGTATATTCCCTCCGGAAAAGCTTACAGTGGGTATTCTGGATAAAGTGAGCACCTAATTCTGGATAAAAGTGAGCAGTATAAATGAACTCAAAAAGGTGTCTAAAAAGTAGTTTAAAAGTATAAAATTATTTTACTCTATTGGTTGTTTTTCTATTTTCTTTTTTCTCATTGATTCTCCCTTTAATTCTATCCGAAG
>LMAJ01000034.1 GCA_001507425.1 Flavobacteriaceae bacterium CRH
ACAATTTTGAAAGCAATTCACGACAACTTAAACAAAAGCTCTTTTTCAAGGTTTGTCACAGTCTAAATCCTCTTTTTCGAGAAGAAATTTTTTGTTGAGGAAATACTGAAACCTGGGCAATGGCTTCCTTTAACGTCGGAATTGAATTTATTGAAAGATTTTTTAGTTCCGATTTTTTCAAAAGTTTTCCATATCTGTCTTTATTTGTAATTTCCATTTTTTGTATATCAAAACCGTCATTTTCTTGTCTTACCCAAAAATCGCATACAATACTTGGATTATCATCTCCTGACCATTGCAGATAAGTCGATAGTAAGAAGTTTCCGTTTCTGTCAGCTCTTTCTTTACCATTGTTAGAGGCTTTCATATATTCGGTAATGCTTTCTTTCAACTTTCCCGAATAAGCTACTTCTGTTTGAAAGTAACCATTAAAGCCTTTGTCTATGAGGTTTTTTACGAATGCGTCTAAATTAGGCAACTGTTTCATAATTTTAAATTTTAGTTTATTATCATAATATTCTGTTTTTGAATAAAGTGAATTTTTAATACTGAAACCTTTCGAGTTATTACATATATAAATAAAATGTTATGAAGCCTAACCTTTCAATATTACTTGAAAAAATGATATTCGTGTGCATTTACTAGATATCCTTAAACTTAAGGAACTTTATATTTTATATAATCGGATGCACTTTTTATCAACCCATGTAGGCTAGTTGAAACTTTTTAATAAAATCGGGCAATCAAATGCTTTAATTATTAAACCTCTGTCAACTCGCTTAAAACTTGGAAATCTTCAAGTAAAAGGTTCGAATTTTGTACCAAGGAGTTCACTAAAAAAGCCTATTTCGTTTTGAAATAGGCTTTTTTATGTTTTTTTTGATTTTTCACGTAAGTTTTATTTTGTGAATTAGGGATTGTACATCTTATTAAGTTGACTTATTGGAGTTAGAACAATTTTTTAATAAAGAGAACGAAATAAAGTTCTCCTACTTTTTTATTAGACTTAATACAACTGTTTTATTTTTTCATCTTTTACAATATACACCCCATCTTCACACATGATATATACATTAAATTTGGTTTTTTTAATATTTGTAAACCAACCTGGGAGTTTATATTGTTTTAATGTTTTATCATGGATTAACTGCCCGTAATATCCATATTGTTTACTAGTTTTTTTATCTATTCCAGTTCCTGAAATATGTACCACTTTATCTTTTTGAACTATTTCTCTAGCTTCACTGCATAAATCTAAGTAAACCAACGTGTCCGTTTTATTTTTGCTTTTTTTATAAAGCTTCACGTTATCACTTTCATCATTTATTCCGTATGGATAATCAACTATATCTCTTGTATATTCCGTTTCTGGTATCGTTTTTACATATATCCAATCTTTCTTATAATTTGTCCCTTGAAATTTATAGACTTTGTTTTCAACTGTACGCACACAAAGTTGCTCTTTTGGATTTGAAATTATTTCTATTGGGAAAAATTTTCTAGTATCAAAGGTTACTGTTTCCCAAGAATTTCCAAAATTTTTTGAAATATGTATTCGAGAATAATCTGATTCGTGAATTCCTACCCAACTATCAATTCCAATAAGAACCTTTTTATCAGTAAAAGTTATATCTTTAAACATCAATGATGTCTTGATATTTTTCCAAGTTTTTGCGCCATTTGTCGAATACATTAATTCAAAATACCTACAGGCAATAACTGTATCTTTTGAAATATCAGTAATATTATTAACATATCTATTTTCCTTTTTCGAAAGTTTAGTAGTTGTATCACCTATAGTTTTTACTATATCGGCTGTACTTTTTAAATTTTCTTTTTTAACTTCTAGTTTTTCGATTGCGTTCTTTTTACAACCAATTGCAAGAAATAAAATAATTAAATATACTCCGTATTGTCTTTTCATAAAAAGCAGTTAACTTATTCGTATAGCTAATATATCATTATTTTTAAAAGATAAAACTAGTAAACATCATTCAAAAGCTTTAAATCTTCTAACAAAAGGTTCGAATTCTGTACCATCAAGGTCAGAATAAAACTGGAATTGCAACTATAAAGTGGAGACTTTTTAGTTGCGATTCTATTTTATGGCTGGTATAAATTAGTTAGGTAGGTAGCTAGCTGCTTGGTTAGCAACAAAAACTGAAAATAAACCGAAAATAAAAAATAAGATGATACTTTTACAAAGCGGAAGCTTAAAAACGAAAAATAATGGCATTAGAATTTGAAAACGAAATTGAAATTATTGAAGTAATGGAAGGCTACTTAAACAATTCCCGTCCGCCGGAGGAAGTTAGAAATGAAGTAGACCTCAATTATAAAATAGAAAGCCAAAGCATTATTGTTTTTGAGATTCGACCTGTTTGGGACAATCCAAGCAAAAAAAGGGAATATAATGTAGCAAAAGCAACATTTATTAAAACCGAGAACAAATGGAAAATATATTGCTTTAAGTCTGATATGAAGTGGCACATTTACAAACCAGCTGAAAAAGTAAATAACCTAAAAGAGTTTGTGAAAATTATTCAAGAAGATAAACATAGCTGTTTTAGGGGCTAAACAACAACATTGAATTTCAAAATATGTTCAGCACCTGACACACGCTTGAAGCCATTTGGGTTCCAGGCATAATTTGAAACTGGTATCGCATTTGGAAGATTTGGCAAACCTGATCCATAAAAATGGATTTCATGCCTTTTGCATCACAAAAATCACGGCTGTTATCAAAGGTATCCGACAAGTATTTCTTTCGTGTGAAAATTGGATATGCAAACATATACTGGAGAGTGAGAAAAGAATATTGCCCGAACTTGAAATCCAGTTTTTTTTCGCTTACCAATACATTTAACATTAGCGAAAAATTCTCAGACATAAAATAGAAATCTTGAAATAGATTGACATCATAACAAATATGATTACTCAAAAGCACTCATAATAACTCTTTAAAGAAAAGCTTAAAATTCTCAGTCAACAGAAATACATCAATTTTAGATTTCTAATTCTATTGAAATTAGCGTATTATATTTGTAATCTTTATCGTTTTTAATCTATATTTACATCAAGAAATTGACTAAAATTTCGAAGTACACTTTTTTGTTTACTTGTTCTTAAAAAACACTGAAAAGTCCAGTATTTACTGGGTTTTATAAAATATACAGTGGAGCCTCTTTCTCCGCTTAAAACGCGAGCCCCAATGTTTATTGGGGATCGCAGTGTTTTTAGAGGAAACCAAAAACTCCGGAACTCTCAATTTAAAGAAATCTCAATTCTTCAAAAACTCAATAAAATTAGGCTCTCACAAGTTTTCATCTCCGTTTACCATAATCATAATATGCAAATTTAGGAAACCTAAGTACACCTATCAGTGCACTTTTTTCATATAAAAAACAAAGTTTTTTACTACAAAAAAAAGATCGTTTCATAATGTGACCCGATATCTTTTTTGTCACAAAACATTAAGGCGGTTTTTAACGATATTCACCAGTGTAAAGTTGTGGCAAAATCGTGGCACACGCCTTTTGGAGGGGATACCTTTTTTGCCACAAAAAGTTAAGACTGCCTATTTTTATTTTAAATTAATAAAGTAAAAATTATCAAATCACATTTTAGTGCAAAATCATATATAAACTAAATATTTTTTTGCTTCAATCCCCAACAGGACATCCAAACCAAAATGTTAAAGTCATCCAAAGACATACCCTGCTAATAGTAAGCCAATCTCTTCAAATCTTCCATAAAATGTATAGAAATTTGTCCCGTCGAGGCACCACAGCCAAATGGCGCCATTTTTACCCTATTAATAAAGTTAGTTTGGATCAAGACGAAAACCTAAAGGGAAGCAAAAATTGGTCCCCTAAAGATTTTTTGAACGCAAAATAACCTCTAAAAATCAAAAATGATTTTTAGAGGTTATTAATTTGCTTTATACCCCCTGTTTGACTTTGTGTCAAATCACCATCCGATGTATTATTTCAAATTATCATTAAAGAAACTTTTTAACTTTTCAAACGGAATCACATCCACTTTGTCATACAAATCAACGTGAACTGCATTTGGGATAATTATTAATTCTTTTGGTTCATTTGCCGTTTTAAAAATATCTTCACTGAAGTATCTCGAATGCGCATTTTCTCCCGTGATTAAAAGCATTGGTCTTGGCGAAATTTCTTTTACATAAGTAAGTATTGGCATATTCATAAAAGATATCGGATTGGTTATGAGCCAGGCTCCGTTTGAGTTCACAGAATTAACCTGAAAACCACGCGGGGTTCTGTAATAATCAAAATATTCTTTTACGAACTGAGGCTCGTCTCCATTGAGCTTTTCAGGTAAATTTCTTGGGCCGTCTGCCGGTTTCCCGCTTTGGGCATCTTTCCAGCGCTGCTGGCCTAAATCTTCCAAAGCTTTGGTACGCTGTTCTGGCGTTACCGAATCATTATATCCTTTCGACATTACTCGTGTCATATCATATAGACTGGTTGTTGCGACGGCTTTTACACGTTTGTCAATAGCAGCTGCATTGAGCGCAAAACCGCCGAAACCGCAAATCCCGATAATTCCTATCTTATTGCTGTCAATATTTTTTTGAAGTCCTAGATAGTCAACCGCCGCACTGAAATCTTCGGTGTTGATTTCGGGAGAGGCTAAGTTTCTTGGCTCGCCGCTGCTTTCACCGGTGTAAGATGGATCGAATGCTAAGGCAGCAAAGCCGCGTTCGGCCATCTGATTGGCATATAATCCAGACGATTGCTGTTTCACTGCTCCAAAGGGTCCGCTGATGGCCAATGCGGATAATTTTTCTGTTCCTGAATTTTTTGGAAGGTATAAATCACCTGAAAGTGTTATTCCATAACGATTTTTGAAGCTTACTTTTTCACGGGTTACTTTATTGCTTAATTGGAATGTATAATGTTCTTTTGATGTATTCATTTTTTCTAAATTTTTATCTGATGATTTTTGTTTGCCTTGTGCTGCCAACTGCCCTGTGGACAATAACATTGCAGCAATTATTACTGTAAGTTTCTTCATTTTTATCTTTTATTATATTATCTGTTCATATTTCCTGATTATTACATATCTAAAAAGCTTACTTAATTTCTATCAATAACTTTTACAGCTTTGCGATCTAAAACTTCCCTAATTATCATCGCTGCCATTGCAGCTATTCCAAAACCTGCTCCAACCCACGCAAGACCGTCAATGCCTTTATTGGATATAAACCAGCCTCCTGCAACCGTACCGAGAGTTACCCCCAGATTTCCGAATGAAGATTGCAGGCTATTGGCAAATTCAGGGGCTTCCGGCGCCGCATCAATCATATAGGAAATGGCAGTTAGAAATGCGGGACCATACATGATTCCCCAAAAGAACACTACTATAATCTGGATAATAAAGCTATTGCCTGAAAAGTGTAATATAACAGGCAATGCTACTGTCCCTAATAAGAAAAACGCGGTTGTAAGGGCAATATTCTTTGATAATAACCTTCCTGCCAGCCAATTGGAAATGACTCCGGTTATCCCAAAAAGCAATAACATATAGCTTATCTCTTCTCCAGTCATCCCTTTTACTTTTCCCAGATAATCAGCGAAATAACTTTAGGTTGAAAACCAAGCCGAAATTAAAAACACATTGAAGATGACACTAATGATCAAACGTGGTTTTTTTAATATCAGCAGCTGGCTTCCGTAGGATAGTTTTTCCTTTACACTTATATTAGGTATAAAAACCATAATCCCGCCAAGAGCAATCAGACTGACCAGGCCCTGAATTATAAAGCTGACCTGCCATCCATGCAAGCTTGACATATAAGCTGTCAGGGGAATAATGGTTACCTGAGCCAAAGCGATACCGCCAATTACAATTCCCATCAATTTGTGCTGATCATTTTTCGGGGCGGTCCGGATAATTGTACCCACTGCGGCAGAAAAGAAAACAGGCTGCAGGACCGCGGGTATGATCCTAAAGAAAATCAGCAGCCAAAAAGGAGGAGCAAAAGCTGAAACTGCATTTGACACAAAAAAAAGTGAAATAGCCCACAGCATCATCTTTTTCCTGTCGATTCCTGATGTAAAAAGAACAATAAACGGACCAATCAGGAAAATAGTCAATGCAAAAGCACTTAACAATAATCCGGCTTTATCTATTCCAATATTGTAATAGGAAGCAACTTGCGGCAAGACTCCAATAATACCAAATTCAGTACTGATAATACCTATTACTCCCAGGCATCCTGCATAAGCTATATTCTTTAATCCTGCTACATCATTATTGGTATTCATATCTTTTTTATCCTATATTAAATTATAGTACAAAGATACTTCTGGGCAAATCTTATCGTGTAACGATTATCAAACCAAAGATTAAGAAATTCAAACTTCTGCTAAGCGAAATGAAGAAGGATTAGTTCCGGTATTTTTTTTGAAGAAATTATTGAAGTAAGTTGGATAATCAAACCCAAGTGCGTAACCGATTTCAGAAACACTCCAATCAGTATGTTGTAAGAGTGCTTTGGCTTCTGTTATAATCCGCTCGGTAATATGACTCGTTGTCGATTTTCCCGTAACTTCTTTTACAGCCCTGTTCAGGTAGTTGATATGCACATTTAAATGTTTAGAATAATGCTGTGCTGTTCTTAATTGAAGTGGATTGGAAGTAGTTTCAATTGGAAATTGTCTTTCCAGTAATTCCAAAAAAACAGATGACAATCTGGAAGATGCATTCTTATTTTGTTCGAAATTCTCAGAAGGTTCCATCTTTAAAGATTCATGGATAATGAGACTGATATAATTTCGAATCAATTCATCTTTAAATACATAATTGCTTTCCTGTTCGGCAATCATTTTTTGAAAAATGGTATTAAGAAAACCTCTTTGTTCTTCTGTGATTTTCAAAACAGGTGTTCCTCCAATTTTAAAAAAAGAAGATTGCTGCAGGCTTTCGGAACGTTCGGAGTTTTTAAAAAATTCTTCTGAAAATAAAATAGTGTAACCTATATAAGTCGTGGAAATGGTTTCCCAGGAATAGGGAATGTGCGGATTTCCAAAAAATAGAATCGTTCCCTCCTGCTCATAGGTCTTATCAGAATAATGAATCTTGCTTTTACCTGTTGTCAGGCAGATTTTATAAAACTCCTTTCTGCTGTAAGTTCTGGTTTCGGCACCATCGTCTTCTATTTGAAATGCTTTAAACCCCTGCAGTTTCAGTTCATTATTAAACTTGGAAACTTCTCTTATTATCTTCTCTTTCATTGTGTAAAGTTAAGAAATTCAAATATATTAAAACATCCTAATTTTAATTTCGCCCAAAACTCTTTGTTTGAGTTCCAATTTACATTCTATCTTATGAAAAAATTGTCCGTACTCGATAGAATAGCATTAAAATGTTTTCTAATTGATATTTTTGATTCAGCTATTGATTAATATTTCATTAAAAGATTAATTTAGAACAACAGAAAACCTAAATCTGAAAGAAGATTATATAATAACTAATTAATAATATAACCCGTTGGGTGAAATTCAAAAAAATGTATTTAACACACTTTGACTTCACTCTGTGCAGGCTAGGAACATAGTTATTATTTATAAAAAGAACTTAAAAAAGAAATATATTTCTTTAACATAACAACACTATGTGTATTAAAACTGAGTGAAATGCCTATTTTTGACTAAAATATTCTATGATTCTATGTGTTGAAATATTTACAACCAACGATTAAGTTAATTATTCCTCAGGATTTCATTCTAAAAAAAATGTTTTTCCAAAAATTGAATTTCATTAGCAAATATATTCTTTTTAACATTTTAACCCCAACCGGACATAAACCACTTATTTATAAATTTTAAAAATTTATCCTACAGAATTTAATTGAAAATGTGCCAGTTTCTTCAAATCTTGCAGAAAATGGTTTGAAAACGCAACTCATCTATCACTTAAAAAACTCTAAATCATTAATTTAGAGTTTTTTTTATATGCTTTCCGAATTATTTGACAAGATTTTACTTATATTACTGAAAAATGAACAAAAATTTCACTTCTGCCATTTTTTTTGAGCTATGCCATTTTTTATTAATGCATACTTTCTAATTTCTGAATCATAGCTTTTGCCGATGCTGAACCAGAATCTAATTGTAAAGCTTTTTGGTATGCTTTTAATGCGTTCTCTTTATCCTGATTTGCAAAATACGCTTCACCTAGACTATCCCAGGAATTGGAATCATTTGGAAATAATTTTACATTCATCTGAAATACGATAATAGCATTATTAACCGATTTATCTTGTAAAAAAACATAGCCAATTTTGTTTAGTATAGTATTTTTATTTCTTTTAAATGTTTTTTCAATAGCATCAACATACGCATACACAAAAGCGTCTTTTTCGTTTGTTTTTATAGTAGGCTGAACACCTTTTCCCTCCCAGTTACTTTTTGTGACTGGATGAATAGATTGTATGTAAGGCATAGATATTGTAAATTCGTCATTTAAATTAACTCGTTTTGTTCTGTTATAGAATATCTTCATCAGAAAATAAAAGAAGAAAAAGAGGAAAATGATCCAACCATAAAAGAATTCGACTCTGCTAGAGGAGTCTTTACCGAAGGCGGACCAGCATTTCCTGGTGCTGCTGTCCAGAAAAAAAGCCATATACAGATATGTTTACGAAATATGGACTGCATAAAGGGCTTCTTTCTTCCTCGCCATGTAGGTTAAGTTACATTTCATCTATAGTTTTTAATCGTTAATTAACCACAAAACTTGGTGGTCAATTTGCTCCGGAATTAGGTGGTCAGTTTCCTCCGGAACGGGTGGTCATTTTGCTCCGGAATTAGTTGGTTTCTAAATTGATGAGAAGAAATTTAGGGTATTAAATAAAAAGAAAAGTACCTTTGAATTACTGAAAATTAAAAGGAATAAAAAATTAACATAAAAGTTCGGTTATATTCCGAACTTATTATATATATTTGCTGTAATTATTATGAGATTAATAGGTAAGAAAACAATTTTAAAATTAAAAAAGAAAAACATCGGCAATAGAAAATTATGTGATGAAGTCGATAAATTGATAGAAGATTTAGAAAATTTTGACCCAAAGCAATCAGTTCTAACTGAAATTAGAAAAGATGCAGATTGTGTTCATAGCGATGGTTTCTATTTTTTTGATATTAATATTCACAGGACATTAATTTTAGTTGAGTTAGATGATGACGGCGAAGCCACAATAATCTGGACGGGAACGCATCAGGAATATGAAAGAGTTTTTAAAAATAATAAATCAACCATTGAAAAATGGCTTCGAGATAAAAACCATATTGAATAATGAAAACAAATTTTGATATAGAAAAATTCATTGATAGCGGTTCAATTAATAATGAATTAGATTTAGAAAGAGCGATGATTGCCGATAGAAAGTTAAGATTGCTATCTAAAGAAAGTGTGCATTTCAAAAATCTCAGAAAAAAATTAAGAGATTTAATTGAAGTATATGAAAATAAAGAGTGGTCTAATTTAGATACTTTGACTGATGAAAAAGTAATCGAAAGTGACAAGTCTGAAATTATTGCCGAACGAGAAAGAATTTTTTTAGAAAACAGAAAACAGCAGATACGCAAAAAATTAAAAGCCCTTGATTTGACCCAAGAAAATTTAGGTCATGTTTTGGGTCACAAAAGTAAAACGCACATGTCTGAATTAATGAACGGCATAAAGCCATTTACTCTTAAAGATTTAATTATAATAAATAGATTATTGAAAATAGATATTAAGGAACTCATCCCAATATTTTTATCAACAGAGGATCAGATTAAAGTTAAATCAGCAGTCATTGAATTAAATAAGCCTCAAATCAAATTAGAAAAAGCAGATTTGTTATTCAGTTTTTAGAGAAGTTCAATAACCAGTTCAACCATTGAACAAATAAATTTTATCTTTTTTTAATTAGTTGTTTTATTTCATTATAATTGTCCTATAAGATTTCGAAAATTTGCAAGTCAAAAATGAGGAGCAAAAGCGAGACCCTAGGAACTTTAAAAAATATAAAGTTAACATTATTACCATATTAAAGTCGGAAGACAATTCCCTCTTTCTCCGCAGAAAGCACCTCAATGAGGTGCTTTTTACATTTCAATACTTTCCTTACTTTACAAAATCCTATATTTTACAGCACTTACAAGTCGTTTTGATTTAAATTCCTAAATGAGTTCATTTTCATTTTAAACTTTAAATCGCATGCGACAAGTACCCTATTTGGTACTCTGAGAATGAACGCTTCACCCAAAGTAACTATTGATCGAAGTTTTTTTGGCTTTCCTGGAGAACTCTCAGCAACTATTTAATATGGGCATTCAGAGAATCTTTTTTCTAAAAACTTAAAATTATAACAAGATCAAAGACTACCAAAATTAGCGTTTGAACACAAAAAACAAATATTTCCAGATTTAATAAAATTCAAGAAGAAAAATACTATATAACTGTTAAAATTAATTGTAAAGCATTATATTTGACACAGTTAACACATGTTTCTGTGGCTTTTATCAATATTGGTATTGGTTTAAGGAATATTAAAAGTTTAAAAAAGTAAACTATGAATTCTTTCGCCGACAAAATACAGGAAAACAAAAAACAAACAGCATCCCATACTGTTATCCAAAAAGAGCGTAATAATACTCCTCCTTTGCCCTTTACAGATAACCACCCAGCAACTGTTGCTCAGAGGCAATTACAAGAAATAGCAAACAATAGCGAACAGATAAAGCAAGCTACACAGTTGCAAACAATGGTGAATACTAATCCTACTTTGCCGATACAAAAGAAAGGTGAAGAAGAAGAAGAATTGCAAATGAAATCAATTCACCCAACCACGCAACTTGCGGGCATCGATGAAGAAAAACTTTTGCAAGGCAAATTAGAAACAGCACAACGTGTAGAGGATGAAGAGCTTCTCCAAGGAAAATTTGAACCAACACAACGCATGGAAGAGGAAGAACTTCTGCAAGGGAAATTAGAAACAGCGCAACGCGCGGAAGATGAAGAACTCCTGCAGGGAAAGTTTGAGCCCGCGCAGCGAGCCGATAAACGCAACAACACCGGTTTGCCCAATCAATTAAAAGCCGATATAGAAAATTTATCGGGCATGAGTATGGATCATGTAAAGGTTCACTATAACTCCGACAAGCCAGCGCAGTTACAAGCGCATGCTTATGCACAGGGTAGTGACATTCATGTAGCGCCGGGGCAAGAAAAACATTTGCCGCATGAAGCCTGGCATGTTGTGCAGCAGGCACAGGGAAGGGTTAGGCCGACTATACAGATGAAAGCTGGTGTCCCCGTGAATGATGATGCGGGTTTGGAGGCAGAGGCTGATGTGATGGGGGCGAAGGCACTGTCGCTATTGCAAGGGGTTGAGAGTCAAGGTGCCGAAAACCAAGATACGCCATTGCAGCCAGTTGCTCAGGGGCGATCTAGCGCGAATGCGGAAGCGATACAAAAGTTCAAGGTTGATAAGGCGCCGGAGACAAAGCAGATTTTTTCCGTATCTGATGATGAGGGAATACTTACCGGCATGAGAACGCCAAACCATGACTTATATGTCGATAATCCAAATAAAGTGGCCAGGATCAATCAGGCAGCGGCCGCATCGCCGCTCAATTTCACTACCGGCGATGCGGCCACTTTGTTTCACAAGCCTTATTACCCTGTACGAGTCAAGTTTACGCCTTACGTACATACCGGTGTGGGCGACGTTAACATGCAGGATCAATATGAGCGTGTTGTTGCACCGCAGGCGAGGGCATTCCGTGAAGCGCGTCAGCAAGAAGGAGAGGAAAGCATCGGGTTAATGGGCGATATTAATGTTGGTGCTATCAACACGCCCCTTAAAACGGCTGTCGCCAATATGGAGTTGTTCAAGAAATTAATTCTGGCGAACCTGAGTAATGCTGAGGGTGGCCTTGAGGATGAGCATGCTATTGCGGATGCCACCACCCTCGTCACCTCGGTTGAGCGCCTGCTGTATTCCAGCAATATTACAAAAGTGGCTATTCATGAGGTGGCCAATCGTATTGGTGTTTTTTTTCATGACGAAAGCCCGTCGGGGCGGTTTGATTATTCGGTGATTTTGCGCGACACGATCACGGAGCTGGGCGCGGCGGTGGTTGAATTGCGCGATGCGCTGCCAGAAGATCACCCTATAGATTTGATGTCCTTCCATTTGGTGAATTTCCAGGCGGCGCAAATTGAGGCGATGGAGGGTGCCAATAATGTGTTGTTATACCGCGCTTGTGACGTCACAGCCTCGACGGTCCTCGGCAACAAAATCACGGAAGGCAACGCACAAAACCTGAAAACCTATAACGCCGGCTCTGGTGCGGCGTTTCATTACGCCGCCAAAATTCTTAATTCCAGCGCCGACTGGGTAAGCCTGGAGGGATTTGCGGCTGGCGCGCGCGAGCAGGGAATGATTGGCATCACCGATGACACGACACAATACAATATCGACAATAGCTGGCAATACATTATGTATGGTAGCAAAGGTGATGAGGGCGATGATGAGATCTCTGGTGAGGATAAATATTTTGAAACCTACACCGACCTACGCTATCGCCTAAAGGGTATAGATACCCAGAACGGCCACTTTGACCTCTCGCGGCGCCAGCAATTAACCGGCAAGCAAATCACATTGGCGAAAATCCTGACGATATTTCCAGTGCCGAGCGGCATGGCGAGCCTGAATATCTTTGCGGATACGCCACAACAAAAGGCCGATGCCTTGGTGTTGCGCTTAAAGGCTCGCGGCATACTGACCGACGACATGAGGATTGCGAATCCGCCGCAATTATCACTGGAGCAATTACAAGGCGCTGAAACCGGTTTGAGCGAAGATCTGCTCGTTAGGCTGCATAGTATTTTAAAAGAATCTATCCCCATTCCAAAAATCCAGCTGGGGCGCAGCAGCGACCTGGCGAATATGATTGCCTGGCGATCTTATATGGGCAGGGCGTCTGGTCAGGAATTTAGCGAGGACAATATCCATAATGCCGTGATGAATCAGCAGGATCAGGTTGCCACCGACGGGGAAGATCCGAGAGCCGTGTCTACCAAGGGCTGGACAGCCTTGGCTACTGATATTGCTGCCCAGTAGCCCCAATGTGTAGCCAGCTATTCCTGCTGGTTTTGCTTATACTCGGCTGGCGCCATAAATAAGAAATTCGCAACCCATCCAACTTGCTTGCCGAACGGATTACTCCCTATGCATTTCTCTGCCGAAAAAAATAAGCAACAAAACCAATCTGTCCAGTCAGCAGCCTGCACCATCCCAGTTAATGCCGAAATCGACTATTGAATTAGAGGAATCAGAAAGGGGGCAGAGTCAATTAAAAGGGCCAGAAGTTTCACGTAACCTTATGCAGATTTTAAGAACTCAATATTTTAAAGCTGCACATTAAATCGCTTCGCAGTTAAACCAAAAAAGGATTTTAAAATGCCAAGAAAAACACGGATGTATATACCCAACGTTAATTAAAGGGGGCAGGGTCATTTAATTAGACTCCTACAGTAACTTGGAAACTAGTAACGTGTTATCCATCTCTAGACCCTAATAATTACAAAATAATTGAAGTTAAATAAAATTTCGAATTTATCAGTATAAGAAACCAAGACGTTGATAATCGTCTAAATTAAAATTAAGGGGTCAGAGTCATTTAAGAGAAATTAATCGAACGGATTCTTAATTAATTTTAATTGAGGGGCAGAGCCATTTAGTAAACAGCGCTTGATGACGAAAATGCTTTTTCAAATTATTTTTTCAAGGAATTGTAAACGAGGCAGTTATAGCTTACAGCACTCGCAACAGTATCAATGAGCAGCAACAAAATAATGCGAGCAAGCAAATTGGAATTGCGCAGTTTGCGGATAATCGCAAATGAAACAGCAAACGCTTATGGCTGCGAGCCCAACGGCAACAGCACAGCGTGCAACTGTAAATGCCATGAATACATCCGCAGTGCAACAACAAAAAATAATTCAATGCGCCGCAACCTAAGAAGAATTGCAAATGAAATCAATTCACACCACTACGCAACTTGCGGGTATGGATGAAGAAGAACTTTTGCAGGGGAAATTTGAAACTGCGCCGCGCGCGGAGGATGAAGAATTATTACAGGGAAAATTTGAGCCCGCGCAGCGGGCTGAAAAACTCAATGCCACAGGTTTACCCGATAATTTAAAAAGCGGAATCGAAAATCTCTCCGGCATGAGTATGGATCATGTGAAGGTCTGATTTCATATCATGTAAGACGTGGATGCGGAATAATTTAGTCAAAACTTTATGTGAAGTGTGAAACAATGATTAAATTATCAAGAAGATTAGAATTTAAAAGTATTAGCCTATAACAAATCTAGACTGGATTAAAACGAAGTTTATTAGTTAATACGTTATGTAATATATTAAACCAAAAAAACATGAACACCCACGTTGATAAAATACAGGAAAACAAAAAACAAACAGCATCCCATACTGTTATCCAAAAAGAGCGTAATAGCACTCCTCCTTTGCCCTTTACAGATAACCACCCAGCAACTGTTGCTCAGACGCAATTACAAGAAATAGCCAACAACAACGAACAGATAAAACAAGCTGTGCAGTTGCAAACAATGGTGAATGCTAATTCTACTTTGCCGATACAAAAGAAAGGTGTTGAAGAGGAAGAATTGCAAATGAAAGCTGCCTCAGTACAAAGGCAAAATATTAAGGAAGATGAAGAACTTTTACAAGGCAAATTTGCTTTAATCATACAAAAAAAAGAAAATAAAACCGGTTTGCCCGACAATCTAAAATCTGGCATTGAAAGCCTTACGGGCCATGTAATGGATGATGTAAAAGTGCATTACAACTCTGATAAACCAGCACAATTACAAGCACATGCTTATGCACAGGGAACTGATATTCATATCGCAACCGGGCAAGAAAAACATTTGCCGCATGAAGCCTGGCATGTGGTACAACAAAAGCAAGGTCGTGTACAACCTACCCTACAAATGAAAGACAATGTGAGTGTGAATGATGATGCCGGATTGGAAAATGAGGCAGATGTAATGGGAGAAAAAGCGTTATCCAACATCAATAAAATTAATTCTCCATTTTTAGTTAAAGCAGATAGTATTCAAACAAAAGCTATTCAAAGAAACGTTGTAGTAGAAGCATCGTTAGACCCTTTGAACGATAGTTTATTCTCTAATATCATTGTTGCTGGACGTCCTCCCACTCTTCTTGGCGCAACACAAGGAAATCATAGCACCCCTTTTGCTGTATTTGTTTCCGGTATTAGAAACCATATACGTGGGAGAACATACAAACAAGCTTTTAATAATATTTTATCAATTGCTAATACTGATTATGAAGAGTTGCCCGGAATGTCTCTAGCGCCAAGTAATACAGCTGCTCTTGCAGCATATCAAAATTTCTTAGGATATGCAAATGCAATTGATCCTGATACAAGAAGTGAAAGACATTGGATTGAAGACATTCAACAATTAACAGCCAGGTATTTAACATTCAGAAATCTTGTTCCATTAAGTACAGAAGCGAGTGATACTCATGGTGCAAATATTGAAGGTGACATCACACAACAATTAGAACTAATTGATACCAGACTGAAGGATGAACCTGATTATCAACCACCAAAGGATCCTATTAAAGTCATTTTTGATGAATTGTTTGACCAAAATACTACATTAGGAGCTGATGCACTAAAACAACATAAAATTTCTATAATTAATGCATATCCTACTACTTATGATTATGTTTATTCGTAAGTAGTATTTTTAATAAAATTAAACTTTTAAAGGCAAATCATGAATTCTTACAGCAACCAATTACAGGAAAATAAAAATCAAAAGTCATTAAATGTTACTCAAAAGAGAAACAACAATAATGTTCCTGCGGAGTTTTCTGATCAACATCCTGCTACTGTTGCTCAAATGCAGTTACAGGAAATAGCGAACAATAGCGAACAGGTAAAACAAGCTGTGCAATTACAAGCTATGGCTAATACCAATTCTTCCTTGCCTATACAGAAAAAAGGTGTTGAAGAAGAAGAACTACAAATGAAAGTTATACCCATACAAAGACAAAATATTGAGGAAGATGAAGCCCTGCAAGGCAGATTTACTTTACCTATACAAAAAAAAGAAAATAATACCGGTTTACCCGATAATCTAAAATCTGGGATTGAAAACCTTTCGGGGTATAGTATGGATGATGTAAAGGTTCATTATAACTCAGATAAACCTGCGCAATTACAAGCTCATGCTTATGCGCAGGGAACTGATATTCATATCGCATCCGGACAAGAAAAGCATTTACCCCATGAAGCCTGGCACGTAGTGCAGCAAAAGCAAGACCGTGTAAAACCTACTCTTCAAATGAAAGGCAATGTGAATGTGAACGATGATGCGGGATTGGAGAGTGAGGCGGATGTGATGGGTAGCAGAGCTCTACAAATGAGACGTTCCGCAAGTCAATACGTTATCAATCGCACAACACAATTTTATGCAGTCACACAGCTGCATAAAATAAATCTTGTTGATCCAACATTAGCCACCAAAATAGCTTCACTGATCGGTAAAAGTTTTGGAGAGGTATTTAACGTAATGTTGGATAATAAAAATGAGGATGAATGGAAGAATCTTGAGGCGGATCAAGAGCCTGAATTGATAGTGCTTATAAATAATAAGCTAGGTCTGAAGGCGGAGGCAAGTTTAGAGCATCTACGCGAAACTGAAGAAGCGAATGAAATATTGCAGGAATTTTATGAAAGCGATCTCAATAGGGAAGTTTTAAATTTTATAGCGCGTGTAGGTAGTGAAGGGGGGAAGTATGTGACGCTATATCGAGGTGCTAGCCCTACTCAGGCATTAAAGATAATGGCCGAGCAAACCTTGGGAGGCGAAATGGAAATTGAAGATGATGAAAGGGAGCCGCCTACTGAACAAATGCAAAGACTGCAAACCGGACTAAAGATAAAACAGCATCTGGATTCTACTGGAAAACTTTCAAAACTGGAAGAATGGTCTCGAGGCGTCACCGCAAAGGAAAGTTTTTCAAAAAATGGGTGGGTTTTAACATGTATTGTGGCAAAGATACGTACTAACTATGATGACAGCCTGAAGGTGAGTGGTCTTGGTGAGGCTGGAGTTGTCGGATGGGTGGAGACGCCCTGTTTGGTAGCGATAGAGAAAAAAGGTGCTGAATTGATCAAATAAGTCTTCGCTAGTGTTTGGTGAGCGTATATGAAGTGCAATAAGGCGGAGGACTTAATTTTATGAATGTTGATTGTTTTCTTACATCTTCCCTGTCATTTGGTTCAGCGCGGTAGCAAGAGTGTGGTTTGTTTTATTGAACCAGAAAACTATCAATTTTTATGTAATAATTGGGGTTAGAGCAAAATTAAATTCAAAAAGACAATTGAAGTCGTTTAAAAATCAATGACAACGTTTTTAATTTTCTCTGATCTTAATTAAACCCAAGACTGACCATAACGAATTTACAGATTATTTTTTCAAGGATTCTCAACGAGGTATTTATGGCTTACAGCACTCGCAACGATATTTCAGAGCAGCAACAGAATAATGCAAACCAACAAACTGTGCAGTTTGCAGATAACCGCACAAGTGCTACTAAACAACTAACGCAGCAAATCATTATGGCCGCAAGCCCAGCTACCAAGGTTTAGTAAAATTTCTTTATCATTTCTCATTCATCATCCCTGTGTGCTCCCATTCAATAATCTGGTTTAAATTTTTACCTATATCAATGCGCATTCTACCGTTAAAGGGATGATCTGTGAGTACGATAATGTAAAAAACGAGTGCGATAAATGCGCCTATTAATCCGTTTATGGTAATGTGCAACGCCTTGTTTTCGATATTCATTAAATAAGCAAACAACATTATAATAATTCCGCCAAGCCAAAGCGGAACCCAAATATAAAAATCAATTTCTGATTCGACTGCCAGACTTCTTAAATTTCTGTAGGTTCCCAAATCATTAAGTTGCTTAAACATCCCTTCTATTCTCAGATTTTTATAGGTTACCGTGTCGTGCATTTGTTCCAGCATCTTATAAAAAGCATTAAAGGATTTAACCGTTTTTGTATATCTGTAATTCTTATATTCCGGAGATTCCTTTCCTTTATTATTTAACAGTGAATCTTCTATAATGACATTTTCTAAATAGTGCATATAACTCTCTGTTAGTTTTTTCTTTTGTAAAAGTGCCTCCTGATTGTTATCTGTGGGATAATATTTAATATTTCTGTAAAGTCCTTTACACAGGCTCGCTTCCATATCTGCTTTTTGCTGGGCATCGTTAAACTGGTCCCAAACCAGGAAAACTACAAATGCCAGTATTAACCCATACAATCCACCAGTCATTGCAAAACCATTTGCGATACCCTCATTATGCGATTCTCTTATTCCTATTTTGTTATATTTCCGTATAAGATAAGTCCCTAATATTCCTACTCCGGAAAATAGTATTATAAATAATGCTAACATTAGTAATGGGTTCATTTTAAGCAATATATTCGTAATACTCATAACTTTATGATTTTAAATTTAACAATTTGCATTTACTGAACAATTTTTCCCTCTTTACCAAATTCTCTTCTAATACTGCTTATAAGGTCTTTTTTGATAATCTTATTATCTCCTCGTTTTATTGCAATTAGCGATACATATCGAAGTACGTTTATTATGGCCCCGCCAGCCAGTTCGAATTTTTGAGCAATTTCATCGAGATTAACATCTTCGGCAAGAATCATTTTTTCGGTAAAAGCTTTTTCCCATAGTTTTTTGCGTTGCGGAGCACTTGGTATAGGAAAATGAATCATCGATTGAAAACGTCTGCTGAAGGCTTCATCTAAATTGGCCTTTAAATTAGTTGCCAAAATAACAACTCCCGGAAAATCTTCGATACGCTGTAGCAAATAAGATACTTCCTGATTGGCATATCTGTCGTTTGCACTGCTGGTTTGGGTACGTTTACCAAAAAGAGCATCGGCTTCATCAAAAAACAATATCCAGTTTTTATGTTCTGCCTGATCAAAGATATTAGATAGGTTTTTCTCTGTTTCACCAATAAATTTAGAAACTACCATAGATAAATCTATTCGGTAAACATCTAATCCTGTTGATTTTCCTAATAGCGATACCGTCATGGTTTTACCCGTTCCCGGAGGACCATAAAACAAGGATCTGTAGCCTGGTTTTATTTTTTTATGTAATCCCCAATCGTTTAGCAATTCTGGTCCGTAGACTATCCAGTCTTTAATTTCCAATACTTCTGTTAGTGTGGTTTGTTCGATAACCAAGTCTTCCCAAATTGCCTCGGTTGTGATGCGTTTGGCCGGAAAATTAGCGCTAAAATCAGGTTTGTGTGCCGTTCCTTTTGTAAAATAACTTAAATACTCTGATGAAATGGTCAGCGCACCACTTAAAAAAGGTTCGTTTGAAGGGCTGGATTCAAGATTTAAAATATTAAACTTTTTAAATTTATGATCATCAGAGAATAATTCCGAAATCCTAAACCGTTTTTCGAAATCATTAGAAGCTAACAAAAAAGCTGCTGTTTCTCCTGTTGGCAGAAAACCACCAAAATTTTGACCTTTCAAACCGCCAAATTCTGTAAAACCTTTATCGTAAGCAGCATTTTTTATCAGAAAAACATCCAGCAATTTTGGTTGTATATGCGGTGCTATTGCGAGCAACAAAATAACGCGTTCTGAAAAATTAATTTGATAGTGTTTTAAAATTCCGGCGTATGGAGAATCATTATCAGATAAATCAGGAGGAAGTACCTCTGCAATACTTTTGTAATTGCATTCCTCATTCCAATATAATTTCATACTCACATTGATTAATTCGGCTAACCAATGCAATTCGGCTGTAAGTGTATCAGCATTTTGTTTTAAAGCATCTAGTTCCATTCTACAAATATTGGTTCGGTCATCCACGAATTTTTAATAAAACTTAAACCCCAAGGGAGCGTTTGCAGCAATATATCAAAAGCTTTGTTTTCTACAACTAAAGTCCAGCCTTCGCTGGATAAACACAAAGAGCCGCTACGCTGTAAAAAGGTTTCCTGAAGTCCGTTAATTGAAGTGTTCTTTAATTTTTCCCACTGTTGCGTTACCACATGAAGCAGTTCATTGGCTGTATTCATCTCAATTTCGGTTAAAACAATGCCCGATGTTATAGCTTCCTGATATTCAATACCGCATAAAATTTTATTAAGCAACAAATCTTGTTCCGGACTTTCCTGTTCAAAATTAACCAGATATTGTAATAAATGCGGAGCTCTTAATTTGGCTTCATCATTTACAAATTCACCATTTTTTACCAGTCCGGTACGATCAAACAAAGTACTCAAAAACGGATGCAGCAAAACCAATCCGGCATTTTCGATGTAAATCTTCTCCCCTTCTTTTAGTTTTACGACTTCATCATCGTATATTGTTTCTGTTTTCTTTTCTTTCATTTCTATTGGTATTGAATTTTCTTCAAATTTAAGCTTCTTTAAAACCTCCTGTTTAACATCGTACATAATCTCCTGACTGTATTTATCCCGGGCAAGATAGGTTTCTGTATCTTTTTGTATACATGATACAATAGTTTGTAATGACGTATTATTAAGCTGTTTTATATCTTTTGGAACTTTTATAAGCTGTTGGTAAAAGCGTTTTATATCCCAGTTTTTTTTATGATTCAAAAATGTCAAAAACCTGTAAAAAAACAGATTAGCATTTTCCGGATTTGTTTGCGCGACCCAATAAAAGCTAAATTCCCTAAAATACAGTAAAAGCTTTTCGCGTTCAAAAGAATCTTTAATGGCTATATTCAGAATATAAATATAGTTCGCAATTAGCTCATGCAATGTGTTATTTGCCAATGATTTTATCATCGTGGTAAATTCTGCACCTTTGTAAATACCTGCATAATGCAAAGTTGTATTGGCTAATTGCAGTACTTGTTTGTGCAATTGCTGCTGTGCAAGATCACTGCTTTGATGTTTAATAAAATATATTATTTCGTTTAAGTTTGTAAAAACCTGATCCTGTTTCCAGGTTTGTTTGATGTAAATTAAAAAATCTTTCTCTTCGTATTCTTTAAGCAGGTTTGCAATATTTCGACCTTGCTGGTTGCTGTATTTTGAGAAACTGTTATGCAACGTCATTTTTGCTGCTGGTGCTGCATTATCCTGACGCATGAGGTTATGCAGCAAATTCTGATCCTGCTCAAAAATTACAATTACCAATCTCTCCATAATTTTTGCAATAACCGATTGATCGTCAATCTTTATATCATCGGGTAATTTGTTATGAAGTAAATAGTACTTTAAAATATCATATGCCTTATGTACCAGCGTACTCAATGGCATTTTGAATATATCATTTGATTTCGTCAATAACTTAAATTCATTATATGAAAATTCGTCGCTGCTTTCTAAACTGTTGATTATATATGGTGCATTTTTATCCGGAAACAAAGCTGATTTATTAATATCATAATGATTATCTTTCTCTTTCGTAATGATGTTTATTTTGCTTTTAAGGTGCGGCAATTTGTTTTCTTCAAACTGTATGGTGAAGAATTTTTCTAATTTATCCTCAGATGTTCCTGCCGCATTTTTCAGGTAATTCATTAAAATTGCATAAAAATGTTGTGCATCGAAAGAATTAAATTGAAATTGATGATAAGTTTCCAATATTGACTTTAGCAGAAAACTATGTAAACTTTCTGCTGAAATACCCATTTTCGACACCGCTTCTAATTGCTGAAAATCGTTCCATATCTTTAAAACACTTTCACCATCGGGCAGCATCCTGAAAAGCTGCAGCACTGATTTTGATACACTATTAAGTATTTCGGGTTTTCTAAAACTCAACTGAGTAGCTTGTTTAATAACCAATAAAGCAATAGTGGGTTCTGTATTTACGAGTTCTTGAAATAATTTGGCTATTGTTGTGTTTTTTTGTTCTTTTGCCCACCACGGTATAGTCGCATGTGCAAACCAAAACAAAAGAAAATCTTGTAATGAAAGATTATCGGCGTATGTTTTATCCAGCTTATCCTTTTTACTTTTTTTTATTTCTTCTTTATCTTCTTCATTTTCTGGTATTATTGTTTCTACAGAGAGTGTACTATTTGTACTGTTCCTGATTTCACCCAGAATTTCTGTAAAAATAAAAAATAACGAAGACTGATCTTTTACAATTGCATGAGCTTCTGCCATACCTTGCGTCATTAATAGTAATAAGGTCTGGTAATCGATATTATAATGCTGTGCCAGTTTTTTAATATTATTTTCTACAAACATTTTAGCATTAAATAAACTGCCATGTGAAGTAAACAGAAAGGAAAGAATAAATTTTAGAACCGCTTTTTTAAATTCCCTCTCCTGGGTTTTGATCAGATTTTTTTTATTCTGAATTTTTACTGTAGTTTGGTAGTAACTGATGATAAAATCAGATTTTGTGGTTTCCATTAAACGAATAATGGCCAACAAAGTTGCTTCTGGTCCTACTAAAATTAAGCGTTCTGTAAATTGTACTATGTTGTGCTGTTTTCGAAATAGATGTATAAATTCTTCCGGATGTTTTTTGATGATTACCTCTAATAATAAACTGATTTTTTGAGGCGTGTAATAACCATATTCAAAGGGTAAAGACCCAAAAAAGAAATAATAATGGAGTGCTTCAAAATGATTTTTTGCTGTAGCTTTTTCTAAATATACTTCAGAATCTAAAGATTCATTTACCTCTAAACCTGTTTTTGTTTCTTCTCTAAGCTCATTTATAAATACCGTAAAATTTTTATCTGACTGAATTAATTCAGGATTTGTCTGAATAGCATCTGCCAATAAATTTAAGATACTCTGATACGATACATTAAAATGAGATGCCATTTGAGACAGTGTACTTTTTACAAAAAGTTTCCGTTCAAAATGCCCGCCCATATCTACCAATAAATATGTTAGAATAAAATACCACAATGCCTGACCAAATACTTTTTCCTGAGTCTGAACAATTTGTTTCTGCTTCTGGATTTTAACTACATTATCGAAATACTGACTAATAAAATTTACCTGAAAAGGTATTATAAGCTTAATAATATTTATAATTATGCCATCATTAAATTGTTGAGACAATCGTTTTCTTACTTGCTCCTCTACTCCTGTTTTTAAAAGTAAACTCTTTAACTGCTCAGGATTTTCATCAAGCAATTTTAAAAATGTTTTGTCAGGTTGTGTAAACACATCACCACTTGCCCACCAAGGCAATGCGCCATTGCTTAAAAAAAAATGCAGTAATTCTGCGCAGCTTACCAGAAAATTTTGGGCGTTTTCTAGTTTTACATCAGTATTGTTAATGGTATGCAATGTAGCATAATCAAATAAAGCTTTTTCTAATGCCTGCTCGTACAGATCTTCAAATTCATCATCAGTAAACGGATATGTCAATGTACCAATGTTTAATTCTAACTGGTCTATCTTAATAAAATTATGAGCGCTTACTGTTTTATCTAAAAGCGTGTTTGTAATATCTCCTAATTTAGTTTTAAAAAGTCTGCTGAATTGTGCAAACACATCTTGTGTGGCAGATCTATCATAAAAATCTACCTCAACAACTTGTTGCTGTATGATGTGTTTCTGGGTTTTCATTTAGGATTTCATAGTTTTATTTTTGCTTTTTGATGTCAGTTTCCAGCAGCCAATTCGTTAAAGCTTCACATGATTCTAGTCTTGCCTCCGGATCTGAATTGGTTTTGATCGCTTCCAGCCATTCAAAATAAAGTGTTTCAAACTTTTGCATTCTTGATATCCCTAACCATTTAAAATTTAAAAACAAATAACCCGGCGCAATCGCTTTAATTAAATCTTCGGTAAACATTTTAAATTCCTTATCCTGAAAACGGGCTGGCCAGGCAGGTAAAACAACAGTTGCTTTCAGACTATAAAAATTTTCATTAATAACTTTTGTTTCAGATAATTTTACAATAAGTTCAATACGAGGATATTTGAAGGTTTTGTTTTCTTCTATTTTATTTACCTTGGCTATAATTTTTTTGAGATTACTATCTATGGCATGTCTTTTTTCACTGAATATAGCTGTGTTTACAATGCTGTAATAGTTATCGCCAATAAATTTAAGTTTAAAGTTAAAATCCTTACCAGCCGTTTTTTTACCCAAATTCATCACTGCGGTTTTTAATTTTGTCAGGCGGTTTTCTCTTTCTTCAAAACTAGTCCATTCATCGTTTTTAAAAAGTATGTTATTTTCACTTTCATAATAACTAAATCCAAAATTATGCTGGTCTAACTTAGGACGCATCAGTAAATGTTCGACCAAATGAAATCCTTCTGATTCGATACTTAATTTTTTCAGGGATTCTATTACATCATTCATGGCACTAATTGCCTTGTTTTTTGTTGTATAACTGCCAATTGCCTGCCATTTTTCTTCGGGCGTTATGATATCTTTTTGAGGCGGTTTATAGATAAGAATGTATTTTCCATCTTTGGGTATTATTTTATAATTCTCCTTTATTATTCCAAATTCTAATACTGCGATGGTCTGCGAGCTGAATATATAGGACGGATCTACACTATCTGTCTCTAAATTTTCGCTCGATTCTATATTTTCTATTGAATTGGTTATTACAACAAGGTCCTCATCATTATATTCGATGATTTCTTGTTCCTGCTCCAGTTCGGGCTGTGATTTTGCTGCCGTGATTTCGTACTTTTTTTCTGTATTGTTAAAAGTACCTGTCAGCCTGCGTCGCATAAGACTTTCTTTCTTTGATTTAAAACTGGTTAAATTTGGATATTCCAGATGATTGATATTGAGATATAAGGATATTTTATATTCAAAACCAGACATTAAATTTACCTGAGAGGAATAATCATATCCTTTTATTTTACCCTGATCTATATTGAGCAAATTGTTTAAAATGTTCGCTTTCCATTGCAGCACAAATGCATCGCGTTCTAAATTATTCCCTCCTATATAACAATTAAAATACTGAAGCACAGGATATATACTTAGCTGACGATTAAAACGCCCTAATAAATGATCGAATATTTTATTTTTCCTGTCAGTATAGATTTCCGGTGTTTCTACAGCGTTTAGTAATGCTTTTATATAACCATTATTTTCATCGCTCTGAAAATTATCCCACTTCATTTCGTTTACAAATGAAGCGCGGTTATCACCATTTTGATTGAATTCTTTTAATACATCACGAATTTCAGGAACATTGTAAAGGTCTTGTGTATAATATGATTTTTGATTGTCCTTACTTAGATCGGTTGCATACAGATTACCCAAATTTGCTAATTGTGCCGAATAATTTGCAAGTATCTGTTCAAAAAAAAGCAAATATGTTTTGAGCTGCTTTGCCACAGCTTTACGCTCATTTGTTTCAGATTTAGATAATCCGTTTGGTCCTATGCCATAGATAGCAGGAAAATAATTTTGTATCGAATAATATGCTCCTACATCTTTATAAGTACCTGCTTTAATAGCACGATCTTCTCTTTTGTTTGTATGTTCCTTTCGTATTTGAGTTTTTAAAGGCTCTCTATGATCGTACAAATCTAAAAAAACCGCTTCGTTGATAGGAATACGGTAATCATCTGAATATAATTTTACATGTTTTAAAAAAGTAACTTTGTCTAAATAGGCAAAATGATTTTTCTCTAATTTAAAAGGTAAACTATCACTTTTTTTTACTGTATTTGTATCACGAAGTGTAGTATCAGAATCAGCAGCATTTTCTATTGTTAAATTTTGAATATAACTAACCTCATCTAATACGGTTATGGTATTGGTAACATCTATAGGATCTATTTCTGTCGCAATTGGCTTTAATTCCGTTTCAAGTATAATTCCGTTGCTTAATAACGGCCCGTCATAAATTTGCTCAATGGTATAGCCCATGTCTGCCAATTCTGATTTAGAATAAAATCGGATTTTGGGATTTAATAAAGATTCTATCTTGTTATAAATTCTAAGCAGTATTTCCTCCGGAAATGAGGTGTATTTGATACTTATACTTGCCTGTATTGCTATTTTCTGACATTTTAGAATAACAATATCTCCCATTACGTCTTCGCAAATATTGCGTTTAGAGAGCGTTAGTTTTCTAATTTTTTCTTTAAACTCTTCTTCCGCTTCTTTATCAGTATCAAATTGACTGGTTATTGTTTCATCGGCTCTTACCACAATTTGATACAAACCTTTTATGTATTGGTTGCTGTGTACCGAAAGAACCGGATTAAACATGATGTTGTTTACTTCTTTGACTTTGTCTAAAATAATTTTTCTAAAGTCATTAACCGTTACAGGATTACAGGTCAGGATTTGTTCTTTTTCAAAAAAGGCATGCTGGTTTCTGTTTATCAGCCCTTTTTTATTGGTTAAAATATCTTCGGTACTTAATTTTGTTTTATAGTGTAAATCGGTTAGTGCAAAACAGAGTTGTTCTAAAATGGTAATGCCCGGATCATGAATATTATAGTCTGTCCATACGTGTCCTGTTAGTCTTTGTACTAAATCAATTGCCTGTTTTAAAATAACTTCAAAATCAGTTGTAGGATCTGTGTTTTTATTTATAAACCGAGGTTCAATCATGTTTTTAAGTATCTATTCCAGCGTCGTAATTAAGTTCTCTTATTCTGGTTTTGCTTATCGATAAAACCATCTTGTTTCTTTGGATAGTAACAATTAGTGGGCACAAAAAGTTCATCATCCCAAAGTTTGCATATCGTGTAATAAATCATGGCTCCTGAACCAAAATTCGAGTTAGAACGCATTTGCAGCCTGTAATTATGCGTGGTTCCGTACCAGCGTAAATTCAATTTATTCCAAACCGACCAAAATGATCCGTAATAAGCGCGGGTTTTTCTGATCTTAGATTGCGATTTTCCAAATGTGCTTAATGCCGTAGCATGCAGGATAGAAAACTTTCCGGAGTGTTTTATTCCCGCACGTGCCACAATTTCAAAAGCCTGACAATTGTCTAATTCAGGAGTAATATCGTGCCATTCACCATTGGCAGGAATTTCTTTTTTTGTGCTGTAGGTTCCTGTTCTTCCTTTAGAAGCCGTAAAACCATTAACATCCAATTTAAAACTATTTTTAGTTTTATTTCCTATTCCTAAACTTCCGTCGTTATGAAAGTAGAATGTTTTCTCCTCTTCTGTTGCTTCAGATTGTAACGTATCTGAGCGAAATTTCAGGCTTGGTTTGTCCAGCAAATCTTTTTCTACATAGAAAAAGGGTTCTAAACGATCAATGTTTTTGTAAAAAGTAATTAATTTAGATGATGTTCCTAAAGAAGTTATACTATAACCATTTTCCTCATCTTTAGATATACCGTCATCATGCTGTATAATTACAGAATCTATTAGTGATTTAAAATGTGTTTCGTTAGGAATTCTGCCATTTCTAAAATATTCTATTAACTCAGCCCTTCCGTGTAATTTTTTTATTTCGTTGTCTGCCATGGTTTTTAAATGTTGTGATTAATAATAAAATTAAAAAGCTCATCTTCATCGTTATAATCCGAATAAGATGAATCATCATCTTGCGTCTTTATATCTTGACCATCTTCTATCAAAAGCTCTTCACCTACTATAAAATTAGCAATACCCAGCTGCTTTGCAGTATTATGAACCGGTTTTTCTAACACTTTTAGTATGTGAAATTCTGAAGGTACAAATACTGAAGCCGGAGAAGAACATTCTATATATTTGATATCATTCAGGGCGCTATCGATTATTTTTGAAACCAGGGCACCATCTGATAATTGTCTTTCTTTGTAAAAATGAATTAACGAAAACCCGGTTACATATTCAATATAAGGACGTGTTTTGATAAACAGCAACAAATCTGATTTATAAATATGATCTCCAATTTTAAAATCATTATACTTATCATAAAGCCACGGCGCTATATAATTATTGATTTCTTTGGTTAGTTTTCGTAAATAATTCCCGGAATCCTCTTTTGCCTTATCGGTCAAAACAACTTCACAAACTACTTTTACTCTTTCATAAATAGGATTTCCGACCTCTATGGTTATAAAAGGAGAAATGATTTTGTCCAGAAATGACTTTACATCAAAAAGTGTTAACAAACTTACTCTGGGAACATCTTTAAAGGGATGATTGTTTCTGGATTCTTTAGGAATTAATACTAAATGCAAATTAGTTCCTTCTACGACTTCATAACCTTCTATTTCTGTATTGAAGCATTTTACCATCATTATTTCAGGAAAATTTTCTAATACAACTTGTGCAATATCTCTGTTTTGAACAGGTCTTTGCTTGTGTCTTAGTCTTTCGCTAACCCGTGTATAAAATTTATCTGTACTTTCCGGAGGTTCTCCGTTAACAGAGCTAAACAGCTGCCATAAAGCACTAACGCCTTTAATTGTTTTTTCGAATCCTTTGATGGAATATGGCGGAATAGAAACACTTTCCTGAGTATAATTTTCAGGTAAATATTTTCTTGTCGCAGCAACACCATTAAAAGCAATTCCTAACAAATTGGGCTTAACAGCAACTCCATCGACAGTTGTTGCTTTGATCCAAAACAAATCAGGATTCATTATCGTATTTCCTGATGGTATAGCAGACGGGGCAAAAATCCTGATGATACCTGAACCCATAAAATCATTCGTGGTATCAAAAATAATGTCTTTGTCTGAAAAGGGAATCCAACTATTGTTTTTAAGATAACTCCATATTAATTCTGTTTTTTGTAACGTATAATGAAAACTGGAATCTTCGAATTTAAACAAAAGATTTAATTCTGATTTAGGCTCAACATCCTTTAAACCAATGCATAAATTATCATAATCTAAAAATTCAGGCATAAATTTAGTATGCTTTTTATACTTATTAGGATAGATATAATCGTATCCAAACGGATAATCATGAATCAACTGGATTTTACAATTTTCACGATTTGCCGCTCCGTCAAGAATTTCTGAATATTCAAGTGAATAATCTATTGCTATTGATTTTATAATCGGGATAATGGGCTGATTGGGTAAAGCTTGTTTTAATGATTTTTTTTTAGCCTGACTCATAACTGCTTCGGGGAAAATTTTAGTAAAAATGTCCTGTCCAAATGCTTCTTTCGGAGAAGATAATTCTAACCTTAAAGTTCCATCTACAGCAAATGGGTTATTATTGTCTGAAGTTACAAGAGATGGTTCATTAATAAAATCCAGTTTACTAAAATCAATTTTATCGATTACAGTAAAATCACTTAAAAAACCATTGTTCTTAATGGTAAACAATTCTTTTTGCTGCTGATTTTTGGTATTCGAATATAAATTTTGTGTTTTTAACGCTTTAATACTAACAGCGAAAGAGTTATTTTTAAAAGGTTCCGGATATTCTTTATAATAGGTTTCAAAACCTCCGTACTCTCTCGGTAAATTCAGCCAGCTAATATTTATGGAGAAATCTTTTAAGTACCGGTTAAAAACATTGGTGTTCTTAATATCCAGAAATGAACCTAATATGGGTTGTGGTCCAAAAACCTGAAAGGGACTTGTGGGACTTACCAAACCAATACTGTTTTGCAAGAGTAAAGAGCAGAATCCTTTTACATCACTTTTAATAGTAATACGCTCCATAACTATATCCTGCAAAAAACTATAAGCATAATGTTTGCTAAAATTATTGAGCCCTATACGAATTATTGGAAATTTAGAGTCAAAATTAAGATTATGAATTCCCTGATTGTAATTGTCAATTGGCTCATCAGAAGTTTTCAATTTCAAAATAATTTCAATTGTTTCTGCTCCTTCGGGCGTTGGATCGAATTTTACAAAATATCTTTTTATGCTTTCCCAGCCTTTTGTTGAAGTATAGGTTATAACAAATGCACTTGATAAAAGTTCGTAAATAATCGTTTCAACAGTTTTTACACCTTTTTCAGCTTCATCTTCTTTCTTGCCATATTCGTATTTGTTGGCATTAATAGTATCTTTATACGAAAGAAAGTAGGCTTGTATTCCTTCAAAACTTTTAGATTCTAATTTGATTTTTATACTAATGGTTCTTTCTCCTTCCGGTAAATACAAAAGCGGTGATGCAATGTATATTCCTAAATTCGAATTATCCATCGTTCGCATATTCCCCAGTTTTCCCTGTTGATCTTCGCCGAGACATGGCCATGAAATATAATTATCTTTGTTTTTTTGATAGTCTGCTACCGAAAAAACCTTTGGAGCAGCCTGATAAACCTGATTTTCAATTATATTATCTATTTCAATATTCTTTGAAGCTACTTGTGCAAACTGACTAACAAAAATGGTTTTTATCTCGACTATTGCAGCAGCAGATAAAGTTATGGGGTTATTTAATTCGTAAATTATAGGATGCTCCTCATTTGGAATATCTGTTATTAATAATTGTGAAGGTTTAATTTCTAATTGTTTTATACCTATTTCGGGTTCAATAATTATGTTAAGCTCATCCGGATGTCCTTTTTTGGGCTTTAATTCTAAAACATCTTTATAATAATATTCAAGGTGCCTGCGATTAAAATCATTTATTTTTTCCTGAGCTGATTTGTATAAATCTAAAAAGCCAATCAATAAACCTATCTGTGGTAAAAATTGAGCTTCTAACAAGGTATTTCTTGAAATGTATGATTTTGATGTTCTTACTAAATTGTTGAATTTTGCAATAATGGATTCAAACAAAGTAGTTAGAAAACGGATCGATCCATTTATTTTTTCTTTATTGGAGCTTTCTAAAAGCATTGGTAAACCAACGTCTTCTTTTTTTTTATTTCCTGATAATTTTGGAGACGGATCAGGATTTTTGAAACTAATAAATACTAAAGAAGCTTCTTCGCAATAATTCTTTAGTTGGGCTAATTCTTCATTCGTCGATTGAATATTCACTAATACTTCTCCTAAATTATTAGGCAAAGGCAAGGCATTTAATAAGTGCTGCAGCTTTGATAATTGTGTAATTACATCATATAAAAAATCAATTAATTTTGTTAGTTTGTCCAATCTTTCCGAAAGTAAAATACTATTACTATCATACTCAATTGTTTTTTTTATGATGCTAAACTGGCTGCTTATATCGACAACATCTATCCTGCTGATTAATAAGGTTGCGAGGTAAGAATCATTATACAGAAAATCTTCCCAGGTGCCGTCTTTTTCATTTGTTTGTGCATTATAATAATTAAACTGAGCTGAAATTTTATGGATATAACTAATCAATTCCGGAATGTCTCGCGAATCTATTTTAAAATAATCAGGCATCAAAGTATCAAGCAAGCGCTGTGTTTGGCTTATCCCTTGGTTTGATGTCATAAATATCTCGTTGCTCATGTTTTTTATTATAAATTAGTTCCCTCAAGGAGATAAAAGGGAAATACAATATTATGTCTTGTGTTTGTTATAATGATTTTATAATTGACTTCAATATGCAGCACGCCATCCAATTCGTTACGTGTTACTATCTTGGCATCAATAAAATCTACGCGGGCTTCAAAATTTAAAATTGCCTTACTAATGGTATGATTAAGTCCTGTAACAAAAGATGCATCATGCCGCTCAAACATAAATTTTTTAAGATTGCATCCGTATTCGGGTCGCATCAATCTTTCACCGGGATCTGTACTCAATAAAATATGGAGACTTTCTGCAATATCGGTTTCATCTGAGACCAATGTTACATTTTTAGTTTCTTTACTAAACGAAGGAGGAAATTTCCATCCTGTTCCTAAAAATGATTTTAATTCCATTGTTTATCCTCCTATCAAAACCGTTGGTAAACCCAGTACAATTGAGCCACCGTGTGCCGTTGTATCGCCCATTCTGGCGGCAGGCATGCCACAAATAAGTACTGTTGATGAACCTTTTACAATACTATCCGGCGGCCCTACACATACTACCATATCGCCTACTCGTGCAGCAGGTAAAGAGCCTATTAATACCGTTGGCGCACCCATTACAATTGGTCCGCCCACATGTGGTATTGGCGGTAATCCCGGAGTTAACATTGGACAAGTATGCATATCTGTTAGTCTTGCAGCTGGAGCTCCCATATTTTTATATATTAATTAATCATAACTAATGCCCCTTTTACAGTGGTTTGTCCGCTGGCAGATAATTCTGCCGTAGCAGCTCCTTTAGCAACAAATCCTATGCTGGCATTATTGTTTATATTTAAACCCGTTGTTTTTACATCCATTTTAGCCTCAACTTCAACATTTTGTACTGCGGTTAAAGAAATTTTTCCTTTCGCATTCAAAACAATGTCTTTAGAGCTTTGCACAGAAATACCATTAGAGTCCATTGTAATCGTATTGGTATGCTGGTCTTTAATTTCTATTGATTTGGCATCATCACTAAACGTGATGTAATTTCCTCCCGGTGTTTCTAATTTGAGTATCTTTTTCCCATCATCAAATGTCATTTTGAGCTGACTTTTTGTAATAATTGTTTTGATGTAATTATTATTATCCGCCGCTGTAGCCGCTGCGGTTTTTGCAGTACTATACAATGAACCCAAAATAACAGGATAACGCGGATCATTTTCTAAAAATCCAATTATAACCTCATCTCCAACTTCTGGCAAAAAACCTGCTCCTGCCTTATCTGTAGCATGAAAATTAGCCACTCTCGCCCATATTCCGTCCTGATTTTCAGCGTTGCTGGGTAATGTGACTAAAATGCGAAATTGAGAATCCGGATCTCCAAATATTTTTTTTACCGTAGCTACCTGTAAACCATTTATGGGCGGCAACTGACCTACTGCATCAGGATAAGCAAAATTTTTATTCTCGAAAGCAAACTTTTCATCAAGCCCAAATTTTACTTTGGTCGTCCATGTTCCGCTTTCTAAAACATGATTCACCATCGTTACATACGCATTTCCGTTAAAACGATCCCCTACTCCTGCTAACTCAATTATAGTATTAGGCTTTACCGTTGCGTTGCCTATAAAACTTACTGTTCCTCTTAAAGCAGCCAATCTCATTTTTAACAAACTGGCATTGCCCCAAACCGTTAAATCCTCATTTGTAAGAGGTGTATTTGAAGTAAGTTTCAACTCTTTCTGATTTAGTTTGCCGGATAATGTCTTAGCACTCAAATTTCCTTGTGCATTTAGAACAGGTTCAGTAGCGCTGGCCACTAATAAACTTTGCTGCTTAATATCCCAACTACTTACTTGTAAAGATACAGGTTGTTTTTCTGCAGATAATTCTGCATCAAATGAAAGTATAGATTCTCCAAATCCAACACGAAGCACTGCAGTTCCGCCTACTTTTGGTTTTCCAATTGCGATTTCGTCACCATCTAATGAAATAACAAAACCATTAAAATCAGCACGCGCTAAAATAAAATCCCAATCTGTAGCCTGTTTTTGAAACATTGCCTCACAAACTGGTGTAGTCGCATCAATTGTAGCTGTTAAGCTGTAATTACCAGCAATAGTTGTCATAATAGCACTGTCGGTTTTACTGCTAAATTGTGCTTCCATTTTATTGTAGCACATGGTAACTGCTTTGTGTTTGCAGCCAATAACTAAGGCAAAAGGTTCTCCATCACTAATACGGATTGCCTGTTTTACAATTACACCTTTAAAAATTGATATTTCGGCGTCTGATCCATAACCTGCTGTAATTTCAATTGTATTTCCTGGAATCAAATCTGCACTTTCGCTAATAGGAAAATCAGCAGATTCTACCGTTCCATCAATGAGACTAATTTCGGCATAGGATATTCTGTTTAATTCATGGGTAATATTTACAGATTCTACAGGGTATGAATCTTTTATAGGACTTCCATTTGCTTTAATTCTCAATCGTAACGTAGGATCAGAAATATCTAATGGTGATTTTACTGGCATTATTATTTTTTTATTGGAGGAAAATACAATTGATCCCCGGGTTTTATGGCATTTATACTTGTTAGGTTATTTATTTTGGCAACTTCCATATAATAAGAACTGTCTCCGTAAATTTTAAAAGTCATTAAAGGCAGCGTATCTCCGGCTTTAACAGTACGGATATGCGTTAAGTCCGGCGAACTCTTTTTAGCTTCCTTAGCCACAGTAACAAAATCAGATGTTCCGGACAGCATAAGTTCAATTGAAGCCCGAAGCGCTGTACCATCTTCTTTAAATAAGTTATAGCTGACATTTAATGCTTTACAAACACAAATCATAGATAAACTACCCCATACAATGGTCAGATAATTAGGCCTGTGTTTTAAACCATTATAAGAGTATGTAAGCTGTTTAATTTTTGCAATATAATCGTCTACGTCTGAAATTCCTTTTGGTAATGGCACAACACCCGTACCATCAGCAATTAATTTTAAAGTCATATCGTTTCCTACTAATGCCTGAAAAATAAGGGTTCTGTCGTTTTGCCCAATTACTTTTGGAGCACTATACTGCGCCTTATATTTACGGGTATACGTGTTCGGATTAAACATGGCTTCTATCGGGGCGCCTACAGAACTTGTACATTCGGGATCAGAAAAAGCTTCAATTTTTAATTTAAGTAATGCCATATTATCTCTCCGAATTTTTTTCCAGTTTGGCAATAACCCTTTCTGTACACTCCTTTATAATTTGTCTTTTCAGATCTGATAAATTATGAGAGTCCATAACGTCTGTAGCTTTATGATCTTCAACGATATTAACTTTTATAACTAATTCACGAATTTCAATTGGCATAGCCTTAGTTTTAAATAATTATAATTAAAAAATCCTTGTAAAATAACTATACGATAACTCCAGTGTTTCTATAACAATAGCATTGTCCTGAGCCTTTAAATCCGATATTTTTAAAGCCACAGGATAAGCAGCATTAAATGACCATGAAGCAATTGGAGCACCCGTTTCATCTAATAAATTTACAATTACAGTTTTTGTAATAAAATTAAAATACTCGATAGAACTTTTTGCCCACAATATTAGACCTGAATTTAATACCATTCCCCTTTTTAAAATTAAATTGTCATATTTAACGGGGTTTGGCAAGCGATGTTCGAATCGATTTTCACCGCCTTCTTTTATAGTTTCAACTCCTAATTTGGCTCCAATTCCGGTTACTTCCTGAAAACTTCCTTCGTAAACACCAGTAATTCCTACAACATTTACCTTAAAAGAAAATGCTGCAGGAAAAAATGGTGGTGTTTTTGGAACGTATGCCATTTAATTACTTAACTATAGTCAGTTTTTCATGTGCCAATTCAATTGATTCGACTGCCACTTCATTTCCGTCTGATTTCATATCAGTAACGGTAATTTTAACAGGGAATGCATTGGCCAAAGTCCAGCTCATCGCTACTTCATTTTTTTCATCGAGCAAGCTTATGGTTATGGTCGATCTTTTATAGGTATTCATGGTAATAATATTGTACTTATCCCATAATGCCTTATCACCTAAAAACATACCTTTTTTTAAAGTTACATTTCCAAATTTTTGTATTCCCGGCATTTTTACTGTAGAGTATACTTTACTGCTGCCGCCGCGATATTCTATCACCTGTGTTTCTGATGATAAACCTGTTACCTCCTGAAAAATTAGTTCTGCGTCGTCCCATTTTACCTGAAATGAAAATTTAACTAAAGGCCAGGTGGCCGCTGATTGTGTTGAACCATCGTCTGCCATAATAAATATATTTTAATTGATTATAGTTATAATTTTAAGATTGTTGCATTTGTTGCTGGAATGTTATAATGATAAACTCAGCCGGACGTACAATTGCTACTTTTACAGTAATTAGCATTTTTCCGTCTAAAATATCAGTAGGTGTCATTGTAGAACCCAAACCAATCTGAACATCAAATGCCTGTTCAGGAACAGCTCCTGCCAAAGCACCTTGTTTCCATAAATTGGTCAAGAAATTAGACATCATACTTTTTACCGTTACCCATGTATTTGCATCATTGGGTTCAAATACATAAGATCGTGATGCCAGTTTTAAAGATTGCTCAATCATGATTAGGGTTCGCCTAACATTAATGTAGCGCCAATCCTGACTATTGCCATCCAGAGTTCTTGCACCCCATACTAGAGTTCCAATACCAGGAAAAGAACGAATAACGTTAATTGATTTTCCTGCAACAACATCAACATTTAAACTTTCCTGCTGCTCGTTTGAAATATTTACAGATGGTGCATTTACCATACTAACAGATACATTTGCTGGAGATTTCCAAACGCCACGGCTGCTGTCTACTGCGGTATAAATACCTGCCATTGCGGCACTTGGCGGAAGCTCATTTAATTTTGCCCTGATTTCTTCAAGGATGTTTGTATAGGTTGGGCTGGTAGCTTTTAGTGATTGATGATAATTTAATTTATCATTCTCTGAAGGAAAAATTACTTTTTCTGAAAGATCTTCATTTGCTTTTGCTAATTTTTTTTCAGCAGCTTTTACTTTATCAGGATCGACTGTGGCGGCATTTTTTGCGGTATCTAATTCCGTTTTTGCTGCCTCTGCTGCTTTTGTTGCAGTGTCTTTTGCTGTAACTAAAGCGGCTTCAGCATCGGTTTTGGCTTTGTCTAATGCTTTTATGGCATCACTTGGCTCTGTACTTGCTGTTAAATCTGACAACGCTTTTTCTGCATCTTTAACTTTAGCATCATCAACCGGATCTGCACTTTGTGCGGCTGTCAAATCTGCTTTTGCTTTGTCGACTGCTAATATTTTTGTGTTGGCTTCTTCAAATTTTTCTTTTTCCAATGCTTTTTCAGCATCTTCAACTGCCTTTATAGCTTTGAATACTGCAGGAGGATTTTCTTCTGCTACTTCTTTTGCTGTTTTATATATTTTAATAATATTTAAAGCAGCTTCTTCTCTTTTTGGCAGTATAGTCGCCAGATCCAGAGAATCATCAAGGTTTTCAAAAGTTACTTCGCCCGGCTGTACCACTCCTGATTTAAGCCATGGATAATAAGCTGCTCCATATTTCAAATCGTTCATTCCTATACCTTCACGAAAACTTTTAACAATAGGTGTTGTATCTTCAGAAGGCAATTGTCTTACTAAATCAAAAAGTCCAAAACGACTTTGCATTGTTGCGCAGTGACTTAAAATTTTGGTGTAAATTGAATTGTAGCATGCTTCTCCCAATACAATTGCATCCGGAACCACCACAAGCGTAGGCTCTAATTCTTTTTTCAGAGTTTCAAAAGGATCTAATTTTGTTGTAGAACCTAAAAAATCGTCGGCCTTAATCTCTAGTTCGGTTTTATCTTTAAAGGTATCAACCGTTAAGATATAACAAGGACCTCCGCCATTGGCGTAAAACAAACGAATAGAATTAAACAAATACAACGTATTGTTTTTGTTTATTTCGACCACTTTATTTTTACCATCTAACGAAAATGTTTCTTGCTTGATAGCTGCATTAGCATCGACAATTTTAAATTTAGCTTTAAATCCGCCGCCAAAACGCTCCACATATTCAGCAAATGAGGTAACTCTGGTTGGGATATTTACTAATGTTTTGCCATTCCATTCGGCTTTTTCGGTATAGCCAATAAAAACAGGAATAGCAGTTTCTACTGATACTGCTGAACTAGGAAAGGCGTTCTTTTCATCAATATAAACTCCGGGAGTCATAGGATTCTTTATCATAAATTATATGTGTTTGTTTAGTAAATAAAAATTTCTGAATAATACTTTTTATCGTTTTTATTCTTTGCTATTGACGATATATGCTTTGTGTCGGGAACCGGAAGCGCATTAATTAAAACATTAAATGTGCTTTCTTCTTCTTTATAATGATCAACTAATTTAAAATACTGGTCAGGCCTTTGTTTATGACCAATGGGTAATAGAGAAACAAAACTTATTCCCTCCCGATTATCCGGAAGTGTAATATTTCCGGGACCTTCAAATGCAACATTTTTTCCTATAATTGCTAATTGAGATAAATTTTTAAAATGATCACCAACAATTATATAGCGCCAATAACTTTCTATCTCTCTAAAATGTACCACATACTCTGTTTGTAAATCATATCGCAATTGCAACTCTATAATTCCAAACGGTTTTCTTAAAAACTTTTGCTCAAACGTACTTTCATCAACTGTATCTTCAACCGATACAAACTCTTCATTGTGTAAATTTTTAATACTAAATCTTTCCTTTTTTCCTGCGAAATTATTAAAGTGATAAAATTCTGAATCCCATTTTTTCACTCCACAATCTGTATAATTAAAAAAATACGGATCGTTTAATACAATATGAAATCGTAGAACAAAATCATCCAGAATATCATTTCTTTTAATCGTTTCCTGATTGTTTAATGAATTAAAAAACAATTTAAAACCATTATTAAAGGATTTAAACACAAGCCCCGTCCTCAAAAAAAAATGATTGGTATTATGGTCCGGCTGTATGCTAAAACACTCTAACTTATTGTTTAAAAAATAGCGATGCTTAAATTCTATTTGTGTTAATATTTCGTATTCAGCAGTCACTTTATTTTTTATTTAATTTTATTTTGATTGTCAACTTTTGATACTCCGGGTCTAAATTCTCTTACTGCAGATTCATCAAAATGCAACATGCGAATTTTATATAAAACTGACGGCATATATTTAGCACCTAACAAAGACCATAAATTGCTTAAGGCATCCATACTCATATCTACAATCTCAATACTTAATTTCTCCAGTTTAGGATCCATATTGGGCGTATTACTTTTTGTAAAAACATTTTTACCTTGAAAATAAGCCATTATAAATGATATAAAACGCAGCGATTCTCCATAGTTATTACTACTGAAATAGGCAGAAAATAAAACATAAACATTAATCTGCAAAGGTGCATTTTGGTTTCCAAAAGAATTTGTTATTGCTTTTGATGGTAATTTTTGTAATGTCTCTTTTTCTAAATTAACAAGTGTAATTACTATTTTATTTTCTCCGGGAATTGCGATTGTGCCATCGGCATTCATCAATCCGGACAATACAATTTTCTCTTCGGCGATGCTCAGTTTTAGTTTAAAGAAATCATTTAATTCTTCGGTAAGACACGTGAGAGCTTCATAAATCATAGTAATTTTACATATTTTATAATATATTACAAATCAAATACATACATTACAAATTTTAACAAACGTAGTATTTCTTTTTCAAAAAAAAAATTTTTTCAGGCATAAATAAATAATATTTTATTTACAAATAACATTTCAAATACATAATTTACTGATTAGTAGTTATTTATGTAATTTCGTGTTAATTTATTATAAAAAAATTAATGCTATGGTAAATTTGCAATCATATTAAAATGTATTTTTGATAAATTTTAAATATTCTTCAATAGCAAATAATTAACATTTTGACTCAATAATGCGTTTTATTTACATAATAATTATCGTATTTTTCTCCCTTTTTACCTGTACAATTTGCTTTGCACAGGTAAAAAACAACGCTCCTGTTATTAAAAAAAATGTAAGTATTGAAATCCCCACAGATACTGCCAAAGTCAAAAAAACACTGCTAAAAAAAATTAAAGATGCTTTTAAATTCAGAGCCAATTTTAGAAAAGGCGAAGAAGAACGTATCATAGCTATCATTAACAGATTACAAAAACCAGATCAGCCTGGAGACACCACAATAAATAATACGTATGTCACCAACAATAACGTTCCTATAAGTACGATACAGAAACAAATTGACAGCCTTTTTCTGGATTTTACAACTTCTGTTGATTCTACTAAAATTTCCAATATTGATATCAACAATTTGATAGACAAACTTATTCCTATGGTTCAGAAAAAAATTGACCTCGAAAAGGAAGAAGAAAAAAGGCAGTCTAAAATAAAGCAAATACACAACCTGCTGCAATATCCCTTGGGTACTTTTCAGACTGTAAGGGTAAATAAAATACCTGTCAAAATAATATTTAAAAAAGTTGTCAGAAATACAGAAGTATATGGGTTTCATCCTTACTGGATGAATAAATTTTATCTCAATTATAATTATAAAGTGCTAAATACTTTAATATATTATGGATATGAATTAGATGGAAAAACGGGCGGTTACAAAACACTAAATGGCTGGGATACTGCAGATGTAGTGACAAAAGCCAAAAAAGAAGGCTGCAAAGTAGTCTTGTGTATTTTCGATAAAAACCAAAAAAGTTTAGATAATTTTCTTAAAAACAAGGATTCTCAATTACGACTGATTAACGATACAAAATTTCTGCTTAAAGAAAAAAATGCTGACGGAATCAATATATTCTTTGAAAATTTCGGGGATGATAATCGTTACAATTTTACTGAATTTATAAGTCTGTTTTATAAAAGCCTGAAAGCTGAAAATTCTTTGTATCAGCTTACCGTAACACTTCCCGTTTTTGATAAATATCATAATTATGATGTGGGAGAATTAGAACCTTATGTTGATCGTTTTATTATAGATTTCTCAAAGAAAAACAATTATGGTCCCATAACGCCACTTAAAGGATCTGATTATAGTCTTGATGCCGGTATCGACCGGTATCTTAATAAAAACATACCTCCAAAAAAAATTGTTGCCTGCCTGACATACAACGGAATACTTTGGAAGTATAAATCAAAAAAATCTGAGTTTAAGTTTTATAATACCATAGTAAAAGATTATTTGAGTAAGTATAATCCATTATATGATAAAAACAATGGAGCCTATATTGATATTATAAAAAATAAAAAGGACACTATTAGCCAATTGTGGTTTGATGATGTACAGACAATATCCGAAAAATATGATTTTATTTTAAATAAAGGAATTGGAGGAATTGGTATATGGGGATTAGGTTCTGACGATGGAAGGCCAGAATTATGGAATGCCCTTATTGACAAAACAATGTACATTAATGTCAAAACAAAAATATTAAAACCACCTGTGAAAGAGGGAATGATGGCTTCCTGGAAAAGAAGACTCATACAAGAAATTGAATTATATAAAAAGCTTTTTAACCATCCTTGTGATTTTACTAAGGAGGATAGTAAAAAAATGTTTTCGGATAATTTATTTATTAGAATTACAGAAATACTCTTTGTGATAATACTTTTGATTGTCTTGTTTTGTCTAAAACAAAAAAAACAATTAGGCGATGACTGGACAAAAAGTAAGCTATATTATGGTATTTTAACTTTTTTGAGTGTTTTTCTTGCTATTTGCATTGTATTATGTTTATTTCTTAATCCCGGATTTTCCGGATTTGGATTGTCTTCATCAGGAAAATGTGAAACCACTTTTATAACTGTTTTAAAGATATTAGGCGGCGGAATTATAATTGGCTCACTTGCAATGAAATTTTTGATTTCCCCCCTGATAAAACCCAAAGAGGTTCCATAGGATTACAGGCTGTAGAACCTGAATCACACCTAACCTATTTCTTCTTTAGTATCTTAGATTATTTTGCATTATAATTATTCTGTTGCTTTTGTCTTTATTTTGGCTAAAAGTAATGGCCGTTCAAAATAAAAGTAAACGATGAATAGTTACGCCGACAATGGTAAATGTAATAGAAAATGATTAATCTTATTGATTCTTTTATTTTTTTTATAATTGACTTGAATCAATTAGTATCATGACTTTTATGCAAGATTGTGGACAACTTTTATTTAATACATGTAAAATTAAGTAGTAATACGGATTTATTCTGGGTCGATAATTGCCACAACAATTGTTTATTTCTTATCTTTGACATTATATTTATTTAATACGCTGAAAGCCAAGTGACCCTATAGGTAACCCTAGCTTTAATAATATATCGTAACCCCTTGTATTTACTGGGATTGACATAAAATTAGCGGAACCTCTTTCTCCGCCAGTAGAAGTTTCAAAAGAAACTTTAAAAGTCAAAAGCCTTTAAACACTAGTGTTTAAAGGCTTTTTTGTTTTTACACACTTTTCAAAAAGCACATGTTTTATCAAAGAACGGTTACCCTATTAGTTACCCTGTCATTTTTTGAATCTTTTTTCTAAAAAATGGGTAACTAAAAAGAAAGAATTCCCCAGGAATTCCCTGCTATCAATGGGCTCTCTTAAAATTTTTTAATTCAATTTGATTATTAATTTTAAAACTAGATAACATGTTAAAAGTAATTTTTTACCAGAAATCCGACAGAGTAAACAAGAACGGCGAATCTCCCATCTATGCACGTTTGAGTTACAATGACAGACAAATTTCAATGTCAACCGGACAAGCCATCTTAAAAGAAAGATGGGTCAGCACTAATAACCTTAGAAACCAGCTTAAAATTGAAAAGGAAATAGTAATCAAAAATCTACTAGATCTTTTCCAGCTTAATGCAGCCAAAAAATTCACTGAACTCTTCAGAATTGATCCTGAGGTTAACCTTCAATTATTAAAAGCTGAAATTACAGGCAAAGCCCAAATAGAACAGCCACAAGGGCCTACAATAATTGAAATTTTGGAAACATACAATATATATTTTACTAAAAGAGTGAGCTCGGGAGAACGTGCTCCAGCCTCACTGCAGAAATACAAAAGAGCCAAAGATCTGCTTTTAAACTTCATTAGCAGCACCTACAAACAAGAAGACATGCTAGCATCTGAGTTATCAAGCTCGTTTGTATTTAAACTGGAGCAGTTCCTTAAATATGACAGCAGTTTTAAAGATCAGACAGGCATCAAAAACAATTCGGTGGTAAAATATATGAAGATGTATAAAACTGCATGCAATTACGCCATTAAAATGGACTTGATCATAAAAAACCCATTCAACATTTATGACGGCAGGCTGAGCGTAAAAGATGCTGTTTTCCTAACCAAGCAGGAACTGAATACAATCGAGAACAAAATATTTCCAACTCCCCGTCTGGAAAAGGTGAAGGATATATTCCTTTTCAGCTGCTACACAGGTTATGCCCCTGTCGATGCCTTGGAGCTGACCGAAAGAAACTTATCAGAAGATTCGACAGGAAATTTATGGATTATGACCAGCAGAGCTAAAACTGCCATAAGAGCTAATGTTCCGATACTGCCAACTGTTGAGAAAATTATTTCTAAATATAAAAACCAGCAGAAAGGTCTTATCTCAAAAATATCCAATCAGAAAATGAATGCTTATCTTAAAGAAATCGCTGATGTATGCAGCATAGACAAACATCTTACATGGTATGTTGCCAGACACACTTTTGCCACAACTGTAACTCTAGGGAATGGGGTAAGGCTTGAAAACGTATCAGCCATGATGGGGCATACCAATACCAAGCAGACACAGCACTATGCGAAGGTTTTAGATGTTAATATAATGGAAGATATGGAGAAAGTTAAATCTAAGTTTAGATAACATATTTTCAAATGGGACTTCTGAATTTGAGGCCTCTTAACCCTGTATGCTAGTCTGCCAAACCATCCTTAAAATGCCAATGACCTAGACAATAATCTTATACATACTTTTCTTATATTTGGTTATGTCGCATATGCCAGAATCAAATATAAGAATTGAAGTAATTTAAAAGTTAGCCCGCCAGTTTACAGAATGATTTAAACATAGTTGTACCATGTCAATCATCTGATTCTTTCTCAGCATATGCACAACTTCAATTCCACTCAATGTTCGTCTTGCTGATTCAAAGCTTTTAAAGCCTAACCCGTTTTGTATCCTCCACTTTATAAATCGATGGTCCTGTTCTACAATATTGTTGAGATATTTACACTGCCGAATTTTAACCTTTGAGAATGAACGCTTGTTATAGACTTTGATAGCGGCAGTATTAGAACCACTTTTATCAATATTTATTACTCTTGGCTTGTAGTTATTACTAATTGCTTTAATTAGAAATGACTGAGCACTCATTCTCTGTCTTTTTCTGGTCAAAAGAAAGTCTACTGTATTGCCTAATTTATCTACCGCTCGATATAAATAACACCAAATACCTTTTACTTTGATATAGGTTTCATCCAATCTCCAACTCGCCCCCACTCTGACTTTTCTCTTCTTCATCTCTGACTCAAGCAAAGGTGTAAACTTATAAACCCAGCGCTGAATAGTAGCATGATCAACAGAAACTCCTCGCATTTTCATGATCTCTTCAACATCCCGATAGCTTAATGTAAACCTAAGCTTAAAATATACGGCCTGCAGTATAATAGACTTCGGATAGCAATGACCTTTAGTATTCATGAGTTTAAGAATTTAAAAAGGCAAAGATAAAACTTAGCTTTAGATGCGACAGAACCTGAATACTTCTTCTAAAGGAGCTTCTTTAAAAAGCAATTCTAAAATTCGGTTTTTTAAAAATCCATAAGACAAATTTGTGTTTATTTTATAATCTAATTTTGTGTTTTGATTCTTAACCTTTAATTCTTCTTCTAAATCGTTTAAAATAATTTAACTGCATCTTATTCCAAGATTATGCTTACTCATACATTAGAAAATCGTACTCATTACATTTTTTGCATTATAAAAGCCTATTAGTTGGTATTTTTAATAAAGAAATTAAAAACTAGGTAGAAAACTCTAAAATTCTAATCACATGAAAAGCAAAAAAAACTTTACCGGCGCCATCGGTGCGTGGGTGACTAATGAGCTACATCCAGCAAACGCGACCTACAGCTCACCCAACAGCAATTTTAGTTCTATTAAGCTCAACGGGATATACAGCACCCTTGATTACCTTAGCATCGGCTGGTTTGGAGTGGATATGAGTAACCCTAGCAGTCCCACCCTGCAAACCAGTAACACATATCTTGCACAACAGGTTTTAGATGCCCGTGCACAAAACCCGGACATCACCATATTTGCTTTACTGGCCTATACCCAAGAAATCACCAACGATCTCCAAACGATCATCAACAACCCCGCCCTGCTGACCACTTTTGCTACCAATGTTGCCAACTTTCTGGCTAACAATGACCTCAATGGTTTCGACATTGATTGGGAACAGCCCACGAGCCAACTCTCCCATAAGCAATGTGGCCAATGGCTCAACGCATTGGGTAAGACTTTCGGGGATACCTATTATCTGGCCATTTCGGCGAGTTCTAACCAGTCCGGTAATGTCAACAACCTGAATGCGGATGCTGTGAATGCCAATGTGGATGTGTTCAATTTGCAAAGTTACTGGGTTAGCGATCCTAGCGTATTTATTGCACACGGTATCAATGCCGATCTATTGGGATTTGGTGCTTATTTAGAAAGTGGTGTCACTGCGCTTTATGCTTCTCAGCAATACGCTGCTGGGATTCAGTACCAGAGTAAGCAATACACCTACCAAACTATGATGAGTTGGCGGCTTGATTCTTCCAACTGGCCTTTCGAGCAAAGTCAGCAACTATTGATGCGGCCATACCTGACCGGCCAACCGGATGTGGTTGTGTTCGACGATGGAGCCATCTTGAATGCGCAAACTACTCCTACTATTATCCAAAGTATCGTTATCCGTAGCGGAGATGTTGTGGATGCCATCCAATGTACCAATGCCAGCAGCGACGGCTCGTATGTGGTACAACTATTACAACACGGTGGTGATGGCGGCAATGGGAATAATCCGATCAATCTCACAAATGGCCTCACCGCTTTCAGTTACGTAACAGGCTACTGGTACGGACAAAATGTGGTAGTTCAAATCACCATCAACGGCACAAGTTATCCCGCCACCATTAATCCCAATGTAGTTGATACACAAAATTTTCAGGTGACTGCTCCTGCGGGTAGAACTATTATTGCATTCAGTGGACAAACCTGTTATGTGAATTTGGCAGGCGGAGGTTTCAGTTGGGTGTTATCGCAGATCAACGGAGTATTCGGTTAGTGATTTTTTTATTCCCTCTGGTGCTCGTATGCAACGAGTGCCTACATAATATTTAAAAGATAATTGTAGCGTTTGTAACGCGGGCTAATAAAAAAAGGTTCTTAATACGTTTTATTAAGTAGTAAGTATCTAAAAAGCCACATTGCAAACGCTTTGATTTAGTTTATACAAGTAAAAGGGGGTTCTGTCGCATCTTTCAGAATCAAATATAACACTTTAAGTAATTTAAAAGTTAGGCCGCCAATTTACAGAATGATTTAAACATAGTTATCCCTGGTTCAATCATCTGATTCTTTCTCAGCATATGCACAACTTCAATTCCGCTCAATGTTCGTCTTGCTGATTCAAAGCTTTTAAAGCCTAACTCGTTTTGTATCCTCCATTTTATAAAACGATGATCCTGTTCTATAATATTGTTGAGATATTTATACTGCCGGATTTTAATCTTTGAGAATGAACGTTTGTTATAGACTTTGATTGCTGCAGTATTAGAACCGCTTTTATCAATGTTTATTACTCTTGGCCGGCAATTATTAGTAATTGCTTTAATTAGAAAAGACTGAGCGCTCATTTGTTGTCTTTTT
>LMAJ01000035.1 GCA_001507425.1 Flavobacteriaceae bacterium CRH
ACCTCTGGAGCCTGCATAGGCGGGATTTATATTTATAGTGTTATACATGTATTGTGTAAACTGTGCATCCTGCTGAGCAAAAACTTCAACGCAACAAAATACTAAAACTAAAAATATTTTTTTCATTTCTTTTATTTTTAAATAACAACTTAGTGTTCATTGAGCCATCGGGCTGCAGTGTCCTACTTTGTCAGGTATAAATATCCAGTCTTTTGATGGGCGTTAGATCGCTTGTCCTTATATCTTAATATATAATAATACGTACCTTCCGGTAATTCGCTTGAGTATTTATCAGAAAAAGTTCCTTCCGATATTCCCCTAAAGGAAATATCGCCATTATTATAATGATCCCTTTCAAATACTAAAATCCCCAAACGATTGTAAATTTGCACTGTATTTTCCGGATAACATTCTAATCCCTGAATATAAAATCTTGAGTTCTTTTCATCTCCGTTTGCAGAAACAGCGTTAAAGATCTTGATTTTTTTCATTAAAATCGCTAAAATCTGACTTGTCCATAACGATGATTCCGCTTTTACTAATTCCTGATGCTGTTGCCTGATTACTAATAGTCCCGGCATTCAGATCTGCCTGAGTTAAAGTGTAGGTTCCTGTAATGGAAGAACTATCCACTTGGCCAATAGCTACATTGATCGGACCACCAATTATCGCAATTCCAGGTAAAGGATCAGCAACTGTTATGTTTTCAAGATCTGAGTTCCCTTTATTTGCTATTTCGAAGTTATAGTTTAAAGTTTCCCCCACATCAGTATATCCATTTCCGTTATCATCGTTAAAGACCACAGTCTTAACTATTGCAATGGCTGGAATTTCCACAAAAATACTCACAGTTGCTGTACTGCAGTTAGATAAATTAGCCACTTCACATATTTGATAGGTGAAGGTATGATTTCCTGCCTGCGTTCCTGGAGCTACATCAATTGTACCATCGGCGTTAATAGTAATTCCAACAGGCGAATCTATGGCGTTTATTATTACTTGTGAAGCAGTAACAGGAGTACCATTTATTTTGTCGTTATCCAAAACATTCCCTACTTCTAACGAGCCATTAATACCATCTGCAGGTCTTATAAGGTCTGCTGCTGCTTCCAGTACTGCTGCTGAAATTACCAGTGTTATCACTGCCGCACTGGTATCTATACCTCCCTGGTTATCTTTTGCAGTGAATGTAAATGTATCATTACCAACAAATGTTCCACTCGGATCATAAGTAAGCATTGCTGCCTGCGCTGGTGTCAGTAACTGGTTTGCTCTTACCGGACTACCTAATAAAGCCAAAACACCGTGAACAGGTAAACGTAAAATTATATAACTCACTATAGTTCCATCAATATCAGATGCCGTTAATCTATCAATAGGTATTGCGCCGGATGTAGATAAGATTGCCGCATTTACATGATCAGCTGCAACTGGATTATCATTGACAGCCATAACTGTAATTAACTGATTTGCTGTCGCAGTTCCGCCATTTCCATCGCTGATTACATAAGGAATACTGATGGATGTAGCCGAATTATAGTTAGCATCAGGAGTAAAAGTAATCACTCCCACTGCAATGTTTACTTTGGCGTTTGGCACAATTATCACTTGGTCTAAGCCTGTTAAAACTGTTCCGTTAATTGAAGTAATAGCTAAAGTATCACCGTCAAGATCTGAATCAAGATTTAAAGGGTTCAAGGTGACCGTTTCATCTTCCAGAACTGTATAAATATCGTCTACTGCAACCGGATTATCATTGACAGCTGTAACGGTAATAAGTTGGTTTGCTGTAGCGGTTCCGCCATTTCTATCGCTTATTAAATAAGGAATACTTATGGGCGTAGCCGAATTAAAGTTATTCTCCGGTATAAAAGTAATTACGCCTGAAGCCGATATTTTTACATTGCCGTGCGCTACAGCAATGACCTGTACTGAATGTGTTAATTTGATTCCATTAATAGACGTTACATCTAACGTATCGTCATCAACATCCGAATCAAGATTTAATGGTGCCAATGTTATTGTTGCATCTTCTGCGACAGTATAGATATCATCAACTGCAACCGGATTATCGTTCACAGCTGCAACGGTAATAAGCATGTTTGCTGTAGCAGTTCCACCATTTCCATCACTTAATACATAAGGAATCCTGATAGCAATAGGCGAATTAAAATTAACATCAGGTGTGAAAGTTGTAACACCTGATGCAGATATATTTACTGTTCCATTAGCTACAGTAATCAACTGTGCCGTGCCGGTTAAATTCGTTCCGTTGATCGACGTAACGGTCAATGGGTCTCCATCAACATCTGAATCAAGATTTAAGGGAGTCAATGTCACTGTCGCATCTTCTGCAATGCTGTAAATATCATCAACTGCAACTGGCAAATGATTGATATTTGGAGTGACAGAGCTTGAATTATCCCCAGGGCTCGGATCATTCTCGGTTCCTGATATAATAGCCGTGTTGTTATAATTACCTGTAGCATTCACACTTGCAACAATATTCAGCGTTGCACTAGCTCCATTAGCAATACCACCGATGACCCAGTTAGGTGATGACCAAGTTCCTGTCGACGGCGTTGCGCTGACAAAAGTGTAACCAGAAGGAAGAACATCTCTTACTGAAACGCTCGTTGCGTCACTTGGTCCAGCGTTGGAAGCAGTGATAGTAAATGTAATATTATCCCCAATATTCGCCGTGGCATTATTAACGGTTTTCGTTATTACAAGATTACTCTGAACTGCAGGTGTGGCAGTTGATGTATTATTTGCCATGTTCGTGTCAGGATCCTTCCCGGTAATGGTAGCCGTATTAGCATATGTTCCTGAACCCTCAACAGTTGCAACAATTGTCATTGTTGCACTTGCTCCATTGGAAAGGTTTCCAATATTCCAGTCTGGCGATGACCATGTTCCTATTGAAGGGCTTGCACTAACAAAGGTATAACCAGATGGGAGTACATCATTTACAGTCACTCCAGTAGCTTTATAGGGTCCATTATTTTTTGCAGTTATTGTAAAAACAATAGTATTTCCAATACTTGGATTAAGATTATCCACCGTTTTTATAACCTCCAAATCCAACGGACAAATTGCAGTATCAAAACTTTTCGAGACTAATGTTGTACCACCACAAGAAGTAGTTACTAAATATTGAACTACAACAGTACCTGGTGCGGTAAAATTTAGTATATTTCCTGTTAGGTTTCCCGGACCGCTACGTATCCTTAATCTACCTCCTGCAGGAGTAGGGTCTAATAAAACAGGATCACCAACGCAATATTTCATACCAGGTCCTGCTCCTGAAGTGACAGGCTGAATAATAGGAAGTGATTCTACACCACAAATTTGTACTGGAGCTGTAGCGAAAGTATAATTTATCTCATTTGTATCGGCATTAGTACTATTTCCCATACTCCCATTATATCTATGGCCTACGTATCCAAATTTAACTTCACAATCTTTAACAATCATTGAGGTGTGCCCCCCGGTTTCTACCGCCAGAATATGATCTTGTCCATTTAAACCATTAGGAATAACAGGGTTTGAAGTGGCACCTGTAGTTCCAAGTAACAAGCCATTATTACCAAATGCGTAAATGTTTTTACTGCTGTTAATCACATTTATGGCGCCATATTGACTGTCATGTTCCTGCGTGCTGAACCATTTTATATTATTCATCACAGGGCCTATCGCAGAAATGTATCTAGGTTGTACCCATGATAATCTGTCAGTGGCTGTCCAATCTCCTAGCTCACTATTAGAATTTTCACCCACGCTATATAAGTTGCCATCTGTTGCTAAAATATAATACGATCTTGCTGTTGCATTTCCGGTCGAACCAATCATTTTTGGAGTTGCATTGGCAGGTAGCGTCATCTGTACCGCTCTCGCCTGACTCGAAATAACAGCTGAGTTGTCTCCCAATAATACATTATTTCCCCATACATATATGGTACCGTCTGACTTCAATGCCATAAGTCCATCGCTATTTCCTCTACAGGCAACGACACCCGTCAAGAATGGATTTCCTGTAGTGGAAGTTGTTACTCTGTACCACGTACCGGCATTTCCCCTTCCTCCATTACCTCTTACAGTTGGGGTTTGTGAAATTACCCACACATCTCCGCTACAAGTTGTTATAGCTAATGTTTTGTGTGTCGCAAACATCATTTTAACATCTTGTGGACTTACACCAGTGGGCAGACCATTTGCGTTACCACTTATCGTAAGTTTTTGAAAAATTGTGTTTGAGGTAATTACAGCACTAAGAACGATTCCTTCTTTTGACCATGCATATAATCCATCGGTGGCTAAGATTATTCCCTGCACATTACCAGTAGAATTACTTCCTAAAGCAGCCCTAAGAGGGGTTCCGGTTAATGCTGGAAAGTTTGATGCATTTATCGTTAAAGGCGTTAATACATCTGTAGTTCCATTATTTGCAACTTTTTCTCCCCACACTTGCAAAGAGCCATTAGACGTTCTTACAACTGTGCTATGAAAACTCGATACAAAATTGTCATATTCGATCGTTGCAGCATTATTATTAGAATCACTTCCAAAATTGGATAAATCAGTATTTGAACATCCTACAACTGGTGTAGCACATTGACCGCTCACGGCTTGATTGAATATAAAAAAAAGAAAAATAAAGTATATTATCTTTTTTAAGCTCAATCTATTGTCTAAGTTAAAGTAGGTTACTGGCATAATCCAAGAACGTTACTGTAGCCAATTCCTTCTTCAACAAAAGTTATACAAACTTCAACATCTTTTTCTACAAGTAAATCAGTAACATATCCTGAAGAAATATATTGTGCATTATATTGTGATACAGGATTGCTTTCAGTAAGTGAGGAATTCCCTAAAAAGTTATAATTTTGAGAAAAGGAGAAATAATAAATAAAAATAGCGATTAAAATTAAGTATCGTTTCATAGGTTTTTAATTTAGATTATGAAACAAAAATATTAGCTTTTTATACTCAATATTTATCTATTAGTCAAGTTGTATATTGCCATAGCCTAAATGCTTTAAAGTATAGACTACCGGTTCTGTAGCATCTGGCAGAATATTAGAATTTAGGTAATTTAGAAATTAAAATGCCAATTAAAGAATGATTTAAACATAGTTATCCGTGATTTAATCATCTGATTCTTTCTCAGCATGTGTAAAACTTCAATTCCGCTCAATATTCGTCTCGCTGAATCAAAACTTTTAAATCCTAACCCATTTTGGATACGCCACTTGATAAAGATGATATTTTTCTACAATATTGTTGAGATATTTACACTGCCGGATTTTAATCTTTGAAAATGAACGTTTTGTTATAAACTTTGATCGCTGCAGCATTAGAACCTCTTTTATCAATTTATTACTCTTGGCTTGCAGTTATTACTAATTGATTTCATTAAAAATGAGTGTATGCTCATTCTCTTACTTTTTCTGGTAAAAAAAAGTTCATAGTATTGCGTAATTATCTACTGCTCTTTATAAATAACACCAAATACATTTTACTTTGATATTAGTCTCAACCAATTTCCAGCTCTTCCCCAATCTGACTTTTCTCTTCTTCATCTCTAACTCAATCAAAGAGTATATTGCAACCCCAAACACAAATTTTAAAAAAAAGAAATTATAAAATACAGGAATTTTAAAAAAATTGAACTTAAATTAACTATATTAGATTCAGTTTAATTCCCTAAACAAATTTAAATTTGGAAGATTTGAATTCAAACGAAAGAAGCTGTCTCAGTACTGAGATGGCTTCTTTTTTTGTGACATTCCACTTGTTTTTTTGTATTGAATTTTCTATATTTAAGTACTGATTAACCGCTAATTACATATAACATTCAAACATTATAACGAACAACAAACGATTCGTCTGCCTTATTCGTTTGAAGATTTAATTCCAGAGAAACATCCTGTTCGAATAGTTGACCAAGTGGTTGAGTCGATTAATATTCAGCCTTTTTTAAAGGCTTACAGCAAAGAATGCAATCAAGGCTATCACCCAAAGATGCTGGTCAAAGTGATGTTATATGATTATATGACTAATATATACTCTTCGCGCAAGATAGAACCGGCGCTTCGTGAGAATATCAATCTTATGTGGTTTAACTCTATGACTATTGTCGATCAAAATACGATTAACCGTTTTAAAAGTGACAAACTAAAAGAGAACTTTAAGGAAATCTTCAAGCAGGTAGTTCTCATGATAGCTTCAGAAGCACTTGTGAATCTAAAACAGATTTACACCGACGGTACAAAGATAGAAGCTCAAGGCGGCAGGTATGCTTTTGTGTGGGGCTACAGTATTAAAACCAATAAAGCTAAAATGCTTACCCAGCTGGAAGAATTATGGAACTATGCTCAAAGTATAAGTAACGAAGATGATCCTAATCCAGAGCCTACAGAGTTCAAAGAAATAAGTAAAGAAGTAATCCAGAAAACAGTAGCAGAAATAGATGCTAAAGCTTCCGGCAATGGAAAGGCTAACTCCAAAGCAAAAGCCAAGCTGCGTTATATCAAGAATAACTTTACTACCAATCTGGAAAAGTAGGAAAAACAGGAAGCTATTTTAGGAGGACCAAACAGTTACAGTAAAACCGATACTGAGGCTACTTTTATGCGTATGAAAGAAGACCGTATGCTCAACGGCCAGCTAAAACCGCCTTATAATACTCAGATATCAACCCAGAATCAAATCAATGTTCACTTTACCATCCATCAAAATCCCACTGAATATAAAACACTCAAGCCTCACCTAGAAAATTTAGAGCAGACCTTCGGCAAGAAAGTATTTAAAAAACTAAAAGAAATTACTACATATGTGGGGTGCGGCAGTGAAGAGAACTATGATTATCTTTAAAAAAAGAAACTCAAAGCTTTTGTAAAATACAATACGTTTGAAAAAGAACAAGATTAAAACTATCAAAAGAAGCACAAGGCTTTTAGCAAGGAGAATCTATACTATAATGAGCAGGAAGATTTTTATGTTTGTCCAATAGTCCAAAAAATGCTTAAAACACTTGAAAATCAAAAAAAGACTGCAGCATGATATACGAAGACCTTATCCCATTACCAAGCCAAAAACTGTGAAGGCTGTTTCTTGTTTCTTGCTAGGTCAATGTTTTAAAGGCCAAGGAAACAGAAGCGTAGAGAGAGATAACAATCTTGAAAGGCATAAACAAAGAGCAAGAGAATTACTGCTCAGCGAAATAGGGATACAAAGAAGACAACGCTCTGCCGATGTAGAACCTGTATTTGCAGAGCTCAAGCATAATAACGGATTTAGACGATTTTCTTTAAAAGAACTTCAAAAAGTTGAATTAGAGTTCGGATTAATGGCTTTAGGACACAACTTAAGAAAGAAAATTGTAGCAAAAAGGCAATTTTTGTCTCCACTGAAAATAGAGACAATAATATCAAAAACAAACATCAATAAAAAAAGCCGCCCCAAATTTGTTTTGAGACGGCTTCTTTTAAAAATTTGTAATTTTTACTTTTCAATGGAAGAAATAAAAAGATGATTATTATAATTTTTAGACTAGTCATTTAAAATAAAAAAAATTACTTCTAATATTCGCCATCTTTATTTTTTGACTTGCTCCTGACCAATTATTAAGCAATTAAGTCGATGAAGAAAATGATTATGACTTTCGTAATACAACCATTAGAAAATCGGACATTTTAAAATAACGTTTAACCTTTCAATAAAGCAATAAATCCCTCGACAATTCCAGCTCTAGCAATTTCAGACATTTCTTTAAAATTTGGATACGCTCGTTTAATGGAAAACCGATCAATTTGACGCGTAATATAACCAACGTTTGCGTTCAACCATTTACTTATAAAACGACCCTAAAATTTCACATCAAAACTTACTACCAAGATGTCTTATCTTATAATTTCCGGAAATGCATAACAAATTTAATAAATCAATTTTAATAGACTAAGCACGCATAATATAAACCATTAATAATAAGTAAATTACATTTATTTTTATATACACTTTTAAATCATTAATATTGCATAAGCAAAGATGAAGTACTACCATTACACAGGTTTTGTAAAGTACATTAATTGTTTTAACAAAAAGTTAAAAATATTCAAATATGCAAGATCTTAAAAAATGTATTTCATCTTTCTTAACATCTTAATTTTATCTGATCGTAATGGTCATATTAGGTGCAATTATAGCATCATTAGTTCCTCCTGTATAACGTTGAGCAAAAACTTCAATATAATCACTGTTTGCTAATTCAACGGACGCATTTAATGGAAGAACTAATATATCATTCGCAGCCAACCCTCTACCATAAATTTTATATTGCGTCAATGCAGCTCCATTTTTGGCTATGTATATTATATAAGTTCCTATCGCAGGAACCTGAAAGGATATAGAACCTGATACCTGAAAAATTCTTTTCTTTTTTCCGGTATACCTTAGTCTATTGTTACTATTAGGTGTTGCATCTAATGCAAATCTAAATAAATTACTGGATGCTGAGATTCCGTTGACTTTTACAATATTACTAGGATTGGAATTATTGAAACTAGTAGAAGCGCCTGAGCCAACTGGATAATCCATAGAGAAATCTCCAGCAGCATTTGAATCGCCTTCGGTAGGTATACCAGCAGCGCGTACGGTCCAACTATTATTAAAATTATAGCCTGTATAAGTACCTACAGTATATGGCTTTACATATCCAACAGTATTAGTACCTGTAAAAACTACAGATTCCAAAACAGCATCACCAGTTATTGTTAAACCTGAGGTTGAAACATCAAAACCGATAGCACTCCCGTCCACCTGGCTAAAACCTCCTTGTTTTTCAATAAGGTTAAAAGTACCTGTGAATTTTTCGTAAGTGCCTGAATTGGTACCAAACCACCCCAGATTGCTTAATAGTAACTGATTAATATTATTATACGTTATACCAGTTGTATTTCCTGTATATTGTACTATACTACTAAATATCAATCCAAAACCTGAGAGCGTACCAACCGAATTTGAATTTGCAACAATACAATCTCTGAACGTTAAGTATTTGGTTGCATCAGCGTTAATATTAAAAACGCTTCCTCCTGATGCAATAAGGGTTAAATTTTTAATACTACCACCAGTTGATCCTTCAAAAATATTACCTGATGTTCTAACAACAATATCATCGTTGCTATCTACTCCTTGAAAATAAGCATTATTTAGATCTATAGGAAAATTAAATACTACTGTTCCGTTTATTTCATATAATGTATTAGAGCTTAAAAGATACTTGGAACCTCCTCCAGCTGCAAGTTCTGCAGCTAAAACAGTAGCTACAACATCCGTAGATTTTATACGTTTAAAATTTATTCTCCCTGACGAACTACTCAGAAGTGGCATCCATGTTGAAGTACCACTTGAATAATAATAAAACAATTTCAGATCAGTATCATAGACTATTAAGCCATCGACAGGAGTAGTGATGGCATTTTTTTGAACCGTTGTCATTCTAGGCGCTAATAATCCTTTTGTAGTCGAAGTAATATCCAAAATGGAACTTGCATCTGGTGTTATTGTCCCAATTCCTATCTGTGCATTTCCTATTAAAGTCAATAAAAAGAAAAATAGAAATAATAGCTTTTTTTGATCTTGAAGCGTGATTTTTTTGATCATAATTTCTAATATTTAGTTAAGTAAATGATATTAAAATTTCGTTCTTTTTTTTGAACTTTTATTTACCTGAATTTAAAATAACAATTTTTTCAGTCCAACGTTCATTATCAATAGTTAGTACCTCAGAAATATAAACGCCGGCGCTTAAACTGCTGGTTGAAAAAATGTAATTTTGCTCAGCTCCCATATCTTTTTTATATAATACAACTTTACCGAACATATCATACAATGTAAATGATTTTAGCACTAAAATATTTGGATTTGCGACCTCTAACTTTCTATTCGTATTGTCCTGAAAAATAAAAAATTGTTTTGTAGTGTTTGGGTTGATTCCAAGTGAATTTTGATTTTTAAATGTAATCATAAAGCGATCAGAATATACTCCAGGAGTAACTGTCACCTCATATTGACCATTATTGATCTGATGATAAGATTGGTCAAGCCTATCGTAGATATAAATAGGTTGTGCGATATTAAAATTTATTACCTCAAGAACACTAAATTTAAAAGTGGTACTTGTTGTAACCTTTACTGATAATGGCACCTTTTTGGTTTCATTAAAATTGATCCCTTCAATCACATAATTATCATTTTCTATCAAAAAACCAACATCGTTAGGCAGCGCCTGATCCATATTTAAAGCGTCAATACCAAAATCTACTCCATCTGTAGCTTCCGGCACGAAAGCCAATGCCAACTGTCTTGTAAACTGATTGTTGATTATAGCATTTAATTTAAAATGTGAAACCTGCTCTACATTGCTTTCTTTAGAATCTCCTTTTTTTGAAACGCTCTCTTTTGAGGTGTGTTTATAAAATTTTGACAAAACGGCTCCCTCTTTATAAAAAGCCCTATGGCTGTTCTTAAAAGTTGCGGTTCCAGTAGCTGTAGCACTAATTACGAAACCTTGACCAACAGGAGAATACTTACGTTCTATGACAAGTCCAGATGAGGCCCCTGTAGTATTTACAGAACCATCCGGGTTATAAGAATTAAAAGTTGCCGGAACATAAACACCATTTGAGACTAAACTTACTGGTGAATAGCTGCCATATCCTCCTTTATAATCTGTTAGGTAATGTGAATTTACTGTTTTATCTTGTTCCCAAAAATAAGCTATTCCACCAGTTGCTACATTGGAAGGATCTAAAAGAAAAGCATTTAAATGCAAGGCAGAGGGATACGGATTCCCTGTTAGGGTTGCGTTATTAATACCTAAACTAATAGTTATATCACCGTCGTTGGGTTTTCCTCTAAAATCATACCTTTGTCCTGCTCCAGGATTATTGGCGATACCCGTTCCCTCGGGATCTATTGCATCAGTTCCGCTGGTACCTTTCATAGAAAAACCTTCACCTGGGACCAATGTTTTAGTGCCTCCCACATAAATCCACTGCGAATAATTGTTGGCGTTAATTAATTTATAGATCCAAGTTGAAGATATTGATAGCGGACTTGCAATACCATTGTAATTGCTTGCTGGCAAAACAGTAATTGGAGTTGAAGCAATTGAAGTTGTAGGACGATTTAACATCGTAATACCAAAGTTTTCATTTCCCAAAGAAGCAGAAGCATTTCCAACAGGAGAACACCAATAATTATACTCAAAGTTATCAGAAGTACCTTCCTGATAAACAGACAATAAACCTGCACCCGTATTGTTTGAAGTACCTATAGTTCCTTGGACTAGCTGCGCATTATTCCTTAAATATAAATTAGAGTTAGAAGCCAAATTTATATCTTGCTTTACATACAGTACTTCATTTTTTACATACATGTAGTCACTAGAGCTAAAATAAATTTGTGAAATACTTTTGGTAGCGATGAGCAATGAAAAGATAAGTATTGTTTTCTTCATAACTTTCAATTTTACAATTATTAATCAACTCAAGAAAATTTGAATCTACGCAATTTTGATCATGTAAATTTCATAAAGTATTTACTATTCTTTTTGGCTTATTCTTCGTGAAATAAAAAATAAACCAAGTGTTATACCAATTAAAAATAATACAGCTATATTAGAATCTATAGGTGCCTCAGCCCCTACAGGAGGAGGAATTGATGCAGGTTGCGGCGGAGGAGGATCGGCAGCATTGACATTAAAAACAAAAAAAAGAATGGCTGCTAATAACTTAAACTTTTTAACTTTCATAAATTTTTTAGATAATAATTAATAAAATCCCTATAATTAAGTATATTTCGACTTCATTGCTAATAATTACAGATAACCAGTAAGATTGTTCTATAAGTTAATAACCACCTATTTATAATTTAATCAAATATACAAAAAAACATCTACATATATTTTTATTTGTAAAAAAAACCGCATAAATTTACTTAATTCTATTGTATGTGATATTCAAATAAAAGAATTTAAGCAATTTAAAAGTTAACCCGCAAGACTTAAACATAGTAATAACTAGCTAAATTTTGATTGATTCAGTATTTAATATACTGTCTATATAAAAATGCAACCGGACCTTTAACTCGAACCTTAAAAAAAAGTCGTACCAATAGACATAATCTAATTAAACGCCTGAATTTACTGTAGCATTTTATAAAAAACATGCTACTTAGTTTATGACTAAGTTGAAAAAAGTTGTTATTCCTCGTTTTTCTTTACTTTGAATACTGGTTTAGATGTCAACATCCATCTAAGACGCAAACCTACTTCTGTATATTGAAAACCAGCAGCCGTAGCAGAAGCAATATTACTTTTAACACAATAAAAATTAGCCAAAAAACGATCTGAAAATTTATAGCCAAATTTAGCTTGCACACGATAAGTGGATTGCTTGCTATCATTTTCAATGTATTGAAATCCTGTTGCAGCACTTAGTGTATAAAAGATAGTATTGTTTTCAGCAGATTTTTCATCTTTCAAAAAATCAATAAAAATCTCATAAGCATTAAATTTACTTGGACTAAAATAAATTGTTGGTACTTGTTTTTGAAAGGCTATAAATTGATAATTAAAACCAGCTTTTAAAATTGGTTTTGATAAAAAGTTATAATATAATGAGGTAAATAATAAGTTTCGCTGGTTACTATCACTTTGTGTACTATAAAAATATTGCGTAAACCATCCTAATTTGAAGTTTGTACCAATATTATAATTGAAATAAAAATTATCAGCAGTTATCTCTCGACTTACCAGATCCGCATTGAAGTTCTGAATATCTCGCTTATACCCCACTTCTAAATCCTGCAATTTTAAGGGCTTTATTTTGAAAAATGCATCTACTAATAATTGACTATAGTTACTAACGAAAGATCGTGCATTACTTGAACCTACTAAAACATTAAAATTTATTTTGGGATGAAATTGCCACTTTGCGCCTAACTTGAAGTCATTAGATACTGCGGAATTTTTAGTGACTGTATTTTCGGTTTTTCTGTATTGATAGGTCCCTAAAAAGGACCATTTCGTCGATATTGGAAAATTCAAAACTGTATTAGTGGCGTAGGCTTCATTCTTTCCATTATCAAATGAATAACTTAATATCTCCTCTACATTTGGTGTGAAATTTTCATTTAATTTTTTTAGAAATCCAACAGCATCCTTTTGGTTTTCAAATATTTTTAGGGTAGTATTTACTGCTTCATAAGCTTTTAATGGTTCACCATCCGCAAAGTAAGCATTCGATATTCCTAAGTTTCCATCAAATGATTTTGCATCGTTGACCAATATATGTTGGTAGTCAGCAATACTTTCTTTAAAATCACTGCGATACATTCCTAAAGTTGCAGAAAGCGCTAATACCCAATTCTCATTGGGATTGCTAATTTGGTATTCCTTAATTTTTGCTGCTGCTTCTTTGTATTTTTTATTCCAAATTAATGCCTGAACATAGCGCTCTTTTGTTTCATTTTGTAATTTTACGTCCTCAATAAGTTGGCTCTTTTTTAATGCTTTTTCGGCTATAGATAAAGCTTCGCTATCTCTTTCGGCTATATGCGCAACCAATGATAATCCGTTCAAAGAAAACAAACTATCCTTCTTAGTGACTGCTAATTCTTGATATGTCTTTGTTGCATTTTTTTTATCTTTAGTCATTAAATAAATATTAGCTTTATTCATTAATGTTTCCTTGTCTTTCGGAAAATCCTCAAAATTTTCATCTAATAAAGAGAGTGCAGTATTATAATCTTGTTGTTGTACCAATTGATTGGCGTATCCCATGCGTATGTATTTCTTAGAAACCAAGGCATTTGGATTTTTAACAGAAACTGCCAAAGCTTTATTTACATATACTAAAGCTTCCTTATACTCTTTTAAATTAGACAAAGTATTTGCATAGCCTAACAAAGCTGGAAAACTTTCGGGATGCTTTGATATCAGACCAAAGTAATAAGGTTTTGCCTCAGAAAAATTTTTATTCCATAACATGCATTCTGCATAATTCAGTTGGATTTCAAAATCATCTGGATACGTTTTTAGTAGTTCCGAAAAAATTACTGTAGCTTTTTCTGGACTAGAATTTAAACCGACAGCTCTCCCGTAACATAGCTTTGCCGTTTTATTATCTGGATATGTCTTTAAAATTTTGCTAAAAAAAATTTCGGCTTGAGCAAATTCTCCTTTCTCTAAATTGGTGAAACCCTGTTGCATATCTTGCGCTTGGATCGATAACCCAAGGAGAAAGCAAAAAACTAAGACTATTTCCTTTTTAATATTCATTTTTTAACATATAATTTGTAATTAACTGCAAGTTAAGTATAAACATTGATTATTCGTCTACAGTAAACTACCTATCATCGAAAAAAATAAAAAAAAATCTTATAAGCGACTTAAATTTGTATCAGAAATAAGAAACAAAAGAATAAAGTTAATTATGAATAACAGAGGAAGTTTCCTGAGTATGCAATACTATCAAGCAAAGAAAGAATTTTAAGAGCTGTCAGAAAGATGACAGACTAAAACAGTTTTTTATTTCATTTTGTCACTGCCATTATCCTGTTTGCACCAATATTATGCCACTATTGCAGTTACTTCCAGAATTACATTGCCGTTTACTGTTGGACTTTTGCATTTTTAAAAATCAATTTTGAAATTACCTACAAATTCAAAAAAGAGTTGCCAAGTGCCAAAAACATGATCGCCTTTTTTGCCCCAAAAGCTATAAGATTTTATCCAAATTAAAATCAGCAAAGGCAATGTAATTCTAGTGAAGTACTATTTTAAAAGTTAATTCAATGTCAAACAAAGAGACTTAATTCTTTTAATTTAAAAATTAAGATCAATAATTTATATACAAAAAAGAAGGTTTATTTTTCCCTTCTGAATCGATGAATCCAAACTGTTTCTGCTTGTTTTTTATCCACGGCCATTTTCCAGCAACTTTATCTGGAACTTTTGGAAAATCATATAAAGTCCAGGACACAAATGCAAGTTGTTTCTTTTTGAATATAGATTGCATTTTTTTATGATAATCAGCCTGATCTTCTTTTGAATTGCCAAACCAACTCCAAAGTCCACGATTGGATGAAAGCCCAAATTCTTGTATTACCAAAGGCTTTTTGGTTGCTTTTTCTAAAATAACAAGCTTGTCTTCAAAAAGCGAAATATCTTCATAATAATGATACGATACAAAATCTACCTTATCTTTTAGTATCTCGCCAGACTTAATATTAGAATATCCAATAGTGACCAAATGATTAGGATCGAATTTTTTGACTGTTGCAATCATTTGTTCCAACCATGGTTTTACATTTTGTTCCCCACGCGATTCAAAATCTAAATCAGGCTCATTTTTAATATCCCAAGCAATAATGTTTTTGCAGTCCTTAAAATTCGCCACAATTTTTTCCGCATGGCGATGGGTTAAAGTCCAACTTTCTGGAGAATAATCTCCATAAAAATCGAATAACGTAACGATTACAGCTAGTTTTTTTTCTTCTGCCAAGTCTAAAACTATTTTTAGCTTATCTAATTTATCTTGCAGAATCTCTGCTTTACCAAATTCTTCATAAGGAACAAAAATCCTAATCGTATTGAGTTTTGCTTTTGTAATAATTTCAAAATCAGCGGATATCGTATCTCTATTAAATTTATTTCCAAACATATCCCAAGCAGAATTTTTAGGATAATAATTAATACCTTTTATGATATAGGGAACACCATTTTTTAAAATTTCATTTTCTTTTACTGTATATGTTTTTTTATTTAATTCTACTGCAACCAAACTATTTTCTTTTTGCATCCGAACATAATGTCGAATACGCCAAAACCCATCCTCTAGTAGCATTAAAACCTTATAATTTGCGGTATCCCGAACAGAAGTTATAAGCTTGTTATCTTGATAAATATTTTGAAATTCAACTACATTTTTATCGGTAAAAACGACTTGTTGGCCGTCTTCGCTATAAAAATCTAAGGATGCATGATGTTCTATTGTCGTACTCTGGATTGAAATTTTTTTAGCCCTATTATACGCTATAATTTGCTCTAATTGTTTCCTCGGACTTTCTGTAAAATAATCGCCAATCCCATCATTGACATTGTTTTTGAGAGCATTATTTTTTATTACATAAGAAAACAAATAATGTTTCTCAATTTTCTGGATGGTTTGATTTTCCATCTGTCTACCCTTATTTCTTAAGGTTTCCCACGTTACTTTTGGTAAATATGTATTTGAGGTCTCTTTTTCTAAATGCAGCATCGAAGTTCTATCTGCTCCCGAATTTAAGTAGCCTAAAATTTCACTAATTGCAAATAATACCAAAATATTAATCGCAATAAATGAAACTATTAAAATTGCCCGATAATTATTTTTATTGTTAATTACTATCATAATTTTTTTCTTCTACTTTTTGAATACTTCCTAAGGTTGAAATTTCAAATGAATATTTTTTTTCTTTATAATATTCAGATGAAATAGTAAAAACAGCATTGCCTTTTACGCTATCTTCTTGCAAATTTGCTACGAGTTGATTATGATGATACACTTTTAGAGTCACTTTAATTCCGTCAGGAACTAACTGATTCATAAAACTACGCAACGGACCTACTATTATAGTGCGATTATCTTTTGAAAATTCAAATTCAATTTTCGGATTAATCGGTTTGTAGTTTATTGCTATAGAATTACTTTCTGCTATTCCCGCTACATAAGCTTTTACAGTATAAACATCTTGGTGATCAGGATGTAAAATTTGAGCAGTTGCAACTCCGTCTATTGTTGTTCCAAATGATTTTAAAATCATATTATTAGTAGTAGAAATTACAAATGACACCATAGTTCCGTCGCTTACAACATTACCAAATTTGTCTTTAATAACAGCCGTTTTTAAGGTTGTAATTTGATTTCCATCGGCAAATTGATGATTTCTAGTAAATGAAATTATGAAATTTGTAGCGATTCCTGGAAAAATTACAGCGTCAAATTCTTTAGTAATTGTTGCATTGCATTGAACAGAGACTGAAACTATTCCAGATTTTGTAGGCGCATTAATTATTTTCCAAGCAATAAGATCTTTCGTTTTTACCGTTTGAGTTGTAATAATATTTAAAAACTGACTTCTAAAAATTACAGGAGTATTTTCAGGTTTCGGATTATCAAAGGAATCTGTCGGAATCGTAACGTACATTACAAAATGACCATCTCCTACCAACGTACTTGGTGGGCCTAAATAATTTTCGATATCCGTTTTAGTATCGTTGTTGGGCAAAATTTCAAAGTTTCCCTGTAGTTTATTTTCTCCGTTTACAACCAAAAACCAATCGATACGACCCGATTTTTTAGCATAACTTTTAGGAAGGGTAAAAGTTAATTTATCATTTCTTATTGTACCATCTAAAAGTGTTTTTCCTAAAGAATGAATTAAAAACAACTTCGGTCTATTTGACGAATTTACCTTAAAATCTAAAGCTATTTTGGCATCCGCGACAAAGGTCTTCTGTTGGGTAATTAGTACAATAGTACCCGTTTGTTTTTTAGGCAATAAAGTGACTGATACCAATAATATAGTAAACAAACAAAATATATAGATTTTATTCTTCATTATCTAGGATTTCCAACGTAATTATTGATTTCAATTTTAATAAAGGAATATCCTTTATGTCCTTTAACCCTTTGCATTTTTGCACTTTCTTGTTTATTATTTCGTACTGGAATTACCGGACGAGCAAGAGCTTCTGATTTTAAACCATTTACGAAACAATTTTCTGTTGAAGATTTTATAATAACAGGCATCAAATCTCTTGGCAAATTATACGTAAAATACTGCTTACGCTGAATGCGAACACCCTCTTTTATAAACTGATGATCAACATAAACCAATTCTCTTTTATCATTGTAATACGAAATTAAAAGCTCTGGAATGGTCACTTCTTGAATTCCGTAATTGAATAAAGTCCCTTTGATCTGGTTATTATCTATCACTAAATCTGAAATAGCAACCGAATTATACAAGTCTTTGGTCGCTACATTTCCTGCACTTTGAATATCAAATGTGATGGGAATATTTTTCAATTCTTTTGGTGTAAATTCATCGGGGTTAAAAGTTGTTGGCTTTACATCAGTTAGCTTTAACCACGCAATATCTTCAAAATTCACCTTAAAACTCGTGACTTCTTTTGGCATCAACTTATGTTTAATAGTATACTTTGCGTTGAATACGGCAATCGATTTATCATTTCTATCATATAAAGTAGCTTTCAAGACCACATCAGCAGGAACATTATCTATATTTTGAACTTCACCAATCACGACATATTGACTGTCAATTTTTACCAAACTTGCCGATATGATTTCTAAATCTGGTTGACGCAACACATCTTCATGGTAGGTTTGCTGAGTTGTTATCTTTCTTCTACCTTGCTTGTAATACGAATTAATATTGTCTGATATGAATTCGTCCGGAGGAATATCAGTATCTTTTTTATCTGGAATGATAAACCATTTCCCCTTTATCTTCTGAACGTTATGTATGTACTTTTTTTCAATTAATTCTAGTGGTGTAACCCATTTGGTCGTTGCAATTACTTTGGCTTTGTCTTGACTTTGCTGAACAATTTTAGTTTCGATAGCATCTAACTTAGCATAGGAATTAAGAACACCATCAGAAACAGAAATTTCCAGCATAAATTGCGCCACCGAGTATTCTTTATTAGGAACAACATAAGAGTATGCTTTATCATAAAACTTAAAATCTAGAGCATCATAATACGCTTTTACAACATTTTCAGGGCTAATTTGTGTAGCATTTTTGATGTAAATACGGTATACTCCAAAGCTTATAATTAGCAATAAAATTCCTGTCCAAACGTGTAGAAATTTTATCATCGCTCTTGGAAAATTAGCATATACAATTCCATACTTATTAAAAGAAGGTTTTTCTAAAGGCTTTATCTTTAAGGCCTGCAACCAAATCATCTGAACATTAAGTATAAAAGCCACAAGAATAGTTAACATCGGAATAATTCCCCACATTAATTTCAAATAGATCGGAACTTCATCTTTTGGAAGAATTTTAGACAAGGGCTGCACATTTAGTTTTTCCCACACCATTATACCATTTTCTAATTGTGATAATCGATGCCAACCGCAGAAATAGAGAATTGGATCGTAGAATTTATCGTTAGAAAAAACATATTTCAAATTGTATTTTTCAGGAACCGTAAGAAATTGTTGCAATGAACCAATACCTTCAAGTCCTCGAAATTTCGAGTTTTCCAGCCGTTCTACTGCACGAGAAGTCAATTCTGGTAATCTTCTTGCTGAATGGTAATTTCCATCAACCGTCATTGCATTTGTTTGTGTCGATAAGTAAGCCATCTGATCACCGAAACCTAATGGCAAAAACCTCCAATGATCATGCTGATCCTGATTTAAGAAATTGACAATTGGTAAAAAGTTAATTTTTTGCGGTTGCAAGGGTCTAAAATACCCTAACGTCATGGTAAACACTGCAAAAAACAAAAAGCAACCAGCAAATAATCCGCCTAAGATCCTCCGATAAACACTACCAAATTTTACTTGCAAAGCCGTTCTTAAGTCACCTTCAACTAATCGGTACACAAATTCACCAAAAATGGGTAAACTCATTATAGAAGCCCAAAGTGTAAAGCGATCTAAAGTTAGAATATTAAAAGCATTTTTTCCTAAAATTGCTAAGGGAATTGGAGTTGTGCCGCCAGTTCCTAAAACAGTTAGCAAGGTTAAAGATAATCCGAAAAAAATATACCTTTTGCTGTAATATCTATAAAATATATAAGGCAATATAAAAAGTAATATTCCCCAAGGTATTAAGAAGAACATCAAACCCGAAGAGGTCACTTCTATAAAATTATCGCGACTCCCATGAGGAATAGGAACCTGAGTAATGGGATTGGCTTTAGAATTAATCCAATAAGGCAGTATACAAAATACTAATAGAAAAACGGCACTACCACAGAAAAGAATAATCCGTTTTAATAATGATAGAAATGTTTTGTAGAATATTTTGAATGTGATTTCCTTGAATGAATTAATATTTTCGCGAGCGGTATCCATTACTATCATACCAATTAAAGGCGAAACAAAAAATACCATCCCGAATAAAGGTGTAACATGATGCGAACAAACAGTTACGGCCATCAAAGACAGAGATGTAAAGTAATATTTTTTTTTCCCTGTTTTGATAAAAAGATAAATCTCTGGAAGTGCATGCATTAAAACAGAAATTCCAATAATACTGGGTAGCTGTCCAAAAATATGCAATGTTTCGACAAAAGAAGAAGAAACAACCGCCAGAATAGCAGAATAACCTGCAACAGTTCTATTTCCAGTTATCAAAAGTGAAAATCTAAAAGCTCCTGTAATGAATAAAATAATTCCAACGATAGCAACAGTAAACATACCAAATTTCAGACCTCCAATTAAAGAAAGTAAACCAATTGTTTGGTGCACTAATGGAGGATAACTCATCACATTAAAACCCGTATACCAACTATAGTTCCAAGGTTCAAACCAACTGTGGGCATAATGATTTCCGAAAAACATGTGAATTAGAGCATCATAAGTACTCTCTAAAGTAAAAAAAATAGCGCTTCCATGGAATGTCAATCCAAAAAGTAAGGCTACTATCAAATATTTATTAGAAGTTTCTTTCAATTACTCTTATTTTAGATTATAGTTTTTGTAAATATAGCGATATCGTTCTATAGACGAAAACAATATAACTCTACAGAATTTCCTTTCATCGAAAGAAACAGTACCAAACATCTAAAATATCAAAAAAAGTCACACAAGAGCACTAATTTTACATCATAATAATATTCTAAAAATAAGCATTGCCAGAATGATGTAATTAGAGCATTTGTAGTGATGTAATTTTAAAAAAAATAAAACATCGTTTGTTTAAATCTTTTGTCGATGCTTTGGTTAAATTACTGTTTAATTTCAAAAATTACAATTCATAATAAATATGTTGATTTAGTTAATTGTTGCAGAAAAGGAATTTATCTGATAAATTCCTTTTTATTTTTGTTAAATTTTTCTTATTTTTATTATATTTGTTTGTAAGAATCAGCCTTTTAAAATTTTATTGTGCCATTTATTTAATACCACACACTTGAATTGAATATTAAAAATACTTATAAAAAGATTACTGCAGAGAATTTTTTTATGCTGACAATTTTATTTGTAAATGCAGGTAATTATTTATACAATCTGCTATTAGGAAGGCTTCTTGGGCCTTCTGGTTTTGCTGATGCTGCGATATTAATAACTTTGCTTTTAGTATTGTCTTTTGTTGGAATGACATTTCAGGTTACTACTGCTAAATATGCAGTTTTGCTCGAAGGTGTCCAATTGGGTATCTTTTTAAAAATTATTTTTAAGTATTCATTACTCTTTGGTGTAATATTGGGTGCTAGTGTACTATTATTCAGCAACCAATTGCAGGAAATCTTTAAAACCAAAACCTCACTAATGTTCATTTTGTTTGGTTTGGGACTTCCAATGTATTTTATAATGAGTATTAATAGAGGTTTGTATCAAGGGAAAAACGATCTTAGAAATTTATCAAAAACCTATTATTTTGAAATGTTATGTCGTTTGATTTTGACAGTTTCGTTACTCTACATTTTACCTCAAATTCAATCTTCTATTATTATCGCACTAGGAATTTTAATTTCTTTTGCCTTTGGTTTGATTCCTTTTCAAAAAATAATTAGCAGAAAAAACAACCAAACTCTAAGTGACAATTTAGATACAAAATCCATTATTACATTTTTCGCTTTAACAGCCTTCTATGAATTAACGCAAATCATAATTAACAATAGTGATATTATGTTGGTTAAACATTATTTTGATAATGAAAAAGCGGGCTTATATGCTTCTTTAGCATTAATAGGTCGGGTAGTATATTTTGTCGCTTGGATGTTTGTAATGCTTCTTTTGCCTAAAGTAATAGAGTTAAAAAAACAAGGAGCAGATACACTTCCAATTCTATTAAAATATGTTTTATATATTGTTTGCTTGTCTACAATAATTGTTTTGAGTGCACTCTTATTTCCCGAAATTGTAGTACGATTGATGTTTGGTGAGAAATACCTACCAATTGCTTTCTTGTTGTGGAAATATGCATTGGCAACTTCAATTTTTGCCATCGCAAATATTTTTGCTTACTATTTTCTTTCTATAAATAAGTATGTACCTGTCATAATATCAGCCTTTCTGGGACTTGCGCAAATAATTCTAATAGTCCTCTATCATAATTCACTGGAACAGGTTGTTGTTATGCAAATCATCGCGATGGTGGTATTATTATTATTTCAATTGGTTTTTTTCTTTTTTAATAACAATAAAAAGTAACATTTTAAATATGAAAGTAGCTGTAGTCACTGCATTTCCGCCAAGTAAAGTTACACTAAATGAATATGGTTATCATTTGGTAAAAAACTTTGTTCAAAACTCAGAAGTAGCCGAATTAATTTTATTGTCAGATAAAACGTCTGAAGCTAAACAATTAGACTTTGACCAAAAAGAAAAGATAAAAGTAAAAGAATGTTGGACATTTAACAGTTACGCCACTATTTTTTCTGTTCTTAAAGCAGTTCGACAAGAACAACCAGATTTCATTTTGTTTAATCTTCAGTTTGTAAAATTTGGAGACAAAAAAATACCTTCCGCCTTGGGATTATTATTACCAATGATTTTGAGATTTTTTGGATACAAAACAGTGGTTTTATTACACAACATTTTAGAACAAGTTGATTTAGAAAAAGCGGGATTCACAGAAAGTAAATTCATGCAGGAGATCTATAATTTTATTGGAACAAATATTACCAGATGCATTTTGAAAGCCAATAAAGTTGCTGTAACTATTCATAAATATGTAGATGTTTTAAATGCTAAATATCATACTAAAAATGTAATACTAATACCACATGGTACATTCGAATCAATCAAAAATCCTAATTTTGAAATTAAATCTGGTCCTAAACAAATTATGGCTTTTGGGAAATTTGGAACTTACAAAAAAGTTGAAATTTTAGTTGATGCGGTCGAAATTGTTAGAAAAACAAATCCAGAAAAACTAGAAGTAGTAATTGCTGGGACAGATAGTCCAAACACACCTGGATATTTAGATGGAGTACGAGAAAAATACAAAAACGTGGAGGGAATTATTTTTACCGGATATGTTGAAGAAAATGATGTAGAACGAATTTTCTCTGATAGTACAATTGTGGTATTTCCTTACACATCTACAACTGGTAGTTCTGGAGTGTTGCATCAAGCAGGTAGCTATGGCAAAGCAGTTATCATGCCTGATTTGGGTGATTTGGCTTTATTAATTAAAGATGAAGGGTATAAAGGAGAATTTTTTAATCCGGAAAGTGCTGATTCTTTAGCTATAGCAATTGATAAAATCATTTCAAACGATGACTACCGAAAAGAATTAGCTATTGCAAATTTTAACGCTGCAAGTGCCCTTTCAATGGACAAAATTATAATGATGTATATAGAATGTTTTAAATCAATACAATAAACTTAAATGTAATATTATGAAAATACTAATAGTTGATGATCAGCAATTGGTCTTGTTGTCTTTAGAAAAATTGCTAAGTGGTTTAGGATATGAAGTTATCAGTACAGACAATATAATGGATGCCATTGCTAAATATGACAGTGAAAAACCAAATTTAGTTATTGTTGACATTAATATGTCTAATCTCTCTAATACAGAATCTATAAGTGATAATGCATCTGGTCTGGAAGTAGTCAAACATATTAAACAAATCAAAAAAGACATTACACCTGTAATGGTTTTATCAGGTAATACTGATGAAGAAGTCATCGTAAAAGGTTTTGAATTAGGAATTGATGACTACATGAAGAAGCCTTTGAGCTTGAGCGAGATTAGTGCAAGAGTAAAAAGGTTGATAGGAGGGTCTAATATTGAAAAAAGCGTTATAGAAAAACCCAATTCGAAAGAGCGATATATCCAAAACAAATGTATTGGAGTTGTTATTCCGTGTTATAACGAGGAAACTCGTTTGTCTAGTGATGAATTTAAGTCTTTTGTACATAAAAATTTAGGATACCATTTGTGTTTTGTAAACGATGGAAGTAAAGACAATACATTAGCTGTCTTGCATGAATTAACAAAAGGAAAAGAAGAATATATTAGCGTATATGATTGTGAAAAAAATGGTGGAAAAGCCGAAGCTGTTCGTCTTGGAATGTTACACTTGGCCAAGCAAAATCAATTTGATTACATCGGTTTTTTAGACGCCGATTTATCGACTAATTTTGATGATTTTCAAGATTTAGCAGATACAATTTATAACTCTAAATACAAATTAGTTTTTGGTTCCAGAATTTCAAGAATGGGAGCTGACATTACCAAACAATCTGCAAGAGCTATCATTAGCAAAACCATAAATTATATCATCAGAAAAATTCTTGGAATGGAAATTAATGATACACAATGTGGTGCCAAAATAATGACAAAAGAAATTATAGAAAAAACTTTTAATGAAAAATTTATAACAAAATGGGTTTTTGATGTAGAGATTTTTATGCGAATGAAAAAAATATACGGCTCTAGAAAGACTCAAGAATTAATTTTAGAAAAACCCTTAAACAGATGGATTCACATGGATGGTTCGAAATTGTCACTTAAAGATTCCATAAAAATTATTGGCCAGATTGGCCAAATCGCAGTCCATTATAGGTAAAAAACTACAATCAATACTAAAGAGTAAATCAAGCTGAAACCATAAACTTGCTTTACTCTTTTTTTTTATTAAATGAATACTTTAATGAAAAAAGGTTAAAGATCATTTCGGTTCTATTAAGTTTTAGATATCTGTAAGATATAATAAGCGAATGCAAAGTAATAATAATATACTTTTTCACTACCAATAATAATACAATTCGTAAAAAAAGCTTTTTTACAAGTCGTTTACAAAACTTTGCATTAACTGTAAAATACTTTCAAATTCGTCTTCAGACTCGAGTGTGCCATTTAATAAATGATCTTCGTATTCATGCGCGAGATGGTAACTTTTTTCAAGACCTAAAATAGATATTTTATGTTTTAATTTATGAACACCCTCTGCCGCAAGCTTGTAATCCCGACCTTCGATACTTTCATGGTATGCCGCTATTTCAAGTGGAAGTTCTTTTTTAATAATATCGATCATTTTTTGCTTAAAGACATCGTCTTCTCCGCAGAGTTGGTTTATATAATTTAAATTAGGCTGTTCCATAGTTTTTGGGTAAGGTAAAATAAAATGTTGTTCCTATGTTTTCTTTACTTTCAAGCCAGATAGAACCTTTATAATACTCAATAATTTTGTTAACTATAGAAAGTCCTACTCCTGAATTTTGATTATTGCTTTCTAATTTTGTAAATATTTTAAAAATTTTATCGTGGTATTTTTTAGCTATTCCAATGCCATTATCTTTGATATAAAATTCAAAATCCTGCTCTTTTTCTGTGCAAGCAATTTCAATTACACCTTGAACTTTATCATTATAATGGATGCTATTTTCAATTAAATTTTGCAATAATTGTTTGAATCGCCAAGTATTTCCTTTTATTTTAGGCAAATCATTAATTATCGAAATTTGAATATTTTTCGGAATGTGAATCTCTCTCTTAATTTCATCAATCACCTGATTAAGATCAATTAATCTTTCTTCAGAGTCTAATTTATCTACAGTAGAATAATCTAAAATCCCTTTGATCAATAAATCCATCTTTTCTACATTAAAGAGTACCTGATTAAGCGAGTTTAAACAACTTTCACCCATTTCTTTATTATCCTCAATGACCCAATTAATAAGGGTGTCTATATTTCTGAGTGGTGCTTTTAAATCATGAGAAACAACATGAGCATATTCGTTAAGTTCTCTATTTTGATTTTCTAAACTTTGCAACAATTCTTCTCGTTGCTTGTTCATCGTGACAATTTCTATAGATTGTTTTTTTAAGAAATCAGACTGATTAAAATCTTTTTCATTACCTAATTTTTCAGCATCCAAATTCATAGAATTCAATATTTCTGTCAAATTTGAATTTATTTCTTTTAAACTATTTGCTTCCTCTCGGAGTTTTTTATTGGCTTGGAAAAGTTCATCAGAACTAATTTTCATCGCTCGCTGCAACATATTCATCTGATCCTCGTGATTATCATAAGATTCATTTACTGCCTGCAAAAAATGCTTTAAATCTTTTAAATGCTCAGGGTTTATAAATTTGGCAATTTGCCTTTTTAATAGCGTATTCATTATTCGCTGATTAGGGTTAAAGTCATGGTTTGATTATGCAATTCACAAAAAGTATTCTCGCTAAATGGAGCCATTTCGCCATACGAGTAAAACCCGGTAATTGCTACTTCATTTCCTATTATTTCTTGCACTTGCTCTATTTCCTCTTCAACCCGTTGATTCATAACTAATTTTCTTCCTACGCAACTCACTAGTAAAGCAAGTTGTGGGTGATTTATTCTATTTTGCATTGCTAACATTGCCGCTTGTGAAGCTCCCTCTGCAATAGCATCTACAGAAGCCATCATGAGCTGTACTTTGGCATTCTCGGGCACATCTCCGGCTAAAATCATCGACTGATCTTCGTTATTGATATTTAAAATGGTACGAACGACAGCTTGCGATTTGCCTTCGGGTGTAACATTTAAAGGATATAACAAAGAAGCTTGCGGTAACTGATCAGCTTTGTCTCCTAAGTATTTTTTATACAAATCCAAAGCAGGTTGTCCATCGATTTCATACAACACATTGGCTTCTGATCGGGTAATAATTCTTTCCGGGCCAAAAGAGCTCCATCCTCCAAAACTGGAAAATGAAATTTCTAAAGTTTCTCCATAAAATCCAATTAAAACAACTTCTCCTTCTTTTGGATTTTCTTTGTAAGAAGCTAATGTTTTCTCAAATTTTGCATCGTCTCCACACATTCCTCCTGAGATAGGCACTTTATTTTGAATGCCATTCTCAAGACCCACAATAAGGGAACTTCCGTTTACGAAACTTCCTTCTGAAAGTACGAATAAATGCTTTAAATTCTCTTTCGGTATCTGTTGGTAAAGAGATTCCCCTAAAGCATTCGCATTTTTTTTATGATTAAAAATATTATCAGTTCTAATTTCAAAGCTGCTTTTTTCAAATTCAATAGCAGTAACTACGATGGAATCATCAAATACATTTGCATCAATAATTTCACCCGCTGTAGAGCCAAAAACCAGATGTTCATAAGGAAACTCCTTTCTAATAGCATCAATGACTTCTGGAAGCTCTAATTGCATCCTATTTGCAAAAACAAGTACCAGCGGATTTTTTAGTTCTTCCTTATTTGTTAGGTACTGCCAATTTTCATTCTTTTTTTTATAAGCTTGAATTATTTTCATAGTTTCTATTTTGGTAATTTAATAAAGAAGGTTGTACCTTTAGTCAGTTCACTTTCTATCCAAATGTTTCCTTTGTAATTCTCGACTATTTTTTTTACAATAGACAATCCAATACCTGTTGATTTTTTATTAGATGTAAAAGACTGAAATATTTTAAAAATTTTTTCCTGATTCTCTGTAGCAATTCCAGGACCATTATCCTTAATAGCAAACATATAATGCTTTTTTTCCTCTTCAAAACTTATTTGAATAATTCCGAGAGGCTTATCAATATAATTCACCGCATTGCTGATGATATTTAGAAACAACTGTTGCATTCTAAATCGCTCAGCTTTGATTGTCGGTAGTTCGTTTTTTACTATAACTTCAATATTCTTAGGTATATGAATAATATCAATTATTTTATTGATTTCAACATTCAAATTAATATTCTCAGTAATCATCTCAATATCATCTACTTTAGAATAAGTTAGAATTCCTTCAATCAAATGATCCATTTTCTCGACTTTGTCTTCAATCATATCAAGATATTGACTCGTTTGCGCATTAAACTCTTTATCATTATCTTCTTTAATCCATGTAACTAAAGAATGTATGCTCTGCAGTGGTGACTTTAAATCATGCGATACAATTTGAGCATAATCATTGAGCTGCTCGTTCTGTTTTTCTAATTTTTTAAGTAATTCTTCTTTTTGCAATTCCAGACTCTTTTGTCGAGTTATGTCTAAATGTATACCTATTGAACCAATTACTTCACCATTTACATTATAATTGGGAGCACCGCTAATTAACCAATATCTTGTCTCTCCTTGTTTATTGATAGAAGTAACTTCATACGAATCTGACTTACCTCTAACCCATTCTTTATTTTTAAAATTTACTAATTTTTTATCCTCAGGATGCAACAAAATTTCAGATGCATTGTTGCCTAACAAATCAATTAAAGAGAAACCACTCATATCACAAAAAGACTGATTGGCTAATTGTATCACATCGTCCTTATCTACTTCCAATAAGCCCATATTCATATTGGCAATAATATTTCTATATTTTTCTTTTTCTGCTTCTAGACTTTCTTTGTACTTTTTCTTGATGGTAATATCTTCAAAACTCCATAAATGACCATCATTTTTCTTGCCTTTGGCTATCGGAATAAAACTTCTTTCGTAAACGCGTCCATCGGCCAATTCAATTTCTTCAGAAAAGACGTTTTTTTTATTTCTTAAAATTTCTTCTACCCTTTCAATAAATTCATCTGGTCTTTTAAAAAAATGTTTATTTTCTTCAGTAGCCATTTTAGAATCAAAACCTATCATCTCTTCGGGTTCTCCTTTAAAATCGAATAAATTACAAAACCTTTTATTGGCAATTAGCACCTTTCTATCCTCATCTTCTAGTAAAATACCTGATTGAAGATTGGTTATTAACGAAGTCAAACGATTCTCAGAATCTATAAGCTGTTGATTGAATTCTTTTTCTTGACTAATATTTTCTTCAATAGCAAAATACTTAATCACTTCTCCTTGTTTGTTATGCAGCGCCTGTCCTTGGACTTTAACCCAGTATTTTTTTTTAAATTTTGTATAATTTAAAATCTCACAAGTAAAAGGCAGCCCCTGTCTTATTTGATTCTTTAAATAAGCAATTGTTTCTGGATTGGTTGCTTCACCTTGTAATAAACGACCAGGACTCTTACCAATCAATTCTTCCTTGGAGTAGCCAGTCATTGTGGTAAAACTACTATTGGCCCACTCAATTTTACCTTCACTGTCGCAAATAATGACTGCACTAATATTTTTATCAGCTATCGAGGAAAGTAATAAAAGTTGTTCTTCTTTTTGTTTATCTTCAGAAATATCCTCAATCATTGCAAAATATTGAATCACTTTTTTGGAGGAATCAAAAATGGGTTGTCCCACTGTTTTAGACCAAAAAGTACCACCGTTTTTTTTAGCATGCAAAATTTCTACTTCAAAAGTATTTCCCTCGTAAAATGCATTGATCATTCTGTGAATCTCCTCTTTATTCGATAGAGCGTCCGAACCTACTTCAACAGGTGTTTTACCAATGATTTCATCGTTCTCATATCCTGTCAATTTAAGATATGCATCATTACACCAAAATATCTTTCCATCCGGATAAGTGAATACAATGCCGTTTTTATTCGTTTTTGCTACCAAGGACAACTTATTTAGCTCTTCTTGATTTCTTTTTTGTTCTGTAATATCACGTCCATATATATTTACACAGCTCTCTTGTTGCAGACTTTTACAAACAAAAGAATAGCACTTACCATTATTCTCCGCCTCAAACATCCATCTTTCTTTTCTCTTATCAATTTGATGAATGATAAATTTTAAAAAATCCTCAATTTCATAATCAATTCCTTGAAATATAAGATTTTTTAAATCTTCGGCTGCTGGATTCATTTTTAATAGATGACCCTCAAAATCAATGCGAATTAATGGATCTGGACTTTGAGTAGTAAAAAGAGCAATATCGACAATTTTCTTATTGGCTTCTTTTAATTGATTTTCTTGCTTATGTATTGTATTCAAAGAATTTTGTAATGCTCCATCGTAGTGAGCGAAATCATAAAGAGAGATTTTTTTTTCTTCAAAATAATTCACGGAAGTATGCGATAGGCTACCTATAAATAAATAGCCATTTTCATAGTTTTCAAATTGTCCTCGAAGCGAAATTTTATCTTTAACAGATTCTATTATAACTAATTGATTGGTGACTTTATAAAAATTGTCAACATTTAGCTCTGCGATAAATGGATTGGTAATTGTAAATGAGCTCAGGAAATATCCTCTGCATTTTAAGTCCGGAAGCACTTTGATTAAACCTTCACCTCGGTCTTGAATAAGTAAGTTGTGGTCTAGCAAAACATAAAAAGGGAAAATCCTATTGAATGTTTCACTATCAAAATGAAATTGAGAATTTTCCATGTTGTTACCTACTTAGTTTTAAAAATTTCATGAATACGGCATCTGAATACATTCTATTATTTCGAATGTTTTTGATTACGAAAAGTAGATAAGACTACTGCTAAACCCAACTCAAATTCCAGCTATTCAACCCTTTTAGAATTGTAACGTAAAGTACTACTTTTTTTCTTATACTACAAATGTTTTAAATCTCAAGTGGTTTTTAATTTCTTTATGATATAAAAAACAAAAAAACATTTAAAAGCTTTAATTCTTTTCTCTAGTACTAGATTCAAAAAATAACACTAATTATTTTTACTGAGAAATTAATTCATTCGTGCTCCAATAATCTAGTATTTTTTTTATCCTATCTACATAATCCTCATATTTCAAAGGCTTTAAAATGTAGCCTGCAATACCTATTTTATAACACTCCATCACGTCTCTATGATTGTTAGAAGTAGTTAAGATAATTGCTGGTATGTATTTTAATACATCATCTGCTTTTAAGATAGATAAAAACTCGATACCGTTTAGTTTAGGCATATTAAGGTCTAAAATAATAACATCTGGTATTATTTCTTTCCTTTTTAATACATCAACTGCTTCTTCTCCATTATTTGCTTCAATGATGCGATGATTGAGTTCTAAACTTTTTAGTACTCTATTGATTTTCATTACTTCAATTGCATCATCTTCTATTAATAGTATATTCAACGATTTTGCCATTTTATTAATTTTTAAAGTTTGATGCATACTTATTCAACTTCAAACGTATTTCATTCTCTATAAAATACGAGTTGTTTTTCGTTAACTCATAATAAAGTATAGACAATTGGAAAAAAAGTGTAGACGAATGGTATAAATATGCAATTGATCCATAAAAAACCATCTTCAAGCCTGCAAAAGCGAAATCTAAAAGGATCTTATACTTCAATCTATTTTTATCGAATACCCATTGGATCTGATTTTTAAAATTTATTATAGAGAAGTAAAATCTCTGTACCTAATATACTAATTAAACTTAATATTAAAAAAACTCCAAAAAACAGGAATATTTCCTTTTAAATGTTTATTTGTCGACACATAAATTTATAATCACCTGCAAGTCAAGTGTAGAGATTGATTATTCACCGACATCGAACCGCCATTCATCGAAAAAGACAAAAAGAATTCTTATAATCGTCTTAGATTTGTATCAGAATTAATGGACAAAAAAATCAAAATAAAAATTAAAAAATAATTATTTCCAAAAATAATTTAACAATTCATCAGTGATTAGCATTTCATTACATGATATTATGGATCTGTTAAGCACTCAAAATTAAAATTTTTTATTAACAAAAAATGAAGTTTCATTCAAATACCACTGAAAAATGAAAACAGCAATTACTTTAGCAAACACAATTCCTACTGGAATCAAATCTGAGCACTACTTAGTATTCTCCATGATTATTATAACTGTTGGAAAAAACCTAGAGCCAAAGATCCCTATCGAAGCAAACACTTTGATTATGAATTTTTTAGCCATTTCATTAATCGGAATGACACTTCAAATTGTTAATAACCGTTTAAAAAAGAAAATTTTATTCGATACATTTCAAAAACGGTATTAGTTACCATAAGTTATAGTATCAAGCAAAGAATTTTATATAAGTTGTTTGAAAAATGACAAACTAAAACTAATTTTTTGTTTCATTTTTGTCACTGCCATTACCCTGTTTGCGCCAATATTGTTCCACTATTGCAGTTACTTCCAGAATTACATTGCCATTTATTGTTGTACTTTGCGCTTTTAAAAATCAATTTTGAAATTGCCTACACCTTCAAAAAAGACTTGCTAAGTACCAAAACATGACCGCCTTTTTTGCCCAAAAAGCCCTGAGCTTTTATCCAAATTAAAATCATTAAAAGGCGATGTAATTCTAGTGAAGTGCTATTTTCTTGATTCACAAACAAATTTTCGATACTACTTTTATTAAAAGAAAAAGTAAAATGCTTGTTGCAGGCTGATAAAATCTTCCGTCAAAAATTAACAGTCATACTCTTTTGGTAAAACAAAACAAAAGCAAGCACCTTTTTTATTATCTTCTCTATTCTTCAAATAAATAGTACCCACTACTCGATCTACTATGGCTTTTATTGTTGACAAGCCAATACCGGCATTTTTACCATATTTTGAGTTAACTGTTTCAAACAACTCAAATACTTTTAACCAATATTTTTCTGGTATACCTGGCCCATCATCTTCATAAACAAAAGAATAATTAGTTTCATTTTCTGTTAGTGAAATCCAAACATTACATTCTTCTTTGTCGGTATGTTTCGTTGTATTTGATAAAAGATTTTGAATAATTTGAACAAAACCTATTTTTGAATGCCTTATAAAGGTATCGCAATTCCTAAAATGTATATGAGTCGGAATATGTAAAGCACCATTATTAACTATATATTGAATAGTGCTTTCGACATTAAAATCTTCAAAACAAATTCGATCGTTACTAACTTTTGTATATTCTAAGATTCCATTAATTAAGAAATCCATGTATTCATTTCGAGAATAAATTAAATCGATGCAAGCTTCTAATTCTGTGTCTTCAAGGAGTGTTTTATAATCTTCTTTTATAAAAATTAATAATGAATTTATACCTCGTATTGGTACTTTTAAATCATGAGTAAGCCGATACGCAAATTGGTCCAACTGAACATTTTTTTTAATAATTTCATCATTCAAATCTTCTAAAAATCTATTTTTTTTACGAAGTTCAAATTGCGAAATCACTTGATTGGCCAATGCCTTTAATGATTCTTGTTGGTTCTCTGTAAGACCTTCTCTTGGTTTTGTATCAATAACACAAAGCGTCCCTAAAGAATAACCATCTTTAGTGTTTAAAGGAGCTCCAGCATAAAATATTACGTTCGGGTCTTTAGTGGTTAACGGATTATCATGAAACCGTATGTCCTTAGTAGCATCCGGAATAATAAATAATTCATCCGGTGTGTTTATTGCATGCGCACAAAAAGCAAAATCCCTTGGAGTTTCGGTTGCATTTAAACCATGATGCGATTTGAACCATTGTCGATTATGATCAACTAAAGTGACCAATGCGATGGGTGTACCACAAATTTGTGCTGCTATTTTGGTTAAGGCATCATACTCATCTTCAGGCAATGTATCTAGTATTTTATAAGCATCTAAGGCTTCGAAACGAAGATGCTCGTTATCATGTATTTCAGGTTTTTGCATATAACTGAATTTTTATTTTTTTCTATTATACCAAACGTAATTATGTAAGGAAGTTCTATTTCTTTTAACGATAAAAATAACTAATTTTCCTTAATAATATACCTAATTATTTTAAAACTAGCCTACATATAAAATTCAATCTTGTTCAAAGCGAATTTGTTTGTATCAAAATGAGGCTTCATTTTGTTCTTACTATCCCGTTCACCCTAATGCTAATTTAAATATATTAGTTTTTTTTTTCTTACAAATTATCAAAAGGTTTTCTATTTAATCGGATAGGAGCCTAGAGATTAATTCCCTAGGCGACCTTCTACACCACCTGGCATACGGATCCGTACCAAGGCGGTTCTTAATTAACGATACATTTTCAAATATACTTCCGTGAGGTTGTTTTCAGTTATCCAAATAAAGGTCTGCACTCCTTGGTAGCTGTCAGATTCCGTACTTCCCTTCTCAAGGGAGTTATCAAAATTATTCGATATTTACGATCATGTAACCTTACATTTTGGGACTTCTGTTTGTTTAGCAACCTTATCCAACATTCCTGCCCTTATATATAGTTTTTGTTCTTCAGGAGAAGATTTCGGGACTTACACCCTAGATTTATCGCTCATGCTGGGCGCACCAAAACAAAAGGCTGTCTAAAATTAGACAGCCTCTGAAAAAAATTGGAGATAAAAAAAAATTTAATTAACAACAATTAACTTGCTTTTAAAAGTTTCGTTTTCTTTGGTAGTAACGATAAAAAAATAAATACCCAAATTGATGTTATCCAATGCTACTTCGATTTCGTTATTATAAGAAATAGAATCATAAGTTTTATCTTTTATAATTCTACCATTCATGTCAACAATTTTAACATTGGCGCTTTCCGTAACTTTAGGCAAAACTAATGTGGTTACTGCAGTACACGGATTTGGATAATTATACATTTTTTTTACTAATACATTCTCAAAACTAGGTGCATTAAGCGTATTGACTGTTTTAAAGACTACATTGGATACTGAAATTTCAAAGGGTTGAAAAGATTGATAATTTCCTTGTACAGAAAAAACTAATCCTTTAATTTTTTCATTGTTGTATTTTTGTCCAAGTGTATTTACAAAATCATCAAAATGAATATTAACATTAGTAGGAGAACTATTTGCGGGTATTTTCAAACGCAATCTATTTTGCCAATCTGTGGTGTTTTCTGTCAATAAAACTACTTCTACATCTAACGTATTGTGAATATAAAAACCTACTGTCGAATACGAACTTGCATCAAAAGCTAATTCTCCTGGAAGTATATTTCTAAAAATATTCATCGTGCCATAAGTTTCTCCTTTTACAGTTGTGTTTCTTTCAATCGAATATTGATAATTTGGTAAATTATTGCTAGAAACATTGTCAATATTAAAAGCAGTAATAGTAGACTCTGTTTTTAAATAATCTAATCCCCATGGACCATCTGCTAAGTATAAAGCATCTGGTTGATTTGATGAATCACCCATTATAGAGAAACCAATATCAAATAAACCACCTAAATCTATTGCTAAATTTTGTAAATATTCGCCAGTTAAACTAATGTTTTGCGAAACAAAATTAGTAGTTGTTAATTCTGTTATTTTTTTATTTCCTTCAAAAACTAAATTATATGCTTTTGATTTGTTAATGATTTCTAGATTCAATTTACCATTTTTATATAACCCTTTTTTAACAAAAACTGTTGGTATTCTATTATCAACAACTTCTGAAAATAAAGGTGCTTGCTCCTGAAGATTAGTAATAATGGCAGCAGTAATTGCACTTACTTGCGACATAGAAGATCCCCAAACTTGAAAATTAAGATAATCACCCGGTGGATATTGTGCAATATTCCAATAGCTGTGTAATTTGTTTTTAATACCTAATCGTTCAATTGAAAAATTCAATGCATATTCTAACTCACCATTATCTCTTTTTATTTTGACCATTATAATTTCATAACCTTTTAAATTGATGATCCTAATATCTTCAAGAGATGAATTATTCAAACGATCACAAATCGCTTTTGAGTGACCATAAATTGTTCCTGTTGTTGCTGTCGCAAGTACAGCTCCTAGTCGATTTTCATTTTGATAATAATCTACAGAATACACCTGTGTTGCATTGGTTATACCTATCAAATCATTTGGACTTGACACAAATGCAGTTTCTGTTCCATACATAGCTGTACTTGGAATTATGGTAGAAAAATCAACTCCAGAGCCTGAAGTTTTTGCATTTTTTGATGATTTAGTAAACTTTTTTTGAGTATTTTTTTTATCATCAAAACTATTCGTTTTAATTCTGTTAAAGTTTCTTTTGGCAATTAATGTCGCCAAATCACCGTTGCTTTCCAGTCCTCCACTATTTCCTGAAGTTACATCAGATGCAATGCTTACATCAGCAATATTATTAGTTCTTATGGCGTCAAACGGATTGGCTGTTACAAAAAATATAGCATCATTAAAATCATTATCACAGTTTGAGTAATCTCTTCGAATATCTTCGAAACCAAGAATTATTCTTTCGTTTTGAGGATCACTCAATAGTACATTATGAGATCTTAATGTAACAATCGCTTCTGGATTAAAACTAGAATTAGAAAATAGTTGCCATAATCCAGCTGTAACTTTTGTCCCGTTCCAACCATTGGCCAATAATACCCATCCAATGCCAGTACCTGCCTTAAATGTTCCTATTTTGACTTTATTACCTGCAACTAAACTTCCCCCACTTCCTAATGCTGATACATTTGGAAAAACTATAGTTATTTCTTCTGCTGTTGGCTTAGTCGTTTTTGGATTATTTATATCATATGTATAGAATCCAAGAACGTTTTTGTAGCCAGCTCCTTCTTCAACAAAAGTTACCCAAACTTCAGCATCTTTCTCTATAACTAAATCAGTATCATATCCTGAAGAAATATATTGTGGATTATATTGTGGTACAGGGTAGCTTTCCGGAAGTGAATTTTTAATTAAGGTTAAAGTTTCGGATGTAATATTATCACTATTTACAAAATATTTTGGTGTTCCATCTGAAGTGTAATCCCCTAAAAATTTATAATTCTGAGAAAAGGAGAAAGAATAAATAAAAATCGTTATTAAAAGTAAATATGGTTTCATAAGTTTTTATTTTAGATTATGAAACAAAAATATTAACTTTCTATGCTCATTATTTATCCATTAGCCAAGTTGGTTATTGTAATAGCCGAAATGCCATAAAGTATAGACTAATGGATTATACCAAATTCAATCTTTTACTGATATCCAAGCGATTTATAGGACTTATCTGAATGACAAATTTGCCTATTAACAAGCTAGAATCTTAAATATCAATAATTTGTATTAATGCTGATTATAAATACAACTATGATCTGCTTAAAATACCTTATCAGTAAAAAGCCTTGGCACATAAATGTAAACATCAGTATTAAACTTAATTTAAAAGGCAAAATTATTACAACACTTGCATTCAATTATATTTTAATAGAAAATTAATGTCATAATTAGGACTACCATTAAAGACAAACAGTTTATTAGTCTTATTCATCCAAAATAGAGCTATAGAAAACTCCCATTCAACTACACTAAACTTCTATCCATCGAAATATTCTATAAAACCATGTTTTGTAAACGTATGTTTGTACTATAAAATTTACTATTATGAAATATAAAAACCTAAACGACTTAAAGATATGCTTTTGATTTATCAGCTTTTGTAAGCATCCTTACTTAATAGCATTTCTTTCTTAACTTATTTAAATAACTACTAATAAAAAACTAATATGAAAAAAAATAAAAACAAAAATCGGAATTACATTTAGTGCCTTTGATTTACTTCATGCCGGACATGTAAGAATGCTCGAAGAAGCAAAATCATATTGTGACTACTTGATCGTGGGATTACAAACTGACCCAACAATAGACAGACCTCACAAAAATAAACCTACACAATCTGTCGTAGAAAGATATATTCAACTCAAAGCCTGCAGATTTGTTGATGAAATTATTCCCTATGCTACCGAACAATACCTTGAAGATATACTTCAGGCTTTGCCTATCAATGTTAGGATTTTAGGTGACGAATATGAAAACATAAATTTTACGGGACGTGAATATTGCGAGAAAATGAAAATTCAGATTATATTCAACAAACGTAATCATCGTTTTTCAAGTAGTGGTTTAAGAAAAGAAGTTTACCAACATGAATGCCTCAAGATTGTAAACAATTAACTATCATTAAATTAGACAAACATATAAAGAATTATCATTTAAAAGTCCGGAAAAAGTATAGAGCAGATATTCCGCAGATAAGGAACTTTTTTGCTACAAAAAATTAAGTCTGTCTCTTTTTAGAATTGCAAAATAATATATAAAATGAAATGTATTTTTGCTACAATCCCCAACAGGGCATCCAAACCAAATTCATAAAGCCAATAAAAGAAAGCCACTACCAGTAGTAAGCCAATCTCTTCAAATCCTCCATAAAATTTATAGAAATTTGTCCCGTCTAGGTCCCCCGGCAGGACATGAAAATCGCTTATTTTTTATAACTAGGTTCTAGTTAAACAGTAAAAAAACGAATAAAAAGAGTCCGTTTAGAAATGGACTTAAATTAAGATAATTCAATATTATTAATTACATATCCAGAAATTAAATTTCCATATTGTATGTGCACCAGATACATTTTGAGGTGCAATTAAATAACAATTTCAAGAATTACAATTAGAGTCGTAAATCAAAAGAATTTTATAAAGTAGCCTAATATTTTTACTACTCAAAGTTTTGAGGCAGAATGGTGGCGGATAAATCTTCAGATGCTACTTAATTCATTAAAATCAAACCCTTCTCAACCTAGGTTCAAATGGCAGAGCCTCCCTCTTCAAAATTAGAAAAAAATGTATTTTTTTTTAAAGAATAGGGGATTGCTTTTCTTAATAAACCACTTATCAATTTGCTGTTCTACTGAGGCAAATAAGTGATTTATTTCTAATCACCCAATCTCTAAAAAAGAACTTTAAAAAATTGGTATATATAATTTTTTTTTTCTCTTGAGTTTTCGTTTTCAAATCTAGAAATAATTTAATCATATTTAAAACTGTAAATATGTTTAACGAAAAGTTCAATCTGAAAAATCTGTGTAAGTGACAATTCTATTTAACCGTAAATATTAAGTATTTTTGGTATATTTGTAGTACAAAAAAGAATAATACTACTGTCAGTTATTCGTTAGTATTTTAATTTTTGTGCATGATTTATTGAAATAGTAAAATTGAATTTGGGTGCAGAATCGGTGCATTAGGTTCATGGAATACCTCTCGTAAACGCACCAAAAAGCTAAGGCAGTATACTTCTTTTAAACCAAAAAAGCCAGTAAATTCAATATACAGCAATTAGAAATTTAACAGGTAATTATCCAGTCAGAATTGTGAAATATTACTTCTAATTCTACAGGCCAAATAATTATTCTCTTTACCTTTAAGAGCATGGAAACAGTTAGAAAAAAATACAGCTTAGAATTTAAAATATCATCTGTTGATATGAGCATAAAATACGGGAGCATCATTGACGTTGCCCAAGAACTTGGAATTAGCGAAAATACTCTCTCACATTGGAAAAAACTGCATAAGGATGGGAAACTTACTTTTTCAAAATTAACCGCTACAGATATCACTAAAGAAGATTTATTGAAATTGAGGAAAGAAATTAAAAATATAAAACTTGAACGCGATATTCTAAAAAAGGAGCTAAGCATCTTCTCCAAGAAAGGCAGGCAAAATATCAATTTATTAAAGATAATGCTCAGATATTCCCTACCGGGAAGATGTGCCAGATTTTCGAAATAAACAGAAGCAGTTTTTACCGTTGGAACAAAGCCCAGCCCAATAGCAAAAGAGATCGCAGGGCATTTATATGTTCTGAAATTTCAAGAATCTTTAATTGGAGTCAAGGCAGATACGGCGGCACAAGAATTACAAAGGAATTACACTCAATTGGCATTAAAATCTCTCGAGGGTATGTCGGAAGGTTGCTGCAGAGATTACATTTACAAAGAGTTTCGAAATTAAAATTCAAAAAAACTACAAATTCATTTCATAAATATCCTGTAGTAGATAATTTGCTGAACCAGGATTTTAAAGTTAGAAAAGAAAACCAAGTTTGGGTATCTGACATTACTTATATCAGAACTGGACAAGGCTGGCTATATCTTACCATAGTCATTGATTTATTTGACCGCAAAGTAATAGGCTGGTCAGCAAGTGAAACTATGAAAGCAATCGACACTTCTATTGCCGCTTATAAAAAAAGTGTATTACACCGCCCTTTAACCAGCAGCCAAAGATTAATATTTCATTCTGACAGGGGGATCCAATACGCATGTAAAGATTTTACCTATATAATTACAAAAAATCCCCAAATCTCAAGAAGCATGAGCAGAAAAGGAAACTGTTATGATAACGCAGTAGCAGAAAGTTTTTTTAAAACGTTGAAAACAGAATTGATTTCAAAAAATAATTATAAAACCAGACGAAAAGCAAAAACCTCAATTTCGGAATACATTGAAAATTTCTATAATACTGAAAGAAGACACTCTGCCTTGGGAAATTTTACAATTACCGAATACCATAATTTAAAGTCGAAATAAAAAAGAAGCGCTTTTTTCCAATTTAAAAATTAATGTCAAAAAATCAAGCTTTAAACATTAGAAAAAATACAATAAAGCGTGGCGTTTTATGGCAGAAGCGTAGCACATCATAATTTGGGAACTAAAATCCAGTTAAATCAGAGCCTTACATATTGTGGTTTGAAACTGTATATGCCCGCTAAAAAGGCAATATTGTAAAAATAATTTACTAACAGTTCTTTAATTATTAAAAAGTAATTAAAAAAATGTCCTTACAATTTCCAATTGTGTCCAGTGTGGGTATAATAGAAATTTATTCAGAAAGGTATTTTCTTTCTATTTTTTCTTTTGCTTCGGTCAGTAATGAATGGATTTTTTCTTCAAACTGTTTTTTAGGCGGTAAATCAGTCCAGTATTCAGCAACTATTATCCCATCTTTGTGCATTTCGAGTAATTCTATTTGTTCACGACTGCTTTCTGCACATAGTATTAATCCAATTGGTGTTTTCTCCCCTTGCTGCTTTTCATACTTGTCCAGCCATCGCAGATATAACTCCATTTGCCCCTTATGTTTAGCTTGGAATTTTCCTAATTTTAATTCAATCGCAACTAGCCGTTTTAATTTACGATGATAAAATAGTAAATCTAAATTAAAATCTTCACCATCTATAATCATTCTTTTTTGACGCTCGACAAAAGTAAATCCCTTTCCTAGTTCAAGAATGAATTTTTCCAACTCATACAATATTGCCTGCTCTAAATCCTTTTCCAGATAGGCATTACCTAAATTTAAAAAATCTAACAAATAAGGATCTTTAAATGAGTATTGTAAATTATATGGAGATGATGTCGTTTGAATATTGGCTATTTCAGTACGTTCAAAAGTTTTTGCTGCTATTTGCTTTCGTAAATCCCTAACACTCATTAACTGGTCGCTTACCTGATTAGCATAGAACAGTTTGGCTTCCTGATTTTTAATGGGTATTATTGCTAAAAAGTGGGACCAGCTTAATTGTCGTGACAGTGTCACGACAATTTCTTTATCTGCAAACTGATCAGCAAACTGCATCATTCTACGAAGATTTTTTTCTTCGAAATTTCTTCCGTATTTATTTTCCAATTGTACAGACAATGCCGACACAATTTGTTTTCCATATTCTGCTCGTTTATTTTGAAGTATAGTATCGTTAATTCTAAAACCAATCTCCCAAAAAAGCAATGTTAGAGAACTATTGTTTTGAACAATAACTTGCTGTTGAGTTTGCTCGACAAGTATGGATAATTCGTCGAATAAATCAGTTTCAATAAATACTATATCATTTTCTCTATCTGCCATCGTGTGATTTATTAAGTGTCGTAGAATGCATCTTACAAAACAAAAATACTAAAAGTAAATTGACAGATAATAAAATATATCCTCCAAAACTTTATTTTAGCATTAATACAAACATTTCAAAAGTATATTACAAATTACTTGCATACTTTAAACGTAATCATGATGTCAAAATAGGAATAACGCAATTACTCTTAATTTTTAAATTAGTTTCTTTTTAGCGAAAAATTTTATGGTAGTAAGCTTATCGCAATAATAAATTATCGCCATTTTTAATTTTGGGGCAGAATCGATGCATCTATACTCAAAAAACAAATTACATCACTGTTAAACAAACATCTAAACGCACAAGTTCGAATGATTACTACGCTTTTTTTTATTTTAGTTATTTTATTTTGCTACCAGGTTAAAGTCCCTTTCCCGCTAAAAGATAAAAGACCTATATTCTTACAAGATAGGTCTTTTTTTATGCCCTTTTTCTACATATAAGAAAGTTTACCATACACAAAAAAAGTGATTCAAAAATCTCGTTAAGTTAACTAGATGATCAATTAATATCTTTATATCTTTATTCAGCCTATTAAGTTTTCTAAAATAAGGAGTTCAAATAGTATTAAAAAATAAATATCTGTTATCACTAATCTTAACAACTTTAATTTTAATTGATCAAGTCTGAGTTTAAAATTACCGCCATTCAGCACTGCTTTAAAATCAATCTTTACCCAAAATAATTATGTGAAATTATGAAACACTATATGGAGTGCAAATTCTGGTAAAAGTGAGCATCCCATTCCGGTAAAAGAGAGCAATTGATTCCGGTTTAAAGTGACCACCCTATTCTTGTAAAAAAGATCAGTTGATTCCGGTTCAAAGTGACCACCTCAAAAAGTAGTGTTTATAAAGAATATCTTACTTGTTTTTAAAACAA
>LMAJ01000036.1 GCA_001507425.1 Flavobacteriaceae bacterium CRH
TCTTTCCAGGTTCCACCAACTCCTTTTACTTTGGCCTGACCTCCCAGTTTTCCTTCTGAACCTACCTCACGCGCCACACGGGTTACTTCGGCACCAAAGGAGTTCAGCTGATCTACCATCGTATTAATTGTATTTTTAAGTTCCAGGATTTCTCCCGCAACGTTTACGGTAATTTTTTTAGATAAATCGCCTTTTGCTACGGCTGTTGTTACCTCGGCAATATTACGCACCTGGCCTGTTAAGTTCGATGCCATTTGGTTTACAGAGTCGGTCAAATCTTTCCAAACCCCACCAACACCTCGCACTTTTGCCTGACCTCCCAGTTTTCCTTCTGAACCTACTTCTACGGCCACACGCGTAACCTCAGAGGAGAACGAGTTCAGCTGATCTACCATCGTATTAATGGTATTTTTAAGTTCCAGGATTTCTCCTTTTACGTCTACGGTAATTTTTTTAGATAAATCTCCTTTTGCTACGGCAGTGGTTACATCGGCAATATTACGTACCTGGCCCGTTAAGTTCGATGCCATTTGGTTTACGGAATCTGTTAAATCTTTCCAGGTTCCCCCAACTCCTTTTACCTGCGCCTGACCTCCCAGTTTACCTTCGGTTCCTACCTCTCTTGCCACACGCGTAACCTCAGATGAAAATGAGTTCAGCTGATCTACCATCGTATTAATGGTATTTTTAAGTTCGAGGATTTCTCCTTTTACGTCTACGGTAATTTTTTTAGATAAATCTCCTTTTGCTACGGCGGTGGTTACATCGGCAATGTTACGTACCTGACCCGTTAAGTTACTTGCCATTTTATTTACAGAGTCGGTCAAATCTTTCCAAACACCTCCAACACCTCTTACTTTTGCCTGACCTCCCAGTTTTCCTTCTGTTCCTACCTCACGTGCCACACGCGTAACCTCCATCGAGAATAAGTTTAGCTGTTTTACCATTCCGTTTACCTCTTTTGCAATTCTAAGAAATTCTCCCTGAAGCGGGTTTCCTTCGATAGAAAGTGGCATTTCCTGAGATAAATTTCCTTTTGCTACCGATGTAATTACGTGCGCAATTTCAATCGTTGGATGCACAAGATCTGAAATAAGCGTATTTACAGAATCGACACAAGAACTCCAGGATCCTCTTGCACCTTCAAGGGCTACTCTGTTGGTTAGTTTCCCTTGTTTACCAATGCTTTTTCCAACCTTTTGAAATTCAAAAACCATTCTTTCGTTCAGGTCAATGATTTCGTTTAAAGTGTCGCAAATAGAACGTTTTACGCCGCTTTGATCTGTTGGGAAACGTTGCGTAAAATTCCCGTTTTTTACCTTAATTAAAATCTTCAAAAATTCTGCATCTGTCAAAACAGATTCTTCGAATTCAGCGTGTGTGTTTTTCATAATTCTTTATAGAATGAATTAAAAATCTGTTATGTTTTTTCTGTTATTTTCAAATCAAACAACAGTAATATCTATGTTCTAATTACTAATTATAATAGAATGGCATGATAAGATTCTTTTGACTTACTTAAATATTCTCGTCCAGCAAAATTTTCCTTAAATGAAATTGTACAAAAGCATCCATAGAATCAGATCTTTTGGTGTTATCATTATAGTTTAAAGGTTTTATAATATAGCCTGAAATGCCTAATTTTTCTGCCTCAAACCTATCATTTCCTTCTGATGAAGTGGTCATTATAAACACTTTCAGTTTTTTAAGATTTTCATCTTCCCGAAGCACTTTCAAAAATTCAATTCCGTTCATTCTGGGCATATTAATATCCAACAGAATTACCATCGGATTTAATTGTATTTCTGTATCTCTTAGCATTTTTAAGGCTTCGATTCCGTTATACGCAGAATAAAGTTCATATTCTATTTCTAATTTTTTTAAAGATCGCTCTACACTAATAATGTCTAGTTCATCGTCTTCTACTAATAATATGGCTGGTTTTTTCATGATTTAATTATTTCTCCAGGTAAAAATAAATTCGGCTCCTTCACCAACTTTCGAAATTACAATAATATCTTCTTGTTGGTCATCGATAATTTTCTTTACGATGGCGAGTCCTACTCCGGTACTTTCCTGTTCATTTTGTTCTCTTAATGTCTGGAATATTTCGAATATTTTTTTGTGATATTCACTGGCAATTCCAATTCCGTTATCTTTTACAGAGAATTCATAATGCTTATGAAATTTTCTACAGCTAATCTGAATAATTCCGTTTTCCTGTGGTGTATATTTGACAGCATTACTAATTAAATTAGCAAATACCTGTTCTAATTTAATCCTTTCTGTGAATAATTCAGGTAAATCGGTAACTTCAAGAGTGAAGTTTCTCGGTACAATCGAATTGGCAATTTCGTTAACTAAAGTATTTGTATTAATCTTTTCCGGCAGAACATTAATATTTAGCCTTGCGTAGTCTAACAAACCATTAATCAAAGCTTCCATTCTTTTGGTTTTTTGAGGAATAATATTGAGATATCTTTTTAACTCCGGCGAAAGTTGATTGTCAAGATCTTCTTCAATCCAGGTTATAACATTATGAATGCCGCGAATGGGTGCTTTAAGATCGTGAGAAACGACGTAAGCAAATTTATTGAGTTCGGCATTTCTGATTTTAAGTTCATGGATATTCTTGTCTAACTTAGCCGACATAATATTTAATGAAGATGCCAATGCGGTTAATTCGTCGTTTCTGGTATCTTCTATACGGGTGAATTTTCCTTTTGAAATATTTTCTGCAAGGCGAACCATTGAAGAAATTCGTTTGGTTGTAATCAGCATGATGTAAATAGTGCTAATTACTCCAACAATAATAGTTAAGGTAAGAAAGATCAACGAGAAAGTTCGGGTATATCGAAGTGAAGTAAGCAGCATTGCGCTGTGATGTTTCCTTCTTTTATATTCTATTCGGTCAAATCTGGTAAACTTCGTGGCAATGTCATCGTTTATCTTTTTGCCGACATGTTTCCTTAATGTACTTTGTAATGAATCTGCATCTTTTTTTCCGGATTCAATCAGTTTTTCTGAATATTTCAGCCAGTCATTATGAAGCAATTCAATAGAATCTAATATAACACGCTGGGTATTATTACTTCCTATTTGCTTTTTTTGAACTTTAAATAAATACGGAACGCTTTTAAGACCTTCAAAATACGAGTCTAAAAAAACTTTATCATCTGTAAGCAAATAACCCCGAAAGGCACTTTGCATTCCTATAATTGCTTTATGGGTTTTGTTTGAATTACGAATTATTTCTTCTGACCGTCCTAAAAAATGCGAGTTGAGCTGCACTTTTTTCGACATCATATAATTGGTATATGAGTCTGCAACAGAGAGCAAAATTATCAATGTAAATGCTAAAAGAATTTGAGTAGATAATTTCATTGAGTGGAATTAAACATAAATAGGACTATGGGACATTTGTTTTTTTAATAAAAATATAAAAAAAACAAATTCAAAATTCCTGAAAGCATAAAGTTATTTACCAACTTAAGCATGTTTAACTTCATAAGCATATTCGCTTAATATTTTTTTTAATTCATTAAAGTTATTGGGTTTCGAAATATAATCGTGCGCCCCAAGTAATTTGGCTTCTTTAATGATTTCTTCGAGTTGTGAAGTAGAAAAAATAATAACGGGTATTTTTTGCAGTGTATCTTGTTTTTTTATTTCAGATAAAAGTTCAAGACCAGACATAATAGGCATATTTAAATCCAGAAAAATAACATCTGGCTTCACTTCCTGTTTTAATAGCTTTTGAAAAGCTTCAACAGGATCGTTTATTGAAGTATACTGTGAAGTAGAAACCGCATTGAGTGCTTCCATAAACAATTCGCAATCATCAGAATCATCGTCGATCTGCAGAAAATTTTTATATGTCATTTGTAGTATTATATTTTTGGAGATCAAATCTGAAAAATGTTATTTCAAATTTAGGTTCTCTTTTTTGTTTTTGCTATAATTTTAGATCTCACTCTGTAAAGTTTTTATGATGCCAAATAAGACATTATTAATAAATCAACACTAAGCATATTCTTTCTTCTATCAAATGTAATAATTTAATTATTAATAATAGCTACTAACTATTCATTATAATTTCTCATCAAATTTCTTATAAATTAATATTTTAATTACTTTTTATTGCTTTTTCTTTGGTAAACTTAGCTTATCAATTTCTGCCAAAAATTCGCTGTCAAACTCAGAATATGCTCTAAGCCTGTACTTTTCATCTCTTTTACGCATAACGAGATTTATTTTCTGAACCATTAACCATATTGGTTCGTAGCGTTTGTGGCCTAATAGATATTGAATTTGCAGTGCAGAGAATTTTCTTTTGGATAGTGTCATCAGTTCGATACAAATCATCCAATATTTAAAAGGTAAATTAGAATTTTCCATTACCGTACCTGAACGAAGGCTCATTCGGTTGCCGCATTTTTTACATTGAAATTTTAAATCAACCTTTCTAAAAGAGTGTAGATTGTGCTGGCATTTTTTACAGATTAGATTATTCTGCAGGCGTTTATTCTTAAATTCTTCGATACAAGTTTCTTCGTCGGGGTATTTTTCGAAAAACTCACGTAATTCCATTTTTGTATTTTATATTTTGGGAATAAATATAAATCAATCTACCCGCACATAAAAAATAATATTTTAAATAAGGTCAAAAAAAAAGGGAATATACATTTTGAATATTCCCTTTGAATTACGAAAAAAGTACAGTTATAATTTTTCAGCAATCTCTTTTTTATATTTATTAAGAATAGATTTTGTCATTCCTAAATTTGCTTTAGTAGAATCTACTGCCAAATAAATAAAATAATCTCCATTATCAGAAACATCAAGAATATGAATTTGAGATGTAAGTGTAATCATAACGTTATCTACAGTTTGTCCTTCTAAGTTTAATGCTTTTATAGCATTCATTTTAGCTTTGACAACTTCAAGATTAAATGCAGATGCTAATTCCGGATCAAAACCAGCTAGAACAGATTGTGAGTAATAAGACATTCCGCTTTTGATTTCAGCTACAGAAACAGCGATAAAACCAGGAACATTTTTTTGAAGATCATCTCCAAATTGTTTTAAAAAATCAGACATAGGTATTTTAGTTTTATTGGGTATTTATAATCCTTTTTTGGTGGATTTATGGCAAAAATATAGATATCATACTAGTTAATTATCCGCAATGCGTACCTAAACTTATTTTTTTTATCAATTAATAACATATTCAGTTGCAATACTTCAACTCCATAAAAAAACTCCTACTTTATGGGCAGGAGTTTTTCAAACAAATAGTAGATTCTAATTTAAAGCAGTAATTATTATGGTAGTTATTATTTTGATTCAGCTAATCCACGGGTTAACCAACCTCTTTTATTTGCCGTTGCAATAGCGTATGGCGTAATCCAGAATAAACTGAATGTATAAAAAATGCTGTATGAATAAGCCCAAAGTGAGTCTTTTAAATTATATTTTTTAGCATAAAATATAACAGGGAAAGTTGATATTATTAATATGCTCGCAAGCGTTGAACTAAAAAACAATAACGGATGTGTTGCTATAAAAATAAACATGAATATTAAAAAAGGATAAGACATGATCATTTTTAGCGATTGGTTGATAAGCAACAATCTTGAACCAAATTTAGATCCTTCTCTAAAGTTGGTAAAAACAAATTTAGACATCGCAATGTTTTCACGTACATTACTTCTCGCCCATCTGATAAACATTTTATATAAACCTGTATATTCTTCAGGAACATTTGTTAAAACAGTTGCGTTTCTTTGAAACAATACATGCTGCCCTTGTTTTAAAATCATATTGGTCATCGCACGGTCTTCACCAATATCTGATGGCTGCCCCATAAAAGTCTGGTTGATCCATTCTTCAAGACATCCAAAAACGGCTGTTTTACGATACGCTGCTGCAGCGCCCGGAGTACAAAGTACAGAACCTAACATGCTTTCTGCAGAACGCATGAATTCAAAACTCATTACGAAACTTACGTTTAGCATTTTTGGAAGTATTGCTTTTTTATTATTCAAAACCTGAACATTTCCAGCAACTGCCCCACATTTTTCATTGGTCACAAACGGACTAACTAAATTACGTAAAGTATCTTTTTTTACAATAGAATCGCTATCTACGGTTACAAAAATTTCTCCTGTACCAAGTTCAAATCCACGGTAAAGTGCGTGACGTTTTCCTTTGTTTTCCGGTTGTTGAAAAATAGTTAAACGATCTCCTAATCTTATTTTTGCCTGTTGCATCCAATACCATGTATCATCTTTACTTCCGTCATCAATTGCTAATAATTGCATTTTTTGTTCCGGAAAATCACTTGCTGCCAGACTAATTAAAGTATCCCAAACTAATTTTCCTTCGTTATAAGCAGGAACGATTACGGTACAAGTTGGCAATAGTTCGTCTGAAACAGATTCGATTGGTTTGTAACGAAGATATAAATAGGCATTATAAATAAATGAAGCTGTTTGAAAAAAGAACAACGCCATTGTGAAAATAAGAAATGGATAACCCCAGGCCGAATCTATTCTGTCTAATTGAAATTGATCAAAGTCAGGTTGAAATTGATATACTAAGAAAGCACCAACTAACATTAATGCAAATGTACCAACAAGTACAAAAGATCCGAATCGATTTGATGTTTTTGCAATATTTTTAATTGGTTTATCGTTATCTATACGAAAAATGGAATTGTTTAAAGAATGTTCGGCATTTATGGCTTCACTTGAAGAATAAAATTGTTTTGAGATGATTGTTTCGCTTTCCATATTATAGTATCTATTTATTTTTATCTAATGGCTCTTACTTAAAAACTGTTTCTTTTCTTGTGTTTTGAAATTGTCTATAAAAACACATTATCTCAGTGAGCAACCAACATGCCATTATCATTTTTAACTGTAACAGAGCGCTTTACCTAATATCATCAAAATTTAATGTGTATAAATTTTACCCATTTGGTATACAGTATACACAAAGAATGCGTAAAATTGAACACGGTTGACACGGATTTACTTCGTAAAAACGCGGATAAAAACGGATTTTTTTTAAATTAAATCAAATAAAAAATCCGTTTTTATCCGCGTTTTCGCTTTAGCGAATCCGTTTCATCCGCGTTCTATTACACCATACTATTACGATCTTACTATTTTTTTTATTTTTTTTCAAAAATTTGTCCAATCCTGAAAGTTCGGTTGTCATTAGGGTATAACATTTAAAAATTATACAAGATGGAAACTAGAATTAATGTATTCGAAAAAGGTCAAAAAGCTTTAAGCACATTATTTGGAATCAGTGCTTATTTAAAAAAATCAGGACTTGAAAAATCTTTGGTAGATTTAGTAGATTTCAGAGTATCTCAAATTAATAGCTGTGCTTATTGTTTAGATATGCACTCTAAAGAAGCTTTGGCAACAGGAGAAACTCCACAGCGTTTGTTTGGTTTAAGTGCCTGGAGAGAAACTCCGTATTATACAGCAAAAGAAAGAGCTGCATTGGCTTACGCCGAAGCTGTAACCGCTTGTCACGTACCTGATGAAGTGTATGCAATTGCAAAAAGCGAATTCTCTGATGAAGAACTAATTGATCTTACTTTAGTAATTACTACAATCAACACATGGAACCGTTTTAACCTTGCTTTTCCAAATAATGTGGGATCGTACAGAGTGGGACAATTTGGATAAATAAATCGAGGCTGTTTTTATATTTGGTAAAAGAGTAATTTTATCTTTATAAAAAACAGCCTTTTATTATCCTATAAATGATAATTTACAACTTATAAAAAAAAATCAAAATGAATGAGTTCATATTAATATTCAGAAGAGACTTCACAACAAAAGAAATACAGCCTTCTCCGGAAGAAATGCAACAGCACTTTCAGCAATGGCAAAACTGGTTTGGAGGTTTAGCTGCACAAGATAAACTTGCAAGGCCTCTGCAACGCTGGGATGGCGAAGGAAAATTAGTAACTAAAAACAAAGGAATTACTAACGGCCCTTTTGTAGAAATAAAAGAATCTATTGGCGGATTGATTATCATAAAGGCACAAGATTATGAAGAAGCGGCTGCTATTGCACAAGATTGCCCCATTTTGAATTTGGGCGGAAATGTGGAGATACGAATGGCGGTTTAGACTTCTTAGATTTTAGACTTCTTAGATTTTTAGATTATTGGATATTAGACTTTAGCTTGATAATATGCATAGTTGTGTCATTTCTCCTCCGTAGAAATGACACAAAGTAGCTCGACAGAGAATTTCTTTGTAGGTTTAGATTGCGGACAATTGGATGTGATCTTTACTCCTTAGAGATGACACTAACTATGTCAACAAAATATTCTCATTCCGGGAAACTACATAAACTGTTATCTTTGTCAAAGTTTAAAACTTTGACAAAGATTTACAAAACACCTTACATGAAAAACCAGGAACTCATACCCAATTTATTCAGGACCGAATACCAAAAAATCGTTTCTGTACTTTGTAATTTGTTTGGCATTTATCATATTGAAATTGCCGAAGATATTGTGAGTGATACTTTTCTGGCAGCTTCAGAAACCTGGGCGATCAAAGGAATTCCTGAAAATCCTACGGCCTGGCTTTATACGGTGGCGAAAAACAAAACCAAAAATTATTTTAAGAGAAATGATATTTTCGAAAAGAAAATTGTTTCTGAGATAAAATACAATGCACCGCTAAACAATCCTGAAACGGAAATTGATTTATCTGAAAAAAATATTGCAGATAGTCAATTGGCTATGATATTTACGGTTTGTGATCCTTGCAATTCTGATGAAGCTCAAATTGCGCTTGCATTAAACTTGCTTTGTGGTTTTGGAATAAATGAAATTGCCGATGCTTTTTTGTCTAACAAAGAAGTGATTTATAAACGAATCAATCGCGCAAAGGAAAAACTCAAGGAAGAAAATATCAAAATACAAAACCCAAGCGAAACGCAGGTTAAAGACCGAATAGAAACAGTTCTTAAAACCATTTATTTGTTGTATTCTGAAGGTTATTATTCTACTTCGCAAAATACTACTTTACGAAAAGATCTTTGTACAGAAGCCATGCGTTTAACGTATCTGTTAATTCAAAATGAAGCAACCAATTTGCCTTCGACCAATGCGTTGATGGCCTTAATGTGTTTTCACTCTTCAAGGTTTGAAGCAAGAACTACCGAAAACGGCGAAATAATTTTATATCAGGATCAGGATGAATCACTTTGGAATCAGGAATTAATCGAAAAAGGAATTTATTTTCTTAGTAAATCCTCAACAGGAAATACACTTTCAAAATACCATCTTGAAGCCAGAATTGCGTATTGGCACACGCAGAAAAAAGATACTCCCGAAAAATGGCAACATATTTTAGAATTGTACAACAATCTGATTATTTTAGAATATTCTCCCATTGTGGCATTAAACAGAACTTATGCTTTATCTAAAGCAAAAAGCAAACAAGAAGCAATTGTTGAGGCTGAAAAATTAAATTTGACTGACAATCATTTTTACTTTTCCTTAATGGGAAATTTATATACTGACCTTGATAACACAAAGGCCCGACAACATTTTGAAACCGCAATTAACTTAGCCAGAACAACTTCTGATAAAAATATTATTCGTAAAAATATGCTGCAATTCGAATAATAAAGCTATTTTTTTTAAGTTTTATCTCTATTTCTCATCTTTAGCATTTTTTGAATCCTGATATTTCTAAAATCTTAATAATTTTCATTAAACATCTGTTAAATCTTAATAAATAATTTTTGAAAGTGTTTGGAGAAAACGTATTTTTGAGTAAATAGATATTTATTAGCGTGCAAGAAAAAGAAAAATCACATAGTTTTATATTTCCCAAAACTCCTACAGGAGTTGACGGCCTTGATGAGATTACTGATGGTGGATTCCCGAAAGGACGACCTACATTAATCTGCGGTGGCGCCGGCTGCGGAAAAACATTGTTGTCAATGCAATTCCTTATTAAAGGTATTACAGAATATAACGAACCCGGAGTGTTCATGTCTTTTGAAGAACCTTCGACTGACCTTACTCTAAATGTAAAGTCTCTGGGTTTTGACCTTGAACAGCTTAAAGCTGAAAAAAAACTCGTAGTAGATTATGTTAGGGTCGAAAGATCTGAAATTGAAGAAGCCGGAGAATATGATCTTGATGGTTTATTTATAAGATTGGGACATGCAATAGATTCTATTGGAGCTACCAGAGTTGTACTTGATACTATTGAATCTTTATTTTCAGGTTTGGATAATCAGGCAATTCTTAGAGCCGAACTACGAAGATTATTTCATTGGCTTAAAGAAAAAGGCGTTACAGCGGTTATAACAGGTGAACGTGGTGAAGCAACTTTAACGCGTCAGGGATTAGAAGAATATGTTTCAGATTGCGTTATTGTTCTGGATCATCGTGTTATTGAGCAGGTTTCTACAAGAAGACTTCGTATTGTAAAATACAGAGGATCAACACACGGTACAAACGAATATCCGTTTTTAATTGATGAAGACGGGATTTCTGTGCTTCCTATTACATCTTTAAAATTAGATAATGAAGTATCTTCAGATATCATTCAGACAGGATTAAAAGGATTAAACGAAATGTTTCAGGGTGGCGGATTTTATCGCGGAAGCAATATATTAGTTTCAGGAACTGCCGGAACTGCCAAAACAACTATTGCCTGCTATTTTGCCAATAAACAGTGCGAAGAAAAGGAAAGAACCATTTATTTTGCTTTTGAGGAATCGCCGCAACAACTGGTTCGAAACATGAAATCGATAAATGTTGATCTTCAAAAACATCTTGATAACGGTACGCTGCAAATACATTCTTCACGCCCGTCATTAAATGGTCTTGAACTGCATTTGCTTACACTTAGAAAATTAATCAAAGAATTTAAGCCTACAACTATAATTATTGACCCGATAAGTAATCTTATTACAGTGGGCAGTGAGCAAGAAGTTCGTTCAATGTTGGTAAGATTAATAGATATGCTTAAAGCCAATAATATTACGGCACTTTTTACCTCTCTAAACAAACAAACAGATAATTTCAGGCCAGACCTTGCGGAAGAATCAGTTTCTTCATTAGTTGACACCTGGATTACAGTTCGCGATATGGAAGGAATTGGAGAAAGAAACCGTGGAATTTTTATTGTAAAATCCCGAGGTATGGGACATTCTAACCAGGTAAGAGAATTTGTGATTACAAACAACGGAATAGAATTGCTGGATGTTGAATTAGGGCCACAAGGAATACTTACCGGAGCCGCAAGACAATCACATCAGTTCAAGAAAACGATTTCAGAGATTAAGCTTCAAAACGAAATTAATAGAAAAGACAGAGAAATTGCCCGAAAACGCAAAGTTCTCGAAGCAAATATAGAAGCACTTAAAAATGAATTTGAATCGGCTGAAGAAGAATTAAGTATTTTGAAAGCAACAGAAGAATTGCAGGAAAAACTGGCTTCTACAAAAAAATAAACTGAAATGAAAGAAGAAGTTGTAGCCGAGTGGCAGTTGAGATTATATATAGCAGGTCAAACGCCAAAATCTATCACGGCACTTGAAAATATAAAAAAATATGCCGAAGAGCATTTGAAAGGCATTTACAGCATTGAAATTGTAGATTTACTTAAAAATCCTCAGTTAGCAGAAGGTGATCAGATTTTTGCTGTACCTACATTAGTTAGAAAATTCCCGGAACCTATCCGCAAGATTATTGGTGATCTTTCGAATGAGGAACGGGTACTTGTTGGGCTTAATATTAAACCATTAAACTCATAAAAATGGACGAATCAGCTGATGGCTCTAGTACAAACAAATATAAATTTATGCTTTTTGTTTCAGGTATGTCTGTTAAATCCGGACATGCCATAGAAAACCTGCGTCGTATTTGCGATCAATATCTTGATAATAATTACGAATTAGAAATTATAGATATTAGTCGTGATACAGAACAGGCTGTGATACATCAAATAGTTGCAATACCTACTTTAATCAAAACAAATCCTGCTCCTAAAAGGATCATTTTGGGCGATTTGTCAGATAGAGAAAAGGTCTTAAAAATCCTAAACATACGCGAATAATTTGAAGGACAGTAATATAAATATCGAATCTCTACAAGCCGAAATAGCCTCATTAAAAGAACAACTTTATGAATCTAATAGTATTGTTGATGCTATAAAGCAAGGAGATGTTGATGCGCTTGTGGTAAATACAAATGGATCACCGCAACTTTATTCGCTCGAAACTGCTGATTATACTTTTAGGCTTTTAATTGAAAAATTTGAGCAAGGTGCATTAAGCATTTCAAAAAATGGATTAATATTATATTGTAATAACTATTTTTCAAAATTGGTAGGTGTACCTTCTGAAAAAATAATCGGAACTTATTTAAATGAATATTTTTATAATCCTGATAATTTTATTGCACTTATTGAAGCTTTAAAATTTGGTATAACGGCTCATGAAATACTATTTAAAACCAACAGGAATATAAAAAATTTTCCTGCCCATATATCCCTCACAGATCTTGAACCGTCTGTTGATGCCATCGGAATTGTGGTAACAGACCTTACGGAAAAGAAAAAATACGAGGAAGCATTGATACGCCATCAGAAAGAACTCGAAGAAAAAATAAACGAATTAAATAAAACCAACAAAAATCTTGAAGAATTCATTCATGTTATATCGCATGACTTAAAAGAACCTTTAAGAAAAATTGTAATGCATAACGGAAAAATTGACGGAAGTTATCTTAATGAAACAGACGCCAGATCTATAAATGTTATGAAATCATCTGCACTTCGATTAAACTCACTTGTAGATGACTTGGTTCAATATTCGTCGCACACCGCACAAGAGGAACGCACACAAATTAATTTAGCGCAAATAATATCAGAAGTTCAGGATGATCTCGAAATTATAATTACAGATAAAAAAGCAAAAATTATAATAGGAAAACTGCCTTTGATACAAGCCTCAAAAGTACAAATGCGCCAGCTTTTTTCTAACCTGATTACCAATGCTATAAAATATAGCAAAACAGATACTGAGCCAATTATCGAAATTTCTCAGATAGAAAATTTTGAATCTGAAGTACCTAATGAAGCTAATCTATTTGTAAAAATTCAGGTAAAGGATAATGGTATTGGAATGGAGAAAAACCATCTTAATAAAATTTTTACGATATTTCAGCGTTTACATGCTAGAAGCGAATATTCCGGAAACGGAATCGGGCTTGCAATTTGTAAAAAAATCATGGAAAACCATTCAGGAAAAATAACTGTAGAAAGTAACCTGAACGAAGGAACAACATTTAATCTTTTTTTCCCAATCCTATAAAATGCCATACTTAAATAATCTACACATAATTATTGCCGAAGATGATATCGACGATGCAGATGTTATTTTCGAAACCTTTAATAAAAATCCTAATTTCGGAAAAGTCAGTCTTGTAGCGAATGGTGAAGAACTTTTGAGTTATCTAAAAGATACCTCTAATGAAAATCCGGATGTTATCCTTACCGATATCAATATGCCTATAATTGACGGCATCGAAGCATTGCAGGAAATCCTGAATAATAATGATTTAAAGACAATTCCGTGCTTTGTTTACTCAACAAGTATAAATCCTGCTTACAAAGAAAAATGCGATTTATTAGGTGTAAAAGCATACCTGATTAAACCTTATTCTTTTGAGGCTTTTGAAGAAATTCCGAAAAGCATTTTGACTATTATTGAAGAGCAATAAGTAATGAATACCCATAAATTTTTCGAATCTAATTATAAAAAACTAGGTTTTCTGGTGTTGAACCAGACTTCTATTGAAGAAATCAATGGCGATTATTACAAGCCTTATATCAAGGTACTTTATTTACCTGAAGATTATTTGATTACGATAGATTTTAAACAATATAAAACCACGACTCCTTCCCTGTTTTTTGTCAATAGCAATCAATATTTGCAAATAGATAAAGAAGGAAAAAGCCAGGGTTATTTTATGTATTATAATCGCGATTTTTATTGCGTGCAAATTCACGATGCCGAAGTTGCGTGCGACGGATTATTGTTTAATAATATTTTCGAAATGCCAATGACAGCTTTACCGGATAAAGAAGTTTTATTTGTAGAAGCGATTTACGACCAGATTCAGGGAGAATTTGATGCTCCAGATGCTTCGCAGGAAGAAATGATCAGAACGTATTTGAAACAACTTATTATAAAAGCAACCAGAATCTGGAAAACACAGCAATTAGGCGTTTTAAACAATGAACCTTCTAAAGAAATGGACTTTTTCAGGGATTTTAGCCGTTTGGTCGAAATTCATTTTAGAACAAAACATACTGTTGCAGATTATGCCGAAATCCTTGGTGTGGCTCCCAAAACATTATCCAATAAATTCAACCGTTTAGAACTTACACAACCCAACGATATTATTAAAGACCGAATTATGCTTGAAGCAAAAAGGCTTTTGGGATATTCTAATTTAAGCGTAAAAGAAATAGCTTATCAACTTGGTTACGAAGATCCGGCCTATTTCAACCGGCTTTTTACCAATAAAGTTGGCGACACTCCGTCTAATTTCAAGAAAAAATACCTTCTAGGGAAAAATGTACAATTAGAATAGACTTTTGTCTATTTTTAGAGCTTTACTACCGCCATATCTTTGTCCTATCAAATTATAACTGATAAAAACAAAAGATATGAAAACTATTAAAGTATTACAACAAGGTTTATTTATTGCAGCATTGTTCATCGTAAATACAATTGCATCAGCACAAGAAAGACAATTTAAAGGAGAAAATGACCCTCAGGTTTTTACAGAAGTCCGCACATTTTTGAAAGCATTAAATTCAGGTGACGGAAAACCATTAGAACAATTAAGTGTAGCAGACGCACGTGGCGTTTTGGTAGGCGCTCAAAAATCTGTAGAAGTGGATTATTCAGGAATTGAAGAATCTGAAAAAGTGATTTCTCAAAACGGTTTAAAAGTAAAAATTCATATTACAAAACCAAAAGGGGCTAAAGCAAATGCACCCGTATTTATTTTTATTCACGGCGGTGGATGGGTTTTAGGAGATTATCCAACTCACCGAAGACTTGTTCGTGATTTAGTCGTAGAAAGTGGCGTGGTTGCAGTTTTCCCGGACTACACTCCTTCTCCTGAAGCACAATATCCTGTAGCGATAAACGAAATTTATGCTGCCACACAATGGGTTGCCGAAAACGGAAAAGAAATTGGTGTAAACGGTAAAAACCTTGCTGTAGTAGGAAACAGCGTTGGTGGAAACATGGCTGCTGCAATTACCTTAATGGCAAAAGATAAAAAAGGGCCTCAAATTAAATTACAGGTTTTGTTATGGCCGGTAACCGATGCTAATTTCGAAACTGAATCTTATAACGCATTCGCCAATGGAAGATTCTTAACTAAAAATATGATGAAATGGTTCTGGAACAATTATTTGCCTGACACTAACAAAAGAAAAGAAATATATGCTTCTCCACTTCAGGCAAGTACAGAACAACTTAAAAACTTACCTCCTGCACTAGTTCAAACTGCTGAAAATGATGTTTTAAGAGACGAAGGTGAAGCTTATGCACGCAAACTAAACGAAGCCGGAGTTCCTGTAACCTTAACAAGATACAGCGGTTTAATTCACGATTACGGACTTTTAAACCCAATTGCTAATGTTCCTGCTGTACAAACTGCAATTTTGCAAGCTGCCGCAGTTATTAAAACTACATTGAAATAAGAAACTAAAATTTTATTAAAAAAAGAGTCAGCTTTATCGTTGACTCTTTTTTTTGTTGTAATATAGCAATACTATTTTAATCATTTAATATTATCAAATGCTTTATCAATCCGATAGATATTTCAGAATTTGGATCTATATCGTTAGTCATAGTTCATTACTTATAAGAAGTAATATGGCATATCCTGAGGAAAAAGAATATTCACCGGAAACTTCTTTTAATATTGATCTCGAATTATGGGACGTTAGTTTTATAGGCATTCCTACTTCTTTAGAAAACATAAAAATTCAGCAAATCCCATTAGATTTATTACCTGAAAATATTGATAAAGATCTATGCAAATACGATCGAAAGATATTTGAAATCAGTACTCCAACTAATAAATATTACATTATTGCAGGAGGATTGTTAATTGCCGTAAACCGTTGGGAAAAAGAAGATCGGATATTTGATAACCACCTGAATCTGGAGCATGATAAAATTTTATTGAAAGTTTAAATTAATGAATGAGTCCAAACAAAAAAGAGCTGATTTTAAAATCAGCTCTTTTTTGTTATAATAAACTCGGTGCTTTTCCGAATTGCTTTTTGAAGGCAAAAGAGAAATGCGATAAATCTTCAAAACCCACTTCAAGATAAATTTCACTAGGCTTTTGATTGTTATTGTTGATTTGAAAATAAGCTTCATCCAAACGTTTTTTCGTGAGCCAGTTTCCCGGATTGCTGTTGAATGTCTTTTGAAAATCTCTTTTAAAGGTTGACAAACTTCTTCCGGTTAAAAAAGCAAAACGTTCCAGGCTAATATTAAACCTGAAATTTTTATTCATGAATTCTTCCAGATCAATTTTCTCCGGAATTCCAAAATTGAAAAATACATTTACCAGATCCGGATTGTTCTTTAAAAGAATTACGAGCAATTCTTCTCTTTTAATATCTACAAAAGAGGCATCAATTTCTTCAGAACCATTATAATAAGGCTCTAATGATTGTATAAAATTCTTTATTAATTTATCTTCTTCAATAAACAAAAAAGCATCGTCGTTGCCGGAAACGGAAACAGCATAAGAATGTCTTTCCAGAAATTTTTTCAAAAAAGCTTCATCAAGAGCAATAATCACTTTCTCAAACATGCCGTCTTCTTTATGTTTGGTGTAGCGTACCAAATGATTTTTTCGGGCAATACAGTAATCACCTTCTTTCATTTGGTAATGCTTTTTTCCATCATAAGCAACCATCGAACCTTTCAATAAAAACAAAAAAAAATGTTCAGGAATAAATTGCTCAGGAGAAATTTCGGGACCAAGATGGCAGGATTGTATGTTGTTAAATTTCATTTTGAGAAAATTTGTTTTAGTAATCTGTGCGTATAATTTATTCTAACACATAGAAACATAGTTATTGTAAACTTAGAAAGAGGCGTTTCACTTGCATTAACAAACATAGCTTATGTGAATAAACTTTGTTAAAGTTTTAAACTTTGACAAAGCTGTTCCAGTAAACACACGCATTGCTATGTGTAAGAAACTAGTTTCTTTTTATATCCTTTTCCAACTATAAAATCTATGTTTCTATATGTTTAAATGTTTTTTATGAATAAACAATTTAAGTTCCTGTAAAGTTAATCAATCTTTATGGTATCAACGCTCGCCAAAATCGCTTCTTCTTTAGTTATCGGTTTCCAGTCTAAAATTGTTTTCGCTTTTTCATTCGACATTTTGATATAAAATGACGAATCCGTTGGTTTCATGTCGGCAATATTTCCGGATAATTCCGGTCTTTCTTTTCGCATTAATTGTGCTACATCGTAAAAACTCATAACACCATCTGAAGTAGCCAGAAAACGTTCGCCGTTTGCTTTAGGATTTGTCATTGCTTTAATGTGAAGATCAGCTACATCACGAACATCGACAACGCCTAAAGTAAAATCAGGACTTTCTTTCACCATTCCGCTTAGAATTCCCGTAATCACAACTTGTACCGATGCCGAATCATTATGATTGAAAACCGGACCAAATATTCCAACCGGGTTAATAACCGTAAATTCTAAATTTCCCCCTTCCTTTTTGATAAAATCCCAGGCCGCTTTTTCGGCAATTGTTTTAGACTTAATGTAAGGCTGAATTTCAGCTTCAGGATCTGTCCAGTCTTCTTCTGTAAAAACATGATTCTGATCTTTTATGCTATATCCAATGGCAGCAAAAGATGATGTAAAAACCAATCGTTTCACGCCAGCATCACGAGCCGCTTTTAAAACTCTTAACGCACCATCACGGGCCGGAATTATCAATTCGTTTTCATCTTCTGGCTGTTGAGCAGGAAAAGGAGAAGCAACATGCAATACATAATCGCAATCTTTTACGGCCTCGCTCCAGCCTTCGTCACTGTTTAAATCTGCCTGAAAAAAGTGTAGTTTTTCGAAAGATGAAATTCCGCCGCTTTTTAAAGATTCCTGAACCGTTTCACTTTTTGATAATGAACGAACTGTTGTTTTTACGGTATAACCTTCCTGCAATAAATGCAATATACATTGTGTACCTAAATAACCTGAACCTCCGGTTACAAGAACCGTTTTATTTGAATTTGACATTTTTATTTATTTTTAAATTAATTAATATGGAAATTGTAAACCCGTAATTTCTTCAGCAAAAAACCAAAGTTTTGAAGCAAGTTCTTCATCCTGCATGGCTTTTGAAGTATGTTTAGAAAGAGCAGGATAACCGATATATTCTTTTTCGCCATCAGGACCGTAAAATTCTCCGCCTTTTACCGTAGCATCTGTGGCGGCAAAAAGTGATGGCAAAGCGCCTTGCCAAGGTTGAGAAACTTCTTTAAATTGTGCAAAAGCGGTTTCTAAAATATCTGTTGGAATATGGCGTTGCAAATCAGTATAAACAACGCCGGGATGCGCCGCTAGAGAAATAATAGTACTCTTTAAGGCTTGAAGTTTTTTATGCAATTCAAAAGCAAACAAAACATTGGCCAGTTTGCTCACTCCATATTCGCGTTGTGCATCATAGGGTTTTTCTAATCTCAAATTTTCAAAATCAATTCCGTCAACCAAAGTTGCGGCTCCGCTGCTAAGCGTCATAATTCTGGCATTTGGAGTTTCTTTTAATAATGGAAATAAATGTGCCGTTAAAGCAAAATGCCCGAAAAAATTCACTCCAAATTGTAATTCAAAACCATCATTTGTAGTCGTTGCAGGCGGCATCATAACGCCCGCATTATTAATCAGAATATCTAATTTTGAATGTTTTGATTTAAAATCATCCGCGAAAGTTTTTATTGCTTTTAAATTCGTAAGATCCAGAATTCCAATTTCTAAAGTACCCTTTCCTCCTATTGCGTACATTTTATTTATGGCTTCTTCGGCTTTATCTTTATTTCGGCAGGCAATTGTAACGTTAGCTCCGGCTTTATAAAGTGCTAATGCCGTTTCGAAACCAATTCCGGTATTCGCTCCTGTAACAATTACTGTTTTTCCCGATTGATCCGTGATATTTTCTTTTGTCCACATTTTTATTTGTATTAAAAATTATAAGGCAAAGTTCTGGATATTGCAGAAGCATGGGTTTGTTTAAAAGTTCAAGTTTCTTTTGTTTAAAAGTTCACTTTCATCCATAAAAAAATCCCAATCTTACAATTGGGATTTAGTTTAGTTTTCAAGAATGCTAGCATTAAAACTTTATAGCAATTTTTCCAATCGCTTTGCCTGATTCTAAAAGCTGATGTGCTTTTTTAAGATTATCAGCCGTAAGTCCAATTAAGGTTTCCTTTAAAGTAGATTTCAGTGTTCCGTCATCTAATAAATCGGCGATTTTGTTTAGAATAATTCCTTGTTCTTCTATATCATCTGTTTGAAAAGTAGAACGCGTAAACATAGATTCCCAGGAAAATGAAATACTTTTAGTTTTTAATTTATTTAGTGCAACGAGATCACTGCTCCCGGTAATCGATGCAATACGCCCTTGAGGCTTAATAAGTTCTACCATTGTATCCCAATAAAAATTGGTATTTACAAAGTCTAAAATAAAATCTACATGTTCAAATCCTGCTTCTCGCACTGATGAAATTAGGTTTTTATGATCTACAACAAAATCTGCTCCTTGTTCTTTACACCACTCTATAGTTTCAGGACGTGATGCCGTTGCGACAACCGTTAAACCTGCTATTTTTTTCGCCAATTGAATTGCGATTGAACCAACTCCGCCTGCACCTCCAATTATTAAAATAGATTTACCTTTATCTTTTTCCGGACTAATGCGAATACGGTCAAATAAGGTTTCCCAAGCCGTTAAAGCCGTCAATGGAATTGCAGCAGCTTCTTCAATATTTAACGATTTTGGTTTTTTGCCTACAATACGTTCATCTATAATCTGATACTCTGCATTACTGCCTTGTTTTGTAATGTCGCCTGCGTAATACACTTCGTCCCCGATATTAAATAAGGTTACGTTTTCTCCTATAGCTTCAACAACACCCACGGCATCCCAGCCAATAATTTTCGGAGTGTCAAGAACCGTATCTTTTGCACCGATCTGGCGAATTTTAAAATCGACCGGATTTATAGATATAGCGCTAATTTTTACCAATAAATCAAGAGAACCCGGAACTGGTTTTGGAGTTTCAAATTCAATGAAACTGTCTTTTTCTGCTATGTCTAATGATGTTTTAAATCCTATTGCTTTCATTTTTGTACTTTTTAAATTAAAATAATACATCAAAGATAATAGCCAATTAAATTTTAAAAATGGTATAAATTGATGGTATATCGGTACAAATTTATCAGGTAATAAAAAATATGATTTTCACATTAAGAATCTAAATAAAACATCTCATTTATTCTATACTCTTTCTTCTATACTCTATATTCTATATTCTTTCTTCTTTCTTCTTCCCCAAAATAACCCAAAACAATCAAATAATAATCTAAACGGCATAAATAATAATTAGCGTAATGATAGTTCAAAACATATTATACATTTGTCTCAACCAACCAAAACAGAAACCAGGTGAAACTCAAAATCCGCTTAACCGTTTTCTTATCATTTAGTTCTCTTTACAGCATTGTTTGTGCACAAAGCACTGAGATAGACAGTTTACAGCACGTTTTGCGTGTAACAAAGGCCGATACAGCAAAGGTTAATCAATATAATGTGATAGCTGATTTATATAAAGAAATCAATCCCGATTCTACTTTATTTTATGCCCAAAAAGCAGTCGTTTTAAGTACAAAAGCAAACTATAATTTTGGTTTGGCAACTGCTTTTATGAATAAAGGAAATGCTTCTATTATTTTAGGAAATTATCCTGTTGCTTTAAAATACTTTAAAAATGCCCAAACTGAATTTGAAATTATTCTTCGGAAAAATCCAACTAGAGCTATAAAAAAAGGTTTGGCCCGCGCCTACGCAAGTTCCGGCGTAGTTTATTCAGAACAAAGCAATTATACATTGGCTTTAAAAAATGATGAAAAGGCTTTACAATTATATCAGGAAATCGAGGAACAACTTAGCATTTCGAAAGTATTAAACAATATTGGAATCGTTTATAAATCGCAATTAATTTATCCTAAAGCTTTACACTATTTTAAGGAAGCACATAAAATACAATTGGCTCTTGGCGAAGAAAATGCGCCTATGACACTTACTAATATTGGTGTTATTTATTTTGAAATGGGCGAATATCAAAATGCCATTCAATATTACGAACAAGCGAAAAAAGGTTTTGAAAAAAGTAATAATAAACGTGGTTTTGCCCTCTTGAATAATTATTTGGGAGATTATTATAAAAAGCAAAACAATAAATTGCTGGCTTTAGATTATTATCAAAAATCATTGTATTTATACGAAGAAATTCAGAATAAATTTGGGGCTTCGCTTGCTTTATTTAATATTGGTTTATTATTACAAGAACAACATAAATACAGTGAAGCACTTCCTTTTGCCACAAAATCATTAGCGTATGCAAAAGAAATTGGTGTTCAGGACCAGACTTTTCATACGGAGAAATTATTGAGTGAATTGTATGAATCTTTAAACGATTCGAAAGCGGCTTTAATGCATTATAAAAATTACATCATTGCCCGAGACAGCATTAACAATCAGGAAACCAACAATAAGTTTGCGAGAGCTGAAATCAATTATGAGTTTAATAAAAAAGAAGCATTACTTTCTGAAGAACATAAAAGAGAAATTCAATTTGTTATTTTTTCTATAGTCGGAGTTTTATTATTGATTGTTTTAGGCATCGTAATATATAACCGAATGCAGGTAAAACGCCAGCTAACGCTTAAAAAAGAAGTGGCAGAATACGAGCAAAAAGCGTTGCATTTGCAAATGAACCCGCATTTTGTTTTTAATTGCCTGAGTTCAATATCGAGTTTTATTGTACAGAACGGAACAGATTCTGCTTTAAAATATCTTTCTAAATTTTCAAAATTAATGCGCCTTACACTTGAATATTCGAAAGGTTCCCTGATTCCGATTGATAAGGAAATTGAAAGTCTTCAGAATTATCTGGAACTGGAACAACTTCGTTTTCATGATAAGTTTGAGTTTGAAATTCAATCAACAGAAAATGTAGAATTTAATATGGGATTACCGCCGTTATTGATTCAGCCTTTTGTAGAAAATGCCATTCTGCACGGTATGGTTCCCAAAGAAGGAAAAGGAAAAATAAGCGTCAATTTTGATGTTCGGAACCAACAATTGGTTTGCACCATTACGGATGACGGAATTGGTTTATCAGAATCGAAACTTTTAAAAGAAAACTCCGTTACGGCGCATCAGTCTATGGCATTGGATATTACAAAAAAACGCTTGAAGATTATGGAATCGATCACTTCCAAATCGGCAAAAATAGAGATTATCGAACTGAATTCAGACCAACAAAAAACAGGTACAAAAGTTACTTTGTTCCTGCCTATTCAATACATCCCATAATACCAAAACCATGATAACAGCATTATTAATCGACGATGACAAGCATTTACGAACGGGCCTAAAAGCGCTTTTAGAACGTTATACGAATGATATTTTTATTGTTGGAGAAGCCGAAAGTGTAAAAACAGGGATCGCTGCCATAGAAAAATTGCGCCCGCAGGTTATTTTTCTGGATATTCATTTAACTGACGGAACCGGTTTTGATATTCTCGAACGAATTTCTCAGGCAAATCCAAAACTTAAATCGCATGTTGTTTTTATTACCGCACACGAACAATATGCTTTGAAAGCTTTTAAATTTAGTGCTTTAGATTTTATTCTAAAACCTGTTGATCCTGAAGAATTGCAATTAACAATGGCTAAAATAAAAGAAGCTGTTGGAAAAAACAATTCGTTTGAAAACATCGATTTATTGCTGGAAAACATCCGAAAGAAAGTCGATAATTTCAAAAGAATTGCATTATCAACGAGTGACGGAATTCATTTGTTTGAGGTTTCGGATATTATTCGCTGCGAAGCCAAAATAAATTACACCCAATTTTTTATTAAAAACCATAAGCCTGTTTTAATATCAAAAACACTTAAGGAATACGAAGAATTACTTGCTGAACATGGTTTTGAACGCATTCACCAATCGCATTTAATCAATTTATCTTACCTGAAATCATACATTAAAACAGATGGCGGATATGTGATTATGGCCGATAATGCCAATATTCCGATTGCGCAGAGCAAGAAAGAAAAATTACAAGAATTAATCAATTCACTTTAACAAAAATCATCCCCAGTATTTTCTAACGAATACCTAATTGACCAAATTATGAAAAGAAAATTACTCTTAATGGTGTTATTGCTTACCGGAATGGTAAACGCCCAGACACTTACTTTTACAGATACTACACTAAAAAACATGCTGGTAAATGGCGGTGCGGCCAACTTTACAGCCTTTTCAGGCGGTGTAGCTGTAACAAGAATAGATACAAATTTTGATAACCAGATTCAGGTTTCTGAAGCGGCTGTAATCGACCGCCTTTGGCTTGAAGGTTCGAATGCTTATCTGGTAACTAACCTTCAGGGAATTGAAGGTTTTACGAACGTTACCGAATTAGGTTTTAAAGCAATCAGCACAACGTCAATCAACTTAAGCGGAATGCCAAACCTGAAAACGATTTATGTTGACAGCCCAACTTTGGTTACGGCAACAGTTTCAGGAATGAATGCTTTAACCGGTGTTACTTTTATGCAAAGTCCGTCATTGACCACTTTAAATATCTCAAATAATCCCAATCAAACCGTTATTGTTGCACAGCAAAATCCTGCATTTTCAACTTTTAATGTTAGCAATCTGCCGTCACTAAATCAATTGTATCTTGCAGATAATGTTTTGACATCTCTTGACTTAACAGGCTGTCCGAATTTGAATTATTTTAATGCAGTGAACAATAGGTTAACTTCACTGAATGTTTCAGGTTTAACAAAACTGACTACTTTTCTAATCGAAGATAATCTAACGTTGACTTCTGTAAATGCTGCAGGTTGTACATTGCTTAATTTTCCGCAATCTACATTTCTTTTGCATCATGATATTGCAACAGCAGACTTTTCAAACTGTCCAAGTCTTGAATATGTATTGCTTCCTGATAATTTAATTACGAGTTTAAATCTTTCAGGTTGCAGTTCTTTAAAAGATATCAATATAAAAAACAATGCTTTAACATCATTAACACTTACAGGTTGTGCAGCACTTATAAATTTGGATTGTACCAATAATCAAATTACGGCATTAAACTTAAGTTCGTCACCAAACCTTACAGATCTTAGAGCTTCAACAAATGCAATTTCGAATTTGAATGTAACCGGAACAAGTAATTTGAAGAATGCTATTTTAAATTCGAATCAAATTCCGTCTTTAAACCTTTCAGTAAATACCAATTTACAAGTTCTTAATTTAGATGAAAACCCAACGGCTACTTTAAATCTTTCAGGTTGTACGGTCTTAAATAATCTGACGATACAAAATACAGATCTTGTAACGGCTGATTTTTCGAATTGCAGTGCATTAACTTATATTGGTAATCTTAGCAGTGCATTGGCTTCTGTAAATGTACAGGGTTGTACGGCTCTTCAAACACTTTCTTTAAATGGTACAGCATTACAAAAAGCGCCGTTGACAACTTTAAATGTTGCAGGATTAACCACTTTAAAAAGTTTAGATTGTGGTTATAATAACCTTACTTCTCTTGACATTTCGGGCTGCAGCGGATTAATTAATTTATATTGTATGGAAGCGCCAATTACAACTTTAGATTTTTCTGATTCGCCAGATATTGAAACATTAAATGTAAACGGAAGCAGTTTAGAAACTATTGATGTTTCGAATTTAACCAACTTTCAATCTTTATCAGCCAATAACAATCCGAGCCTGAAAATGGTTTTTGCTAAAAACGGAAGAAATGAAAATTTGTTTTTTAGCAACGCAAATACCAACTTGGTTTTTGTTTGTCAGGACGAAGCTAATATTGATGCTACAAAATTATATTTAGGCAATTTAGGTTTGTCTAATGCTGTTGTAAACTCGTATTGCTCTTTTAATCCGGGCGGAAACTATAATACGATAACCGGAACTATAGCTTTTGATATTGATAATAATGGCTGTGATGCTGCTGATGCTAAACAAGCTAATGTAAAAATAGGAATTAACGATGGATCAATACAAAGCGAAGGTTTTACCAAAACTAATGGGAAATATACTTTTTATACCGATGCCGGAAATTTCAATTTAGTTCCGCATCTTGAAAACCCAACACTTTTTACGATTTCTCCCGTAAACCCAACGCTTACTTTTGCAGACAACAATAATCATGTTGCTACTCAGGATTTTTGTATTACAGCGGCAGGATCTCAAAGCGATATCGAAATTGTAATTGCGCCAATTTCGCCGGCAAAACCAGGATTTATGGCGTGGTATGAAATCGTAATTAAAAACAAAGGAAATCAGGCGGCAAGCGGAAGCTTTAATTTTACCTACAATCAGGATATTTTACATTATGGACTGGCTACTTTAGCGCCCAATATTCAAAGCCCTGGATTAATGACTTGGAATTACAGTAACTTAATTCCTTTTGAAAGCAGAAGTTATTATGTGGGTTTAAACGTAAACACGCCTGTACAATCTCCTCCTGCAAATCTTGGAGATGTATTAAATTTTTCAGCGATTGTAAACCCAATTGCTGGCGATTTTAATCCGGACGACAATGTATTCAATTTCAATCAGATAATAATTGGTTCTTATGATCCAAATGATATAACGTGTCTTGAAGGTGCAAGTGTTTCTCCGAGTACAATTGGTGATTATTTGCATTATATAATCAATTTTGAAAATACAGGAACTGCAGAAGCAGAAAATGTAGTCGTAAAAGTTGTGGTGGATCAAACCAAATATGACATTAATTCTTTGCAGGTATTGGATACTTCTCACGAATCAGAAATTGTTGTTCACGGAAATGTAGCTGAATTTATTTTTACGGATATTAAATTAGGTACGGCTAAAAAAAATAAGATTACGGCTAAAGATCCTCCGGTTAATGGTCATGGCAATATTCTATTCAAAATTCAAACATTAGGAAACCTTGTTACAGGCGATGAAGTTGGAAAAGAAGCTGACATCTATTTTGATTACAACGCCCCAATCGAAACCAATAAAGCCGAAACAATTTTTAAAAACTTAGGAACCAAAGACCATCAGGTTGATAAAAGTGTTGCCCTATATCCGACTCATACAAAAGGAATCGTAAATATTACGGCAGATAATACTATAAAATATATCGAATTATTTGATGTTCAGGGAAGAATCCTGCAAACAAAAATAGAAGACAATAACTCAACTCAACTTAATATTTCAAACAAAGCAAATGGTCTTTACTTCATCAGAATTACGACTGAAAAAGGCAGCAAAGTCGAAAAAGTAATTAAGGAATAGATTTAGGTAGATTATTATTCCAATTTAAAAAGCCTTCTAAAATCATTTTGGATTTTTGGAAGGCTTTTTTATCATTCATAATTAATAAGGTATAGGTTTCGTAAACGATTCCTGTGAAAGTATTGCATCTTTAAAATCTACTTCGCCAGAAGCAATTTTTAATTTTATAGATATTCCGGTTGTTTCTCTAGGTTTTGTATTTCTATCTATTTCGATAATAAATTTGATACCTTCATTAGGCTTTAGCTGTTCAAAAAGAGCCATTGATTTTTTCTCATCAAAAAACACATCACTTTCCATACGTCTGTCGTTGATATCATGCCAGACAATGTTTATTTTTCTAGGAATAGCTCGCTTTTTTATTGGCATCATATTTCCGTTTAAGCTCAAAAAAACAGATTCAAACTCACCGTTGATGTAATTAATTTTAATGGTTTCTACCTTATCTTCCGCTTTTACTAACGGATTTAAATTATATTCTTTAAAAAGTTTCTCCCAGTAACCAAACGGAATTGATCCTTGAGCGATTTGGTCTTTTATTTCCTGAGGCAAATCTTTTGTCATAACACTAACTACTTTATCTCTTCCTTCTTTATCTTTCATTATTTCATGCGCTCTTCCCCAATCAACATCTTTATCTTCATGAGCCTGATATTTTCCAACAATCGTCATGTTTGACGGACTAAAGACATACAACACAACCATACCACCCGGAAATAAGCCGGCATTAACAACAGAAAGATAATTTTTGTATGTATTTACTTTTTTGGTTTCAACATCCCAAAATGGGGTTTCATTCCCATTTATCATCAATTCTTCTATTTTATCAGAGTCAAGTTTAAAAATCCCGGAATAACTTTTATTTTCAGTGTAAGACATCCATGTAATGTCTAATATTTTTGGAACTAGACCAATTGCTCGATCCGAAGTCGAATTAGTATTATCTCCAAGATTATAACTGTCTATAACTTCATCAAAGGGCATATAAATATAGCCACTTTTAGGTTTATCGCTTAACATTAAATGTCCCGAAAATATTTCGGCAGGGTAGTTTTTCGGTGTACATGCCGCAGCTGACCAATTATATTCTTTTTTCTTCATAGTGTTTTCACATGAGGTAAACGTTATGTTTAACAACGCTATTAATATTAATTGAAAGCTTTTGTTCATTATCCTTGTATTATTTTTCGGTTCCAATCAATATCGATTAAATTATGTTTCTTATTTGGTTCCATACCAACTCCATCCATACTGACAGAACAATGCAGGTATTTGCTTTATTAGTGTTTAAGTCTTCTTATTCATAAATCATTATTTACAACTTTCTTCTTTATTTTTTTTTATTTTAAAATTCTTAAATTTTATAACTTGAACAAGTTCGTCGTCCTCAAAATAATCAATTTTTTCTTTTATTATTGGAGCTTTTTTAATTTCAATTAATATACCTAATCCATACCAAATATAAGGGCCGACTCGACCATAATAATGCGGATATGCATATATAAATTCCTTATTATCAATAGTCATATAAACTAAAGATTCGTAATACTGGATATCTTTAAAACAATAAATTAGCTTATTTTTTAGAAAAATTTTATCATTAATAAAGTATAATTTCATGTTTAATTTATTTCTAAAAAAAATTGAATCTTTTGGAACGTAACCGATTAATGTCTCTCCATTAAGGTTTTTCTCTCTGTACTGAAATAAGTTTTCGTTTTTAATCGAATATTTAATTATTACAAAATATCTATTTTTTTTCATACGAAATTTTAATAAATGAATGTCTCCTATATTTTAAGCCTACTGGCTCCCAATAATGATCTTTTTTTGTGGTTATAGTTCCATAAACTTTATTATCTGCCCTGTACAAGTTACTTTCGGTAATTTTACCGCTATTTTTACTTTCTACATTTTTTTCATCTTGACTATATAATTTATCACCAGATCCTCTCCAGTTATTATATCCTTCATTTTCTAAAGTTTCTAAAAATGAATTTATGACGCCCTTAATTGCAATATTCATTTTAGGATTTTTATTTAAATCTGTTAAATTACGTTTTGCTATTGCAAATGACTTTGCGTTACTACCGTTATAAGTTCCGTTTAAATAATCTGGATATAATGTCTTTGGAGGATCACCATGTGACATTGTCATCTTGTACATTTCTTCATCTGAAACAAACGGTTTTACGCCATAACCTGAACGTCCAGATAATCTTAGATTTTTTATAGTCATAGCATATCTATCTGCAAAAACACTACCGCCCTCACCAAATACCCAATTTGCTCTATTAATGAATTGTTCATTATTCAATTCATATTTTTCAGTAAAACAAGTAATCTTATCATCTTGATTATTTCCATTTTTCACATCCAAAAATGTAGCTTGATCCGTTATGTAAACATTGTTCCCTATGCCAATTTTACCAAGGTAAACCCCATCTTTTGTATAAAAATAACCACTAATAGTCTTCTTTATAAACTTCTTTAAATCAACTTCGGGAGCATCCTCAGGTTCTCCATAATTATATCCATTATCTGCCTTTTCACTAATAAAACCACCCGCATTGATAACAATACTATCATTAGAATACATGCTATAATTTCCTCCGGTAGTTTTAATTATAGTTCCTTTTACAAATCTTCTTCTCATAATTTAGTTATGTAAGGTTCTTTCGCCACTATTGTTTTGTATCTCATTTTTTGCATGTTTACTGACATCTTTTTCGCTATTATTTTGAATGCCTTCTAAACCAGTTTCCTGTCTTTCTTTCTCAGTATGAGATTTAAGATTTCCTTCTATATTCTCATCATAATCTCCAGCAATATGCACAACCTTATCCAAACCAACAGTTGTGTGCATATTTCCTCCAACACCAATTGTTTTATTTAAAAAGGCTATTTCTGATATATTTTGTTCAGCATTAAAAATTATATCTCTACCAGCTTTCATAATAATATCTTTGCCTGCATCAAACTCAATGTTTTTGGGTGCTTTAAATCTTATATTACCATCACCATGAAGTACAGCAATAGCTTTTCCAATCTTGGTTTCTATCGTAATATCTCCTGTCGCATCATCAAAAACGGCTCTGTTGCCACTTCTTGATTCTATAACTTTCAAATCATTATTAGGCGTACTATAACCACTTTTCTCTTTTCTGCTTGTCATCGTTCCTATTACGATTGGTAATTCGGCATTGTTTCCCTGAAAATCTACAAACACAGTGTCGCCTATTTCCGGTATAACATGAACGCCTCTGGAATCTCCACCGTATTTTTGAATCAGTGGTACATAAGGCGTTGTTTCGCCTTTAATTTCCTGCCACGGCATTTGTATTTGTACCCCGCTAAGTCCATCAGGATCTGCGTTGGCGGTTACTATTGCAGTCTGGCTGTAGCATATTGGAAATAAATCCGGATTTGTTTTGGGTGAAAATACAGCGCCGTTAAAGTTTACGGCTGTAAAATGATTTTCATAACCACCGCCATCATCACACTTATGTATTATTTTTGTAACTCTGTACGAACTGTCCTGTTGAATGTCAACACCGTTTATTCTTACGTTATTACCTATTGTTATTCCGGGAACTTCGCTCGTGGCTTTTATCTGCATCATTTTGCCGGCTATTTCGCGCATTTTGTTTTTGGCATACTGCTCGCCTGCGCTATTTCCGTATCCTTCAACTGCATTTTGATTGAGCTGAATAACGGTTTCTTTATTAAAAACCTCGCTCGATTTATTGATAAAGTTTTGATGGAATCCATCTACTTCTTTTCTGTATTTTAAAATAGTATCGCTCGAATAATCGCCTTTTCTATGGTCATTTTCGAGGACTTTAAGCATTACCGGTTTTAATTTTATGTCGTAACTAAAATCATGAAGGTTAACGCCATAAACCAGATTTGGCTCTACAGATGAACTTCCCGGAGTTCCAAAAACCAACATACGTCCGTTATCATACAACCACTGCCCGTTTCGCATGGCAAGACGATTCAGGAAATTAAAATCACTTTCATTATACTGAACCGTATAGGCCAGCTTATTTTTATAATACGGATTTACATGCATATCAATTTCATAACCCGATTTTACTTTATTTACAATTTCTTCGAGTGTCATTTTGGTAAAAGAGTTCGAATTCTTGGCATTGTCCAACAATTTTGAGGTACTATTTCCCTGAATCAATATGGTTTCCTCAACATCTTTAATGTTTGATTTTTGAAAGTTTGATTTAGTAATAACACCATAAAACTGCAGGATGTAATCTTTTGGGTTTTTAATAATCATAAGGTCATCCAAACCTTGTATGGGTTTTATTTCTATGCTGATTTTTGCCCCTACCAATTCTTGCGAAACAGGCATTACACTCTTTAGTTCATCAACCAATAAATCTTTGCGTATTTCTAAAGTAAAACTGTGATGGGCATGTATTTTTTGAATAATCTCTAAACGACTGAAATTCCTGATTATCGTTTCGCCAATTTTAATTGTTGTATCGGTTTGTAGTGCCATGTTTTTCTGGTTTAATAGTTAACAGTTATTTCGTTTTTAAGAATTTTTCCAGTTATTATCAAATAAAGTATTGCCTACCTTTATTTCACTGCAAGTAATCTGGATCTCGGTTGTCATAGGCACCGTTCCTTCACTATTGAATTTCTTTTGAAGCGAAATGCAGTATCCTTTCTTAAAACTTACTTTCTTCATCGTACTCATGGCATCTCTGCGGTAAAAAATAATTTTCCCGTCTTTTACGCTAGTGTGCGCCACCATCCAATCTGAAAATAAATCGGTCTGGGTAGTTTCGATTACCAGTTTAATTTGTCCGCCTTTCGCTTTACTGGCAGGTTTGCCATTGTTGTCTATGTTTTGGGTAAAGCTTACATCAAATTGTAAAACATTAAAAACTTCATTGTCTAATTCTAATTTTGCTAAAAAACTCATATTTATATTTTGGTTATTGTTTTGAACTGCTCTTTTATTACTTCGCATTGGTTCGATTTTATGCCCTGAATATCCACGAAAGTGCTGTGAGATAGAAAGTAATAAAGAGTAAGGCATTCGTAAAATAAATTCAAAGCCAATCAGCAAACAGCCCCAATAAGTTTTATAAGTATCAAAATAAGACGGACAACTAAAAAATCCTTCTCAAATCAATTATGATTTTGAGAAGGATTTTTTTTAATTCTTTAACCAAAACGAGATTTTAAACCATTACTTTTTCGATATAAAAATCATTACTGTTACTTTGAGATGCTACGTAACATTTGTAGTTTTTATCGAGTTTTATTTCTTTCAAAAATAATTTTTCATTTTTAATAACTGTTGAGTTTTCGATCACCTCAAAAGAATTCAACGGAATCGACTGACCTGCACCACTTGCTTTTATAACGGCTTCTTTTTGTGTCCAGTAATCAAAAAAAGCTTCATGAATAGGATCTGATGCAATAATTTTATGCCATTCGTTATTGGTCATGTTGACTCTGAAATTATCAACATCTATTTCATGTATTTTTTCAATATCAATTCCTAACTCAAATGAATCTGTAACTGCACAAACAACAATTTCTCCCGAATGCGAAATATTAAAGTAAACCGGATTTCCTTCAAAAAAAGGTTTGTTGTATGCGTTATATTTGATGGCATCGTCTTTTAGATTTAAATGGTAATGTTTTTTAAGGCTCGTAAACAATAATATCCTGCCCAAAAGTGATAGTTGTATGTGTTGCCATCTTTTATTTTTTACAAGAGTTTCGTTTAAGCTAAAAGAAAATTCAGGAAGTTTGTTCTTTAGTAAATTTTCGTGATTTTCTGCTGCTAAATAAGCATAATATAAGTATATCAAAATTTCATTTTAAAATTAAATACATTGCTCAAAACTAAAACCTTCAAAATACGCCCATAAATTCGAGGTATGGCGTCATTAATTTTTTATCAAAAACGGGTGGCGTCAAATTTGTGTCTTCCAAAAAATGTTTGGTATTGCTTCTATCATAATAATAGGTATTTTCATAAGCTTCTACCAGTGATTTTCCCTCGTGTACATCTTCTGTAAACAAGCTTAGCAATGGGTAAATAGGCAAATTATTATCATTTTTCCATTGGTTTAACCATTGGTGGTATTCCATTCCTTCGAGATCTGTGTTGTAATATTCATTCATCTTAGAACAAAAATCGGTTAATGAAACATCATTTTCAGCCAAAGGCGAAAGATGAAAATTAAGTCCAACCGCTTCTTTCTTTTTGCTGATATGCATAATCGCTTTACACATATAATCTACGGTTGTAAGCTCATCTTTTAAGCCCATAACCAAAGGAAAAGATTTTAGCTGCACACAACTCCTGATCAGCGCACCCCACCATTGATTCATAACTGTAGCACCAGATGTACTGTGACATACTGCAAAACCCAATCGGAAATTAATAATAGGCAGTCCTTTTATTCTGGCTTTCTCAGCAATACTTTCCATTACCCATTTACTTTTTATATACCCCAGATCACGCGAAACGGCTGCCATATTTTGGTCTATTGCATCATCTTCATACATCCATGTTTTTTTGGTAAAAGGCCTGCCCCAGCTAAAAACGCCCATTGACGATAAAAGCACCAGATATTTGATTTTTTTTGTAACAGCAAGATCAATTACATTATGCAATCCATCAATATTTGATTTTTTAATTAACGGATAAGGCTGTACATAACTAACGGAACTTCCGGAATGATAAATTACTTCTATCTGCTCCGTAATAAAAGAATAAGCATTGTCATCCATTCCAAAACGCGGCAAAGACAAGTCGCCAACCATAGCTATAATTCTGTCATCATAATCAGATTGCCAGAGTAATTTAAATTTTTCGAAAGTACTTTTAATGCGTTCCAACCCGTTTTGCTGCGATGTTGCGCGCACCAGGCAATATATTTTTGCCTTTGTATTCAGCAAAAGTTCTTCGAGCAAATGCGATCCGACAAAACCTGTAACCCCGGTTAAAAAAATACTTTCGGGATTTGTTAAAGCAACGGCATCCGGTATTTCCTCAATATTAAAATCGATATGCAATTCAGAATCTCTGATTAGTTCATCAATCATCAATTGTGCTTTGCTTTTTTGAGAGATTTCTGTTTCCAGCATTCGTTTTTCGACTTCATTTACAAAACCTGAAATCGTGGTAAAAATATAAAGTTCAGGAAGGCTAATACGATTCCTGACCGGTTCCGGAAGCAATACATGAAGTTGTGCCAGCAATAAAGAATGTCCGCCAAGATCGAAAAAATCATCATCATCCTGAATATCTTCTACCCCAAGTAAACTAATCCAGATATGCCTGACGATTTCAGAAAGGTTATCTTCTTTCCATTTGGGCAAAACGGTGTTTTTAATTTGATCTTCAGGGATTTCCAGCAGCAATTTATCAATTTTTCCGACATGGGTCAGTGGCATCTTATCGACCACAACAATCTTATCAGGCAGCATATAAACAGGCATTACCTGTTGTAGTTTGGCCCTTATTTTTTGCAGCGATTGCACATCTTCATCATTTACCTTTAATTGAACAAAAGCAATTAAAACCGGCAATCCGTTTTCTTTCTTCTGCACTTTAATGGCTGCTTTGGCAATCTGTGGTAACTTCGCCATATGATGCTCTATTTCGGCAAGTTCTATTCGATATCCTCTAATTTTTACCTGATCATCGCGCCTGCCATAAAATTCTAAATTCCCGTCCGGTCTTTTTAAAACCATATCGCCGGTTTTGTAGAGTGCTTTTTCTCCAGTAAGACCTTTCAAAAGCCATTCGGGAGCTTGTATAAAGGCCTTTTCTGTATCCTGAGGACGATTGAGATACCCTAGAGCCAATTGCGAACCTCCAATATAAAGTTCACCTACAGTTCCGTCTTCTACACTTTCCAGATTTTTATCTAAAATAAATAATGTGGCAAACGGCATTGCAGCACCAATAATTCTTGAATTTGCTTCGTCTTTAAATTCATAATTGGTAACGGCAACAGTAGCTTCAGTGGGGCCATAACTGTTTATTAGCCTAATCTTTTTGTACCACGATTTTACGGTATTTTCGCTGCAGGCTTCTCCACCAATGGCTATCGTTTTTAAGTCGCCAATTGGTTTATTTAAAGGTAAAGATGCAAGAACCATTGGCGGCAATAAAGGCACCGTATCTATATGCTGTGCCACGATAAAGTCTAAAAGCGGCTCGCCAACTATTTTATTGTTAGGATATAAATAAACCGTTGCCCCTTTTATTAAAGGTGCCCAGATGTCGATTATTGCCGCATCAAAACTGGGAGAAGCAAATTGTAATGTTTTACTTTTTGATGATAAACCTAAAAAATCAGCCTGATACGATACAAAATTATAAAAAGACTGATGCCCGATTATTACACCTTTTGGCATTCCTGTACTGCCCGAAGTATAAATAATATAAGCAGGATTTTGAGGTAAAATAGCCGTATTCAGGTTCTCTACGGCCAAATTTGTATTTATTTTATCCTTAAATAAAAAATCTACGGCAATACTTTTACACACCTGAGTTTTTACCTTTTGCAGATAATGGCCTACCGTTAACAGTAAACTAATTTCAGAGTCGGCGATCATCATCCCGATTCGGACTTCGGGCAATTCGCCGTCAATGGGCAGGTACGCGGCACCTGTTTTTAATATCGCCAAAAAAGCAATTATCCTGTTTACAGATTGCGGAATGCAAACTCCCACTATTCCCCCTTGTTTTATGCCCTGATGTTTTAGATAATGAGCCAATTGATTCGATTGCTCGTTGAGGTTTTTATAATTGATTTCTGCTACATCATCAGCCAGAGCCGTTTTTTCAGGATATTTTCTTGAGATTTCCTCTAATATCCTAACCACGTTCATTGAATCTTGTTGAAAATTGTATTTCAAAAAATCCTTTTGATTTTTATTTTTACTTTCATGGGTTTCTTTTTTCATGGCACTAAATTTTTATGTTAATACATTTTTATGTTAATACATTTTTAATGTAAAAAACTAAATAACAAACAGTTGCACCTCTTTAACATTAAAACGCAAAAATAAAATTAGTTTAAAAAAAACTTACAAATAACACAAAATCAACAAATTAACACTAATAAATTGTAATTTAAATAATACAAAAACATGTTTAGCCAAAACAAAATATACTAAGCTATTTTTTGTATTTTTAGTCCCGAACAAAGGCAATTTAACCATGGGATTTTATATCAATAAAGAACATTTATTAAATGAAATTGAATATCCGTCACGATATCAATCTGAAAATCTCCTGAAAAGTGCAATTTCGGTCTTTGCTGTTCTTTTTGTGTTTCTTTTATTGTTTACTCCATTTGGCGTTTATGAACCGGAATTCAGAATGAATTATTTCCTGATTTGTTTCTTTCATGCTTTTTCGCCCGCTTTCATTTTGTTTCTTTATTTTGGAACTTTCAATTACATCAAACAAAAAAGAAACCGATTCAATAATTGGAGTTTACTGCATGAATATGTGCACGTTGGCTGTATGCTTTTGTTGTGCGGAATTGGCAGTTTTTTAATGCGCGACCTGATTTATAATAACGAATCGAATTGGTCTTTTCAATATTTATATGAAGAAATAAGGAACTGTTTTGTTGCGGGGATTTTTTTCTATTTTTTCCTGAGATTGGCCGGCTTTTATTTCCAGTCAAAAAAAGGTTCTCCGTTTGTGCTGCAGTTTGTTCCGCTGGCAAATGAACCTGAAAAAACCATTCTAAAATCGACACTGTTCATCAATACGCAAGTCAAACAGGATGATTTTACACTAGATTTAGAACATTTACTTTTTGTAAAAGCCGATGGCAATTATATCGAACTCACCAAATCTGAAAATGATGAAGTCAATGTCGAATTAAAAAGAATTTCCCTCACCCAATTCGAAAAACAAATAACAGCTTATCCTCATTTTTTTAGATGCCACAGGACCTATTTGGTCAACATGTTTAAGATTCAAAAAGTATCCGGAAATTCACAGGGATATGTCTTATCCTTTTACAATACCGATCTTAAAGTGCCTGTTTCCAGAAACCAAATCGAAAGTTTTAATAGTTGTTATAACCAATTGAGAAGTCTGCAAATAGCTTAAGCTTGTTGTTCATCACAAAAGCTTGTTGCCGATAACATGCGTAATTACAACCCTGTTTTCTTGTTGTACGTTTGCCATCAGTAACTCAAAAACTATTTATTATGTCAACTCAAAATGTAGCTTTTCCTTCGAATGCCGAACAGCCAAACAAACTCATTTACATCAACAACATCAAAGTATTATTAACCATTTTGGTTATACTGCACCACACTTTTATTGCCTATTCAGCTTCGGGTTGGTATTATACAGAACCAACCAAAATTATGGGCGCCCTAATTCCCATCAAAATGTTTATTAGTATCAATCAGGCGTTTTTTATGGGCTTTTTCTTTATGCTGGCCGCCTATTTTACCGATGCTTCTTTTACCAAAAAGGGAACTTCTAAATTCGTTACAGATCGTTTGATCCGATTAGGAATTCCGTTAATAATGTACGCCCTTCTCATTTCTCCATTTGCGAGTTATCTGGTGTATTATTTTGCACAGGAGCATCATATAACCTTTTTGCAATATATGAGCGGTTACGATACCTGGATGGATGTTGGCGTTATGTGGTTTGTATTGGCTTTGCTTGTATTTACCTTTATTTATGTCATCGCAAAAACGGTTTTTAAAATCAATTTCGAAAATACTTTGCCGGTTCCGGGATCACGAACTATTATTTTATTTGCCATTGGTTTAGGACTTGTTACTTTCCTTGTTAGAATTATATTTCCCGTAGGATGGGTTTTAGAACCATTCGGATTTCAACTAGGGCATTTTCCTCAATATATTGCTTTTTTCACCATCGGATTATTGGCTTCTAAAAACAATTGGTTCGAAGCTCTTTCAGAAAAAACCAGAAAACGCCTTACGCTTTCTGCATGGTTATGTTTACTGTTTTTTCCTGCCTTTTTTGTCATCAGGATCACGGTAAAAATGCCTGTAGAATGGTATGCCGGAGGTTTTCACTGGCAGCAATTGCTTTATGCCGTTTGGGAACAATGGATTGGGCTTTCGATCTTAACGGTTTTATTAATTAAAGGAAGAAAAAGCTGGAACAAATCATCAGCATTGCTAACTAAATTATCTCGCTACAGTTTTGCCACTTATATTTTTCATCCTGTTGTTATTGTTGCCTTTACATTAGCCGTTAGAAACTGGGCTGTAGATCCTGCCCTAAAACTTCTGGTAGTTTCGCCATTTATAGTCGCAGGAAGTTTTGCGCTGGGCGGATTGATTGTAGCAATTCCGGGCGTTAAAAAAATCATCTAAAATCATTCCTTAAAAAACGAATAAATCAATCTAACAAAAAAATCCTCTGCATGTGCAGAGGATTTTTAATATATAAAAATATTATATTATTACAATACGCAACCCGTGGTTGAAACCACGGGCTATATTTTTTTGAGCTTTGTCAAAGTTTTAAACTTTGACAAAGCTTTCACATGCCTTAGAATATTAAAATAACGAATTCACATTCAGAATAAAACATTGCCAACGGTTTCAACCGTTGGGACCATATCATCACAATACGCACCCCGTGGTTGAAACCACGGGCTATATTTTCTAAGCTTTGTCAAAGTTTAAAACTTTGACAAAGCTTTCACATCCCTTAGAATATTACAATAACGAATTCACATTCAGAATAAAACATTGCCAACGGTTTCAACCGTTGGGAGCCATATCATCACGATACGCACCCCGTGGTTGAAACCACGGCTATATTTTTTAAGCTTTGTCAAAGTTTAAAACTTTGACAAAGCTTTCGCATACCTTAGAATATTACAATAAAGAATTCACATTCAGAATAAAACATTGCCAACGGTTTCAACCGTTGGGACCCATTATAATAACGGATTCAAATGATCGCAAGGAAAATAAATCGTGATGGCTGTACCTTCATCCGGTTTTCCTTCGGCCGTTATATTTCCCCCACAGGTTTGCATGATCTTTTTGCAAAGAGCCAATCCTACGCCGGAACCGCTATACTTTTCTTTAGTATGCAATCTGGTAAAGATTTTAAAAATAGATTTAGCATATTCCTGTTCAAAACCAATTCCGTTATCTGTAAAAGTAACCCAGTGACAGTATATTTTATTGGAATGCAAATATTTTTCCGGTTTTTGCGAAGCGGTAACTTTTATAACCGGTAATCTGTCTGTCGATGCGTACTTTAATGAATTTTGTAAAAGGTTAGAAAACAATTGTTTCAACAAAAAGTTTACACCATAAACTTCCGGCAGGTTTTCAAACTCAATTACAGCATTGCTCTCGTGTATCGATTCGCCCATTTCATCAAGAGTCGCTTTCATTATCTCGTTTAAATCAACTTGCTGAATCGCATCTTTAGCATATTTTACACGTGTGTATTTAAGGATATCCTGCAATAAAGCCTGCATTCTGTTGGCTGAGTTCGATACGCGTTCCAGCGCATCGGCGATCGATTCTGGCGGAATGGCATCAATTTCTTCCGAAAGCAATTTCGAAATAATCAACTGTATTTTACGTAAAGGTTCCTGCAAATCGTGTGCACTAATCCAGTTGATGTTTTCAAGTTCATCATTGGTTTCCTTCAAAACTTCGCTCTGGCTGCGGTATTTTTCTTCTTCTATCGTCAGCATGATCATAATAACGTGATTATGAAGTGCATGTGCATAACTTGCTGCAGAATTTATTTCAAGAGGCAACCAGATATTACTTTGGTTTTCAACAATTTGTTTCCAAATATTAAAAGAATTTCTGGGGTGCAGCCCTTTTTTATCTTTTACAATGGCTTTTTCAGGATCGCCTGCCCAGTGTATTTCGGAGATAGTTTCAGGCCTGTACCAAATGATACTGTTATCACTGCCAAGCGCATGATAAATGATACCCGCCACATCAGAATTATGGCTCATCTCCGGAATATAATCTGCCAGTTTATTGGTGCTAAAAATACCTTCTTTAGTAATTTTGGCGATTTCAACAGTTATATTTCTAATTTGCTCCTCTGTAGGCGTCAGGCCGCTTTTATAAATTTTGCCGGCCACATTAATAGAAACCCCTCCGGCATTGCAAAGATTGAGCATTTCCTTATCTGCCACAATCGTTTCAAACGACATCAGGTCGAAAGCAAGATTTAATCCCGTTAAATGTTCCAGCGCCAATGCTGTTTTTTGGGCAATCTGATATTCATCTGTAGCTTGTCGCACATCTAATTGCGAACTAATAAATTGTCCCTGAAGTTTGGCAGCCAGCCTAATTTCCGGTGAAATATTTTTAGCCGAATAATGATGGCAGGCAATTAAGCCCCAAAGTCGGTTATGGTGAATAAGCGAAATGGTAAGCGTTGCCCCCACACCCATATTTTTAAGGTACTGCACATGAATTGGCGACGTACTGCGCAAAATAGAAAGGCTTAAATCAAGGCTTTTCTCTTCGTTAGTGTCACTGGTAAAAATCGGGACGGGTTCGTAATCCATGTCAACAATCAGCCTGAGCTGGTTTTTCATGTACAATTCTCTGGCCTGAACCGGAATATCGGTATGCGGATAATGAAGCCCTAAAAAAGGTTCGAGGTCTTCTCTGCAGGTTTCTGCAAAAATTTCGCCGTTATAATCGGCATCAAAACGATACACCATAACACGGTCATAGCCCGTTATTTCACGAGTTCCCTTGGCCACAAGCGTACATAACTCATGCAGGGATTTCGTGTTTTTCATATCCGTAATAAACTGAATATTCTGAAGGTATAATTCTGAAAGGTGGTCTCGGTTACTAAAATTTGGTTCGGCTTCCAACACATAAATATCATTGCTTTTATGAATATTCATTTGGAATTTTTTCCCCAATAGCTCTATTTCCAGCGGAAAAACCGACTGAACTTTATCAGTAATATAATTCGTTATTTTTTCCTGTACAGCAGCTCCAAAGATTTCATTAAAATCTTTTCCAATTACTTCTGTATATACTAAATCAGTATACATCGAAATATTATCTGTGCAATAATCTATTTTCCAATTTTGGGTAACCCCCATCAAAAAGCCATGCGGCTGAATACTGCCCGGAACGTGTATAGGCTCGTGCTCACAATTCTGTAATGTGACAATATCACGATTTACAATATCTTTTAATTTCATTATTTTTCGGTCTGCAGGAAATGATTGTAGATACAATCGAAAGCATAAATTGCCCCTTCAATTATTTCATGTTCAACATTATATTCTTCTTCATAAGCGGAAAGCAAATTTAGGAAAGTTTTCCAATAACTCCCCGTTTTGTTCCCATAACCTGCAAAATAAGAAACCCCTTTTCCGTCTGTAAGACCGTCTATGGTTTCAAGGTTTTTTAAGATAAATCTTCCGCCAAGCGAAGAACCTTCTACCACATATAAAATGCCCAAAGCAAACGGAACCGATATGTTTTGGGTATTAAAAACAGGCCTTGCAACAGGTTTAGAATAGTTTAAGTATAAAAGATCGTCTTCGATTAAATGCTTTTTCTTTCTTTCGTTTACATCATCAATAATAGCGGTAAGGAGCGGAAAAACAGCCACTTCGACACTATAATGTACATCGTACATGAGTTGTAAATAATGGGCATAATCCTCCATTTTCATGTTCGGAGAAAGAATGTAAGACGAAACCGGAAGTTCTTCCAGCCTTTTGTGAGACGATGCGGTTTGTGTTTTTAGGTTGTTTAAAAAATCTGCGGAGATAGAAGAATTCAAATTGAGATTGATTTAGATTGTAATGATTTTCATGATTTACACAAATATACTCTTTGCTAAAGTTTATTACCAATTTTTTTATATGTTTTAAAAGAATAATTTAAGGATCCCTGTCTGATGCTTATATCTTTAGGGAATCTGCAATTGTTTAGTTAACAAAAAAACGTTCAAAAATTACTTTTGGCGTACGATCATCCATAAATGACGTTCTGCGGTGCACAATTGAGGTTCAGAACGTCAAATTTGACGTTATATTGTGGGATTTTGACGTCTCGAACGTCAAAAATGACGTTGCTGACGTCAAATTTGACGTCAGGAACGTCATTCATGAGCCTCTGTCGTGGGTAAATGGAGTAAAGAACGTCAAATTTGAGGTGCTGCATCCCAATTAGAGGTGCCGTTTAGGTGCAATCGTGATGTTTTTAGGTCCTGCCGTGAAGTTTTTAGCTCATTGACCTAAACGTTTGCCCTCTATAGGGTAAAACTTTAGGTTGCTTACCTAAAGTTTTAGGTTCCTGACCTAAAATTTTACCCTTGTGTACCTAAACGTTTAGGTCAATAAGCTAAAAACTTCACGATTGTACCTAAACGGTTTATCAAAACGGGTATATATACGTATTGTGGTGGGGTTTATTTTGTGGTATTCTTGTTGAGAATAAATTTTTGGTTGGATTATGGTTTTCCGTAAAGTGGTTGATTATAAATAGCTAACCTTTGTTTAAATATATTTGACAAAAAAACATTACAACATAAAGATTTCAAATTAGATACTATGGAGCAAAAATTAGATTGGGGAAAATTAATTACTAGTAAAAGATTAGGTACTGATAATAAAAATTTACAGGCAGATGCAAGAAATGAATTTGAAAGAGATGTTGATAGAGTAATTTTTTCTTCAGCATTTAGAAGACTTCAAGATAAAACACAAGTCTTTCCAATACCAAAAAGTGATTTTATACATTCAAGATTAACTCATAGTATTGAAGTCGCTAGTATTGGTCGATCTTTAGGTAAATTAGTAGGCAATTTTATACTTGAAGAAGAAGGAGACATTGTAGACGCACATACGGGTGAACTCATAACCTCTGAAAATTTTGCTAATATAATTGCAGCGTCTTGTATGTGCCACGATATAGGAAATCCACCTTTTGGACATTCTGGGGAAGATGCATTTAGACTATTTTTTGAAAATCATAGAAGTAATAGTTCAGAAGAATTATTTAAAACTTTAAATGATTTTCAAAAAGACGATTTTTTAAGATTTGAAGGGAATGCTGAAGGCTTTCGAATTTTAACTAATGATCATCCTTCTGGGTTAGATGGTGGGCTAAAGATGACTTATACAACTTTAGCCGCATTTGCAAAATATACTTGTGGAGGTGGAGAAAAAGAATTAAATGAACTTGGAGAATCGGTGAAAGATAGAAGGTCTGGAAAAAAAATTGGTTTTTTTCAACAGGAAAAGGATATTTTTGATAAAATCGCCATTGAATTAGGTCTTTTAAAATTTTCTGATTCACAAATATATTATTCAAGACATCCACTTGCTTTTGTTTTAGAAGCTGCAGACAATATAAGTTATCAAATCATGGATTTAGAAGATGGTCATAAATTAGGATTAATTTCTACAGATGAAGTTATAAAACTTCTCACTCCTTTTATTTCAAGTATTAAAAAAGATCCCTGCAATGTTGGCGATTTATTAAAAATAAATGATCCATCAGAAAAGATAGGCGCATTTAGAGCAAAATCAATAAATAGCTTAATTTATCAATGTTTTGAAGTTTTCAAAAATGAATATCCGAAAATAATGACTGGTAAATTTGATTATGAATTAACCGATTTAATAGAGCAAAAAGTAGAATTTAAAAAACTTGAAGATGTAAAAAAAGAGAAATTATTTAGTTATTATAAAGTTGTCGCAATTGAATCATCCGGTAGGCATGTAATAAGTGGATTATTAGAACTTTATCTCGACGCTTTTAAAAATATAGATAAAAAGTATGGTGAAAATATTATAAATATGCTTCCTCTATATTACAGAGTTAAAAAAAATGATGATGAATATCTCGTGCTACTTAAAATTTCAGGCTATTTATCTAGAATGACAGATTCATTTGCAATTGATCAATTTCGCTCATTAACAGGCCACAAATTTCCAGAAATAAATTAATTCACCTGGCTGGCGCGAGCGTCCCGCTCGTGAACGCAATCAAAATCTACAATTACAAAAATAGTCACGAGCGGGACGCTCGCGCTAGCATAAAAAACAAAAAATTATCGCTAGCGCGAGCATCTTGCTCGTGAACGCAAAGTATTTCTTACATTAGCTCAAAATATAATTAATGAGCAGAAAGTATAAGTTTGGTGAAAAGACTGGAGCATATTTCATAAGTTTTGCAACAGTTTACTGGATAGATGTCTTTACAAGAGAGGAGTATTTTGGAAATATTGTTGAGTCTTTAGATTATTGCAGAAAAAATAAAGGAATGGAGATTTATGGATATTGTATTATGTCAAATCATATTCATTTAATTTTTAGATCTGAAAATGGAAATCCTTCTGAACTTATACGAGACTTTAAAGGATTTACATCTCGAAAAATGCTTAAGGCAATTGAAGAAAACCCACAAGAAAGCAGAAAAGAATGGATGCTATGGATGTTTGAGAGAGCCGGAAAGAAAAACAGCAACGTGAAATTCAGGCAATTTTGGCAGCAAAATAATCAACCTATTGAGATTTGGTCACTAAAAGTTTTTGAGCAAAAGTTAAACTACATTCATAATAATCCAATCGAAAGTGGTTTTGTCACTAATGCGGTAGATTGGAAATATAGTTCGGCAAGAAATTATGGCGATAATGATCAAACTGTTTTACAAATTGATATTAATTAATCGATAATCTGTGCGTGCACGAGCGAGACGCTCGCGCCAGCGTGGGAATTTTAGAGAGAACAAATACTGATGGATCAAATTCCTATGGCTGGACTAAGGATTCTGATTATAAAGTTAGATATAAAATTAAACCATTGAACGAATGAAACTATCTGTAACATTTAATAATGTTGAAATTAAAGAAATAAAAATAAAGCGTGATCCAAACACAATTTTAGATTATTTATACGTAGTTTTTAATGATAAAAATATACATGTTGATGAAGTATTAAAAAAAACAAATAAGATCAAGTTTAAATTTAAAAATAAACATAATAAAACAATATATTATAATGAATTGATTTTCACTACTGAATATACTTATTTTGAGATTAATGATAATAAGATAGAATTAATCGGATTATTAAGAAACGCAAAAAATGTTCAAAGTTTTCATCAATATGATATTGAGATATTTTATCATTGGAGTAAAGGTTTAGAATATGATTTAATTAAAATTCATGATAATGAATTTAAACGACAATATTTTTTCTGTTGTTTTTTATGGAATTTTGGAAGTTATCGTTTGAATTGTAATAAAAATTTATCTATTGATTGTTCAAATATTAAATCAGACTATGATTTTTACTATTTATTAGGAAAAACACTTTTTGGTGAGAGAGGCTATTTGGGTTCGAATTTGGATTCTTTAGAAGATTCGATTATTGATTTTACTATAGACAATAAAAATTTAGATTTAAAATCTTACACAATAAGTTTTTTAAATTTCGAACTTTTAGCGCATTACTTGGATATTAATGTTCTTAAATTGATTTTAAGTAAAACAAAAATAAATTTAATTTTTCTCAGCTAGCCACAGCTGGCGCGAACTTCCTGCTCGTGAACGCAATCAAAATCCAAAAATAGTCACGAGCGGGACGCTCGCGCTAGCCTAAAAAAAAAACAAGCGCAAAGTCTAAAAGACATTTGCGCTTGTTTTATAAAAACTCTTTATTAAAGAATATTATTTTCCTTTGAGTAACTTTTCTAAATATTCAACCTTTTCTTTTTCTGCCTGAACCAAACGTTCGTAAAGTTCAACCACTTTATCTAAAGGATTAAAAGTAGCAAACATACCTTGATTAAAGCTATTTCCTTGACTTGAACTATTATCATAGAAGTTATTAAAAAAATTAAGAACTGATTCTTCCGAAAAATTTTCAATCGCTTCTACCGTAACACCAAGTGCTTTTGCTACTTCTGAAAGCTTTTCCATATCGATTTTCTCACTTCCTTCAATACCCGAAATAGCTTGCTGACTTGTGCCAATTGCTTGTGCAAGTGCTTCTTGTTTCATTCCTCTAAGCTCTCTAATTCGGCTTATATTTCTTCCTATATGTCTTGGTTTTGTTGCTGTGCTCATAGCTCAAAGATATTTAAAATTCTTAAAAAAAAATAGCTGAATTGTAAAATACAAGCTTACCTTGTACGATACAATTTTTACTGTTTCAGTAGAGTGCGATTATTGCATCTATGAAACAAAAATACAATTTTTCGGACAGTGAACGTTTAAAAAACTAAAATCTAAATCTGAATAACAATCTCTATTATCACTAAAATTTAATTTACTTTGTGGCAAAGATTCCAAATCTGCTTTATTCAATCCTAAAATTTAAGCCAAAATAATGAGACAATTTACGTTTATAATTATTGCTTCTTTAATGTTGTTTTCTTGTAAAAAGAATGATGAATTTGTTTTACTCAAAAGAATTGTTGCTGATGAAGGTCAATATATTGAGCGCGAAGAATACTTTGATAAAGACGAAGTTGTAAAATTAAGCTCGGTACTAATATATTATGGCGTAAGTATTAAAGTGGTAAACGACAGTATTTTTATACCCAAAAAAGTTATTCGGATAAGAATTATTTATGGAACATTCAAAATAAAAGTAATGATTCTGTATGGTATTCAACTCATATTTTAAATCCTGAAGTTGAAGTTTTAGAAACAAAGTAATGCGATTGTACAAAGCAATAGAATATGGCATCGCTGTAACTCAATAAAAAATAATTTCAATAACTTTGGGCCTTATGCAGGCAAACCTTAGAGAACATATCGAAAAAATTATTCCGCTTACCGATGATGAGTTTGCTTTTGTGGCTTCTCATTTTACGGCTAAAAAGTTCAAGAAACACCAATTTCTTATTCAGAAAGGCGATTCGGTTGTGTATTCTTACTTTGTGCTTTCCGGGCTTTTAAAACTGGTGCATACAGATGATTCTGAAAAAGAACATATTGTTTCTTTTGCCATGGAAGACTGGTGGGAAAGCGATTATTATGCGTTTTTTACCCAAACCCAAGCTACCATGTCGCTAGAATGTCTTGAAGATACTGAGGTTCTCTACTGTACTATCGAAGATTATAAAAAGCTTTGCAACGGGTTGCAAAAAATGGAACGCTTTTTTCTGGAGAAAGCCACTTCTGGTTTTCTGGGATCGCAACGCCGCATTATTTCATGGCAAACTTCGAACTCTAAAGAGCGCTACGAACAGCTTTTAAAACAATATCCTTTGCTTTTTCAGCGTGTGCCAAAAAGCTTAATTGCTTCGTATTTGGGTGTTTCCCGAGAAACCCTAAGCCGTTTATCTTCTTAAAGTTGGAGTTTGGAGTTTGGAGTTTGGAGTTTGGAGTTTTCCCCCAACTCATAACTAATAACTCCAAACTCTAAACTCTAAACTCCTAACCCCTTCCCCGCTGTGACATTTCTCACTTTATAATCGTGAGGAATGTCAAGACCTGTTTCCAAATGTAATTCACAACTTTGTAGTGTAATTTTTAAACTATAAATGTGAAAAAAACAGCAAAAATTTTAGCATTACTATTAGTAACCGCAATGCCAATAGTGGCACAAACTAAAAAAACAAAACAAATGGAAAAAAGAACCATCAACCCGTGGGAATGGCAAAATGAACGCAGTTATAACCAGGCCGTAGAAGTTAAAAATCCGGAGGGAACTCTTTATGTTTCTGGCCAAGCCGCCGTAAACGCTGACGGAACTTCGAGCAATGAAAATATGGAATCGCAAATAAAACTTGCCCTGAATAATCTGGAACAGGTAATCGCCAAAGCCGGATACGAACCCAAAGGAATTGTTCGCCTGACTATTTATACAACCGATACCGCAGACCTTTGGCCGAATTTCAAAATCATTCAGGATTGGATTGCCAAACACGGCGTTCAGCAAGCGACTAGTTTAATGGAAGTTAAAAGCCTTTTTGAAACGCTGAAAGTAGAATTTGAAGCAACCGTTGTTAAGTAATTTTGAATTAAAACTGCGCCTCTTATTGAATAGGCGCAGTTTTAGTTTTACCTGTTTTTCCAAAAAAAATATAATTAGTTTGATTAATAAACTGATATTGATGGTATTAACACAGTAACTATTCATTCTTACAAATGAAAAAAAAGTAGTATTTATTCTATTTTAAAAACAACACAACAAACTCATTGTAAGTTATTTATACAAACAAATGAATAAATGACAGAAAAAAACATACAAATTTTAAATCCAAATGGTCAATTTGAACGTAAGTAAGAAAAGACAATACTCTGAGATGAGATAGATTTAATAATGAGAAAAAGTTCAATCATTATTACGTTTTTTGGAAAAAATATTGAGTTTATTACATTTCTGAGTATTGTCTTTTTTAATTAATTTTAAAGATATTACAAGTTGGAAAAGACAAAAGTTCAAAGGTTAAAGAAGACTTTAGATTATCTGGAAAGCAAACAACGCGAATTGAGAAGACAAAAAGAAACCGATACGCGAAGCATTGAATCGATGATCAAATATTTAAAAAAAGACATGCTGGATCAGTATAATTTATCTGATTATCATCTCTCTATTCAACAAGAAATTAAAAATACAGAAGCTTTTATTAGTAATGTGAAGGATATTATAAATATTAATTGTGAAGAATAATGCAACTATTAAAGTTCATTTAAAATTCTATTAATGGTTTCACTTCCATAAAAATGGGTTATAACATCTCTTTCAAAATCATTGCCACGTTCAAAAACTCTTTGAATAACTGCTCTTTTTTGTTTTTGCCAATCTATTTTATTTATATCTGTATCCCAAAATACTGCAGAGCGAAGTAAGCTAATATCGGGTGATAATTTTTCTTCTTGAATATCTTTTTTACTATTTTCATCTTTGTTTTTCATACTACAAAACTAATAAATATTGTTTATCATAAATAAAAAAATAAGATAAAACTTATATTTTAACTAAATCAAAATCCGCTTCCAATTGCCTCTTCGATATACAATTACACTCAAAATTGTTATCAAAGTTTCAGCAACGGGAATGGCAATAAAAACCCCTGTTGGTCCCATTTCATAATAATGCACCAAAAGATACGCAAACGGAACCTGAAAAATCCAGAAGCCAAAAATGTTGATCCAGGTTGGTGTCCAGGTATCTCCTGCTCCATTGAAGGTATTGTTTAAAACCATTCCGAGACCGTAGAAAATAAAACCAACGCTCATAATTTGCAAAGCGTTGACGGCGATTCTAATAATAACTGGATCATTCGTAAAAAATGAAATCAGATAATGTGCGCTGAAAAAGCAAACCAACATAATCGATCCCATAAAAATCATATTGTATTTGGCGGTTTTATAAACAGCTTCTTCTGCCCTTCCAATTTCATCGGCACCCAAATTTTGTCCCACCAAAGTGGCTACCGCATTGCTTAATCCCCAAGCCGGAAGAATGAAAAACATCATAATCCTGATTGCCGTCTGATACCCCGATGAAGCATAATCTCCACCCGTAGTAGCAACCAGATTGGCAAGGAAAATCCAGCTGCAGGAAGCAATTACATATTGTAAAACGCCGGGCGTTGCCAGTTTTATAATACCTTGGATTAATTTGTAATTGGGTAGAAAATAATTCCACTTTATTTTTAAAATTCCTTGTCCGTAAAAAAGGAAATAACATTGGTATAAAACGCCGATTCCTCTTCCGATGGTTGTAGCAATCGCTGCTCCGGTAACGCCCATTGCGGGAACAAACCAAAAACCGTTAATCAAAATCGGACATAAAATAATATTCGAAATATTGGCAATCCATAAACTTTTCATGGCGATAATAGCATTTCCGGCTCCTCTGAAGATTCCGTTAATCAGGAAAATCAACATGACGAAAATACTTCCTGCCATCATAATTCTGGTATAATTGACGCCATAAACTACGGCAGATGCAGAAGCGCCCATTAGCATTAGAATTTCTTTGGCAAAAATAAAACCTCCCAAACTTATGAATACGTTAATAGCAATTGCAATTATAATGGCCTGAACGCCGGATTCTGCCGCTTCTTTGGTTTGTTTTTCGCCAATTCGACGCGCCACAATTGCGGTTGTCGCAATACTAATTCCGATAGCAATCGAATAAATAATCGCAAAAACAGATTCGGTTAAACCTACAACCTGAATCGCATAATTGCTTTCTTTTAAATGTCCGACAAAATACAAATCGACCAAAGCAAAAACGGATTCCATTGCCATTTCTAAAACCATTGGAATTGATAAGATTAGAATTCCTTTTCTGATGCTTCCTTTGGTGAAATCAAATGATTCTGCAGTATGTACTATTTTTTTTAAACGTTTGAACATAGTTTTTTTTGCCACAAAGGCGCTAGGGCGCAAAGTTTTTGTTTCACGCAGATTATTATTCGCCACGAATTCACGAATTATAAATAAAAAATTCGTGAATTCGTGGCGGAAAAAATATTTTGGTTTTTAAATTGCTGTTTCTTGTTGACTAAAAACCGCTACAGGATTTGTTAATTTACCAACAAACTGAAGACTATCAATAGGATCTGCTAAATCTAACATTTGTTTATTATTACGCAACTGCAAACGGTTCAGACAACAAGAATCGAATTCAGGAACAAATAGATTGTATTTTTTAAATTGCTCTTGCAAATGTGGCTGCGCTGACTGATATTCGTGAATACAATCGGCAACGGCAGACCAGAAATCCTCCTCTGAAAGTGTTTTGGTTTCGGATAAAATAGCAGACAGAAAACGGAAATAAAACTGAAAAACATCATTAAAAATGCATAGAATTTTCAGCGGTTCTTTCATATCAATATGAATACGTTTTACTTTTTCCGGCAACGGAATTTCTCCATTAAAAACCATAACTTCTTCTGTAATGTCTTTCATAATCGCTTTTACGGGAATATGATTTTCTAAAACTAAAATCAGGTTTTCGCCATGCGGCATAAACACCATTTCGTGCTCATAAAAACAATGCAATAATGGCGAAAGATAAGCGTCTAAATAATTATTGATCCACGCTTTTGCGCTGATTCCTGATTTCTGAATCAACTCTGATACAAAAGCATTTCCAGATTGGTCAACGTGCAATAAGGCTGCCATTGTCATAATATGCTGTCCATTTTCTAGTTTCGGAATCGGGCTTTCGCGCCATAAAGTGGCTAACATTTTGTTGTGCGGAATACTTCGCCCTAAAGGTTCGTACAAGAAATTACGATAACCAATTGTGGCAACTTCGCCTAAAAGGGTAAAGCCTTTTTGTTGCAAATACACATCGTTTTCAACTAAATTGGCAACCCATTGGGTAATTGCCGGCGTGCTTTCCATATAATACGGAGAAAGTCCGCGCATGAATCCCATGTTGATTACGGAAAGTGCTGTTTTTGCATAAAATTTCTCTGGCGAAGATGTATTAAAAAAAGTACGAATCGATTGTTGTGCGGAATATTCATCATCGCCATAACCCAGACAAACCAAATGATTTTCGGCAATATCGGGCGCAAAAATCAAAGCCAGTTTATTAAACCATTGCCACGGATGCACGGGAAAGAAATAATAATCGTCACTATTTAAATCCTGCGATTTCAAAACCTTTTTGAATGTATAAATATTTTCTGCAGACAATTCCTGTTGCAATACTTTTTGATAATCTAAAGTTTCAATTGCTGTAAAAGTGGCTTTACTCCTATGTCCGGCAATCCATAATAATTTTACGGGCGCATTGGCTTCCGGAGAAAAAGTGGCAAAATCATCAATATTAAAACCATTTTTACCGCTATTGGCCACAAAACACGGATGTCCTTCGGTCATGGCGTGTTCGATAATTTGGTAATCAAGTGCTAATAAATCTTTCGAGGAATATTTCTCGTTTGCAATTTTATAGGCTGTACTATATAATGTACTTGTAATTTCTTCGAGATATGTTGGCAATAAACTTTCGCTGATTCCTAAAGTATCTTTGAATTCAATTATAAATTCTAACAAACGTAAAGGCGAATTCTTTCCGTCAATTGTCTTTTTTATAGAATCTAAAGCAATCGACCAGTGATTTAAAGCCAAAATTGAGGCTTCAAAAGTATATTCAACTTTTTTATCAGGTGAAGAAATACTGTATGAGTTTGAAGCTTTTTTTATCGGAACAATCAATAATTCATGAGCAAATTCGCTTAAGGTTTTCTTTAGCAAAATGGCATTTGCTTTATCCCAATTCTCCTTCGTTAAATGCTGTATATTTTGGGTTGGTATTTTCATTTGTTTCAAATTAAACCTGTTGTAATGCCTTGTAATAATCCTCGCGCGTACAAAATTCCAGATGTGCTTGTTTGTGCGGCAAATCGAGAACACGCTGAAAAACAAATCCGGCCCTTTTGTTCAGTAAATGAATTTTATGGTTTCTTGCATCGGGTTCTACGACAATTCTTTGGTTTTTACCATCGCTAAAAATGAAATCAATAATAACGGTAAAAATGTTCCAGGTAAAATTCGGAATTGGTTTTTCTGATGGTGCGACCAAGATATGCATGCCTTTATCGCCTTTTTGCGATTCGTAATATTTGCCTACAATATCATCTTCAGGATTATAACATTCCAGTAAAAAAGCAACATTGTTATTGAATTTGCCAATATAAACCTGCGCTTTTTCCTGAATATTATAGTAGGTATTTTTTACTTCTTCTTGAGAGAATCCGTTCATTTCCCAATACACGGCATATTCACGATTTACCCAATTGTGAATCAACGGAATATCTAATTCCATATCAATCGGGCGCAGCTCAAAAACCCCTAAACCGGGAATTGTTTTTACAAAAACAACATCTGTAGCGACATCATTTTCAGGATGATTTATTATACTATTCATCTGTTTCGGTATTAAGCTGTTATTTTTTTATACGGCGCAATCGGGTTTTGCAATTTTCCCTGAAATTGTAACAACGCTACAGGATCATCAAGATCGATCATGGTTTTGTTATTATTCAGCTGCAAACGGTTCAGGCAAGAAAGCTGAAATTCATTTGCAAATAAATCATATTGTTCGAATTTAGCTTCAAGATGCGGGTTTTGTTCCTGATAATCAGAGATACATTCTGCCACTAATTCCCAATAACGATCTTCAGAATAATTATCGCTCGAAACTAAAATGGCCGACATAAAGCGGAAAAAACCATCAAAAACATCAATGAAAATCGAAAGTAATTTTACGTCTTCGGGAACTTCAGCATAAATTCGGTCAATGTTTTTCGGAACCACAACATCAGGATTTAGAATCACGGCTTCTTCGGTAATATCTTTCATGAAAGAACGCACCGGAACGTGATTTTCTAATCCTAAAATAAGGTTTTCGCCGTGTGGCATAAAAACCAAATCGTATTGATAAAAACAATGCAATAACGGACTTAAATAAACTTTGAAATATTCTGTAAGCCAATTGTCTATGGATAATGAAGATGCTTTTATAATTTCAGATAATAACGAATTTCCATCTTTATCCAAATGTAAAAATGCCGCCATTGTCATTAATTGTTCGTCGTTTTTGAGTTTTGCCACCGGGCTTTCTCTCCATAAGGAAGCAATCATTTTATTATACGGATTGTGCTTTCCAAAGCTTTCAAAATACGGATTGATGTAACTTACAGAAGCGACTTCGCCCAACATTCCGAAGCCTACTTTTTGCAAATATTGATCGCCGCTTAATAATTGATCCAGCCATTCGGCCATTTCAGGCGCTGTTCCCAAATAAAATACGGGCAAACCGCGCATAAAGCCCATATTCAGGATTGAAAGCGATGTTTTGGTATATAATTTCTTTGGATTACTTAAGTTGAATAAGGTTCTGATCGATTGCTGTGCCTGATATAAATCGGGTCCGTAACCCACACAAATCAGTTTTTGTTTGGCAATTTCAGGCGAAAATAAATTGGCCAGTTTATTAAACCATTGCCACGGATGCACGGGAATAAAGAAATAATCGTTTGGATTTTGTCCTTTTTCTGAAATCGTGGCATTGAATTTTGCGATGGTTTCAGAACCCAATTCTTGTTGAATCAAGGTGTCGTAATCCAGCTTTTGAGTTCCGGCATAAACGGTTCTGTCGCGGTGTCCGGCAAGCCATAAAATCCTGAACGGATTTCCGGCTTCGGGTGCGTAGGCTTTATAATCCATGCTGTTGTAACCAATTCTTCCGTTGTTGGCCACAAATCCCGGATGCCCTTCCATCATGGCTTGTTCAATAGTCTGGAAATCAGAATTCGCCAATGATTTTGAAGTAGAATTTTCTTTTAATAATTTATAACAGCTTCCGTAAAGTGTGCTTATAATTTCTTCCAAATAAGACGGAATCAATTGCTCTGAAATGCCTAAACTTGCTTTGAATTCCTGAATAAAATCTACAGCGTCTAAAGGAATTAATGTGTCATTTTTATATTTTGAAATCGAATTGACTTCAATATTCAAATGATTCATGGCTAGTAATTCTGCCTTAAAAGTATATTTAACCAATTGATCATCAGAAAATAAAGAATATATAGTATCCGATTCTAAAATTGGTGTTATTAAAAGTTCATGCGAAAACTCACAAATTGCTTTTTTGACCAACAAACGATTGGCTTTTTCCCAAACTTCTGGCTGTATGTGTGTAATGGCTTTTTCGGGAAATTCTAATTGATTTTTGGTATTCATTTCGGTATAATTGAGGTTAAATGAATCTATTTTTTTAATGAATTGCTCTCTGGTACAAAAGGCCAATAAAGCAGTTTTATGTGGTAAATGAACAACATCGGCATCTTCAAAACCTACTCTGTGGCAGATATCGAACATTTTTTTGTTGCGAATGTCCGGCTCGACCAATATTCTTTCGATGGTAAGATCCCTGAAAATAAATTTCATGATGCTCGAAAAAATATGCCACGTAAACTGATGTACCGGTTTTACTGATGGCGCGACAATAATATGAATACCGCAATCGTAATCCTGAACGGTATAATAGTTACCAATGATATCTTGTTTTGGATTATATCGTTCTAATAAAAACGAAACTTCGCCATTGACAAGTCCGATAAAAACATCAGATTCTTTGGTTATTTTTTCATATTCTAATCGAACCTCTTCGAGATTTTTGCCCTGCATGCCCCAATATTGCGCATAATCACGATTGACCCAATCATGAATTATGGCAGCATCGTTTTCCAGTTCCAACGGGCGAAAATTTATCACTCCAAAATCCGGAATTGTTGTTGAATAAATAGGTTTATATGTACTCATTTTTATACTATTTTAATTAATTTGTATCTCATTTATAAATGAAATAATGTGTCGTGTTGAAAATTTAGCCACAGATTAAAGGATTAAAAATTAAAATAAAATCTGCTCAAATCTGTGAAAATCTGCGTGAAAAAAAAATTAAACAATTTGTGGCGGAAATACTTTGCGAAGACGCACTGCTGTGCGCCTCTACGATAAAACCTTTGTAGATATTAAAATCTATGTTTCTATGTGTTTAACTATTAACAATTAATTCGTTACTATTTTTACTCCACTTGGTTTTCCACAATATTTTTAATTCGTTATAAGCAAGCTGAATACTGAGACTTGTTGCGATAACGACAGGAAATAATCCTAAAACAATCCATTGGTCGTGTTTCCAGAAACCTAAAACATACATGCCCCAATTGATCAAAACCCATTGAATTACGTATAAACTTGTAACGTGTTTACTGCAAAAAGTCAATAAATTAAACACGGGATTATTTTCTTTAAACAGATTTACAACAATATTTACTAACCAATATAAAACAAGGTTTGTTCCGAGTAATAAAATACTTCCGCCAGGTCCTAAATGGTAATAATCGCCAAAATGATATTCCGGATTTGAGAAGTTTAGAAGTCCGCCAATGGCGATAAAAGCTAAACCAACGAATAACATTCTCTTGAAAAATAAATCCTGATTTTCGTTTAATTCTTTATACCATCTTCCTAAAAACATGCCGATTAAAATGAAAGCACTCCACGGAAAAACTGGGAAATAGACATTAAACTTATTACTGAAAAACAAATCGCAGATATAATCTAAACCGGTAATTCCAACTCTAAAACCACTTAATTCTTTAGAAATTGAAATGATTACTAAAGCTACAACCAACGGAACATATTTGCTTTTGCTAAAATGATTGATAAGCCCCATGATAAACAAAGTAATTCCGGCCAATTGCAGGATATCGCCTAAAAGCAAAAAGAAAATTCCTGTTTCTAAAGTGCCTGATTTTAAACCATAAGCCGAAACAAACGCTTCCGGAAGTCCTCCAAAAAGGAACTCAGGAACCAGAAATTTCAAAATATTCATTCCGTAACCAACAGCGAGAATGTATAAAGCCCTTTTGCAAACAGCCAGAAAACTTTGTCGTCTTGATAACACAAAGGAAATTCCCATACTTACCAAAAACATGGTTGTTCCGCGGCCTAACCACAAAATAATTTCTCCTAAAACGGTATTCGTTTGTGTGGCAATTGTGCCATAAATAAGCATGGTGTGTACCATCATCATTAAGATCACACTCGTTCCTCTGGCAAAATCAATTGCCAAAACCCTCTTTTTTTGTTGTACTGTTTCCATAACTATGCGATGGTTTCAAATGCCGGAGACTCGATAACTTCTGCTGCGGGAACTCCAAATTCCTGAAAAGCAATTTTAGTTTCAACAGCATAATGTTCAACTCCGGTGATTTCTTTAATGATGTAAGAGTTTCGGTAACAAGCCATTCCTAAATCCGGAGTTACGAACCCGTGTGTGTGTAGTTCAGCGTTTTGCACGAAAACTTCGTTTGCATTATTGTCGATGCTATAATTTCTGTTGGTTGCAAAACGTCCTTTATCGTCCCATTGAATTCGGTTCGCAATTCCTTCTAAAAACTGAGGCAATTTGTAGCCGTAACCTGTTGCCAGAACCAATGCAGCTGTTTTATGACGGTATCTTTTATCCTGTTCAACCTGATGCAATTCCAATTCAAAAGACTGATTCTCTTCATCATAAGTTCCTTTGGTACAAGCAGCATTGGTTCTTAAGTTGACATCAATTTCTGTAATTACTTTTTTGTTGTAAATGGTATCGAAAATTGTAGCAATCAAGTCTTTATTGATTCCTTTGTACAATAATTTCTGGTTTTTAAGCAAATAATCTCTTTTGTCTGAAGGAAGATTGTAGAAATAATCTACATATTCCGGAGAAGTCATTTCCAGCGTTAACTTGCTGTAATCCATCGGAAAAAAGCGAGAAGATCTTGTGATCCAGTTTAATTGATAGCCGTAAACGTCAATTTCCTGCAACAAATCATTGAAAACTTCGGCAGCGCTTTGTCCGCTTCCTAAAACTGTTATCGATTTTTGTTTTTGAAGTGAAGCTTTATTCTGAATATAAGCTGAGGAATGAATCGCTTTTCCTTTTAAAGAATGACAGGATTTTGGAATATGCGGAGCTGTTCCGGTTCCTAAAACAATCTTTTTTGTTTTGCAAATGGTTGTAATATCTGTTTTGGTTGAAACTGTACTTACAATATAAAGTTGCTGATTTTCATCGTATTCAATCGCTGTAACTTCTGTATTAAAATAGATATTGGGTAGCTTTTTAATCGCCCATTGGCAATATTGATTGTACTCATTTCTTAATAACAAGAAGTTTTCGCGGATGTAAAACGAATACATTTTTCCTTGTTCTTTGATGTAATTCAGGAAACTAAACGGACTTGTTGGATCTGCCAAAGTCACTAAATCGGCCATAAACGGAATTTGTAACGTCGTGTCCTGCAACAACATTCCCGGATGCCAGTTGAAAGATTCGTTTTTGTCAAAAAACAATCCGTCAAGGTTTTCGATTGGCGCTGTCAGACAAGCCAGACTTAAATTGAAAGGTCCTACTCCAACGGCTATGAAATCGTATATTTTATTTTGCATGATAATTTAATTTATTAATGAATATTCATTTCCGTGAAATACAATCAAATCAATGACTTCTTCAATGTCTTTAGGCGTTGTTAACGGGTTTAGCAAGGTAAATTTCAGGAATACTTCGTTGTAGACTTTTGTGCTGGTAATGATGGCTTTACCTTCGTTAAAAATGGCTTTACGAATGTAACTGTTGATGCCGCAATACGAATTTCCGTTTCCGGTAAAAGGCGTATAACGAAACACAATTGCACTAATTTCGGGTTTATGTATGATTTCGAAATCGTCTCTGTTTCTTAGTAAATCTGCGGTAAATTGTGCATTGGCGATGGCTTTTTCCATATAAGAACTCAAACCTTCTGTTCCTATCATCCTCAACGTAAACCACAATTTTAAGGCATCAAAACGGCGTGTGGTCTGGATTGATTTTTTGACCATGTTTGGAATTCCTTCGTCTTCCTGTTCTTTTGAATTAAGATAATCAGCGTGGTATTTGATATAATCTACAAATGATTTATCTCTCATGAAAAATCCGCTTGAACTTACAGGCTGATAAAAAGTTTTATGATAATCGATTGTAACTGAATCTGATAATTCGATTCCGCTCAATTTTTCTTTATGCATGTTGCTGATTAGTAAACCGCCACCGTAAGCCGCATCTACGTGAAACCAAATGTCGTTTTCACTGGCAATTTTAGCAATTTCAGCCAATGGATCTATAGAACCAAAATCAGTCGTTCCAGCCGTTCCCACAATCGCAATCGGAATATTTCCTAAGTCTTTTTGCTGTTGAATTACCTTTTTCAAGGCGCTGACATTCATTTTAAAATCAGGATCTACGGCTACGGGAATCACAGCATTTTGTCCTAAACCTAACAGGCTCAGGTTTTTCTTTAAGCTAAAGTGGCTTACTTCAGAACATAAAACCCTGAATTTTGAAGCTTCAGGAGGCAAACCTTCCATTTTTGGATCGATTCCGTAGTGTTTTTTAATGTAATGATCTCTTGCCAAAAGCAATCCCATCATGTTCGATTGCGTTCCGCCGCTGGTAAAAATTCCATCTGCATTTTCCGGATAACCTAATTTGTCAAGTGTCCATTCTACCAATTTTAATTCGATAAAAGTGGCTCCCGTACTTTGGTCGTACGTATCCATTGAAGAATTTAATGACGATATAAAAGCTTCTGCCACAAGTGTTGGCGTAAGAATTGGGCAATTAAGATGCGCTATGTATTTGGGGTTATGAAAATGAATACAATCATCTAAATAAATGTCTTTTAATTCATCCAGAACATAGTCAAGGCTTTTGCCATTTTTGTTTTCTTCCAGATAAATGTTATCGATTTTTTCCTTGATCGTCGAAATACTGGTTCCTGTAAAGGGCGTATCTCTTTCTTTTAGATGATTTCCAATTGTTTTAATGGCCTTTTTCATGCTTTTCTTATAAATCCCGATTGATTTATTGTTGTTAGAAAAAACATGTTTATTGTGCGCATTATCAATTACAACTTCTTGCAGTATTGTTCCTAATTTTTCTTGTGCCTCCATTTGTGGTATTTATTTAGATTGATTCTAAAGAATGATTTTAGCAAATGTAGATTTGTACGAAAATTAAATCAATACCCTAAAAAAGTGAAATTATTTCTATAAATGAGGTAGTCAAAATACCTCATTTATAGTAGGAAATAAAGCATAAAATAGCTATAAATTATACGAAAATTACTTTATTTTTTTTTCTAAAGCATACAGTATCAGTTCAGAAGTAGTGTGTCTGCCTGTTTTTTTCATAATATTTTTTCGGTGTGTCCTGAAAGTATGAATACTGATAAAAAGCTGCGATGCAATACTTTTTCCATTGTTTCCCTGTGCTATTTGCTTTAAAATTTCAAATTCTCTTAAAGTTAGTTTTTCATCAGGTTCGGCAGTTGGTAAAGCAAAAACATCAATAAGTGCATTTAAGGTTTTGGGGCATAAATAACGTTCTCCATGCTGAATTTTATACAAAGCATCATAAATGGTTTGTTCCTCACAATCTTTTGATATAAAGCCATTTATATTATCTTTTAAAAAGCTGTTAATCGTTTGTTTGTTCTTAAAATAGGAAAGGATTATTATTTTACATTTAGGATAATCTGCTTTAATTGTTTTAAGATCATCATCATAGAACAAAAAAATATTATTGGGGTCAATAATCAAACATTCTATATCATTTTTATCCAAACACTTAAACAATTCTTCTCTTGAATTTACCACTTTTAAGTTAGGTGTTTTTACTAACTTTTTAAGTGTGTGCTGCAATCCGATTATGTGTAGGTTTTCGGAATCAGCGATAAGGAAATTTTTCATCACTATTTAGATTTGTTCTAAACAAAATTACTAATTAAATTGACTTGTAGAATAATTTATAGTGAAAAAATAGTTATTTTCTTATAATCGCTAGTGATAGCAAGAAAAGTCAAAAGTGATATTAAGAGATATTGAAAAGTCCACATTGCAAAACCTTTAATTATAAATGGCACTAATTAAAAATAAATATTAATTTTGTAGTCTAAATACTATAAATGGATTACCCTAAATATGACTTTACTTCCAGTAGTGAAAATATTACATTTGAATTTATTAGTTACGGAACTAATGGTAATATTGGAAAAGCCATTACATATCAATGTATAAATGAAGAAATTAAAATATATAATCTTTGCTTTGGCGATAATAAGGAAATAAATAAGGAAACGGGAGAGTTAAAAATTGATGATATAACTGTCAGCAATAAGGTGATTTAGAAAAAATTTTAGCAACAATTGCCAGTTCTGCTTATATTTTTTCTGAAACTTATCCCGATCGCCTTATTTTCTTTAAAGGAAGTACACCAGCAAGAACAAGATTGTACAGAAGAGCCATTTGTAAGGAATTTAACTATATTTCAAAAACATTTACTATATTGGTGCAATAAATATCAATGGAAGAATTATCAATGTGCCTTTTAATGCAACAGATGATTTTTATGGATTTTATATAAAAGCTAAATGCGATGAAAAAAACTAAGAAGCTTACAGATATCAAAACCGGTGCTCAATATAGTATAGACAAAAAATTAGATATTGTCAAAACTGTAAAAACAACTTCAAATAAATTAGAAGAACTGAAAACAATGAATTTTCAATTTACTCTTTAAAAAAATAAAGTCTCCTAAATGGAGACTTTATTTTTGATTAATTAAACTTTAGCTTTCCTTTTTACGGTACAACCAATTTCTTTTGTTTCGGTTATAGTCGGTTTTTGATTGTTTTTTAGTGATGCAATCACATCTTCGACATATTTCGTTTTCTCCTCTTTTGTACCTTCTGGATCATTATCTATTGCTCCGGTGTATTCAACAATATTTCCTTTTGAGGTTTTAGAAACAAGAAATAAATGTGGTGTATGTTTCGCACCATATTGATCTGTAACTACTTGTCCTTTATCAAACAAGTATGGAAATGCATATTTTTTCTCTTTTGCCAATTCCTGCATTTTGTCAAAAGTATCTGCTTTTGATGCTTCAGGATCGTTTGGATTAATAGCAATTACAGGATATCCCTGCGGTTTGAACTTTTTGTCAAGATCGATAATTCTTTGCTCATACGCCTTTGCATACGGGCATGTATTACATGTAAATACAACTATAAAACCTTTTGCGTCAGGATAACTGGCAAATGAAACTTCTTTATTGTCAACATTTTTAAGTTTAAAGTCCGGTGCGGTTTGTCCGGCTTTAAGCGTTGGAGCTTGTGCCTGAGCAATAAAGGCACTTAAAAATAATACCAGGGAGATGTACTTTTTCATAATTTATAGTTTTTTATATTCAGTAAGTAATTGTTCGTAAGTAAGTTCGCTTTCGATAAATTTTCTTTTATCATTTTTGATGAAGAGTGTTGCCGGAATACTTCCCGACCATGAAGGATCAATACGATCGATATATTCTTGTGGATTGCTTTCATTTAAAAGGAAAACGGGATTTTTAAGATTTTTTCTTTTCACAAAAGGTTCTACATTAGAAATTAGTTTCGATTTAAAATCAACGCTAACCAACAATACCGCCAATTTCTCTGATTTATATGCTGCTCCAAGTTTTTCAAAATTGGGTAATTCCTTAATACATGGCGCGCACCAGGTCGCCCAGAAGTTTACGACGTATGTACTGTCTTTTCCATTTTTGATTCTTTCCTGAAGCTGGTCTACGTTTATCAGCTTTACTTTCTGACTTTGAGCCGTTAATGAAAAGACTAAGCATGCAAAAAGGAAAATCTTAAAAGCTTTTATTTCTTTCATACAATTATATGGTATTTCCCTTGAGTTAGGCAATTGTTTATTACAAATATAAAACTAATGCAATTTTAAAAATTGTAATTTATTGTTAATAAATATCTTTCAAAAACATTTAAAAATAGAATTTCAAGTCAAACTTCAGATTGTCTATTTCAGCATTTACTTTGTCCGTTTCCGCAAAATTTCAATATGAAAACAAACGCCAACTCCGCAAATTTGTCCTGTTTAACAACTTAAAAATTAAAATCATGAATGCAAAAACAACAAAAATTATTTACTGGACAGGTATTATTTTAACTTCTTTATGGTTTGGCGCCAGCGGTTTCTTTGAACTTACAACCAACAAAATTGTTTGGGATATTACAGTGCAATTAGGCTATCCGCCTCATTTTATTTATTTGCTTGGCGTATTTAAAGCGCTGGGAGTAATCACTTTATTAATTCCAAACAAATTACTTCGTTTAAAAGAGTGGGTATTTGCAGGGATATTTTTCGACATTACTTTTGCCTTTTTCTCAAAAGTCGCAGTATTAGGTTTTGCAGCAACAACAGATGCAATTATTGCTTTTATAATGGTAAGTGTGACTTACTTTATGTTTAGAAGATTATATTCTGCAACATATACTACTTAAGCTGCAGAGTAATCACAAGTTAAAGCCTCATTTTTTCACGCAGATTTTAAAAAGATTTAAGCTGATCTAAGCAGATAATTTATTTCTTATTCTAAAATTAAATCTGCTCTAATCTGCAAAATCTGCGTGAAAAAAAAAATCAATTTAATCCTTTTAATCTGTGGCTTTAAAACCAAAGTTTACATTTTAATCTCGCAAAGTCGCGAAGTCGCAAAGTTTAATTTCTTTGAAACTTCGCGACTACCTTTTATTGTACAAATATGTCTTAATAATATATGACCTTTATAACAAATAAATTTGAGCTTTTCAACAAAACAACCAATATTGCTTCCACACTAAATTTGTAATGAATTTAAAACACAATTACAATGAACAAAATATGGTTTATTACAGGAAGTTCTCGCGGATTAGGACGTAATCTTACCGAAGCGGTTTTAGAAAGCGGTGACAAAGTTGCTGCAACTGCAAGAGACATTAATCAGTTAAATGATTTGAAAGAAAGATTTAAAGATCAAATTTTACCCATTAAATTAGATGTTACTAATTATGATCAGGTTCACGAAGCAGTTAATGAAGCAGTTCAACATTTCGGTCGCATTGATGTTTTGGTCAACAACGCAGGATTCGGAATCATTGGCGCTGCGGAAGCTTTTACAAACGAACAGGTTCGCAGTCAGTTAGAAACTAATTTATATGCACCAATCGAAATTACACGTGCCGTATTGCCTTATATGCGCAAACAGAAATCAGGTCGCATTTTGCAAATTAGTTCTGTTGGTGGTCGCGTTGGAAATCCGGGGTTGACGATGTATCAGGCTGCAAAATTTGGTTTAGGAGGTTTTACTGAAGCTTTAGCGAAAGAAGTTGCCTCTCTTGGCATATTGGTAACCAGCGTAGAACCAGGCGGTTTTCGTACGGATTGGGCAGGCGCATCGATGACGTATGCCGAAGATATTGAAGGTTATGAAATGGTAAAACAACGTACGGATTTCTTTAAAGGCGGAAATTTTGTTCCGGTTGGAGATCCGGAAAAAGCGGCGAAAGTTATGGTTGATTTAGCTTCACATCCAAATCCGCCGATGCATCTTGTGTTGGGAAGCGAGGCAATTGGTCTTCTAAAAAATGCTGACCAAGCCCGAGAAGAAGAAATGGAAAAATGGATGGATGTAAGTTTATCTACAGATCACGATGATTCCGAAAACTTTCTTAATACAGCGTTGGGTAAATTGTATAGTGATAAAAAATAAATTTCAATGACAATTGTAAAAATCAATATCAATATCAATGTCAATCTCAATGTCAAATGTCAATCTCAATGTCAAATGTCAATAGCAAAAATGTATTACGCATAAATTTTTAAACACATAGAAACATAGTTTTTCTTTGTACTGAAAGGCGTTTCACTTGTTTGAGCAAACATAGCTATGTGTTAAAATCTAGATTTTTTTAAAACATCTTTTATATTAGAATATAATCTATGTTTCTATGTATTTAAATAATTAATTATTAATCTTTTAATCAAACAAAATCACGCAGTATCATTAATATTTGATGCTGCTTGTTTTTTTATAAATTTGTGATATGAACGATTCTAAAATAAATCAGAAAACATCGCCAATTGCCTATTCTTGCTACTATACCCAAAACAGGGAAGGCGAACAATTTGCTGCAGAACACGTTTTGAGCTTTCAGATTTCAGGAGAACTTACTTTGAATAACGGAACTAAGGAATATGTTTGTAAACCTGGTGATTTTCGGTTTATTAGAAGAAATCAGCTTATTAAATTCATCAAAAAACCTGATCCGAATATTGGTTTTCAGTCTATTTCTATTTATCTGAATCAGAGTGCGCTGCGGGATTTCTCCATACAATACAATCAGAAAACTAATTTGATTAAAAGTCCTGAAACGGAAACTGTTTTTCAGTTAAAAGAAGTTCCGCTGCTCAAAAGCTTTATGAATTCACTGATTCCGTACATCAATGAAGATCAATTGATTAATGATAACCTTCAGACTTTAAAAGTAAATGAAGCCATTACCATTTTATTGCAATGCCAACCTGAATTAAAAGATATTCTGTTCGATTTTAATGCTCCCGGAAAAATAGATCTCGAAGCTTTTATGAAAAAGAATTTCCATTTTAATGTGCAATTAGAACGCTTTGCATATCTCACTGGGCGTAGTTTAGCTACTTTTAAAAGGGATTTTCAACGCGTTTTTAATAATTCTCCAAGCCGTTGGTTATTACAAAAGAGATTACAGGAAGCGTATTATCAAATCAAAGAAAAAGGAAAAACGCCTTCTGAAGTATATTTAGAAGTAGGTTTTGAGGATCTCTCGCATTTTTCGTTTGCATTTAAGAAGCAATTTGGATTATCGCCCTCTAAGATATCGTAAATAGCTTTTTTAATTTGAAATGAAAATTTTACCGCAAAGATCGCTAAGATTTTTAACCCATTTAGATTGAGATAACACAAAGTTCGCAAAGCTGGTTCTACACAAAGCTTTGCGAACTTTGTGTTTTTTATAAAACTAGCATTATAAAACCATTGCAATCTTTGCGGTAAAATTCTCATTTTATCCAAAACCCGAACCTTCACCTTCAAAAAATCTAACAGTATACTTCATTTCTTTTTATCTATACCAGAAAATGTACTATTCAACTGCTAATCTGGACGGTTCGCCATTATTCGCTTATAAATCAGGGATTAGGATTCTACCTTTGATAGAAATAATAGAATTCAATTCAAATTTAAAATCAAAAATTATGAAAAATAGTATCTTCCCCTTTTTGGCAATAATGCTTTCCGGGCTCTTTTTCCTGAATTGCTTTATGTTTCCGCAAATGGAATTATCAGAAAAAAAAGCAGTAAAAACGAAAATAAAAACAATTAATAATAAAGGTTTTGCAATAGTTGAGCTTTTTACTTCTGAAGGATGTTGGAGCTGTCCTCCGGCTGACGAATTGATGGCAAAACTACAACGAGAAAACACAGACAGAAATATTTATTTTCTGGCTTATCATGTTGATTATTGGGACCGTTTGGGCTGGAAGGATCAATTTAGTTTGGCTGAGTTTACGAATCGTCAGCAACAATATCAGGATTGGCTGCATTTGTATGTAATGTATACACCTCAGTTTATCATCAACGGAACTGCAGAATTTGCAGGTTATAATGAAACCGCGCTTTCTCAAAAAATCGATGATGCCTTAAAAATGAAACAAACTGAAGAACTGGAACTTACTGCCTATTCTGATAAAGATTCGATAGCGATTCATTTCAAAACAAATTCAGTTCATAAAAACACTAAACTATTTATTGCAACAATATTGCGAAAAGGAACTTCAAAAGTACAACATGTTGAAAATAAAGGACATACATTAAATCATATTCAGATCGTTAAAGAGCTTAATAGTTTTCCAATAGCTGATAAAGAAGGGAATGTGACCGTATCTAAACCGAAAAATTTCAATGCAACTGACTGGCAATTAGTAGGTTTTATACAAAATACAAGTACAGGAAAAATCTCTATAACAACAAAAGCTGATTTAAATTAATAAATCAGCTTTTTATTTGTGTTTAAATCTGTATGAATGTTTTTAACACATAAATTGAAATATCATTTTAAGAAGATCGTACAAATCAATCATTTTTAACCTCTTATCTGTGGCAAAAAAATAATTATCTATTCTCTAACCAACTTAAAAATGCAGTAGCTTTCTCTTTACCAACCAATAATTTTTCATCGGTTGGAACGGTTAGTTTGATTATTAATTTGCGTGAAAAGTAATGCTCTGCTTCTCTTATAGCCGAAAAATTCACTAAATATTGCCTGTTGATCCTAAAGAATTGCGTTGGCGACAATAATTTATGAACCTCATCCAGCGATTGTGTCAGCTGATATTCTGTTTTGTCAAACGACATAATAGTTGGCGTGTCATTTTTGATATAAAAAAATGCAATATTCCCTGTTAGAACAGTTTGGTATTTATTGTTTTTAAAAACTAAAAAGCTGCTTTTTCCTTTATTCTCACCGGTTCTGGTCAATAAATACTCGAAATCAGGCATCGCTTTTTTATTTCTTTGGAAGAAGTTCTTCAACTCTCCTGCTTTTTTAATCGCTTGCGCAATGCTTTCTCTTGAAAAAGGCTTCAATACATAATCGATTCCGTTTGATTTGAATGCTTCAATCGCATAATCATCAAAGGCTGTACAGAATATTACAGGGGAAAGAACGGCAACATTTTTAAAAATTTCAAAACATAAACCGTCTGCAAGCTGAATATCCATAAAAATAAGATCGGGCTGATCATTTTCTGAAAGATAACTTACCGCTCCGTCAATACTTTGAATGTACGACAAAATTTGGGCATCCGGCCTGATGCTCAAAATAAGCTGACCAAGTGCTTTGGCTGTTTTTACTTCATCTTCAATTATTATGATAGTCATAAATTAGTGGTATTTTTACTTTAAAAGTAGTTTCATTTTTGTCTATTTCTATTTCTTTATGAATCAAATGCATAAAACGCTGATTAATATTATCTAAACCAACTCCGGTCGATAATACGCCTCTTTTAAGCTGAATTTGGTTTTCAATGACCAGGAACTCATTTTCTGTATATAAATCGATTTGTAAGGGTTTATCGAGCGAAACAACGTTATGTTTGATGCAATTCTCGATTAACAATTGTAAAGTAAAAGGCGGAATTGCAGCATCGTATTGTTTTTGATCGACGTTATTATTCAAAACAAAACCGTCTTCAAAACGGGCTTTGAGCAAATAAACATATGAATCCAGAATCTGAAGTTCTTCCCGAAGTGATATCAAGTCTAACTTTCGGCTTTCTAATGTAAAACGATAAAAATCAGATAGTTTTAAAATAAAATCAGAACTCTGCGGATCCTGGATATCAACCATCGATTTTAACGTATTTAGACTATTGAACAAGAAATGCGGATTGACTTGTTGCTTTAAAAGTTCGTATTGTGCGCCGAGATTTACGGCTTTGGTAATTTCAAGTTCAATTCCTAATTGTTGGGTTTGATAGTTTTGAAAAAGCAAATGCAAAAACATGTAAACGATCAAATTGATCAAAATACCCCGTAATTCAAACATAATTGGAGCATCCATTTTAGAAATCTGAAACAATTCCTGATGCCCAATTACCAGCAAAACCATCACCAAAATCCCCATTATAACACTCAATAAAAGTTTCCAGTTAAACAAACTTGTATTGGTGCGCTGAGAGGAAAATTTGGGCAAACTATAAATATTATAATGCCAGATAAAAATAGAAAATAACAACGTAATCGAAGAGTTAATAATGATGTCTCCAGGCGTCGAATCTGTGTCAAATAATTTGGGTACAGAAGCAAGAATTGCCAATGCTATAGAACTTCCCCAAATGACCTTTCCGGAAACCTGAAAGCGTTTTATTTTTTCCATAATTATAGTCTTTTTTTTTAATCTTGCTTGGTCAAAGATAGCATATTTTAAAGGCATTTTAACTTGAAAAAATGGAATGTCAATTTTAAAAGGCAAAAAAACAACGTTCAGAATGATACTTAATAATAACTTTAATTATTTTATGTAAAGTATCTGGTTTTATTACACTTATAAATTTAAAATAATAACGACTGCCATTTCGTCATAAGCTAAAAAGCGACTATTTCTGTATTTATTTTGCTAAAATTAGCAGTTTTAGAATTTTAAAATGGAATTGATTTTTCTTTAATTTTTGACATTAAAAATTTTGCAAAAAATTCATTAATACCTACTTCAAATTGATTTTATTTTAAAAAATGTCAATTCCATCAAAATAAGAATCAAAAACAGCTTTTTATCGCCTTAAAATAGAGATAAAAATGACTGCAAAATCGATTTAATCTTTGATAAAAAAGCTTTTATTACAAAGAAAAGCAATTTATTAAAATTAAAAAACAATAAATTACATAATATATTGATATTAAACATATTAACAATTTCAATATGTATTAATACTTTAATTATAAAAACTTATTTTTTATACACTAAAAGCCTCTATTAGAAGACTGTAATTGTGTAGATTTAACCAACAATTATTTATAATGAAGGCTGTTGCAAAATTGGCTTGTTTAATGCCAAAATACTTCTATTTATTATATCCTGAATAAAACCGATTATTTCTATCTTTTTTTAGATTTTCTGAAAGGTTTTAAAAACCCTGTAGGTATTATTTTTAAACCGTAAATCTTGTAACGTAATTTAAACCTGCAAGGTTTTGAAAACCTTGCAGGTTAAGCTGGGTTAAAGGATATTAATTTCAACATTAATATTTCCTTTTGTTGCTTTAGAATACGGGCAGGTTTGGTGCGCTTCATCAGTAACTTTTCCTGCTGTTTCAGGATCTAAACCCGGAAGGGTGATGTTAAGACGTGCTTGCAAAGAATAAGCGCCATCTGTGTTGCATAAATCTACCTCAGCGTCTACAGCAGTATCCGCAGGAAGCTTAATATTTAGCTTTGAAGCTGCTATTCCCATTGCTCCAATAAAACAAGCCGACCAACCCGCAGCAAAAAGCTGTTCCGGATTTGTTCCCGGACGAGATGTTCCCGGTGAACTAAGTTTGATGTTTAATTGATCATCAGAACTTTGAGACGCACCCTCGCGCCCACCTGTTGTATGTGTTTTTCCTGTGTATAAAACTTTTGTTTCCATGACTTTTTAAATTTTAGATTTTAGATTTTTGATTTTAGATTATTTAAATTGTTATTGATATTGAATTTGGAATTCACTTTAAGTTATCCACATCAATAATCGCTTGTGCGAATGCTTTCGGATCTTCTTGTGGCACATTGTGACCAATTCCTTTTAGGATTCTGTGGGCATATTTACCTGTGAATTTATTGGCGTATGCTTTTCCGTCAGCATTTGCGCCGTCGAAATCGCTTGCTATGGTAATTGTTGGAACTTTAATTTCAGGTCTTAACGACAATTTTTTCTCTAAAGAATCGTATTTAGATTCTCCGGCTTCAAGTGATTGTCTCCATCTGTAATTATGAATCACGATTGCTACGTGATCCGGATTATCAAACGATTGTGCGGTTTGATCGTAAGTTGCTTTATCAAAATTCCAAAGTGGAGAAGCGATTTTCCAAATCAGTTTATTGAATTCGTATGTGTTTTGAGTGTAACCTAGTTTTCCTCTTTCGGTAGCAAAATAATACTGATACCACCATCCTAACTCTGCTGTTGGAGGCAATGGTTTTAAGTTTGCTTCAAGATTAACCACTAAATAACCACTTACAGCTACCAAACCTGTTAAACGCTCCGGCCAAAGTGCTGCCATAACTACGGCTGTTCTTGCTCCCCAATCGAAACCGCCAATAATGGCTTTGTCAATTTTAAGTGCATCCATTAAAGCAATAATATCGCTTGCCAGTGCTGCTTGTTGTCCGTTCCTGAAAGTATCTTTGGAAAGAAAGGTTGTTGTTCCTGATCCTCTTAAATATGGCGTAATAACCCTGTAACCTTTTGCAACTAATATTGGCACTACTTCATTGTAGCTGTGAATGTCGTAAGGCCAGCCATGAAGTAAAATTACGGGTTTTCCTGTTGATGGCCCGGCTTCGGTATACCCCACATTTAAAAGTCCGGCATTGATTTGTTTTAATGTTCCCAGAGAACTTGTTTGTTTTTCTGCTTGTGCATTGATTGCTGTGAATGTGAAAAATAAAGTAACTATTAGCACCATTTTAGAAGCTGATCTGTTTACGAAACTGTTTTTATTATTTTGAGTTGTTTTCATTATTATCAATTTTAATAGTTTGATTGTTAGTTAATTTCTTGGTCAAAGGTATTTCGGGTCCACTCCTTTTACAATCAGGAAATAGTTGAAACGGACAAAGTAGATATTGAAATGGACAGTCCTAAACCTGAGATTATTATTTCTTCAGTACCAGAATCGGCTTTCCTTTCTCTACGATGTAAGTCGCCAGTTCTGATGCTTTTGCATTTGTGTTATTCCTGGCAGAGTGAATCTGACTTGCGGGAATAAAAAGCACTTGTCCTGCATGTAATATTACTGGCACTTGGTCTTCGATTTGATATTCAAGAGAACCTTCCAAAATATAAATAACTTCTTCGCCGGGATGAGAATGTTTTCCAAAAGCCGTATGAGGCTCAAAATCGATTCGAGATTGAACAGTTTCGTGTCCGGGTATACCAATGTTGTGTTTTTGCAAATCGGTTCGTGTAATGCCTGATTTTTGCGCTGAAACGTTATTTGAAATGAATAATGCAATAAAACTAAGAATATCAATGATGGATAATTGGAATTTTTTATTTGTTTTCATATCGTTGATTTTTTAAATTATATTTTATCTGTTAATTTCTTCGTCAAAGATATTTTGATAACAAGCGATTTAAAATCAGGAAATAGGTTAAGCGGACGAAGTTTAAACTGAAATGGACATTGATGAAGTTGAAGTGCTATTTGTCATCCTGACGGAGGAAGGATCACACTAGAAACTCGACAAAGCTTAGTGCTTTACTATGCGGAATTTCTGGCGTGATCCTTCCTCCGCCAGAATGATAAACATTACGTGAAAAAAAAAAGCTACCCAAAAGGCAGCCTCATCTAAACTATTTTATCTGGTTAAATTTTTAAATCTTTAAAATAAGCGGAAGTTTCTTCTATCAAAGACTGCATTAATTCTTTTGCTTTTGTATGTTTTAAAATTGGCGCTATTTGTCCGCCCCAAAATAAGATCATATCCCATTTTTGCTGATCAAGTGCCGCTTTTCGTAATGGTGACATTAGTGTGGTTTGTAGCGGAAAAGGAAGAATATCTTCTTCTTTACCAATTAATTCTTTGGCAATTCTGCTTATAATTCCACGTCCGAGCCTTCCTGTGTATGCACGGGACAGCGTTGTATATTTTGCAGCATCTGAGAATAACATTTCTCTGTGAATTGGCAATGCGTTTGATTCGTCTGTGGCCAGAAATGCAGTTCCAATTTGGGCTGCATCTGCTCCTAGCGCTAATGCTGCGGCAACGCCTTTTCCGTTTGCTATTCCGCCGGCAGCAATAACGGGGATTTTTACTTTTTCACGAATCAGTTGCAGCAATACAAAACTTCCTGTGGTAGATGATTCGGCTGGAGCCAAAAATGAAGGTCTGTGTCCGCCAGCTTCAAAACCAGATGCGATAATCATATCAACTCCTGCTGCTTCCAGAAAAATGGCTTCATCTAAAGTAGTTGCTGCACCAACAGTAACAATTCCTAATTTGCGGCATTGTTCTAAAACATCGGCTGAAGGAACTCCAAACATAAAACTGAATACTTTGGGACGAATGTCTAAAATGACTTCCAACTGATTTTCAAATCTGGATTGAAATGGAATTGGTTTTTCCGGTAACGGAATTCCAACTTCATCGAAATATGGTTTGTATAATGCTTTGGCCTGATTGTATTTTTCATCGGTTAATCCGGATTCGGGAATATCATGATCTGAAACCCAAAGATTAATGTTATAAGGTTTATCTGTTGCCGCTTTTAGTTGCTTGTCTACATCAAAAATTTCCTGTGGAGACATGGTGTAGGCTCCGTAGCCGCCAAGTCCGCCGGCGTTTGATACCGTAGCCGTTAATTCTACCGTTGATAAATTACCTCCAAATGGTCCTTGCAGAATTGGATATTGAATACCCAATAATTCTGTAGTTTTTGTATTGTACCACATCATTTCTCCTTTTAAAGTTTATTTACTTACGTCCGTCAACATTTTATTGACGATAATCCATTTTCCATTTATTTTATGGAAAGATAAAAAATCCCGATAATTAAAATCGTATATTTTCACATTAACTTCTGCTATAGCAATAGAATTCAATACTTTAATCTCCAGAATTTCACCTTTAAACGGTTTTCCTGAATCCTTCGGACTTTGTCTGTTTTTTACTCCATCCAAATAAAAATCTACGGTTTTGAAATAGGGCTGCCCTTTTACATCTCCGTACACAAACGTTCCCGGCTGAAAAATACTTCCAAGACGCATTACATCTCCTTCATAAATTCCTTTGAAATAATAATTTTCAACAGCATCAGTAATTGCTGCAATTTCTGCTTGATTTTCCATTTTAATTTTATGTTGTGCTTTTATGCCCTGAAAACTCCAGAGCATAAAAGCGGTTAATAAAATAGTTTTCACCTTAGTTTAAATTATGCCCTGCTGCTTTACCTCCATCAACATTCATGATGGCTCCGGTAATAAAAGTACTTTTTGCAACGGTATAAACCATTTCTGCAACATCGTCGATTTCTCCTACCCTGTTTAATAAATGTAAACCGGCACTTAAATCTGCTTTGTCTCCATGCATTGGTGTACGAATAACACCAGGTGCAACGGTATTAAACCTGATGTTTTGTTTTCCGAATTCTGCCGCCAATTGAACTGTTATAGCGTGAATGGCCCCTTTGCTCGCGATTGGTGCTGTAGCCGGCCATCCGCCTAAACCGTGGTTTACCAATGGCGTTCCGATGTTAATTACAACGCCGTCTTTTTGTTTCAGCATTTGCGGGACAACGGCTTGTGTCGTAAAATAAGTTCCTTTTAGGTTGGTAGTTAAAAATTTATCCAGATACGCTTCGTCAACTTCTAAAAACGGTTTGCTGTCAAAGATTCCGGCATTGTTTACCAATACATCTACAGAACCAAATTTTTCCAACGCAATTTTTACCAATTGCTCGCCTGTTTGTTTATTGCTTATGTCTCCGGCAAACATGGCAAGGTTTCCTCCTGCTCCAAATTCATTATAAGTTTTTTCTAATGAAGCTGGTGTTACTGAATTGATGACTACATTATCGCCTCTGTCTAAAAAGTATTTAGCGATTCCTTTTCCAATACCTGAAGCTGCTCCGGTAACGATTATGGTTTGTTTTTTCATGATATTTATTTTTTATCGGCTGTAATGCCTTTTTCTCTTAATACTGATACTTGTTCTCCTGCATAACCCCAATCGTCTAACTCCACTTCCTGAATTACTACGTGAGTTAAGTGTGGATCTTTGTTTAATACATCGGTTATTAAATTGGTAATACCGCTAATTAATTCCTGTTTTTGCTCGCGAGTAACTCCTTCGCGGGTCAATTCGATTTTTACGTAAGGCATCGTCTTAGTTTTTAGATTGTCCTGAAAATGCAGCTTCAGCAGTGATATTAAAATCTAAATCAAAGTCGTTGTAGATTAAAGTATCTCCTAAATTGGTGAAGAAGTTGCCTGAACGGAATTTGATATCGTATTTTGTGCGGTCAATTACCAGTTTTCCGGAAAGATAAATCGTATTTCCGTTATGCGCTACTTGAGCCTCAAAACCAACAATATGTGTAATATCTTTTATAGTAAGATTACCTTCAAGATAATAACTGTGGTTTGAAACTTCTTTTACGGAAAGAATATCAAATATTGCAGTAGGAAATTTTTCGATTGAGAAAAAATCATCTGAAGCCAAATGACCTGCGAATTGTGCGTTTGTTGCCGGATCTGTTACGTCCAGTATTTCAATTGAAGTGGTGTCGATGATAATGTTACCACCGTTTACTTTTCCATCATTTAGGATGAAATTACCTTCTTTGATACCAATTGTACCGTTATGTGCGCCGGTTACTTTTCTGCCAGTCCAATCGATTTTGCTGTTTGTGCTTACGATTTTAAAATTTGTTGTTTCCATTTTTATTGTATTTAATTGTGTTTAAAAAGTACAAGGCAAAGGAACGGCGACTATAGAAATTGGTTACGTGATGTAGATCACATTCTGATTTTGGGGCGGAATTAATGAATTACTAAAGTTTGTTTAACGCAGATTTTAAAAGGATTTAGGCAGATGTACGCAGATTCTTTTCTCATTTTTATCATCCTGACGGAGGAAGGATCACACACGAAACTCGGCAAAGATTGGCGATTTACTTTGTGGAATTACTAGTGTGATCCTTCCTTCCTCAGGATGACAAGATTGTGTCTAAAAACGAAAAAGTTCTTTTAGTAACGTTTGCGTGAGGGATAGCAGTGAAAAGCCCACAGCCTGACGAAGGAAGTGCGAGGACTTGTAACGAATAGCCCGACCCGGAGGGACACGCCCAAAACTAAACTTAGCAACTTAGTATCTAAGCACCTCAGAACCTTAAAAAAAAACTATCTAACCAAATGAAAAATAAAAAAATAATAACGATTGGGGTTTTTGCCCTGTTTACAGTTGGAAATATGAACGCACAGAAAAAACCTTATTTAGATAAAAATAAAACCATTGAGCAACGTATCGATTTGCTTTTGCCTTTGATGACTTTAGAGGAGAAAATAGGGCAAATGAACCAGTACAACGGTTTTTGGGATGTAACAGGTCCAGCACCAAAAGGCGGATCAGCCGAGTTAAAATACGAACATTTACGAAAAGGATTGGTCGGATCTATGCTGACAGTTCGGGGCGTGAAAGAAGTTCGTGCGGTGCAGAAAATTGCGGTTGAAGAAACCCGATTGGGAATTCCGTTAATTATTGGTTTTGATGTTATTCATGGATATAAAACGCTGAGTCCGATTCCGTTGGCGGAAGCCGCGAGTTGGGACTTAGAAGCGATTAAAAAATCGGCGGCGATTGCGGCAGATGAAGCTTCGGCATCTGGAATAAACTGGACTTTTGGCCCGAATGTAGATGTGGCAAACGATGCCCGTTGGGGACGTGTGATGGAAGGTGCGGGAGAAGATCCTTATTTGGGAAGTAAAGTTGCGATTGCGCGAGTAAAAGGTTTTCAGGGTGAAACCATTGCAGATCTTCAAAAAGTAAATACTATTGCGGCTTGTGCAAAACACTTTGCGGCGTACGGTTATGTAGAAGCCGGATTAGAATATAATATTGTCGATATTAGCAATTCTAAATTATACAATTCGGTTTTGCCACCTTTTGAGGCGACGGTTCAAGCTGGTGTTCGAACCTTTATGAATTCGTTTAATACGCTGAATGGCGTTCCGGCAACCGGAAATGTTTTTCTGCAAAGAGATATTTTAAAAGGAAAATGGAAATTTGACGGATTTGTAATTTCAGATTATGCTTCGATTCGCGAAATGATCGCACATGGTTATGCAAAAGATGAAGCCGATGCAACTTTAAAAGCGGTAATTGCAGGTTCTGATATGGATATGGAATCGTATTTGTATGTGGCAAAATTAGTGGCTTTGGTAAAAGAAGGAAAAGTAAAAGAAGCTTTGGTTGATGATGCCGTTCGCAGAATTCTTCGTGTGAAATTTGAGTTGGGTTTATTTGATGATCCGTATCGATATTGCGATGAAAAACGCGAAAAAGAAGTTGTGGGAAGTAAAGCCAATAATGAAGGCGTTTTAGATATGGCGAAAAAATCCATCGTTCTTTTAAAAAATGAAAAGAATTTGCTTCCGCTGAAAAAATCAGGACAAAAAATTGCTTTGATTGGTGCTTTGGCAAACGATAAAAATAGTTCGCTTGGAAGTTGGAGAATTGCTTCTGATGATAATACGGCGGTTTCGGTTTTAGAAGGAATGCAGCAATACAAAGACAATCAATTAACTTTTGAAAAAGGGGTCGATTTATTATCTCAAAAAGCTACTTTTTTAACGGAAACTGTTTTCAACACAACAGACAAAAGTGGATTTGAAGCTGCAAAATCAGCCGCAAAAAATGCCGATGTTGTGGTAATGGTTTTAGGTGAATATGGTTTTCAAAGCGGCGAGGGCAGAAGCAGAACGGATCTTAATTTGCCGGGATTACAACAGGAATTATTAGAAGAAATTTATAAAGTAAACTCGAATATTGTTTTGGTTTTGAATAATGGTCGTCCGTTAAGTATTCCGTGGGCGGCAGAAAAAATTCCCGCAATTGTAGAAGCCTGGCAATTAGGAACTCAAACCGGAAATGCGGTTGCGCAGGTTTTATACGGCGATTATAACCCGAGTGGTAAATTGCCAATGTCTTTTCCTAGAAATGTAGGTCAGGTCCCAATTTACTATAATAAATACAGTACCGGAAGACCAATTGACAGCGATAAAAACGTGTTTTGGTCGCATTATATGGATGTGGAGAAAACGCCTCAGTTTCCGTTTGGTTTTGGATTGAGTTATACCAAATTTGATTACAAAGATTTAAAAATAAATAAAACGGCTTTTGAAAAAGGAGAAAACGTACAAGTTAGCGTTGCTGTTACGAACTCAGGAAATTATGACGGAAAAGAAGTAGTTCAATTATACATTCATGATGAATTCGCAAGCATTGTTCGACCAATAAAAGAATTAAAAGGTTTTGAATTAGTGAACCTGAAAAAAGGTGAAACGAAAACAGTAACTTTTACTTTGACCGATAAGGAACTTGGTTTTTATGATAATGAAGGTAAGTATTTAGTGGAGCCGGGAACTTTTAAAATTATGGTTGGAGGAAGTTCTGATAAAGGATTGGAAAGTAGTTTTGAGATAAAAGAGTAGTTTTTTGCCACAAAGTCGCGAAGGCGTGAAGTTTTTTTAAATATTCAAAACCCGACAGGTTTTTAAAACCTGTCGGGTTTATTTTAGTATTAATAAATTTCTAAAATCATTAGTTCATCATTAGAAATAAATGAATCTATAATGTCTTTTTTTGAAATCAGAATTTCAGAAATTTGTTTAGTGTTTCTATTAAATGTTTTTAGAATTATAACTTTTGGTGGAACTCCTTTTAAAAGTAACAATTTTTCAAAATCATCGTCATGAGTTAAGATTGTAAAGTTATTTTGTTTTGCGAATTCCCAAATTTCAATATCTTTCGCAGGTTGCTTTACAGGAATGGTATTAGCATGTAAACTATCGGGAAAATCATTTCCAGTAAGTTTTAATATTCTCCATGAAATATTAGCATCGAAAAGTAACTTCATTATGCTGCAATTATTTTTGTAATATTCTCTCTATTAGCTGCAAAAGCCAAGGCAGCAAGAATGTCTTCTCTTTTTAATTCAGGAAAATCTTCAATAATTTCATCAAAAGACATTCCTGTTGACAACCAGGAAAGAATATCTGAAACACAAATTCGAGTCCCGGTAATAATAGGTTTACCAAATCTGATATCTGGATTGATCGAAATTAAATTTTGCCAGTTATTTTCCATAATTTTATTATTTAAACAAATTTACAAAAATTAAATACTAATTTGGTTTTAAAATAATCAGGTTTGTTTTTCTACCTTTAAAACCTATAAAAACTCCAAACCATTAAATTAAAACAATGAAATATAACAGATGCGGAAAAAGCGGGTTATTATTACCTGAAATTTCTTTAGGATTGTGGCATAATTTCGGTTCAGTAGATAATTTCGATAATGCCGAAAGTATTGCGGTAGAAGCTTTTGATAAAGGAATTACCCATTTTGATTTAGCAAATAATTACGGACCGGTTCCAGGTTCTGCAGAGACTAATTTTGGTAAAATCCTTTGGCATAATTTTCAGGGGAATTTGCGTGACGAAATCATCATTTCGTCAAAAGCCGGTTACACTATGTGGGACGGACCTTATGGTGATTGGGGTTCGCGTAAATATTTACTTTCCAGTTTAGATCAGAGTTTGAAAAGAATGAAAGTCGATTATGTCGATATTTTTTATTCGCATCGTCCTGATCCCGAAACGCCAATTGAAGAAACCATGATGGCTTTAGACCACGCGGTAAGAAGCGGAAAAGCTTTGTATGTGGGAATCAGTAATTATTCAGCAGAGCAGACTCGTGTTGCCGTTGATGTTTTAAAACAACTAGGAACGCCATGTTTAATTCATCAGGCAAAATATTCGATGTTAGAGCGTTGGGTTGAAAATGGTTTATTAGATGTTTTAGAAGAAAAAGGAGTAGGATGCATTGCGTTTTCGCCTTTGGCACAAGGACTTTTAACCGATAAATATTTAAACGGAATTCCAGAAAATTCAAGAGCGCATAACCCTAACGGACATTTAAAGGAAGATGAGGTTACGCAGGAAAGAATTCAGAAATTAGTTCAGCTGAATGAAATTGCACAAAACAGAAATCAATCTTTGGCACAAATGGCGTTGGCGTGGCTGATGAAAGACAAACGAATTACATCGGTTTTAATTGGTGCGAGTTCTGTAAAACAATTGAATAATAATATTGATTGTTTGCAAATTTTTGATTTTACATCAGATGAATTGAATGCGATTGAAAAGATATTATCTTAATTTCCAATACATAATCTAAACTGGACTGAAGTCCAGCCCTACAATATAATTTGTTCCTTCGGAACTGTAAAAGAGCCTTTGGCTCGATCCATATTGTAGAGCTGGACTTTAGTCCAGTTTTTTTGTGGGATTAAAAAATCGTAAACCCGACAGGTTTTAAAACATGTCGGGTTTGAAAAAGCATAGAATACGGATTTTCTATTTATTTTATAATCATAGCCAAACCACCACCGCTTGCCAAACGATATGTTAGCTTAGTTGTCGAATCAACCGTAATAATTTCTCTTTTATAATCTACTGCAGCTTTATCTGCGTTTAAACCGTCTGAGAAAATTTCAGCTTCGAATTTTTTACCTTTTTCAAGGAAAGAAAAATCAATTGTAATTTCTCTGGAATCCCAATTTGTGATTGAACCTAAGTACCAAGTAGTTGCTTTTCTTCTGGCAATCGAGACAAATTTTCCAACTTCGCCATTAAGAGAAATCGTTTCGTCAAAAGTGGTTGGAACTTTAGCAATAAAATTGGTACTTTCCTGTTCCTTCATATAAGCTGTCGGACTATCGGCCATCATTTGTAAAGGCGCTTCAAAAATAGTGTAAAGTGCCAGTTGATGACATCTTGTTCCCTGACTTACCGGATTGGAATGACTTGGTTTGAATTCGCTTTTGGTTGCATTTCGCATCGCGCCTGGTGTATAATCCATTGGGCCGGCCATCATTCTGATAAACGGAATGGTGCAATCGTATAACGGAACATCATCGTTTGGTGTCCATTTATTGTTTTCTAAACCTTTTACGCCTTCAAAATTCAAAATATTTGGGAAAGTTCTTTGAATTCCGGTTGGTTTGTACATGCCGTGGAAATCTAAAAGTAATTTATGATTTGCAGCCTTTTGTGAAATATCATAAACAGAATTCACCATTTTAGCGTCGTCGCGATCAATAAAATCTACTTTAAAACCTTTAACGCCGAGTTTGGCATAATTTTCAAAAACTCCATCTATATTGTTATTCAAAGCCATCCATGAACTCCACAAAATAATCCCAACATTTTTTTCTTTTCCGTAGGCGATTAAAGCTTCGAGATCAACATTCGGATTGTGTTTCATAATGTCGGTTTCTACACTCCAGCCTTCATCTAAAACTACATATTCCACTTTGTTTTTGGAGGCAAAATCGATGTAATATTTATAGGTTTGCGTATTGATTCCGGCTTTGAAATCGATATTATAAATATTCCAGTCGTTCCACCAATCCCAGGCCACTTTTCCGGGTTTTATCCACGAAATGTCTTTTATTTTTGAGGGTTCAGATAATTTTTGAACCATATCATTATTGGCTAAATCAGAATCATTTTCAGAAATAACTATGGCTCTCCACGGAAAATTTCGTGTTCCTTTGGTTTTAACCAAATAATCTGCTCTTTGTGTAATTAGCTTGTTGAGGTTGTTAAATCCGCCGTTCGTTTCCTGAAGGGGATATTTAGAAAAACGAGATTCGAACCCGGATTTTGTGTTGTTATTCGTGACAAATAATCCCGGATAATCTTCGAGATTAGCTTCTAAGAAAACGGCTTTTTTATGGTTTTTATAATCAATTAAAAAAGGTAGAAAGGCTAAAGTATCTTTGCTAAATTCACTGACTTTTTTGTTTTCGTAATGCGATTCAAACGATGAGATATAAGGGTCTTTCGGATTTCGTAAATCGCGTACGTATGGCATTAAAGTATTGTAATCTTCATCAAAGTTTAAAGTAACTTCTTCATTTTTAATGGTAATGTCTTTTTTCTTCTTCGTTATAAATCGATATGCAGCGCCATCATCAAAAACACGATATTCAATGCTGAAATCGTTTTTGAAATTTAAAGTAAGCTGATTATATTTATTTTGAACGGATTTCTTTTTATAAAATGGAGTTTCGAATGAAGCATCAATACTTCCTTTCTTTGAATTTACAATTATAGCATTTTGCCCTAAAACAATATTTCCATCCAAAGTAAGAGACATTGGCGAAGATGCTAAAATCAAATCTTTTTCATGCAGAATTGTCCACGAAATTTTATCATCTACAGCAACTCTAACTTCAATTTTTCCATCAGGAGATTTCAAAATAAAATCTTGCTTCTTTTGAGAAAAAGAAAGGTTTACGAATAAGAAAAACAGTAATATAGATATAGGTTTTTTCATCAAGTTTTGATTTGTTTTTCGTAGAGACGCACAGCTGTGCGTCTTATGCGCAACGAATATAATGTAAACGAAACGTAGACGCACTGCTGTGCGTCTCTACTTAAAATAGGGATAGATAATATTCTTATTTTTTCAATTTCAAATTATAATTTTTTACAATTTCCAAAGTCGATTTATCTCCATTAAAAACAGAATTCAATCCTTGTGGTTCTTGCGGAGGATCTGTTGTTAGCGGTTCGCCGGGATTCCATTTTCCAGTTTCGTTGACCGCTTTTCCTTCACCACCGTATCCCCAGAAATTTGCTGCTTGTAAGGGACCGCCATTTTTATGACTTTCCAGGACTCTTCCAAAAATATAACTGTAAAACTGATCGCGATAAACAGAAGAAGCTCCCGCATTCAAATTTTCATTTTCTCTTGGCAAACCAAATTCTTCAATAATAATTGGTCTTTTTAAATTATTAGCAACCTTAATATGATCGTCAATATATTTTCCGGCATTTTCTAATGTTGTTGGTAATGTATTTGCAGCATTATCAGCTTTAAACCAGTTCCAGTTTTTTGGCCAAATATGCATGGTCAAATAATCGATATTCGGATTTTGATGCGTGCGTTCAAAAATTTCCATGCTGTCGTTCGAACTGTTTTTTCCTTCAGAACCAGTCGAAACCAAATGATTTTTATCTAAACTGTCAATTAAATTTACAATATTATTTAGCCAAACCGTAAATTTTGTTTCGTTTTCTACCGTAAAAAGTCTCGGTTCGTTCCCAACTTGCCACGCCATAATCGTGTTATCTTCGGTATATTTTTTTTTCGAATATTTATTTGTTCTTCCAATAATAAATTTCACATGATCTTCTAAAGCTTTCATACAAGGTTCACAACTATGAAATTGCTCGGTATACGACATAAATTGAGGCCACGTATTTGGAGCTATATTCGGAACCGGAATTGGTCCTTTGCCATTCCATTCCAGATATTGCGACATTCCGCCAGACCATTCCCAATTGTTTGTCAAATACAAAACCGCATACATTTTGCGTTTGCGCATTTCATTGATCAAAAAATCAAGTCCGTCAAGCAAATCTTCATCGTACTTTCCCTGTTCGTATTGAAGTGCTGGCCGAACCGTAAAATCATATTTTCCGCCATCGGCACCAACCAGAATACGTAAATTATCGATTCCGTTTTTTTGCATCAAATCCAGTTCGCGAAGCAACCTTTTTCGGTCGCCTATTTTTTTAGAAGCCAGCAAACTTCCGTACCAATAATTGGTTCCAATATAAGCGTAAGGTTTGTCGCCTTTGTAGAATTGTGTTCCTTTTACTGTAATTCTTTCCTGCGCGTTACAAGCGACTACAGAAAAAATTAAAGCTAATCCGAAGGTCTTTAGAAAATTATTTTTCATAATTTATTTTTTTAGGAGCTAATCCTGCTATCCGTTTCAATCTTTTGTGCCTCCCGAAGCCTCGGGACCGGCACAAAAGGATTTCCACTTCTATCAGGGCTATAGCTTTAGGTTTCATAAGAAGTTTACTTCCATTCTTTTAGAATCTTGTCATTTCGAGGGAGGAGAAATCACACTAGAAACTCCGCAAACAAAATCGCCAATCTTTGTCGATTCACGTGTGTGATTTCTCGTCCCTCGAAATGACAAAAAAGCAGTCGTTACTTCGGCAATTCATACATCTTCGGCAAAGAATTCAATAATGCCGATTTAGGCTTTTCTGCAAATGTTTTAAAATCAGCTGCATTCGAAACGGATCCATTTGGGACATAATAGCCATCTTTCGTATTATTCCAAAACATGACATAACTTATGGATATAAGCGGAAGATCAAATGTTGGATTATCATTTAGGGCATTATATAAATTAGTAGAAAACCAATTAGTAATTGGAGGCGTTGTTGCAGTAACCTGATATCCAGTTTCTGTTAAAGCGGCAATTTTTACTTTATCGATAGCAATGTTAGACAGCATTTTAAGTTTTGCATTGGCTTTATTAACACCTGTAGTGCCCTGATTATTAAAATCACCATAATTATCCATTCCTAAAACATCAACATATTTATCTCCCGGATAACGGCTTAAATACGTTTCGGGCGTAGAGTAGGAGTTGTCAGGCGAAAAAGCATATAAAACGTTGTGAACACCTTTTGTGTTTTTTAAATAATCAACAGTAAACTGATATGCTTTTTTGTATTCTTCGGGAGTGCAAAAATTGGCGCCCCACCAAAACCAGCTTCCATCGAACTCATGAAAAGGCCTGAAAATGATCGGAATAAATTCTCCATTCGAACCTTTTAAATTCAAAAATACGCTGGCTACTTTATCTAGTTTTTTCTTGTACCATTCGTGATTGGCTCCGCCAGGTAAAATACTTTTAAAGGCGGTTGCTTTTTGATCTGCTGTCATATCTTCGGCATAGAAAGAATCTTCGTTGTACGGTTCTCTCAAATGCCATGAAAAGGTATTGATGATTCCTTTTGCGTAAGCGGCTTTTACATCGCTGATTGTTTTTTGTTCTTGTTGATAAAACCAGTTATCTGCCTGATTGTTATTATTTTTATCTGTAATAAAAATAAAATCAGAACCTAAAAGTGCAGGATCGAAACCTGTATTTTTTTTGATGTCTGAGTCTCCGGCAGCATCCTGATAAAAACTATTAAAAGCATCTTGTTGTCCAATGGCAATTTTGGTTTCAGATAATCTTTTTAAATTGTAAAATAAAGCTACAGTTTCTTTGGTAGCAGTAGCATCGACCATATAGTTTGTAACATTTTTTGTGGTCATAGGATCATATTGTGTTGGCGGATCAACTATGATTTCGTTATCTGATGCTTTGTCTGAGGAGCAACTTACCAGTGCTAAAAGTGATATGCTTAAAAATGCTATTTTTAGAAAAGTAGTTTTCATTTTTTCAGGTTTTAATTCGGTTAATGAGTTCTAAACAGGCGCGGCTATTGTGATAAGGACATTTCCAAAAACCTGCTTTGTCTTTTTGTATCAAGGAATTATCGCGGTAAATCCCCCAAAACCATTCTCCATTTTTAGTATCGAGAATGTGTTTTTTTATAAATTCCCAATTTTTCAGAACAATATCTAAATAGTTTTCTTTCCCTGTTAATTGATAAGCGTTATAAAAACCAATTAAAGCTTCGGCCTGAACCCACCAATGCTTTTCGGCAATTAATTCGTTTTTTTCAGGATCAAATTCGTACCATAAACCGCCATCATTATCCAGGCCTTCTTTGGTAACTTCTGCCATTTGAACGGCGTGTTTTTTATAATTGATAATCAGCGTTTCATCTTCTGAAATTTCGGCGCATTGTAATAAAAGCCAGGCCGCTTCAATATCGTGACCGTAGGAGATAACGTCTGGTTTTTCAATCCAGTTTTCATTAAAAAATAAGCGTAAATGACCTGTTTTTGTATTGATGAAATGTTTTTCTATCGTTTGTAATAATTCGATAATATCTTTTTGAAGCGTTTTATCTTTCCATACTTTAAACAAATTTGCATACGCTTCTACAATGTGCAAATGTGTATTCATGGTTTTCTTTTCGTTGGCATCTTTATCGCTTAATCGTAAATCATCAATAGGCTGCCAATCGCGTGTAAAAGCTTCTAAATAACCTTTGTTTGCAGGATCGTAACTGTGTTTCTGAATTCTTAAATATAAATTTATGGCTATGGCTAACGCTTTTTCGTCTTTTGAAATTACATAATATTCAGATAATCCATAAATGGCAAATGCTAAAGCGTAAATCTGATTTTTAGTGTCTTTTGGACTTGTGTCAGGATTGATACTCCAAAATAAACCTCCAAATTCCGGATCGTAAAAATATGCTGAAAGAAACTCAAAAGCGCGTTTGGCTATCTTTTTATGTTCTTCATTTTTAGTAATTTGATAACTTGAAGAGAAAGACCATAAAATTCTGGCGTTTAAAACAGAACCTTTTTCGGCATCTTCAATGCTATTTTCGTTACTATCAATCTGACCAATAAAACCGGTGTTTTTAGTATCGATTGCATTTTTCGACCAATAGTCTAAAATTGAATCAAGTTCTGCCGATAATTCGGTTTTAAGTTGCTTTAGTTTTTCTGGCACGATAAATTATATTGCGTTGTTTTTCTCAATCTGGCTGATAATCGTTTCTACTGAACCTGCAGAAATAAAAGTATCAGCCGGAGCATTTGTAACGTAATCAACTAATTTTGCTACAGATGAAACCGCAACATGCATTCTGGTGTCAGATGAAGCGTAATATACATAAACGGTTCCGTCAGTATCTTCAATCCATCCGTTAGAAAATAAAACATTCGATACATCTCCAACTCTTTCAATACCTTCTGGCCCCATAAAATGTCCGGCAGGAACGTGTGTTACTTTTGTAATATCTTGCAAATCTGTCATGAACATGTAAAGTGTGTAACGTAAACCGGCAGCGGTATTACGAACTCCATGCGCCAGATGCAGCCAGCCTTTTTCGGTTTTAATAGGAGCAGGGCCAAGACCATTTTTCAATTCATAAATCGTATGGTATTGTTTTCCGAAAATGATTTTCTCGTCTTTTACAACAGGATTTGTCATGTCATCCACATATCCCAAACCAATTCCGCCACCAGCGCCAACATCAATAAAACCATCTTGCGGACGTGTATATAAAGCATATTTTCCGTTTACGAATTCCGGGTGCAAAACCACATTACGTTGTTGTCCTGTATTTGAAATTAAATCCGGCAATCTTTCCCAATTTACCAAATCTTTAGAACGAACGATTCCGGCATTGGCAACAGCTGAACTTGTATCGCCTTTTGGTGCTTTGGGATCTTTTCTTTCGGTGCAAAAAATACCATAAACCCAGCCGTCTTCATGGTTTATCAAACGCATGTCGTAAACGTTTGTATCCGGTTCTTCGGTTTGTGGAATCACGCATGGTTTATCCCAAAACTTAAAGTTATCGATTCCGTTTGGACTTTCCGCTATAGCGAAAAAAGATTTTCGGTCAATTCCTTCTACGCGAACGGCCAAAAGATATTTTCCATTCCATTTCATGGCACCGGCATTAAAAGCGGCATTTATTCCAATTCTTTCCTGTAAAAAAGGATTCGTTTGTTCATCTAAATCAAAACGCCAGTTTAATGGTACATGTGCTGCGGTTACGACCGGATTTTTATAACGTTCGTATATGCCGTTTCCGGTATGGTCTTGTGGAGCATTTTTTTGCTCAATTAGTGTTTTATGTTCTTTTTCTAATGCTGCTTTTCTATCTTGAAAAGTAGTCGAAGCGATTATTGTTGTCATAGCAATTGATTTCGGTATGGGTAATAATTTAATGGGTCTGATCTCTTTTTTCGTTTAAATCTTGCTCTATAATTTGAAGTTTTTCTTCAGATAAAGGATAAAACAAAATAAAACTTACTGATATAAAAGCTGCTAATGCAGGTAATACGCTTAACATTAATTGAATTCCGTTTTGGGTTACTGCAGATTGCTCTACATTGGCCTGAAAGCCATAATAGCCCAAAAGCCATCCGGCTCCGGCTCCGCCAATCGTCCAGCCAAATTTTTGTGACATTGATGAAGCAGAGAAAACCAATCCCGTCGCTCTGCGGCCTTGTTTCCATTCAGAATAATCAGCACTATCGGCGTACATCGACCAGATTAATGGGAAAATACAACCGGCACAAATGCTGATTAAAACCTGAAAACTCATGATTAGGAGCACATCTTCTTTTCCGAACAAATAGAAAATTAAACTCAGAATTGCGGCTAGCGCCATAGCGCCAAAAAAAGTATTTTTTTTACCAATTCTATTCGCGATTGGCGTTGCGATAATCACTCCAACGATATTAGCCGCTTGCCCCAAAACCAAATAAATAGAGGTTGGTGTCATGTGAAAATCTGTTCCAAAAAGCGAAAAATCGAAGTTTACGCTGCTGCTTACATAATATTTAAAATAATAAACGGCAGCACCATCACGGATTGAATTGAATACCAATGCGCCAATTCCGGCTCCTAGTAAAATCCACCATGGTTTGTTTTTTAATAAATCTTTTAAATCTTCCTTTAGATTGGTTTGTTCGTCTGAAATTGGTTTTACTCTTTCTTTAGTAAAGAAAAAACAGCCCCAGAAAAAAGCAGTTGTAATAACTCCGAAAACTGAAATTGTTGCCAGCCAGCCTGTTTTAGAATTTAGGCTTCCGCCGAAGTAATTTACTAGCGGTTCAATTAGCCAAAGAGCCAAAAGACTTCCTCCAAAGGCAAAAACCATTCGGTAAGATGATAAAGTGGTTCTTTCTTTTCTATCCGATGACATTACGCCTAAAAGTGAGGCATACGGAACATTGATTAAGGAATAAATCATCATCATGGCCGAATACGTTACATAGGCATATATTATTTTTCCTTTTTCGTCAAAATCCGGTGTATAGAAAGTTAATACGCCAATTACGGCAAAAGGCACAGCAACCCAAAGTAAATAAGGCCTGAATTTTCCCCATTTCGATTTAGTTCTGTCTGCGATGATTCCAACAATTGGGTCAAAACACGAATCCCAAATTCGGGTAATTAAAAACATGGTTCCGACAATAGCAGGCGCCAAACCGAAAACATCGGTGTAGAAAAATAAGAGGTACATGCTGAAAATTTTCCAGAACATCGAAGAAGCGGCATCTCCAAGGCCGTAACCTATTTTTTCTTTTAAACTTACTTTTTCGTGCATTTAGGTTTTTTTTATGGTTTATTTAAATTTGGTTAGTTGTTTAGTTTTCGTGTGTTGAATTTTTTAGCACGCAGATGACGCTGGTTTAAGCGGATTTTTAATTTTTAATTCTCAATTTTTTAATATCCTTCTCAAATAAAGTTTTATCCAGATTATAAAAATCGACAAAATCTTTTTCGCTTATTTGTCCTTTGTATGGAGCGTAATAATGCATTTTTTGTTCTTTTTCCTGCCAGCCGTGGTTTCTCCATAATAAAACATAAGAAATTTTATAGTCGCCTATTGCTTTGTCCAGAACTCCTGTCCACCATTTTGGGTCAGGAATTGCTTCGTAACCTGCTTCGGCTATCGCAATTAATTTATGTTTTTCTGTGCCAATTTCATTTAAGGTTTTAAGTTGGTTTTGAACTTCATCTATAAATTTCCTGCCTTCTTTGTCGTTATTATTTTGATAGGAATCAAAACTTAAAAGATCAGCATAATCATCTCCAGGATAGTTGGCAAGAAAATCTTCTTTTGAGTTAAAGCTGCTTGTGTTGTAAACATAAATTAAATTGTGAACTCCTTTTTGCTGTAAATATTCGAACGTAAATTTCCATAATGACTTAAATTCTTCAGGAGTACAATTTCCTTTTCCCCACCAAAACCATCCTCCGGTTAGTTCGTGATAGGGCCTAAAAAGAATTGGAATGTTTTTTCCTTTTTTATCTTTTAATGACAAAAAGAAAGTTGCGGCTTTGTCTAACCAAATACTGAATTTTTGATGGTTTTCTCCGCCGGGCAAAATTGTTTTTACAGCATTTGGTGTATTGTCCCAGGCATTTTTTCCTGTTGCAGGATTATCAAAATGCCAGCTTATTGTTGTTATTCCACCTCTTTGATTGGCTTCCTGAATATATTGTTTCATTTTATCAAACGGAACGCCATCAATATTTTTAGTGTCATCTTTTTCCAAGCCTGCAATATCCCAACCGTAAACGGCAGGATAATCTCCAACAACATCTTTTATGTCACTTCGGCCTTCTTCATATTTCCAGTTTACTCCATAAGCAAGATCGTCCTGATGGCCAAAAAGATATCCTTTTTGAGTTAATTGGTTTAGTTTTTTATAGAGCAAAAGTGTTTCAGGTGTTGCTTTTTTGTCTGAAAGTGACAAATTAGTATCAGTAAAAGTTACTGATGAGTAGCACGAAATTCCTGTAAACATTGCCATTATTAGTATTAAGATGTTTTTTTTCATTACAATTGATGTTGTACTTTAGTATAATTAGTATAAAACTATAAAATGATAATGGTTTTAAAAAACCTTAATTTACTGATCGAGAATTTAGTGCTGTTTTTTCTTTAAAATTATTAAAACTATAAAAAGATATTGCATTAAAAATGATTAATGTTTTATATGAATGCTCTTTTTGTAAAAATGATAATTCTATTTTTCAAAGATAAACGGATGTTTATAGCATAATTAATATTATTTTATCAATTATATATCATATTATTGCAAATATAAATCGAATATTACTTTACTAAAATCGTTTTAAAGATGAGTACTACTAAGAATTTTTATAGAGAAATCGCACCGCTTTCTGCTGGAGACAGCTTTTTGGTTTTTGACAGGGTTAAAGATAATTTTGATTTTCCTGTGCATTATCATCCTGAATTTGAAATTAATTTTATTTTAAATGGTAAAGGAGTAAAGCGTGTTGTTGGTGATAATATTGAAGAAATTGATAATGTAGAATTGGTTTTGATTGGGCCAAATTTATATCACGGTTGGGAATTGAATAAGTGTACGAGTAAAAAAATTCATGAAATAACAATTCAGTTTCATAATGATTTATTTCATGAATCGTTATTGTCAAGACGTATTATGAATCCGATTCGGGATATGTTTAATCGTTCGATTCACGGAATTTTGTTTTCTAAAAAAGTAACCGAGGAATTGACTCCAAGATTAGTAAAACTCTCTAAGTTAGATGGTATGGATTACTTTTTGGAAATTACATCTTTATTATATGATCTGGCAAATTCCAGAAACCAGCGTTTGCTTTCTACTTATACAGTAGACTACGATACGTTTGATGATTATGATAAAATGAAGCTGGTTTATGAATATGTGCAAAAACATTTTGCTGAAAAAATTACTTTAGAAGATGTTGCGAGTGTTGCCAGCATGTCTATTATTTCGTTTAATCGATTTATAAAAAAACGTACGGGCAAAACTTTTGTCAATTATATTAATGATATCCGAATAGGATATGCAGCTCGTTGGCTTGTAGAAAAAGATATGAGCGTTTCTGAAGTTGCTTTTAAATCGGGCTTTAATAACATTGCGAACTTCAATCGTAGTTTTAAGGCTACTAAAAATTGTACGCCAAGTCAGTATAGGGAAGATTTTTCTGGACTTAAGCGTATTTTGTAGTGATACTTTTTTTGCACAAACAAATATTATTTTTAACGAAATCGTTTGCATTTTAGCTGATTCGTTATTTTTTATTTATAATTTCAAGTAATTCAATGGGTGGTAATTGCGAATAATGTAAAAATTAGTTAATTTATTTTTCATATATGTTTTTTTAAACCCATATAGTAAAAATATTATCATTAAATGATATAATACTATTGATTTGATGTTTTGTTCTGTTATAGATTTGTTAAATAATTTAGAAGATAAACATCAGCTATTATTACTGGATTATTAAAAACAAATTTAAACTAACCAAACACTTATTATGAAAAGACTAATGACTAACTTCATTCATTGGAACGCTAACCACAGCTTAGTTCCTTTGATTCTATTCTTGTTGCTGACTTGTAATTTTGTTACGGCTCAGGTCAAAGTATCCGGAACTATATCTGATGATAAAGGACTATCTATTCCGGGTGCAAATATTTCGGTTGTAGGAGCAAAAATATCTGCCTCAACAGATTTTGATGGAAAATATACAATTGACGTTCCTGCAAATTCAACTTTAATATATTCTTTTATTGGGTTTAACTCACAAAAAATCGCTGTTAGCGGAAAAACGATCATAAATGTAGTTTTAAAATCTGCTGCCGAAGATCTGAAAGATGTAGTTGTAATTGGTTACGGAACTCAAAAGAGAAAAGACATCAATAGTGCTATTTCTAGTATTAGCTCAAAAGATATTGAAAATTTAAAGGTTGTTTCTTTCGACCAAATGATGCAGGGTAAAGCAGCCGGGGTTGTTGTAAATAGTAATTCAGGCGAACCAGGAAGTAATGTTTCTGTAAGGATTAGGGGAGTTTCGTCTTTAACAGGTACAAATGAGCCTTTGTATGTAATTGATGGTGTGCCAATTTCTGGTGATGCGCGTAATTCATCTACATCAGGCAGAAATGCACAGGGAAATAGTAATTTTTCTAATAATGGTAATATTACACAGAGCCCTTTGGCACTTATAAATCCTAGCGATATTGAATCTATTGATATTTTAAAAGATGCTTCGGCTACTGCAATTTACGGTTCACGTGGTTCTAATGGTGTTATTATCGTAACTACAAAATCGGGTAAAAAAGGCACCGGGAAATTATCTTTCGAAAATTCTTATTCAATAAGTAATCTTCCTAAGAAATTAAATTCAATGAATTTGCAAGAGTACGCTATTCATCAAAATGCTTTGGGTGATGTATATGACCCTACAGGTAAACGACCTGAATTTGCACATCCTGAACTTTTAGGAAAAGGAACAGATTGGCAAGATGCGATTTACGAAACAGGAATTATGACTTCTAATCAGTTATCATTTTCAGGCGGTAAAGAAGGAATTAATTATTATATCTCCGGAGGAATATTAAATCAGGAAGGTATTGTAATTGAATCTGGTTTTAAAAGATATAATTTTAGAACTAATATAGATGCAAAAGTAAATAAGTTTATAAAAGTAGGTGTTAACATAAGTGGCGCCATTACTGATGAAAAATTAACTTTAAACGGTCAGTTTAATGGTGTTGTTGCGACTTCTTTATTAGCAACACCAGATGTTGCGGTTAGAGAATTGTCCGGAGCATTTGCAGGACCTGCGGCAGGAGGATCTACATCGTTTGTTAATCCGGTAGCGACTTCGTTATTAGGATCAAATACTTTGGTTAGAAAAAACTATTCAGGAAATTTTTATACTCAAATAGATTTATTAAAAGGTTTAGAGTATCGTTTTGAAGCAGGTGGTTATATCTATGATAATTTAGGTCAACGATTTGATCCTATGTATTCGTTGGGTAATGCAGTAAAAAGTTTTGCTACTTTGTATTATAATCCTTCTTCGGGTAATTCCTGGAACTTGAAAAACATGCTTACCTATAGAAAAACTATTGACAAACATAATTTTACCATTTTAGCTGTACAAGAGTCAAACAGATCGCATTGGCAAGGATATACCATAACAGGTAATGGTTATAAAGATAATAATGATAAATCATTGGCTGCATCTGATTTACCAAAAGCGGTTACAAGCGGAGTGTATTCAGGAACTCAGACTTTAGCTTCTTATTTAGGAAGGGTTGTTTATGATTATGGAGACAGATACAGTATTTCCGGAGCTGTTAGAACAGATGGATCTTCAAAATTCTTTGTTGGAAACAAATGGGGTGTTTTTAGTTCAGCAAGTGGTTCATGGAAAATTTCTAACGAAGCTTTTATGGAAGGTACTAAAAAATATGTTGACAATATCAAACTAAGAGTAGGATGGGGACAAACAGGAAACAATCAAATTGGTAATAATTTGTATGATTCTAACCTTCACTTGGTTAATAGTACTATGGGAACTTCTTATTTGCCATCAAATACGGCTAACAAAGATTTGAAATGGGAAACTCAGGAACAAACCAACTTAGGGTTAGATTTTACAATGTTTAATTCTAAACTTTCTGCTACGGTAGATGTGTACAGAAAAGTAAATAAAGATTTCCTGTATCAGGTCCCTTTGCCTAATTTTCTTTCAGGAGGTGGTGATTATGAAGGTGGTGTAAATCCTCCTTACTTTAATCTTGGAAGCATGGAGAATAGAGGTTTAGAGATTACATTAAATTATACCAACCAATTTACACAAAGTTTTTCATGGAATGTAAGTGCCAACTTTACTAAATATGTAAATGAGGTTACAGATATGGCCGGATTAAATATTGTAAAAACAATGGGTACGCTTGCTTATAATACTGTTACGGTTTCAAGAACTCAGGAAGGTTTGCCAATTGGTTCGTTTATTGGTTACGAAGCAAATGGAATTTACAGAACAGATGAGGATTTATTGACTTATGGTCACGAAACGGCATCAGGAACAAAAGTTATTTTGAAAAACGGAACCAATTCATTATTGCCAAATTTTCAAAAAGGAGATGTGATTTACAAAGATCAAAATGGTGATGGTATTATTGATACTAAAGATTTAGTAACTATCGGGAATCCAAATCCAAAATTTACTTACGGATTTACGAATAATTTCAAATATAAAAATATTGATTTATCGATCTTTCTTCAGGGAACGCAAGGAAATAAGTTAATGAATTTAACCCGCATGTCCGGAACTTTAAATAGTGGTTTAGGAACCAATTATCTAACTGATGCTTCCGATTTTTACAGTGCTTCAAATTTAGATGCTTCTTTGCCTAGACCATCGGCTTATAATGATATCAATAATGCTGTATCATCTCGTGTTATCGAAGACGGATCTTATTTAAGAGTTCAAAACGTAACTATTGGTTATTCTTTGCCATCTGATATGATTTCAAAATTAAGTCTGACAAGATTGAGGATTTATGCTTCCGGACAAAACCTGTACACATTTACTAAATATAAAGGATATGATCCTGAAATAGGTTCTTACAATCAGGATGCATTATTATCAGGTGTTGATAATGGTCGTTATCCGGTTCCGAGACAGTTTTCTTTTGGTTTTAATGTTGAATTTTAATACGAATTAATATGAAAAATATAATAAAAAGAAGTAGTGCATTCGCTTTGACATTACTGACACTAATAGCATCATCTTGCTCTCAGGACTTTTTAGATGTTCCTGCAGAAGGAGCACCAACGATAGGTAACTACTACGATTCTGATACAAAACTTGATAATGCGAGTAACGGATTGTACGGCCTTGTCTGGTTTAATATGAATAAAGAAGGATTCTACGGTATTACAGATGTTATTTCCGGTAATATGTACGCGGGTCCTTATAATGAATTTGGAAAATTTACAGATTTAAGTTTTACAAATTCGCAATCTTTTATTTCAGATTCCTGGAGATCATGTTTTGGAGCCGTTGCAAATTGTAATTCTTTTATAAATACGCTTCCGCAAAGTGTTGGGCCTAATGTTAGCGAAGCAGCATTAAACAATGCATTGGGAGAAATGCACTTTATCAGAGCCTTTTCGTACTTCTTTTTGGTAAGATTATGGGGAAATGTGCCAATTATCGAAAACAATGCAGATTATTCTAAGAATTTTGTTATTCCAAGTAACCCAGTAACAGATGTTTATACTTTTATAGAAAACGATTTAAAATTTGCAATCGCTAATTTAAAAACCAAAAGCAGAGGTTCTGATTATGCTGCAAATGCCCATGTTTCCAGCGGTTCTGCAAAAGCCCTTTTGGCAAAAGTATACTTATATGAAAAAAAGTATGATTTAGCCAGAGCAATGGCGCAAGAGGTAATTAACAGCGGAGAATTTAAATTATTAGGCGGAGAAGAATTGCCAACAAAATCTTTTGCCGATTTATGGATTCAGAAAAACAATAATAATGAAGAGTCTATCTTTTCATGGCAGTGGACAGGAGCCGGAACGTATTTTGAAGGGAATTTTTCGAATACACTATTCGCTCCTGAAAACAGATTGGTAGAAACAAGTTATTCAGGCCAAATTGCACCATCTCAGGATTTAATTCATAATGTTTTCGAAAATGGGGATAGAAGAAGAAGTGAAACATTTATGTTGCCGGGCGATTTTTATCCAAACTTAACATATGCACAAACACTTGCTGTAGATTCTCCAAAAATTTTAGGATACACATTCGAAATAGCAAATCAGGCTCAAAATTCAGGTGCAGGATTAAAAAAATACGTAATCGGTAAAGAAAACCTTCCATTAACAGGGCCGTTTAATCCTCCGTTTAACGGAGAAAGCAGTATGAACAGTTATATGATGCGCTATGCAGAATTATTGTTGATACATGCCGAAGCGATTTTAGGTTCACAATCAGGAAGCACTTCAGATCCGGCAGCGCTTAAATCTTTCAACGCCGTTCGTAAAAGAGCAGGATTATCTGAAAAAGCATCAATTTCTTTTGATGATATTTTCAAAGAAAGACGTGCAGAATTAGCCTGCGAAGGAGATTATTATTTTGATTTAGGACGTTTGCCTTTTAGTAAAGCCAGAGACATTTTGCAAGCTCAAAACAGAGGTGATAAAGATGTTGAAAAACACATTACAATTTCGGCATCAAACTTATTATTGCCTTATCCTGCAGATGATTTAATTAAAAATCCAAAATTGACAGAAGTAGCACCGTATACTTTTAAATAATATTAAAAAATAAAAGATATGAAAAATATAAAAATTGTTTCGTTAGCAGCATGCATGGCATTGATGTTATCTATAATGTTTTTTGGTTCATGCTCAAATGATGGCAGTGCCGAAGCATCTAGTGGTAGCGGCCCTGTTATAGAGTCAGTTTCTCCATCTGGTTATAATCTCGATGGAAGCCTAAAACCATTAACTCCGGTAACATTGGTAGATCCAAAAAATTATTATGTAATTCATGGTAAAGGATTTTTGGGAACACAAAAAGTTTACTTTAATGATTTTGAAACGTATTTCAAGACAACATTAGTAACTGATACAGACATTATTATCTTGGTTGATGAAAACACGCCGTATGCAGATGCTTCAAATCAGTTAAAAGTAGTTACATCAAAAGGAACCGCTGTTTTTGATCTGACAGTTGCGCCTCCCGTACCAACATTTAATAGTTTCAATTTTATAAACTGTTCTGAAGGTGATGAGGTAACAATTAAAGGAAAGTATTTCTTAGATCCGATTGTAACGCTTGCAAAAACAGAGACAGAACCAGAAGTTCCTGTTACAGTACTGTCTTCTACATTAGAGCAAATTGTTGTTAAAATACCGGCAAATGCCAATCATAGAAATCTTGCAGTAACCAACATATCAGGAACGGCTGTTTCTAAAGAAGCTATAGGAACCGCATTGTATGATGATGAACTTTATGGTATGCAATGGGGAGGACCTTGGGCAGGAAAAGGCGTTAATTTTGCTTTTGAAGGAGATTCGTATCAAGGTGAAAAATCCTGGAGATGGGAATTTGCACAATGGGATGGAGGAAACTGGGGTTTCAACATCGATATGTCGCCATACAAAGCATTGAGAGTTGCTATAAAAGGTTCAAAAAACGGACGCGTTAATTTTAGTGTAAATGGCGGAACAAACTATGTTCTTCCGGTTACCACAACTTGGGTTTATCTTGAAATTCCGTTAAGTGAATTAGGAAATCCTGCAAGTATTACGATGCTTACATTTCAGGAATCAAATGGTGATGGTGGTAATATTGTATTGTTTGATGATATAGGATTCGTTTTGAAATAAAAAAAAGTTGATTATATTTTGAGTTTTGTTTGAGTATTCCCTAATGTAATTAATTAGGGAATATTTTTTTTAATATTAATTTGAACTTTAAATAATGAAAAAAATAATTTCAATAGTAGCTTTAAGTATTTCAATATTAGGTTTTAGTCAGGGAAATACACATACACAGGCAGGCGGAAAATTTGAAGGTCTGGCCATGACGCCTCCAATGGGCTGGAATTCATGGAATACTTTTGGAACAAGTATCGACGAAAAACTAGTAAAAGAAACGGCAGATATTATGGTTTCGTCAGGAATGGCAGCTGCAGGATACAATTATATTGTACTCGATGATGGCTGGATGACCAGAGAACGTGATAGTAATGGAGATTTAGTTCCTGATCAGGTTAAATTTCCTAACGGAATGAAAGCGGTTATCGATTATGTACATAGCAAAGGTTTAAAGTTTGGTTTGTACAATTGCGCCGGGACCCAAACTTGTGCAGGATATCCGGGAACGCGTGGTTACGAATATCAGGATGCTCGTTTTTATGCAAAATTAGGAATCGATTTCCTAAAATATGATTGGTGTAATACAAAAGGAATTACAGCCCCCGAAGCTTATACAACAATGAGCAATGCATTAAAAACTGCCGGAAGACCAATCGTTTTTAGTCTTTGCGAATGGGGCGATAATCAGCCGTGGGAATGGGGAAAGCCAATTGGTAACCTGTGGAGAATCTCTGGAGATATTTATCCTTGCTTTGATTGTGAATTTAAACATCCTGAAAACTGGTCTTCGTGGGGGTTTATGAAAATAGTCGAGATGAGAAAAGATATCCGAAAATATTCAGGCCCAGATCATTGGAATGATTTTGATATGATGGAAGTTGGCAACGAAATGAATGATACAGAAGATAAATCGCATTTTTCGATGTGGTGTATGATGGCATCTCCGCTTGTAGCCGGAAACGATTTCAGAAAAATGTCTAAAGAAACGGTGGAAATTTTAACCAACAAAGAATTGATCGCTGTCGATCAGGATAAATTAGGGATTCAGGGTTTTAAATATTCTGCCGAAGACGGATTAGAAGTTTGGGTGAAACCTTTATCTGATGGAAATTGGGCTGTTAGTTTTTTAAACAGAAGCGATGTTGCTAAAAAAATCAATTTTGATTGGAAAAAACATACCATCAAAGATGCTGATTTTGGTTTTGAAGCTGACTTTAGTAAAACCACCTATAAAGTAAAAGATCTTTGGAGAAACAAAGAAATAGCAAATACAAAAAAGAATTTTGTGTCAGACCTGGCTTCTCATGATGTAATTACACTTCGATTAATTCCTTAAATAATTTATCATGAAATTTAAGAATCGATTATTTTCTATAAGTTTACTGCTAATGGTTTACTGCTTAAATGCGCAAGTAAAACAGCACGGGCAACTCAGTGTTGTCGGAACTCAATTAGTAGATCAATATAAGCAACCAATTTCTTTAAGAGGAATGAGCTTTGGCTGGCATAGTATGTGGCCAAGATTTTATAATGAAAAAGCAGTTCGCTGGTTAAAAAAAGATTTTAATTGCAATATTGTTCGTGCTGCAATGGGCGTAGAGTTAGGAGAAATGTCTTATATGAAAGAGCCACAATTCTCAAAGCAACGAATCGAAGCAGTTATAAACGGCGCTATAAAAGCTGATATTTATGTAATTATAGATTGGCACAGTCATAATGTTAATCTAAAAGAAGCCACGGAATTCTTTGCAGAAATGTCTAAAAAATATGCAAAATATCCCAATATTATATATGAAGTCTTTAATGAACCTGATTATGAGACTTGGCCAGAAGTAAAGGCTTACGCCGAAGAAGTAATTAAAGTCATTAGAGAAAATGATCCAGACAATATTATTTTGATTGGCTCGCCGCATTGGGACCAGGATGTTGATCTTCCTGCAGCAGATCCTGTAAAAGGATATAATAATTTAATGTATACTATGCATTTTTATGCAGCAACCCACCATAAAGAATTAAGGGACAGAACAGATAAAGCAATAGAAAGTGGTTTGCCCATTTTTATTTCTGAATCTGCAGGTATGGAAGCAACTGGAGACGGCCCTCTTGATTATAAATCATGGCAGGAATATATAGATTGGATGGAAGCCCGAAAACTAAGCTGGATAACATGGTCAGTTTCTGATAAAGACGAAACATGTTCTATTTTGAAAAAATCAGCGAAGTCAGAAGGAAAATGGAAAACAGAAGATTTAAAAGAATCTGGAATTAAAGTTCGGGAGTATTTAAGAAAATACAATTCAAGGAAATGACTAATATGTTATTTTAGAAGTAAAGCCTGTTCATTTTTGAGCAGGCTTTTTATTTTGCCTTCGGTTTTTGTAAATTTAATTTTGTAAGAATTTAGATTAAAATATTATACTTGTTTTACTCGTTAGTATTATTAAGTTTTGCTTTTGTTTTATTTAAAAATAAATTTAACCCCTGTTTTTTATAGGGTAGTAAGTGAATTTTGTATTTTTTAAAGATGTTTTTTAGTTGTTTGTGCTTTGTTTTTTGTTGTTGACCCGTATTTTTAGGTTGTTTCTGATGTAAAACCGTTATTGAATTTTCAAAAACAAATCGTTATAAATGTCAAATAACGATTATTGTTAAAATAATTTTTGTAATCCATAATTCTCTCTCTAAAACATTAAAAAAATAGATTTGCATTCTGTTACTCATACAAAAGTTAATAAATTCGCTAATGAAAATGAAGGGGTTTTAGAGGGAAAGAAGAGGTTTTAGAAGTGGCTTATAGTATTACAATACATATATAAAGATTTAACTAACCAGAATCAATTATTAACTAAAACCAATTTAAAAATGAAAAAAGCTTTTCACATTTTAGCCGCAATGTTAACCAGTTCTTTTGCTTTTGCACAAGACGAAACAGAAACAGCTACATCACCTGCAACGACCTGGGGAGGATCTGCAGATGCATATTATAAGTATGATTTTTCAAAACAAATGAATGGATTAACGAGCTTTACCAACTCACAAGATTCATTCGAATTAGGAATGGCTTCTGTACAGGCAAGTCACACGTTTGGCAAAGCCTCTGTTTTCGTCGATTTAGGATTCGGAAAAAGAGCAGGAGAATTTTCATATAATGAAACAACAGATAAAGATATTAACGCAAAATTTTTAATTAAACAATTATATTTCACTTATCAAATTACTGATAAATTTAAAGTTGTCGCAGGTAGTTTTGGTACACATATAGGATACGAAGTATTAGATGCAGTAGGTAACAAAAACTATAGTATGTCTTATGCGTTTTCATACGGGCCATTCTTTAATACTGGGGTAAAAGCACAATATACCTCAGGAAAATTTACGGCGATGTTTGGTATAACAAACCCAACCGACTTTAAATCAGCAATGGATGCCGGTTCAAGTCAAAAAACGTACATAGGACAAGTTGGTTTTGTTGGAGAAACAGGAAGTGCATATTTAAACGTTACAACAGGAAGTACTAATCCTACTCCGGGAAGTTTGGTTATTCCCTCTGACGAAAATAAAACACAATTTGATTTAACTGCTTCAAAAACAATAAGTGATAGTTTTAGTCTTGGGTTGAACGCCACTTATGCTAAATCTAAAAATGATTTTGACAGTACGTTAGATGGAGAATGGTTTGCAGTAGTAGGATATGCTAATTACGCATTCAAGCCAACTTTAAGCCTAGCGTACAGAATTGAATATTTTGATGCTAAAGATGCTTTAAATCTTGGAACTTTAAATGGTTCTAGTGTATTTGCAAATACTGTTTCGTTAAATTATAAAGTTGGAAAACTTACTATAATTCCCGAGTTAAGATACGATGCTGCATCAGAAGATATCTTTTTAGATAAAGATGCTGCTCCAACAGGAGGATCTTTCTTCGGATTAATTGCTACAACATACTCTTTTTAGAGATAAAGATTGATATTTTTTTTTTTTTTGGAGCTGTCAATACATACTAATGTTTTGGCAGCTTTTTTATTTGATACAATTCTTTCGGAAGCCTGGAAACTTAATCAGTTCTCGATTAAGTTTTTTTTGCCACGAATGGCGCAAATTTCCTCTAATTTTTTGCTATTTAATTCTGGTTTAATTTTGCATTTTGATTTGTACTAATTTGTGAAATTCATGAAAAAAAGTACATCACATCAAAAAGAATAATAACCTTTAAATTCTTTGATCTGTAGTTATACTTTCTGTCATTCAAATAATATATCGCAACATCAAATACAAGAAACAAAAAAACGCGTTCCTGAAAATTTAGAAACGCGTTATATATTTTGTTTAGATATTTTTTACTGAAGCTGTTTTTTATAAATAGAATAAATAGTATCTATTGTTTTTCGATCTAACACAGAAGTTGCGTCAGTTTGAATATAGTGTAATTTGAAAGCTTGAATTGCAGCCGAAAGATTCTTTGTATTGTAACCAATGATTCTCAAAGCAGTTTCAATTTTAAAATCAAAAGGAGCTTCTTCCAGAATTTCGTCCGGCCAGATTCCAAAACCTTTTTCAGCTAAAGTTTTCCATGGAAACAATGCACTCGGATCTTGTTTTCTTCCAGGGGCAATATCAGCATGTCCTAAAAAATTTTGAGTCGGAATATTGTAATCTTTTTTTAGTTTAGTCAAAAGAGCAACTAAGCTACTAATTTGAGCTTCTGTAAAAGGCTTAAAACCATTGTTGTCAAGTTCAATACCAATTGAGCTAGAGTTTAAATCAGTATTTTTTCCCCATGTTGATGCTCCGGCATGCCAGGCTCTTAAATAGTCATTTAGCATCTGAACGACCTTTCCATTTTCAGATATCACATAATGAGCGCTTACTTGTGTTTTGGTTTTTGTAAAAGTATTTATCGTTTGCTGAATCGAGTCCTGAGCAGTATGGTGAATAATTACAAAGCTTGGTTTTCGTAAATTAAAATTTACAGTCCCAATCCATTCCGTATTAATGCCATTTTGTAAAGCCGTAGATCCGGTTTTTGATAATGTATCCTTTATAATGCCTAATTGTTGTGCATAAGTTGTATCAATAACCAAAGGAGCAATACCAGGCAAGGGTTGGGCCTCTTTGCTTGTAATCTGGCCTTCAAGGGTTTTAAGTTGCTGGTCGTAAGCTTTTTCGGTGTTTTTATATGGATTTGTTGAGCAAGAAGTGATAATAATTGCTAAAATTAGATAACAAAGATGTCTTTTTGCCATGGTAATTATATTGTAAGGTTAAAGGGAAATAACTATTCTTTAGTTGGTTCTGCTTCTGTGTTTTCTTTTGTTTCTTTAGACTCTTTTTCTTTTTTCTTTTTTGACTTCGATTTTTTTACCTCTTTAAAATTTTCCATAAAATAAGTATATTTATCAATCTGATCAGGGTTAAGAAACGCCTTTACCTTTTTAGTGGTACTTTCTCTTAAAGCTTTCATTTGCTCTGTTTTCTCATCCTGACTGCTGCTTTCATTTTTCAAAAGCACACCTTGTTCTCTCATGCTGTCGGCAAATACATTAGTAATTGCAATTGCCTGCAATTCGTCAAGATTTACTTCAGGTTTCATTTGTTCTACAATTTTGGCTGCTATTTCTTCAGGAGGTACTTCTTTAGGCTTGCTTGTATTTCCTTGCGGTTCTGACATCATGCTTCTGTCCATTCCGCCGCCTCTTCCGCCGTAGCCGTTACCACCATAACCGCCACCGCCATAACCATTATTGTATCCGTTTCCATATTGAGCAGATGCAAAATTGAAACTTAGTAAGGTGAAAACTAAAATAAATAAAGATTGTATAGGTTTCATAAAATGGTTTTATAAAAAGTTAGCAAATGTATAGCGTAAATTTAAGCAGGTTCTCCGTATAAATCAAATTCTGTTGCTTCAATTATTCTTATATTAACAAATTCTCCTGTTTTTACGTAATGTTTTGATGCATCTATTAAGACTTCGTTATCAACATCAGGACTATCGAACTCAGTTCTTCCCACAAAATGTGCTCCTTCTTTTCTGTCAATGATACATTTATAAACTTGTCCAACTTTTTCCTGATTCAAATCCCATGAAATTTGTGATTGCAACTCCATGATTTCATTTGCTCTTGCTTGTTTTACATCAGCAGGAACATCATCTTCTAATAAATATGCGTGAGTATTTTCTTCATGCGAGTAAGCAAAACATCCCATTCTGTCAAATTTCATTTCCTGAACAAAATCTTTCAAAATTTCAAAATCTTCCTGAGTTTCTCCTGGATATCCAACAATTAAAGTAGTTCTAATTGCCATTCCCGGAACAGCAGCGCGAAAATCTTTTAATAATTGAGTCGTTTTAGCCTGAGTTGTACCACGACGCATCGATTTCAAAATTGAATCTGAAATGTGCTGCAACGGAATATCAATATAATTACAAATTTTCGGTTCACGTTTCATTAATTCCAAAACATCCATTGGGAAACCGGTAGGGTAGGCATAATGCAAACGAATCCATTCAATACCTTCTACTTTGGCTAATTCTTCTAAAAGTTCAGCAAGATTTCTCTTTTTATAAATATCAAGGCCATAATAAGTTAGGTCTTGTGCAATTAAAATCAATTCTTTAACTCCATTTTTAGCTAAACCTTGAGCTTCCTTAACTAATTTTTCAATTGGCTGAGAAATATGTGAACCTCTCATTAAAGGTATAGCGCAAAAACTGCAAGGTCTGTCGCAGCCTTCGGCAATTTTTAAATAAGCGTAGTTTTTTGGTGTCGTTGTTAAACGCTCTCCTAATAATTCATGTTTATAATCGGCACCTAAAGCTTTCAATAGTTGAGGTAATTCTGTTGTACCAAAATACTGATCTACATTAGGAATTTCTTTTTCTAAATCTGGTCTGTAACGTTCAGACAAACATCCTGTTACAAAAACCTTATCAACTAAGCCTTTTTCTTTTTTATCAGCGTACTCTAAAATCATGTTTACAGATTCTGCTTTTGCATTATCAATAAAACCACAAGTGTTAATTACAATAATGTTTCCTTCCTCTGCTGCAGGCGCCTCATGTTGTACTTCTTTGCCATTGGCACGAAGCTGTCCCATAAGCACTTCGCTGTCGTATACATTTTTTGAACACCCAAGAGTGATTACGTTAATTTTGTTCTTTTTTAAAGACTTGGTTCTCATACTTTTATAAATTGGAGTGCAAAATTACACTTTTTTATTCAAACACCACTTGTTTCGGTTTCTTTTAGATGTTTTTTATGAAGCCAATTGCCCGAAACTTCTGAGGTTAGTTGTGTTTTTCTTTATAATATTAAAAAAAAATCGTGTTACTTCGAATTGAGCAAAAAAAATCCGTCAAGTAAAAAACCTGACGGAAATTCAAATTCATCTATTTTTCTTTAATTACAATTCAAATAATACAGTCAAAGAAACATTATTAAGTTTCGATGTAATGTTTGCGCCATCAGTAAATCCTGTAGCAAAGAATCCCTGGTTTGATTTTCTTTCTAAATAAGAATAAGCTAAATCTACTTTAGTACCTCCGAAATTATATCCTAAACCTCCTGAATAACTATTTAAGTCGCCAATTGTAGTTTTATTTTTATAAGGGCTTCCTTCATAACGATATCCGCCTCTTAAACTCAAACGGTTTATCTTATATTCAGCGCCAACTCTTAATTCTCCATTATTGGTTAATTGATTGCTAATGTCGTTATTTAGACCTCTAAACCCAGAGTCATTTGTTGGTTTGTATTTTGTATTTCCGTAATCTTTAATAGCATAATCAATACTAATCAAACCTGATTTTCCAAATACGTAAGCGGCGCTAAAGGTTACTTTTCCGGGAGTTTGTAATTTATATGCTTCATAAACATTTACAACGTTTGGATTAACTGTGTAATCAAATCCTTGTCCTCCGCTTGTGTCTGTAGATGTGTACAAACTTTGAGAAACTTCATCGTATAGTTCGTACCAGGTATTTGATTCGTATGCTAAACCAAGTCTGAATGCTTCTGTTACTTTAGCAATGGCTCCAAGTTGAAAAGAAAATCCGTTACCATAAGTGTATGTGTCATTGTTAAAGCGTAAGCTGGAAATTGTTTCTTGTGGTAATAACGGGTTGTTGTTGTCTTCATAAAAGCTACTTGATCTTCTATAGTCAGTAACGTGAACATTTAAATTTGCTCCAAAATATATTTTGTCTTTATAAGATGTAGCAATGTTAAAGCTCAATTTGCTATTGTATCCGCTAGTATGTATTTCATTTTCCTGATAATAGTTTCCTCCGGCAGGTACATTAGAATTATATTGTGTGTTTTCAGGATCATTAGCATTAAAAGGAAGAATTACTTTTCCGTTAACGCCAAATGCAGCTTGTTGTTCATCATAAAATTGATCCCTGTATGGAATTTGTGTTACATCTCCCAAAGGTATTCCGTTTGCATACGCTAAAAAATAATCATCAATAGAGTTTGTTGGATTGGTCCCAAATGAAACAGTGTTGTTGTTGAAATTATTAGTGTTTTCGTATGTTGCTCCAATCGCTATTTTTTTCCAATTATTATTTGGGTTTCTGTCATGAAAAACAAAAACACCACCAGCCTGATTTAAGATAAAAGAATTGTCTTTGTCGCTAGATTCACTTCCAAAATAATTAGAATTGTTTTTAATATTTTGATTGCTAAGAGTTAGTCCAACTTGATTGTTAGAAAAAACCGCAGATCCAGCCGGGTTTACAGACATGGAAGATAAATCTCCGCCAACAGCTCCAAAAGCACCGCTCATTGCTCTAAATCTGGCAGTTCCTGTTAAGTTGTCTTGTGCATAGCGTACAGCGTCTGAAACTTCTTGAGAATGTGAGACGCTAAAAGTTAGTCCTGATATAAGTAGGAAGAATATTTTTTTCATTGGGTTTAAGTTTTAGATGATTGTTTTGATGTTGAAAGGAGATGAAAAATTATCTTCTTCCGCCTCCGCCACCGCCAGATCTGCCACCGCCTCCGCCGCCACCGGATGATCTCATACTTCCTCCGCCGCCTCCGCCGCCGTTATAAGAACGAGATGGACTTGGTGATGAATAACTTCTTGATGAATTGTTATTGCCACCATTGTTGTAGCTTCTTGTTGTAGTTGTGTTTCCTGATGATCTTCTGTTAGAATAATCATAACTACCATTATTATAGTTTTGAGCTGAACTTCTTCTATTGGTAAAAGTAGGACTTGAGCTGTTATAGTTTCTTCCGTTTACAGAAGAACTTCTTCTGTAGTCAGAGTAGCCATTTTGTCTGTTTGTATAACTGTTTCTATTGGTAGTGTAATTGCCTCTGCTAGTGTAGTTTCTACTTGCGTATCCTCTGTTGCTGTTGTAATAGTTTCTGTTTGAAGCATAATTTCTTCCGCCATAATATGCGGCAGATCCTCTTCTTCCGTAACTGTAAGAATAGTTGTTGTAGCCATATCCGTAACCGTAACCAGGATAGTATCCAGGGGACCCCCATCCGTATCCGCCACCCCAATATCCAGGATAACCCCAAGCGTAACCAGGGTATCCCCAGTATCCGCCGTAACCATAATAAGGATATCCAAATCCGAATCCGATTGACCAGCTTGGATCAGAATAAACATTAACAGCTACATCAGAATTAGCACTTCCCCATGCAGGATAAGCATTGGTAGTGGCAACCTGCGTGCTGTCGTCTTCAGCATAATTACCATAAGAATCTACATCTGTAAAAATCTCAGTTGGCTGATTGTCATTCTGAAGTGATTTAAAATAATCCTTATATTGATTGTTTGCGTTTGTGGTATTATTTTGCGCATAAGTGTTTGGTGTATTACCATAAACCCCATCATTGTCATGATATGAAGCATTTTGGTAAGAACCACACGATGCTGCTAGAAAACTCACTAATCCAATTAAGTAGAAATGAGCTGAATTTTGGCGAAGAGAAATATAAGTTTTCATATCTGTGGTGTTTTTTATTGTTGCACATTACAAAAATAGTTAGTTTTGTGAAACTTTTAAGTTAAAATTATTAAAACAAAATTTGTGCCAAACTATTCAATATGAGTAAGAACCTTACTACGAGATCAGAAGATTATTCTAAATGGTATAACGAACTGGTTGTTAAAGCAGATCTAGCCGAAAATTCAGGGGTTAGAGGGTGTATGGTTATTAAACCATACGGATATGCTATTTGGGAAAAAATGCAGGCGGAGCTTGACAGAATGTTTAAAGAGACAGGACATCAAAATGCCTATTTTCCTTTATTTGTCCCGAAAAGCATGTTTGAAGCTGAGGAAAAAAATGCAGAAGGATTTGCAAAAGAATGTGCTATTGTAACGCATTATAGATTAAAAAATGATCCGGACAGACCCGGAAAATTAATGGTTGACCCAAATGCAAAACTAGAGGAAGAACTAATTGTTCGACCAACTAGTGAGGCAATCATTTGGTCTACATATAAAGGATGGGTGCAATCTTATAGAGATTTACCTTTATTGATTAATCAATGGGCTAATGTTGTTCGTTGGGAAATGCGTACACGTTTGTTTTTAAGAACTGCAGAATTTTTATGGCAGGAAGGACATACGGCGCATGCCACAAAAGCAGAAGCTATAGAGGAATCGGAGAAAATGATGAACGTTTATGCTGATTTTGTAGAGAACTTTATGGCAATTCCGGTTGTTAAGGGGATTAAAACGGAAACAGAACGTTTCGCCGGAGCTGATGAAACCTATTGTATTGAAGCATTAATGCAAGACGGAAAAGCATTACAAGCAGGAACATCTCACTTTTTAGGGCAAAACTTTGCAAAAGCATTTGATGTGAAGTTTGCCAATGCAGAAGGTAAACAAGAACACGTTTGGGGAACTTCCTGGGGGGTTTCAACTCGTTTGATGGGGGCCTTGGTCATGACGCATTCTGATGATCAGGGATTGGTGTTGCCTCCAAATTTAGCACCAATACAAGTTGTAATTGTGCCTATTTATAAAACAGATGAGCAATTTGCTGAAATTACAACCGCTGTTAATGAATTAACGGCTAAACTACGAAAGTTAAAGATTTCAGTTAAATATGATGACAGAACAACGCAAAAACCAGGATTCAAGTTTGCTGAATGGGAATTGAAAGGTGTGCCTGTTAGAATTGCTGTTGGTCCAAAAGATTTAGAAAACGGAACTTTTGAAGTTGCAAGAAGAGATACTTTTACAAAAGAAGTAGTGTCTGGTGAAGGAATCGTAAACTATATAAATGATTTGTTAGAACAGATTCAGGCTGATTTATTTAACAAAGCATTAGACTATCGCAATACTCATATTACGGAAGTGAATAGTTTTGAGGAGTTTAAAGAAGTCTTAGATGGAAAAGCTGGTTTTGTATCAGCTCATTGGGATGGTACTGCGGCTACGGAAGAAAAAATAAAAGACTTGACAAAAGCAACAATTCGTTGTATTCCTTTGGATGCTGTAGAAGAGGCGGGAACCTGTGTTTTAACTGGGAATCCTTCTTCAAAAAGAGTGCTGTTTGCGAAGGCATATTAAAAAAAAATATTTTTTTTTACATCAGGTATTGTACATCTTAAAAATAGTTGTATTTTTGCATCCGCATTAGAGAAGCAGGCCCGTTCGTCTATCGGTTAGGACGCATGGTTTTCATCCATGTAAGAGCGGTTCGATTCCGCTACGGGCTACTACTTTTACTGCAAAATTGTTCTTGAAATACTGAGAATTAAAATGGCCCGTTCGTCTATCGGTTAGGACGCATGGTTTTCATCCATGTAAGAGCGGTTCGATTCCGCTACGGGCTACAATAATACCTCTATTTAAATATAGAAAAACTTAGAACGATGGTCCGTTCGTCTAGGGGTTAGGACTCCAGGCTTTCGTCCTGGTAACAGGGGTTCGATTCCCTTACGGACTACTAAATTAGTTGTAAATAAGTTTTGTAAAATGAAAATTGGTGTCTCGATTTTTGTTTTATTAGTTAAAACCAAAGTGATTGTTTTGCAATTGTGGGAGGTTTTTCTTTTTTAACTAGTATTTATAATAATTATTACATCTAAAATTAAACAAAATGGCAAATCATAAGTCAGCATTAAAAAGAATCAGAAGTAACGAAAAAAGAAGAGTTCTTAACAGATATCAACATAAAACTACTCGTAATGCTATCAAAGCATTAAGAATAGCTACTGATAAATCTGATGCTACTTCAAAATTATCAACTGTAATCTCTATGATTGATAAATTAGCTAAAAAGAACATCATTCATGATAATAAAGCTTCTAACTTGAAGTCTAAATTAACTAAACATGTTGCTAAATTGTAATTAACTTACAATTTCCTAAAAATATAAAAAGTCCTCTTTTAGAGGACTTTTTTTTTGGATATAATTGGAAAAGCTAAATTCCAAATTTTTTAAATTCCAAATTCCAATAAAGGAGCTTTTGCTTAAAAAATCAAATTGTACTTCTTCTTAACGGTGTATTGGAATTATTCTTCTTAAAATTTAATTAGAGTTGATTCTTAAAATGGATATATCTGAAGGTTGGAATTTGTTGTTTAAAAGATTGGGATTTATTTCTAGTTTAAATCTCGATCTTCTTTTTCAGATATTCTAACATTGGTTTTGTAATAGGCTTTGAAAGAAAATCAATAATGATTGGGTATTTTTTTGCCTTGGCAAGATCATCAGGATCAATTGTAGAGGATAATACAATAACTTTTGCGGTATTAAATTCAGTATAATCTTTAGAAGTAAAGTGGTCCAGAAATTCCCAGCCGCCCATAACCGGCATATTTAAGTCTAGAAAAATAAGTTCTGGTTTGCTAACTTTGTTTTTATTGTATTTTAAAGTGTTGAAGTGGTGCAATGCCTCTTCGCCGTTTTGAGCAGTGATAATTTCTTTGGAAAATGATGATTTTGAAATTACTTTTTTGCATAACATTAGTGTGATCGGATCATCATCAATGCATAAAATTTGCTCGAGCATATAAATTTAATTTTTAAACGTTATTGTAAAAGTGGTTCCCTTGTTGACTTCACTTTCTATACTTATGGTTCCTCCCATAGTTTCTACCTGCGACTTTACAAGATATAATCCTAAGCCTTTACTATCTGGATAATTATGAAATCTCTGGTACAATCCAAAAACTTTATCGCCATTTCTTTCTAAGTCAATTCCAATTCCGTTATCTTTAAAAGTTAGAATTACTTTCTGGTCAATTTGTTCTGCAAGGATAGATATTTTTAATTTTCTATTCTCTGATTTGTACTTTATAGAATTAGTGAGCAAATTAAGTAAAATACTTTCTATATATGCTTTATTTGTGTTTAATAATGGTACTCTGTCGAATTTTAATTTAATAATTGGTTTATGGAGTTCGATTTGAAAAGATAATTGACTAAAAACATTTTCAAAGATTTCTTTTAAGGAAACTTCTTCTTTTTGCATTGAAGGATTATCTTTTATAATAATAACTTTTACTAAATCATTAATGGTTTCATTTAGTAAATGGGTTGATTTATTGAATCCCGCTAAGATTTCTTCTAATTCAGGATTTTCGATCGGAATATCTTCGGTAAGGTTTAAAAGGCCGATTAAATTAGATAATGGTGCTCGCAGATTGTGTGATGTGATGTATGAAAATTGCTTTAAATCTTTGTTGTTTTGTGTTAGTTCGCGAATAAGATGTTCTTTTTCTGTCTCCAGTTTTTTCTCATCAGTAATATCTCTTTGAATGGAGATCCAATGCGAAATCACGCCTTCGTTATTGAATATTGGGATCATGGAAAACCGAACCCAATATTCTTCTTTCTGTTTTGTGTAGCTTATGGTTTCAATTAAGCATTCTTCTTCATTTTTGATGGCTCTCAAAAGCTTCTTTAGTTCTTCTGAATCTGAATTTGGACCTTTGTTGAAAATGTTAGTTGATTTTCCGATAATTTCATTGGAAAGATATCCTGACATTAATGAGAAAGCAGGATTTATATAAACTATTTTAGGAATTCTTCCGTTGGCAGAATTTGCTTCAGTGATTAATATAGAATCTTTAGATTGCGTAATTACAGTTTCTAAAAGTTTTAATCGTTGTTCTTCTTCTTTTTGTTTGGTAATATCCTGTATGGCTCCAATCATTCTAATGGCTCTGCCGTTTTCGTCTTTTAATAAAAAGCCTCGGTCTAAAACATATTTATAAGTTCCGTCAGCACATCTAAAACGATATTGATCTTGCCATTTTTCTGTTTTTTGCTCAATAAAAGAATATAGTTTAATAGACATTCTGATACTGTCTTCCGGGTGAATTTTGTCAAACCACCATTTTGAGGTTTTTCCAACTTCTTGTTGTTTGTATCCAAAAACGATTTCAATTCCTTTATTCCAATTGATGCTGTCTTCCTGGATTTTCCAGTCCCAAATCGTATCGCTTGTTGCTTTTGCTACGATATCGTATTTTTCGTTAGATTCTTTGATTTCTTCGTTTGTGCTTTTTAATTTTTCAAAAAATGAAATATTTCTACTTTCATTTTTTGAAAGTATGTATTTGAAAACAAGGCCGGTAATTGAAATGAAGAGGATGTCTTTTAAGATGAAAAAGTAAAAATATTCTTTTGAAGAAATAAAACTAGTGAGTAATTTATGACAGATAATAGCCATAAATAACGAAATAATAATATAAACCAGAATAATTTGGAGAGTTTTACTTTTCATTACTCAAATATAATTAAATTAACCAGAATTAAACAAAAATAAGGCTCCATTTTGACCTTAAAATTTACATTGTATACAGAACTAATTACTTGGAGATACGCAAACTATCAAAGAAACGTTTTTTATATCAAAATAAAGTGTACCTTTGCACCCATTAAAAATCACAGATGGAATCTATTAGAAATATTGCAATTATTGCCCACGTCGATCACGGTAAAACCACTTTGGTTGATAAAATTATGTATCACTGTCAATTATTTCGTGACAACGAAAATACAGGTGATTTAATTCTTGATAATAATGATTTAGAGCGTGAGAGAGGTATTACTATTACTTCTAAAAACGTATCAGTTCAATATAAAGGAACTAAAATCAATATTATCGACACTCCAGGCCACGCGGATTTTGGAGGTGAAGTAGAACGTGTATTGAACATGGCCGATGGTGTATGTTTGCTAGTGGATGCTTTTGAAGGTCCAATGCCACAAACTCGTTTTGTATTACAAAAAGCTATTGACTTAGGTCTTAAGCCATGTGTAGTTATCAACAAAGTTGATAAAGAAAACTGTACTCCTGAAGAAGTTCATGAAAAAGTTTTTGACTTAATGTTTGAATTAGGTGCTGAAGAATGGCAGTTGGATTTTCCAACAGTTTATGGTTCTGCTAAAAATAACTGGATGTCTGATCATTGGGAAAACGTAACTGATAATGTTGAAGCATTATTGGATATGGTTGTTGAAAATGTACCTGCTCCTAAAGTTTCTGAAGGAACACCACAAATGTTGATCACTTCTTTAGATTTCTCTGCATTTACAGGTCGTATCGCTATTGGTCGTCTTGAAAGAGGAGTTCTTAAAGAAGGTATGCCAATCTCATTAGTAAAAAGAGATGGTACTGTATCTAAATCGCGTATCAAAGAGCTTCATACTTTTGAAGGACTTGGTCGTAAAAAAGTACAAGAAGTTATTGCTGGAGATATTTGTGCAATCATTGGAGTTGAAGGTTTTGAAATTGGTGATACTATTGCTGATTTTGAAAATCCTGAAGGTCTAAAAACGATTGATATCGACGAGCCTACTATGAGTATGTTGTTTACAATTAATGATTCTCCTTTCTTTGGTAAAGAGGGTAAATTTGTAACTTCTCGCCATATTAGAGAGCGTTTGACAAAAGAATTAGAGAAAAACTTAGCTATGAAGTTAGGTGAAACTGATTCTGCAGATAAATTTATGGTTTTTGGTCGTGGAGTACTTCACTTGTCTGTTCTTATTGAAACAATGAGAAGAGAAGGGTATGAGTTACAAATTGGTCAGCCACAAGTTATTATCAAAGAAATTGATGGTAAAAAATGTGAGCCAATTGAAGAATTAACAATCGACTTACCAGAAAATCTTTCAGGTAGAGCGGTTGAGTTCGTTACTATGCGTAAAGGTGAAATGCTAAGTATGGAAACTAAAGGGGACCGTATGATTGTAAAATTTAATATTCCATCACGTGGAATTATTGGATTGCGTAACCAATTGCTTACTGCAACAGCGGGTGAAGCTATTATGGCACACCGTTTTATTGGATATGAGCCTTACAAAGGAGAAATTGCCGGACGTAATAAAGGTTCATTGATTTCTATGGAAAAAGGAAAAGCTATTCCTTATTCTATCGATAAATTGCAAGATCGTGGTAAGTTTTTTGTTGAACCAAATGCTGAAATTTACGAAGGTCAGGTAATTGGAGAAAACTCTCGTGCAGATGATATGTGTGTAAACGTAACTAAAGAGAAAAAACAATCTAACGTTCGTTCTTCTGGAAATGATGAAAAAGCAAGAATCATCCCTCCAATCATTTTCTCTCTTGAAGAAGCTTTAGAGTACATTCAAAAAGATGAGTATGTAGAGGTTACACCAAAATCTATTCGTTTGAGAAAAATCTATTTGACAGAAACTGATAGAAAAAGATTTAAATTCTAATAAGTTTAAATTTCAATATAAAAAACCCAAATTCCAATTACGGAGTTTGGGTTTTTATTTTATAGGAAAGTTTTAGTTTGAAGTTTAAGTCCCGAGGCTTCGGGAGGAATTTGGAATTTTTAAAATTTGGAATTTCTTTACTCTTATCTTTTTAAACTAAAATGACCTTTAACCGTTTTACCATTAACAAAGGTTAAATTAAACCAATAATCATCAGAAGGTAAATTTTGTCCGTTAAATATTCCGTTCCAGCCAGAACTGTTTTGATTCATTTGTTTTAAGAATTTACCATAGCCGTCAAAAATATGAATGGTGTAATCTGGAAGCAAATTTGAATCTTCAATTACCCATACATCATTATATCCGTCTCCGTTTGGGGTAAAAAATCTCGGATAATCTAAAACATAAAGAATAAATGAATTCGATAATCCACAACCATTTTTATCTCTAATAACAGCATAATAAGTTCCTGAGGCTACTCTGGTAAATAAGGGTTCATCTTGAAATATACTTCCATCCAATGAAAATTCATAGTTTCCTACACCTGTATATTCTAGCAAAACAGAATTTTCATTTCCTGAAAAATCGTTGATAACAGCATTTGTTATCGTCGCAGGTTCAGATAAAATAACTTTAAAAGTTTTAGTTTTTTCGCATCCGTTAGCATCTTTTACGGTTACTGAATAATTACCGGCAGTAGTAACAATTAATGAATTAGATGTGTTTGAGGGAGCAGTATTCCATGAATAACTACTAAAACCAGTATCTACACTAAGTGTTATTTGATCATTTTTGCATAGATATTCAGATTCATCTTCAAAATTTGGCGGGTCAAAAGTGTTGACAACGAGTTTCACCGGTACAACATCATAACAACTTGGACCATTGATAACTCGTGCATAAATGGTTTGATTAAAGGCTGTTGTATTATTGAAAATATTTGGTAATGGATTTGTTTCTGTTAAAGCATTATTAGCAGTTAAATAATAAGTCGCAGTCAAACCACTTGGAAGCCCTGTAGTAATTTGTGGAGTAACTTGAGTATCAAGATTAAAATGATAAAATCCGTCCTGAATTTCATCGCCATCGCAAATATGTATAGGATCTGGATCTGCAATTGGGGTGTTTGCGATTTGTAATGTTACTTCGGCTATTTTAAAGCAACCAAATTCATTTTCAAGACGCGCATATACAATTTGAGGATTGCTTTTATTAATGTAGTTTCCGGGCGTTGCAATTCGGTTAGTTTTGTTTTGAGCGTTGGCTAATGTTTCATAATAACCTTCATTAGAAATAGTACTCGCATTATTTTTTACGATGTTGTCTACTTTGTTCAGATTGAAAATTGAAATTCCGTCGGCATTGTCATCACATTGTAAGAGAGATGTATTTGTTGAAAGTATTTCAGGAGCATATTCAACTTTAATTTCTCCAGATAATATGCATGTTGTTCCCTTCACAGTAGCTTCAACTTTATAATTTCCCGCTTCTGTAACTTCAAAAGTTGAATTTGTGCCTAAAATGACAGCAGGATTATCTTTTTTATACCATTTAAAAGTATAATTAGCAGCAGCCAGTTTGCTGTCTAAAGTGATTTTCTCTCCAAAACAAGCAGGATTATTACTTGCAATTGTACGATCTTCTCCCAAGGCAATTTTTGAAGCAAAACTTCCGGCTTCTAGGAAAATTGCTGAATTCTGGTATCTAACGTCAGCATCGCCAATTACCAGTTTTACATGGTATTTTTTTCCGGCAGTTACAGTACTTTGAGCAGTCATAACAACCGTTTGTCCGGCATAATTTACCGGACTCGTATTTGTATTAAGGCCGTTAAAATAACTTAAGTTTGAAGCTTCGCAACCTGTATAATTAATACCGCCAGGTCTTGTTCCGGGTTCAATTTCCGGATGAATATTTATAGAAGAAACCGGTGTACTCGTGTTAGGTAATACAGCCAAATTTTTATAAGGATCAGCAGTTCCGGCTTCTTTGATTAAAAAGGCAAATCCATCAGAATATTGACACGGGTAATTGTATTGATATTCATTTGAAGCAAAAATATAATTAAAACTCAGGGAACTTGTGTAAGCAATAAAATCAAATTCTAAAACTGTTGTATTTAGAGAATTAATGCCTAGTATAGCCTCAAGATCGCTGTCTTTACCCCATTGAGGACTATCACTGGCACCTTCATTGACATCACTAACAAATGGCCCAATTGCACTTTGAGCTGTTGATGTTACCAATACAACACCTTCACTAAAAGGGAAACTGCTTCCGTTGCTATTAAAATAAGCAAAACTTTGTTTCCCTGGCCTAAATGTATCTCCACTGCCTGTTGAATTTGAAGTAGTAGCACAAGAGCTGTTTACTAAAACATTCTCAATAAGATTCTTTGGTGTTCTTGTATCATCAATGCTTATAAATTGCGCATTCATCTTTGCAGAAAGGCAACAAATAAAAAGGAGGAAAAGAAAACTTTTAAAATAATTCATAGTAAAACAAATATACTATAAATCTCGTTTTTTTAATAATTTGTAAGAAAAATAGATAAATAAAAATGTCCAGACCAAAACTATAAAAACAGAAAGATAATGTACTCCGTAATCTTTACTGTTTTCAACGCCAATTTGGGTCCCTATAGTTCTTATAACAGATAATCTTGTAAACGGTTCAATGATTAAATTGGACATAGATTCTAATGGAAGTAATTGTGTAAAATAGTCCATGTTGATTCTTGGAAAAATACTAAATTTTAAAAAACATTCAATAATAAACCACACTAGTAGGAAACCTAATGCAAAAGCGGAACGTTTTACAAAAATTCCTAAAAATAAGCAGAAAGAAAAGAATCCTATCAGCTTCACAAAAAAGGCTAAAATATAATCTAAATCCATTAAAACGACATCAAACTCGGTGTAAGATGAAAAGCTAAATCCGAGAAGTAAACTCATTACAAAAACGAAAATAGTAGAGCATAATGCAAAAAGTACAACCGTCAGGAATTTGGATAAAATAAATTCTTTCTTGCTTAATCCGTCAATTAAATTTTGTTTTAAAGTGCCATAGCTATATTCGTTCGCCATCATGGATACAATAACAATGGCGAGGAAAAGTTTAAGCCAGGCCGCAATATAAGTATTGAAATGCCAGATAAATGGAAAGTTGAAAAATCCAATTTCAGCAGCTTCGAATTTGACAGGTCCTATGTCAAATTTTATAGACGCGATTAAAGCAATAAATGAAAGTAAAACAAAATAAGTTAAAGTAAGAATACGACTGGCTTTGTTTTTCCAGATTTTTTGTAATTCTATAGATATAAGTCTGTTCATGATTAGTTGGTTTTGGCAGTTGCGTTTTTCGTTAATTCTAAAAATTGTGCTTCTAAACTATTTTTGCGTTTTACTAAATGGCTCAAAACAATATTTTTAGAAAATAAAAATGAATTAAGTTCTGAAGCTGGTAAATCTGATTTTAGATAAACCAAAATTTTTCCGTCTTCCTCAGCAATTCTCTCAACGCTTGGATGATCTTGTAAAACTGATTTTAAAGCTAAATTGTCATTCGCCTGAAGTTCAAAAAAACCTTCATTGGCAGATATTTCATCAACTGAACCTGAATATAAAATTTCGCCTTTTCTTAAAACAATAACATGCGAACATACTTTTTCGACTTCATCTAATAAATGCGAAGCCAAGAGAATTGTAGTTCCCTGCGAAGCAATTTTTCTGATAATATCCCGAATTTGGTGAATTCCCTGCGGATCTAAACCATTTGTTGGTTCATCTAAAATTAAGATTTCAGGATCGTTTAAAAGTGCAGAAGCAATTGCCAGACGCTGTTTCATTCCTAATGAAAAAGTACTGAACTTGCTGTCTTTTCTTTCGGTTAAACCAACTAAATCAAGTTTTTCATTTATTTTAGAATAATTGATGCTTTTTATTTTACAGACTAACTTTAGATTTTCTTCCGCAGTCATATACGGGTAAAAATTAGGTCTTTCTATAATGGCGCCTACTTTTTTCAGGGCTTCGTGCGTTTGAATTTGTCCGTTAAACCAGCGATATTCGCCGGATGTTCGGTTTACAACATTCAGCACAATTCCTAAAGTGGTCGATTTTCCGCTTCCGTTTGGACCTAGAATTCCGTAAACGCGGCCTTTTTGTATTTCAAAAGATACATTTTTTAAGGCCTGAATGTGCCCGTATTTTTTGCTTAGATTTTCAATGGTTAATATGGTTTCCAAATTTATTTCGGTTTTAGTTTTATGTATGACGATTCAACTTGTATATTGTTACGTTAAATTTTATTTAATGTAAATTTGTAATAAAGATATTCAAAATGAGCGAACCTTTAATGGTTTTAAAAAAACCATCGTATCCTTTAACGCAATCACTTTTAAGTTATTTAGAACGATACGAACGAATTTCGAAAGTATCGGTATTCTATGATGACTTATTGCGCTTTTCAGGTTCTGTAAATGTCTACGATAAACATGAAACGGATACTTTGTGGATTCGGGTTTATTACAACGAATTTGAAAGAAATGAAATCGATTTGAATTTAAAGAAAATTTATTCGCTTTTGCATTCTGATGGAAATAGTGAGATCATTCAGTTTCTGAATATTGATGCAATCGACTATTGTACGTTCGGAAATTCAAAACCTTTCCGGATTAAAGTGCGAAACATTCTCAATGATAATTACGTTCATTTTTATATTAAAAAAGCAGACGCTTCAAGAATTTATGGTTTAGAATTAGAAGATATTCTATCGCCGGATAAAATCAACTTTTTAGTTTATAAAGATACTTTGATAGAAGAGCATATTATCGGGATTCCGGGCGATGTTTTTATGGATACTTTGTTGGATAATTGTACCGAAATGGAAAAATCACAAATTGCAAAAGAGTTTGTGAAGTTTAATGAAAGGTGTATGATCAGGCTTTTGGGCGATATGCGCGCCTATAATTATGTTATTGTACCAATTCACGATTTTGATCAGGTCGTTTATAAAATCCGCCCTATTGATTTTGACCAGCAATGTTATGAGGGCAATTTTAAAGTCTATCGTCCGCAGTTTTTCAAAGAAAATTATCCGATGATAAAACTCATCAAAGATAAGCTGGAGGAACGTTCGATAATTCAGTATAAAGATGAAGAAAGAGCCATTTTGGCAAAACGAATTCATTCGGCAGAAAACAGAATCAAAAAATTATTGAATATTATGTGCCACGATACGATTTCGACGGAAGAACATCTTAATCAACTAAAAATGGAATTGTACCGTTATACCAATGATATGAAATTTAAAAATGCAAGATCGATGGGGCATATTATGTTTGCAGCATTCGAGTTTATCACGCGCAATTTTAAAAACACGAATTTAATTTAAAACGTGTCATCCTGAGGAACGAAGAATCATACACGAAACTCCGCACAGTAATTCTTCAATCTTTGTCGAGTTTCGTGTGTGATCCTTCGTTCCTCAGGATGACAAAAAATAAAATATCTATGAAAAAGTCTTTATTAGTAGCAACTTCCATTGCTTTATTAGCTTGCCAACAACAATCAGATAATGAATTAACAGAACTTTATTCGCTTCCTAAAAAGCTGAAAGA
>LMAJ01000037.1 GCA_001507425.1 Flavobacteriaceae bacterium CRH
CGTAGCAGGATTGGTTACAGTTATTGTAACTGCTAACCTTACAGCGCTTTCACAAGTTGTAACAGGATCAACAATGGCTCCGTAATAAACTCCGTTTGCCAAAGCTGTTGTTGAAGGAATTGCTGTTCCGCCTGTAGCTGTACTGTACCAAACTACATTGGCCTCGTTTACCTGAATATTAGCAACTGTTGGCGTATTTACTAAACAGAAGTCTTGAGTGTTATCTGTAGTTGTTGGCGTGCCCGGATCTGTTACACTGATAGTTACTACTAATCTTACAGCGCTTTCACAATTTGTTACAGGATCTAAAATGGCTCCGTAATAAACTCCACTAGTTAGTAAAGTTGTTGGTGCGATTGCTGTTCCGCCTGTTGCAACACTATACCAAACCACATTGGCTTCGTTTACCTGAATGTTCGCAACTGTTGAAGCATTTACCAAACAGAAATCCTGTGTATTGTCTGTAGTTGTTGGTGTTCCCGGATCGGTTACAGTTATTGTAACGGCTAAACGAACTGAACTTTCACAACCTGTTGCAGCATCTAAAATCGCTCCGTAATACGTACCGTTTGTTAAAGCTGTTGTGGCTGGAATCGCTGTCCCGCCTGTGGCAACACTATACCAAACTACATTTGGTTCGTTTACCTGAATATTGGCAACCGTTGGCGCATTTACTAAACAGAAATCTTGTGTTGTGTCTGTAGTTGTTGGTGTAGCAGGATCGGTTACAGTTATTGTAACTGCTAACCTTACTGCACTTTCACAAGTTGTTAAAGGATCTACAATAGCTCCGTAATAAATTCCGTTTGCCAAAGCTGTTGTTGATGGAATTGCTGTTCCGCCTGTAGCTGTACTGTACCAAACTACATTGGCCTCGTTTACCTGAATATTAGCAACTGTTGGCGCATTTACTAAACAGAAATCTTGTGTGTTATCTGTAGTGGTTGGCGTGCCAGGATCTGTTACACTAATAGTTACTACTAAACGAACTGAACTTTCACAAGTTGTAACCGGATCTAAAACAGCTCCGTAATAAACTCCACTTGTTAAAGCAGTTGTTGCTGGAATTGCTGTTCCGCCTGTTGCAACACTATACCAAATTACATTGGCTTCGTTTACCTGAATATTGGCAAAAGTTGGCGCATTTACTAAACAGAAATCCTGTGTATTGTCTGTAGTTGTTGGTGTATTTGGGTCATTTACTACAATTGTCCCTGTTTGAAGTGTTCCTGCAATATTCTCGCAGGTAGTAGTACTTGAAACTCCTACATAATAAGTAGCTGGACTCATCGCACGAGTTAAACCTGTAGCGGTTAAAACTCCTGCTGAGCTAATCGTATAAGTTACTCCACTTATAACAGCACCACTTGTAATAGGCTGTGTTTTATTTATATCTAAATACCAAGTAAATACTGGATTTGTTAATGTACTTGCTGTTGGAGTTAATGATGCCGATTCATCATGACAAACTGATAAGTCATTCACTATAATATCAGTTGCAACTGATGCAGGCAATATTGTAAATGTTATTTGTTTTCTGTCTGCTTCTGCCGTTTCACAAAACTCATCTGAACTAACACCTACAAAATAAGTATATGTTCCTGGTGTTAAACCATTCACAACTAATTGAGAAGTTATTTCTCCAGGAATTAACTGACTTGTTGTTCCGTTAAAACTATACCAGTAGTAAATTGGGTTTGTTAATGCAGGAGTTCCGCTTACACTTGTTGATAAAGTTACAGTTCCTGTTGGAGAACAAATTGAAGTCGTCGCTGCTCCATTTAATGTAATTGCTGTTAAAGAAGGTTCAGGGCTTGAAGCTTTAACTTCAACTGTAACTTCTCCTCTTGCAAAAGCTTCGCAATTATAACGTTCAGGCTGTACATAATATTTATAAATTCCTGCTGGTAAATTTGCCGGAATAGTATAACTAATACCAGTAGTTAAAGCTGTACCTCCGGTTGGCGAATCATACCATTTGTAAGTTGAACATCCAGTTACAGGTATCTGAAGTGTAACTGCAGTTCCGGGACAAACCACTACTTTATTATCAAGATCTCCCCCTATAACTTTAGTATTTGCAACGCGATCAACAGTATGAACTCTTAATCCTTCTAAAACGCCTAAAACTCCTCCAAAACGAATTCTAACTCTATCATAAGGTTCTGGTAAAGAAGATAAAAGTACAGTAGCCAAAGTGGTTCCCGGTAAAACTCTTAAACTTAATAATGAACTAGTATTTTCTATTGGCGCACCAACCGCTACATTACCTAAATAACGCTGAATACTAAATCCTGCAAGAGCATTTAAATCTAAAAGAGCACCTGTTCTTGAAACCACTATTCTTAAAGTATCACTTGCAATAGTTGGTGTTTTGAATGCAACTGTCAAATCTGCTGCAGCAAGAACCCCAACAGCTCTATACATCGTCGCAAAAGTAGTAACATCATTATCAGCAACGTTAAATGCATCGCTAACACCTACGGTAGCAGTTACTGCTCCTACTCCTAAATCGGTAGCACCGTAATAAACATCCTGAATATCTCCTGGTGTACAAGCTACTGTTGCAACCTGTCTTGTATAATAAGCATCATAAACTCTTGTATTTTGAGCAACACTTAAAACTGATGCAGATTGAATTCTTATTCCATCATAATCTTTTGGTCCTGTAGCATCTGCCGGAACAAAAGTAAATTCAAAAGAATTATCACCTGATAATAAATTCAATAACGTTCCTGAAACAGATTGCATAGTTCCGATTGTGGCCCCGTTTTTAGTTCCAATAACCGTAAGATTTTGTCCTACCGCTACTGCACTATATTCTGAACCTAATTTTATCGTTACCGGAGTTCCTTTTACAATATTGACCGGCCATGTTAAATTTTGCCATGTTGTACCAACTCCTAAAAGTCCTAATCCTGTTGTAATTGTAGAATATGTTTGTGTATTCCCGTCAACAGCATTTGCTCCATTAGATACGGCACCTGTAACAATTGAACCTGAAGTTTGTGCCGTAGCATAAACTCTTTCAGATAGTGATTGACAACTTGCAGGATCTATAACATTAATAGAAACCGTTCCTGTTCTTGAACAATTAGCATTAGTTGCTACAACTGTATAAGTATAAACTCCCGGAGTATTTAGTACACCTGTTGAAAATGGCGGACCACTTACAGGATTTCCTTGTGGATTAAACCAGGCTAATGTTCCGTCAGATGTTGCATTTAAAGGAACATCTGTGCCCACATTTACTGAAACTGAAGGAGTAACAGTTAATGTAGGTAACGCATTAATTGTAACTGTTACTGGTAATGTAACAGATGGACAAGTAACACCATTACCCTGAGCCTGAATTGAGTAAATACCACTCGTATTTATGTTTGCTGCAGCATTTGCAGGTATTACATTATTTAATGAATCATAAAAAGTATAAGTAGTATTTCCTGTTGTATCAAAACCTGTTATGGCAGTTCCTAAATTTACAGTTCCGCATCCTACTAAAGGTGAAGTTACTGCCAAAGGAGTAACGGTTGGATACGTAACCGTTACCGGCGCTAAAGTACCACCAACATTTTCGCATGTTACAGGATTAGTTACAGAAACAAAATAGTTATAAGGCGATCCTCCTGCAGTAAGTCCTGTAATGGTTAATGCTCCTGTTGTTGGATTCTTAGCATACGTTATTCCGCCAACAGTTCCATTTACAATTTCTGTACCTGGCGTTTTATTTGAATTTGTATAATATCTAAATTGTGCCCCAGCTAAAGCAGATGTTGGAGACAATACAATTCCTCCCGCACAAGATGCTTCTAAAGGACTTGTAATGGTTATATCTGAAGCAGTTGCAAATGGAGAAACCGTAACCGTTACTGGCTGACGAACACTATTTACACAAGTTCCTCGTGTGGCTTCTACATAAAAAGTTGTTGTTGCTGTTACATTTGTTTGAGTATAAGTTGCTGATGGTGAAAGCTGAGTTCCACCGCTTGCAGCACTATACCAACTAAATGTTTCGCCTGGTACAGTTGAACTGGCTGTTAAAGTAATACCTCCACCACTACAAATTGGAGTTGAAGCCCCAGTAACCGTAGCATCTTTAAATCTATATGAAGCTCCATAAATATCTAAACCAGTTGCAACTGAAGCCAGACCTCCTAGTCTTACTTCAACAGCTGTAAAAGCTCCACCGGCTACAAAACTTGCTTTTAAACGGGTAGACGATAATAGTTGAACATTTACTAATGAACCAACACTTACCTGATCAGTATTTGGAGTTATTCCGTTATAACTTCTTAAAGTAATATATGAAAGAGCATTTACATTTACTATTCCGGCAGGAATTCCTAGTTCAACATCTATGATGTCACCTGCTTGCCCAGGATTAGAAAATGTTAGTATTTGTTGAATATAGTCATTTACTAAACCAAGATTAACTGAAAGATTTGCTGCAGTTGCTGAATTTCCATCTGCAGAAGCTCCTTCATTAGCAGAAGTACACAATACGCATCCTGTTAATCCTCCTCTGCTCGTAACTTGCGAATTCACCTGCAAACAAGTACTAATAAAATTACTTATCATAACATTAATTGCAACTCTTGCACTACTTGTACAACCTGAAACAGTTCCTCTGGCTGCAACATAATATGTTTTATTCGCCGTTAAAACTGGAGTTGTAAACGTATTTGTACCAGAGCCTGAAGCTAATACTGTTCCATTAGTGGGTACATCATACCAATCAAATGTAACATTTGATTCCGGACTTGAAACTTGTAAAGTTGCAGTTTGGTTTGATTGAATTATTACGTTAGATGATGCCGCAACTGGCGTTGTCGGTAACGGATTAACGGTAACAGTTACCTGAGTACGTGTTGAATTTGTACAACTTCCAATTCCTGCTTCAACAAAATAGTTCGTGTTAGCTGTTAAATTTGGTGTTGTAAAAGCATTGCCCGTAAACAATAAAGTTCCTCCCGAAGCTGCGTTATACCATCTGTAATCGGTACCTGTAACTGGTGCCTGTACATTTAATGTAGTAGTTTGTCCGCTACAAATTGTTGTTCCGGCTGTAGCAATAGTTGGTGCTACAGGATTATCAACAGATATAAGTATCGGAGAACGCTCACTATTTACACAACCATTTCTGGCAATTTCTACATAATAGGTAGTAGCAACACTTAAATTTGGTGTAGTAAAAGTAGCGGTAGATGCTAAAGAAGCACCACCAGTTGCTGCACTATACCAATTTACAGTTTCACCAACTGCAAGATTTGCAAGCAAAGTAGCTTGTTGTCCGCTACATATTGTTGTGTTTCCTGAAATTGTTGGCGCTTTATATCTATAACTTGCCTGATAAATATCTAAGGTTGTTAGTACTGTTGCCAATCCTCCTAATCGAATTTCAACACGGTCAAAATTAGCCCCTGCAACTACGCTGGCTCTAAAACGATTTCCAGAAATTACTTGTAAAGTAATTAGAGGATTAGTAACCTGAGTTCTATCATTATTATAAGTTGCACCATTATAAGTTGCTAACGTAACAGCACCTAATAATGATAAATCAGCAATTCCGCCTGGTAATTCAAGATCTACATCAACAGTATCTCCTCCTTTGCCCGGGTTATTAAATTGCAACGTTTGCTGAACCCATCCGTTTAATAAACCAACAGGAACCGAAAGTCTGGCTGCAGTTGCAGCATTTCCATCAACAGAAAAATTAGGATTAGTGCTACTACATAATAAACACAATCCGTTTTGAACTGTTTGCTGGCTATTTGCTTGTAAACATCCTCCTAAAGCCGAAGGTTGAACTGTTACTGTTACCGGAACTCTGCTTGCGCTTACACAATTTCCAGATGCGCTTTGAGATTCAACATAGAATGTTTTTGTGGCTGTTAAAACCGGAGTTATGTATGTTGGCGTATTTGTCGCTAATGCAGTACCTCCTGTGGCTACATCATACCAATTTAATGTAACGCCTGCCGGAGAAGCCGTTGCAGTTAGAGTTGCATTTTGACCAGATTGTATCGTTACACTTTGTGTTAAAACTATTGGTGCAGCCGGAACTGCATTCGATATTACATCGACCTGAGTTCTTCCAGGTGCCAAACAAGTTCCTATTGCAGCTTCAACATAAAAACTTGTAGTTCCTAATGGTACTGTTGGAGAATATGTTGTTCCTGAAGCTAAAGCTACGCCGCCCGTACTTACATTATACCAATTATAAGTAGTTCCTGGTATCGGATTAATTACTGATAATGTAGTTTGTTGTGTAGCCCCTGTCGAACATAGTGCAGTACCCGAAGTACTAATTACCGGAGCAACCGGATTTGATACATTAAGTACTACTGGTATTCTTGCGTTACTTTCACAACCCGCAGCTCTTGTTACTGATAGATAATAGGTAGTATTAGCTGTTAAAACAGGCGTTTGAAAACTATTAGTTGTAGCTAAAGGCGTTACAGCCGTTGCAGAACTATACCATGCTACCGTAGTTCCTGCAGCAGGTGTAGCGGTAAGTGTAGGTTGAGTTCCTGCACAAACCGTTTGGGTTAAGCCACCCGAAACAGTTGGACTTACAAATTGTAAACGGACATCATAAATTCGTAAATTTACAAGGAGGCTCAAAAGACCTCCAACCTGAATTTGTACCTGATTTGTATCTCCAGTTAAGGTATACGTTACGGCAGCAACTGCATTTCCAGATAGTAAATTTAGATTCAAAAGTGGATTATTAATCGCTACTCTTGGACCTACATTGGCTCCGGAAAATTTAGTCTGAATAGTTGCATTAGATAATAAGCTTACATCTAATAAACCATTCCCCGTACCTATATAAAGTACAATTTGATCTCCGGCCTTTGCCGTTTGATTCAGAGTTAATGTTTCTTCTACAAAACACCCTACTCCAACAGCATTTGTCAGAGTTGCATAAGTAGTTAAGCCCGCGTCGTTATCGTAGGCATTAGCAGGACTATCTACATTTAAGCCAGCACATATTAATCCACCTTGCGAATTGGTTTGAGAAACGGGTCTACAAAAGTTTTGCGCAAATGCATTACTACATAAAAACAATAAAAAAAATAGTCCTAACAATCTCTTCTGTAAGATGAGATTACAAAAAGTAAAGAATTTTTTCATAATTTGGAAGATTAGAAAATGGACAATAAAACACCTGTTGCGATAAGCACGAATGCTTAAGCAATTATAAAAAACGTTAATAATCAATTAGTTAATCCGGAATTTAAAATCTTAACGGCTAAGGCTTTAAATTAGATTTTAAAAAAAATCATGTTGTATTTAGTATATCAAAATATACTGCAGCGCATTTTTTATCCCCTTTGAATAAAAGATGTTCCGAAACTTCTGGAAAATATTGACCTGAATCAATCTTCCAAACGGAGTGATTTGCACCAATAATAATTTTCATAAAAGAAAATTTATGTTAGATAATGTAGGGGGATTTTTAAATATAGAGTATGATTCAATATTACAGAAAGTTGATTAGGCGATCTACAATTTTGTTTATTCTGAATTAGATTCCAGAAATTGAATCATGATTTTTTAATAAAAAGCAAATTGAATTTAAGACTCAAACACACCAATGCTTTTCATTTCTAAAACGCCAGCCGGGGTTTGGAAATAAAAAGCTTTCATAATGTTTAAATTTATAAAACAAGTTTGCAATCAAATTAAAATTGAATTTTGAAGTCATTCTGAATTTATTCCAGAAAGTAGATAATAAAGCTAAAATAATTAGAGGACTTAATGCAAACTTGATAAAGAGAGTAAATTTCAATTCCATAAGTAAATGAATTAAGTTATTTAAAAATTCGGCTTTTTGTTATTAGTTTCTTTAGTCAGACATTTAAAAATTTGTCTGCTTTTCAAAAGAAATAAAAAAAACATTTTGTTTAACGTTTCTTTTACTAAAATTAAGAAAAACCTAAATATAAAACAAGCGTAAAATTCTTATTATTTCAAAATAAGGAAAATGAGTAAAAACGTAAAACTTGCCAAAACCCAATAAAATAAGGACTTAAGAAGATAAACTGACGCATTATTGAAATTACAAAAAAATTAAGTTTTTTTTATAAAAATCAAAAAAAGAAAAAAAAAGACTACTTTTAAGCTTTTACAAGTCCTTGTTTTTCAGACCTAAAAAAATATTTGAAAAGTAAAACTTACAGAAAATACACTCTACATCGTTTTCTTAAACTATTCGAAAAAAAAGCGTATAAATACGGGTTTATAAAAGCATTAAAGTATAAACAAAAGTTAAAAAACTAAAAAAAGGTAAACAATTTAACATCAATCGTTTACCTTTTTAATACTTTATGAGAAGAAAATTTACGATTCTATAATCGTATTAATCTGCGTAAATAATTGTCCGTCACTTAAAAAAGCGCCTTGTTGAATCAATTCGAAGATCGATGTATTCCTGTCTTCAGTAAAAACTTTCTTTCCAACTTTCATTTCAATGGTTTCTGTAAACATATTATCACTCAACCATTGCAACCCCTCTTTTGTCAAAAAATCAGTTTCAGGAACCAATGATTTCAACACTATAGATTGTACATGACTTTCAAAACACTGAAACAAAAAAATGTGGTTTTTAGAAAAATGTTCCAAAAACTCAGCTCTTGATAAAACACCTTCCCAAATCAAATCTGAAAAAACATCAAGTTCCTGTTCAGCAACTTCAGGTTTATTTATCTTAAGAGCATCCCACTCTGCTTTATCAATTGCCTGTGATGCTAAAAAGTTAGCAAATTCCGCATGCAACTCATCAAATTGCTCTTTTGTTAATCTTGCGTATTTCATTTATTTCTGTATTTAAACGCTCTCAAAGAGCTTCATTTAGTTTTTTAACTTTATTATCAGGCATAAAAAAAGCCCTCGCAAATGCGAGGGCAAATTTACAACTTTTTTTACTTTACTAAAAAATGTATCTGATACCAAATTGAGCTTGCCATCTCGATGTCAAACTAGCGTCATAACTAAAAGTTTTAGTCTGCGTATTATTAAAAGTATATGTTGGTGTATTTCCAACAACCGTAACTCCAATTGGCTGAACACTTGTTGGAACTTGTACAACGCCCCAATCAGAATTTAATAAATTTCCAAAATTCAAAATATCGATGCTAAACTGAATGGTGTTCGTTTTCTCAGATGCTGACGAATATTTAAAATTATAATCCTGCATTAATTTAAGATCACATCTGCCTCTCCACGGAGATATTGCGCCATAACGTTCTGCATATTGCCCTCTTCTGTCTCTCATATATTTATCCTGGGAAATAAATTTATCAAAAGCTTCACCTTGTCCTGGTGCACTGAAATTCATTTGAGAGATTTCTGCCGTTGTAGGTATATAAATCAAATCATTTACAGAAGAACCATCTCCATTAATATCACCACCATAAGTATAATTAAAACGTCCTCCCTGAGCATATTCTAAAAACGTAGAAACTGTAGTTGCCCATTTGTCTTTTCCGTATTTCCATTTTTTAGAAGCAACTCCAATAAAACGATGATTATCACCATATTTAGAATTCGAAAGCACATCGTTATTTACGTTTCCTAATGCCGGGTTAAACGAAAAAGCATCTCCCGTAATCTCAGCCTCAATAGAGTTAACATCCTTAGATTTTAAATAATTATAAGCAACACTGGCGTACAAACCATTTTCGAAGGTTTTTTGAAGTTTGACAGATGCATTAAAAGCACTTCCCTGATCTGAATTTGTCATAACGTAAGCATTGTTAGCTCCTTTATCTGCCGCTGTATAAATCAATCTGTTATCGACACCTCCCAGTGTTCCTGTCGGAGGTTTTAATCCCCAATTCTGAACTTGTACTGCATTTATATCTTTATTATATGATAAATCAACTGTTACAATATAATTACTTTTAAATCTGTGATCAAACCCTAAACTTGTTCTCCAAACTTGTGGCCATTTATAGTCAGGATCCATAATCTGAAAAAAGCTGTCATCAGCGCCACTTACCTGATTTCCCAGCCAAACAAAAGGAATCCTTCCTGTAAAAATTCCAGATCCTCCACGAAGTTGAGAAGTCGCATCACCTTTTACATCCCAATTAAACCCAATTCTTGGTGACCAAAGAATTCTGTCGCTTGGTAAATCTGTAGAAATTAGTTTAACTGTCTGACCCGTTTGCGGATTGTAATAATCAATATTATTATCTCTGCCAGCTCCGCCGTTATCTGTATCAATATATTTCTGAATCAAATCTGCTGTATTAAAATACAAAGGTTTATCAATTCTTAAACCTAATGATAATTTAAAATCATCGCTTACGCTGATATCGTCCTGAGCATAAAAAGCCAATTGACCTACATTTAGCTCTGCCAGTTTCCACCCGCCGTCACTTCCAACTGCAAATTGACTTTTAGAAGCATTCATATCCTGAGCATATTGAAGATTTTGCGCAATAATACTTGTTGCATAAGGTTGAGCAGCATCATTTAAAAAATCCTGAACTGTAAAATATGGCGTAAAAAAAGTTCCTGCATAACCATTTGGATTTCCGAAGTTATCGTAACCTCCTAAATTAAATGAATTTTTAAATTGAAATTTCTCAAAAGAAGTTCCAAAAGTAAAAACGTGTTTACCAAGAGTATAAGTTAAATTATCCGTAATTTGAATTACTTTTTGATCTAGCGTATTATTAATAGAAAATGGTTCGTGTCCTGCAATGATATAGTTAGAACCTGCTCCGTCCTGAATATTAATTACCGGAGCCGGAGTAGAAAACGGAACTCTGTAATCATCAAAATGAGTATAACCAGCCTGTAATTTATTCGAAACCGATTCACTAAATTTTGAATTCAGTTCTACTAAAAACGAGCTTAGTTTATTATTAATTTGATATCCCGAATTTTGAAACTGCAAAATCGAAGCGTTTGGCCCTCTAAAACCTAAAGCTGTCGGGTGAGCCGGTTTGTCTTTTGAAGCATCAAGAAAGTTATAAATAACGGCTAGCTTGTGATTATCAGTAATATTCCAATCTACTTTAATAATTCCTTTACTAGAATTAGATTCGTGTTTAAAGCCTTGATAAGCACCTGTATTATATCCTAGATTTGCCAAAGCATTAGAAACAGCAATTAAATCAGATTCTAAAACTCTCGATTCGTTAATTCCGTTAACACCATCATTATTATTAGCGACAAAATTAGACCCGAGATCGCTTCTTTTGTCAATTTCAAAATTTCCAAAAATAAACAACTTGTCTTTTATAATTGGAGCTCCCAAGCTAAAACCTGCCTGAGTTTGCTCTAAAGATGGCACAAATATTTTTTCACCTTTAATTTTATCGCCGGTTAAATCCTGGTTTCTGTAAAATGCATAAGCTGTTCCGTGAATTTCATTAGTTCCTGACTTTGTAACAGCATTTACAGAAGCTCCTGTAAAACCAGATAAAGTAACATCATAAGGAGCAGTTGCAACCTGAATTTGTTCAATGGCGTCTAATGAAATTGGTTGAGCACCAGTTTGTCCTCCGGGAGTTGCAGCATCTAATCCAAACGGATTATTAAAAACGGCTCCGTTTAATGAATAATTATTATACTGATCATTTCTTCCCCCAAAAGAACCACCGCTTGCAGTTGGTTCTAAACGAGTAAAATCTTCCGCAGATCTTGAAATTGTTGGCAAAGCCGTTAATTCTCTTCTTCCAATTGTTGTTTCTGCACCTGTTTTTCCGCTTTTAAAAACTTTGTCTTTGGCCGTAACCTTTACTTCTTCAAGGGTTTGACTTGCATCTGCTAATTGAATATCTAAATTAAATGGTTTCCCCAGATCAAGATACACATCTGTATATTCCTGATTCTGAAAACCAACAAAAGTCACTGTAATTTTGTAGGGACCTCCAATTCTCATGTTTAAAATATTAAACCTTCCATCTTCATTGGAAACAGCTGAATATTTAGTTCCGGTTGGAGTATGAACTGCCAGAATACCGGCTCCGGGTAACAGTTCATTTGTAGAACTTTTTACGATACCCTTAATACTCGAGGTTGTGGTTTGTCCCGTAGCAACGGTGAGACCCAACATACATAACATTAATACAATGATTTTTTTCATTTTACTGGTTTGAGTGAGTTAATTCCCTCAAAATTAGGCAAAAAAAAATCACTCCTAAGAGTGATTTTTATATTTTATTAACAAGAAGTTAACAAAATGTTATTTTTCAGCGATAATCTCGTATGGCAATTCAACGATAACATCTCTGTGTAAACGAATGCTTGCAGCATATTTACCAGTACGTTTAACGATACCGCTAGTGATGAATTTTCTATCAATAGCATTACCAGATTTCTCTAACGCTTCAGCAATGTCGATGTTTGTGATAGAACCAAAAAGTTTCTCTCCACCAGCTTTTGCAGTAAGTTTAATTTCAAGAGCTTTTAAAGTTTCAGCTAATGCTTTTGCATCAGCAACAACTTTAGCTTCTTTGTGTGCTCTTTGTTTTAGGTTTTCAGCCAAAACTTTTTTAGCAGAAGGAGTTGCTAATGCAGCAAAACCCTGAGGAATTAAAAAGTTACGTCCGTAACCAGCTTTTACAGAAACTACATCATCTTTAAATCCTAGATTCTGTACGTCTTGTTTTAAAATAAGTTCCATGTTGTTGTCCTTTATTTGAGAAGTTAGGTTCCATCTTACCGGAAACCAACAACTATTATTTTTATATTATTTTAATAAATCGGCCACGTATGGCATTAAAGCTAAGTGACGAGCTCTTTTTACAGCTACAGAAACTTTTCTTTGGTATTTTAATGAAGTTCCAGTTAAACGACGAGGAAGAATTTTTCCTTGCTCGTTAACGAATTTCAATAAGAAATCAGCATCTTTATAATCGATATATTTGATTCCTGATTTTTTGAAACGACAATACTTTTTAGTTTTGTTAGTTTCAATGTTTAAAGGCGTTAAATATCTGATATCTCCGTCTTTTTTTCCTTTTGCAGATTGCTCTATTGTAGACATAATAATTAAGCTTTAGTAGATTTTAATTTGGCTCTTCTTCTCTCAGCCCATGAAATAGCATGTTTGTCTAAACTTACAGTTAAGAAACGCATAACTCTTTCGTCACGTCTAAATTCAGTTTCAAAAGCAATTAGAACTTCTCCAGCTACTTTGTACTCAAACAAGTGATAAAAACCACTTTTTTTGTTTTGGATTTCGTAAGCCATTTTTTTCAGACCCCAATCCTCTTTTGATACCATTTCAGCTCCTCTACTAGTAAGAAATTCTTCAAATTTCGTTACTGTTTCCTTCACCTGAACCTCAGATAAAACGGGATTTAAAATGAAAACAGTTTCATAATGATTCATAAATACAATATTTATTTGTTAAAATTGGGTGCAAAAGTAACCATAAAATTTAAATATACAACACTTTTTTACGTTTATTCGTTGTAATGTAAAAAATAAAGGCCAAACGTAGTTTTTTTGCTAAAATAATAATATATTTACTATTGCTATCCTGAATTTATTCTAAATTTAAATGTTATGAAACTAAACTGTGTTGTTGTAGATGATAGTTCTATACAGAGGACAATTATTGCTAAATTAGTCAATAATCATCCAAGTTTGCATTTAATAGGTGACTTTTCAAACGCAATTGAAGCTAAAAGTTGTATCTCTTTAAATAATATTGATTTAATATTTCTCGATATTGAAATGCCTGTTATTAATGGTTTTGATTTCCTTGACGGACTAAAATCGAAACCGCAAATTATATTTATCACCTCAAAAGCTGAATATGCTTTAAAAGCATTTGATTATGATGCTACCGATTATCTTCAAAAACCTATTGCTGTAGATCGATTCAACGCTTCTGTAAAAAGGGCAATCGACATGCATTTGCTTAAAAAAGAAGTTAAAGAAGAAGAAGGCGAACATATTTTCATTAAAAGCAACCTTAAAAAACTTAAAATCTTTACCGCTAAAATCAAATGGATTGAAGCTTTTGGAGATTATGTAAGAGTTGTAACCGAAGACGACAGCAATCTTGTACTTTCGACAATGAAATCTTTTGAAAATGATTTATCAAAAGACAAATTTATTCGTGTACATAAATCTTACATCATAAACATTGATAAGGTCGAACGCTTTAACAGCAAATTTGCCGAAATTGGAATTACTAAAATCCCTTTAAGCCGAAATAAAAAAGAAGATTTAGTAAAAGCACTTTCTACTTCATCATAATTAATAAAAATCGACATTCGCAATAACCTTAATAGCTCTGTACTGAGCAACCGCTTCAAAACTATTCAACATTTTCTGAATAGTTTTTTTTGTGCTTCCTAATGGCAGATTTTGCGGAATCTTAATCAAAATGGTCCTGATGTATTCATTTCTGATTCTGCTTATTCCCGGTTCTTCCGGACCCAAAACCGGCATACCCAAGTTTTGACTTAAAACCTGATACAGCCACATTGATCCTTCTTTCAGTTTATCAAAATCACGATGTTTTAAGGTCAGCTTTATAATCCTGAAATAAGGAGGATATTTGTAAATCTGCCTGTCATACAACTGCTCTTTATACATACCTATATAATTATGCATCGTAACTTGCTGAATGGTATTGTGATTTGGATTATAAGTTTGAATGACTACTTTTCCTTGTTTCTCAGACCTTCCCGCTCTTCCGGCCACTTGTGTCATCATCTGAAAACTACGCTCAAAAGCTCTGAAATCAGGATGGTGCAACATATTATCAGCATTCATAATCCCGACCAGGCTGACATTATCAAAATCTAAACCTTTGGCAAGCATTTGTGTTCCTACCAATATATCTATTTCACGATTTTTAAAGGAATCAATTATTTTCTCAAAACCAAATTTTCCGCGTGTAGTATCCTGATCCATTCTTCCGGTTTTGGCTTTCGGAAAAAGAGAAACTAATTCCTGTTCAATTTGTTCTGTTCCAAACCCTTTTGTAGTTAAATCAATACTCGAACAACTATGACAATGCGTTGGTTTCGCAATTGAATAACCACAATAATGGCAACGCAATTGGTTTTTATGTTTATGAAAGGTCAAACTCACGTCGCATTGCTGACAATGCGGAACGTGTCCGCAGGTCATACATTCAATAATAGGCGAATATCCTCGTCTGTTTTGAAATAAAATCACTTGTTCACCCAAAGACAACGCTTCAGCAATTTCATCTATTAAAAGATCACTAAAATGCCCCGTCATTCTTTTTCTGAAATGCTTATCTTTCAAATCAACCAAAACAATTTCCGGCATTCGAACATTATTGTAGCGTTCCGTAAGAGTAACCAAACCGTATTTTTCAGACTGTGTATTAAAATAGGTTTCTATACTTGGTGTTGCAGACCCTAAAAGCACTTTTGCATTATGAAAATTTGCCAAAACAATAGCAGCATCTCTCGCATGATATCGCGGCGCCGGATCAGTTTGCTTAAAAGTTTGTTCGTGTTCTTCATCAACAATCAATAAACCTAAATTAGCAAAAGGCAAAAACAAAGCCGACCTCGCCCCTATTACAATTTGGGCTTTATCAGCATTTTCAAGCGTTTGTTTCCAAACTTCAACTCTTTCGTTATTGCTGTATTTCGAATGAAAAACAGCCACTTTATCTCCAAAATGAAGTCGTAATCGTGATACTAATTGTGTTGTAAGTGCAATTTCAGGCAACAAATACAAAACTTGTTTTCCTGTAAGCAAATACTCTTCAATTAGTTTTATATAAATTTCTGTTTTTCCGCTAGACGTAACGCCATGAAGCAGACAAACTTCTTTTTCTAAAAAGCTCTCTTTAATCGATGTAAAAGCAGTATACTGAGCATCACTCAATTGCAATTGTTTATCCGCTGCTTCTCCGTTAAAAGAAACACGATCTTGCTGCAAATAATACTCTTCAAAAATTTCTTTTTCAATTAACGCTTTAACGACAGCGGATGTGGAATTTGAAACTTCAATAAGTTTTTTAACCGTTAATGGTTTCTTTTCAGATGCAATGATTTGAAAGTACGCCAAAACTATTTCCTTTTGCTTATTGGCATTTTTTAGTACTTCGAGCAATTCATTCAAACCCTGATCTGATTCGTATTTTGAATGTAATTTTACATATCGAACCAATTTTGGCTTGTAACTTTCTTTTATTTCTTCTTCTAAAACGATAATATCTTTTGCCATTAATTTTTGAAGAATTGGCAGAATATTTTTTTTATTTAAAATTGAAGCAATTTCACCAACTTTAAGTGAACTCTGATGGTGCAATGCTTCATAAATTAAGAATTCATCATCCGAAAGTTCAGAATCATTTACAACTGTTTCCGGTTTATGCGAAACAATGGTTTCACTTTCTAATAATAATCCGGTTGGAAAAGCGCCGCGATACACATCGCCAATGCCACACATATAGTAATTGGCCACCCAAAGCCAATGCTTGATCTGAGTTTCGGTTGCAATTGGTTTTTCGTCCAGAATTTGATGAATTTCTTTTGCTTCATATAACGTAGGCGCGTTCTCGTGTATGTCTATTACGAGCGCCGTATATATTTTGTTTTTACCAAATGGCACAGCGAGCCGCATTCCTTTTTTTATAAAATGGAATTCAGCCTCAGAAACACGATATGTAAAAGTTTTAGCTAAAGAAAGAGGAAGAACGACTTCGACAAAAAACATGCAATTATTTTTAAATGATTAAGAAACTATTGAAAAAAGGATGCCTTGGAATTTAAAATTAAATTCTTTCAAACCAATTCTCTATTTGAATTCCATTCAAAAGTTTAAAATCCTTAATATTATCAGTAACAAGAATTAAATGATTTTCAATTGCTGTTACACCAATTAGAAGATCAAATTCATCATTTATGGGTTTACCAATTTTTCTAAGTCTTACTTTTTCGATAGCGTATCTCTTAATCGAACCAAATATTGGAATTATAGTCAATCCTTTTAAAAAAACATCTACAGCTTTATTAGATTTTACAGGATCATCACTGTTTTCAGCACCAAATCGAAGTTCAGCGACAGTAATTTCAGAAATATAACAATTCTCTAAACCTACCTTTTTTACTGTTTTATCAAGATTTAATTTTCCTCTAAGAAAGAAAACACAAATACTTGTATCGAGTAAATATCCCATTAGAACTTAATTTCTGTATTTTTAAATTTTCTATTAGATTTAATATCAGAAACAATTTCTTCTGCCGATTTTTCAGAAGCAAATGCACCAAAAGACTTATAAAAGCTACTCTGTTTCGATTTACTAGCTTTTAAAGACTTTGTTAATCTTTCAATAAGTTCTATTTTATTTGAAAAACTAAGTCCTTCAAATAAGTTTGAATAAGTTTCAAGTATATTTTTATCAGTAATAGTCATTTTATTCAATTTATTTAATTCAAATATAAGCAAAACTAGGCTATTTTTTTTGATAATAATCATTAAGAACTAACCTAATACTAAAAGGATAATTTTATCTTTAAAAAAAGATAACTTACTTTTTATTTAATTTTCCCTCAGCTTTTGAAGCATTATATTTCTGAACCAATCTCAAAGTATGCTTCAAAGATTGTGTATTGGTCCAATCTTCGTGACCGGGAATTATATAAACCGGATGTTTAAATTTGGATTGTACTTTTTTAATCGATTTTTCCCATTCTCCTACATTAGAATCACCAAGATATCCTAAATCTGTTGCGGTTGAGCTTTTTATAAAACAAGCTCCGTAAAGCACTTTTTCTTTATCAAACCAAACAATAATATTATCAGATGCATGTCCTTTTCCCGGATAATACACTTGAAATTTATGTTGACCAATCGTAAAAGTAGTATCATTTGGAATTACAAATTCAGCTCTTGCTTTTCCTTCTTTTTTCAGAATTTCATCGGTTAGTTTTATGCTGTATGTTTTGATGCCTTTCTGCTTATAAAAAGCAAAACCTCCTGCTCTGTCTTCATGTGAATGCGTTGCAAAACACATAATTACATCTTTATTGTGTCTTGCTTTTATAGTATCTAAGAGAGGTTGAAATTGTGTTTCATCCCATGGCGCATCGAACAACACAACGCCTTTATCTGTAACAAGATACATAGCATTGGCAGAAATTTGAGTTCCGTTGTAATCATGAAACGTTTTATAAACATAAAAGTCACCCGTAAGATGACTTATTTGTAATGGCGAATTCTTAGATTGTCCAAAAGTATTTGACAACATTCCTAAGAATAAAATTATCGATGCTAATTTTCGCATTTATTTTATAAAAAATTAGTTCTTCGCTCTTGTCCAGTATTGTGTTCTTCCCATAATAGAAATTCCAATGTAACCGCGAAGTTTTAATTTATCTGCAGAATCTAATGTGATATAACATTTGTATTTTTTACCATTTGTAGGATCCAAAATTGTTCCTCCGCTATATTCATCACCATCTTTTTTAAGACCGTTAATAATTACCATTCCTAAAATAGGTTTATTTTTTTCTGCACCTTCGCACTTAGAACAAACATCTTTTTTATGGTTATCTCGAAGTATATCTACAACCTTTCCGTAAATTTTTCCTGATTTTTCGTAGATCTCTACTACTGATTTTGCTTCTCCCGTTTCATCATCAATTGTTTTCCACTTTCCAACAACACTTTGACTATGAATAGTTCCAACTGTTAGGAAAAAGAAACCAATGCTTAACATCCAATTTTTCATATCTTTATTTATTTTTTTGTTTTAGTTTTCTGACAGTAGCATTCAATTCGAACCCCAAAAGCAGAATCATACAGTTTATCCAAATATAAAACATTAGAATTAATAATGTGCCAATAGAACCATAAAGTTCATTGTATTTTGAAAATTTTATAACCCAAATCCCAAAAAAGAACGAAGATATAACAATTAAGATGGTCGTAAAAACAGATCCTATGCTAATAAAAGGTACTTTATTATACTGTTTTGTACCGTAACGCAATAATATTGAAGTTGTTACCAAAATCATTGTTACAACAAACAAATATCGCCCCAAAATAATGAGCGGAATGCGATCGCTTAATACATCCTGAATAATTGTCTTTTGAATAAATACCTCAAAAACTACAATTGTTGCCACGGTTACAAACAATATTATTGTCATAAGAAGGGAAATTGCCAAAGCCACTAAATATTGACTGAAAAAACCACGTTTATCAAAAACATGTTTAGAGGATTCAAAACCGCTTAAAATTCCGTTAATACCATTTGCCATTAAAAATATGGAAAGCAAAAACCCTGAGGATAACAAGCCTGAGTGACTATTGTTTAAAATATCACTAATAATTTTATTGATCGCATCATAAGTATTTGGAGGAACTCCTTGTTGCACAAAAAGCAAAAAATCAGCCTGAAAACCCTCTATAGGAATGAAGGGAATTAAGTTTAAAATAAATAGTGCGAATGGAAATAAAGCCATGAAAAAACTAAAAGAAACCGCACTCGCATGATACGAAAATGCGCCCTCAAGAATTCCTAAAGTATACATTTCCAGCAAATCGTATAACGAAAAACCTTCTAAAGAAGGAAATTTTATTTTCTTTAAAAGCCGAACTGCAGAACGTAATACCGGAATTCTTTCAATCCGATCTTCTATCTCTTGAGACATATTTTTTGATTTTAGATTTAAGAGTTGAGATTTAGATTTTTGTTTTTAGACTTCTCAGATTGTCACATATTAGATCTTTAGATAAAACTTTTAATAATTATCAAAGTCTAACTTATAACTCAAAACTCATAACTTTTTAAAACGCTTTCAAACTCAAATCCATGTTGTAAACAGAATGCGTTAATGCACCGGAAGAAATATAATTTACACCACATAAAGCATATTCACGAATCGTTTTTTCGTTGATATTTCCTGAAGATTCTGTTTGACATTTTGAACCAATTAATTGTACAGCTGTTTTTGTATCTTCATAATTAAAATTGTCGATCAAAATTCTGTGAACACCATCGCTTAATAAAATCTCACGAATTTCATCCAGGTTTCTGGCTTCAACAATAATTTTTAAATCTAAATTGTTTGCTTTTAAATAATCTTTAGTTTTTTTGATGGCAAGCGTAATTCCACCGGCAAAATCAATATGATTGTCTTTAAGCATAACCATATCATAAAGTGCAAAACGGTGATTTTCACCACCTCCTATTTTTACAGCCCATTTTTCTGCAGCTCTGAAATTTGGCGTTGTTTTGCGCGTATCTAATATTTTTGCGCCGGTTCCTTCCAGAAGCTGAACGTATTGATTTGTCTTTGTAGCAATTGCAGACATACGCTGCATCGTATTTAAAACCACTCTTTCTGCTTTTAGAATAGATTGGGAACTTCCTTCAACTTCAAAAACAACTTCACCGTATTCTACATGCGTTCCGTCTTCTATATAAGTCTTAACTTTTAATTTTGGATCTACATATTCAAAAATCATTTTTGCAAGTGCAACACCGGCAATAATTCCCTGATCTTTCACCAATAACTTAGCCTTACCATGGGCCGTTTCAGGAATGCACGCCAATGAACTATAATCTCCCGTGCCTACATCTTCACGAATTGCGTTGCTAATCAATAGTTGTAATTCGGTTTGAAATTGTATTTCGCTAATCATTTTATTAAGTTTTATAAGATGCTAAAGTAGGATATATTTTGTGGATTTGAAAATTTTAGAGCATTTGAAAAAGAGACCCAAATAGATTTTCCGCAATTAATCTCAGTTGAAAAGACAATTTATTATCCTAATTAAGAATTAAATTGAAAAATATATTAATAATTAAATGCCAGTCAATCTTAGAATCTCAAAAAAAGCCTTAAAGTGTTATTTTAAAAACTTTCAAAGGTTTTGTAATATTTATTTTACAAATACATTTATCCTTTATCGATTATAATTTTTCTTCGATAAAATTTAAATTATTTACTAATTAAAATTCAAAACCATGAAAAACTTCATTATGTTATTACTAGTTTTCGTAATTTTCTCGTCTTGCGACAAAGAAGATCCAGTTCCTCAACCCTACAGTCCCGGAGAGCAGCCAACAGCTGACTTACCCGATTATCCGACAAAAAGACAAAACAGCTACCCTATAGTACTTGTTCATGGAATGGGCGGCTGGGGACGCGATGAAATGAAAGGGTATCATTACTGGGGCGGAATTGGCGATATACAAACGTACTTAACCTCTCAGGGATATACCACTTATACAGCTTCTATGGGGCCTTTATCCAGTAACTGGGATCGTGCTGTTGAGCTTTATTATAATATTGTTGGCGGAACTGTAGATTATGGCGCTGTACATGCTATGCGTCACGGGCATAATCGTTATGGTGAATCATTTCCGGGATTTTATCCACAATGGAATGCATCAAATAAAGTTCATTTTATTGGGCACAGCATGGGAGGGCCAACACCCAGATATTTAATTCAATTATTAGAAAACGGAGATGAACAAGAAAAAGCTTATGTTCCCGGCCTTCACGAAGGACCAACTTCTGCCTTGTTTAAAGGAGGCAAAACAAATTGGGTAGCAAGTCATACCACCGTTTCGGGCGTACACAATGGTGGGGTTACCGTAGATTTAATGGATTTTCAGGATAATCTGAAAAAATTAATATACGGTATGGGTGCCATGGGAGGAATTGTATTGGAAAAAAATGCAGTTTATAATTTTGATCTGGGACAATGGGGCTTACAAAGACAGGAAAACGAAACACCAGAAGCTTATATTGATCGCGTTTTTGACAAAACCGCAGCTGATGCCGGTTCATCTGCTCGTTTTTGGCAATCAGAAGACAATTGTGGTTATGATTTAAGTATAAAAGCCTCTCAAATGCAAAATTACTGGGTTAAAAGTTCTCCTAATGTATATTATGCCTCTTACTCCTTTAATGACATGGAACAAGAGTCTGACGGCACATGGTCGGTTTCAGAAAATATGAATCCGCTAATAAAAGTGCATGGTGTGATAATAGGAAAAACTACTTTAGATTTGCCATATGGCTATGCAAAATGGAGGCCTTGTGATGGTCTTGTAAGCGTACCGTCAAGCCAGTACCCGGTTGGCCATGATTATATTTTAACAGATACAATTCATAGAAAGCTGGCTCACAAAGGAGTGTGGGACGTGCATCCTGTTATCCAAGGACAGGATCACCTAAGTATTGTTATGGCAGATAAGAAACAATCATCTACTGACTGGTTAAATAAATTTTACTTAAAAATCGCTAAAGATTTATCTTATTTACCAAACTAAATTATAATAAAGTCGAAAAATCAATATAACTAAATATTGATTTTTCGACTTTATACTTTTGGTTTCGTCTTAATTCCAATTGCCTAAAAAATCATTTGAAAAAAAATTGAAGCAAATACCAAAAGTAAATAACATTAAATATCTTTGAAGTTCATTCAAAAAAAACATGGGCTTAATTAAAGATATTTATTCAGTTACTTTCTACGAAAAATTTGGTCAGGCTGTCGCCGAAGTGCATCCCACATTTAATAAAAAACAATTTATTGAGGCCATTTACGAAGGCGATTTTGCGCAAAAAGAATGGAAAGAAAGAATGAAACACACAACGGTTGTGTTTCACCAATTTATGCCTGAAAACTTTTCTGAAACTGTTGTTTTAATTGATAAGATAATCGAAAATTTAAAGAAAAATAAATTTACAGAAGGCAATCTTGCCTTCATATTTTTTGCTGATTATATTGAAATTTACGGAATAGATGATTTTAAAACTTCGGCAAAAGCCTTTGTTTCTATAACCCAATTTATAAGTTGTGAATTTGCCGTTCGACCATTCATTTTAAAATACAAAGAAAAGATGATCGATGAAATGGTTAAATGGTCCTTACACGAAAATCATCATGTACGCAGATTAGCAAGCGAAGGTTCAAGACCTAGATTACCGTGGGCGATGGCGATTCCGTTTTTAAAAAAAGACCCTGCTTCTATTCTTCCCATTTTAGAAAATTTAAAAAATGATCCTTCAGAATATGTCCGCAGAAGCGTTGCCAATAATTTGAATGATATTGCTAAAGATAATCCGCAAATCGTATTAGAAATTGCCAATAAATGGAAAGGTTTCTCCAAAGAAACTGATGCAATTATAAAACACGGTTGCCGAACATTATTAAAACAAGGCCATCCTGAAATTCTGACTCATTACGGTTTAGAAAGCACAAATATTGAACTTTCTTCTTTTGAAATTAAAACGCCAATTGTAAAGATTGGAGATTATCTGCAGTTTCAATTTCATTTAAATAATAAAAATGAAGAATCTAAAACCATTCGTTTAGAATATGCGGTTCATTATAAAAAATCGAAAGGTCATTTGGCAAAAAAAGTCTTTAAAATCAGTGAGAAAAACTATCTGCCCAATCAATTAATAAAAGTCGATAGAAATCAGTCTTTCAAAATTATCACTACTCGTGTTTTTCATACCGGAATACATCAACTGTCGATTATTATTAATGGAACTGAAAGTGAAGCTTTGGAATTTGAATTGATAAATTAAATGCAGCGAATTCTCTCGTTTTGTCATTCCGAGGAACGAGGAATCACACTCGGGATTCGACAAAGATTGGCGCTTTACTTTGCGGAGTTTTTAGTGTGATTCCTCGTTCCTCGGAATGACAAAAAAGACTGCATTAAAAGAAGCATTTGAATTATTAGACATTTTCCTTACTTTTATAAATAATACCATAAACAACTTTTCTTAATCTAAATTAAGTTACAGATTTCTATCACAACTGTAATTTTGTTTTCAAATAAAATCAAAATACCATGTCAAATATCAGTTTAATTATCGAAGAACGTGCCGCAAACATTGGCAATTTTATGGTTGGTCGATTATTGCCGTTCCGTGAAAAAAGAGCCGTTGGTCCATTTGTATTTATCGATCATATGGGGCCTGCTCATTTAAATGAATATCAAAATATGGATGTGCCCCCGCATCCGCATATCGGACTTTCTACTTTGACTTTTTTATTTGAAGGAAGCATCATGCACCGCGATAGTTTAGGAACAGAATTAGAGATAAAACCAGGCGCCGTAAACTGGATGACAGCCGGAAAAGGAATCGTACATTCTGAAAGAACGCCAGAATATTTAAGACATTCAGACAAAATGCTTCACGGATTACAGATTTGGGTTGCATTACCAAAAGAATTGGAACAAATGGATCCGAATTTTACACATGTCGAAGCTGATGAGATTCCGGCTTGGGAAGAAGATGGCGTATCCTATAAATTAATTGCCGGAGAAGCTTTTGGAAAAAAATCACCTGTTCCTGTTTATAGCCCTCTGTATTTTATTGAAATAAAAAGCACAGAAGCTAAAAAAATCAATATCGGACATCATTTATTCGGCGAAAGCGGATTGTATATTTTAGAAGGAAGCATTAAAAGTGGTGAACACGTTTATGACCCGAAACAGATTTTAATTACAAACGACAGTACGCTTTGCGAATTTGAATTAGCCGAAAATTCTACAGTTTACATTTTTGGAGGAACACCGTTTCCTGAAGAACATTTTATTTTTTGGAATTTTGTTTCTTCGGATAAAGAACTAATCGAAAAAGCAAAAAAAGACTGGACTGAACAAACTTTCCCGAAAGTTCCGGGCGAAACTGAATTTGTTCCATTACCTGAACCAAGAATTAAATAAATATGGATACCATATCTGCACAAATTGACACGCGTTTGTATCGAACAGAAATACAATCTGCCAGCGGAAATATCTTAATTTCTGATGAACCTCAGGAAATTGGAGGAAAGAATTTAGGTTTAAATCCAACAGAACTTTTGGCTGCAGCATTAGCTTCCTGCACCGTAATTACTTTGCGAATGTATATCAATCGCAAACAATGGGAAGTTTCAGAAATCAATGTCAAAATTGATTTTGAAAGAAGTGCTGATCGAAATGTATCTGTATTTACCCGAAAAATCGAAGTAATTGGTGAAGTTGACGAAACACAAAGACAACGATTAGAAACCATTGCCAACAGTTGCCCAATTCATAAAACACTCACACATTCAATTGAAATAAAAACCACATTAATATAATCATACATGGAAATTCAACAAATAAACGATATAAAAAGAGGCGCTTTTGAAGCTGTGGAAGACGGAAAAGAAGCCGGAAAAATGACATATACCTGGGCTGGAGATTCTAAATTCATCATCGATCATACTGAAGTAAATGAAGAATTTAACGGAAAAGGTGTTGGTAAAAAACTGCTCATGGCTACTGTTGATTACGCCAGAAATAACAATTTAAAAATTATTCCGCTTTGCCCTTTTGCTAAAAGTGTTTTTGATAAGGACGAGGATATTCGTGATGTTTTGTTTTCTTAAGGTTCAAAGTTGCAAAGGAACAAAGGTTCAGAGGTTTTAATTTAGACGCACAGCAGTGCGTCTTTTTATTCTCATTTGTCATTGTGAGGAACGAAGGATCGCACTAGAAACTCCGTACAGAAATTTGCCAATCTTTGTCGAGTTACGAGTGTGATCCTTCGTTCCTCAGGATGACAAAAATGGAATATTAATGTCTATTTTACATGCGAACAATTGATTAATCCCGAAGCTTCGGAACCATCCCTATAATATGCCTTGGCGAACTTTACCTAAAAGCTTTAATTTCCCAAAGAAAAAAGCTTTGCGCTCTTTGCGAAAAACCTTAGCGCTCTTTGCGGTAAAAAACGAGCCGCAATACCATTTTTCAAAACACATTTTCAAATCTCCTCAAAAACTCTTACATTTGCATGTAATTTAAACTTAGAGTATGACAAGGATAATTACGTTTTTCTGTATTTTAATAGCACAAATCGGCTTTTCTCAATCGGCTGAAAGTTATTTAGAAAAAATCAGAAATAATGAAGCTCTCTCAACAGCTTTCTTTCAACAAATGCCAAAAGGCGGCGATTTACATCATCATTTTTCAGGATCAATATATACAGAACCTCTTTTAGAAAGAGCCATTGCAGAAGATTTTTATTTGAATTTAGAAACGATGGCTGTTTCAAAAACCAAACCTGCAAATGGCAATTGGCAAACTTTCTCCTCTCTTAAAAATGAAGGGAAATTATCTTTCTACGAACAACAAGTGATGCAAACCTGGTCGGCTAAAGATTATAACGGTGTTTCGGTACCTTCTGACGATTTGTTTTTTGACTCTTTTCAAAAATTCGAAACTACTATAAAAGGTCATTTTGCAGAAGGAATGTTAGAATTAAAAAAACGTGCCCTTGCTGAAAATGTAAGTTATATTGAAACACAATTATCAACAATTCCGTGTGATATGAATGTTGCTGATTTGAGTGATTTCAATTCTAAACTTCGTCAGTCAGCAAATCAAAAAGATGAAAAAGCAGTCTTCAAACTTTTAGATGAATTGTATAAATCGATTCAACAAAAAGATGCTAAAAAATATGCTACAGATTTCAACACCAATTTCATAGCAAAACTCCATAAAGACTTAAAAATGGATGATGATCGTTTTACGATGCGTTATCAAAATTTTGTGCTTCGTTTTATGGATCCAGTAGATTTATTCAAAAACCTTACGATTGCTTTTATCTCTGCCAATGACAGTAAATTGGTTGCAGGTGTGAACATCGTTTCTCCGGAACATGGCGAAAACTCTATGAAAGATTATTGGCTTCATATGTTGATGTTTAAATATTGCCACTCTAAATTTCCTGATGTAAAATACACATTACATGCCGGTGAATTGACTTTAGGTTTGGTTCAGCCAGAAGAATTAACCTGGCATATTAACGACGCAATTTACGTTGCCGGAGCTAACAGAATTGGACACGGAGTTGATATTGCTTATGAAGCAAATTCATATGATTTATTGAAATATATGTCTAAAAACAATATTCCGATTGAGATTAATTTAGTGAGTAATGAATTCATTTTAAAAGTGAAAGAAAACAGACATCCGTTTACACTTTACAAAGAATTTAATGTTCCAATCGTAATTAGTACCGATGACGCAGGAATTTTAAGAACCAACATGACAGAGCAATATGTTTTACTGGCAAAAAGATATCCTGATGTTTCATATGCGACGATAAAACAATACGTTTATAATAGTATTAATTATAGTTTTATTCAAGATGAATTGGTTAAAAAACAATTAATTAAAGATCTTGATAATAGATTTAAAACTTTTGAAGCTAAATTTTCTAAAAACTAGAATATCTAATCTTTGCGCAAGTTGCACGCAGATTTTAAACAGATTTAAGCTGATGAACGCAGATTTTTTATTCTAAAATATCAAAAATAAATCTGCTTAAATCTGCAAAATCTGCGTTAAAAAATTCACTCACGCAGATTTAGCAGATTTGGCAGATAAAATTAAATTTAATATGATTCTAGAAGCCGTATTTCTTTTTGTAAAACCAGAATTATTACATGAATTTGAAAATGATTTCGCAAAAGCAAGTCAATACATTTCTTCAATTGATGGTTATTTAGGACATCGTTTAGAGAAATGCCTTGAAATCGAAAACAAATATCTTTTATTGGTCGATTGGAATATGCTTGAAGATCACACGATTGGATTTAGAACTTCTGAAGCTTACCTGGAATGGAAAAAAATTCTACATCATTATTACGAACCGTTTCCTGTTGTAGAACATTTTAAAACCGTTTTTGAGAATAAAATATAGCTCACAGATTATACAGATTAAACAGATGAACACAGATTTTGATAATTTTTAATTTGTGACAATTCGTGTAATTCGTGGCAAAAAAACAAACAAATGAACATCAAACTTATCGCCATTGGCAAAACAGACAATAAATCGCTTCAAACTTTGATTGACGATTACACCAAACGTTTGTCGTTTTACATCAAATTTGATTTGGAGATAATTCCAGATATCAAAAACGTAAAAAATTTATCTGAAAGCCAGCAAAAAGAAAAAGAAGGCGAATTGATTCTATCAAAATTAACGCCAACTGATCAGTTAATTTTATTAGATGAAAACGGAAAAAACTTCTCCAGTGTTGGTTTTTCTGAAGAATTGCAAAAGAAAATGAATTCCGGAATCAAAACTTTGGTTTTCGTAATTGGTGGTCCTTACGGATTTTCCGATACCGTTTACAGCAAGGCCCAAGGCAAAATTTCGCTTTCGCTGATGACGTTTTCGCATCAAATGGTTCGTTTGTTTTTTATCGAGCAATTGTATCGCGGATTTACGATTTTACGCAATGAACCTTATCATCATCAATAGTTTTTTGTTTCAGGTTTTATTTGTTTCAGGTTTCAAGTTAAAAAATGAATTCTTTTGGAATTTCGTCGTTATAAGAATCTAGTTTTCTGAATTCAATTTTATTTTGAATGTATTCCTGATAGCTCATGTTTTTGTCGAATAGCAAATATACTTTTGGTTTTACAAAAAAGGCTATTCGGCCAATATGTTCTAAGGTTTCTTCTTTTTTAGTTTCTTCATTATTTACCAAAACAATATTACTTCCTTTCTTAAAAGTAATTACTAAATCGCCTGTTGTTGGTTTTTCCATTGCATAATACACTTTCGTGAAAGGCAAAAAGGCTAAATTTTTCCCAACAGAATCTGCATAAGAATAGTAGTTTTCTGCTTTTTCGTTTTTATGTGCTTGTTCTCCACGTTTCTTTTCCTGAAGCTTAATTACTTCCGGAATTACCAATCGCAAAGGCAAACGTTTGTCAATATTGAAAATCCAATTGGTAGAAATGATGCTGTTTTTTCTGTTTACATCAGCAATGGTATCTTTTCCTTCGGTTTTAAAAAAAATGTAAATTGGTGAAAGATCTTGTACGTTTTTTACAATAGAAGTATTTGCTTTTGGAAGTAAAACATCTTCTTTGGTTGCGCAGGAAAAAAGAAGGAAAACCATAATAATGGTAAAGTATTTCATATTTTATTTATTTTTATAATATCTATAAACACAAAATTTGTCATTCCGAGGAACGAGGAATCACACTCGTAACTCGACAAAGATTGGCGAATTTCTTTACGGAATTTCTAGTGTGATTCCTCGTTCCTCGGAATGACAAATCTACCGTTTAAATCCAACTATAAACCCATTTTATCAACCAAAGTTATACATTCCACAGCTTCTTTTACATCATGAACCCGAAGAATTTTTGCGCCTTTTGTTAATGCAATGGTATTCAAAACAGTTGTTCCGTTTAAAGATTCCTGAGCAGTAATATTAAGTGTTTTATAAATCATAGATTTTCTTGAAACACCAGCTAGTACGGGCAATTCTAACAAATTAAAAAGTTCCATTTTATGCAAGACTTCATAATTCTGATCGGTTGTTTTTGCGAATCCAAAACCTGGATCTAAGATCAGATCGTTGATTCCTAAACTTCTGGCTTTTTTTACCTTTTCAGAAAAATACAAAAGCATTTCTTTTACAATATCTTCGTATTGTGTCAGACTCTGCATCGTTTGCGGATTTCCGCGCATATGCATCATGATGTATGGAACATTATATTTTGCAATAACATCAAACATTTTATCGTCCAGTTCACCCGCTGCAATATCGTTTATAATTGCTGCCCCGCTTTCTATACTTGCTTTTGCAACTTCTGCCCTAAATGTATCAATCGACAATAAAGTTTGTGGAAAATGCTTTAAAATCAATTCTATTGCCGGAACGATTCTTTCAATCTCTTCTTGTTCAGAAACAAATTCGGCACTCGGTTTACTGGAATACGCACCAATATCTATAAATGTCGCCCCTTCAGATAGCATTTTCTCTACCTGAGAAATAATCTCATCTTCATTTTTATATTTCCCTCCGTCAAAAAAGGAATTTGGTGTCACATTCAAAATTCCCATAACTTTAGGAATCGAGAGATCTATAAGTTGGCCTTTGCAGTTAATCAGCATATGCTTTGTTATTTTTTGTTTCAGGTTTCAGGTTTCAGGTTGATGTAGATTGCGCAAGCTCTTGAACTTGAAACAAAAAAAACCTGAAACTTGAAACTTTTACATTATTTTGAAGTTTTAAGTTGTTGGCATTAACACTTTGTTTAGAAAAAACTTGAAACAAAGAGAACCTGAAACTTGAAACTCTTAAAAAATTATCCTTATTTTTGAAGAAATTTAAGCAAATATACAGCAATAAATGAAGAATACTTCCTTAGAATTTGATAATGTAATTACGGTTTGCAGAACCTTATTTATCAATAAAATGAAAGATTATGGCAGTGCATGGCGTATTTTAAGATTGCCTTCGCTAACGGATCAAATTTTCATAAAAGCACAAAGAATCAGAAGTTTACAGGAAAACGAAATTCGTAAAGTTGATGAAGATGAAAAAGGAGAATTCATCGGAATCATTAATTATTCTATAATGGCTTTGATTCAGTTAGAATTGGGCGTTGTTGACCAACCTGATCTTGATGTTGAAAAAGCAACCGAATTATATGATGCTAAAGTTAAGTTAACCAAAGAGTTAATGCAAGCAAAAAATCACGATTACGGAGAAGCTTGGCGCGATATGCGTGTAAGTTCTTTAACAGATTTAATTCTGCAAAAGTTACTTCGCGTGAAACAAATTGAAGATAATAAAGGCAAAACTTTAGTTTCTGAAGGTATCGACGCTAATTATCAGGATATGATCAATTATTCTGTTTTTGCCTTGATTCTCAATCCTATAAATAAATAAAATTCCAATTTTTAAATTCCAAAATCCAAGTTATAGAATTGGAATTTGGAATTTCTTTATTGAGATTTAAATTTTAATACTTTCCCCATGAAAAACATCATTACCCAATTTTCCCGATTATTTGTCGGTGTATTATTTATCATTTCCGGATTAATAAAATTAAATGACCCGGTTGGTTTCTCTTATAAATTAGCTGAATATTTTAGTGAGCCGGTTTTTAATATGCCTTTTTTAGAGCCATTGGCTTTAGGTTTGGCGATCTTTTTAGTAATTCTTGAAGTGGTTTTGGGAGTTATGTTATTGGTAGGTTACAAATCAAAACTAACGATTTGGGCTTTGCTGCTTTTAATCGTTTTCTTTACGTTCCTTACCTTCTACTCTGCTTATTTTGATGTTGTTAAAGATTGTGGATGTTTTGGAGATGCATTGCATTTAACACCTTGGCAATCCTTTACAAAAGATATTGTTTTACTTTTCTTTATCCTGATTTTATTCATCAATAAAAAACTGGTAAAACCTTTATTTTCTAATCTTATTACAAACATTATCACTTTAGCAAGTGTTGTTTTATGCGTTATTATGGCCGTTTGGGTTTTAAATCATAATCCAATTAAAGATTTCCGTCCTTATAAAGTGGGAACAAATATCGAGAAAGGAATGGAAATTCCAGAGGGCGCTCCAAAATCTGTTGTAGAAATGATTTTCATCTATAAAGTAAACGGAGTTGATAAGGAATTTGCAGAAAAAGATCTGGCTAATATTCCTGCAGGCGCAACTTTTGTTGATCGTAAAGATAAATTGATTACAGAAGGTTATGCACCGCCAATTCACGATTTTACCATGACAAAAGACGATTCAGACTATAAAGAAGAATTGTTAAAAGAACCAAAATTATTGATTTTTGTTACTTACGATTTGGCTTTATCAAATCCTGAAGGAATGAAAAAATTAGAAAAACTAAATGTTGATGCAAAAGCAAAAGGTTATAAAGTAATTGCTATGACAGCTTCAGGAGCTGAGGAAATTGCAAAAGCTAAAAAACAATATGGCTTAAATGTTGACTTCTATTTTTGCGATGCAACGGCTTTAAAAACTGTTGAAAGAGCAAACCCAAGTATTGTGGTTTTACACAAAGGAACTGTAGTTCAAAAAGTACATTATAATGATATTGACGATTTGAAATTATCTGATGTTTCGTATGGTCTTTAATAAATAATAAAAACATAAATAACGCCAATATTTCTACCTTAGATTTATTGGCGTTTTTTTATATAAAATGCAAGAATTTAAAAAAACAATAAGTAAGAAAAATATCAAATCAACTCGTTTTCTTTTTTACATTTGTTAAAACCATTTAAAAAAAACAAACTAATCTATGAATCAATTATCAAAATTCGTTTTTGCCTTTTTACTATCTCTCCTTAGCGCTTTTACAGCATTTAGCCAGGAAAAAACACCACGCAAAGATCAAAAATATATCTTTTTCCTGCATAATAAATTTATTGAAGAAAATGATTTAAGCGTTGCTCATCCTGAATATGGAAAGGCAGAATACAATGAAATTTTGGCTTCATTTAGAAAAGATAATTTTATTGTGTTTAGCGAAATCCGAAAGAAAAACACAAATGCATACGACTACGCTGAAAAAATAGCAAAACAAATTAAAAAACAGCTTAAAAAAGGAGTTCCTCCAAATAAAATTACTGTAATCGGAACTTCAAAAGGCGGTTACATAGCACAATTTGTTTCGACTTTTTTAGCAAATCCTGATGTAAATTTTGTTTTTATTGGATGTTTTAGAGACGTTGATATTGAGGAAATTCCGGATATTAATTTCTGTGGAAATATTTTGACGATTTATGAGAAATCAGATGTTTATGGCGTTTCGGCTATCAAAAGAAAAGAAACTTCAAAACTGAAAGTAAATCAATTTAAAGAAATCGAATTAAATACCAATCTTAAACATGGCTTTTTGTACAAAGCTTTGGATGAATGGATAGTTCCTGCTAAAAAATGGGCAAATGGTAATTATGATTTGAATTAAGAATCTGAATAAGATTTAAAAAAAACCTTCAATAAATCTTTCTAAATTTAGGATTTATTGAAGGCTTTTTTTGATGCAGATCTGACGTTTTTTTTGCTTTCAAAATCTTTCTATTCGCAAAAAATCTTTTTCTTTTTTTCTTTTTCGAAGATTAATTTTCGAAAAAATGCATAAAAATGATGTTTACAATGCCAACTATTACGATTTCAGAACTGTTTTTCTAACCGAAATTTCCTCATTTGTGATAAAATAAGGTACTCTTCAAATTTTGTTAATCTCCATTTCTCATTCGATTTGTTTGTTTAACTTTGTTCGGAATCTTTATTTTATTAAATATCTAAGATTGCAAATTACATTCGTAAATTAAGAATGTTCAAAATATATTTATTAAAACAAATAATATCTAAAATGAAACAAATAGCTCTTGTTGTTATTGCATTTATTACTTTTTCATGTACTCAGGCACAGAAAACAAGTTTTTCTAAAGAGGCTTTGTCTGAAAAATTACTTACGGTTGATGGAGGTCAGACTTCATTCAAAAACATTCTAAAAAAATACAAAGGAAAAACTTTAGTTATCGAAGTTTGGGCTTCCTGGTGTGGTGATTGTGTAAAAGCAATGCCAAAATTAAAAGAATTACAAGCTAGTCATCCTGAAGCTTCATACTTATTTCTTTCGGCTGATAAAACGGCTGACAAATGGAAAGCAGGAATTGAAAAGCACGAATTAAAAGGCGATCATTTTATGATGAACGACGGTATGAAAGGTGTTTTTGGAAAAGCAATTGATTTAGATTGGATTCCGAGATATATTGTCATTGATAAAAAAGGGACAATTGTTCTTTACCGTGCTATTGAAACGGACTTTGATAAAATCAATGAAACTTTGCAAGGACTAAAATAGATTTCAATATCAATTGCAATGACAAATTTCAATATCAATGTCATTTCAAAATCAATTTCAATTTTACTTTAGTTCAATTGAAATTTCAATAAAAAACAAATTAAAAGAATAAATAAAAACTACCAAAATGAGAAAAAAGATTGTTGCAGGAAACTGGAAAATGCATAAAAACGCAGCACAAACTGAAGAATTATTAAGCGAATTAATTACTAAAATACCAGCACAAACTACTGCTCAGGTAATTGTTGCGCCAACATTTGTAAATTTACAAGCGGCAGTTGCTAAAGTGAAAAATACAACTATTGGTGTTGCTGCTCAAAACGTTCACCAGGCTGAAGGCGGAGCTTTTACAGGAGAAATTTCTGCTGACATGTTAACTAGCATTGGCGTAAACACGGTAATTCTTGGTCACTCTGAGCGTAGAGCCATTTTTCATGAAACAGATGCTTTAATCGCAAGCAAAGTTGATACTGCTTTGAAACATGAATTAACTGTAATTTTCTGTTTTGGAGAAGAATTAAAAGATCGTCAGTCAGGAAATCATTTCAATATTGTTGAAAATCAATTACGTGACGGATTATTCCACATTGCAAAAGAATCATGGTCGAATGTTGTTTTAGCATACGAGCCAGTTTGGGCAATTGGAACTGGAGAAACTGCTTCACCGGAACAAGCACAGGAAATGCACGAATTTATTAGAGAAGTTGTTCGTAAAGCTTTTGGAGCTGATATCGCTGACGAAGTTTCTATTTTATACGGTGGTTCTGTAAAACCGGACAACGCTAAGGAAATCTTTGGTAAACCAGACGTAGACGGTGGTTTAATTGGAGGTGCTGCTTTAAAAGCAGAAGACTTTTTAGCGATTGTTACTGCTATCTA
>LMAJ01000038.1 GCA_001507425.1 Flavobacteriaceae bacterium CRH
CATCCTGACGGAGGAAGGATCACATGTACCGCTACAAATGATTGGAGAATTGCTGAACCGGGCTTCTAGTGTGATCCTTCCTCCGTCAGGATGACAAGTTTGAGAACATCTGGAATTTCATTTTCTAAGCAAAAACCTCAAAATGCTCGACCTTTTCCTCAAACTCTAAAAGAAAATTACTGTCTTCAGGATAATATTTTGCTTTTTCAAAATCTTCGCCTGCAAAATTTTTAATAACTTCTAAATTTTCCCAATACGTAATAAGCGTATAATGCGCTTCGTTATTTTTGATATTTCTTAAAAAAGATAACTTTATAAAGCCAGGTGTTTTTGAATAATCGGGAATAGCAGTTTTTACCGTAAAAGCGGTATAGGTTTCGTAATCTTCAATTCGTGTTTTTCCGTGCCAGATTCTTGCAATCATAATAGTAAGATTTATTGTAATCATTTACCGCTTTTTATGTCATTTCGAGTTACGATGAATCTCCGTAAGTAGCTCTACAAGCAAAAGTATCAGTTTTTGTCAATTTACGCGTGTGAAATTTGTGCAAGTGAGGTTTATAATTTAATAACGTATTCTTGAGCAATATTCTATTAATAAAGCAAGATTTTCCTCATTTACAAAATCTTTAAACATCGTTCTGTGATAATCTATTCCTAATTTATGAATTTTAGTGCTATCAATTTTGTGGTTTTTCTCAATCATCCATTTTACAAAAACAAGTGAATCTATGTTGCGAAGTGCCGGTCCGGTAGATTTTGCATCTAGTTTATGGCAAGCAGCACAAGTAGAATTAAAAATTTCTTTTCCTTTTGTTGCGTTTTCTGTTAAATTTAAGCTTTGAGTGCCACAAAAAGGAACTGGAGTTGTACAAACAGAATAAGTAGGAGGCGTGTAAGTTTTTATTTGATACAAAATTACCCCAACAAGAATTATAATAAGCGTTATTGAAGGAAGGATTATTTGCTTGATTCTATTCATTTATAAGATTTGAAATTAAAACACCTTCCTTTTAATCAACTGAATATATTTCCTTCCACATTCAGAAATCTTGGTATAAGAATTCATTGAATTTCCATAATTCTGAATTGTGAGTGTGTCTTTAACATAACTTGCATCAATTCCAACCGGGATTTCTAATTCTTTAGATGCTGTTTTAGAATCAGAAACAGAATCAGTTTCGTCTTCATTGCTTATGTCTCCTTCGTATTCATCCCATTTTATACCTTCTAATGTTATATATTTTTCTCCAGAATCATTTATAGAAAAACGAACTTTACCACTTACATTTCTCGAATTTGTCTGTAAAGAATAAAAATAACCAGTTTTAAGCTCAGTTATTACAATAGAAACGAAACAATCATTGTTACTATCAGTTATCGTTTTGTAGAATCCTGCAATAGCTTGTTCTTCGCTCTTATATTTCAATACATCAGAATCTTTAGAATTATGTTTTTCAATAATTTGATCCGGTTTTTTATCGTTGCAGGAAAAAATTATTAAGAGCAAAAAGATTACAGGCCAAATTTTATTAATTGAATTCATATTTTATATTGTTTTCTTAGACAAGATATATTTCAAATAAACAAAACCAAAGATTCCTGAAAGTGCAGAAGCAATCAGAATTGCAATTTTAGAGAAAACAATAATTTCAGGATCTTTAAAAGCTAAAATAGTAATGAAAATTGACATTGTAAAACCAATTCCGCCCAACATTCCGGCACCCAGAATATGAGTCCATTTTAATTTTTTTGGCAAGGCACAATAACCCGCACTTACACCCATAAACGAGAAAAGTAAAATTCCTAAAGGCTTACCTATTACTAATCCTAAAATAATTCCCAAAGCATTAGGATGATTCAAGCCCTGCTGCCAATCTGTTTCAATGGCAATGCAAGTATTTGCAACAGCAAACAAAGGCAGGATTAAAAAGGCAACGGGTTTATGTAAAAAGTGCTGTAATTTATACGAAGTAGATTTTGCTCCGCCATCTCCAAACGGAATCACGAAGGCTAATATCACGCCCGTAATCGTAGCATGAACCCCGGAATTGAGCATAAAATACCACATAGCAACACCGCCAATTAAATACGGAATCAAATTATAAACTTTCAATCGGTTTAAACCGAACAAAAATGCCCAGATTCCTAAAGCGATAGCAAGATTTGCAAAAGATATTGATGTAGTGTAAAATACTGCAATTACGATAATAGCGCCCAAATCATCAATAACCGCCAAAGCAGTTAAAAATACTTTTAACGATGCTGGAACTTTATTTCCTAAAAGAGATAAAATCCCAATGGCAAAGGCAATATCAGTCGCCATCGGAATTCCGGCTCCATTTTGAGTAATTGTTCCGTAATTTAATGCTAAAAATATAGCGGCAGGAACTAACATTCCGCCAAAAGCGGCCATAATAGGCAACGAAGCATTTTTGATACTTGACAATTCGCCATGATAAATTTCGCGTTCTAACTCCAGACCAATCAGTAAAAAGAAAATCGTCATTAAACCATCATTAATCCAATGCGTGATCGAATGTCCGCCCAAATCTTTTTCCCAAATCGAAATATATTCGATTTGAAATGGTGAATTGGCAAGATAAAGCGAAATAATAGTCACAAAAAGCAACAAGAGTCCTCCTGATTTTTCGTTTTCAAAAAAGGCTTTAAAAGTTTTGGTTAATTTCATTTTGACATTTATTTCAGCGCAAATTCAACCGCTTTTTTTGCATGAATTTCGGCGGTTTTAAACAATTTCGCATTCGTGTATTCATTAGTAACTAATAATTCAATTTCTGTACAGCCTAAAATAATTCCTTCAGCACCGTTTTCCATTAAATCCCTTATTATTTCTAAAAAAATACTTCTGGAATCATTACTTATTATTCCTTTTACTAACTCGCCATAAATAATCTGGTGAATATTCGCTCTTTGTTTTTGATTGGGAATTATGGTTTCGATTTTGTGCTTGTTAAGCAAACGATCCTTAAAAAAAGCTTGTTCCATTGTAAATGATGTTCCTAACAAACCTATTTTTTTAATATTGTCCTTTACAATTTCTTCCGCGGCTGTATCAACAATATGAAGCAACGGTATCGAAACATTTTTTTCTATTTCTTCAGATAATTTATGCATGGTATTGGTACACAATACAATAAAATTGGCTCCGCTCTTTTCGAGTTTTTGGGCAGCTTCAACCATTAATTCTCCTAGTTTATCCCATTTTTCTTCTTTTTGCAAAATGGCAATTTCATCAAAATCGACAGAATATAATAGAGATTTAGCAGAATGAACGCCGCCCAGTTTTTCCTGAACGCCGCGGTTTATTATTTGATAATACAAAGCAGAACTTTCCCACGACATTCCGCCAATTAAACCAATTGTTTTCATAATACCCTTTTATGCGAATTTACGCATTTCTTACTGAATTGATTTTGATAAAACAATAAACAGCTATTTTTTTGTTACTTTGTTTTCTTAATAAAAGTTTTAATTTATGAGTATCAAAATTCTACATATCGACAGTAATCATCCTATTCTTTGGGGACAATTAGAAGAAGCCGGTTTTGAAAATCACGCTGATTTTAAATCATCAAAGGAAGAAATCGAAGCTAAAATTCAGGATTATAACGGAATTGTAATTCGCAGCCGTTTTAAAATCGATAAAACATTTTTAGACAAAGCGACCAATCTTCAGTTTATTGCCAGAGTAGGCGCGGGTTTAGAAAGTATTGATTGTGAGTATGCTGAAGCAAAAGGAATTCATTTAATCGCAGCTCCGGAAGGTAATCGCAACGCTGTTGCAGAACATTCGTTGGGCGTAATTTTGTCATTGTTTAATAATTTAAATCAGGCCGACGCCGAAATAAAAGCCGGACAATGGAATCGCGAAAGCAATCGCGGCCATGAACTCGACGGAAAAACAGTCGGGATTATTGGTTACGGAAATATGGGAAAAGCTTTTGCCAAAAAACTGCGTGGTTTTGAAGTTGATGTTTTGTGCTATGATATTTTAGAGAATGTTGGAGATGAAAATGCCACACAAGTTTCGCTTATAGAATTACAGCAAAAAGCAGATGTTTTGAGTTTACATCTTCCGTGGACTCCGGAAACGGATAAAATGGTTGACGCAAATTTTATCAATGCGTTTTCTAAGCCATTTTGGATTATAAATACTTCACGCGGTAAGAATATCGTTACGGCAGATTTAGTCCAAGCAATGAAGTCTAAAAAAGTTCTGGGAGCAGGTTTGGATGTTTTGGAATATGAGAAATTATCTTTCGAAACGCTGTTTCAGGATAACAACACGCCCGAAGCTTTTCAATATTTATTGCAGGCAAAAAATGTTTTGTTAACGCCGCATATTGCAGGATGGACATTTGAGAGCCATGAACGTTTGGCGCAGGTAATTGTAGACAAGATAAAAAAGGTTTGCGCCAAATAAAGTAGTGTTTTTTGAAGTTAGATTCTTGTTTGGTTTTTTGCAAACCAGCTTAAAGTTTAATAACCAGTTCTTTCTATAAAAGTCTTCTTAAGAATTAGTTTATAAGATTATTTTTTTCTAATATTGTTTCCGAATTTTAACAAAATTTTAAAAGAGGAGTAGCCGAAAATCCAAAAAAAGAGTAGGATAAATAATTATTTTAACGAACAAAACATGGAAAACAATTTACAAGAAACATCTAATAATTTTAATGAGCCAATTCCAGTATTTAAAGTAGATCCTATTATGGTATTGCTTTTTGGTTTTTTAACTTGCGGGTTATATTTAATTTATTGGAATATTAAAGTATCTGAGGTTTTTAATGCTGTAGCAGAAAGAGAAGTAATTTCTCAGCCAATAGCAATTTTTGCCGGATGTTGTATGCCGGTAAATATTTATTTTTACTATTTAGCAGGAAAAGAAGCTTTGCCAAAAGTATACGAAAGAACAGGTGAACTTCAAAAAGATCAGTCTACTTTATTAATTGTTTTAGGTTTCTTTTTTCCTATTGCAGCAGCAATGATTGTACAAGGTGATATCAACAGATTATACAAATAATAGCAGAGTAAAGCGTAAAATTTATGCAATTATCGGTGCGTCAATCACACTGATAGTTCCGTTTTTTTTAATGCTTCACAATCATAATGACCATTTAGAATCGGATCAGTCTTTTTGTCCTTTTAAAATGTTAACTGGTTTTCCTTGTCCGGGTTGCGGTATAACCAAATCATTGGTGTATTTCTATCAGGGCGATATTTATAAATCGCTTAGTTATCATATTTTAGGGCCTTTTGTTATCTTGTTTTGCTGGCTTACGATTATCGTACTGACAACAGAAATCATAACTAAAAAAGAATATTTTACACGGCTTTTGTATAATAGAAAATTAGCCTATAATATGGCTTATTTTTTAGCTTTTTATCATTTAATAAGACTTGTTCTTTTTGTTAAAAACAATTCTTTTGATGACATATTACATCAGTCTATTTGGTTCTAAAAACAAACAAAATCCCATTTGCCAATTGGTATGATGGGATTTTTCTTTTTCTTTAACTCGAAAAGCCTATTTTAATATAATAATGACGTATTAGGTACAAACGTATTGTATTATGTGTGTAGTTTTGCGTTTTGGTTGTCAGGATATGTGTTATGTTTAAATAGAATAAAGATTACACTAGTTTGTAAATAAAAATTGTAATAAAAAAAATCCCATCTGCTTTGGCAAATGGGATTTTTGAATTTTATGATGATGTGTGATTAATCTTCTTTTTCAGATAATTTGCGTTCCAGTTCTATCTGAAACTCTTCAATAACCGGTTTCATAGTGCTTTCAGGAATATCTGCAATTCTAATATACATTAAACCATCAATAGCATTGTTGAATAAAGGATCGACGTTAAACGCAACCACACGCGCATTTTGTTTGATATATTTTTTAATTAAAACCGGCAAACGTAAATTTCCTGGTTCTAATTCGTCAATAATTTTATCGAATTTATTTAAGTCAGATTCAGCTTCATCGAAAATAAAGTCCTTGTCAGCATCTTTCAATTTTACTTTATACGCTTTCTTCGGATGAATATATTGTGCGATATAAGGATCGTAATAATTCGATTTCATAAACTCAATCATTAATGATTTAGAGAAATCAGAGAATTGATTACTAATACTTACGCCGCCTAATAAATATTTGTGTTCAGGATAACGTAAAGTGGTGTGAATAATACCCTTCCATAACAAGAATAAAGGCATTGGTTTTTGCTGATATTCTTTCACAATAAAAGCACGTCCCATTTCGATAGATTTATGCATCATATCATGCAATTCAGGCTCAAATCTAAAAAGGTCATTTAAATAAAAACCTTCAATGCCAAATTTTGGATAAATTTCAGAACCTAGTCCCATTCTGTATGCACCTGCAATTCTTTTAGTTTCATCATCCCATAAAAACATATGGTGGTAATACTGGTCAAATTTATCTAAGTCAATAGATTCATTTGTTCCTTCACCAACTTCGCGGAAAGTTATTTCACGCAAACGGCCAATTTCATGTAAAATATTAGGGATAGATTTTGCTGTTGCAAAGAAAACCTCATAGTTTTTACTTTGCAATAAACGACAATCGCTGCCTCTTAACGCATTTACTTCGTCAAGCATTTTAGATTCATTTGCCGGCGTTACGATTTTTTTCGGCGCTTTTGGTATTTTAAGACTTGTTGTGTCAATCAATTTGGTGTCTTTTTCAAAAGGATTGGCAAGCATATAGGTTTTCTTTCTTAAAAATTCTGAATATTCTTCAAAAGATTCAATTTCGTTTTGTTCGTTTACCGAAATCGGTTTACCAATACGAACTTTAATTACACGATCTTTTTGCGTTAACAATTCTGATGGTAATTTTGCGGTACGTAATGTATCATCAATTTTAGAAAGCCAATAAAATAATTTGCTGTTTTTAGCATGAAAATATATTGGAACTACAGGAACTTTTGCTTTTCTAATTAATTTCAAAGCACCTTCTTCCCACGGTTTATCAACCATTAATTTTCCGTCTTTATAAGTCGAAACTTCTCCGGCAGGAAAAATACCTAGAGGTTTTCCGTCGCTTAAATGGCGTAAAGTTTCTTTGATTCCAATTACGTTCGATTTAGCATCCTTATGATTTTCAAAAGGATTAACCGGCATAATGTATTTCTTTAACGGTACAATACGGTGTAATAAAAAGTTGGCGATAATTTTGAAATTTGGTTCTCTTTCAAGCATCAGTTTCAAAAGTAAAATGCCATCAATTCCTCCAAGCGGATGATTTGAAATGGTAATATAAGCGCCATCTTTAGGCAGACGTTTTAAATCTTCTTCCGGAATTTCAAATTTAATTTGCAATTCATCTAATATTCCGTTTAAAAAAGCAACGTCTTCTAAATGTTTATTATGATCGTATATTTTATTCAGGGTAGAAATCTTAAGAACCTTCATAAGAATCCAGCCAGAAAAAGTACCAAAAACTCCGTACTTCTCAACATTTATTGCCTTTGCAACTTCTTTCGCGGTAACTAAACCCATGTACTATTTTTAATTTATTAGAGCAGCGAACAAAGATAACAAAAAACTCTACTTTTCGTTGATTCAAACACAAACTTTCCACTTTTTTATTACATTTGGATTCCTAAAAAAAACTTGAATGAAAATTATTTCTTATAACGTAAACGGAATCAGAGCCGCAATTTCAAAAGGATTTATCGAATGGCTAAGACAAGCCAATCCAGATGTTATTTGCCTTCAGGAAATCAAAGCTACACAAGAGCAAATTCCTGTAGATGCTATTATTGATGCCGGTTATCCGTATCAATATTACTATCCGGCCACAAAAAAAGGATATAGCGGCGTGGCTATCTTATCTAAAATAAAACCCAATAATGTGGTTTTCGGAACCGGAATTCAGCACATGGATTTTGAAGGTCGTAACCTTCGTGCTGATTTTGACGATTGTTCTGTAATGAGTTTATACCTTCCGTCGGGAACTAATATCGAAAGGCTGGACCATAAATTTATGTTTATGGATGATTTTCAAACGTATGTGAACGAACTGAAACTTACAATTCCGAATTTAATTATTTGCGGCGATTATAACATTTGCCACGAAGCGATTGATATTCACGATCCCGTTCGTAACAAAACAGTTTCGGGATTTTTACCACAGGAACGTGCATGGCTTGATGGTTTTATGAAATCAGGTTTTGTTGATAGTTTCCGTCATTTTAATAAAGATCCGCATCATTATTCATGGTGGAGTTACCGTGCCGGAGCAAGAGGAAATAATAAAGGATGGCGTATTGATTATAATTTGGTGAGCGATTCTTTGCAGCATAGATTAAAACGTGCCGTAATTTTGCCAGACGCTGTGCATTCAGATCATTGTCCGGTTTTGGTAGAAATCGAATAAAGTTTGGTATTGTTCTTGTTGAGTGAATAGCGATTTATGAGGGATCGCAATTTAGAGTTGTCTGGAATTTGGAATTTACTTTTTGTAATTTTAAAACACGCTCACTACAAACAAGATATTTTGAATTATTAATTAAGCCCCAAATAAAAACCAAAAATTAAAATGATTAAAAAAACTTCCATCGGATTACTGGTTTTAGCGTTGTCTATGACTTCGTGCGTATCCAAGAAAATTTACAACGATCTTGAATCAAAATATTCAGATCTAAAAAAAGAAAACCGTTCTATTGCTGATCAAAATGCTGATTTACAAAAGACCAAAAATCAATTAGAACTAGATCGTGATAAACTAACCAAAGACTTGGCCAGTACAAAAGATGATCTTGCAAAACAAAAAGCAGATCTTGCTGCTGAACAAAAAAAATACAAAGTATTGCAGGATTCTTATAATGCATTGGAGAAAAACAGCAATGATGCACTAGAAAGTAATATGGCTAAAAACCGCGAATTGTTAGCGCAATTAGAGGCAAAATCTAAAAAACTGGCAGAAGAACAAGCGCGTCTGGATAAAACGGCAAGTCGTTTAAATGAACTTGAAGCTATGATTGCTGCTAAAGAAGAAGCAATGCGCAAACTAAAAGAAACTTTGTCTAAAGCATTAAACGGATTTGAAGGAAAAGGTTTAACAGTTGAACAGAAAAACGGAAAAGTTTATGTTTCTATGGAAAACAAATTACTTTTCAATTCAGGAAGCTGGGCCGTGGGTACCGAAGGTAGAAGAGCTGTTGTAGAATTAGGAAAAGTATTAGGCGACAATCCGGATCTTTCTGTTCTTATTGAAGGACATACAGATGATGATCCGTATGCAGGTTCAGGACCAATTGCAAACAACTGGGATTTATCTACTAAAAGAGCCACTGCAATTGTAAATATTTTAAGTGAAAACACTAAAATCAACAAGCAAAAATTAACTGCTGCAGGCCGTAGCGAATTTTCTCCTTTGGCAAGTAACGCCACTGCAGAAGGAAAAGCTAAAAACCGTAGAATCGAAATCATCTTAACACCAAGATTAGATGAAATTGCTGAGATGCTTAATAGTATTAATTAAGTTTTTAGAAACAAAGGTTCAAAGCAACAAAGGCTCAAAGTTTTATACTTTGGGCCTTTGTTATTTAGTACCCAAAAAACTTTGAGCCTTTGTGTTTTTGCAACTTTGAACCTTCTCAAAAAAACAACTTTGTAACTTTTTTAACTTTTGTGTTATTTTGCATTGCTTATTCCCTTTGTACCTTTGAACCTCTGCAACTTTGAACCTTAAAAAGAAAATGAAATACACAACAATACCCAATACAGATATAGAAGTCAGCAAAATATGCCTCGGGACCATGACTTTCGGGAGACAAAATACCGAAGCTGAAGGCCACGCCCAAATGGATTATGCACTTCAAAGAGGCGTAAACTTTTTTGATACGGCCGAAATGTATTCTGTTCCGGCGAGTGAGGCAACGTATGGAAGTACAGAAAAAATCATCGGAACCTGGTTTAAAAAATCAGGAAATCGTGAGAAAGTAGTTTTGGCTTCAAAAATTGCCGGACCAAATGCCAATTTTGGCTATATGCGCGAAAAACTCGATTTCTCTCCGGCAAGTATTAAATATGCTTTAGAAAATAGCTTAAAACGTCTTCAAACAGATTATATCGATATTTATCAGATGCATTGGCCGGAAAGAAAAACAAATACTTTTGGGCAGCGCGCATTTAAAGTTCAGGATGATCCGTGGGAAGATAATTTTAGAGAGGTTCTTGAAACTTTTGACGGATTAATTAAAGAAGGAAAAATAAAACACATTGGTGTTTCAAACGAGAATGCCTGGGGTACGATGCGTTTTCTGGAAGAAAGCAAATATCAAAACCTTCCGAGAATTAAAACCATTCAAAACCCGTATAATTTGCTAAACCGTTTATTTGAAGTTGGTTCTGCCGAAGTTTCGATGCATGAAAATGTTGGTTTATTGGCCTATTCTCCTTTAGGTTTTGGAACTTTAACGGGTAAATTTTTAACCGGAGAAGAACATCCAAATGCGCGAATTAATCTTTTCCCTCAATACACACGTTACGCAAGCGAACAATGTACACAAGCAACGCGTTTGTATCAGGAAATCGCACACAAACACGGATTAACGTTAACTCAAATGGCAATGGCTTTTGTGTTACAGCAGCCTTTTGTGACAAGCGCTATTATTGGAGCAACAACTTTAGAACAATTAAAAGAAAATATCGATACAATTGATGTTGTGCTTGCAAAAGAAATTTTAGCAGAAATTGATAAAGTTCAGGCTATAATTCCTGATCCCGCACCATAATTAGAGGTTTTTAAATAAACATAAATTCCACAAATTAACACAGATTAGTCCGTGAAAATTTGTGGAATTTTTTAGCTCTTCCTGCAAGGTTTCCAAAACCTTTTAGGTATTATTCTTTTTTAAATCCTGACACCTACAAGGTTTTGGAAACCTTGCAGGAGTTAAAACGTTTAAAAGAATTCGTGATAATTCGTGAAATCCGTGTTTGTTTACAAATCAAACTCTTCTTCCATAGATAAAGAATCGTTTTTAACCGCGGTTGAATCCGGAGCTTTTATTCTAATTAATGAACGGGCATTTCCTGAAATATAAACCGGAAGTTGCCCAAGAGTATCTTCAGGAACTAAAAGTCCTCTGCGAAACATTAAATTCTTTAGGAACTTTTGGTTTTTCAATGCATAATCTTTCAAATTACCTTCATCATTAAATTGATACATGAATTTTCTTGGTTTCGGAATAATAGTGGCCAAATACAGACATTCATCAACATTTAAAGCTGACGGGCTTTTCTGGAAATAAAAATGACTTGCTTCGCCAATTCCGTATACATTTGGTCCCCATTCTATAATATTGAAATACACTTCCAGCATTCTTTCTTTGCTTACAACCCGATTGTTTTCAAGAATATAAACTAGCAAAATTTCTTCCAGTTTACGTGAAAGTGTTTTTTCACGGGTCAAAAAGACGTTTTTAATCAACTGCATGCTAATTGTACTGGCGCCGCGAGAGAATTTTTTGGTTCTGATGTTCTTTAAAATCGATTGTTTAAAAGCTTCATTGATAAACCCGCGATGCGAAAAGAAAGACGGATCTTCTGTCGTCAATACAGATTTTCTCAAATAAGGTGAAATCTGATCCAAAGGCGTATAATTTGGATTTGCACTTCCAACCAAAACCGGGCGCTGTAAAACGTTCTGAATTATCGCACGGTATACAAATTCTCCGTTTAGTTTATTTAAATCCGCTTCTCCGTATTTCGTAATTTTTAAATCTTCTTTATTCAGTTTGCTGTCAAAAACCAATGTGTTTGGTTTGTTTTTATTGAATTTGAAATCAAGTTTGTAATCGAAATTTCCAGTCGCTTCCATTCCCTGAAAATGTGTAAACAATCCGTCGGGCAATGAAACAATAAAATCCTGCGCTTTCATTTTTGGAATATCAACTTGCAACGTATAAACCGTATCTTTTTCTGTATTATAAGAGATATAGGGTTTTACTTTTATTTTGTTCAATTGCATTGTAGAAGTGCTGTCTATCGAAATAAAATCATCTCCAAGTAAAAAACGATAATCAAAACGGGCATTTTTGATCACTACATCTTTGCTGGCAATTTTAGGATGATTGATTTTTAAATTTGAGATAGAAGTAAAGCCGTCGATATGCAATTCGCTTCCGTCTTTGTCGATGTTTTCAACATTCAATCGAATAGAATCAAAACTTGCTTTTAAATTATAACGTTCGTCAAGATACGGAACCCGAATCGCTCCGGTATCAAGATTGAAAAATCGAATATCAGCTTTTTTATTTCTTGGATCTGCAAAACCTTTAATGTTCCATTTTTGATCAAAATCTTTGCTTTGAACATGAAGATTGGTTTCGAGCTGTTTATTGTTTAAAACAAGTTTATTGATCGCAATTGACGCTTTTTTGCCATTATCATTAATTTTGAAATTCAGGTTTTGCAATTTCATATCAGTCGGAACCAGATTCAATAATTTTGAAATGATACGATAGGCAAAAGTGGCATATTTACGCTTTTCATTTTTATCAGAATCTGATTTATCTCTTTTTAAAAAAGCATCAAAATTCCTGATTTTTCCTTTTTTGACTAATTGAATATAGCCATTATCGATTTTTAAAGTTCCAACCTGAACATCACCAATTAATAAAGTAGATAAACTAATGCTTGTTTCTATTTTTTGAATGTGACAAAGCGTGTCAGCGTTATGTGGAACCAAAATAACATCGGTTAATTTAATTCCTGATAAACCATCAAAAGTGGCTGATTTTACAGAAAATTTACTGTTGTATTCGGTGTTCATTTTTAAGGTTACTTTTGCAATGGCTTGTCTTAAAAGCGAATCACGAAAAAAGTAAAGACCTAAAAAAAGCACTCCCAATATCAGAACAAGTATTAGAAGAGCTTTAAATATTTTTTGTTTTGGAAATCTCATAAATATAATTTGCGGTTGAAAACTATTCACATGTCAAATCTAGGGTAAATTTAAATTTAAAATTATCAGCTTATAAAAATTTTCTTCTAATTTTTAAACATCACATTTAAAAAATTGATTCTATTGTATTAATAAAGTAAATTTTTTCTTCATAATTAATATTTATACTGAAATTATACCTCTTTACATTGTTAATTTACGAAATCACAATGGCTTGTAAACGATAACTTTTATATTTGTATTATTAATCATATTAAATATTCCTTAATGAAAAATCTAAAAAAAATCATGTTTTTTGCTGTTACTTTTTTTGCATTAGTGCTATCATCTTCATGTAGCAGTGACGACGCCCAAGACACACCACAAGAAGAAGAAACAATTACAGGGGACTTTATCAAGTTTAAGTACAAAGGAACAGAATATAAATTCGATCCTGCGATTTCTGAATCAGGTGCTGTAAATATTTATGGAAGTACAGGAATGGACAATACGTATAAAAAAGTTTCTTTATGGATGCCTAACAATTTTACTGTTGGAAGCCATCCGGTAATTTATGATTTGTCACAACTTGAAACTACTTATCAGGCAAGTTTTACTTTTGCGCCAGGTATAAATAATGCTAGCGCAACGTCAGGAACGATAAATATTACTGCTAAAACTGCTAGTAAAGTTGAGGGAACATTTACTCTTAACGGAACTGCAGGAGAAGAAACATTTGCAGTAACAGACGGAAGTTTTAAAATTACAACAGATTAATTCTGCTTCGTATAAAATAAAAAGGCTCTTGCACACTAAAAAAATGTTCAAGAGCCTTTTTATTTAGGACTATTCAGTTTTGTATTGTTTTAACCAAATAAAATACTGGCTACATCTTCAATCTTAGCCACGAGTTCTATTTTTATTCCTGTGTTTTTTACGGCAATTTTGTTGTATTTTGAGACAAATATGGTGTTGAATCCTAATTTTTCGGCTTCCTGAATACGTTGGTCAACACGGTTTACAGGTCGAATTTCTCCTGAAAGTCCAACTTCACCCGCAAAACAAAATCCCTTCGTTACCGGGATATCTTCATTTGATGATAAGATCGCAGCAACAACTGCTAAGTCAATTGCAGGATCATCTACAGAAATTCCTCCGGTTACATTTAGGAAAACGTCTTTTGCACCTAAACGAAATCCGGCTCTTTTTTCTAAAACCGCCAAAATCATGTTTAGCCTTTTGGCGTTGTAGCCAGTCGTGCTGCGTTGCGGTGTTCCGTAAACGGCTGTACTTACGAGCGATTGTATTTCGATGATCAGCGGGCGCATACCTTCCATCGTCGTAGCAATAGCAGTTCCCGACATTTCTTCGTCTTTGTGCGAAATCAATATTTCAGACGGATTAGAAACTTCTCTCAATCCACTTCCCAGCATTTCATAAATTCCCAATTCGGCAGTAGAACCAAAACGGTTTTTTAAGGAACGCAGGATTCTGTAAACGTGGTTTCGGTCGCCTTCAAATTGTAAAACGGTATCAACCATATGTTCCAAAATTTTTGGACCGGCGATGTTTCCGTCTTTTGTAATATGCCCGATTAAAATAACCGGAATATTGGTTTCTTTGGCAAATTTGATTAATTCAGCGGTTGTTTCTCTAATTTGAGAAATACTTCCGGCGGTCGATTCAATATAATCCGTATGCAAAGTCTGAATAGAGTCGATAATGACAATTTCAGGTTCAATGGCTTCAATTTGTTTGAATATATTTTGCGTTTTGGTTTCCGTTAAAATATAGCAGTTATCGCTATTTGGCGTTATTCTTTCGGCACGCATTTTTATTTGTTTCTGGCTTTCTTCACCAGAAACATACAGCGTTTTATAAGGTAATTTTAAAGAAATCTGAAGCAAAAGCGTACTTTTTCCAATTCCCGGTTCACCGCCCAAAAGCGTCAGAGATCCAGGAACCAGACCTCCGCCAAGAACACGGTTCAATTCGCCATCAGTCGTATCCATTCGGATTTCCTGAGTAGAATCGATTTCATTAATTTTTAAAGGGCGCGGCGCTTTACTTGTAGAAGTTGGTTCGCTTTTCCAGGCCACTTTTTCCTGCTTCTGAATAATTTCTTCGGCAATAGTATTCCATTCTTTGCACGCATTGCATTGCCCTTGCCATTTGGCATATTGAGTCCCGCAATTTTGACAAAAAAAGGAAGTTTTAACTTTAGACATTATTTGGTTTTTTTAACAAGCGTATTCATTTCGTCGATTTTCTCGTACATGACATCTTTATTCAAATCACCAATTGGTTCCATTTGCGAAGCATTTTGGTATTTTTTTGAGGCTCTTTTCGGGTCGCCCATTTTTTCGTACATCAAACCTAATTCATATTCACCAAGCATGGCTTTTGGATAATTTACATTTCCAATTTCGGCCATTTTTCCTAATTCATCGTAAGCATTCTTTTTTAGGATCAGCGTTTCGATTATTTTAAAATCACTCATTCTAACCGGAATCTGAACTCCTAAAATTTTCGACATCGTGTTGTATTTGTTTTCCAGATAATCAGCGTAACCAGTTTCAAGAACAGCAATTTTTTCGTTGTATTCAGCAGAATTTATTGGTCGGTAAACCTCAAAAATTTGATATAAGGCACTCGGAATTGCATGCAGGACTTGTGTGTAATGTGTTGTTCCTTTAAATAAATCGTATTTGTAATTTACCAGAGGATTATTGGCAATTTTAATGTTGCTGTCTAACTTTTCAATTGGTTCTTTAATTTTTTTATTATCGCCATCTGCTACAGATAAATAGTAAAATAAAGGTTCTGTTACTTTAGCAAATTTCTCCGGAATACGAACTTCCATTTTTGGGGCAAGTTCAGGACTGAAAGAGATGTAGGCGTTAAAAATGGGTTGCTCTTTATACAAATAAAAGTTGATGAAACTTGCTGTTATATCGTGGCCAGCAATAATTCTGAAAGGCGATGTGCGGTATTTTTTCTCAATATATGGAACTAATTCTCCACCAATAAATTCAAAAAATTCTGCTCCTTTTTCAAATGGTAATCCAGTGTTTTGATCAATTGTTGAATCGTCTTCACGTTCGTCATTTTTATTTTGATGAATTCCAATTATAATCACTTCAGGGAGATCTCCCCAATACGAACCATAACTTAAAGCTCCTGAAAAAGGATCAAATAAATAATCTCCATCTAATAAATATAAAACAGGATATTTTTTTTCAGGATTAGCTTCGTAAGATTCAGGAAGTCCGATAGTTATTCTTCTTTCTCCTCCGAGTTTTTCAGATTTAATGTTGTCAAATTTTTTCTGTGCAAAGGCAGAAAAAGAGATTAAAGCAAATAGTAAGTAAACTTTTTTCATGATTTGGGGTATTTCAGTGATTAAAAAGTATTGAAATAGTGTAGCAATATAACACTTTATTTGCTTTTTTATTATTTTGGAATTTTAAAAATGGCAATAAAGTTCTTACTGAATTTTATTTTAAGTTCAGGCAAAAGAGATAGTATCTGAGAAATAAATTTATCAGACATAAAGACTATAAGGTGTGAAGAAAAGCTTAGGTTAGCGAATTATCGTTTTCATTTGGGAAAATGATCCATGGTTTGAAGGTTTTTGCTTCTTCAAATTCCAGGGTTGCATAGGAAATGATAATAATAATATCGTCTTTTTGAACTTTTCTTGCCGCAGGTCCATTCAGTGTAATTTCACCTGAATTTTTTTCTCCTTTAATAGCATAAGTTTCAAAACGCTCGCCATTATTAATGTTCACAATAGCTACTTTTTCGCCTTCAATAATGTTTGAAGCTTCCAGTAGAGTTTCATCAATAGTAATACTGCCAATATAATTTAAATCGGCACCGGTTACCTTAACTCGATGAATTTTTGATTTTATAACTTGAATTTGCATGTTGCAAAGGTAAATTAATTTAATGAAATGGTATCAATCAGTCTTATAGAATTAACAAATACCGCTATAAATGCACGGTAATTTTTGTCTTTACTTTTATGATCGATAGGTAATAATGTAGATTCGTCAGCAATTACAAAATACTCAAGGTCAAATCTTTCGTTTTCTTTGAAAGAATTTTCTACGAATTCAATAGTTTCCTGAGGGCTTTTTGTTTTGAAAATTTCTTTTGCTTCCGTTAAAGTTTTATAAATGATTGAAGCTTCTTTTCGTTCTTCGGGCGTTAATCGCTCGTTTCTGGAACTCATTGCCAATTGATTATCTTCTCTAAAAATAGGGCAACCTACTACATTTACAGGCAAATGATTTTTTTCTACCATTTTTTTAACGATCTGCAATTGCTGAAAATCTTTTTCTCCAAAATAAGCATTTGTTGGAGTTACGATTTCAAATAGCCTTTTTACGATGGTGCCAACGCCATTAAAGTGCCCGGGTCTGAATTTTCCTTCCATTTGATTTTCCAATCCATCAAAATCAAAATCCTGAGAAACCGTATTACCTTCGTAAATATCTTCTACAGATGGTGCATATAATATGATTTTGTCATTTAAAACACGCATTTTCTTCACATCTTCCTCGAGGGTTCTCGGGTATTTTGCTAAATCTTCGGGATTGTTAAATTGAGTCGGATTTACGAAAATACTAACTACAGTATCGTCGTTTTCTTTAAGAGATCGTTGCATTAAAGCCAGATGCCCCTGATGTAAAGCGCCCATTGTTGGTACAAACCCGATAGTCGAATTTGACGTTTTGATAGTTTTTAAATAAGCTATCAAAGCCACTTTACCGTAGAAAATATGCATGTTGGTATTATTAAAATTTAGTGCAAACATAATATATTAGTTATAAACTGCATAAATTTTTGTAATTTTGCAACGTTTTTATTACCAAAAATTAAGTAAAATACTATTATGAAAGATAAGAGGATATTATATGTATCATCTGAAGTCGTGCCTTATTTGGCTGAAAATGAGGTTTCTCTAATGTCTTATGACGTTCCGAAAATGATCAACGATCAAGGAGGTCAGATAAGAATTTTCATGCCAAGATATGGAAACATCAACGAAAGAAGACATCAGTTACACGAAGTAATAAGACTTTCAGGAATGAATTTGGTAGTGAATGATTTAGATATGCCGTTGATTATCAAGGTAGCTTCAATTCCGAAAGAAAGAATTCAGGTTTATTTTATCGATAATGATGAATATTTTAAACGCAAAGCAACTTTTGCCGACGAAGAAGGAGCATTGTATCCTGATAACGACGAGCGCGCTATATTTTTTGCTAAAGGTGTTGTAGAAACAGTAAAAAAACTAAACTGGGTTCCGGATATTATTCACGTACACGGTTGGTTGGCAGCAATGTTGCCAATTTACATGAAGCATTATTATAAAAACGAAGCTTTATTCTCTGAAACTAAAATTGTGACCTCGGTTTATGGGCAATCTTTTGATGAAAATTTAGATTTAGAGATGATTAATAAGGTTAAATTTGATGGAGTTCCTCATGAAGCAATAGCTGATTTAGAAACCCCAAACTATGAAAATGTTCTAAAAGCCAGTATTTTACATTCTGATGCTGTAATTATTGCATCTGAAAACGTATCACCAAGTTTAACAAAATTTATAGAATCTTCAGGAAAACCTTTTTTACCTTTCGCCACGAAAGATGCATTCGCTGAGGCGTATACAAATTTCTATAAAACGATGGGTCTTTAAAAATTAACTTTATTATTAAACATGTACAATACTTCTTTTATTAAGAAAATTCTATTAGCTGCGACAGTTGTTCTTTTATATTCTTGCGATAAAGATTTTAACGCCATTGGAGATGATTTGATCGGAGATGATCATTTCGGATTGGAATCAGAAAAATATGATGTTTTAGCCTACAACCAGGAAATAACACCTATTCAATCAAATTCCTTAACGCTTAATGCTTTAGGAATTTATGATAATCCTGTTTTAGGTACGACTACAGGAAATTTTGCAACCCAAGTTTCACTTGCCACTTATGCACCATCTATTGGTGATGAACCGGTTATAGAAAGTGTTGTGCTTAGTATTCCTTATTTTAGTCATGCAACGAGTGTAACTACAAATACAGATGGTACTACCAGTACAACTTATGCATTAGATTCTATATATGGCGCACCAAATGGAAAAATAAAATTAAGTGTTTATGAATCTGGTTTTCAGATGCGTTCTTCTGTTATTGAAAACGGAGCGCAAGTAGCTAATTTATATTATACCAATCAAACTGAATTTGAGGCTAATAAAAAGCCGTATACAAAAACAGGTTTGCCATTAAATGATAGTACTAATGAACTAGAGAATAAACAATTCTTTTTTGATTCTAAAGAAATTTCAGATGTTACTGTAGATGCAACAACAAATAAAGAAACAATTACGAAGGTTGCTCCTGAAATGCGTTTAAATTTAAATAAAGATTTTTTTCAAGAGAGAATCTTAAGTGCTCCGGCAGCAAAATTGGCAACTTTAGATGTTTTTCAGGAATATTTTAGAGGATTATATTTTAAAGTTGAAAAATCAGAAGGGTTTCAAAGTAATATGGCTTTGATGAATTTTGCACAAGGTAAAATTACAATTAAATATAAAGCCAAAACAGATATTACAACTGATGATGAAAAGGTAAAAGACGATAGAACGTTAGTAATTAATTTAACCGGAAGTACGGCTGGTTTGCTTAATGATGTTAAAGAACCAACTTATCTTGGTGCAATACAGACTCCAAATCCAGCTGGAGATGACAGACTTTATTTAAAAGGAGGACAAGGATCGTTAGCGGTTTTAGAACTTAAGGACTTTGCTTCTAAATTAGATAATATAAGAAAAAATAATTGGATGGTGAATGAAGCTAATTTGGTTTTTCATATTGATGCTGAGAAAATGGCAGTAAAAGGAGCAGATAATTTACAAGCAAAAGAACCAAAAAGAGTTTACTTGTACGATTTAGATAATAATATTCCTATTGTTGATTATGCTGCTGATGGAACTTCAAGTATAACGAGTGATTCAAGAATGACAAAAGTTATTTATGGAGGTATTATAAACGTAGATGCTACTACTAAGAGAGGAACTACTTATAAAATTAGGTTGACAAGTCACATCAGGAATCTTATAAAAGATGCAACTGCAAAAAACGTAAGATTAGGCTTGGTGGTTATTGATGATATAAACGTTGTAGCTTCAAATAAATTAAAATTAAAAAACAGTGTTATTTCAGAAGCGCCTAGAGCGACAGTTTTAAATCCGTTAGGTACAGTATTGTTTGGAGGGACAAATGCTGTTACGGATGCTAATAGACTGAAGCTTGAAATTTACTACACGAAACCAAATTAATAAATAATATATGTGTGGAATTGTTGGATATATTGGTCATAGAGAGGCGTATCCTATTGTTATAAAAGGATTAAAACGACTCGAATACAGAGGATATGACAGTGCCGGTGTTATGCTATATGATACTGAAGCAGGTGTAAAGCTTTGTAAAACAAAAGGTAAAGTTTCAGATCTTGAAGCTAAAGCACAAGATGGTTTTACAACAAACGGAACTATAGGAATTGGGCATACACGTTGGGCTACTCACGGAGTTCCAAATGATGTAAACTCACATCCGCATCTTTCTAATTCTGGAGAATTGGTAATTATTCACAATGGTATTATTGAGAATTATGCTCCATTAAAAGAAGAATTAAAAAAAAGAGGTTACACTTTTAAATCTGATACCGATACTGAAGTTTTAGTTAATCTGATTGAGGAAGTTCAGAAGAACGAAAATATAAAACTGGGTAAAGCAGTTCAGATTGCTTTAAATCAGGTAGTTGGTGCGTATGCAATTGCAGTTTTTGACAAAAAAAATCCGGAAGAAATTGTTGCGGCAAGATTAGGAAGCCCACTGGCAATTGGTGTTGGAGAAGGGGAGTATTTTATTGCTTCTGATGCTTCGCCATTTATCGAATATACAGCAAATGCTATTTATTTGGAAGACGGTGAAATGGCAAATATCAGATTGCACAAACCTCTTAAAGTTAGAAAAATAAAAGATGACACTTTAGTTGATCCTTACATTCAGGAACTTCAAATGAATTTGGAGCAAATTGAAAAAGGAGGTTATGATCATTTCATGTTGAAAGAGATCTACGAACAGCCAAGTGTTATTAAAGATACCTACAGAGGAAGACTTCATGCTAATGAAGGAATTGTTCAGATGGCTGGTGTTGAGGATAATATTGAGAAATTCCTGAATGCAAAAAGAATTCTAATCGTCGCTTGTGGTACTTCATGGCACGCAGGTTTGGTAGCAGAATATATTTTTGAAGAATTTACCCGTATTCCTGTTGAAGTAGAATATGCTTCTGAATTCAGATACAGAAATCCAATCATAAATAAAGATGATGTTGTTATAGCTATTTCTCAATCTGGAGAAACAGCAGATACAATGGCAGCCATAAAATTAGCTAAAGAAAACGGAGCTTTCGTTTTTGGAGTTTGTAATGTTGTAGGTTCTTCTATTTCAAGAGAAAGCCATGCTGGTGCTTATACGCACGCAGGTCCTGAAATTGGAGTAGCTTCAACAAAAGCATTTACCACTCAAATTACAGTTTTAACAATGATCGCTTTGCGATTAGGTAAAGCTAAAGGGACGTTATCAAATACAGATTATCATACTTACTTACAAGAATTAGAAATAATTCCTGAAAAAGTAGCAGAGGCATTGCAAACAAACGATAGAGCTAAAGAGATTGCAGAAAAATTCAAAGATGCTCCTAATTGCTTATACTTAGGACGTGGTTATAATTTCCCGGTTGCACTTGAAGGCGCTTTAAAGCTTAAAGAGATCTCTTATATTCATGCTGAAGGTTATCCTGCAGCAGAAATGAAGCACGGTCCGATCGCTTTAATTGATGAGCATATGCCGGTTATCGTTATTGCACCTAAACAAGGTCATTATGATAAAATTGTAAGTAATATTCAGGAAATAAAATCAAGAAGTGGAAAAATCATCGCTGTAGTTACTAAAGGCGATACACAAGTTCGTGAATTGGCAGATTATGTAATTGAGATTCCTGAAACTTCAGATGCTTTATCTCCATTAATTACAACAATACCTTTGCAATTACTTTCTTATTACATTGCTGTTATGAGAGGTTGTAATGTAGATCAGCCTCGTAACTTAGCGAAGTCTGTTACAGTAGAATAAAATAGTTAAAATATAATTATGTTAAAAAAGCGAGATTTAGGTCTCGCTTTTTTTTGGTTTTTATTTTTTTGTTAACAAAATATTTGTAAGTTTTAATTTATGATTATATATTTGTAGGAAATGTATTAAATACACGCCTTATGAAAAAATATATTCCAATCCTTTTCCTTTTATTTTGCTTCATAGCAAATGCACAAGCCAAACTAACCTTTAGTTATGATGCTGCCGGAAATCAAATCAGCCGAATTCTTTGTATTAACTGCGTCTCAAAATCAGTCAAAGAAGTAAAGGAAATCGAGGCTATTACACAAGATGATTTATTACAGTTTTCAGGAAAAGATTTTATCTCCTATTATCCAAATCCGGTACGGGAAGAATTGTATTTGCAATGGCAATTGATCAATGAAAATTATGTCACTGCAATACACTTGTATTCCATCACCGGTCAGGTTTTAAGAACGTATCAGCAAAATCAGCAGGATACTAGCCTTACGATACCTTTTCAGGATTATCCTTCGGGAGTTTATATCGTTTTGATGTCTTATAAAGATGGAGGAGAAAAATCTATTAAAATTATTAAACAATAAATGCCATGAAGAAATTTTACTTTTCCCTTATATTTTTAGTTTTTGGTTTTTGGGTTTCAGCCCAAAATGCAGAAGGTGAAATTGTCAATGAAACAACTGTAATAAAAAGGGTTTCTGGTGATGCCACAATTATTACTAAAACTGATAAAGCACTATTGTCTTCAGTAATGTCTCCAACAAATGCTCCAACAGGTAATTCTATTGAAGTTGGTGTTACAGATGGCGATTTGTTAGTTTCGTTAAATGGAAATGCTAATTATACAATTCCTATTGTGGTACCAAAAGGAATTAATAGTATAGAACCCCAAATAACGTTAAGTTACAATAGTCAAAATGGATTAAGCGGAAATGCTGCACTAGGTTGGGATATTTCAGGAGTTTCTAGTATAATTAGAATTCCAGCTACTAAATTTCATGATGGAGTGATAGACCCTGTAGATTTTAATGCATTAGACAGATTTGCACTAGATGGGCAAAGACTGATAGTAAAAAGTGGAACATCGGGAGTTTATGGCTTGGACAAAACAGTTTATGAAACTGAATATTTTTCGAATACTAGGATTACTTCTTATGGAGTTTCACCTTTTGGCGTAAATTATGGTCCAGCTTATTTTTTAGTAGAATATCCGGATGGATCTAAAGCGTATTATGGCAATTCTACAAATTCAAGATCAATTATGGAATGGTCAATTTTATATTATGAAAATGCTCAGGGAGTTAGAATTAATTATAGTTATATATTGTTAAATAATACTTTATACATTGATAATATTAAATACGGGGCTTTAGGTAGTAATGCTTCTCCTAATGAAGTGAAATTTATTTATGAAGACAGAGCTGTTCCTGAAAATCATTATGTTGGAGGACAAAATGTTATAAGCGCTAAAAGACTTAAAGAAATAAAAACTACTACAAACGGAATAGGTTTTAGAAATTACAGTTTATCATTTTTAGCAGTAGATCGAATAAATAAGATAACAGAAACCAGTGGTGACGGAACAAAAAGTTATAACCCAACGCTTTTTGATTATGAGATGATTCCTGAGGAAATAAAATATATAAACATAGAGACTAAATTGAATATTGGTAATATAAAATCATTAAATGTGGGTGCAATCTCGGGAGATTTCGATGGTGATGGTAAAATGGATTGTTTGGTTTATCCAACACTAGGTGATGATGCTAAAGCAAAATATTGGTTATATGCTGATATTCAATCTGGAAATAATGTCAATATGGGGCTGGAACACAAAACAGGGGTTTTTGATGATATTTTTCCAGCAACCTTTTTAAGTTCTGATAATAAAATTTTGCCGCAAGGCTGGGTGGTTGCAAAAAAAACAGGCTCCGAATATACTTTTTCAGCCTATGGTATGATAAATTTACTTGGAAGTTCTTATATACAGAAGCATTATGATCGGGTTGTTAGTTTTCCAAAAACTATAGTTTATAGTTATTGCATGGATTGTGTAAAGACACTGGCAAAAGAAACGATTTTTCCAAAGAGAATTATTTCTGGAGATTTTAATGGTGACGGTTTAACCGATGTTTTGGCTATTGATATTCCTGCTCCTACTGTACTTTGTGGCACAAGAACTTTTGCTGGTTGCGAATCGGTTAAAGGAGAGGTAATTTCAAAAAAAGTTTATTTTATTGATTTGAAAAGGGACAATACAACAGATTTTATGAATCTGTCAGGTGAATTAAATACTGCTTTATCAGCAAAAGCTAAAGTAGAAGTCGGTGATTTTAATGGAGACGGAAAGTCTGATATTTATATATTTGATAATGGGTTAATTAGTATTTATTCGATAGACGCAACCAATAAGCTTGTTGTCTTATATAAAAACACTTCTATAGATAAAGATATATCATCTAGCGTTCCTATTTTAATTGGAGACTATAATGGAGACGGAAAATCGGATGTTATGATTCCAAAGGCATACGATTCATCACAATGGTGTAAGTATACTTCGACGGGAATTACTATGATAAAAGAAGAAAAAACTTATGTACCGGTTTTTTATCCAAATGATTCCAATTATACTTATAATTATTTTGCAACAGATTATAATAACGATGGTAGAACAGATTTAATAAGTACCTTAAGTTATGGCGACACAAATGGAGGCTATATAAGTACTTTATGCTATCCAAATATAAATAGCGATTTTACTGCTAAAGCAACAATTAGTTCAACAGGAACAAAAAGTGACATTAACATTTATGCGCTTCCTGTGTTTTTGCCTCAGTCTTTAAATAGTTATAATAATGCGCCAAACAAAGCAAATTCTACACTTGAAATTGCCTTTTTTAATCAAAATAAAATTCATTTTTTCAACTCAGGTTACGATTACAAAAAGGGTAATTTATTAACAAATATTACAACAGGCAACGGCGTACAGGAATCAGTCACTTATATCCCGTTAGACTCGAAGTTTGCCAATACTTATCAATATACTACCATTTATAAGCCAAGCAAAGGAATTGCTGAGTATCCTAATTTTGATATTACTATAAATCCTAATGTATACGTAGTTTCTAAATTAGAAAAACAAAGTAAGGATGTTTATAAGAAAAAATTGTTTGCTTATTATGGCGCTGTATCGAATGCGGAAGGTCTCGGATTTATGGGTTTTCGATCTGTCAGCCAAACAGACTGGTACAATGATACTACAGCTATGTTTTCAAGTATCACAAAAAATGATATTAATTTGCGAGGAGCAGCTGTTGAAAATTATTTTGCCCGTGGATTTAGAGAACCATTAATAACAACACTCGATCCCCGAAAACCTGGAAAGATTGTTAAGGGTGAATATATGGACTACATAGTAACGCAAACAGATAATTTAGTAGCAACCGAAAGCATTACCTTAAAAACAGGTAGCTGGATTAAATCCGGAAGTACTTTTTCTGCAAAAATAAACGAGGGCGCTAATGATTCTCCTAATACGCCAACAGATTACATAACAAAATCTATTTCGACCTACGCAACCAATCTTTTGGCAAATAAAGTCTTTATTCTAAAAAATACAGTTACTAAGCAATCTAATACCATTACCAATACAAATAGTGAATCGTCTACAGAATATGATATTTATAATAATCCGACAAAAACGACCGCTATTTTGAAAGAAACAGGTGTAAGTGCAAATTCTGGTAAAAGTGAGCATCCCATTCCGGTAAAAGAGAGCAATTGATTCCGGTTTAAAGTGACCACCCTATTCTTGTAAAAAAGATCAGTTGATTCCGGTTCAAAGTGACCACCTCAAAAAGTAGTGTTTATAAAGAATATCTTACTTGTTTTTAAAACAAAAG
>LMAJ01000039.1 GCA_001507425.1 Flavobacteriaceae bacterium CRH
TAAGAGTAGATACAGAAAAAGAAAGACTAAACGGTTTCTTTAAATGGGGATATAACGGCCCGACACTTGCCGCAACGTATGCTTTTGGCGGGCATGTTAAGTTTTATAAACATTAGTTTTTTGTTTCAGGTTTCAAGTTTCAGGTTTCAGGTTTCAGGTTGAAATGAGAATTTTACCGCAAAGCCCGCTAAGATTTTTTATATACGAACTTTGTGTTTTTATAAAACCTTGCTGATTAAAGGTCTTTGTGTTTTGCGGTTAAATTACGCGTCCTAATTTAACCTGAAACCTGAAACTTGAAACCTGAAACTTGAAACCTGAAACCTGAAACCTGAAACTTAAAACTTAAAACAAACCCGACACCTTTCAAAAAGTTGCCGGGTTCATTGCTCAAACTTAACTCAAATAAACGTAAACTAACTTATTTCTGTAGTGGAGAAAATTTTATAGCTGTTCCTCCGCCAGCTGCAAGTTTAATATCTAAAATTGTTTTATTATTTACTTTTTGTTTTGAAATCGTCACCGGATACGGATTCGTTTTATAGTTCGCTCCTGCTCCATCGGCATAAATTTCGGCTTCATAATCTTTTCCTGCATCTAAAAATGACAATGACACTTTAAGATCTCTGGCGTTACTGTTTGTTATTGAACCTAGATACCAGTTTTTCTCCTCCCAGTCTTTACGAACAATTGTCGTGTATTCGCCAATTTTAGAATCTAAAACTTTAGTATCAGACCAATTGCACGGAACTTCTTTTACAAACTGAAATTCAGGTTTACCTTCATAATTTTCAGGCAAATCTGAAGCCATTTGCAACGGACTAAAAACAATTACATACAATGCCAATTGATTTGCCAAAGTGGTTTGCACACGTGCTCCCGAAGGTGTTTTATAATCAAAATTAAAATTCCCCGGTGTATAATCAAAAGGACCTGAAAGCATTCTTGTAAAAGGCAAAGTCGTTAAATGTTCCGGAGTATTTCCTCCGTCTACAGACCATGCATTGTATTCCTGACCTCTTCCGCCTTCTTGCGACATAAAGTTTGGATAGGTTCTTTGTATTCCCGTTCCTTTTATGGGTTCGTGGTTGTCAATCATAATATGATATTTAGCGGCCGTTTCCATTACTTTTCTATAATGTCGCGCTCCGTATTGGCTGTCGTGCCATTCTTTTTTATCTAAATATTTATTTACGTAACCTGTTTTTACGGTATTTACGCCCACTTTATTGTACCGTTTAAAAGCATCTTCTAACTGGGTTTCGTAGTTTTTTGTAGCGCCTGCCGTTTCGTGATGTCCAATTAATCGAACATTTTTTATGGCAGCATATTTAGTGATTTCTTCTAAATTAAAATCAGGATAGGGTTTTACAAAACTAAATGCAGATCCGTCGGCGGTCCAGTCGCCGTCCCAACCTTCGTTCCAGCCTTCAACTAAAACGCCGTCGAAGTTGTTTTTCGCTGCAAAATCAATGTATTCTTTGGTGTTTTTGGTTGTTGCGCCATGTTTTGGACCCTGACCCCAAGTGAATTTTTCTAAATGCATTCCCCACCAAATTCCAATATATTTTGAAGGTCTAATCCAGGAAAGATCTTCAATTTTTGAAGGTTCATTTAAATTCAGCATGATCGTGGAAACTGCTAAATCTCCTGGATTTGTCCCTACAATAATCGTTCTCCACGGTGTTTTAAAAGGCGTTTCAGCATATACTTTTACACCATCTGCCCACGGCACTAAATCGCTTTTGTATTGTTTACTATTTGTTTTTAATAATGTCATTGAAGCAAAATCGGTTAGATTGGCTTCGTGAATCGCTACAAATAAATTCTCTTTCGTTTCAAAAGTTGCGGGCGTATTAATCGTATCGGTTTTGCTTGTTGATGTTTTGCGATACGTACTTTCGTAATAACTGTTTTCTCGATGCACGGGAATCCACCAAACATTGTTATCTGATTTAAAAGTAAACTGGGTAATTTCATTCGATATTTTGACTTTGCCTAAATGCGGCTGTTTTGGAAATTCATATCGAAAACCAACTCCGTCATCAAAAACCCTGAAAATAATATCAACCAAACGTTCTTCTCCTTTTGATTCTTTCAAATGAACAATCAATTGGTTATGATGATCTCTTACTTTTTTGAATTCACCCCAAGGTTGTTCCCAAGTTTCATCTGCCGATTTTTCTTCTGTGGAAACCACTTCAAAACCTTCTGTCATTTTCGGAATTCCCTGAAATTCAAATCCTAATAAAGAAGGTTCTATAACCGATTTTCCGTTAGAAGTAAACCTATATTCAGGCTGGCCTGAAGCGGTTAATTCAAAAACCAATTCGGTGTTTTTTCCGGGTGAAGCAATTTTGTATGTTTTTTTAGTACTGAAGCTGCAGGCACACATCAACATCGATGCAAAAACGATCAGGCAGTAGCTATATCTTATTTTTTTCATTATTTAATTGTATTAATTACAACTCTTATTTAATTTCATTTATTACTTCTTTTGCTTTCGCAGGCTGCATCGAAACAAAATAATTAAAAGCCTGATCTAATTTTTTCTGGGCATCGGCATTGCCTTTCTTGGCTATTCTTAAGTTATATAGTTTACTGATTTGTGTAAAAAATGATTCGGTATTTTTAACTCCTGCAAAAGCTTTTACTTTTTCGATATAGGTGTAACCAAATTCTACTGTTGGTTCAAACATTGTTCCTTCTCCAAAGTCATTCCATGTAATCAATTGCAGGTAATTTAGATTCGCATTTTTAGCTAATAAAAGAGTCTCATCAAGCGTTGCTCCGTTGTTATTTTCAATTGTCCATCCAATAGCTGCTCCGCCTCCGCCTGCTGCATAAAAATCTTTAAAACCGGGATAAGCACTTCCCATTGCAACTGAAAGTTTTGGTTTTGTATTCGTGTAGAAATTGGTTAGAAAACTGTTGTCTTTATAAACCCACGCATATTCTCCCGATGCATTTACTCCGGCTTCTACAGATTGATCCCAAAGAGTTAAAAGAGCAGGTTTTGTGGTTAAAGTATTAAAAACGTTTGTCCATTCAGCTGGTGTTTGCAGTACAATTGGACCAAAATTAAGTAACAATGGTTTTCCGTTTATTTTGATGTAATTCGCATCATCAAAATAATTTTTCTCCATATAAGCCAAATCTGTTTTAGCGGCTCCTGTTACAGAAATTGCTTTTCCGGCGTCGACTGCACTTTTGGTTACTCTGTCTTCGTAAACAATGGCGTATTCTAAGCCCACTTTATCTAACATTGCGATAAGCTGCTCTGTATTTTCTTTGACCATTCTGTAATCAAAAACATCAAATGTGCCGTACCAATCGATTAAGACTCCATCAATTCCAGAGTATTTCATTAATAATAAATGATTTTCGATCACATTTTTATCGCCTGAATGATATGGCCCAATCAGCGGATAATAATAGGATGCAATTTCCCTGCGATTGTTGGCTCCGATGTTGTTGGGATTTTTGTTGGCCATTGTCCAGTGATAGCTCCATTTTTTATCGGCACTGCTTTCGTTGGTTTCAAACCAAGGCATATAGTGCACGTAAATTTTGGTGCTGTTTGTTTTTTCAATGGCGACGGGTTTTAGTATTTCCGCTTCGGGTGTATCTGAATCTTTGTTATCGTTGCTGCAACCAGCGGTGACCAAAATATTCAAAATCCCAAAAAACAATAATGTGATGTATTTTTTCATATTGATTTACTATTTATTTTTATGACTGTTCTTGAGCTTTTTTTGCCACAGATTAAGGGATTAAAAAGGATTTAATTTAAAGTCTTAATTAATTTGATTATAATTTGTGGCTAAAATTTTCTCTCGCAGATTTTGCAGATCTGGCTGATTTATTTTAAATCATATTAGAACAAAATCTGCTTAATCAGCAAAATCTGCGAGAGACAAAATTTATTTTTAATCGCTTTAATCTTTGACTAAAATTATTTCACGCAGATTTAAATTGATTTTTGCAGATTTTGCAGATTTATTTTAAATCATATTAGAACTAAAATCTGCTTAATCAGCAAAATCTGCGAGAGACAAAATTTATTTTTAATCGCTTTAATCTTTGACTAAAATTATTTCACGCAGATTTAAATTGATTTTTGCAGATTTTGCAGATTTATTTTAAATCACATTAGAACTAAAATCTGCTTAATCAGCAAAATCTGCGAGAGACAAAATTTATTTTTTAATCGCTTTAATCTTTGACTAAAATTATTTCACGCAGATTTAAAATGATTTAAGCAGATTTTGCAGATTTATTTTAAACTGCATTAAAACAAAATCTGCTTTAATCTGCAAAATCTGCGTGAAACCTTTTTTAAATCATTTTTAATCCTTTAATGTGGCAGAAAAAACTATAAAAGATGTCAGCCTTCCACGACTAACCAACATGGAAGACTGACATTTAAAGCCTAGTTTACAGGATAACCAGGATTCTGTTTCAGGTTTTTATTTGTAGTTAAGACAGTACTCGGAATCGGAAAAATCGCTCTGTATTGTTCTGTAGTCCCTTTTTCCCACCATGAATCGAAGAATGTTCCAAAACGAATATTGTCTGTCCTTCTTCTTCCTTCAAAAGTAAATTCCTTAAGCAATTCTTTATCTATAAAGTTAAGATCTATCGCTGTTGGCATTTCTTCTCCGGCGCGTGTTGCAATTTGTTGTAAAAACGGTTTTGCTAAATCTGCTGATCCTAAACGAACATAACATTCGGCTTGCATCATTAAAATTTCGGCATAACGAATTAGAGCAAAATCGTGATCGCGTTCCCACATTTCTCCAGCTTTCATTTCGTATTTTCCTAAACGAACGCCTTCATTTTCTTTGGCATCGGCAACACTTGTTACTGTTTCAGTATACGTTAATGGTTCTCCGTTATACATCATAATAACTTGTCCGGTTGCTAAATTAATCTGATCTCCGGCAACCATACATTTTCTTCTTTTATCTGTTTCGGCAAAAGCAGAATAAACACCCGGTTGTGCACACATTCCGTTTGCGCTCCAAGGATAATCTCCTATGGCAGAAAGCGTTAATTTATGCAAATAGTGACAAGACATTGATGACATATAATTTCCGACCGTTCCTGCTTTTGAATCGTATGGAATGGCAAAAATAATTTCTGGTGATTTTTCGTTTTGGGTTGCAAAATTGGCGAAGAAATCAGGTGTTAAAGTATAACCTGTAACTTTCTGGCACATATTAATGCAATCCTGCCAACGCGGTGTTCCTATAAAAGCCTGAGAGTTTAGATACAATCTTGCCAATACAGAATACGCCACATTTTTAGTGAATTTAGAATACACGATGTTTGTCGTTAAATGCGGAATGGCATCCAACAATTCTTTCTCTACAAAATCATAGACTTGTTTTCTTGTTGAATTGGATGGCAAAGCCGTGTCTTCAAAATTGACTACGATTGGCACATTGCCAAATAAATCTAAAAGATTGTAATAGTAATACGCTCTTAATGCTTTTAATTCAGCATAAATTGGTGCTTTTGCAATATCTGTTAATGACGATTTATCGATTTGATAAATGATCGAATTGATCTTTGCAATTCCGGTATAGTTGTAACGCCAGGCCGAAAGTATCATACGATTATCTGCTTTCCAGGTATGTTTTTGTGCATCCTGATATTGTCCGCCATCGTACCAGTTTGTTCCTCTTGTTGGAATTGTAGCTTCATCTGAAACGGTTTCATTTAAAAAAAATACATATTCGCAAGTTGGGTAATTGTTGGATATTCCATCGGCAAAACCTCTTAATGAAGAGTAAGCTCCACCTACAAGCGCATCAATTTCTTTAGGAGTATTTCCAAAATCCCCGTCTTCTACTCTATCGTATAAATCTTCGTCTAAGTTTGTACATGATATCGTAAAAAGCATGCTCATCAATATTGCTGCTGTTATTTTGATTTTCATTTTGTATATTTTTGAGTTAATCGCTTAGTTGTTTAGCGTAAAGTTTAATCCAACAGAAATTGTTGTTGGTCTGGGATAATTATTGTACTTGTCGATTCCCGGCGATGCTAATCCGGTTTGGTCTACTCCGTCTTGTGCGTTTAAACCAATTTCCGGATCAACTCCTTTGTAACTTGTAATTACGGCAAGATTTTCTCCCATAACATAAATTCTCAATTTTGAACCTTTGTATTTCAATGGTAAAGTATATCCAACAGAAACGTTTTGAAGCCTGAAGAAAGAAGCATCTTCTATCCAATAACTGGAGTATTTTGGAGCCGAAGTAATTCCACTGCCAAGAAAATCATCCGGGACATTATACGATGGTAATCTGTTTGGGTCGTTTAACATCATGTTTGTTGCGTTTAATGCTTTTTGACCGAACATTCCATAACCAGAAACGCCAAGATCAAAATTTCCATAAGTAAAATTCATTCCGATACCTAAAGTCAAATCAGGCTGAATGTTTCCTAAATCTTTTTTATCTGCATCAACCAAAACATTGTCTAACACTTTTTCGCCTGCTGCATTGTAGTACAACATTTTTCCATCGGCGTCAAGCCCGGCACTTTGAAATCCCCAGAAAGTTCCAACAGGATATCCTTCGGCAATAATTTGAGAATATTGTCCTGACATTCCGGCTAATCCGTGTAAAGATCCGCTGTAGATAACATCTGTTTTATAGGTTGGATTTGAAAGTTTTTCTATTTTTTGAACGTTGTGACCTAAAGTCAAATTCGCATCCCAGGAAAATTTATCTCCTTTTATGATGTCTGCATTCAACGTAAGCTCAACTCCTTTGTTTGACATTTCACCAACATTTGCCAGCATAGTTCCCACTAAATAAGGTGGTTGTGGCACTTCATATGTATATAATAGATCTTTTGTGGTTTTAGAATAATATTCGAATGAACCTGTAATTCTGTTGAAAAGACTAAAATCGATACCAATATTTACTTGTTCTGTAGATTCCCATTTTAAATCAGGATTTGGGTTTTGTTTTGGAGAATAAGCCAAACTCCAGGTTCCTGTAACGGGATCGTAGTAACTATCATTACCCACTCCTAAAATCGAAAGTGATTTGTATTCGCCAATTCCGTCCTGATTACCGGTAATTCCCCAACCCACTCTTAATTTTAAATTCCCAAGCCAGTCTTTAGTTGAAGTCATAAATTCTTCGTTAGAAATTCTCCATGCGGCAGATGCTGATGGAAAAGTTCCCCATTTATTATTTTCTCCAAAACGGCTTGAACCATCTCGTCTCACTGTTGCAGTAAGCAAATATCGTCCGTCGTAACCATAATTGGCACGTGCATAAAATGAAACCAGATTCGATTTTCCTTTGTATGAATACACATCGCCCAAACGATAATTATAACCTGCGCCTAAATTGTCATATCCAAAAGCATCTGTTACAAAACCAGAGCGTTGCGCTCCAAAACCTTGGTAAATATTCTCTAAATACGAATATCCTGCAAGTGCGCTAATATTGTGTTTATCGATAACTTTCGTATAATTTACATACAATTCGCCTTGTGCATTGGTATATTCTGCATAGGTTTTTTGGGCGTAACCGCCTTCAGTTCTTCCTTCTAAAACGGCATATGAAGGTTTATAAGTATTGCCCTGAACGGCATTATGTTCTAAAGAAATATTGGCAACGGCCAGAAAATCATTCAAAAACTTAACTTCTGTTTTAAAGTATCCTAAAAGTCTGTGTCTTTCATTATTGACTTTTCTGTTGGTTAAAATTTCAACCGGATTTTCGTAAATATTTCCTCCAACAGAAGAAAAATCTCCATTGGCATCATAAACCGGAATCGTTGGGTTTAGGTTGTAAGCACGTTCAAAAATTCTGTAATCTAACGGATGCCATTTGTCGATATTGGCGAATAAGCCCATATCGAATTTTACATCTTTATTATCACCAAGATATTGATAACCGCTAATGTTTCCGCTTAATCTTTCAAGACCTGTAGATTTAATAACACCTTCGTTGTCTAAATATGAAATTGAAGCTCTAAAACCGCTGTCTGTTTTACCGGAATTAATGCTTAATGTATGCGATTGTGAAATGGCTGTTTGTTCTAATTCTTTTTGCCAATTGGTATTTCCGCCAAAATCAACAGCGTCCATATTTCCGGTTTGACGAACGTAACCTCTCCATTGATCAGCCGATAAAAGATCTAAATTATCAGCTACATAACCCACGCTCGATAAACCGCTGTAAGTAACAGAAACGCCTTTTGTGCCAGATTTTGTCGTGATAATAATTACTCCGTTTGCGCCTCTTGATCCGTATATGGCTGTCGCCGATGCATCTTTTAAAACATCTACCGATTTTATATCAGATGGCTGAACGATATTAATATCAACTCCAGCAATCCCGTCAACTACAATAAGCGGACTGTTGCTTGCTGTTAGTGAAGTTCCTCCGCGTAAGCGTAATGATGAACCTGCAGCCGGATCTCCGGAAGGACGAATCACATTAAGTCCTGCTACTTTTCCCTGCAAAACCTGTTCTGTAGAAGAAATGGTTCCTTTAACCAAATCATCTGCACCAACGGTGGAGATGGCTCCGGTTAAATCGGATTTCTTTTGGGTTCCGTATCCAACAGAGACAACCTGAACTTCTGCCAGTTGATAACCATCGTTTTGCAAACGAACATCAATATTAGAAGATGCTGCGGTAATTTGAACTTTTTGTGTTGTTGATCCTATAAAAGATACTTCGATGGCACCTCCTACGGCTACGTCTAAAGTAAATTTTCCGTCAAAATCTGTAGTGGTTGCGTTTTTTGTCCCAACTTCAATAACCGAAGCGCCGGGCAACACACTTCCTGTATTGTCATAAACGGTACCTGATACTTTCTTTTTTCCCTGAGCAAAAATTCCTGCCGAAAGGAAAAGCATGAAAATCATGAATACCACCGATTTAGTAGTCCACATTTGATGCAGGACTATTTTTTTATTTTTACTATTAATCATTAGAATTCGTGTTTTAATTTGATAGTGAATTATTTGTCTAAAGTTTTAAGCGGAATCGAAGTATCTGAAATTGTTTTGTCTTTATTGTCTTTGACCAAAACATGAATTTCACTTAAATTCGGAACATCCTTAAGTTCTGAAACCAGATTGACAAATCCTTTTATTTCAGCAACTCCGCCTGTAAACTCACCTGAAATTACTTTGCTTCCGGCAGTAATGGTGTAAAGTAATTTGTTTACTCCCGGTTCGTTATTTTTTCTGTAAATGCCCAGAAAATCTTTCTGACTAATTTGTAAAGGGAAATATCCAAATACGGGTGCTGGCGGCGGTACATAAGCTCCCGCGTATAAAACCTGATCCGGAGTTGTTCCTGCCCAATCATCTTTTACCATCAGGAAAACTAAATTTTTCATCTCGTAACCATCTGGGGCATTGTAATAATCCTTTGGAACTAAATCCATTTTATAAAAACCGTTTCCTAAATCTTTTAGTTTTGTTTTTTCTACAATGTCCGGAAGCCAGGATTGGTATTCTTGTTTAAGATCCCAATCGTTCAATCCGCTATGCATATGCACGCTTGTTGCGCCTGCAAATCCGGGAGCCAGATTCGCATTAAATAAAATACTAACTCCTTTATCGAGTGTTGGTTTTGTTGGATATGCCCTGATTAATTCATTGGCGGTATAAAACGAAGAAAAATCAGTGTATGGCATGTTGGCAACTTCACTTTGTTTTGATCCGTTTTTGTTTTTTAAACGAAACCAAAATCCTGCGCTTGCTGCAATTTCTGCCGGAGTCTTAGAAAAATAAGTTGTTGGTGTCAAAGTAAAACTCCATATTTTATTACCAACATAACTTAGTTTTGCAAAATTAGAGGAGTTTTCCCAATTGCCCGCATCCGGTTCAGATGGTGACCAAATCCAGATATACAGGTCTTCAGTTTCTGCAAATGTTGTTCCCGAAAGATCAAAATACCAGGTAACCTGTTCATCGTATTTGTACACGACCGGAAATGATGACATTGCACCTACAGCTCCCGTGGTTTCTTGCGCTTCGATGAAATTAGGAACCATCAAAAGGGCAAGTAAAATTGTATATATAAATTTTTTCATATCACTTTTTAATTAATAGCAGTTAATTTGAATACATAAGACGCATAGGCACTTCCACCGGAAGAATGCACTAATTTTAATTCCATTTCGTCGTTATTTCCAGGAACTGAAGTCAATTTAAGTTCATCTGTTTTTTGAGTCTTTTGCGCATCGCTGTACAAATAAATGGCTACAGGGCCACTTGCGTTTGTTTGTTGAAAATCTGAACTTAATCTCCAAAAACCTTTAGGAGCAAATAAAGGCGGAACGTCTCCTAAAACTTCATAACTTGTAGGCTGGTTCTTTTCGTCTACGTTGAATTTGATTTTAAAATCTTCGTAGTTAAAGTAAGTACTCAAGTTTTCTTCGTGCGGTTCGATGGCATTTGTGATTGCAAATTCATCAACCAATTTCAAATTTGTTAATCCCCAATTTCCGTTTACTTTCTCGTAAAGGGTAATCGGATCAACATAGCTTCCGTCTTCGGTATTATCACAGCCAATGACCGTTAAACACATAAAAATAGCTAACCAATAAATACTTTTACATTTCATAAATTTGTGGTTTGATTGTTAGTTTTTTGTTCCATTAAGAACAGAACCAAGCTAGACGTTAAATAAATCTTAAAAAAAATATCTGAGAAAAATCAAGATAAAAATGAAGTAAAATTTTATTCAATTTATTGTAAATCAATTATTTATAATATTTTTGTATCCGAAAAAATCAAGGTCTTGTTTAGATGAAAACAGGTGATTATTTAATGGTAAAAATGACAATATCAGAATTTAAGTGTATATTTTTTTCACTATAAATATATATAATTACTTTTTATTGCATAATTGTAAATTATTAAACTACTTTTAACATTTAGAACTCATTTTACGACAATTTTACTTGTTTTTGAATGTGTTTTAAATGAAGTTCAAAATTTAGGGAAGTTGTTAATCAACAACTCTCAAGCTTATTTTTTGAATTAAAACGAATTAACGCAACTAGCCAAAAAAAGAAATTTTTACCCTAAACCAAAACAAAACCATGCGAAGAATATTGATTCTATATTTTTTTATTGCGGGTTTTTCTCTAACTGCGAAAGAGACCAATTCTGTTCTTGAAGAATTAGATAAAGTGCTTCTTAAAAAAGAGGTTTACTTAAAAAAGAAGTACCAAAAAATTGAAGCCTTAAAAAAGAATGTCTCAAAATTTACTTTAAGCCAAAACAATGAACAACTTTATGATTGTTATATGTCGTTGTTTGAAGAATATAAATCTTTTAAATACGACTCGGCTTATTATTATTTAGAAGAAGCAAAAATTAAGGCGATCGTCTTAAAAGATCCCAAATATTTGGCTAAAAGCCGAATTAAGGAAGGTTTCGTTTTGCTTTCTTCCGGACTTTTTAAAGAAGCAATTGATACTTTGAATGTGATTGACGACAAAAAACTCGATCAAAAAAACAAATTCGAATATTATGCTATAAAAGCTCGTGCTTATTATGATCTGGCTGATTATAACCGTGATCAGCGTTTTAATATTCATTATGTTCAGCAAGGAAATCATTTCCTGAAAAAGGCTTTAGAATTAATTGGAACAAACACCAATGAATATTGGGCTGCCGAAAGTTTAAAAAGACTAAAACAACAAGACTGGCGCGGCGCCGAATTTGCGTTTAGTTACTGGATCAATAATTATAATTTACCGCCTGATTATTACGGTATTGCAACTTCGAGTCTGGGATATATTTATTCCGAAAGAGGATATACAAAAAAGGCCATTTATTATCTGGCTTTGGCGGCTATTGCCGATGTTAAAAATGCGACTAAAGAAACGGTTGCTTTGCGGAATTTAGCCAATGAACTTTTTAAAATGGGTTATCTGGACAAAGCAAATGAATATATTAATAATGCGATGGATGATGCTACTTTTTATAATGCAAGACATCGAAAAATTGAAATTTCATCTATTTTACCAATTATCGAAAAGGCGCAATTGAATAATGTTAAAGATAAAAATGACAAACTCGAAAAGATCATTATTCTTTTAACGATTCTTACGGTGATTATTATTTTGTTTCTAATTATCATTTTCAAACAATTGAAAGAGAAGAACAAAGCGAGAAAAATTATGGCTTCATCGTATCAGCAACTTCAGGAAATGAATGTTAGTCTGAGTGAAGCCAATGCTATTAAAGAAGAATATATTACGTATTTTATTAAAGCAACTTCGGCTTTCATCAATAAAATAGATCATATCCAGAAAAGTACGCTTCATAAAATTATTACGAAGAAAACCGATGAAGTTATTGCGAGTCTAAAGCGTTATAATGTAAAGGAAGAGCGCGAAAATCTATTCCATCAATTTGATGAAATTTTCCTGAAATTGTTCCCCACTTTTGTGACAGATTTTAATCATTTATTTCCGAATGATCATAAATGTATCGTTAAAAAAGGCGAACTTCTAAACACTGAACTTCGCATTTTTGCTTTGTATCGCTTAGGAATTCAGGACAGCAGTCAAATGGCAGAATTTCTGGAACTTTCTGTGGCTACAATCTATACGTATAAAACCAGAATCAAAAGCAAATCAGACTTTAAAGATACTTTTGAACAGAAGATTATGGCGATTAAAACGATTTAACCTTCTTCATCTAGCGACTCTCCTACAAGGTTTTCAAAACCTTGTAGGTGTTGCTTCTAAACGTAATGATACCTACAAGGTTTTGAAAACCTTGCAGGAACGCAAAAATCTTTACTCGTACTCTGAAGTTTCTAATTGAAGAACCACATTTTGATATCGTGTACTCAATGAGAACAATTGCTCCGCAAAAATCATAATCGCTAACGGAACAAAGAAAAATGAAATTAAATCTTCTTGGTATAAAAAGTAGGTTGTAACGATAAAGATTCGTCCATATTCCAGATAATACATCCATTTTCTTTGTTCTAATAATGCACCGCAGTTAACGAGTGTTATTAGAATAAAGAACAATACAAAAACCTTATCGACAACATTTAAAAAATCAAAATAATAGGTAAAAACCGTTAAAAACAAAACGCAAACGCCCAATTGTATATAGAGATAATTTTTAAATTTCAATCGTTGATGCGGATTTTCCTTATCCTGCAGAAAACGTTTTTCTAATATCGGCCTAATATCCTGATCCATGTGCGCGGGGCTTCCAAAAACAGCTTGCCATTTTGCTTTGAATCCTTCAGAGCGTTTCCATAATTCATATATTTCAAAATAATAATGAAAGTGCTGCCACAAAAAACTATAGCTTTTTAACGGGTGTGTTAATCCATATTTTGGTTTTTCTTCTTCTTCCTGAAAAGTTCCAAAAATACGATCCCAGAAAGTAAACATATCACCGTAATTTTTATCGAGGTATTTTTCGTCAGATGCATGATGAACTCCATGAACTGAAGGCGTTACAAAAACATATTCCAGCCATTTTATTTTTCCAATAAGCTGCGTATGTGTAAAGAAAGAATACGCGCCGTGAACAATTAACATGGTAATCACCATAGTTGGATGAAATCCGACAAAAGGCAGAACGCACCAAAATCCTGTTCTCACTATGGCCTGAAAAGTCGTAATTCTGGCTGCAGCGGTAAAATTAAATTCTTCGCTGTGATGGTGCACGATATGCGCCGCCCAGAAAAAATTGACTTCATGTCCTAATCGATGATACCAATACCAAACAAAATCGGTAGCGAGAATTAGTGCAAACCAAACAAAAGCATTGCTCGGTATATCAAAAATTCGGTAATTATCATAGATCAGATAATACAACTGATAAAAACTGGCTGCGATAAATAAGTTGATTAATCTTTCTGCAATACCAATACTAATATTCGAAACAGAGCTTTCATAATTGAAAATTTCCGGTTTTTTTCTGCGTTGCGTCAACTTATATTCTAAGAATAAAAATAAGAAAAAAGCGGGCATTGCGAAGGCTAGAAAATTAATATGTTCCATTTTTAAAAATTACTTTTTTGATTCATAATACAAGTAATCACAATCTATTTAATATTTTAAACACATAGAAACATAGTTTTTGTAAACTCAAAAAAGGCGTTTCACTTGCATTAACACACATAGCTATGTGTGAGAAACTAGTTTCTTTTTGTTTTGCCTCTTTTAAGATCATAAAATCTATGTTTCTATGTGTTAGATATTTATTCAGTTCAAAAGCTCTTAGTTTTGCTTGTATTGTGGAGCTTCTAATGCTACTTCTTTTACAGATTGCGTTTCGGCTACTTTTTGCAAAGCAATAATATAAGCGGCGATTCGCGGTGTAACATTGTGTTTTGCTGCAGTTCTAAAAACAGTTTCAAAACCTTTTTCTAAGATATCTTCTAAACGCTTATTGATCTGGTGAATTCTCCACGATTCTAAAAGCGAATTCTGAAGCCATTCAAAATAAGATACTGTAACGCCTCCGGCATTTGCTAAAATATCCGGAACTACCAAAACATTATTATCGTGTAATATTTTATCAGCATCAGAAGAAACGGGTCCGTTTGCTCCTTCTACAATGATTTTTGCTTTAATTTCATTGGCATTTTTTTGTGTAATAACATCTTCTTTTGCCGCCGGAATCAAAACATCAACATCCAAAAGCAACAAATCTTCGTGTTTAATAGCAACTGAATTTGGATACCCTTTAATGCTTTTATTATTCAGGTTATAATACAAAATCAACTCCGGAATATTAAGTCCTTCCGGATTATAAAAAGCTTCTGAAACATCGCTTACAGCCACAATTTTCACTCCTTTTTCGAATAAAAATAATGCCGAATGCAAACCAACATTTCCAAAACCCTGAATCGCTGCGGTAGCTCTTGCCGGTCTTAATTTTAATTTTTGAAGTGCCAAAAGCGTAATAATACTAACGCCTCTTCCGGTTGCTTCTACTCTGCCTAAAGAACCTCCGGAATGCAAATGTTTTCCGGTAACTACGGCATGAATTGTTTTGCCGTGAACCAATGAAAACTCATCCATTAGCCAGCCCATTTCGTCAGGTCCGGTTCCCATATCAGGAGCAGGAACATCTTTTTCAGGTCCAAAAATATCGGATAAAGCTTTTGTATATGCTCTTGTAATTTTCTCTAATTCTGTTTTAGAAAGCGTTCTTGGGTCACAAATGATTCCGCCTTTTGCTCCTCCAAACGGAATTCCTGTTACGGCTGATTTCCAGGTCATCCAGGCGGCAAGTGCTTTTACTTCGTCTAAATTTACGCCGTTGTCATAACGAATTCCTCCTTTTGACGGGCCCAATGCTGTATTGTGAATGACACGATATCCTTCAAAATTTTGAATTGTACCATTATCAAGTGTTATTGCAAAATTAACAACAATTTGTTTTTCAGGTCGTTGCAATGTTTGCCTTATCGATTCATTTAAATTTAAAATATCTGCTGCGATATTAAAACGATCAATCATAGATTGAAACGGATTCTGTTTAATTATTTCTGCACTCATGTTATATATCTTTAAAATTGGGGTTATTTCGATTTAGATTTTATTCCATTAAAACTCCTCTATTCGGTTATAAAAGAGCTTTTATTATTTTAAATAATAGCCACAGCTACAACATGGAATTTTCATGTGGCAGCATTGCATCATAATATTGGTATGTCTGTTTGATCTCATTTGAATAATTTTTTACTATTTCTAAAAAAAGCCTTTCATGGTGCATGAAAGGCTAAAAAAAAAAAATAACTAACAAGTACTTTCTCTATTAACGCCATTTCATTGCATCGTTCATCATGCAACACATCATAAAGCTGCACATGAATGGAATGATATTTTGGCTATAGTTCTTCATTGTTAATGCAAATTTATAAATATATTTATAAATTCTATAGAATTAGTCGAGTTTATTTTCAAATATTATAAAAATAATTCAAAACACACTGTGAATTAATATTTTAAGATGATTAAAAAACTATTTAAATTGAGAAAAAACAATTAAAACAATGGCAATTAAAGCTAAAAAAATACCCATGAAGTTAATTTTGGATAATTTTTCTTTGAAAAAAAGCAGGCCAACAAGGCTTCCTAAAATAATTACGCCCATGTTCATTCCGGCAAAAACAGTCGATGGGTTTTCTGAAAATGCTTTATGTGCTTTAAGATAAAATAGAATATTCCCGAAATTAAAAACACCAACTAAAGCTCCAAAAAGAATATTTTTATAGTTTAGTTTTACTTTTTTCAAAGCAACTTCATAAACCACAATAAGGAGTGAAACAGCCAATCCAATATCAAAAACTATAAATAGCGAAGTTGTATAAGGTAAAGTCGTATAAAGTGTAATTTGTTTAAAAAGTATATCAATTACACCAAAACCCAATAAAACAACCGTTGGATAAATCCACTTATTTTCTGTATTTTGAGATTGTTTTTTTAAGATGAATAAAAGTGCTGTAAAACCAATAACAAGTCCGATTACTTTATAAGAATTGAACTCTTCTTTAAAAATTAACCACGCTGCTAATATTGGAATAAAAAGTGATAATCGCTGCGCGGCATCTGTTTTAACGATTCCCATGTGTTTGATGGAAGCTACTAAAAAAAGAAAAACAACAGGCAGCAAAACCCCAATGGCAAGGTAAATATTCCAGGGTGCGTTGGTGTGAACTTCTGTTAAATCAGGACTAAAAGTAAAATAACAAAGTGCTAATGCAGTTATATAATTGAATGCTACAATTTGAGTTGGATTAGTTTTATATTTTCTGGTGATTTTGAAAATTACGCCAACAATAACGCTACAAAGAATACTTAAAACAAGAAACAGCATAAGATTAAATTTTGAATGCAAAAATAAGCTTTATCTGTTTTATAACTTCCAAAAAAGTAACATTAATCACTCTTTAGCCATCCGGTAATACTCATTCTTGTATTTTGTGTAACCAAAACCTCATGAACCAATTCATTGCTTTTAAAGAAAACGGTTTTGCCTTGAGTCGGCGAAATTTTCTGATCGTTATTTTCCTGATGAATCATTAATTCTCCGCCGTCTGATTCTTTCCAATTATTATTCAAATAACTGATCATCGAATATTTCCGACTCGGATTATTTTTAAACTGATCTAAGTGTTTGAGGTAAAAATCTCCTTTTTCATATAAGGAATAATGGAATTCGTAACCTGTAATTCCAGCGTAACAACTTTCGTTTAAATAGATAATGAAAGCATCAATTTTATCAAAAAACTCGTTTTCAAAAACATTATTATGCTTTTTATCTAACCAATAAATAGAATCGCTTCGAATGGCGCCATCATAAGATAGTTTTTCAGAATTACCAATTCCGGCAGCCAGAAGCAAACTTTCTTCATTTAAATGGAGTAAATTTTGTTTTAGATTATTGGCTAATTCATCACTTAAAAAATGCTCTGAAATACCTACTTTATTATCAATATAACTTGCTATTAAATCTTCAAAACCATCGTCCATTTTTATTTTGGGGAAACTGCAAATACAGCCAACGTAGCAAGGTAGATGAAATTAAACTGGTAATGGTGTTTTTTGAAAATAATAAACCCGACAGTCCCGAAGCCTCGGGATTAAAAACCTGTCGGGTTTGGCGCAATTTTGTCATCCTGACGAAGGAAGCATCACACTAGAAACTCGACAAAGATTGGCGATTTGAATTGCGGAGTTTCTAGTGTGATTTCTCCTTTAGTTGAAATGACACAAAACTATGGCGTTTAGAAGCAAAAAACCCGACAGGTTTAATCCCGAGGCATCGGGACTGTCGGGTTTGGCGCAATCTTGTCATCCTGACGAAGGAAGGATCACACCAGAACCTCAACAAAGATTAGCGATTTGAATTGCGGAGTTTCTAGTGTGATTTCTCCTTTAGTTGAAATGACACAAAACTATGGCGTTTAGAAGCAAAAAACCCGACAGGTTTAAAAACCTGTCGGGTTTGCTTAAGATTAAATATCAATTTACAATTTACTAATATAACTTCCGTACATATCTTTAAACTGATGTCCTTGTGCAAAACGATCTTTACTTAATTTTTTATATTCAACTAATCCCCATAAAATAAATTCTTTGAAGAAATATTGATCATTTTTATCTAATTGAGGTTGGTATTTTTTCAATAAAATATCCAACGGCGTTACTTCATCAAGAATAGCTTTATATTCTTCGTCTGATGCGTCGTCTAATAATTCAAAACCGCTTTCTGCAAAGAACCATTCGATTAAATCAGAATACGGTGTTTTCGCATCTGGTTTTTCAAGTTTTTCGATTTTCGGTAAAAGTGTTGGGAATAAAGTTCTAATGGCTGAACCAATTAAATTTTGCGCCACAGCAGCGGCTCCCTCCTGCTCTCCTTCATAAACCAATTCTACTTTTCCCGTAATCGCAGGAATAATCCCGATGAAATCAGACAAACGTAATGTAGTTTTATCAACTCCGGATTTTAAAGCACGGCGTTCTGCGGTACTCATTAAGTTTTCAAAAGCTGTAATACTCATTCTGGCACTTACACCGCTTTTATTATCGATGTATTCGCTGTCTCTGGCTTCAAAGCTTATTTGCTCCAAAATATCTTTGGCTAAACTTGGCACATGAATTAATTTGTGTTGCGTTTCATCTAATTTAGCTTCCTGTTCTGTAATCGTTCTTGCAATGGCAACGCTTTCAGGATAATGCGTTAAAATTTGAGAACCAATTCTGTCTTTTAATGGCGTAACAATGCTTCCACGATTCGTGTAATCTTCTGGATTTGCAGTAAATATAAATTGCATATCTAAAGGCATTCTCAATTTAAATCCTCTAATTTGAATATCTCCTTCTTGCAAAATATTAAATAGCGCAACCTGAATTCTGGCTTGTAAATCAGGTAATTCGTTGATTACAAAAATACAACGGTTCGCTCTCGGAATCATTCCGAAGTGAATTACGCGATCGTCTGCGTAAGATAATTTTAAATTAGCCGCTTTAATTGGATCAATATCTCCAATCAAATCAGCTACAGTAACGTCCGGCGTTGCTAATTTCTCAAAGAAACGTTCGTTTCTGTGCAACCACGAAATTGGCGTTTCATCTCCTTTTTCTGCAATAATATCTTTTGCAAAGCGCGAAATTGGGTTTAATGGATCGTCATTGATTTCAGAATCTGTAACAAACGGAATGTACTCATCTAATAATTCGACCATTTTGCGGGCCAAACGAGTTTTTGCCTGACCGCGAAGTCCTAATAAATTGATATTATGACGAGACAATATAGCACGTTCCAACTCTGGAATTACGGTATTTTCGAAACCGTGAACACCTTCAAAAACAGGTTTTCCTGATTTTATTTTTTCACGAAGATTATTTCGCAATTCGTCTTTGATACCTATACTTTTATATCCTGAGGCTTTTAATTGACCTAATGTTTTTATGTTGTTTATTTCCATTTTATTGAAATATCAATTTATTTATAATTTTGTTTTTTTTGCAGATGGAATGAATTGTGGAATTCCTTTGCTAAGACGCACTGCTGTGCACCTCTACGATAAAACATTTGAACCTCTGTTACTCTGAACCTTTGAACCTTTTACCTAACTCTTTTCTTCCTATTAGTTTCATAATCTTCAAAAATCATTTCGCCTAAACCTTTTAGTCCGGTGTAAAATGCTTTTCCCTGATTTGCCTCTGTAAATTGATTTACAAAACGCTGCAAATACGGATCGTTTGCAATCATAAATGTTGTAATCGGAATATGTAATTTTCGAGCTTGTTGCGCCTGCGTGTAGCATTTATCTACAATATATTCGTCAAGTCCGTTACTGTTCATATAATAGGAACCATCTTTTTCGCGCACGCAACTTGGTTTTCCGTCGGTAATCATGAAAATTTGCTTGTTGGTATTTCGCTTTCTTCGCAAAATATCCATCGCCAATTGCAAACCTGCAACGGTATTGGTGTGATACGGACCAACTTGTAAATACGGTAAATCTTTGATTGGAATTGTCCATGCGTCGTTTCCGAAAACCAAAATATCAAGGGTGTCTTTTGGATAACGCGTTGTGATCAATTCGGCCAAAGCCATGGCCACTTTTTTGGCAGGCGTGATTCGGTCTTCGCCGTATAAAATCATACTGTGGCTAATGTCGATCATTAAAACCGTACTCATTTGGGCTTTGTATTGCGTTTCTTCTACAACCAAATCATTTTCGGTCAGCATGAAACTTTCTACGCCATTGTTTATTTGTGCATTTCGTAAACTTTCTGTCAACGAAATACGTTCTAAACCATCTCCAAAATTAAATTCACGAAATTCTCCGGTATGTTCATCGCCATTTCCGGCATGTTTTGTTTTGTGGTTTCCGTTTCCGGAACGCTTTAAATTTCCGAAAATCTGATCTAAAGCTTGTTGTCGAATCGCACGTTCTGTTTTAGCCGTGATGCCAAAACCACCAGTTCCGTTTTCTTTAACCTCGTCTTTTATGTAACCTTTCTTTTTTAAATCTTCGATAAAATCATCGATTGTGTAGTGCTCATCCGTCAGTTTATATTCTTTATCTAACTCCCGAAGCCAGTCTATAGCTTCATCAAAATCGCCCGAAGTATGGGTGATTAGCTCTTTGAATATACCAAAAAGTTTTTCAAACGGAGACTGAAATGGGGCTTCGTACGACTTAAAATAAAAACCTTTTTTAAATTCGTTTTTCATAATTCTAAAATTACACTATTTTAGAATTACGAAAAAAGAAACGTTTATTAATTTTTAGTTAAAATATTGAAACAAAACAGGTTGAAATTCCTTATAAATTTAGCAATTATTCAAACTTTCCGTCAACATAATACCAAGCGTTGTTTTCGAATTTAAATGTAGAAAATTCATAATGCGTTTGTGGTTTATTATTGGCATCCAAAAAATAAGCTTTAAACTCAACGGTATCTTCTGATGAACTCAAAATTTCTAATTTTTGCCATTTATTTGATGTCGCCCATTTTAAAATTTCAGCTTTAGAATAATATTGTCTTTCAGAAATATGAGTTGTCTCTAAAAGATAATCAGCATTTTGAGTGGCATAAGCAGAATATCTTGAACGCATTAAAGCTAATGCTGTTGGTGCTTTTTGATTGCTTTCAAGATGCAATCCACAGCAATTTTCAAATGGCAAACCTGTATCGCAAAAGCATTTTTTATTCTCCATCAACTTGCTCTTCGCCGTTAATTTTCACGTGCAACTGATTCAATAAAACCTGATAACGACTGATTTCTCTCAAATCTTCATCTTCTTCTGCATGATCCAGCATTTCGTCTAAAGTTTCATTTACTTCAAGCAATTTATTATTTGCTTCTCTATCATTTTTTGCAGCAATCAAATCAATGATTTCCTGTACACTTACTTTTAAATCTTCGAATTTCATATCTATATTTTTTGTTTCATGTTTCACGTTTTCTTTGTTTCATGTTTTCTTTGTTTCATGTTTTCATCCTTGCGAACTTGAAACCTGAAACAAAAAAAAACTTGAAACTATTTTAATTTTCTTCTTTCTTATCTTCGTTGAATTTTTTAATGATCTCTTTCAGTTTTTCTTTGCGTGCAATTTCTGCCTGTTTTACTTTGTTTTGGGCTTTGTGCAATTTGTCGTTGTGCTTTTTGATATTCCTTTCGTTGTTGCGTCCCATTATATTTCTCTTTTAATTTCGTCTAAAGTTTTCTCGGTAAAAATTAATTCATTGATGATTTGCTTTCGTAAGTCATCAATATCATCATAATCAAAATGCTTTGCCCAGGAAGTTAATTGCTGTAGATTCCTGATTTGTTTAATTCGTTTTGTGGTTTCAAAACTCGTTCTCAAAATTGCTTTTTGATCATATTCCGGATTTTTCTTGTGCTGATAGGTTACGGTATTTTTATCAAAATCAGCTTCAATATAATATAGTTTTTCTTCGGCATTATCCGGATAAAATTCGTTCCAATTGGCAAAACCTATTTTAGTTTTCGATTCGGTTTCAGGATCGCGCGCTACTAAACGCCATTTACTGTTGGCCAGTCTTCCCCAATGATTTGAAACGCGGTACATTCCGGTTTCAGTATAATAATAGGTACTTCCTGCTTTGCTTTCGAACTGTTTCTTTAAACCTTCAATTTCAACCGGAAGCACTTCATGAAAAACACAAAAGGTGTTTTTAAATGAATTTGGATGTGGCTTAAAGTTTTTTTGCATGTGCAAATATACTTAGATTGTCTTGAACTCCCTAAAACAAACATAAATTGATTAACTTTGCTGCTTTAATTTTAAATAAAAAAGTCATGTCTAAAGATTCACACGAAAAAATGTTGCAAAAAGGAGTTTATACCGGCATCATAGAAAAAGATGAAAACAACAATTATTTCTGTGGTGAATATCTTTTAGATTATAAATTAGTGAGTGCTAATCATGCTGTAGGTGATTTGATTACCATCAAATCTGTTATCGAAAACCCGAGTGATATTAGTTATGACAAATATCCTAAAAAATCTAAAAACTTTCATAAGGCTAATAATAAACCGGAAGATAAATAGTCTCAAGTTTTCTTTGTTTCAGGTTTCAGGTTGAAATGAAATCGAAATTTAACAACAAAGAACAACACAATGTTTTTATTATAAGATTCTATATAAACGCAAAGTTCGCAAAGCTATAATGATAAAGCTTTGCGAACTTTGCGTTTATAAAAATAGCATTTAATTAAAATATGAAATCAATTTATCTATTATTGCAAATATAGCCCACGGTTTCAACCGTGGGACACAGGTAGTGATATATTGCTCTCCAACGGATTAAACCATTAACAATGTTTGTATTAGGTAATTGATTTCAAGAATTTCTAATAGCTAAGCTAAATTAAATACAAAGCTTTGCGAACTTTGCGTTTTTATAAAACCAAGCATATATAAAATAGGCTTTGCGTTCTTTGCGGTAAAAATTATTCCAGTGATACATCTAACTTCTCACTTCTAACATTTAACAAATAACTTTTCTGAATATTTTTTCTATCAAAAGTAAAAAGTTAAAAAAAAGTGTACCTTTGCAAAAAAATTGTCGTTTTGAAGTAAAAGACATTCATTTCAAACTAATAGACAACAAGTTACCTTTTATTTATGAAAAAAATAGTTGAATACCGTAAGTTACTAAACGTTGAGAAAACTGCAGAGTTAAAAGATTTAAAAACAATCTATCGTAACGCGATGAAAGAATCTCATCCTGATAAATTTCAAGGTGATGATGCTGGTTTGAAAGCTGCAGAAGAAAAAAGTAAAGCTATTATTGAAGCTTATCACTTTTTGGTAAGTATTAATCCTGAAACGATTAAAGCAAATTTACCTGAATATACTGAGACTATCGCGACTGCAACAATTACTGATTATAAATTTGTTGAAGGTCGTTTAATTATCGATTTTTCTAACGGAAGTGTTTATGAATACATCAGTGTTCCTAAAGCAACTTACGTGAAAATGGTAAATGCAGATTCTCCTGGAAGATTCGCAAAAAGACACATTCTGAACTCTTTTACATGGAGAAAGAAAACAAATCAAGAATAGATTTACACTACAATATCTATAAAAGCATTCTGGCAACAGAGTGCTTTTTTTATGCTTAAAATTTTAAAAATTATGTGTTTAAATTTCAAATAATGATATAATTGAAATTTTAAACCGCAATTTGACCAGCAAACACACTGAAAACATGCTAATTAAGCATAAAAAAACTATAACAAAATTTTAGGTTACAAAATTCTTTATGTTTTATTATTTTAGATACTTTTGTTGCACAAATCAATTAACTAATTAATTTTTTATAATGAAAAAAATACTTTTTTTACTTACCGCTTCTGTAGCGATAATTTCATGCAGCAAAGTTAAAGACGGAGAATACCTAATTACAGGAACTGCAACAGGAATTGAAAACGGAAAAACGATCATTTTACAAGGTCAGGATCCAACTACAAAAATGCCATTAGCTCTTGATACAGTAAAGGTTGAAAATGGTAAATTTGAAATTAAAGGAAAAGTAACTGAACCAGCTTTTCATACTTTAATTCTTCAAGGTGCAAACGGACCAATTCCTTTCATCTTAGAAACAGGAGAAATTAAAATTGCAATTGATAAAGATAGTATTCATAAATCTAAAATTTCTGGAACTTACAATAATGAAGAGTATGTAAAATTTAATGATGATCTTACAAAAACTCAAAAGAAATTAATTGATTTTCAGAAAAAGAATACTCAGAAAATGCAAACTGCTCAACAAACTAAAGATACAGCAACTATCAATGGTTTGATGAAAGAATACATGGTTATTCAGACTGAAGTACAAGCAGATTCTAAAAAGAAATATGAAGGTTATGCTGAAAGTCACCCAAAATCATTAATCTCTGCTTTGATCGTTCAAAGTATGTTAAATGATCCAAGTGTTGATGTTAAGAAAGTAGAAACTATCTACAACTCTTTAGATGAGTCATTAAAAAATACTACTCCTGGTAAAGAAATCAAAACTAAACTAGGTCAAGCAAAAATGCCTGCAGTTGGTGCAACAGCTCCTCCTGTTGGTGACGCTAAATGAAGTGCAGATTTTTCGGCACCAAATCCTGAAGGAAAAGTAATTTCGCTTAAACAAAGCTTAGGAAAAGTAACTATCGTTGATTTTTGGGCTTCATGGTGTGGACCATGCAGAAAAGAAAATCCGAATGTTGTAGCAATCTACAAAGAATTGCATTCTAAAGGCTTAAATATTGTTGGGGTATCCTTAGACAAAGAAAAAAGCAAATGGACAGAAGCTATCGCAAAAGATGGCTTAACATGGACACACGTTTCAAATCTTAAATTTTGGGATGAACCAATTGCGCAACAATACAAAGTAGAATCCATTCCGGCAACTTTTATTCTTGATGCATCAGGAAAAGTAGTTGCTCAAGACTTAAGAGGTCCTGAATTAAGAGCAAAAATACTAGAGCTTTTAGCTAAATAATACCAATATTCAGAATAAAACAAAAAATCTCCCTAGTGGAGATTTTTTTGTTTTTAACAATGCCGATTATTCAAAAAAAAAAAAAAACCTAGAAGCATGTAATCTTTGTTTAAAACAATAAAAACCTACAGAATTAAATATCGTTGATATATCATTAGATAATATAGCTAATAAAGGGAAAGGAGCTAATGGAAAATATAATTCAATCCGGACACGTATTCGAACCTGTTTTTGAGAAGAACTAATTATGCTCAACATTCTATTAAATGAATTCTGATAATTTTTATTCTTAATTTATCAGAAAAAGCAGTTCCCGAATTTAAAAAAATCGGAATTAAGAATAAAAAACAGTAGCCTTTTTAACCAAACCAGGGCAATATTCAGCATAAATCAAAAAAATCTCACTATTGGATACTTTTTTATTTTATTCAATACCAACTAATTAAAAAATAAATCAAAAATAACTTAAAATTAAGTGCAATTTTAGTTTGTAAACATCAAAAACGTTTATATATTTGCAACCGCTTAGAACAACAAAGCGCATCAACGCTGAGATCGGGGAGATACTCAAGCGGCCAACGAGGGCAGACTGTAAATCTGCTGTGAAAACTTCGCAGGTTCGAATCCTGCTCTCCCCACGGAAAGGCCAAAAAGGCGGAAAACTTAAAGTTTTCATTCTTTTTAAAAAGCCACAAAAAATGTCTTAAAGCCAGTAAATCCGATGATTTACTGGCTTTTTTGCTTTATGGCCTGTTTTCAATATTTATAAATTCTCACAAAATTAAAGGTGCAGAATCGGTGCACTTTTCGGCGCGCAGAAAAGTGCACCAGAAACAGCAAAAATCCCATATATTACAGGGGTTAACGAGATTAACGACTTGATTTGACAGTAATATTATTCTACATTTATTAATTTAAAAAGTAGGATTATGTTGGAAAGCAGTTTTGGTTTGGGATTCTTTTTAAAAAGA
>LMAJ01000040.1 GCA_001507425.1 Flavobacteriaceae bacterium CRH
AAAAGTGGCAATCAATTGGCTTATCTAATATTATTGCCGGCTTATTTTATGATTGTGTTTTTTGCTTTTAAAGGACATAAATATAGAAGTTGGTAAGAGGTTTTTGAGTTTCGGGTTTCAGGTTTCAGGTTTCAGGTTTCAAGTTTCAGGTTTCAGGTTTCAGGTTTTAAACTTTGCGTATAATTTTATTTAAGTTACTGAACTATATAGGTTTAAAAGCTTTATGGTCTGTGATGACGTGCGTTTGTGTCATTTCGATTTCTATAATCATTTTTTCAACGGATTAAATCCGTTGCTGAAAAAATAATCATTCCTCCGGAATTTTATGCAGCGTTCCACAGGAACAAAACATATTGTAGGGATGGATTTTAATCCATTCTTCTTTGCGTATAAGTTTCTTAAGTTATTAGACCTGACGGGTTTTAAAAACCTGTCAGGTCTCTGCTGACGTGCGTTTGTGTCATTGATTTCTATGATAATCTTTTGTCGGATTAATCCTGAAGCTTCGGGATTTATCCATTCTTCGTTAGTAATTTGACAATCTTTGCAGAGCTTCTAGTGTGATCTCTCCTTTGTCGAGATGACAAGATTGAGTATCGCAGAGTTGGCAAAGCTTTGCGAACTCTGCGTTTTTGAAAAACAGTATAATTAAAAAACCTTGCGCACTTTGCGGTTAAATTCTTTACAACATTAAATAATTAAAATAAAAATGGTTTTAATAAAATCAATATCAGGAATACGAGGCACGATTGGGGGGGTGGTAAATGAAAATTTAACTCCCGTAAATGCCGTGAAATTTGCCGCCGCTTATGGCATGTGGTTAAAAGGACAAAATTCGAAACAATCATTAAGTATTGTTTTAGGCAGAGATGCCAGGATTTCGGGACAAATGATCAGCAATTTGGTTGCCAATACGCTTACAGGTTTGGGAATTAATGTAGTTGATATTGGTTTGTCTACAACACCAACTGTTGAAGTTGCCGTGACTTTGGATAATGCTGATGGCGGAATCATTATTACGGCAAGTCATAATCCAAAAGAATGGAATGCTTTAAAATTATTAAATGAGAAAGGTGAATTTTTGAATGCTATTGAAGGAGAAAAAATCCTGAAAATAGCTGAAGATGAAAATTTTGTATTTGCCGAAGTTAATGATTTAGGGAAATACGAAAAGAAAGAAGGTTACATAAACCGACATATTGAGGAAGTTTTAAAATTGGCTTTGGTTGATGCTGAAGCTATTAAAAGCGCGAATTTTAAAGTGGTTGTCGATGCTGTAAATTCAACAGGCGGAATTGCGATTCCGGCTTTGTTAGAGAAATTGGGTGTAGAATGCATCAAATTATACTGCGAACCAAACGGACATTTTCCTCATAATCCGGAACCTTTAAAAGAACATCTCACGGATATTTCAGAATTAGTCGTAAAAGAAAAAGCCGATTTTGGAATTGTCGTAGATCCAGACGTTGACCGATTGGCTATTATCTGTGAAGACGGTTCGATGTTTGGCGAAGAATATACTTTGGTCGCTTGCGCCGATTATGTTTTAGGAAAAACAAAGGGTAATACAGTTTCTAATTTATCATCGTCAAGAGCTTTACGAGATATTACTTTAAAACATGGCGGAATTTATCAGGCAAGCGCCGTTGGAGAAGTAAATGTTGTCGAATTAATGAAAACCACAAACGCTATTATTGGCGGAGAAGGAAACGGAGGCATTATTTATCCGGCATCACATTATGGGAGAGATTCATTAGTGGGTGTGGCGCTGTTTTTATCGCATCTCGCTAATGCTAAAATTTCGTGCAAAACACTTCGCGAAACTTATCCCGATTATTACATGAGCAAAAGCAAAATTGAATTGACTCCACAAATTAATGAGGATAAAATTCTGGATAAAATAGCTCAAAAATTCAGTGACAAAAAACCGAATTCTATCGACGGGGTAAAAATAGATTTTGATGAAGAATGGGTGCATTTGAGAAAATCAAATACAGAACCTATTATTCGAATTTATACGGAAAGTATTTCTCAGGAAAATGCCGATCAATTGGCAGAAAAATTCATTAATGAAATTAGTGATTTAATATAATATTTATGTACTGCAAATCTAAATTTTGAATTAAGAATAATGTTTAAAAACAGGATTAAGATGTTGATTTAGATGTAGAAAAGATAATTTGTATTGCATTTTTTAATTAAATGAATACTAAATAAAAAAGTCATTTTTATAAAATATAATTAACATTTTATAATAATTGTTTAGATTCTTTACTAGTAAAATTTCAAAATAAGTAAGAATTTAATAATACTTTTTCTAAAAAATGTGTTCGAAAACACTTTTTTCATGTGTACGAACACATTTTTTTGATTTTACCATTGTTTATTAAAAAATATTATTTAGTTTAGCCAATAGTAAGTTAAAAATGAGCTTTTTTCATGTCCATTTTTATGTTGAAAATGAGTTTCAATATTCAAAAAAATGGAAAAAGAAATTTAAAAAATTACGGATCCTAAAACGTAATTAAGTAATTGATAATTAGGCGAGACATAAATCCAAAATAAAGAATATCAGTTAAAAAATAATAACCAGACAAAACGAAAACAAAACAAAAAACAAAAACCCAGAAAATTATGAAACCAAAAGAAACATAGCCTGAACTTTTCCCTTTGTGTTTATTAAAACTCTTAACCAATTTTTAATTACACAAAGTATGCTTTTCACATTAACCATTAAACTAACCAGAATAATATGAAAAAAAGTAACAAGTTACTGCACGGTAACTATCAGGAATTAAAATTTAATTTAAAAGCAATAATTACAGTTTTAGTCCTGATAGTAACTGTTGTAAAAGTAAATGCGACTACTTCCTCGAATAGTGGCAAAAAATCAGAAATTATAAATAAAAAATCAGAAATTATAAATAAAAAATCAGAAGCCGATATTATCATCAAAGGTACTGTCATTGATGAATTAGGACAACCTATGATTGGTGTTACCATCGTCGCAAAAGGAGCTACAAGAGGTACAACAACTGATTTTGACGGAACTTTTACAATTGTAGTTCCTTCTAACACAGATACTTTATTGTTTTCTTATGTAGGATACGACAATAAAGAAGTTTTGATAACGAACCAAACCAATATAAAAGTTTCAATGGTTCCGGTATCAAAAACCTTAAATGAGGTAGTTATTGTAGGTTACGGAACCCAGAAAAAGAAGAATGTATTAGGAGCGATGTCTTCTGTAAAAGGAGAAACACTGACTTTATCTTCGGCACCTTCAGTTTTAACGGCACTTCAGGGAAAAGTTGCAGGTTTGCAAATAACCCAAAATAGTGCTCAGCCAGGTGGAGGATTCAATATTCAGATTCGTGGTGCAGGTTCTATTAATGCCCCAAATGATCCGCTAATTGTTGTTGACGGATTTCCAATTACAAATCTTGATCAGCCAGGTTCAGGAAATCGCTATAATGGAGGAACACAGAGTATATTAAATTCATTTAATCCAAATGATATTGAATCTATAGATGTATTAAAAGATGCGAGTGCTTCTGCAATTTATGGTGCAAGAGCTGCAAATGGTGTCATTTTAATTACTACTAAAAAAGGAAAAGAAGGAGAGGTAAGAGTAGATTATTCAGGTTCTTATTCCTATCAAAAATACAATGACGGTTATGATGTTCTGGATTTGAAAGAATGGATGCAATTGCGAAATGATGCTGCAAAAGAAAATTGGGATTTTACGAATAAAGTATATCCATATTCTTCAAAGACAGTAGAAGAAGCCAACGCTAATCCGGTAAATGGAATTGCATACAAAAGATATTATTCTGATGAACAAATCAGAAATGCAGGAAAAGGAACAGATTGGTTATCGCTGGTAACGAGAGATGGAATGGTGCAGCAAAATAATTTATCATTAAGAGGAGGAACTCAGTCTACTAAATATTTCTTATCGGGAAATTTATACAATCAGGAAGGTATTGTTAAAAATTCAGGTATTAAAAGAAGTACAGTTCATTTTAGTATTGACCAGAAATTGCATGATATTGTTACTGTTGGTATGAATATGACAAAAAGCAGGATCAATAACCAAAACTCACAATTAGGTGGAGATTTTAATTCAGATACAGGAGAAGAAGTATCTCAATTTGAAAATTCTGGAATTATCAGATCGGCAATTCAGCAAGGGCCTCAAATTTTGGCTATAGATGAATTCGGAAAATATCCAATTAATCCTGATAGCTCACAAGAACCAAATCCATATTCATTGCTTACTATTTCTGATGAAGGCGTTGTAAACAGAACCCTGATGAATTTTTATGCTGAAGTGAAACCGTTTAAAGGTTTTACAGCAAGAGTTCAGGCAGGTTTTGATCAGGGAGATGCAAGCAGAAGTACGTATTTGCCAAGAACAACACTTTATGGAGAAAAAGAAAATGGTAAAGCATCCATCAATACACAAAATAAAAATGATGATTTACTGGATGTTATTTTGACCTATAACACAAAAATAGGTGCTAATAACTCATTTACTTTCATGGCAGGATATTCTCAATCGACTTACAGAGAAGAAACAACAGCTTTGGGAAACAGTAATTTTATTACCGATTCATTTTTATGGCACAATATTGATGCCGGAGCAGGAATAAAAACAACTGCATCATCAGGTGTAGAAGATATTTATCGCTCTTATTTTTCAAGAATAAACTATTCTTACAAAGATAAATACATGTTAACTTCTACCGTACGACGTGATGGCGTAAGTTATTATGCTACAAATAAAAAATACGCCCTTTTTCCATCAATTTCGGTGGGTTGGGATGTGTCGCAGGAAACTTTCATGGAACCTGTTTTAGACTATGTATCACAACTTAAATTAAGGTTTGGATATGGATCTGTAGGAAATTCAAATGGAAAAGCCAGAGGTGCATTTGATGCAAGAGCAGCTTATTTGCATGGAGACGAATCAATTTGGACAGGAGTATTTGCCAACAGATTAGAAAATCCTGATTTGAAGTGGGAAACAACAACGGAAAAGAATTTTGGTGTTGATTTTGAAATCCTTAAAAGAAGAATTTCAGGTTCGCTAGAGGTATATGAAAGAGTAATTTCAGATTTATTACAAGAAAAAGATATTAATAGTTATAATGAAATAAAAAAGGTTTGGGCTAACGTAGGCAAAACACAAACTAAAGGGGTAGAAGTTACATTAAGTACAGTAAATATTGACCGTCCTGACTTTAAATGGAGAACTACATTTAGTTATTCGCAATATAAAACAAACTGGAAAGAAAGAGCCCCGGACTGGAAACCAAAAGTTTATGAAGGTTATAATGACCCTGTTCGTGCTCAATACAGCCAAATTGCAGACGGAATTATGCAAATTGGCGAAGTAGTACCTGCACAACCTGAGTTATTTCCGGGACAGGTAAAAATTAAAGATATTAACGGGTTTGTGAGAGATAATCTTGGAAATCCTGTAACAGATGCTAATGGCGTATTTTTAAGAACGGGTGCTGCCGATGGTAAAATTGATGAAGCTGATACTGTTTTACTCGGATCATCTGATCCTGATTTTGTAGCAGGATTAAGTAATACAATAATCTGGAAAAATTTTCAATTAAACTTTATGTTCAACGGAATGTTCGGAAGAGAGATTATGGACAGAACAGATATTGCTTATGGTGTAACAGCTATAGGTGTGGTGCAAAACGGAAGAAATGTTACAACAAATATTTATAACAGGTGGACACCGGATAACCCAAGTAATACACGTCCGGCATCGCACTACGGATACTCGGCATACGGATCTGGGAATTTATTTATGCAGGAAGCTTCATTTGTTCGTTTGCAAAGCGTATCGCTAACCTATAATTTCCCGAAAAAATGGTTTGGAAAATTCATGCAGGGTGCCGCCATCAGACTTGATGGACAAAACCTTTTTACCATAACAAAATACGATGGTATAGATCCTGAAACAGATGGTTATGCAGCAGCGTATCCAAATGTAAAAACATATACAGTAGGAGTTGATCTTAAGTTTTAATAAAAAAGACATGAAAAATTTAAAAAATTATACAATAGTTTTACTATTACTAGTTTTCTCAGGATGTAACGATGATGATTTTGAATCGATCAATTACGATGAGATTAACCCAAGTATTTTTCCTAGTTCAGAAGCTGATATACAGGCAATCGTAGCGTCAGCCTATTATCCTTTAAGAGGTGCTTATACTGACGGAATTCACTCTACTTCTGAAAATGGTCTGATGTTTATTTTAGATGCTACAACCGAAATTCTTCAGGGACCTTACGGCGTACAGCAGGAAGCATCGCTGCACAGTTACAAACCAAGTTCTGTAAATTTCACCCGTTTTTATGATGTGTTCTATAATAAGATAAGCAGTATGACTTTGAGTATAGACAGAATTGAAAAATCCAGCGTAAATGAGTTGATAAAAAAACAGGCTATTGCCGAAATCAGATGCGCAAGAGGAGTATTAGCTTACGAACTTTTTGATATGTACGGCCCACTTGTAGTAGCGCCTTTAGAGGTTCTTCAAAAACCACTGATAGAAGAACCTCTGGCACGACTTTCAAATGCTGATATGGTGAGTTTTATTGAAAATGACCTGAAAGCTGCAGCAGTAGATTTACCAACACCGGACAAAGCAGATTATGGCAGGTTTAGTACCGGACTGGCGAGAATGATTTTGGTGAGACTGTACCTTCATGAAAAAAGATGGGCAGATGTTGAAGAACAAACCAACGCTATAATCGGCATGAATTATTATGCATTGGAAGCTGATTATGCCGGATTATGGGGGCTAACAGCACCAACTAAAAGTAAAGAGGTAATTTGGGCTGTTCCGGCAGACTATGCCGGAACTAGCGAAAACCAATGGCAAATGATGTCTTTGCCCAGTAATTATCCCGGAAAAACAGGTTATGGTACGATACAAAGTTCATGGACTTTTTACGATTCTTTTGAAGCCACTGATATTCGTAAAAAGGCGCTTATTGCAGAGTATACCGGTACAGATGGCGTAACTTACAACAGATCAAATCCTGCTAATTATATGCAGTTAGGGCCAATTCCGTTAAAAATAGATCCGGATGCAGCCAGAACAACGGCCTTAACAACAGTAGATATTATTATTTATCGTTATGCCGATGTATTATTATCAAAAGCAGAAGCAATAGTAAACAAAACCGGAACTCCAACTCAGGAAGCTATCGATTTGGTAAATATCGTAAGAAGAAGAGCTAAAATCAGTGAAGTGCAATTAGTAAATTATAATACGCTGGCTAGTTTTAATACTATGATCCTATCCGAAAGATCACACGAATACTGGTGTGAAAACGGACAATACCGATCTGATTTAATCAGACATGGAAAATTTACCGAACATGCACTTTCATTAAATGGTTCAGCCAGTCAAAGCGCTCCATACAAAGCTTTATTCCCTTTTTCTTTAGATAGAATAAGCGAAGGAAAAGGTAAATTCATTCAGAATCCGGGATATAATTAATTTTTTTTAAGAAGGATTTTAAAAACGATTAATCAGATAATTTAATTATAAAAAATATGAAACATTTACTAATAATAGCCTGCCTTTTTCTAAATCTTGCATCAAGCTGTCAGAGCGATAGCGGAAGTAACACAGAAGAAGCGGCAGACGGACAGGGAAAAGTTACTTACACAGCTTCTAACGAAGTTTTTACAAATCCCGAGCGTGGTTTTATGCACAGCTGGCAGGTAAATTCTGAAGGTGCTGCGATGACTGCTGCATCCCTGAATAATTTAAAAACTGAAAATGTAAGCCTTATTCTGCGCTTGTATTATTTAGAAAAATTTAAAACTACACCCTTAAGCCAGACACAATTAGATCTTATACAAACAGATTTTACACGTTTAAGAACAGCAGGGTTAAAATGTGTTCTGCGTTTTGCTTACACCGATGCTCAGGATGGTACCGATGCCTCTGTTGCAGTTATTTCAGGACATTTAGACCAGTTAAAACCAATTCTGGAAGAAAACAAAGATGTCATTGCATTTGTTCAGGCAGGTTTTGTTGGAGCCTGGGGAGAATGGTATTATACTACAAACCAATTAACTACGCCAGCGAATAAAAAATTGATATTGGATAAACTTTTAGAAACTTTTCCAAAAGAAATTAAAATTCAGGTACGAACTCCAAAAATAAAACAAGATTTTGTGGCAACTACAACGGCTATGGATGCCACAGTTGGTTATGGAAACACAAATACAGCCCGTTTAGGTTTTCACAACGATTGCTTTATGGCAAGTGTCGATGATTATGGTACCTATATAAATGTAACTGCCGATAAAACATATATAAGCAATGAAGCCCTTTTTGTCCCAACAGGAGGAGAAACATGTCCGCCAACCAATGTTCCGGTTGCAAGCTGCAGTATTGCATCGCAAGAAATGACGCTTCTAAAATGGACATATTTAAACCTTGATTATTATGGTCCGGTTTTGCAGGAATGGAGAAATAACAATTGTTTTACAGAATTTGAAAGAAAGTTGGGATACAGATTAGCACTAACATCTTCAAGTCTTACAAAAGAAGTGGCATTAAACGGTTCTTTACAACTAAATGCCGTAGTTGCTAATTCCGGTTTTGCTCCGGTTTACAATCCTAAAAATGCTTATTTAATTTTAAGAGCGACAGCAAACGGAACAGTTTACAAGAAAAAATTAAGCTTTGATGTTAGAAAAGTTATTCCAAGAGTAGACTTCGATTTAAAAGAAACAGTGAGTTTAACAGATGTTCCTGCAGGAACTTACGATTTGCTTTTAAAAATAGAAGACAGCTCAGCAAAATTGAGCGAGCGACCTGATTATTCGATTCGTCTTGCTAATACAGGATTATGGGAAACTGCTACAGGATTCAACAAATTATCACAAACGGTTATCATTAAATAGTTCTAAAAACATTTAAATTAAAAACCATGAAAAAAATAAAATTAACCCAATACGTAACAATGCTGGTAGCGTTGTTATTGCTTATAGGTTGTTCAAGCGATAATGCATCTTCGGATTCAGCAACAAAACCTACAGCAGATTTTTCATTTACGAGTGATGGAAGTACGTTTACTTTTACCAATCTTTCTACAAACGGAACAAAATACAGATGGGATTTTGGAGATTTATATTTTCCGTCAAGCGAAAAAGATCCTGTTTACACGTATCAAATTGGAGGTGAAATTAGAGTTTCACTAACGGTTACAAACGATGCGGGCGAAGAAGCCTTTATCACAAAAGTAATAGTAGCACCGCCTATAAAAATCATCGATATTATAATTGACGGTGATTTTAAAGATTGGGAAGATGTAGCTGTAACAGATGAAAATACATCTGGAAATGGATCTATTCAAAAAATTAAAATTTGGGCAAAAGGTCCAAATGTGAATGTGTATTTAGAAGGAAACAAAAAAATGTTAATGGAACTGGCCAGATTATATATCAATACCGATGGTAATGCACAAACCGGATTTTTACACAGCGCATGGTCAGAGAGTTCAGGAGCAGAATTTTTATTTGAAGGACCAATTGTAAGTAACGGTTGGGGACAATTTTTTAATCATACCGATCCTAACGGAGGCTGGGGTTGGGATGCTATTGCAGGTTCCGGAGCGAATTTAAAAGCATCAGCGCTTATAAGTGTTAATGATACCACAAATGCAATGGAATTTAGTATTCCAAAAACACAATTTGGAACTGTAACCGGTTCTATTGGTATTGGAATTAACGAATTAAGTGGAGGATGGTCTGATATTGCTTACTTCCCCGAAGTACCTAAATTCGCGACCCTGGAATTGTAGTTTGTCATCGATAGCCTGTCAAAATTGCCATTAGATTGTTAGTTTTTTGAAGCGAGGTCATTTTTAAATCTAATGGCATGAGCTATCGAGTTATCATATTTAAAAATTAGCCTTAACAAGTTGGGTAAATTAAAAAAAAAATTAAACACATAGAGACATAGATTTTTTTGATTGAGATTGGAGTTAATTTTAAAAAATAAAGATTTTTTCACATAGCTATGTGATTTATTCTTAGTGAAACGCCTTTTTACAGCATGTAAAGCTATGTTTCTATGTGTTAAAATAATTTCGCAATTAATTAATAATTAATAGTTTATATAAATTAAGTTATAAAGAAACAAAACAGTAAATGAATAAAACCATTGCCAATAACCGATTAATGTCTGTAGACGTTCTGCGAGGATTTGATTTGATAATGATTATTGTAGCAGATCGTTTTTTCTATAATTTGAATACAGCTGCCAAAACCAATTTCACAAAAAATTTGGCCGATCAGTTTGAGCATCCGGAATGGATTGGCTTTCATTTATATGATGTTATCATGCCATTGTTTCTGTTTGTAGTTGGTGTTGTAATTCCGTTTTCATTAGGAAAAAGAAGTACTGAAACAGGATCAGATTTCAAATTATATTTACACATTTTAAGACGATTTGTAATCCTGTTTATTTTAGGATGGATTGTTCAGGGAAATTTATTGTTTCTTGATCTTTCAAAATTTCAAATATTCAGTAATACACTTCAGGCCATTGCGGTAGGGTATTTATTTTCATCAATAGCGTACATCAATTTATCTAAAAAAGGAAGGTATATATTTTTTGCAGGCTGTTTGGTTTTATATGCTGTATTGTTATCAATTCCGAATTTCTTCGGACATAGCTTTGAATTATTACCTAATAAAAATCTTCCCATTTATATTGATCAACAGGTTTTTGGACGGTTTTATGACCAGACACAATATTCCTGGCTTTTAACGGGATTAGGATTTACGGCCACAACAATGTCAGGATTATTCGCAGGAGAATTACTCCTGTCTTCCTTATCAAGACAAAAAATCGCGAACTATTTATTTTTAATCGGCATAACCGGAATCGCTGTTTCATTGCTAATAGGTTTATGGCACCCCATTATTAAAAAAATATGGACAAGTTCATTTGTGATATTTTCATCAGGAATTAGCTTTGTTTTGCTGGCTTTATTTTATTGGCTTGTCGATGTAAAAGGCTATACAAAATGGGCGTATCCGTTTCGCATTATTGGCCTGAATGCTATTGCGGCTTATGTTGGTTCGCATGTTTTAAATTTTTCATTAATAGCTAAACAGGTTTTCTATGGTTTCGAACAATTTACCGGAGCGTATTACGATGCATTTTGTGATTTAGCCGGTTTCGGAATCCTTTATTTCATACTTTGGTACATGCACAAAAACAAGACTTATATTAAGGTTTAATTAAAATTAAAAATCTATTAAACACATAGAAACATAGTTTTGCAAATGTGTCGAAAAGATTATAAAAAGAAACTAGTTTCTCACACATAGCTATGTGTGTTTAAACAAGTGAAACGCCTTTTATGCGGTTCAAAAACTATGTTTCTATGTGTTAAATAAATAATGACAACGGTTTTAATAAAGCAAATAATTACGAGTAACTCACCTCAATACATTACATTAAAATAAAAAAAAATGAAAAGTTCAAGTTTAAAATTTCTGCTGATAGCTTTTTTGCTATTAAGAATTTGCGATGCATCTGCTCAAATCATAAAAACAAAAACACCCAAAAGAGATAAAGGACAAACCGATGTTTTGCGTTTAGCGACACCGGCAATTCCCGTTGTTCATGTGGCTATTATAGGTCTTGGAATGCGCGGTACAGGCGCAGTTGAACGCATTACACACATTCCGGGAGTAGAAATTGTGGCAATTTGTGATATGCTTGAAGAAAGAACAAAAGCAGCCAATGATACTTTAGTAAAACATGGTGCCCCAAAAGCAGAGGTGTTTTTTGGAGAAGATTCATGGAAAAAAGTAACAGTACTTAAAAATGTGGATCTCGTCTATATTGTAACCGATTGGAAACACCACGCCAATATTGCCGTACAAGCCATGAAAGATGGAAAACATGTTGCAGTAGAAGTTCCCGGAGCTTTGACTATGGAGGAAATATGGGATATTATTAATACATCAGAAAAAACCCGAAAGCACTGTATGATGCTCGAAAATTGCGTGTATGATTTCTTCGAACTTACCACATTAAACATGGCACAGCAGGGTGTGTTTGGAGAAATTTTGCATGCTGAAGGCTCATACATTCATGGACTTCAGCCTTATTGGGGAAATTACTGGAACAACTGGCGTATGGATTATAACCGCAAACACAGAGGCGATGTTTATCCTACGCACGGAATGGGACCGGCTTGTTTAGCCTTAAATATTCACCGTGGAGATAAAATGAATTTTTTAGTTTCTATGGATACCAAAGCGGTTGGAAATCCTGCTTTTATTAAAGAAAAAACAGGCGAAGTCGTAACAGATTTTAGAAATGGAGATCATACAATGACCATGATTCGTACCGAAAAAGGAAAAACAATCCAGATTCAGCATGATGTTACAAGTCCGAGGCCGTATAGCAGAATGTATCAATTAACTGGAACAAAAGGATTTGCAAATAAATATCCGGTTGAAGGTTATGCGATTGATGCGAAAGAAGCAGGAGCAGAGATCGCTAAAAATTATCAAAACCTGAATGCTGAAGAATTTGTATCTGAAGATGTCAAAAAGTTATTAATGGAAAAATATAAAAATCCGATCGTAAAAGATATCGAAGAAAAAGCCAAAAAAGTAGGCGGTCACGGCGGAATGGATTTTATTATGGATTACCGTATGTTTTATTGCATTCAAAACGGGCTTCCGTTAGATATGGATGTTTACGATTTGGCTGAATGGTCATGTCTGAGCCCGTTAACAGAAATTTCTTTAGACAATAATTCTTCGCCTGTTGAAATTCCTGACTTTACTCGTGGAGGCTGGCAGAAATTAAATACAGTTGAGTTTTCTAAATAATAAAACCCGATTGAATAGTTGTTAGTTATATTTTGTTTTAGAGTATTAATCTCCTGTTGTTCTGGCAGGAGATTTTTTTGTTTTGTAAAGTATAGGATTTCTAGATTGATCAGTATCTGTTTTTAATATTCTTTAACTTGATTAAAATCAGTGCAATATGTTTTAGATGAAATATTAAAATAACTTTACTGAAAAAATAAACTATTGCATTTGCCAAATGACAAATGCTGTATTTTTTTGTTCTAATACTTTTACATCATGATTAATTTAAAATAATTAAAAACATGATAAAGACAGTTTTAATAACAGGAGCTTCAGCAGGAATAGGCAGAGCAACAGCAATTTACTTAGCACAAAAAGGTTATAAAGTTTATGGCGCAGCACGCAGAGTAGAACTAATGGATGATTTAAAAGCATACGGTGTGAGGCCAATTGCTTTAGATGTAACAGATGAAAACAGCATGTCGACATGCATAAATAAAATTTTGAATCAGGAGGCTCGAATTGACATTTTAATCAATAGTGCCGGTTTGGGATCTTACGGGGCATTAGAAGATGTACCAATGTCAGAAGCAAAAAATCAGTTAGAAATAAACCTTTTTGGAGCTTCACGTTTGATACAATTGGTATTGCCCGAAATGCGAAAAAATAAATTTGGGAAAATCGTAAATATTTCTTCGATCGGAGGTAAAGTAGGGCTTCCAATGGGCAGCTGGTACCACGCAAGTAAATTTGCTATAGAGGGATTAAGTGACTGCCTTCGCAACGAAGTAAAGCAATTTGGCATAGACGTAATTGTTATTGAGCCGGGAGGAACAAAATCAGAAATGATTGAAAATGGATCTGCTGATTTAATACGTGTTTCAGGAAAAACAATATACAAAGATTTAGCAAATGCAGTAGTAAAATCCTATGCAGCCCAAAAAGAAAAAGCAATCGAGGCTGTAGAAATTGCAAAATTAATTACAAAAGGCATTGAATCAAAATCCCCAAAAACACGTTATATTGCAAGCAATGCAAAACCTTTTTTATTTATTAGAAAACTGTTATCAGATAAACTATTTGATAAATTAGTGATGAGTCAAATGAAATAATATTATGGAAATCTTAATTAACTATTTATTGCAATTTGGAAATTTGAACAAACAACAAATCGAATTAATTAAAAGTAAGGTTGTTTTCAGAGAGACTAAAAAAGAGGTATTCTACCATGAAGCCGGTAAAATACCAAATGAAATTATTTTTTTAACAGAAGGCATAATGCGCATCTGCTATTATAACTATAAGGGAGATGAAATAACGAAATACTTTATTGATGAAAATAATTTTCTCGCTGACATAAATAGTTACAATCAGGAAATTCCGTCAACAGAGTATGTGCAGGCAGTTACTGACTGTAAATATATTGTGCTGTCTAAAAGTGCAATGAAAGAATTGTCGGCCACTATAATTGAATGGGACAAAATTATTGCAAAAATTACATCTAAAGGATTAGCTGATAAAGTGAATAGAATTAGTCCTATGATGACAGAGAATGCCAAGGAACGTTACGAGAAATTTATAAATAATTTTCCAGATCAGGCCAATAGAATACCGCTTTCCTATTTAGCCTCATACTTAGGAATTACGCAATCTTCATTAAGCAGAATACGAAAGGGTATGCTGTAAAAAAATAGATCAGAAAAAAATGAAATAAAATTAAAATGCCAATTTGTAAGTTTTTCAATTACAAATAGATATAATTATTTTTTTGTGAGATGTTTTTGATAGAAAAACGTAAAATTCAAACAAAATAGGATCTGTTTCAAAATTTAAAAAAAGGAGTCAAAACATGTATAAGTGTTTTGACTCCTTTTTTATTTTGCTGTTTGTTACTGCCAAAATTCATAGCTAGATCTAAGTGAAATTTTCAGATTTCGGGACAAAAAATAATATGTAAAACCGAACAAAATAAAAGGAAAACACTACAAATAATTTTTTTTAAGAGTATTCTATATAACACTTTATCTGAAATAAAAAACGTTACTATTTTTTTGAAGTTATAAATTAACAAATTGTAAATTATTAGACTTTTTTAACAAAATGAATAATATTATTTTTACGTCAAATACCATGTATTTATTGGAATTATTTCATTAAAATGTTAAAAGTTGATAATTATATTTAAAATAAACACTAAAACGTTTTTGTAAATCGTTTTATTAAATATATATTTGTTTTAACAAATTAACTAAGTTTTAATACAAACTTAACATTTTTATGATAAAAAAGATCACAATTAAAGACATTGCGAAGGCTGCAAACGTATCAATTACTACGGTTTCGTTTGTTTTGAATGATAAAGGAAAGGAGAAAGGGATAAGTAGTGAAGTGATTAAAAAAGTTTTTAAGGTTAGTGAAGAAATGAAATTCAAACCCAATATGATGGCCAGTAGTTTAAGAACTGGAAAAACAAGATCGATTGGGCTTATAGTAGAAGATATTTCAAACCAGTTTTTTTCTGATTTGGCAAAAGTCATCGAGAGAGAGGCAATCGATTTAAATTACAGAGTATTTTATTGTAGTACAGGAGGCGATAATGAACGTGCAATTGAATTGGTTAATAGTTTATTACAGGCAAATGTTGATGGTTTTATTATCACGCCAACTGAAGGTATGAAAAGCACTATTGATCGATTGTTAGAACTTCAATGTCCGGTTGTTTTAGTTGACCGTTATTTTGAAGGTCAAAACGTTAGTCATGTGGTGCTTGATAATTTTGAAGGTGCTGAGACAGCAACCCGTTATTTTTTGAAAAACGGATTCAAAAAAATCGCATTCGTTACCAATTCCTCACAATTGATTCAGATGAATTTGAGAAAGCAAGGATATACGAATGCATTGAAAGAAGCAGGTTTGTATGATGATTCTAAAATTCTTGATTTAGAATATCACATTACGGAAGAGGGACGAATAGAAAAAATTTCGCAATTTTTGAATACTACTGAAATTGACGCTATTCTGTTTGGAGCAAATTATTTGTTGCTTGCAGGATTACAATCATTAAGAAAATTGGGACTAAAAATCCCGACAGACAAAGCGATAATAAGTTTTGATGACCACGACAGTTTTAGGTTGCATTCGCCTTCGATAACAGTTTTATCGCAACCCATTGAAGAAATAGCCAAAAAGACTGTAAGATTACTAATGAAGCAAATGAGTGACGGCAGTAAATATCAGGTTATTAAAGAAAATAAAAAAGGAAGTTTAATTATCAGAGAATCTGTTTAATACGGATATACTTTTTTTATCACTATTTACTAAAACGATTTAGTAAAATTTAAAATTGTTCAGAAAAAAAATAACCGAATTATTAAATAAAAAAACGCTTATGAAATAGAAGAAATAGAGATGTGTCAAACAAGAAACTTAATATTACTAAATCCTGAGGAAATAAGGTAATATAAAATTAAAGGTTTTAGTATTCAATATTTTTTTAAAAGCAGAACCTATTAATTTAAAATCAAAACAAATCAAACCAAATCAAACTAATATTAATTATGAAAAAACTGCTATATCAATCATTGTTAGTTTTTCTAACGGTATTGTGCTGCCAGAACGTGAATGCACAAGATAAAATAATCTCCGGAAAAATTACAGATAATGCAAATATGCCTGTTCCATCTGTTATTGTGAAAGAAAAAGGAACAAAACAACAAACGCTTACTGATGAAAATGGAGAATTTAAAATTTCTGTAAAAGAAGGAGCTACAATTATTGTAAGTTCAATAGGATTTAAAACTACAGAAGTAAAAGCTGTTGATGGCGTAAAAATTAAATTATCAACAGATACTAATGAACTTGAGGGCTTAACGGTTACCGCTTTAGGACAAAGTAAAAGAACCAAATCGATTGGGTATGCTACCAGTGTAATTAAAGCAGATGCATTAGTAAAAACAGCATCGCCTACTATTGCTAATGGTTTGTATGGTAAGGCAGCAGGTGTACGTATTACATCTACTCCGGGAGGATCTGGTGTAATTAGTATCCAGATTCGTGGATTAAACTCGATTGGAGGTGCAACTCAGCCACTTATTATTTTAGATGGTGTGCCAATTCGTGATGGGGATGTGAATAACAATGACTATTGGAATGCTCCACGTGTAAAAAATAATGGATTAGCAGATATTAATCCTGAAGACATTGAGAATATCTCGATTCTTAAAGGAGCTTCCGCTGCTGCACTATACGGTTCTGAAGCTGTAAATGGAGTGGTATTAATTACTTCTAAAACTGGTAAAGGAAAAAAAGGTTTAGGTATTGATTTTAGTACCAGTTATTCGGGAAATGAAATCGCTTATTTACCCAGATTTCAATATGAAAGAGGCCAGGGGTATTCGAATCCGGCATACAATGCTCCAGTATACATAGCACCAGACGGTTTTGCTCATTACGATACAAATGGTGATGGTATTAATGATATGAGAGGAGTTCCTAATTCTAGTGTTAACTTTGGTAACTGGTTTGATGGACAACCAATTATGACTTGGGATGGTGTTGTGCGTCCTTATTCTGCTCAAAGGGACGGTTACAAAAATATGTTTCAAAATTCCTGGGATGGTACAACAAACTTTGCTATTACAAACAATACTGAAAACAGCAGTATTCGTTTTTCTTATACACATATTGAGTCACAAGGACTAAGTATGGGTAACCATAACAAAAAGAATAATTTTAATTTAAATACATCATTTAAAACAGGCAAATTAAAAACAGACATAATTGTAAGTTACCTTAATCAAAATATGGATAACCGTACTTTTGCCATGGACCGTCTGGTTAATAACTTTACAGGTATGCTTAGCCCTTTTGACAATGGTGATTGGTATAGAGCTAAATACAAAACGAGTCTAGGATATAAATATGTTACAGGTTTACAAGGTCAAAGTTTAACTCCAGGTGAAAATATTATCCGTAACGGTTTTAAAGCTGATATTGGTGATTATTTCTGGAATACAAATGCGAACCAGCAAGATGAGATAACAAACCGCTTGATTGCCAATGTTACTGAAACTTTAAGTATTACTAAAGATTTATCACTTAGAGGTCGTATTTCTACTGATTTAAGTTCAATAAATATAGAAAATAAAAATCCTGTAGAAATACCCTTAATTTATCAGTTTGGAGGAGAACGTTCAGGATCTTACTCAGTTGAATCTCAGGATTACAATATTCTTTATGGTGATGTGTTATTAACATACAATAAAAAAATTAATGAAGATTTTGGTGTTGGTGCACTTCTTGGCTACTCAGCTACACAAACAACTACTAAAACCGTAACAAGTTCTACCAATGGTGGTTTAAGTGTTGAAGGTTGGTATGATATATATTCCTCTATAGGGATACCTAAAACTAGTGCTAGAAAAACTGATTTATTAAAAGATGCTGTTTTTGGAACTTTGAGCGCAAGCTACAAAAATTATCTATTTATTGAAGGAACGATTAGAAACGACCGTGTTTCTACAATGCATCCAGATGATAATTCATTTACTTATCCTTCAGTAAATACAAGTTTTGTATTATCAGATGCCGTTCAATTGCCGGAATTTATCAGTTATGCAAAAATGCGCGGTTCATGGGGAATTGTTGGTAATTACCCTGAAATGTATGAATCTAATGTTGCATATACACAATCTACATTGGGTAATCAGGGAACGACAGGTCCAGTATTGATTACAGTTTCTCAGGATAAATATGGAAATGAGGGAATCAGACCTGAAATGAAGAATGAATTTGAGGTTGGTTTCGAAACTAAATTTTTTAACAGAAGGTTAGGAATAGATTTCTCCTATTATAATGCAAAAATTAAAGATCAAATTCTGAATTTAAGTTTAGCACCAACTACAGGAGCAAGCAGTATCCTGGCCAACGTAGGAGAGTTGAGTAATCAGGGATTAGAAATTAGCTTAACTGGTTCGCCTTTTAGAACAGAGAATTTTTCTTGGGATGTTACTTTAAACTGGGCAAAAAACACAAATAAACTGGTATCATTGAATAGTGGTGCGAGTGAATATTTACATGCTGACTATGATGGATCTGCTGCTCAATTGAAATCAGTAGTAGGAGATGCTATGGGAGGAATTTATGCGCATCCTGTCAGAACAGATGCCAATGGTAATAAAATGGTAGATTCTGATGGATTTTATATGATTGATGGAGATAAATGGGAAAAATACGGAACTGCAATACCTAAAGGTGTAGGAGGTTTGATAAACACATTTACTTATAAAAGCGTAACATTAGATGTAAGTATCGATTATTCTTATGGAGGTTATTTGATGCCTACAGGGATTAATTGGATGCACTCCAGAGGTTTAACTGAAGAATCTTTGAACTACAGTACAAATGAACGTGGTGGTTTAACGTATTATTTGGATGGTGGAAAAGGAATTCAGGTTCCTAATACAGCTAATGCGGGACCAGCGGGTCAACCCGTATACCGCGATGGTATGTTGATGGATGGTCTAGCTCCGGACGGTTCACCAAATACAAATGTTATTTCTCAGGCAGGTTATTATAATATGACTTACAACTGGGGGGGACCACAATACAGTAGCTCACGTTATGAATTGTATATTCAGAAAAATGACTTCGTTAAATTGAGAGAATTATCTCTTGCGTTTAATGTGCCAGCCTCTTATGCCAGCAAAATTGGAGCTACTAAATTAAGCTTGTCTTTCTTTGGGCGTAATTTGTTTTATATCTACAGAACAATCAAAGATATGGATGCTGAAGCAACTACTTCAGGAACAAGATGGGCTCAAAATGTAAACAATGCCGGATTAACTCCAGCAACCAGAAGTTATGGTGTAATGTTGAGAGCATCTTTCTAATTGGATAAATTATAATTAAAAACAGACAACATGAAAAAATTATTATATATATCATTAGCCACGGCAGCACTTTTTTTCGGCTCTTGTGCGGATGAGAATTTTTACGATGCATACAGAGATCCATCTAAAATAGTACAGACTAATGTCCCTAAACAGTTTGCAGGATTCATGAAAATTAACTTTGAGGATGTGATCCCATCGTATTGGAATTACTACACGGTTATAAGATCAACTTCTCTTACTTATACGCAGGCACATGGATTTACCAATTTAACAGGACGTTATGTTCCGGGACCTGCTGTAACTGACAGATGGAACAGGTATTATAAATTTGTTGCCCAATATAGAGAATTAGAAAAAGTCATGGGTACATTATCTGCAACACAACAGGCAGAAAATAGAATTTATGCGGTTACTTCGACTATTTATTTGTATGATCATACTTCAAAAATGATTGACAATTTTGGAGATATTCCTTTCTCTGAAGCAGGTAAAATTGGTTCGACTGGCGGTGATTTTGCTGCTGCGTTAGCGAAGTACGATAATCAAACGGAACTTTATGTTAAAATGCTGGATGAGTTGAAAGCTTTTTCTACTGAGTTGAACACAATTACTTTATCTGTTAATACAGAAAGAGAGTTCAAAAATCAGGATCTTATAAATAAAGGAGATCTGGTAATTTGGAAAAACTATTGTAATTCTTTACGTTTAAGAATGTTAAATAGAGTTTCTGCTTTTCCTGCCTTGACAGCAAGAGCAAATAGTGAAATGGCTGAAATTATTGCTGAAGGTAAAATTGTAGACGAAAATGCAGAAAATATTGCATTTAGAGTATATAATCAAGATACAGATCTGGATACTTCAGGTTTCATTGATGCTCTAGAGGGAGCTAATAATAATATTGCTCCAAAGCCAATGATTGATCATATGAACGCGAATAGTGATCCACGTCAAGCCTGGTTATTTGAAAAAGGAACGACTGCTGCTACCTATGTAGGACTTGATCCAACACTGACATCAGGAGCACAGGATCAATTAATAAGTGATGGTAAAATTGCAATCTACAATAGATCAGTAATTAGTAGAAACAAATGGTTACCGGGAACATTGATAAATGCTGCTGAAGTAAATTTAATTCTTGCCGAATATTATTCAAGAAATGGAAATGGAACTACAGCAAAAACGTATTTTGAAAAAGCGATCAGGCAATCTGTAGAATATTATGTGAGATTAGGAGATAAAGCTGATGTTTTAACCTGGAAACCCACTACAGAACCTACTACCGCCGAAATTAATGCCTATATTGATGCTATAAATTTTTCCGGAGCTGTTACAGCTGCTGATCAATTAGAGTTGATTGCTTTTCAAAAATACATTCATTACAATGTAATGCAAGCTGATGAATCATGGGCTGAACAAAGAAGATTGAAACTTCCGGTTCTGGTATTTCAGGAAGATGAAACAAGTACTATAAGAAAAACACCACCAACACGCTGGACATATCCAAATTCTGAAAGAGTTTATAATCCGGATAATTACAACGCAGTTAAAGCAAATGATAATCTAAGTACTAAAATATTCTGGGATGTAAAATAATCCCATTATAATTGTTTTTGTTAATAACCGGTAAACCCTTGATCGAGAATATTTCTTGACTCAAGGGTTTATATTATTATAACTAAAAAATCTGCAGCTGGTGCAGATTTTTTTCGTCTAAATCAATAGAAGTTACTCAGCTGCTACAATATTTACAGCATTAAGAGCAATATCATTCAACAAACAGTCTGCTTCTTTTTCTTCAGCCAGTGTTTGCGTTAATAATTTTGCAGCATCATTTTCTCCAAGTGTCTTTGCAAAAGCCACAAGAGTACCATAAGTAGCAATTTCATAGTGTTCAATTTTTTGAGATGCAGCAATAATTCCGGCATCACGAACAGCTCCTGGTTCTGTTTCTTCCAGAATAGTGTCGCCTTCTTTTAAAAGTCCGGCCATTGCTTCGCATTTTTTTCCTTCTGCTTTTTCTCCCAAAAGATCAAAAACTTTTTCTAAACGACCCACCTGATTTTTAGTAACTGCATGATGTTCTTTTATAGCCGTAGCTAAATTTGCAGAAGTTGCATTGGCTACCATTTTTGGTAAAGCACCAACTAAGGCATTTTCGGCCCAGTAAATATCTTTTAGACTATCAATAAAAAGTTCTTTTAATTCTTTAGCAGCGCCATTTACAGGCTGAACAATGGCTTCTTTACTGTTATTATTAACAGTTTTTGTATCGTTTGGTTTCTCTGAATTTTTCATAAAATTATATTTAAAATTAATTGTATAGGTTTGGTTCGCGATCCCAGAATCTGTGTTTACCCATAGCGGCGATAAATTCGTTAGCAAACGTTTCGCTTGCAACCTCGCTGGATATAATAAGACCCTGATCATCATTTGTAATTTTAGATGCAAAAGGCGTTGCGCTTAATACCGCCGAAGCAGCTCCATCGGCACCAATAACTTTGCAGTGTTTGTAGGCATCATTTAAAAACTCATTAACATCATCGCTGTCAGCCAGTGCGCTAAGGCCTAATCCGTCCGGAATATATACAGCGTCAAATAATACTGATGATGCCGTTAAAAAACTAAAATCTACATGGATTTCACCATCGGTATCAGTAATAATCGACCCTAAATGCGGTGCGATAACACATCCTTTGGCATCTTCTTTCAATAATGCATTTTTGATATTCATTATGGCAGCTTCAGAAACCCCGTCAGCAGCTATTATAGCTACTTTTCTTGAAGCAATTGTAGGGGAGTTAGTTGGGTTATTCAGCATTGTCAACGCATCTGATGAAGACACAGATGATTCCACTGTTTTTGATTCCTGATTTCCATTTTCGTTTTCTGGAGAAACACCATGATTTAAAGGTTTTTCTAAAACAGGCGGAACTGTCATTCCAAGACCAATAGCTACTTTTTCTGCCAAATCCTGATCAACCTGAGACAAAAGCCCAAGCATTCTTAATCGGATTGCGGTAGTATCTACCTTGCCCAACTCAAAACGCAGCGCTTTGATGATATGGCTTTTTTCTACTTCTGTCTGACTGTTAAAGAACAATTTGGCCTGACCAAAATGATCGGCAAAACTTTCACTTCTTCCTCTTACTTTGTGAGCATCTACACGTTCTTCAAAACTAGAGAAGCCACCTTCAGCAATTTTAGCCTGATAAGGGCATCCGCCGCCAAGTGAATTCGGATGATAACTTACACGACCCACATTAATTTCCTGACGCATATGTCCGTCACGTTGATTATTGTGTACGGGAGCAATGCTTCGGTTAATTGGAATTTCATGAAAATTCGGACTTCCTAATCTTGATAATTGTGTATCAGTATAAGAAAATAAACGTCCTTGTAATAAAGGATCATTTGAGAAATCAATTCCGGGAACGACATGTCCGGGGTGAAAAGCAATTTGCTCAGTTTCTGCAAAGAAATTATCAGGATTTTTATTCAAAACCATTCTGCCGACAATAGTTACAGGAACCAATTCTTCAGGAACCAGTTTTGTTGGATCCAATAAATCAAATTCGTATTTCTCTTCATCTTCAGATGGGATAATTTGAACTCCTAATTCCCATTCCGGAAAATTTCCGGTATCAATAGCTTCCCAAAGATCTTGTCTGTGAAAATCAGGGTTTTTTCCCGAAATTTTTTGTGCTTCGTCCCAGGCAACAGCGTGGGTTCCTAATTTGGGTTTCCAGTGAAATTTCACAAAAGAAGATTCTCCCGCTTCATTAATTAATCTGAAAGTATGTACTCCAAAACCTTCCATCATGCGATAACTTCTCGGGATGGCACGATCAGACATTACCCACATAATCATGTGCATCGATTCCGGCATAAGTGAAATAAAATCCCAAAACGTATCATGTGCCGATGCAGCCTGCGGAATTTCGTTGTGAGGTTCCGGTTTTACCGCATGAACAAGATCCGGGAATTTAGCTGCATCCTGAATAAAGAATACCGGAATATTATTTCCCACTAAATCATAGATTCCTTCCTGCGTATAAAATTTTACCGAAAATCCGCGAACATCGCGCGCTAAATCGGTAGAACCACGAGAACCTGCAACGGTTGAGAATCTTGTAAAAACGGGTGTTTTAAGTCCGGCTTCTTGCAAGAAACCGGCTTTGGTTAATTCCGGAATCGGGTTCGTTACTTCAAAAAAACCATGCGCTCCGGAACCTCTTGCATGCACAATTCGTTCAGGAATTCTTTCGTGGTCAAAATGTGTAATTTTTTCTCTTAAGATAAAATCCTCTAATAAGGAAGGACCTCTTTCGCCCGCCTTTAAAGAATTGTTATCATCGTTAATTCTAACGCCCTGATCAGTTGTTAAAAACTTATTGGTGCCGTCAGATTTGTTGATAGACAGATCTCTCTGTTTTTCATCTTGCAAATTTTCCATAGTTTAAAGTATTATTAGGTTACAAATTAAAAGCTTGAAGCAGAAGTCGATAATCTAACTTCTGAGAACAAGAAGATAAATTCTTAGTTGTATTTTTTTTCAAGCATTTCAAATGTACCTCTACTTAATGTGCTGAAGTTACACTATTATAATTCTTACATTACACAATTCTCAGTTTGTGTAATTGTCTGTATGATAAGGTTTTATTGTTTGTATTGTATAATCGGATAATAATATAATAATGTGATTAAATGTTGTAATAAATTTATATACAGCTTAATTAGTTTTGCTCTTTTAGAATGAAAGAAAAGCCTTTGAAGTTTTATTTAGTTAAATTCTCAATTGGTACAAATACGATTTATTAAATAACTATTAATTATCAAAAATTATGTTTAAGAAAGGTCAAAATGTGCAACAGGAATTTGGTAATCAGGTAATGACGATTATTGGTTTCGAGCCAGAGCTAATAGAAAATGTGATCACGCAGTGGGAAGATCAAGAAGGTACTATTGTTACCGGAAAATTTATGGAATCGCAGCTTTTACCGGCAGATGATTAGTAATGATAAAAATTGAATTTCCAATACTTATTATAGTATGTATATTATTAAAGGAAAATCTTCACGCAGGTAAAAGTTCGAATTATTTTAAAATCTAAAACATTTGCCTTTTAGGTTACGTGCCTGTTTTTTTTTTCAGGTATAAAAGTGTCTTACTAATTTTATAATATAACTTAATGTTTTTAAAGATTCCCGAAACCATTTGTTAACTCTATACGCAATGTTTTTAAAAGAAGTTTTTTTTATCAATTAGCTTATAAAATCAAGAAAATTGTTAATAATACCTACAAAAAGGCTTGTGTTTTTGCTCTTTTTTAAGTGATATTGTAATGAAATTATAATATAAAAACTTGTAAAATTTTAATAATCTGATGTTTATAAAATAGGATTACGATTTTATTAAAATAATGATAATAATAGGATTTTATTTATACATTTACGACATAAATTAATAAATTAATAATTAAAAAAATTTACATTATGTCGTTTTTAACATCATTAACAGTAGCAGGTAAGGATTACAAAGTATTAAACGTTAGTTATGATTTAGCTCAGGAAACAGATGCTTCAGGGCGTCCATCTACAGTAACACGTGGAGGAAGAATCATGATTCAGGTTGAATCTACAGG
>LMAJ01000041.1 GCA_001507425.1 Flavobacteriaceae bacterium CRH
TAAATCCGCAAGAAATCAGAAACCCGAAAATTATGCAGCCAATTTACAAAATGATTTGAACATACTTGTTCCTGGGTTAAGCATCTGATTTTTTCTTAACATGTGCACAACTTCAATTCCTGCCAAGGTTCTTCTGGCAGACGCAAAACTTTTAAAACCCAAACCGTTTTGTATACGCCACTTTATGAAACGATGGTCCTGTTCCACAATATTGTTGAGATATTTACATTGCCTAATCTTTATATTCGAAAATGACCGTTTGTTATAAACCCTTATTGCGCTGGTGTTAGAGCCGCTTTTGTCTATATTTATTACTGTTGGCCGGTTATTATTTTTTATCGCTTTTATCAGGAATGACTGTGCACTCATCCTCTGTCTTCTTCTGGTCAAAAGAAAATCCACCGTATTACCACATTTATCAACAGCCCGATACAAATAACACCAGATACCTTTTACTTTTATATAAGTTTCATCCATTCGCCAGCTGGTCCCTACTCTGCTCTTTCTTTTTTTCATCTGAGATTCAACCATTGGAGTAAATTTAAATACCCAACGTTGAATCGTCGCATGATCAACTGCTATTCCACGTATTTTCATTATTTCCTCAATATCCCTGTAACTCAATGTAAATCTCAATTTGAAATAAACAGCCTGCAAAATAATGGCTTTGGGATAACAATGACCTTTCGTATTCATAAAATATATTTTGAACGTCTAAAGATAATAGTTATTAAACAGATGCGACAGAACCATATTTTGTTCTAAACATGATTAATGTAATAGTCACGAAGTTAAATAAAAGAAATTAATATCAATAATTTCGTGCAAAAAGCTGAATCATCTAATTATAAAAAAATAAACTTTTATACTATTTACAGCTATTTATTGCCCATCATTTCTTTAATTTTTATACACTTATCAAAAATTAAACAGCATAAAAAAACAAAGATATTCTTTATCTTTATCAAAAATATACCTCTGTTTTTTTTACCTTTTTTCTATATTCTATAAATTATTTTTTACTCCTTTCACTAACCAATAAATAGAAATGAAATATTACAAAGTTGTTAACCACTTAGCCGCCGCTGTCACAATTGACACCAACATCACAAACTATAATCTGACATTAATTCACAAGAGTAAATATGCAAATCTTATGGATTTTTTCACAAGCTCATCTCTTGAATTGAATCTTCCATTAAATTTTTATTATTATTTTTATAATACTATTACATCTACAAAGGGCCAATATTTAACGACCTTCGGCAGACCCGTTAATGATATTTATGAAGTTTATGCCTTAACAAATAACGTAGATCATTTGGGAATTTACGTCCATAAAAATGATCTGATAAAGATGATACAAGACCTGGAAAAGATAGGTTTTGAATATTTCAATGAAGGCTATTATTTATGGGAATTCATCTATGAAAAAGTAAGGGCAAAGAATCACGCATCCAAACCAAATAGAAGTGATTCTTTTTTTTTGTTCGACAACAAAAAAGACTGTCAGTATTATATTGATAACCATAAAGGAGGCGGTCAAATTTGCGAGGTTGAACTTTTGACTAAACGTGACATTTTTAAAGGGGATATGAATATGCTTGATATAATTCCTGAGAATTTTACCTGCCAACAGGCTCAGGACAATGCTGAAAAATATTGGAACAGTGAAATTACAAAAGATCCTGTTTTTGAATATATATTTCAGGGGGTATGCAAATTAACACCATAAGTTTATCTGCAGATCTTTATACTAACTTTAAAAATGGGATTTTCTTGAGGAGATTACCATCGTATTTGATCCAATTAATAAAATAACCTTCAAAACTTAAAACTATGAAACCATCATTGGCATTGTTTAATCGCGATTTATATGACCTGGACTTCGAATACATGCAGGAATTTTTCGATACTGTAAAAGACGAAACCCTATATCTTGAGTTCAAATCCTTTAACCAACAAGGACCTTATGGACCTAAAGAGGATACCATAAAAAAAGCAGTATGCGCCATGTTGAATTCCGAAGGAGGTATTGTTATTTGGGGTGCTCCAACGGAAACAAGAGATGCTAACGGAAATACAGCAGCCGTAGGTCCATTGACACCATTTAATTCTCCCCTGGACAGAGACAGGCTGATTAACATTTTATCTTCCAGTATTATTCCATTGCCGGTAGGGATCAGGGTTCAAAAACTGCAAAACGAAAATCAAGAATCCATTTTTGTAATTGAAATTGAAAAAAGTCCGGAAAAACCACACCAATTTGATAACAGGTACTATATCCGATTAGATGGACAAACAAGAATAGCCCCTCATTACCTGATAAGTGCTCTTATGAAGGGGATAAATTATCCAGTTCTCTCCGGTCATTTAAGATTAAAACAAATAGAAACTGATGGAAATAGAATATTGCTCCACTTCAGAAATGTCTTATTTAATACATCAGCATTTAATAATGATATCAATGTTCAAATGCGTATAGTGGCATCCCGTGGCAGATTAATAATTAATGGCAATTATAGTAATTCAATGTATACCAATACACTGTCCTTACTTAGTCATGGCGCTCCTACAACGTCAGATTTTATTCTGGAAATACCTGCCGGACAAGCTCTGGGAGAACTCACTATGATATTTCAGTTTGGTGGTGAAAAATCACCTTCAAAAATGTCAAAATACAAATATAACTTTGAAAGATTCAGACCTGGTACTATAGCAGATGAAGGGATTTATCTGGAAGAAAAAAGTGAAAATACAATGCCAGAGGAAGATCTTGGAAATGCAATGAGAAATATTGAAGACATTCTGAGTCTTTAATCTCCAGCTTCAAAATGATCCATATTTTGGAAATTCATTCTCATTTTCTATTGCGCAGAATTTTCCATTTGAGCAATAATTTTATTTACCTCCGCCTCTGTTGACTTTAGTTTGGTCTGGCAGAATGTAATCAAATCGGATGCTCTCTTAACTTTAACGGCAAGCACGTCAATAGAAATGGTCTCCTTTTCAATTTCAGAAGCGATCTGGGCTAATTCTTTGTATGCTTCTTCATAGGTCATGGTTATCTTCTCCATCATATTTAGTTTTTTGTTTGACAGTTGTTTTAATAAGGGTATCTGAAAGTAGGATATCAATATCAGTTCCTACTTTAATCCGCTTGGGATCACTGGTAATTTCATTATTAACCCGCACAATGGCATACCCTTTTTTAAGAATATTCTCTGGTGACATCATTTTGATCAGCGAAACATAATGCCCCAGATAGCCTCTTTTATTTTTTTGATACTGACTGCTGAATGTCTTTAGATTATTGATCGTGTTTTTAATGTCATTAATCCTGTTGTATAATATAATTTTAAGCTTTGAAAGCATCTGTGATGTGGTATTTACAAGGTCTTTTCTATGATTAAAAAGAATTGATTTTGAACTGTTAATAGTAACCTGGTTGATAGCCACAATTTCATCTTTTTTCTGACTTAGAATATCTCTGGTTTTATTTATGATCGAACTATTAAGTGACCCCAATAATTGGAAATTTACTAAAAACAATTGCTGCGATTTAATCAATATAGTTTTTTGAAATGAAAGCATATTCAACTCAAAAGTTCTATTGTGAGCGATGATAAATTCTGCCGCTTTAGTAGGAGTCTTAGTCTGTGTATGAGCCATTAAATCAACAATGGAAATATTCTTTTGGTGTCCGATACCTGTGATGATGGGAATAGGAAATTTAGCAACGGCTCTTCCAATATGATAATCATCAAAAATAAGAAAGTCTGTCTGTGCACCGCCCCTCGTTGTAATCACAACTGCATCATAAGCTATATTTGAATTAAAAATTTCGACTAGCTTATCTAAAAACAATTTTGAATTATTCTCCCCTGCACAATTGTATAATAATTATCAATAAAGAATTTGTATCCGAAATTATTAACCTCCAATGTGTGCTTAAAATCCTCACTTCCGGCCGAATTAATTGAAGACAATAGGGCTATCTTTTGGATGACTGCATTTAAGTGCAGCCTGCTGTTTCTTGTTTGATAATATTCACCGTCTTTTTCTATAAACTCATTTTCAACTACTAATCTCTGGAGCGTTTCATTTCTCTTCTGCTCTAAAATACCCAGCGTAAAATTAGTATCTACATCAAGTAAAGTAACAGAAAGTCCATACTGTGGATGGTACTCAACTGCGACCTGCACCAGAACATTGATATTGTTGGTGAATTTCTGACCTGTATTTTTTCGAAATCTGAAATACTCACAGAACCGCTTCCCCATGCCTTTCCTGCAATTTTTGCAATGATACTATTGGAATTAGTATCCTCAGGGGCAGGCTGTTCCTAGCCTGCCCCTGCTTTTAGGCGAGCAGACATTTGAATTTTCAGCAGTTTAGGGAAGACCGTTATTTTTATTTATATGTTATTAATAGTATCACAAAGTTCGAAAACGTCCAGCGGTTCACTGCAAAAAATTCCCCCATAAATGTGCGGGAAAACCGCACTTTATTGCGTTGCTTTTTGCGCTCGCTTGTTCATTTTCGCTTCAGGTTCCATTATTAATTTTAAATATAAAATCATGGAAACTACCAATCAGAACTGGCAGATGGTCTCAGAAATCGAACTCGTGTACAAAACAAAGGTAAAAGCCTCTGAAAGACTGCAGATCAAATCCTCGAAAGATGCTTACCTTCTTTTGAAATCCTCATGGGATCAGGGTAAAATCGAATACTTCGAACAGTTCAAAATACTGTTTTTGAACCATTCACTCAAAGTTCTGGGGTTATACGAAATTTCTTCAGGCGGTATCACCGGAACTATCGTGGATCTGCGCATGATATTCTCGGCAGCCCTGAAAGCCAACGCCACCAGCATTATGATTGCCCACAATCATCCTTCAGGCAATACAAGACCCTCCGACACTGATAGATACATCACTACAAAGATCAGACAGGCAGGTGAACTGCTCGATATAAAATTAATGGATCATCTGATTATCACCTCAGAATCCTATTACTCCTTTACAGAAGATGGCGCCTTGTAGGCGCCATTTACCATTTTTTATATTCCCTGAGGTCATAAACGGACAGGTAGTGATGCTTTTAGCACATCACTACCTGTTTTACCTTATTGTTTAATAGTTACAGTATCAACCAGATCGCTCTGACTGATAAAAGTCCTTATGAAATCCTGCGCTTCGTCCCGGCGTTCCAACGGCGTTTCAAAAGAATTAATATGAAATTCATCATCCTGATCAACAATGTGAATAATCTCTGTGTAACCTTTAGAAATTAAGCTGCCTTTTAATTTAATTACAGCCTGCTGCTGCTGTCCGCTTAGCTCCTTGCGAACCTGCAGTGTAACAGCTTTTTCCATTTTTAACTATTTTAAATTTATACTACTAGAAATCCATGATAAAATTAAAAAATAAATGACTTAAAAAAATTACTTTAACACATCCTCAATCTAATTTCTTATAGCGCTCAGAAGGTAGCATGTTGCTCTAATTTCAGGAATATTAGTATTGGCTCCATATTTAACAATTTCACTGATATGCTCCTTCCTTACTTTTTCCAATAATGGGTAAGTAATCTTTAAAACATCACCGCCAAGAAAAAAATAATCAGGCTTATTAATTAAGGACCTTGCCAATGAATTGTTTTCTAAAAAACAGCTTTGAAGCCCGATAAGAAACCCAAATTTGGCATCATCTGTAACCTTATCTTCCAAAAAGAGTAAAGCAAGTGACAGTATCCAGGACAGCAAAAGTCTTTGGGGATCGTCCGACCTGTTAAATTGATTTGCATTAGAAAATAAGATCGTATGAAGTTTATGAACATACTGTGCCACTTCACTCTCGGGAATCTGCTCGGATAAATATACCGACAACTGAAAAGCCAGGTCATGCTTAAGCATATAAGGAACCGAATGTAATTCGTCAAAAAACCTAAATACCTGCTCTTTTGTGAAGCTATGGCCTAAAGCTAATAGCTGTGAAAAATGCTTCATAAAATTACTTTCGTTCTCATCTTCCATTTTCTGAAGCAATCCTTCCATAAATGCTTTTTTGTACTGATCCTCAGAAATTAAAATCTGGTAGATTTTTCTCAAAATGCTTAAATGAAATTCCGTCAGTACCCTATTGGAAATACCGATACCTCCTATTTCATTACTTTTGGCAAAGAGTTCCACACTGACCTGCTCACCGCGGCAAAACTTAATAACAGTGGCCAGATAACTGGCCAAATTACCCTGCTTTTCAATTTCGTTCAGCCGATCAGTGGTATAATTGCCAAATAATAAAATATTTTCAATTTTGAAACTGAAGCTTTCCGGAATCTGCTCCATATCAAATAGTAATTTTTCTAATTCAATCTCATCGACCTCTTCAATAAATGAGGTGCTTTTTTGAGCAAAAACACTATAATATACAGGCTGCCTGTAATTTAAGGAAGTAAGCTCTTTTTTGTATACCTCTCGAAAATGTAACGATACAAATAGTTCCTCATCCCGATGCGGATTCATCTCCTGTAAAATAGCATTTTCCTGCGCAGGATCCTCGCTGAATTCATCTTCCATTAATTTTAACCATGCAAAATTATCCCCACTGCTTTCAGAAAGTACCGGAATAGATAAGATCTGCTGAACAGCAGATCCAATTGATTTTTCTAAATCAGGATAAAGTCGTCGCAGGTTTAAAAGCCACTCATAAATAGTAGCCATTTCGTGGCTTGGACGAAGTCCCGATTTTTGAATCAGCGTTTTTAATAGGATCTCAAAAGGCTGTGCTTCTTTTATTACCTGATAAAATAACCACAAAAGTGGTAACTGCCCCTGCTCCTTTTCGTATACCTCAGCATCATATTTAAGTTGGGAAATAATCGCTGCATCAGGAAATAAAGTATCGAACTTCTGTGTAAATTCAAAAAATATAAGGTCAAAGGACTCTGCATGCAATAAATAAATTTTGGGCTTCAGGGAATTCTCTACTCCTTCAAAATGATATTGCAACAAGAGATCTGCAGCCCTTTTTGCTTTGTCAAGATCGGGACTGCGGAGAAAAGAAATAATTTCATCTTTAAACTCCGGTTGTGAGAGCGTAACATGGTACCTGGAATTAAAACCATGACCTGTTCTATCTATAAAATATCCTTCTCCTAATAAACCATTGGTTAACTCTTTTCTTTCCCCAGCTTCTAAAGTGCGACCATTGCGTTGAAGTATTAAAAGAGAATACACCTTTGACACTCCGGAAAAATAATCAATATTCTCATGAAGCTTATCAAGCACTGTGGTTCCGTAATGAATTCCCAGACAGAAGGTTTGCCACTCGTCCATCTCAGAAGAACTTGCCATTCCGCTGACCACTATTGCTAAAGCATCATATTCAGTCTGTGGATTCAGGGTAACCAATAACGCGGCACTTGAATATCGTAAACGGTGATTTAAATCCAGCATTGCACTGCGGGCAATTTCCAAATAGCCGATTCTCGATTTTAAAAGACTTGAAAATGCTATTCTTATTTCAGGAAACCTGGTGATGATATGCAAGCTCAAATGTTTTAAAGCCGTAAGAAATTGTTTTTCAAAAATTTCATCGCTTGATTCCAGTACCGAAAGAAATACTTTCCAATAGGCCGGAGGGATCCCTAAATGGTTTTGTACTGGAATGTTATTAACAATGGAAAGAATGGTGCTCGCATCCTGGCTAAAAACAAAATCATGGATTTTATCTACCACTTCATAGCTTTTATAATCAAGCCAGTCTACACTATTTATAAGCGGACTTCCAATCAGCTTGAAGTCTTTTTCGCCTTGCAGAAACAGAAATAAAGCAGCCTTATTACCAAGTTCATTACCTGACAGAACACAATATTTTAAAAATGCACTAAGATCAGTTTCGGTTATGTATTGAACCAGCAGTTCTGTATGAGCTGCGAATAAATCCGGAGAAGTTCCAAGCAGTATAGTATTTAAAACAGCCTTATTTATTTGTTTGCCCTGCTTTAATTCAAACCACAAAGCAGCCGGTTCTATTTCTCTGTCCTCCCGCAAAGCACAGATTGTTTCTAATGCTTCCAGAACTTCTTTTCTGAATGATAAAGATTCATTGCTTAGAATTTCTTTAGCCTTCTCTTTCAATCCTTTTTTTGACAGGCAGCCTGCCAGCAATTGATAGCGCTGTTTTGGCAGAAAGGAATTTCCCGTTACTGTCGCAATAATCGGGAGTAATTCATAACAAAAATTGCTGGGAAGGGCAAGATTAGGCAGAATTAAATCTTCAAGCTGTTTGCTTTGCTCCTGATCCAGCTCGAAATTCTGCAGTAACAGATATTGCGTTAAAATTTTAGCCGCCAGTCCAACCTGATAGCTCTTCAGAGGATGTTTGGGAGAAAGATAATTATCCCAAAACCACTTGTACCCTTTGGTCTTTGATATCTTAATACAAGTCGCATAAGAATGTAGGCTGACGGTATCGTTTTGATTTTGTACATGAAGGGGCCTGAACTGAAGCTGGTTGAGAATTTCAAAATATTCATCACATAAAACTTCATGTTTAAACTCAGCAAGAATGATCGCCCCTTGGGCAACAAAATTATTAGGCCATGTAAGATTCTTACAGATGAGCTTACCCGTTTCTTCTGCTACGCTGCTGGACTCTCCTTTAATTCTGGCTATTGCCAAAGCAAATGAAAGGCTGCGCCAATGTTCCTTACTGTCTATTTCGATATGATCCGATTTCAGGTTTTCCGCTAAGAATAATCCTGAAGCACATTCCAGCAATGGTGCTGAAATAAATCCATACATCCTGTTGGTGGTCTCCTGCAAGAAAATATTTTTGAAATATTTTATGGCCTGAGTTACAATCCTGGGTTTATTTGCAACTGCCCCTATCATACTATTTACCGCTGAATGAAGTTCTGTTTCACTTAATGCTTTTGCTTTAGAGGTAAATATTTTCCATGCAAGAGAAGCCAGGAGAGGTTCTTTATTAAAAACAGACGGAAATTCTATATTAAAATCCGAAAAATCATCCGCTCTGCTATCAAGACTGTCCCAGTTTAATTTTTGCTGCAGGGTCTCATACAGGATATCACCCAGCGTTTTATCGCCGATACCCTCATTAAGGCTGTTTCTAATGGAACAAATAATCAGCGGTGTATCGGCTATTGCATATAATTCGGGACGCCCTTGTAAAAACATAAACCTTTGTTCGCTGTCCCTTTTGGCTGCTGCATCTGAGAGTTTGCGGTTTTTAGCTTCATTGTAAAGAACAGAAAGTATTTCTTTTTCTGTTAAAGCAATTGTACATAGCACATGCCATCCCGAGGGTACTAAACCTTCAAGTTCTACTGGCCGGCCTGTAGCAATAATCCGCAGAAATTCGCTTGCGGACTTTAAACTTTTTAAATGCACAATCAATTGTCTGGCAACCCTGATTTCCAATTCATCAAGGCCATCAATGACAAGTACGATTTCTTTGCCGGTCTTAAATACAGTATCTAAGTCAAAAGATTTATTGACCAGCTGAAGTTCATTATTTACAAAGTCATTTATTGCTGATTTTACATTTTCCAAGGCAGAAAGATTCCTTTGATGAAGATAACTCGAAGGAATAAATAGAGGGACAATGCCCGATTCTTGTCCTATCACTTCAAGCAAATACTGGGCAACAATCGAACTTTTACCGCTTCCTAAATCTCCAAAAAGAAAAATAGGCTTCCTGGATTGCACAAAACCTGAAAAACTGCCCTGAATACTGTCTGGTCTGATTTGTTCAGAATTAGCCTGATGTGATGCCAGTCTTCTGTTTTCATCAAATAATAAAACATCCCTGTTTAATAAACAGGGAGAGTTTTTTAAACCTGATATCGCAAAATATTTCAGATCAATAAAATCCCGTAGATAGGACTTTGTCTTTTGCTCAATTTCAGTATAATCAAGAGTAAGATATTTGTAACTCTCTTCCTCAATTCCCTCATATACTGCTTTGTAAAATACAATCTCAACATCTTTTCGGGTTAAGAATCTTTCTGCTGTTTTTTGCTTGCCCTGCCTGAGTTCCAGCTGATAAAAAAGCTCTGCTCTTATAAAAGGGGATCTTAAGTGTATCTTATCAGATGTAATAAATGGGCCGCTATTGATCTTGTCAATTATGGCACCTTCTAAAGTTTCCAGTTTTTCATCGGTAAATATCCAGCTAATAGTGTTCAAAAAATCAATCCAGTCCTGGTTTTCAAATTTTAATAAAGCGGCATAATAACTGTTTTCAAGGCTTACATTTTTATTATTTTCGTATTGACTTTTATATTCATCAACAATTAAAGTTTTTACAGCCTCGATTGTATTGGGATCGCTATAGTCCTTCTTATCCAATGATTCGATAATTTTCGATTCAGGTAAGTCTATAGCCAAGTCTTTGACCCTGCCCTTTTTTATCTCCTTTGCAACATTATTGGTTGCATAAATTCCAAATTTAATCTTTGCATTACGTTCATTACTTAGCCAGTGATCAATAAAATAAACGATCGTGTTTTTTATTGGCTGACTTGCAAAAGAGAAATTTTGGGAATCGTATGCTTTATTCTCTTCGATATATGAAAAATGCTTATTTTCAACAAATACATCACCATTAAATTCAATAGCCGCTACGAAATCCACTTCTTGATCTTTAGTAAGCTCGTCTAACAGTAATGAGATCGTTCTTAATTTTTGCAAGGTGTAGCCTTTTGCAGTGTCTCCCGCTTCTCTTGAAATTGTCTTTATTTCTTGTGACATAATTACTTTAGTGATTACTTTTCCTATGAAAAATTATAAATATAATATACTATTACCTATTAGTTTTGGAAAATTATAAATATTTCCCAAATGATTTAATTTTAGAAAATATACTCCGGAAATCTGAATTTTGATCGCTCCAAATGCGATCAAAAAAAAGGCTTTAAAAAACTTTTTTCCATTAAAAGTTGCTTTGTAATTCAAAACTACTTCCTGAATTTACTGGATTTAGTTTAAATTTACACAACAGTTATAAACTCAAAAAAACATTTATAATAATTAAACAAAAAAAATGGAAAAAGTAATTTTTGATACTAATGCCTATAGATATTTAGTTGCAAACAAAACAAATCGTCAAGTAAATAAAATAATACAAAAGTTAAAAGATAAGGAACGAAAAAACAGTATTGAATCTTTGATGAGTCCTATTGTTGCCAAGGAATTGTTAGCACACGTAGCAAACAAAAAAGACCCATCCTATCATAAATGTTTAAAAGCGATTAAAGCATTATATTATCATAGTGGAACTGATAAAGAAATAAGTATTATGCCTTCCTCTGAATTATTAATAAGTAAAGCTTTTTTCCATCAAGAAATTTCATCAAAAATTGAAACTCATCAAGCAATTGCGCAAGTTTTAATGCATTTAGCGAGAAACCCTTCACAGCATATTTTTAAAAAATTTCAAAGAAATTTAAACTTAAATGCAAAGCACGTTAAAGATGCTGAAGATGTTTTCGCAACTGAAATGAAAACTTTTTTAAAAAAAATCGATCCTAACTTTGTAGACTGGAAGGTTTTTAAAGATGAACCAAAAAAAAGGACGAAAGCCCTAAAAGATGTTCGCGCTGAGGAAACTTCTATTGCAATTGCTACCGGATATCTTTATATAGTTTATAAATTATTAGTTCAAGATGGAAAACGTCCAAATAAATCTGACAATGATATATTTACTGAAATAGCTCCAATGGCTGAAGAATTTTTAAATATATTTCCTGAACCCATTGCATTATATAAAGTTGTATTGGAAAATTTAATTAATAGTGAATTTAATTTATTCGAAGATAGTAGATCAAATTTTGTTTGGGATATACATTTAATGTTCAATGTCGGTCAAAATACAATAGGAAATTCAAGAATTATTTTTGTAACCTCAGATGCGGCAATTATTAAAAGTGCCATGAAAACAAATAGCAAAAATACTATTTTAACCTTTGAGGAATATATGGAATATTTAGGATTGAAATAGTTAGTTTCAATATTTTGCGAAATAAAAATTTGTTTAAAGAAATTGGAATTTTTTTATGGCTGGATAATAAATAGCCAAAAGGGCTCTTTTAGAGCCCTTTTTTATTTTCTTCTACTATTCTTTTTTTTCGTTTTACGGTTTTATCCTTTTGCAGTTTATCTCTTATAGTTCTAAGGTTTGATTTTTTTAATCTTTCAAATCTTCAATCATCTCGATCATATCGAGTTTGATAAGTTCCCAGTGCCTGCCTCTGAGACAGAGTGGCTCAAAATCTTCATCTGCACCTGAAAAATCAGTAAACTGATCGATCAGAAGCGTACGGTCGTGCGTGTATGGATATCTTTGCTCGTGCAGGGCAAACATTTCCCTTATACTGAAATCTTCCCTGAGCATATGAATATCCCAGAAATCTTTCTTCCTTCCCCCTCTTTGTACAACGTCCAGTTTCATTGCCGCAATTTCTGATCTGCTTGCAAGCCTTATGCTTCCGTACTCTTGTACAGGATCAATAAACTCATCGGTGTAATACAGATCAAGTTTTACACTTTCCTCAGCACTACGCCCCACATAGTAAGACTTTCCCATTCCAACAGGCTGTATATCCATACTGTCCACATAAAAATAATGGGCACGCAGATAATCATCAATAGCCTTAAAATCAATACTTCTATACTCTGCATCACTAAACAGGTCAATATCCACAGACATCCTGTGTCCGTAATACAAACTCAGCGCTGTCCCGCCAACCAGCCTGAAAGCGTCAAATTCCTGAGCCTGCATCAAGTCCTCAAGGATAGTTCTCAGCAGTGGGGTAACGGTATTAAAATGTAATGGCATTATTTAGATTTTTTTATCTCATTTACAGCATCTCTGCCATAAAATCGGATGATTTCCTGCTTCTCACTTTCATTGCCCCTTTCAAAAATCCTTTTTATAACTGCTTTTTTTTGTTTCTGCCAGTCGATTTTCTTAATGTCAGTATCCCAGAAAATAATCTTTCTGATTTTATCAAGGTCAGGCTTTAAATTTATTTTATTTCTGTTTAATTTTTTTTTCTGCTCTTCAATATCATAATAAACCTGAAGGGTCATAAAATACCCTTCCTCCATGCAGAGTGACTTCTCAATTTTCATGGCAAGGGGTATGTTCATTCTGCGCTTTCCTTTAGTTATAGCCGTTAAGGTCTGGGGAAACTCTCCAAGCGCAATGGCAAACTGCCCCTTACCAAGCATGCGTTTTTTCAGCTCCCTCTCCAGTACAAAGCCCGGATGAATTCCCTTAATGGGATCTATAGTCGTTTTCATAATACAAAAATAAACAATTTTGTTTACACAATGGTGTTAAAATGGCATTTTAACAGAGTCTTCGCAAGTGGCGCGATAAGTATTTTCATTCGAAACGGCAGAAAAGGGCAGCCAAGATAGTAACCGCCGAATGCTGCATGCGCATAATGAAGCGGCTCTGCCTCTCCACCCTTCGGGACTTATAGCACTTCGCATTCTCCATGTGGTCACAGTAAATAAGACTAATTTATTTTTTAAAAGAACTCTTTGAAAAGCTGGCCTAACACTTTTCTACAAAAAAAAGCGACTTTGATTTTGCTATTGAATTCTATTGTATAAAAAAACTTGATTTTTTAGGGAGAGGTTTTGGTAGAAAACCATTTTTCAGCATCTCTTATATTAGGTTCTCTAGCTAATTTTAAAACACTAGCCATGACTTCTAACCAATGTCCTACATTGTGACTATCATGAAACGCAGCTCCATAAAATGAAGCGATAGCTGGATAAGAAGGAATTCTTCTCTCTTTTGCAATTTTAGAAAAGACGATTGCTAAATTTTCCTTATTTATGCTAATTAATTTAAATCTTTCAGGTAAAATACTAGATGTGCAAAATAATGTTAAGCATAGATTTGATAATTCTCTATACTCTATATTACTTGGAAGACATTCATTTAGATATGAAAAAAGATATTTTGTATTATTATCCATGATAATATTTTTATTTAATTATTTAATAAATCGTTTATCTCATTAATACGATTTTGTTTATATCTAATACTATTAGGAATTGTTCTATTAACTTCATCGCCTATACCATGTGGATTAGATGTATGACCACTATTCATCTCTCTTGCAATCTGATTTCTTCCGTTTTGAAGTTGTTCTATATCTTGGGCTAAAGCTTTTTCTAAAAAACTTTTCTCAGCAAGAAGAGCATCTGTTGTCATTAACTCTGTATCTAATTTACCTAAATTACTAACACGAACGCTGCTAATAACAGTTCCTGTTGCAAAACGATTTGGTATAAAACCAGCTATAATAAAGAAAGGAGAACTTAATTCTTGAGGAGAGACCCTACCACTTGCGGTATCAGCTAACGCTTTATTAGCAGAATTTATTGCATTTGCTCCTATTTCTGTTAAATAATCTCTGAAATCACCAGATGTCGTTCTGGAAGATAAAAAATTTTGAGTCTCTTCCGAAATCATATTATTTGGAGCTCCTGGGCTTGCAATTAATTCCTTTGCTGATTTCCAATCAGATCCTAAGCTCCATCCTTCAGATTTTGCATAATCAATGGCTATAGGCATAATCATTTGTTTATAATTTGCTTCTTCATACCATACTGGTGCGTCTGTACCACTTACAGAATGACCAACCCAAGTTTTATAAAGCTTATTATTTTCTGTATTATCAAACAACGATTTAAAAAAATCTAAAGGACCATAATCTCTGCTGTCTAATACTGCTTGGTCAATCGCATTTTCTCTTTGCCCTTCTGCAGTTGCAGCTTGACGAGGTTCTAAACCTTCCAGCTCTACCATATCAATTAATCTATTCCCACTAAATTGATAAGGAGAATAAAATGGATATTTTGCTTCCAAAGGATTCACCGCAAAAAACCTACCAATTCTCGGGTCATGCATTCTAAAGGCATAATTCAAAGAATTCCCTTCACCACCTTTTATTTCATCATCTTTTTCCTGTCCTTGGAACCCATAACGATACTCGCTTTTAGGTTTATCAGGATTCGGTACCAGCATTCCAAAAGGATAGTAATCAAATCATCGCTACATCAGTAAATACTAGAACATATGCTATATAATAAACATCTTAAAACTGCCTTTTTAGGTATTTTTCACTAATTCAAAAATACACAAAATAGGTGTAATATTTTTTTCTTATTTATTTTAAAGCTATTCTAGCTACTAACAATAAACAGCGAGAAGAGTTTTACTCGCACCACTGGTGCGAGTTTTTAAATAAGACATTTATATATACTCTATTTTACCCCCCATGATGAACTTTAAAAATCAAATGTTTTTCTTTTCAAACCTCTGCCAAGTCGCTTAAAAGCTGGAAATCTTCAAGTAAAAGGTTCGAATTTTGTACCAAGGAGTCACTTAAGGGGACGATCGTAAATGACCACCCCCTTCTTTATCTTACTTAATTCATTGATTTTCAATTTGTTATTTCGTTATTTTTTCAATTTTTACTGGTTCGATATTTTTGATTTGTAAAAATCGTTTAAAAAAAACACCATAGTAGATAATAAAATAATGATTAGATGTTCGATATCCTCTAGCGGGTTATTGTCAACTCAAATATGTTTGAACATCTGGATTTGAATATACTTTAGTAAATATATACAGGAAATCAAGTATCTCTTTTGCCTGTGCTACACTTGTCTCGATACCATTTTTTTTCAATATTCTCATTGCCTGATTGACAGAGATGTTTCTATCTGAGAAAACTCTGGGTTTACCATTTGGAATTTGATTAATGGTTTTGGTGTGTAAAAAATTAGTACTAGTAATATATTGAAAATTATAAGTAATTATCATGGATATACTCTGATTTATTTGTAGAGGATTTAATTTCTTCGTTACAGGGTCGAACGAAAGAGGTGTAAATAACTCGATGATATATCGTTTACCAGCTACATCTTGACTTTTGTATAATGTTAAAACATTGTTTTCAGCATCTTTTAAATCTTTGATGTTTTTGCGAGCATTACAATTAGCTAGACTTTCGTTTACAAGTGTAAGTCGCTCATTAAGGAAATTCATCATCTGTTTGTATTCTTTTTTTAAATCATTAAAATCTTCAAAATCAATTTTATTCTGAATAAAATACCTTCTTATCTTCGATATTAAAAATTCTTGATTTGAAATCTCTTTAAGAATCTTTTTTTGATCATTTATAAATTCCTGTTTCACAGTCAAAATATTTTCATCCTCTAGTATAAGTTCAAGTAATTCATAAACTTTTGATTTTATTTTTATTTTTTTTAATAGTTCTTCATATTCAAAGTCCAAAATTTCGGTTCTTATACGCCCTTTGCACTTACTAACTGCACAATGGTAGTATTGGTGCTTCGCAGTTCTTCCAGCCGATAAACTTCCAGTTAATCTTCTTCCGCAGAATGGGCAGATTAAAAACCCTCTCAAAAGGAAAACTGGTTTCATTTTTTGCTTAAATGAATTTGTGGTGCGACGGCTGTTAAGCAAGCACTGAACTTCTTTATAAAGCTTCTCTGAAATAAGTGGCTCATGTATACCTTCTACAAAACATTCTTCATCCGTCTTGATTGCAGGAACAAAGACTAATCCACAATAGAATGGGTTATGTAGAAGCTTCCAAAAATTATTCCTGCTACAGGTAAGTCCTTTGAGGTTCGCCATCCTCCTAATGTAGCTAATTGTAAATTTACCTTTTGAATATTCTTCAAATGACCACCGAATATAATCGGCTTCAGGTTGTTTGAGCACGATAATCTTTTTGCCATCAGAAGCAACCTTGTTAACATAACCAATAGGTGCTTTTCCTGGCCATCTGCCCATTTTTCTCGCTCTTCTCATACCATCAGAGGTATTTAACCCACGTCTACTATTCTCTGCTTCCTGAATTGATAAATACATAGTAAGCATTACAGTGCTTTCAGGAACTTCAAAATCGACTGTCTGATCAATAGCCATAGTTTGAGTATTCAGCTCTCTTAATATCCCGATCATTTGATAAGCATATTCGATGTTGCGGCTAAAACGATCCCATTTAATAAATAGAATATTTTCTTTTGGACGATGTTTATTTCTCTTTATTGTTTTAATAAGTCTTGTCCATTCTGGTCTATTGAAATCCTTGGCAGAAAAATCTTCTCTGAAAATCCCCTTTACCTTTATTTGGTTCAGCGCACAGAATTTTAATAAACGGTCTTCCTGTTCAATCAGAGAAAAACCTTTTCTTTTTTGTTCGTCAGTACTTACTCTGACATATAAATAAGCATTTTCCATAACAAAAATTATGTAGAGATTTCTTGATTTGCTATTAAAAGGAAACATGTCTAGACATCTCAATTAGTTACAGAAATTTAAGGAAACGGTAATCTTTCGGATAAATCGACAGATAAATATTAGTAACAGTTAATTATGAATTAACAGTCTAATCGTGCGGACAATATATTTTTACTCTGTTTCTGAATCATATAATAAGCATCTGCAATATTCCTGCTGAATCTGCCCCAGGTGGTACATAGTATAACATCTACCCCTTTCTCTAAACTCCTTAAGATTTGTGAATAATTTTTGCCATACCGGCCTATTGAAAGATTTTAGTATAATATTCAAAATATTTGTAGACAAATATTATAATGCCTAAAATAATACATATAAAAAAAGCGACCCTTTTGAGGCCGCTTTGAATGTTTTCACAACGGAATAATCCTTATTGTGAATTGCTTCAAAATTGTATTGCAATAATACAAAAAAATTCGTGCTTCTTAATTATGGTTTTCCGTAAATCAGTTAATTATCTTTTACTTAATTTTAGAAATTAATTTTTTAGAGATGAAGAAAATATTAGGATTAGATTTAGGAACGAATAGTATTGGATGGGCGTTAACAAATAATGACTTCGATAATAAACTTGGAAGTATTGAAGGGTTAGGAAGCAGAATAATTCCTATGAGTCAAGATGTTCTTGGTAAGTTTGACAGTGGTGTTTCCATTTCACAAACTGCTGAAAGAACTAAATATCGAGGAACAAGAAGATTAGTGCAACGCTTTTTATTAAGAAGAGAACGACTTCATCGAATTTTAAATATCCTTGATTTTCTACCAAGACATTATTCCGAAGCAATAGATTTTGATAAAAAATTTGGACAATTTAAACCCGAAAGAGAAGAAAAATTATCTTTTTATAAAAATGAAAGTGGTAAAAATCAATTTTTATTTTTGGAAAGCCACCAAGAAATGTTCTCTGAATTCAAATTAACACATCCTGATTTAAAACAAGTTCCTTATGATTGGACTATTTATTATTTAAGAAAAAAAGCTTTAACTCAAAAAATATCCAAAGAAGAATTGGCTTGGATTATTTTAAATTTTAATCAAAAAAGAGGCTATTATCAATTGCGTGGTGAGGAAGAAGAAGTAAACAAAAATAAATTAGAAGAATTTCACACTCTGGTCATTGTTGATGTAATTGAAAGAGAAAAAGGAAAATCAGGTGTTTGGTATAACGTAATTCTTGAAAACGGTTGGATTTACAAACGTGAAAGCAAAATTGCCTTATTTGACTGGATTGGAAAACAAAAGAATTTTATTGTTACGACCGAATTAAATGATGATGGGACAATAAAATTAAATAAAGACAATGAAGAAAAAAGAAGTTTTAGATCTCCAAAAGAAGATGATTGGGGATTAAGAAAAATCAGAACTGAACAAACAATAAACCAAAGTGAAAAATCTGTTGGTTCTTTTATTTATGATGAACTTTTAAAAAAACCTAATCAAAAAATAAAAGGCGAGTTAGTAAGAACCATCGAAAGAAAGTTTTATAAGGATGAACTATCAAAAATTTTAAAAGCCCAAATTACATTTCATTATGAAATTTTAGGTGACCGAAATATTTATAAAAAATGTATTGATGAATTGTACAGACACAATGATTCTCATAAAAACAACATCAAAGACAAAGGTTTTGACTATTTGTTTTTGGATGATATTATCTTTTATCAGCGTCCTCTTAAAAGTAAAACATCATTAATTAGTGATTGCAGTTTAGAGTTTGTTCCTATCAAAGACAAAAAAGGCATTTTGGTAAAAGATAGTAATGGAAAGCAAGTTGTAAAACCTTTGAAATGCATTGCAAAATCAAATCCTATTTTTCAGGAATTCCGTTTATTACAATTTGTAAAAAATCTTAAAATTTACAAGAAAGAAATCATAAATGAAATTGACGTTACGAATGATTATTTAAAAACGGAAGAAGATTTAGTAGAATTATTCGACTGGCTAAATGACAAAGCTGAAATTAGTCAAAAACAATTTTTGGCATATCCAAAATTCAAATTAAAAGAAGATAAATACAGATGGAATTTTGTCGAAGACAAAATCTATCCTTGCAATGAAACAAGAAATCAGTTTTTGAATGCTATTGCAAAAATTGATGTAAATAAATCTTTTTTTGATGCTAAAAACACTCAAGATTTATGGCATATTTTATATTCTGTTACAGATAAAACTGAATTATTTTCAATAAATACGGAAACTGGCATACAGTCTGGAGCTCTTTCTACATTCGCTAAACGACATAATTTATCTAACGAATTTGTATCGAATTTTTCAAAAATAAAACCTTACAATAAAGATTATGGATCTTATTCTGAAAAAGCAATAAAAAAGTTATTACCATTAATGCGTTTTGGAAGCAATTGGAATAAAAACAATATAGATGCCAAAACATTGGCTAGAATTGACAAATTACAGACTGGAGAATTTGATGAAACTATGAGAACTCGTGTTCGAGAAAAAGCAATTCATTTAAGTAAAATTACAGATTTTCAAGGTTTGCCTTTATGGTTGGCTTCTTATATTATTTATGACAGACACAGCGAAGCTAGTAATATTTCAAAGTGGAAAACTCCCGAAGACATAGCATGGTTTCTAAATCCTAAAAACAAATCCGGTTTCAAACAACATTCGCTCCGAAATCCAATTGTAGAGCAAGTTATTACAGAAACCCTACGAGTTGTAAAAGACATTTGGCAACATTATGGAGAAGGAAAAGAAAATTTCTTTAACGAAATTCATATTGAATTAGGACGTGAAATGAAGAATAACGCTAATGATAGAAAAAGAATAACAGAAACTATCAATCAGAACGAAAACACAAACTTACGAATCAAAGCCATTTTAACGGAATTGAAAAATGACGGTATAAATGATGTTCGTCCTTATTCACCAAGTCAGCAAGAGATTTTAAAAATTTACGAAGAAGGAGTTTATAATAGTGAAATCAGAAAAGAAAAACTAGAAGACATTGATAAAATTAGAAAAAATGCAAAACCAACACCTTCTGAAATTATCAAATACAAACTTTGGTTAGAACAAGGTTATATTTCTCCTTACACAGGAAAGTTAATACCATTAAGTGACCTTTTTACAACTAAATATCAGATCGAACATATTATTCCACAATCAAGATTATTTGATGATTCGTTATCAAATAAAGTTATCTGCGAATCTGAAGTAAACGATTTAAAAGGAAATAACACTGCATTAGAATTTATTTTGAAAAACGAAGGTAGAATTGTACTCTTAACTGGTGGAAAAACAGTTAAAATTTTCACTAAAGAAGCTTATAATCAACACATCACTAGTTATTATATCAAAAATAAAAGCAAACAAAAACGATTGTTAACTGAAGAAATTCCAGAAAAATTTATTGACAGACAATTAAATGACACTAAATACATCAGTAAAATTGTAAAGAATCTTTTAAGCAAAATAGTTCGAGAAGAAGATGAGCAAGAAGTAACTTCAAAACATATTGTTTCATTAAATGGGTCAATTACTTCACGAATGAAACAAGATTGGGGTTTGAATGATGTTTGGAACAAAATAGTTTCGCCTCGTTTTGAGAGATTGAATGCAATAACTAATTCAAATGATTTTGGCAAACTAGAACTCAAAAAAGACGAATTTGGAAACGCTGGAAAACAAGTTTTTCAAACCACAGTGCCAGATGACATTGCCAAAGGTTTTTCTAAAAAAAGAATTGACCATCGCCATCACGCTTTAGATGCTTTGGTAATTGCTTGTATAAATAGAACTCACATCAACTATTTGAATAATCTAAATGCTAAAGATGAAAATGACAAAACAATTAAACACGAATTAAGGAACAAACTTTGTTTTAAAACCAAACCTGACTCAAATGGGAATTCCAAATGGGAATTCCACAAACCTTGGGAGAATTTCACAAAAAAAGTAGAAGATGAATTGAATCAAACAATCATCAGCTTCAAACAAAACACTAGGGTTATTAATAAAACGGTAAACAAATATCAGGTTTGGAAAGAAGAAGATGGTGCAATGAAAAAAGTAACCGTTAAACAAACTAAAGGAGACAACTGGGCGATTAGAAAACCAATACACGCAGAAACCGTAAGCGGAAAAGTATTTTTAAAACGAATTAAACAAAGTCATATTACTATTGCAAATGCTATTGAACAAATAGAATTGATTGTTGACAAGGAAGTTAGAAAACAACTGAAAGCAAAAATCAAGCAATATCCCAACAACAAAGAAGGCTTTAAAAAACACCTTAAAGCTTTCCCTATAATGATTAATGGAAAAGCTATAGACAAAGTTCAGATTTATGAGACCATAGAAGCCACAGCAACTAGAGAACGAAATAATTTAGATATTACGTTTGACGAGAAAAAGATAGAAAAGATAACAGATACTGGTATTCAAAAAATTCTATTAAATCATCTTAAACAAGAAATATATCAAAATGCAATAGACGAAAGTGGAAAAAAAATAGCTCCGCATGAAGTAGCTTTTTCAGAAATAGGCATAGATGAATTAAATAAAAACATTAAAGTGCTCAATAATGGCAAAAATCACCAACCTATAAAAAAAGTCCGTATTTTCGAAGAAAGCAAACGATTTTCACTTGGACAGTCTGGTAGTAAAACAGATAAATATGTTGAAACTGCCAAAGGAACTAATCTTTTCTATGCAATATATGAAGGCAAAAAAGGGAATAGAAACTATAAAACCATTCCACTCAATGAAGTAATTGAAAGACAAAAGCAAGGTTTAAATTCTGCTTTAGTAACTGATGAAAATGAAAATCGTCTTTTATTTACTCTTTCTCCAAATGATTTAGTTTATATACCAACAAACGAAGAAAAGAAAAACTTAACTACAATTAATTTTGATAAATTGTCAAGAGAGCAAACTGAACGCATCTATAAATTTGTAAGTTGTACTAGTGGAGAAGGGCATTTTGTTTCTAATAATTATTCAAAAGAGATAATTTCTAATGAAAATGGTTCAAATAATAAAAATGAGCGAATGCTTGAATTCAACAATTCAAATACTATTTATGATGAAAAAGAAAAACCAGTAATGATAAAATCTGTTTGTTGGAAACTTGAAGTTGATAGACTTGGAAAAATTAAAAGAATAATTCGATGATAAAACGCACTCTTTTCTTTGGCAATCCCGCCTATTTGAGCACTAAAAATGAGCAAATTGTAATCTCTTATCCTGACAAAGAACAAGAGACTAAAACCGTCGCCATTGAAGACATAGGTGTTATCGTTTTAGAAAATCAACAAATTACAATAACCAATGGTTTATTAGAAAAACTCACTCATAACAATGTTGCTTTAATCAATTGTGACCAACAACATTTACCAATTGGTTTGTTAATGCCTTTAAGCGGACATACAGAACAAACTGAGCGTTTCAAAAATCAGATTAATGCTTCTGTTCCGCTCAAAAAGAATTTGTGGCAGCAAACTATCAGTTCTAAAATAACCAATCAGGCAGGACTATTAAAAGAAAAAGGAATTCCAATGCGTAAAATGGAATTATGGGCAAAGGAAGTAACCTCTGGTGATTCTTTAAATCATGAATCTAGAGCTGCTGTGTACTATTGGCAAAGTCTTATAAAAATAGAGAATTTCACAAGAGGACAAAAAGGAATTCCTCCAAATAATTTACTCAATTACGGTTATGCGATTTTGAGAGCTATTACAGCAAGAGCATTAGTAAGTTCGGGCATGCTCCCGACATTAGGAATTTTTCATCGTAATAAATATAATGCTTATTGCCTTGCTGATGACATCATGGAGCCTTATCGGCCATATGTTGATTTAATTGTATGTCATATTATGGAAACGGAAGATTCTTATGACGAATTAACAATCGAAATAAAAAAACAATTATTGAATATTACAACAATAGATGTGAACATTGATGGTAAAAACAGCCCTTTAATGGTGGCTATGAGCAGAACAACCAATTCTTTACATGAATGTTTTGAAGGAAGTTCCAGAAGAATTTTATACCCAATTTATGTACGATGAGCATTACACACGTTTAAATCAATATAGAAGTTTGTGGATATTAGTGTTTTTTGATCTGCCCACCGAAACGCGCAAAGAGCGTAAAATTGCTAGTAATTTTCGTAAGAGATTATTAGACGATGGTTTTTCTATGTTCCAATTTTCGATATATATGCGCTTCTGTGCTAGTCGGGAAAATGCCGAGGTACATTCCAAAAGAATAAAAAACAGCTTACCTGAACATGGGAAAATTGGTGTGATGCAAATCACAGATAAACAATTTGGAATGATGGAACTTTTTTATGGAAAAAAACCTGTGGAAACAGAAAAACCATCTCAACAACTAGAACTTTTCTAAAATTAGGATTGAAAAAGAACCTAACTAACTGAACTTCAACAGTCAAATGAATGGATTTTTTAATTCCAAAACAAATATATAACTACCAACATATCAAACGATTAACTCGCGGTATGTTGGGAATTATAAGTAAAAATACAATTTTGAAAGCAATTCACAACAAGTTCTTCTATCTGACTTCCATATGTAGACAACAAACCAAAAATCTCTATTTAAAAAACGATTATAGTTCTTTTTTATTAAAAATACAATGTGGAAAACGAACATCTACCGAATCTTTTAGGGTGTATGTTTTTGTACTATCTATTACTCCACCTTTATTATAATATTTCCATTCTCCATATTTAAAATTGTTTTTTATCTCTCCCTCTTCTTTATTGTGTTCCAATATGTAAGATGGATTTATATGTTCGTAATGATACATTTTCCAGAATCCGCTTCCAGAGAAAAAATACTTTTTCAAGGGATAATGTGTATAATCCAATTTAATATATTTTGTAGTATCATTGCCTTGTTTAGTATATAGATCTGAATAATTATCATATAAAAAATCAATATCTCCCTCTTTATTATAGCAATACCCTTCAGTGTCAAGAGGCCCTCCAGATCTAACCAAATCCACGCTTTTAAGTTCGCCTTCGTATAAGCTCAAAATTTTTAGATAATTACCATCTTCAAATCTTAAATAATCAATAATTGTTTTTACATTATTTTGTTTTTCAATTAATTGACCTTGTATAATTTTATAATCTATTTTAAAGTCTTTCAAAGAAATTACAAAATAATGATCTTCTTTTGCTATTTTTTGTCCTGTTTTTATATTTGTCAAACTATCAAAGTTATCGCTGTATGTCTTCTCTGAATACTTCGTTTCATTTGAATCATTCGGATTATAGTCTTTGACAAGTGTCACTATTAAATTCTTTTTATTATACCTTATCAAGCTATCACCAATCTTTACTAAAGGGATTGGTGGTGGTTCTGTCGCATCTGCCATTTAAATCCGCAAGAAATCAGAAACCCGAAAATTATGCAGCCAATTTACAAAATGATTTGAACATACTTGTTCCTGGGTTAAGCATCTGATTTTTTCTTAACATGTGCACAACTTCAATTCCTGCCAAGGTTCTTCTGGCAGACGCAAAAC
>LMAJ01000042.1 GCA_001507425.1 Flavobacteriaceae bacterium CRH
CTTTTGTTTTAAAAACAAGTAAGATATTCTTTATAAACACTACTTTTTGAGGTGGTCACTTTGAACCGGAATCAACTGATCTTTTTTACAAGAATAGGGTGGTCACTTTAAACCGGAATCAATTGCTCTCTTTTACCGGAATGGGATGCTCACTTTTACCAGAATTTGCAAGTGACTCTAGCTTCTAAACTATAAAACCGGTCTAATCAAATTTAACGAACATTAACTGTTTTACTTTTTAATATTAACTAACAAATTTTAGTGATATAAAAGAGCTTACCATAAAAAACAATGATTATTTTTAAGAATAAACCTTGTTAATATTTTTTTTATTAAGAATATTCATTATTTTTAAAACTACTTAAAAAAATAACAGTATTTTATTTATTAAAAAAACTAAACTCTTAAGAAAATGATTCACTCTACTTCCATCTTTAGCTTTGCAACAATACGCAATGCATCAGACAATAAAAAAATAGACCTTAATAAAAGTGTAATGCCTAGCACTGATTTTTCTAAAAAAACAGTACAAATAACAGAAACAAATAAATCAAGAGATGAAAAAGTTAAAGCTCTAAATACAGTTTTAAAAAGTTATGTAGAGAGTTCAAAATTTTTAAAAACAGAACAGGAATTATCTAAGCAATTAATCCCTGACTCGAACTTCAAAGATAAAAAAGCAACAGATCTTGTGGAACAATTATATGATAACATAATAGTTAATATTCTAATCGGGAACACTCAGTCTTTAGTATATAAACTTATAACCGAAGAATTACAAATAATATTTCAAAAATTAAATAAGGAAACTATTAAAGATCCTAAAACAGTAAATATAATATTACCAAAAGGATTGTTGCTTAATTTAGGTAAAAGTAATCTAATAGAATCGATAAGTAAAAAAGAAACTGTTATCTCAAAAATCTCAACAGTTATTGAATCTGAAAAAACATTAATTACAACACCAAGAACATTTGTACAAGCTTCGCATGGTAAATGGTATGATACTGAACTAATGGGTAATTATATAGATATAAACCCACAAACAGGAAATAACATTATGATGTATAACGATGGATGTCATACAAAAATTCCATTTCAAATCGCCGATTTAAGAGTTATTGAAATTGAAACCGTTGGTTATTTACCAAAAGAAATCGCACATGTAAATAATGTCCAAGGTAATGAAAAACACACCAAAACAACCAGAAGATTAAAAAGAATAGAAACTTTCGATTCTTTTATTTCTGAGAACGAAACTATAAAAGAAACGGATACCCAATCTACCGAAAAATTCAGTATTGAACGAGAAGCTGCTCAAGTAAAAGAAGAGGAAAATTCGATTAATGTAAATGCTAGTGTGTCCGCATCTTATGGAGTAGCTAAAGCTTCTTTGGATGCCGGTTTCCAGAACACTCAGTCAGAGCAGACTGCAAACGCTACATCTCAGGCTTATGCTAAAGAAGTAGTACAAAAAGTAATCGATCGGGTAAGCAATAAAATTAGAACTGAACGCAGCTTAAAAACAATAGAAGAATTTGAAGAAAATGTAGAACACATTATAGACAACACCAATTCTTCTGAACCTAAATCTTATGTATATAGATGGCTAGGTAAAATTGTAAAAGGAACTTTAAAAAATTATGGTAAACGTTTAATTTTTCAAATAGATATTGCACATCCTTCCCATTATTATTTACATCGTACCATGAATAGTCCAGTCGAAAAAGCCAGCTATCCATTAGACCCTAGAATTGCTAAAATTAAGGACAATATAATCAATGAAAAAGATGGTGTTAAATTGTTTGATTACTTAAACCGAAATAATTACCAAGATTTTGCTGATATTTATCAAGTAACCTTGCCTTTTCCAAAAGATAAAGAACTACTGATAGGTAAGTCTTTCTGTGGAAAAGATGGTTTGATCGAAAAGGAAATAATGGAAATTGAAAAAGGCTACTGTGCAATTGGTGTAAAAGCGGTTGATTTGAGAGATGATTGGAATGCTGATAGTCAAGTAGGGTATTTTGTTGGCGTTGAAGGTCAATTTAATGCCCCTGGTGAACATCATATGTGGGCAGGGGCAAGAGCGTTTGGCCTAAATCGTTCAACAAAGAACATTGCTATTTCAGTTTTTTTTAAAGGTCCCCACTATTCAATTCTAAATTTGGAGATTAAATTAGAGCTAACAAATGAGGGAGAATTGGCATGGAAACAAGACTGTTACAAGTTATTAATAGAAGGCTACAATACCCTTAAAGAAGCGGCAGATGTAAAAATGAATTCATGGAGTATTAATGATGTTGGAATGAATCCAACTAAAAAAAAGGAGCTCATAGCATCAGAATTAAAAAGAGATGCTTTGAAAAAAATTCTTGATTGTAATATTGCTGGGCTCAATTTTGCTATTAATGATGAATACATAATTGGTCAAGAATACAATCAAAATTGTTGTATAGATGCTATTAATGCCGAAAAAGTTCGTTTTATCGAAAACTGCTTTGATTTTAAAAACATGACCTATGAATTCTTTCCATATTTTTATGGAAACAAAAACAACTGGGATGCACAACTAAAATTAAACGACGAGGATCCTCATTTTGAGGCATTCTTAAAAGCATCCTATGCCAGTATACAAATTCCGGTACACCGAGACACGATGAAAGAACGTGCTGCGATCAATTTTATCTTAAACAATTCTATCGCAAACTATACAGCTATACCGGCCAATGCACAAAGCCTTATTGCTGAACTGGAAAATGAACCCGCAAGCCCTTTTGATTATGAAGTTAACACAGACCCTTCAATTCCACCCAAACCAATTACTACCGTAGATATTGGTTTATTTGAAGTACCTACAGATCTCGTTATATTAGAATGCCGCAACGAAAGAGGGATTAAGCCCAGAGAAGACCATGCTCTATCTGCTGCTATATTAGATCAATTTAAATCGCCAGCTATCATTGCTGATCCTTGTGTACATTAAAACTTAAAAAAGGAAAAAAATTAATTTAAAACATACCTCTTTCAAAATAGTTCAAATTTACAAAGAATCATTTTGAAGACTGTATCTATAAAAATATTAAGGAATGGCAAAAATAGATTTTAAAGATTTAGAACACATAGCTCTTGAAGGCGGTGGCGCAAAAGGGGTTGTTTATCTGGGGGCTATTCAGGCATTAGAAGAAAGAATGGAAGAAATCTGGCGTAGAGACGAAGTTTTTAAAATTATTGAAGAAATAAAACCACCGCTATCTCCTAGACATAAAAAAGTAAAATACAATTCTATTTATGATGAAGTAGACAAACCTAGTATTTTAAATTATTTCGATATCGACGGAAAACAAACCAAAATCAAAAGTATTGCAGGTTCGTCAGCAGGGGCCATAACTGCTTTTGCGTTAACATTGGGATTAAACTCAAGTGATATAAAAAAAATACTAGATTATCCCTTTACTAATTTTTTAGAAGAGAAAGCTGTCGGTAAATACCGCATGATTGACAACCTGGGGAATTTAAAAATTGCACAAGATGACTATAAAAAAGTTGGTGGTGGCGAAAAACAACAAGAAAAATTTGAGTACCATCTTAATCGTTACACAAAAGTAAACGGCGTTTTTATAAAAAGGGGTTTACGACAACTATTGATTGGCACAATTATAGAAACTATTTTTTCAGGTGTAATACATAAAATAGATGCTATCCAAAAAACCTTTTCTCAAGACAATTTTAGGGATTTTATTCAACTACCTTTACCAGGTCCCGGGTGGATCGACAGGCGATTTGGTTACATAAAATCAATAGGAGGTTATAAAATTATACAAATTTTATGTACGGAACTTCTATTTAAAAAGAAAGTAAAAAAACCTTTAAAATGGGAAATAGACACTATTAGCAACCTAATTTGGGACAGAGGAATGTTTGCCGGCTTTAGTGTTAGAGACTTTTTTTTAGATGTTATTTATTACGGAGCGACCAGAGATACCCACTTTCAGAGAGGACTTTTAGAAAAAGAGGTAGTTAGCAAAACAGAAATTGATGAGATTAATAAAAAACACAAAGAATTTAAAATAGGTAAAAGAGAAGATGCTAAATTATTGGAGCATGAAAAATATTTTAAATATTTACAAAATCTTACCTTTCAAGATCTTTACAAAATTACAAAAATCAACCTTGGATTTAATGTAACCAACATGACCCACGGTACATCTCTACTTTTTTCACACAAACATACTCCTAATTTTTTAGTCCTGGAAGCAGCGGGAGCATCCATGACAATACCTCCAGCTATAAAGCCTTTGTATACAGAGTTAGATGTTTTTGAATTAAAAAAAGAAAACATTCCAGAAAAAATAATACAAGGTAAAAATTTTGATATGGATGAATACCAAATTCATGAATTTGCTGTAAAAAAATATATTTCAGCAAATAATAAAGCAGGTATACACATTGATACAAATAATTCAATAAACAACAGTGGATACTTAAACCTAATGCGAGAAGTTTTTAACTCTACAGATTTTGTACATGAAACAATAACCGTAGATAAAGAAAACAATATCTCCATAACAAAAGATTTGATAAAATATTTTTATAATGCAGCTTACAAAGGCATGTTGGTAGATGGTGGTGCTTTAAATAACATCCCCTATAGTTTTTTTAGAGAAGAAAATTTACTAAATGAAACAATCCCTACTATTAAAGGTTTTACCAGTATGAAAGGAGTGTTAGCTCTTAAATTAGATGGACTATTTCCTCCCGAAATTTGTATTGCATTTAACAAAGCCATGGATGTGATATTAAACAACGCAAAAATAAAAAATAAAAAAGTTTTAAAACGTTCTTATACCGATTGTTGGATGGACATTGATGGTTCTACACAAAAAAAAATTAATACACAAATTGAGTTAAAAGCTAAAGAAATTTTATCGTTAAACAATATCAACATAAAAGAATATGCAACGTTTCAGGATATAATATATAGACTAATAAAAGCATATGCTGGAGAAAAAAACACACCACCCTGGAAAAAGCAGGTAAGTATTTTATCATTAGTTGGAACAATACAACATAATCTATCTGAAACAAATCAAATCAAATACCTGTCAGACCACAATCACATTATCCCCCTATATAGCTACGGAATTGACACCTTTGATTTTGAATTAAATAAATTTGAATACTTAATTAATTTATCCAATCAAAAAGCAAAAACAGCTGTTTTAAAGTATTTTGAGTAAAGTTAAATTATATTCAAAAAATACTTCTCAAAAAAAATAAATGAGTTAAAAAATAGGGCTTGGCTTTTTTAATCAGTTTAAACGCTTTTCAAATAACTAAATGTTTATAAAATTAATTCCAATTCTGTAAGCCTATTATATAGAAAAGTGATTCAGTATTTAGACAAAAAAACATAGCTTTAGAATTACACCAATAAATAAAAATTACTATATTTGATTGATAAAATAAATTTAAATTTTGGAAGATTTAAATTAAAAACAAAAGCTCTGTTATTCTCAAATTCAGAGCTTTTGTATTCTAATAATTATAAGGATTGAAAAAAAATCAAAGCATAAAATATTCTTTGATACTCAGAGACGCCAGAAATAATCCAACCTTTGAATGACCGTAAAAGAAATGGCAGATTTTGATATAGCATTATCTCTCATCTTTTTTATTTTTGAGATTTCTTAAAAGAGTTAATTTATATAAACATATTTTTACTACCAACAAAACATATAACACTAAATTAGTTGTGATTAATAAAACGTTTCCTTACAAAAGGTTTGGGGTTAAATTAAGCTTCTCTTCTAAGTACTTATTTTTAACTACTCCACGCATTTAGAATTGATGAATTAATCCCTTTTTTAAACATTTACAATAACCTTTTTAAATTAACCCAAATATCTTATAAAAAATATCCATAAATACTTCTTTTAGTTAGTTTAATTCTTGTTTAAAACTACAAAAAATAAAATTCTGTTTTGTTTCAAAAGGAGTTCTATTGCCTTTAGTTACACATCTTATTTTTTCAAATTCATTCTCCATTTCTGCAGGCAATGTTTCTTCACTATACTATTTTATATTTAAACCACTACATTTTTTCGGACAGCTTTCAGAAAAAAGTTCTAACAATTAAATATCCTGAAACAGATTCTCTTGCAGTTTTCATATATTTATGTATTTTTCGATTTATTCTTCAGTCGTTAAGAAATGAAACGTTACTCTATCGTACCAAACTTTAAAAGTTTGATTTGATTCAAATTCTATTATATAGCTTACAACTCCCATATTTGCTTCGCCAAACCAATGAAATTTATTTGTTATATCACTAATTTTTATGGCAGTTTTAATTGCTGGGTCAATATTATGAGCTGAAACCAGACTATTATTTTTTCTAATACCATTAGATAGTTTTTTTTTGCTTTTTACAAAATACCAAGTACCATGAATCGAGTCGTGTAAGCATTGTATTAAAGCTTTACTTTTTTCCGAAGAAAGTATTTTGTTTGTAGCCTTATTTCTAATTTGAAAACCACCGTTTTTAACTGGGATTAGTCCCCACTTTTGATTAGTGGTATTAAAATTATCAAAGACAAAAACGCTATTACTATTTTTTTCTTGAAGGGCATCAATAACTTTGATTTTAGAATTTTGCCCTATTTTAAATTCATAAGAAAACCCATCTGAAGTTACTTCAAATGCTGTTGCCTTTGAAAAGTCATTACTTACTTTTAATGCCGATCCATTAAATATAGAATCATTATTTGTGGCTAACCATCCAGACGAGTTTTTTAGATAATAAACACCATCAGAAATTGTTGGTAATACATCATCATTACTACCGTATTCTTGTATAAAAAGAAAATCTAAAAAAAGGTCTTTGTCTAAAGATTCTATTGTAAGTTGATGTTTGCCAGAGTCAAGATTAATCATAAATTCGATTGGCAAACGAGAATCATCATTTATCTCTTTCCAATTGCCTGTAGCAGGAAAGACAAAGTTACCAATGCTTTTATTATCAATTTTAACTCTTGCTTTTGTGGCTGTGGTATTGCCGTTTATATAATGTATAGCTACTTTCTTAAAGCCTTTATTTTTGTTGTTTATTGTCATTTTAAATTTATTCTTCTGTTTTTTATACAGATGAAAAATTTTGACTGTTGATGAATTGTAGGCAACCTTTTTTATTAAAGAGTCTGTTTCAATAAACGATTCTGCTTCATAAATAATATTTTCTCTTTCAAATGACATAAAATTAATCATTGGAAAGTATTTTTTATTTGCATATGACCTCCAATCAAAATTATCTGACTCGGATAATTTATAAGGCAAAATGTACTCGCAAAACATTTCAAAAGAATACTTTTTAGACCAATCATAGTTATATGTTAGAAAAGCGGACTCAATTTGGTTTATTATAAACTGGCTAGAAACATTTTGCAGGTCATACTTAATTTTCGTATCTCCTCTTTGTCTTAAAGAGTCTGATTTGAAAAGTTTGTTTCTATCTTCACCTTTTAACCCATAGACATATTTATAATGAGCATTAATACTGTCTACTTCTGATCCAACGATCGAATACTGAAAAACCATATTTGAAATAAGGTATTCGGCTGCTTTCAATTTCAATGAGTCAGCCGCATCATTACTATAATGAATAAGAACTTTTTCTAATTCTTTTCTATTCTCTCCCGCTAAATCTAAAGCACGATTGGTATCAGATGACCAAGGTGTACAGGCTAAGAATAAATTTAACAAAATAAATAAAATATATTTTGTTAGTTTTCTTAAGTACCATTGATAATAACCCATAATTGTCAAGTAATTTTAAAAAATTAATTAATAAAAAATATGTTTTTAATAATAAACTGTAAATTTTCACTACGTTGTTTTTTCGCAAGTAACTGTTGTCTTATTGCCGCTATCCAAGAAGCCCTGAATTGCAACGCAGGAAGCACCAAGGCTATACTAGTGAGTCCAAGCAACCGAATGTATTCAAAAACGTATTTGATGGATTCGTTAAAAAACGGAGTCTTATTTTTTGTTTGTGATTGTACTTGAGTTGTTATACTCACTTTAAACAAATACATTCCCAAAGCAACAGACCAAACACAGACCAAAAAACCGGCATAAGGTCCGGATTGAATAAACTGCCCGTCATTTTAAATCCGGAATGATTAGAAGTGTAATAGCCTAGTAATTGAAGATTGCCATATACTGCTTGAATTACATTAAAGTAGCTAATGTATATAATTAAATTTTACAATAATTATGGTTTTCCTCATTCTGAGAGAATGATATTAAGCTTATTTCTAAACATAAATTTTAATTAATTAAAAATCAATAAAATAAGATTTTATTCTCATGAATTATCAAACAATTTTATGCTTTTTTGTGTCATTTTATTTTAAAACTTTCAACAAAATCAAAAAATCAGTAATAAAAAGTTTTAAATAACTCCCCATTTCTTGAAACCCTAAAAACTTTCAATAATCATTAGCCTCTTTCAATATCTTTACATCCACCACAAAATGGTTCGAGAATTGTCCCGTTAGGGCTCGGTAAAGCCCCTGTAATTCCTAAAAGTGAATCACTACTTTAAAGACTAACAGCGGGTAATTAAGGCTTTAATCTCCAGCATACGACCACACGAAAGGATTCGTGCGGGAGCGGGGGTACATTAAAAAACATTATACTTCTTTAAGACCTGTTCTTTGAAATTACCATTTTTAAGCATTTCAACAAATTCCAATTTTGAAAAAATATTTTTAACCAGATAGCTTAGCGTTAATCTAAATTTTTGAATAAACTGGATGAAGAATAATGGATTTTGGATAGTCAGTTTAGTTTTATCATTCCGAAGATAAAAATATCCGAAAATGATACAGAACTGGCTTGACTATCCTTAATAAGGGGCATATCTACGTAAAGATTCATAAGTCTCTTTTTTTTAAACAATAATATTAAAGCGTTTTTTTTATGTAAATTTGTATTAAAAATCATATGTTTCAATTAACAAGATTCTTCTTTGCAAAAGTATTTGGTACTGTATAAATGAAATAGTCAGGAACTTAATTCCTGTTTTTTAACAAAAAACAAATCATAAAAATGAAAAAAACAATCATCTTACTTTTAGCCATAGCACTGCCAAATTTAATCACAGCACAAAGCGAAGAAGAATTAGCCAAGAAGCTTGCCAATCCAATAGCCTCCCTAATTTCAATCCCGTTACAAAATAATATTGATTACGGCATTGGTGCTTTGAAAGGCTCTCGATACACGTTAAACATACAGCCTGTAATCCCTTTATCATTGACAAAGGACCTGAATTTAATCACCAGGATTATTGTCCCGATTGTTTCCCAATACAATATTACCGGAACTGGTGCACATGAATCCGGATTGTCAGATATAGTTGCCAGTGGATTTATTTCCCCAAAAGATTCTAAAAATGGTTTTACCTGGGGAGCCGGACCTGTATTGCTGCTGCCAACTGGTACCAATGATTATCTGACTGCCAAAAAATTTGGTGCGGGCCCAACAGTTGTAGCGCTCAAACAAGCTGGAGGCTGGACTTATGGCGCTTTAATGAATCAAATCTGGAGCGTGTGCGGAGAGGAAGACCGTCCTGATATAAGTCAGATGTACATGAATCCATTTGTAAGTTTCAATTGGAAATCAGGTGCCGGAATTACTGCTCAATGCGAATGGACAGAGAATTGGACACAAAACAGCACCACGCTTTATTTTGAGCCTATGTTTTCCGGACTGACATCTTTTGGGACTCAAAAAGTGAGTTTTGCAGTCGGCCCAAGAATTAATCTGGTAGCACCAGCTGAAGCACAAAGCAAATTTGGATTAAGAGCATCGGTAGTGTTGCTGTTTCCGAAATAAAAACAAAAAAATACCGCTATGAAAAAGTATCTTTCTCTGTTATTTATTATTTTAAGTTTTCAGCTTGAAGCACAAAACGCCAAAATACTGGATTCCATTTCTTTCTATGGAATGATTCGGGTGCAAATTGGTCTTTTTGATAATAAAATACAACTCCAGGAAAATTCTCCCAGAATAGGAACAGATTTGAACAGGACAATAGATGACCAATGGTCTGTATACGGGAAAATTGAAATGGGGCTTCACTTTATTGACGGTGTCAATTTTAATAACGATGCTAATTCAACTGCTGAATTTGTTTCTAGCCCACTTGTAAGATCTGATTTTTTGTTTCCACGTTTAATCTACATTGGAATGCAGCATAAAAAATGGGGATCTCTATCGGTTGGAAAACAATGGGGCGTTTATTATGACATTGGCGCCTATACCGATAATTTTTCCCTCTTTGGAGGTTCTGCCCACGGAATCTATGCCGGTGGCACCGATGGAGGCTGGAAAGGAACTGGTCGGGCTGATAATGCCATACAGTATCGCAACCGGTGGGGTGCTTTTCAAGTAGGTATCCAAACCCAGCTCTTTGGAGACACGGAATCCTATGGTATTTCGGGACAATACGACCTCAATAAGAATTTAACAATTGGAACGGCTTACAACTCGGTTAAAATTCCACCCAAAATACAAGAATTTATTGAGGGAATTGAATCGAATTCAAGTAATTTCCTGGCCGGAATTAAATACAATGACGGCAATTATTATGGTGCGGCTACTTTTTCTATTAATGACGATGCCATTGCCAAAAAGGATGCTGCCAGTGTAATTGCTGCTCCAACGAATGGGTATGAAGTTTCTTTGGGATACATTCCCAATAATAGATGGTCCTTTGAAGGAGGCCTCAATATTATAGATTCCAGAGAGGCTGACTTATTAGACAACAACAATTATCAATTAGTGCATTATATTTTAGGAACCAATTATTTTATTACCCCAAAAACACGGTTGTACCTGGTGGGCCGTTACAGCCGTTCTGATTATGCCCAAATCAAAGATACTTATAATGTATTGGCCCTGGGATTTCGATATAATTTCGATTACGGTAAAAAGTTTAATTAATTCACAATCTTATTATTATGAAAAAAGTTCTTTTAACACTCTTTGCGGCTAGCCTATTATTGGTTTGCTGCAAAAAAAATGAAGCAGGCACCACAAAAAGTACTCAAAACGGTTCAACGGTATATTACAATGGTGACATTCTTACCATGGAAGGCGAAAATGCTACTTATGCAGAAGCGGTAGTCGTAAAGGACGGAAAAATTACTTTCACAGGAAGTAAAGACGAGGCGATGAAACAAGCTGGAGAAGGACATAATATGGTCGATTTAGAAGGAAAAACAATGATGCCCGGATTTGTGGAACCTCATGTGCATCCATCCATTGCGGCTTCTATTCTGCCAAATGAAATCATTGCTCCTTATGACTGGGCACTGCCAACAGAAACCAAAAAAGGGGTTATTGGGCACGACCCTTACATCAAGGCATTGACCGAATCGGTTCAAAAAAATGCTAAAGCAGATCAAGTGTATTGGGTTTGGGGATACCACCAATTATGGCACGGCGATTTAAATCGGGACATGTTAAACAAAATTTCTCCCGATAAACCCATTGCGGTACTGCACCGTTCCTTTCATGAAGTTTTTTTGAATGACAAAGCCATTGAATTGATGAAAATTAAAGAAGCTGATTTTAAAGGAAATCCGCAAGTAGAATGGAAAAGAGGCCACTTTTTTGAAGGAGGGTGGCTGGGACTGGTTCCAAAAATTGCCCAATGGTTCATTGTGCCAGAACGATATTCAAAAGGTTTGGAACTAATGACTCAGCTCATCCAAAAAAATGGGATAACAACAGTAGCCGAACCAGGTTTTCCAAGTTCTGATTTTAATATGGAATATAATCTGTTAAAAAAAGAAATGGATAAAAATCCGCCTTATACCGTCTATCTGATTCCTAACGGCACCCAGTTGTATGGTATGGAAGGCAACAGCAATGAAAAAGCAGAAGCATTTATGGAAGAGCTGCCTGCAAAATACAATACCACTAACATTATCTTTTTGCCAAAACAAGTAAAACTTTTCTCTGACGGGGCAATCTATTCTCAATTGATGCGCATGGAAGGCGGTTATACCGATGGACACCAAGGCGAATGGATGACTCCCTTGGATCTATTGAAAACACAAGTGAAGTTTTACTGGGATGCCGGCTATAAAATTCACGTACACGCCAACGGTGACCAGGGCATTCAGCAGGTGCTGGATTATTTAGCAGAAAACGAGAAAGCCAATCCCCGAAAAGATCATCGATTTACCCTGCACCACATGGGCTATTTCTCGGACAAACAAGCGCAGCAGGTAAAAGACCTGGGCATTGAAGCGTCTGTTAACCCATACTATTTATGGGCTTTGGCAGATAAATACTCCGAAAAAGGACTGGGCAGGGAAAGAGGCGAAAATTTAGTTCGAATCAATTCACTCACCAGCCGAGGGGTCCCCGTTTCTTTCCATTCGGATTTTGCGATGGCCCCTATTGAACCCTTAACACTGGCTTGGACAGCCATTAACAGAGTAACATCTCAAAACAGTAAATTTTCGCAAGACCAGCGGATTGCCCCTTACCTGGCTTTGAAAGGAATCACTATTACGGCAGCCAGAACCTTGAACTTAGAAAATGAAATCGGTTCGATAAAAACAGGAAAAACAGCCGATTTTACTATCCTGGCCGAAAATCCGCTGAAAATCGACCCTTTAAAAATCAAAAACATAAAAATCCTTGCAACCATTTATCACGGCAAACGATTTGATAATCCTAATCAATAAATTAAGAACTATAATAAAGCTTGGGCAAATTTACATTTACCCAAGTTCATTTTAATTAATTCCAAAAGAGTCCAGAATTTGAATTCTAATGCTAAAATAGTAGAATAATGAAACTAAAATTGATTGCAATTTCGATATTGTTCCTAACCTTTTTTATAGCCTGTCAGAGTAAAAAATCAGAAGATATAAAATCTCCAATTACCGATATAAAAACAGCTGCGTTACAAGATACGATTCCGATGGAATTATATGATTAGACTGTACAGGCCTCGCAAAGAAGTTTTGAATGGAATTTGGAAATGCCCCGAATTAGTAGAAGTAAAACAATAAAAAACAAATGATTTACTCTTTTAATTAAATTAAATAATAAGCTTATGAAAAATACAATCTTATCAATATTGGCATTTGCAATGTTGATGGTCTCCTGCAAAAAAGACGAAAAACAGGTGACAGACCAAAGTTCAGGTAATAAAGCTACCATTTATTACAACGGAGACATCATTACCATGGAAGGAAAAACGCCTACTTATGCCGAGGCGGTTGTCGTTAAAGACGGAAAAATACTGTTTGTAGGCAAGGAAGACGAAGCCATGAAGCAAGCTGGCGAAGGACACACTATGATTGATTTGCAAGGAAAAACTATGTTACCTGCATTTTTAGATGCCCATAGTCATTTTATCAATGTTGGTTTTACCGCAGCAGTTGCCAATTTACTTCCACCTCCAGATGGCCCTGGTGCCGATTTTGCTTCAATTATCAATACGATGAACCAATATAAAAATTCAGCAGATGGCAAAACAATAGTTAAAAAATTTGGTTGGATTTTAGGTAATGGCTACGATGATTCTCAACTGAAAGAAGCAGATCACCCAAAAGCTGCTGATTTGGACAAAGTGAGTACTACCGAACCAGTTTTAATTATTCATCAATCAGGACATTTAGGTGTACTTAACTCCTATGCGATGAAAATGTTGGGTATCAACAAGAACACCAAAGATCCTGCAGGTGGAAAGTATCGTAGAAATGCTGATGGTACACCAAATGGAGTAATGGAAGAAGGAGCTTTTTTTGCCGTGCTATTCCCAATTTTGGGTAAAGGTGATGCAGAAGCCAATACCATGTTTATTGATAAAGCCTTGGTTGAATATGCTAAAAATGGTTATTTGACGGTACAAGAAGGCAGAGCTACTTTACAACAAATGTCCCAGTTAGAAGATGGTGCAAAAAGCAATAAATTTTATTTGGATGTAGTATCATATCCTGATGTGGCTTTGGGCGTTGAAGAAATTATGAAAAGTTCTTATTACAGCACCGCACATCAATATAAAAACAAATACCGAATTGGTGGTGTAAAATTAACATTAGATGGTTCTCCACAAGGTAAAACCGCATGGTTATCGCACCCTTACCATATTCCGCCTGCAGGTGAAAAAGCAGATTATAAAGGACAGGGCGTAATGACCAATCAGCAGGCAGATGATTATGTGGCACTCGCCTTTAAAAATAAATGGCAGCTATTGTGCCATACCAACGGCGATGCTGCAATTGACCAGTATCTAAAAGCGATTGATCTCGCGGAAAAAAAATACAATTACCCTGACCACAGAACGGTACTCATCCATGGACAGACATTGCGTAAAGATCAGATTCCGGAATTGGTCCGCCTGAAAATGATCCCGTCATTATTCCCAATGCACACTTTTTATTGGGGAGACTGGCACGCCGAATCCGTTTTGGGACATCCAAGAGCCGATTATATTTCTCCAATGAGAGATGCAATAGATGCAGGACTTATCACCACTTCTCACCACGATGCACCGGTAACTTTCCCGAATTCGATGCGTGTATTGGATGCAACGGTAAACCGCGTGACCAGATCCGGAAAAATATTGGGTCCAAACCAAAGAATCACTCCTTATGAAGGACTAAAAACCTTGACCGAATGGGCGGCAATCCAATATTTTGAAGAAAATTCAAAAGGAACCTTGACAGCAGGGAAGTTGGCGGATTTTGTAATTTTAGATAAAAATCCTTTAAAAATAAAATCGTTAGATATTAATAAAATTCAAATATTGGAATCCATCAAAGAAGGAAAATCGGTATTTAAAAAATAAATAAAATATAAATGAAAAATTTATATCTTAATTACTCAAAGCCGTTACTGATCTTATTTATTTTGTTGACAATCACATTTGGATACTCCCAAAAAATTAAATCAAACGGAGTTAGAAAGCTGATACAAGCAAACGGCATTCAAATCGAAACCTTTGTTTATGGCAATGGTCCGGTAGCTTTAATTATGGCTGCCGGTAATGGCAGACCAGCAATTCAACTCGATGAACTGGCTCAAGCAATTGCATCAAAAGGAATCAAAGTTGTCACCTACAATTACCGAACCTTGGGAGCCAGCACCGGAAAAATTGAGGGATTAACACTCCACGATTATGCAAATGATCTTTGGAAAGTGGCAGACGAACTCGGGTTGAAAAAAGTGTACCTAGCTGGAAAAACGTATGGAAATCGTGTAGTGAGAACGGCTTCACAAGATCATCCCGAACGTGTTTTGGGTATTGTTTTAATTGGTGCCGGTGGTGAAGCACAGCCATCTGCAGAGACTACTGCGCTGTATCAACGCTATATTGATCCGTCAATTAGCAAAGAAGAATTGCTTAAATTACAAGGACAGCTTATGTATGCTCCAGGTAACGAGCATTTGGCAATATTGGATCAGGCACAAGATTATTTCCAATCTTGGCTGGAGAACAAGCTAAGTCTAGTGATACCACACCAAAAGAACAGTGGTCTATGGGCGGTACTGCGCCAATGTTAGTTATAACTTGTTTATTAGATCGAGTTGCAGTGCCTGAAAGCGCCTTAAATATAGCCAAAGAGAGACCTAAAACTTGGTTAGTAGGATTGCCGTTATGCGGTCATAATATGCTGAACGAAAAAGGGAATGACATCAAACGTCTAATGGTAGAATTTATACTTAACACTCCCTCTGACGAGGTAAAATCAGCAAAACTAAAATAACAATCAAATAATAAAAAGATGAAAAATAAAATTAAATTTCTGGTCTTTCTGTTTGTATTGACCATTTCTCAGGCTTCGTTTTCACAATCCAAAAACGACGGAAATTGGGTCAAGATTGCTGAGAAAACAGTCGGTTTTAAATCAGACAAAGATGTGATTACGCCTTCCGGCAATGAAAAGAAGGTGGATAAAATAAAAATAAAGTGCGTTCAAGGTACTTTAAAACTCAAAAAAGTAAGAGTAGAAATGTTTGACGGAGAAAAAAAAGAATACGATGCCAAAGGTGTAGGCGTGCTTTCAAAAGGAATGTCTTCGTTTGTCTTTAGCTTGCCTGGAAAAAACAATACCCTAAAAAAAGTTGAATTGGAATACGATTCTGTTGGGGCTTTGCTGATTACCAAAAAAGCAAAAATAGAAATACTCGGACATACCATTAAATAAATTTTCATCATAAGTGAATACAGGAATAATCATTAACATAAGAATAAACTTATATTTATAAAACTTGAAAGCTTCTGAGAAATCTGGAGCTTTTTTCGTTTAAATTTATTGGAATAAAACCTAGTCTTCACCAGCGGGACGCTCACATCAGCAGGAGCTTAGGAATTAAAAGCAACAGTTGGTTTTAATGAGATTGGAGTTGATACCTTTTTTGCACGTAAAAGCTAAGGCGGTTTTTGTATTCAAGTTTTTTTAACCGAATCTTTTCCTATTTTCAAAATTTTGGTGTAAATTTACACCAAAATAATTTTTATTATTATGACACGACAAAGTATATCATTAACTGCTCCTAATGAAGAATGGTTAAAAAATCAGGTTAATACAGAAGAGTTTAGCAGTAAAAGCGAAGCCATTAACTTTTTAATAAAAAAAGCACGTTCGCAAGAAGAGTTTTATGACTTTATAAGAGCTAAATTAGATAAGGGAGAAAAAAGCGGCTTTGTAAAAAAACAAACTAAGGAAGAAATGTTAGCGGAGTTTAAAAAGGATTTGGGAGATGTATAGCTATTATTTAAGTAGCGAAGCCAGAGAAGATTTAAAAAGAATTTATTATTACGGTGTCGGTAAGTTCGGAATGAATCAAGCCGATCACTATTTCAATATGTTTTACGATTGTTTTGACAAAATAGAGCAAAATCCATTTTTATTTCCATCTGCCGACCACATCAAAAAAGGATATCGTTATTGTGTTTGCGTTGTCGATACTATTTACTACCGAATAAATGGAGATGAGCGAATAGAGATTATTACCATTATTGGGAGGCAAGACTTTTAGCTCTGGTGTTGTTACCTTTTTACAACAAAAAGCTAAGGAATTTTCAAAAGACTTTCCATCTGAGAAGCATCTAAATTTAAATTTATCAATAATAAAAAATATTGATATCTTTACAATCAAATTATCAAGAATAATATCACTGAATATCAATTAGTTAAATATTAAAAAAGCGACAATTAAAGTTCGGGTGCAGAATCGGTGCATTTAGGTTTAAGACATCATAAAAACGTAGCATAGATGCGGGTTTGAGCGGTAAAGTTCGAATCCTGCTCTCCCCACGGAAAGGCCAAAAAGGCGGAAAACTTAAAGTTTTCATTCTTTTTAAAAAGCCACAAAAAATGTCTGAAGACCTGCAAATTCAACGATTTGCAGGTTTTTTTTATTTTAGACCTGTTTTCAATATTTATAAATCCTCACAAAATTAAAGGTGCAGAATCGGTGCACTTTCCGGCGCGCTGAAAAGTGCACCAGAAATAGTAAAAATCCCTTATATCATAGGGGTTAACGAGATTAACGACTTGATTTGGCAGTAATATTATTCTACATTTATTAATTTAAAAAGTAGGATTATGTTGGAAAGCAGTTTTGGTTTGGGATTCTTTTTAAAAAGA
>LMAJ01000043.1 GCA_001507425.1 Flavobacteriaceae bacterium CRH
ACTCTGCTCTTTCTTTTTTTCATCTGAGATTCAACCATTGGAGTAAATTTAAATACCCAACGTTGAATCGTCGCATGATCAACTGCTATTCCACGTATTTTCATTATTTCCTCAATATCCCTGTAACTCAATGTAAATCTCAATTTGAAATAAACAGCCTGCAAAATAATAGCTTTGGGATAACAATGACCTTTCGTATTCATAAAATATATTATTTTGAAAGTCTAAAGATAATAGGTATTAAACAGATGCGACAGAACCCTGCAGAAAGTGTATATGCAGTATTTGAGGCAAAACAATCTATAAATGCAACATATGTTAACTATGCACATGAAAAAATTGAAAGTGTGAGAAAGTTGTATCGAACAAGTCTTCCAATACCTCATGCGGGTGGAACTTTTCCTGCTAAAGCACCTATTAAAATAATAGGGGGCATACTTACATTCGAAAGTGATTGGACACCAGGAATGGGAGAATCTTTAATGACATTACTAAAAAAAGAAGAAGGTGTTTTAGATATGGGTTGTATCGCATCTCATGGATATTTTAATTATGAAGTAGAAAAGAAAGAATATAAATTTATACAAGGTGGCAAGCCGGCCACAGCATTTCTATTTAAATTAATTTCGCAACTTCAATTTAGTGGCACTGTTCCAATGATTGATGTTCTCGAATATTCTAAATGGTTAGGTAATTGATTTCCATCCAATTCTAAAAATAATAACAAATTCAGTTTTTTACATCATTCAATTGTTCTGTTTCTCTTATTAGAAACCTAAAATCCTGAGAACATATGTTCTCAGGATTTTTTATAATTCGAAAAGACTTAGAATTATTTTGCATCATAAACGAGTCCTTTTTTTAGGAAATGATTTGAGTATGAGCATCCAAATCTCGATATTTAATAACTCAAAATTCCAGTAACTAAACACAGAGCATTTATTAAATTATTGTCTCCAACTAAGAATACTTATCGATCCTAAAATCCAAAGGATAGGTTTCCATAAAATGAGATAAGCTATTAAAAATAAGATTATAAAAACCGTACAAAAAGCTAAAACCATACTCCAAAACAAAGGATGGAAACTGTTTGATCAAAATAATATAAATTCCAAATGGAACTGCTAGAAATGCCACAATAGTCCAAACAACAAGCTAAATAAAAAAATGATGATACTTTACAGAAATTAAAACCCAGCAAAATCAACACCTAAGAAGTTTAGGTTCGAATATATTATAAACCTAAAAAATGTCATAAATATTAGTGCTCTGAGTTTTGTGGCAAAATCGTGGCACAATGCATTTTGAAAAAGTACAACCTCAGCAAAATCAACATCTGCCAAGTTTAGGTTCGAAACTTTTAGATTACGAAGTTTCTTGTTTTTCTACTGAGCTTAAAAATTGATTTATCTCTGGTTCGAAACTGTATTATTTTATAAACTTCTGTAGTTTACAATTCGATCCATTTTTACTTTAGACACTGTAATTATTTAGACTAAAAAATAAATTATTCAACCAAAAGTTAATTTCACTTCCAAAAATTAAATTCTCAACACTGATATCACCTTATATAATTTAAGGTACAACCAAAATCCAAATTAAAAAAACACAATTACTAGGTTAGAATCAAATGAATATAAAAAATATTTAAAAAAATTTCAGCATGCTAAATTTGTGGCAAAATCGTGGCATAAATGATATAAAAAAAAATCAGTCCTTTAAGGAATGGATAGCTTAGGTTAGAAATTTTATAAAAAATACAATAGATCATTCCAGTAAATTATTTATTAGGAACCAATTCTAATTTTCCATTCTTATAAATACTATAAAAGCAAAAGCCACTCCGTTATGGAATGGCTTTTTGCAATTATAAGTATCACTGATTTGTACCAGTAATCGTTAAAAAAAGAATATCTACTTCTAAGATTTTTAGCTATATTTCCTTTTTCATCATAAAAATATTTTTTTTCTCCGTTCTTTGCAACTGATAATTCCCTTTCATCATTCATTAAAGTTTGCATAACATTAACTTCCTCTCCATCAATTTTAATATTTGATGCTGTATAAAAAGCATCCAAAGCTTTATAAGCATCAGCTAAAAACGCATCTTTTATTTTTGAATAATCTCTATCTTTTTGATATGCATATTTTACTTTTGTTTATTCTCCGTACCATAATATATGTCAATTTCATTTCCATCAGGTCAAAAATATTGGATTATTTATTGCATAATTATAAGGAGACAATGGATAATATTTCTCAGACATTACATCTATATTCATCCATCTACCAAGTACAGGGTCATAATTTCTTGCTCCAAAATCATATAAGTTAAGTCCTAACTCATCCTGCAGCTCCTTGCCGTTGTACTTATAATAGTTGTTTTTCTGCGAATTTTAGATCAAATAAATACTTCACTCGGATCAAGGCTGGCAATACCAAATGAGCCATTACCAGCATTTATTGAAACAAAAAGGAATCAAACAAAGCATGTCAAGAAAAGGAAACTGCTTAGATAATGCAATTATTGAAAACTTCTTTGGAATATTAAAATCTGAAATGTTTTATACCCAAAAATTCAAATCAATAGAACAATTAAAAAAGAAATTAATAAGTATATAATCTATTACAATAACGAAAGAATTAAATCAAATTTAAACAAAATGAGCCCGATAAATTATCGAGCTCATTATTATCAAACTTAATTATAAATTTGTCTAAACTTTTGGGTGCAGTCTATTTTAAGATGGCTTTTTTGGAATTATAAGTATCACTGATTTCTACCAGCAATCGTTAAAAAAAGAATATCTATTTCTAAGATTTTCAGCTATATTTCCTTTTTCATCATAAAAATATTTTTTTTCTCCGTTCTTTTTTAATATCCATGTTCTCAGTTTATAATCACTATATAAAGTATCAACTTTCCTTTCTTTTCTAACAATAAAGGCATAATGATATTCTTCAAAATCATCAGCATTATTATTTTTTATCATTTTTACATCTTCAATGAATCCACTATTAGAAATTTTTAAAATTGCGTGTTCATCTTTAAAGAACCAAAAAGCTTTCTCATCTATTGAACGAGATTGTGTAGTTGTGGTTCCCATAAATTTTATCACTTCTACTTCATCATTAGTACTTGAATTAGTAATTGCTTTTTTATTTCCACATGAAGTAATAATAAAATAAATTGTTGATATACTGTATAAAATTATTTTTCTCATCTTATCTTATTTTGTTTGAAAGAACTCCTTGGGTTGGTACGCCTATTGCTCTATAATTATTTCTCTCAGGTTGTTTTAGTTTAATATTTATAAGATTGGATAAAGTAGTGGCTTTTGCTTCCTCTGCATTTTTAAAAGATGGAGTCTGGTTTTGTGTACTTTTATCATTTCTTCTTTTAAAATATTCGGATGGGTTTGTTAAAAAATCAAATGCATGAATAGTTTCATGTCCTAATATTGAGGTACCAGAAACTATTTTTGTTGTTTTCGAAAGTTTATTAGTATCGTACAGATTTTGTAAAACAGAACCTTTTGTATCGTTAACATCATCGTATAAATTTCCTTCTTTAGTATTGAAATAAATAGTACCAATATTATTCATAGTCCTTGTACTTGTATCTTTCCTATCTTCGTAACTTCTTCCTTCTGCAAAATGTGAGCCAAATGCTTCCCCTCCGTTTGCAACTGATAATTCCCTTTCATCATTCATTAAAGTTTGCATAACATTAACTTCCACTCCATCAATTTTAATATTTGATGCTGTATAAAGAGCATCCAAAGCTTTATAAGCATCAGCTAAAAACGCATCTTTTATTTTTGAATAATCTCTATCTTTTTGATATGCATATTTTGCTTTTTGTTTATTGTCCGTACCATAATATATGTCGATTTCATTTCCATCAGGGTCAATAAAAAATATTGGATTATTTATTGCATAATTATAAGTAGACAATGGATAATATTTCTCAGACATTACATCTATATTCATCCATCTACCAAGTGCAGGGTCATAATTTCTCGCTCCAAAATCATATAAGTTAAGCCCCAGCTCATCTTGGAGCTCTTTTCCATTATATTTATACTTATTATCGACGCCTGTTTTCACAGTATTATACCCTTCCTGTTTTAAACCAAACGGATAAAAATTGCTCTCTTCCTTTATGACAAGAGTTTTATCATAGCTCAAACGCACATTCCCTAAATGATCTTTGTATTGGTATACATATTTATAAGAACTTCCCGAAGGTTCAACATAACCCTCGGCTGTTGGGAAAAACTTTAGCGAATTGTTATCATATTGATATCCGCTCAGATAATCTGTTGTTAAAACAGCTTTCCCTGTTTCGTTTACAATTTTCTGTATTTTTTGTCCAGTAGCATTGTAAATGTAAACAATATTCCCTGTGGTTGCAAAGGTAATTTTAGTGGGTAAATTTAAATGATTATAGGTAATATCCGTGATGTTTTTGTTATTATCCTTGATCATATTGCCATTGGCTTCATAACTGTAATCATCTAATGTATTGTCCGCACTGTCTATAAAACCAAAAACTTTGGAAGTTGCTGGAGCGCTGTCTATCACCTTTAAAAGCTGGTTCGTGGTATTGGTACCCACATAGGTGTAGGCCAGCGCATCAATTTGTGTGGTCGTTTCACTGCTTCCGTTACGAATAATAGAATTTATATTTCCGTTTTTATCATAGGTCAGGTTTTCACTGTAGGCATTACTGATTACAGCATCACGTTTATAAAAACTTGTTTTCAGGCGATTGAGATTGTCGTATAAATAGGCATATCCGCGTACTATAGGGGTCGCATCAGAAGTACTGCTCCAGAAAGTCTCTGCAATATTTCCGTTGTATAAAGCTTTCCCCCCTGTGATAATGGGTGTATTATTATAATTGATCTTAAAGGCAAACAAATCCTTTGGATCTCCGGCTTTGCTTAAAGCCGTAACATCATTAATTGCGGTCAGCCACCCCCGAATGTTATACGTGTAATCTACTTTTTGAGTTGGCAATGCAATTGTATTTCCAACCTTTTTCGACGTTATTTGTCCCTGTTCATCGTAGGTATTATTTGTAATCACCTTACATAAAGGCTTTAAATTCTGAAAAGCAGGCACTGGCATTATATGCATTTAATCCTTTGACCAGAGATATTGCAGAAAAATTATACATAATCAGTGCCACTCCCTAATAAAAGATACTATTATAAATATTTTAGATTTCATTTAGAGTCTTCAAATCTTCTAATAAAAGGTTCGAATTCTGTACCATCAGGGTCACAATAGAGTTTAAAAAAGCCTGCAAGTGTATATTTTTGCAGGCTTTTTTATGGTCTGAAAATTTTTGCAATATTTTTTTATTTTTACAAAGGTCAGTGTTTACAAGTAATTTAGTTTCGAACCCTGTAAGGTATTTCGCTTTTGCCAATAGGTTATAGTTTTTATAAATCAGTATTATAATATAGATCTACAATTGAATTATCTAAAGTCTCAATATGAAATCCAGAATTCATATTATAATAATCATAAATTGTATAAAAACCTTCTAACTTCTCATCACTATTATAATGAAAGCCTACACTATCTACTCTTAATCCATTATACCATTCATCGTTAGCCTTACCATAGTCTAAACGGCCTATTTTGCTCAAAATTTTTTGATAATTATCATTATAATAATTAATTAAATCTTTATGGGAATTATTTATCCAAGATAAATGCGAGTTTGTTTTTTCAATAAATTTAGTGATGCTACTTTCTTTTTCTATACTAAATTCCACCTCTTCATTTAATACTTTTTTATTTAACAATATTATATCATTAAAGTCTGATTTTATACTTACTATAATAAAATATACTTCCTCATTAAATATAAAGTCGTTTCTCAATAATGTTTGGGGTACATTTCTTTTTTTAGCAGTTCTTAAATCTCTGTATTCAACTAATTCATAATGACTCACTTTAAATAAATCTTCAACTTTATTTAATAGATATTTCCATTTCAACTTATTTAAATAATTTAATTTGTTTGAGGATAAATGGGTTTTAATAAATTTTCTACATTCCCATTTCCAGCCTAATTCATAATAAATCGTAGCAAGTAGATAACTTTGATTTTGATCTTTGCTATAATTTTCAAGTTCGTACATAATATCGAAGAGGGGTTCTGCACTCTTTGTGGCATTATATAGACTTCCTTTCTTATGTTTATGGAAATCTTCTTTTGCTAGTTTAAATCTGTTGTATATGTTCATCATTTCGGGTAGATATGCTCGATAACGTAGTACTTAATTTTAAATCAAATATATTGATAATTCTTTGTAACACATCAAATGAACTTGATGCTTCGTTAATAATTAATGAAATTGAAATCTAAAGTGCTATAAAAAAAAATACTTCGTAATTGTTTTATTAACAAGAGATAAGACTTGGAATAAATATGAATTTTTGAGTAAAATCTAAATTTTAGATTTTACTCAAAATCTCTAGATCTTCCATTAAGCGGTTCGAATTTTGCCCCGTCAAGGTCACTATAAAAAAATGAAAGCCTGCAAAGTGTATATTTTGCAGGCTTTTTTTATGGTTTCGAAAACCCTTAGTGATTTCTTTAATTGTACAAAGTTCTCATTGTTTGCAAGTAATTTTGGTTCGAATCCCATTAAGGATTTTGTTTTCTGCATAGACGATGTAATTAATATCATAGCGGGTTCGAGACTAAATTAAGCCCATTCTTCGGATTTGCCACCCGAGCGATAGCGAACAGGCGAAGCAAATCATCCCAAATACAAAACCATTATTCCATTAAGCCAATTGCGAAAATCTGTTTTAGTAGCTGTTACCTGTTGTTTTTATTTAGCATCTTCTGGACTATCATTCGATTTAAATCTATCCATTTTTCAATACCTCCCATAGCAATAATTACTTTTTCATTTTGTTTATTGCTATAGAATTTTAAAGTTGGGCCGATTGAGTTTTCATCGGTATAAAAAAAGACAGCGAAATCAATCAACATTAACAAATGTGCTTTTTCTCCTGAATTAAACGCTGTAAAGATTCCTCTTGATTGTTTATTTCTAACAATTGGTTTTATTAAACAAAAATGATAAGAAGGATATTTAGTATCGTTTTCGATATTTTCTAATAGTTCCTTATGAGTTATTTTCAAATTGTCATTTAAAAAAAATCTTAATTCTTCCTCAACTTTGTCATCAATATGATATTCCTCAAATTCAATTAATTTCGATATTGAACTTCTCCAAACTAACGAATAGATAAAAAGTTTAAACATCGTCGGTTTGATATTTTTGCAAATTAAATGTTTTTCGTTCGAAATAGTTTCTAAATCTATTCTGTCTTTTACATTTGAAAAATTGTGAATATCAATTATTTTCTTCGAGAAATAAGTTTCTAAAATCTCAATTCTTTTTTCACAACTTGTACATAGAATATTATTTTCTTTTGGAGAATCTTGTATTTTCTTTGATTTCCCTTTACTGTTAATTTCAATAGAATGTCTCGGTATTGCATCTTCAAAAAGTCTTTGACACATAAATTTTGGAATTATGTGAGAATTCATTTTGTCAGCAACATTAGTTTTACATAATTTACACTTATCCATCTTTTGAGTTAAAATAACAGGTAACGTTCTCGCGCTACAAGCAGTTTGGGATTAAATTAAGCTCACTCTTCGGATTTGCCAAATCTTCCAAATACAAAACCAACTTCAATTAAGCCTAAAACCCAAATTGCTTGTAGCGTGTGTTACCAGTAGTTATTTTACAATTACATTATCTCCAACCGAAAAACAAGTTTGAATATTCATTTCTTGTACATCGTTCATTTTTAGACTGCCCATAATTGTAATTTCTTTTCCAATTCCACTTATTTTAGTTCCTTCCTTTTTTAACGAAATTTCAAAAGGATAAGTTAAATAGCCATTAACAGAGCAGACTGTTAATGTATCTTCAGTTATCATTTGAAAAATTGCTACCATCCATTTTTCGGGAATTTCATTTCTATATTTTTGATAAAATTCTATTTTAGTTAAGTTATTGAATTCAATTTCAATTTTGATTTTTTCTTTTATATTCTCAACAAATAATTTTTTACCACTTGGTATGCTTTCAATATCATCGAATTCAGAAATGGTAATCCAATCATTATTCCTCATTGAAAATATAATTTCACCACTTTCTGCTTTTATGTCAAAATTTAGTAATGTATTATTTTGATTATCATTAGTTAACCACAATAATGGTTCTTTCTCGTATAAATAAATATTTTGAGATTTTAAATAAATGTTACCGCCTAGAAGGAAAACTAAGTTTTCTCTTTTCCAATTAAACTGTCCAGAGACTTTATCATTTTTGGTTAGAAATGGTTCTGCTTTTAATTTATTTAATTGTGAGTCTGTAAATGCTCCATAATCTGCCTGTTTGTGATGTTCTAAACAAAGAGCAATCATTCCTTCAGAATCATGATGCTCTTTGATATGCCATGGTGGATTAAAATGATGGTAACTTAGATAAGGACTACCACAATTTTCAACAGGACAACCAAAGTTGACTTCTTTTCTTAAAATTTCACGTACTGTTTTCGGTATATTTCTGGTCATAATTACGGCTAACTTGTATATACTACTAACAACATCAGACTTATCACCCCAAAATTGGGTAGATATCTCTGACAAGGTCAGGGTTTATTTATTATCAAATATATAATAATAAACTTATAAATTATCAAAAGAACTTTTAATTCGTTGAATCCTTTTCTTGCTGACATAGGAATAAAATTCAGTGGACTTGCTGCTTTATTGAATCAGTACAAACACGATTAATCAATAGTAATATTAACGTCGAATCAAAAAAATAAACATCATTTAAAATTTTCAAATCTTCCATTAATTGGTTCGAATTCTGTACCGCCAAGGTCACTATAAAAAATGAAAGCCTGCAAAGTGTATATTTTGCAGGCTTTTTTTGGTTCGAAAATTATTATCTAAAATTTTAATTTTTTGAAATATCAGTGTTTACAGCAAATTTTGGTTCGAACTCCGTCAAGTCTCTAAATTTCTAGAACATCATGATTATTTGCATATTGAAGATAAACTTATTAAGTTCACTTTGTCAACGTTCGGCTGTTGCCCGATGGTGGCAGCCTTCGGGAGACGGATTTCTCCGCCAAGACGGAAGGTAGCAAAACTTTTAAATTTTTCGGCTTAAAAAACGTATGTTTATATCACCTCAGGCCGCTGCCATGGTGGGAAGCCGCTGTTCGCAGAAGGCAGAATCAAAACTGGAAATACTCTGTTCTAATTATAGGTTTGTAAACATAACTGTTTTGATAACCTTCACGTTGTTCAACCGAGATCCCTTTTAATCGATGTACTTGTAACTTTTCCAGCTCATCTTTTGTTTGAGAATTAAGCGTAAATTCTTGAATTTCTTTTGAACACCAAATAAGATATTCTGGATCTCCACCAATGACAGTAGATAAATTACTACGATTAAATCTTTCGAAACTTTGAGTTATACCGCGCCAATTGGGCGAGAAGAAATAATTGAAGTAATTTTGAAGATCGCCAGCAACGTTTCCAATTAAAATTGTATTTTGCATGCTTTCTAATTTCTCCTCATTGAAAATATTCGGATCAATATTTATTTCTTCAAATCCGATCTGTATTTCTAGAAAATCAAAAATATGAGGTTTAGGAACATTTTTATCTCCTAAACAGTTTATTAAAAAATTACGTAAAAGCTCTCGATTAATATTTAATGTTCCTTGATAAACGTCTTTTAAACTTAAAGATTTGTATTGACCAAATTCAAAAATGTCGTCGATATTCATGCGTTTCGTTTTTTACGGTTTTCTGCTAACGTCCTGACGGTACAAACGGTTTGCGGGTTTTGTAACTGAGTATTTTCGGCTTAACGAAAATAATGTTTAAAAACGGTAATTCCACTAAATCCGCAAATGGATTTTAACGGCCTGTTAGCAGTAGGACTTTTTATTTGATATGTATTTCGTTATTTCGTATTGTTCCAATTTTGCCATATTTTTTTGAGAAATATTGATTCCCCATTCTGGTTTGCTTTTTTGACCTTCTTTATCATAATTTTTGTCTGTAAATAATGAAGTTGGTTGTTCCCAAACTTTTGAAGGAATAAAGTAAACAGATGGCATTTCGTTGTTTTTAAGGATAATGAGTGCTAAGTATAAATTTTCCCTCAATTCATTTTTCCACTTCTCTTTTGATACAAAAACATAGCCTGTTTTTTGTCTTATAGTTTTTACTTGAACATCAATATGCTTTTCATTATCGGTTCTAATTATAAAATCAATCCCTTTATCGTCAACATCAGTTGTATAAATATCAAAACCTGCAAAAGTCATCCAAATTTTAGCCCAATATTCACCAATTTTTCCAACTTGTAATCCGTTTAAATGTTCAAAAGTAAAATCGTCAAATTTTGTCATAATTGATTTGCGTTGCAAACTATGTTGTTTATTATTTTCTCCATTTTTTGGAGGTTTACTGCTAACGTCTTGGTACTACATCAGGTTTGGGATTAAATTAAGCCTTATCTTCGGATTTGCCAAATCATCCCAAAACCATCTTTCCATTAAGCCCAATGCTCAAATCCGTTGTAGTGGTTGTTGGCAGTAGTACATTTATTTTATTGATAGATATTCTGATAATTTTATTCCTTTATTTAATTCAGCAAAATATGATTCATTAATTCCTGATAATCTTATAATTTCATTTATTGCATAATTCTGCATTTTAATAAGTTTACCATATCTTATCCCAAACAAATAAATAGAAGCTACTGTTTCTCCAGTTTTTGCATTTTCATAATTATCTTTCAGTGTTTTTCCTAAAGCGTTTAATTCAATTTCATCATTTTCAAAAATCACTTTATCACTTAATTTTATACCTTTATTTAATTCAGCAATGTAAGACTCGTTTAATTCTGATTCATTAATAATATCTTTCGAAGAGTAATTATTTTCTCTAATTATTTTCCCATATTTCACTCCGAATAAATGTATTTGGACAACTTTTTCGCCATTATAAGCATTTGCATAGTTATCGCTTAATATTTTAGATAATTCCTTAATTTCCATGTTTTGTTATGATTTTTAAAGTTTTTTCTGAGTTTGTATTACTGCCAACTATTATATACTACTAACAAAATCAGACTTATCACTCCAAAATTGGGTAGATATGTCTGACAAAGGTCAGGGTTTATTTGTTGTCAAATATATAATAATAAACTTATAAATAATCAAAAGGACTTTTAATTAGTTGAATGCTTTGGCACTGACATGGATATAAAATTCAGTGGACTTGATGCTTTGTGGAATCAACACAAACATGACTAATTAATAGTAATATTAAGGTCGAATCAAAAAACTAAACATCATTTAAAATTTTCAAATCTTCTAACAAAAGGTTCGAATTCTGTACCGTCAAGGTCACTTTAAAATTTGAAAAGCCTGCAAAGTGTATATTTTGCAGGCTTTTTTGTCATTCGAAGAATTTAAGGTTTTGTTCCAAATTTTGAAAACACCTATATTTAAAGGAAATTTTGGTTCGAAGCCCATCAAGGATTTTGTTTTTTCTACATAGATTATGTAGTTAATATCATTTTTAAATTCGTCTCTTTCTTTAAATTCAATGTTACTTCTAACGTCAGTCTGTGAATAAACTAAAAATGATCCTCTGAGAATTGGCTGTACGAAATTTTTCTCCGACAGGTATCCAAATAGTTTCTCTTTTTTACTTGGTTTTTTCACAGCCTGACGTTCTCACGCTACAAGCAGTTTGGGACTAAATCAGCGTTATATTTCGGATTTGCCAAATCACCCCAAATACAAACCAATTTTTCAATTAAACCAAATACCCAAATTGCTTGTAGCGTGTGTTGGCAGTAGTACTTTTAGTCGTACTTTGTTTTTAATTTCAGTCTTTTTGTTAATTCATTTTTCTCAATAAAATTAAAACCTAAATCTAAAGTTATTGAACTTTTGTTTTTTGAGAATATTTTATAAAATCTTCCGTCAGTTTCAATTTTATTAACGTCAAAGTCTATATCGTAATTTGTTATATATTGTGTTTTAAACTTTTTGTTTGTAGTTTTAGAATTATCTAACAAATTAAATAAATAAAAAACTTCGGAAGTAGTTAAACTTATAATTTGATTTCCTTTTTGGAATCTGTAATAACGTATATTTTGGAAGTCTTTTATTGTTTTACTTTCTGTTAATTTTAGTTTTTGATATAAGAAAGTTAATGGTTCTAAATTTATTCGGAATAGTTTAGGAGATTGTCTTCCGTAATCAGTTATTGACTTTATGATTTTATTGTCTTTTACAAATGTTACAGAAACTTCTTGGTCATCAGTCCAATTTGCGGAGTATTTGTCTTTTAGATTTAAGTAATTAGTTTTTTTTAAACTCAGTTCAATTTCATTGAACTGATTAGTACTTATTTTTGATTTAAAGAAACCATTTTTTGAATTATAATATGAACCAGAATAATCGACATTTCCATTTTTATTTATTTCTATGTCATTTATTGGGCAACTACCAAAACAAGGAGATTTAGAAATAATTATTTTGTCAAAGTTTTCATTTTCATTCTCTTTGTGTTTTATTTTTGAAAATTCTAAAACGATATTTTTTTCAGAGTTCAGTTTTAAATTTTTAGTATTTATTCCAACTATTTTAGAAGCATCCCACTTTTTAGTAACTAAATTGAATATATATAAACTGTCATCTTCAATCTTATATTTAGTTTTTGTTCCGTAAAATATGGTTTTTCGTTCTTCTTTTTCAGTTTTTTCTTTTGTATCATAGTATCCAGGTTTACTTTCACAATTTCCATTTTTGTCAAAAGAATAGCTAAAGTCTGTATAGAAATAATTCTTTCTTTTAGGATTTTCTTTTTCGAAAATCCATTCGCCTATTATTTTATTTCCATAGTTATTTGTTGGTTTCTTTTCACAAGAAATCAATGTCAATAATAATAGAAATATGTATTTGTAATTCTTCATCATAGTATTACTGCCAACTTGTATATACTACTGACAACATCAAACTTATCATCCCAAAATTGGGTAGATATGTCTGACAAGGGTCAGGGTTTATTTATTATCAAATATATAATAATAAACTTATAAATAATCAAAAGAACTTTTAATTCGTTGAATGCTTTTGGTAAGGACAGTGTATAAAATTCAGTGGACTTGCTGCTTAATAGAATCAACGCTAACACGGTTTTTCAATAGTAATATTAACGTCGAATCAAAAAATTAAACATCATTTAAAATTTTCAAATCTTCAATTAAATGGTTCGAATTCTGTACCGCCAAGGTCACATTAAAAAATGAAAAGCCTGAGAATCTAGATTCTCAGGCTTTTTTTATGGTTCGAAAATTTTTAACATTTTCTTCTAGTTTTAAAAATGCCTGTGTTTAAAGGAGGTTTTGGTTCGAACCCCATCATGGATCTCTTACTGAATTTAAGGCTTAATCTGAACCTATTGCTCAAATCCGTTGTTGACTTTAGCGGTAGACTTTATCACTCTTTAAATACATTAATAAGTGATTTTCTATATTCACTATCTTTCTCGAAAAGTTCAATTGTTTTTTCATTATTATTTATATTGAAATACAATTCACAATAATCTTCTTCTTCATCTTTTTCACTATCTCCGAAAAACAATTTAAATTTATAATAACCTAACTTTTCAAAGTCAACAATTGATTTGTTTAATGAAAATGCTGTTGGAGATAAAGTATTAATAGTGAATTTTTTATCCGTTGGAAATCCATAAAGTTTAGAAATAGCTTTTAACAACTCATCACTTTCTTTACCAATGGAGGAAATTTTTATTGCGTTTCGAATGAAGCCATTTTTTGCATCAAGACTTCCATCAGTATTTATTCCATTTGGCAAATTAGATTTAATCTCAAATTTTAATCCCACTACCTTTGACTTGGATAATCCTTTTGCGATAAAAATATAAGAATCTTTTATTTTTTCTTCAGAAACTATTTTTAGAAAAACATCTTGAAAAACATCTTTTAAACCCTCTTCTTGTTCCGCAACTTTGGAGATTTCAGTAAGATTAACTGACGAAGAATTTGATGAATTATTACAGCCGAAAAGAAGAGAAAATAAGCTCAAGATTATTATGTTTTTAAATTGTTTCATTTTATTAGTTTTTCATCTTAGTCTCATCACTAATGTTCTTGCAATACAGCGGGTTTATGACTAAATTAAGACCATTCTTCGGATTTGTCAAATGATCATAAATACAAAACCAACTTCCCATTAAGCCTATTGCCCAAATCCGTTGTAGTAGCTGTTATGTATAGTGCTTTGAATAATTAATTAATAGTCAAATTGTCAATCATATGTCTTAATAGCGTAACATTTTCATCGTTGATGTCCGTTTTTTTATTAAGAGAAATGATAAATATTTTGTTTTTTAAAGTTATTGTCCACCATTTCCAATAATTATCATTTTCTTTTATATCACATTCCAAAAGATTGTCATATTTTGATTTAAACGATTTAAAATCTTTATCCTCTAATTTAATTGAGAAATAATCTTTAAAATAATTTTTCATCAAAGCAATAGTTTCATCTGTCGAAAAATTTTTGTCAACTATATAATTGCTTATAGTGATATTGTTTTCTTCTTTTTCGTTACCGTCTTTGCTTTTGTTAAAAATGGAAACTATCCCTTCCGTATCCTCTTCAGTGATATAATTTTCTGGGTAATAAATATTATAGGAATTATTTTTCGGACTAAATATTTTCACATTTGCTTTTGGATGATTTTGTCCAATCAAAAGATTTATTGTAAAAAATGTAAATAGAATTAAGTATTTGTTTTTTTTCATTCCTGTTCGGTTTTTTAGCATTACACACAACTTGCATATATGTCTGACTAAACCAGACTTATCTACCCTATATTAGGGTTCTATGTCTGACAAATGTCAGTATTTCTTTGTTTTCAAAAATAGGATTTTTATTTCAAAAACCATCAAAGGAACTTTTTATCTTGAAGGCTATTTGTACTAACATGATTTTAAATTTTGGCGGTCTTGCTGCTTTGATGAATGGGAATGAGACTCTAAATAATGACGTTAAATTTAAATGGCAAAATTACATATCGTTCAAAATCTTTAAATCATCTAATAAAAGGTTCGAATTCTGTACCATCAGGGTCACTGAAAGTCTTGTTTTTAAACGCTTTTAGTCAACAAATTTGATTATTGGGATTAAAACCTTTTTTGATATAAAAAATTTAAAGGAAAATAATTAGATTTTATTAAATAATACTAAACTCTTTAAGTAATTCATAAAGTTCTTGACTACTGAAAACAATACTACCGATGGCTGTTAATTCTAGATTACTCCCCAATCCTCTATGTTTTTCATTATTTCCATTATTTGCGACTAATCCTAAATTAATATATTCATCTATATAGTTTGGATCCATACTTACTCTATCTTTATTTTCACTTGTTAAATGGTTTCCAACAATGAAAAACATGATATCAAAATCATGTAAACTCGCAGGATTTTTATTTAAGTTAACGTATGCATCATTAATTTCAAAAGGTATATTTAATTCTTGCAAAGTAGATACTTTTAGGATGTCTAACTTATTATTAAGAAACCTTAATATTAAATTATTAAGATCATCTAAATGTTTATTGTTCTTTATAATTGTTTCTTCATTTTTTTTCAAAGCTATTTTGCTAAAAGCCAAATCTTTTTCTGTATCATCTAATTTTGATTTAAAATCCGAAATCTTAGAATTAGATGCAATTGAATTGCTTTCATGTCTTTCAATTGTTTTACTAAGATCATTAATTCTTTCAGTATCTTCAATGTTTTGTTTTTTTAAGAGAGTGTTTTTTTGCTCTAATGCTACTACTTGCTCTTCAAAATCTTGAATTCTAATAAAATATTCATCTCGTGTTTTTTTAACAGTTTCAAATCTGTTTTTATTGACAACAAGTTTGCTTACTGTCTTTTCGTTCATTCTAGGAATTATATTATGATTAGTTACATTAATAACTAAACGAGATAAAATAATTAATCCATAACTTAAAATCATTAAAGCAAAGGATATTAAAATATTGTAGCCAATTTCTTGCCATGCAACTTTCCCATTATAGTAACTTTTAATAAATTCTTTTTTATCTTGTAAGTTGCAATCATTATCAAAGTTAAATATTGTGTAAACTAAATCCCAATTACGAACTAGCCATACAAAGATCAATGTTCCGAAAAAAGGATTTGTTGTTTTATCTTTTATGTTGTCAAAAAAAGATGAAATATATTCATTACTCATTGTCTAAAAACTTCAATTAGTTATTGTGTAAATATAAAATAATTCTTAAATTTTTAGGTATTTTGAAATATGTAAATAAATAAAATTAGATTTGAATCTGGAGTTTATTAGTTACATCTATGGATAAGGAAAATATTATTATTGCTCCAGGAAAAACTAGTCGTGAACATATAGTCTCTTTGATCTCTGATAATTTTTGGGAAACATACAAAGACTTTACTTTTAAATTTACAGACAATACAGAACTGGGCTTCCAATAATTTAATAAAGATTGATAACTTTCAAAGGATTAAACCCAAGCATTATCAAATTCTCCTCCACCCATCGAAATTTTACGCGCAGAAATCATAAAAGTTTCCGTTAAAGGATTGTCACTGTTATGATCAAAGTTTTCTTTGTACTTCACCATGTAAGC
>LMAJ01000044.1 GCA_001507425.1 Flavobacteriaceae bacterium CRH
TCGGATAGAATTAAAGGGAGAATCAATGAGAAAAAAGAAAATAGAAAAACAACCAATAGAGTAAAATAATTTTATACTTTTAAACTACTTTTTAGACACCTTTTTGAGTTCATTTATACTGCTCACTTTTATCCAGAATTAGGTGCTCACTTTATCCAGAATACCCAGGTATAGGAACAACGAGTCCAACAAACAAGCTAGATGTAAACGGAACAATCCATTCTAAAGAAGTAAAAGTGGATATGAATGGATGGTCAGATTTCGTCTTTAAAAAAGAATATAAATTGCCAACATTAGAAGAAGTCGAAAAGCATATTATTGAAAAAGGATATTTAGAGAATATTCCTAGTGAGGAGGAGGTTTTGAAAGATGGAATTAATTTGGGAGAGATGAAAATTCAAAACTGTTGCAGAAAATTGAAGAACTAACATTCTATGTAATCAAACAAAACAAACAGATTATTGATTTAGAAAGCAGATTAGAAAGAGTCGAAACAAACTCTAAATAATTCTAAAAATACTACAATGTTAAAAAAGCGAGATTTAGGTCTCGTTTTTTTTATTTATCGAATTTTTTTTATCACCTATGTATTTTTATCATATCCTCATTTTTTTTCTTAAATTTTATATGTATGCATACTATTTAAGTTTTCGAAAGGTTCGTTGTTGCTGTTAATTTAACAAAACAGAATATGGAAAAGTTAAAATTGTGGCAAAAAAGATGTGTTATATTAATTTTTTTTAACGTTTTTTTATTAATAGTAAAATTATTTGTATTTTGGCTAGATAAACTAACCAAAAACAGACCAAATGAGAGTGTATTTGCTAATTATGTTGTTTTTCTGCGGAATTTCTTTCGCGCAGAATACAGTTACCGGTTCCGTTACCGATAGTAACAAACAATCTATTCCTGGTGCCAATGTTAATGTAGTAGGAAGTTCGACAGGAGCTTCGACTGATTTTGATGGTACTTTTAAACTAAACACTACTGCTAAGCCACCTTTTACAATTAAAGTATCAGCAGTAGGATTTGAATCTAAAATAATTAATATTACATCGCTAAGTCAAAGAGTCGATGTGGTTTTAAAAGATGAAGAAACTAAATTAGATGAAATTGTAGTTTCTGCTTCAAGAACTCCGGAAAGGGTTATTGAATCTCCTGTTACAATTGAAAGAATGGGTATTCAGGAAATCAAAAATACAACTGCAGCAACTTTTTATGATGGTTTAGAAAATTTAAAAGAAGTAAATTTTAATACAAGCAGTATTTCTTTTAAATCGATAAACACTAGAGGTTTTGCTACAGTTGCAAATACTCGTTTTATGCAGTTAGTTGACGGAATGGATAATTCCTCACCAGCCTTAAACTTTGTTTTAGGGAACTTAATTGGTATATCTGATATTGATGTTGCAAGTGTCGAACTTTTGCCTGGAGCATCTTCTGCATTATATGGGGCTAATGCTTTTAATGGGATTCTTTTTATGAGCAGCAAAAGTCCTTTTACTAATGAAGGAATAAGCGTTTATTACAAATACGGACAAACTAGTCAGGACGCTGCAGGAACAAATGACTACAATGATTTTGGTATTAGGGCAGCAAAAGCATTTACCAAACACTTTGCGCTAAAAGCAAATTTTACTTATATGGAAGCTTCAGAATGGATCGCGGCAGATACAAGGAGTGTAACTGGTGGTTCTGTTGGGCATGCCAATAACCAAAATTATGATGGATTGAATATCTACGGAGACGAGGTTACAACATTTATTCCAAATGTTGGACAAGTTAGTAGAGCCGGATATCGTGAACAGGATTTAACTGATAATAAAGTTAAGAGTATGAAGGCCGATTTTAGTGCTCATTTTAGACCTTGGGCAAATGATACCGAAATTATATTGCAATATAAAATTGGTACAGGAAGTACAATTTATCAGGGAGCAAACAGATATGCTTTAAAAGATTTCCTGATGCAACAGGGTAAATTTGAAATAAAAGGGAAAAACTTTTTTGGAAGAATTTATTTTACCAGTGAAGATGCAGGAGATTCTTATGATATGAGATTTGCCGGCTGGAATGTTAACAGATTGGCGAAATCAGATAAAAACTGGTTTACAGATTATGGAACAGCATTTCAATTGTCTTCTGCGGTTTTAGGTCTTAATGCAAATGACGCTGCTAATTATGCCAGAAATTTTGCTGACTACAATGTAGCTCCAATTTTAGGATTAGTGCCAAATACTGATCCGCTTAATCCAGGTGCTCCAAGATCAGCCAGATTTGAACCGGGTTCTGCACAGTTCAATAATGCATTGAATACAGTAACAAGTAATCCTGATCTTACTCAGGGAGCTAAATTTATCGACCATTCAAAATTATATCATTCAGACATAAATTATAATTTCAGGGATATCATCAAATTTGCAGAAATTCAGGTTGGTGGTTCATGGAGAAAATATATAATGGATTCAGAAGGAACAATCTTTACAGATTATGATGGCGCAATCGATTATAAAGAATACGGAGCTTATGCACAATTGCAAAAGAAATGGATGGATGACAGATTAAAATTCACAGGATCTGTACGCTACGACAAAAGCCAGAATTTTGATGGTAACGTTTCCCCAAGAATCTCTTTCGTATATTCTGCAGGAGCCTCTAAAAGACATAATTTCAGAGTATCTTATCAGACAGGTTTTCGTAACCCAACAACTCAGGATCAATATATTGGTTTAGATTTAGGACCTTTTGCATTAATTGGTTCAGCGCCGGATAATTTAGATCGTTTTCAGGAAACGCAACCTGTTAGTGCGGCTGGTCAGGGTATTGCGGGTGCAGGTATTGGGCCAACAGTGAACTTGTCAGGGCGTAGTGCTTATGAAAATTCGTACACATTAGCTTCTGTTCAGGCATTTGCAGCATCTTCAAATCCGGCAGATCTTAAAGTGGCAAATCCTCAATTGGTAAAACCGGAACAAGTACAGGCTTTTGAAGTTGGATATCGTACAGTAGTTCAAAACGATTTGTCGATTGACATCAATGGGTATTACAATATTTATAATGATTTTATGAATACTTCAAGAGTAATTACGCCTTATTATGGAACTGTGGGAACAAATTCTGCAGATGCCAATGTGCAATTAAGTTATGCTGCTTTGGCTTTTGGTGACAGAAGGGTGTATCAGGTTTATACCAATACTACTGCCCAAATTACATCATTAGGTTTTGGAGTTGGTTTATCTAAAAAAGTATATAAAGATTTTGAGGTAGGCGTTAACTATAATTATGCTCAATTTGATTTTGACCAAACAGAAGATCCAAGTTTTGTTGCCGGATTTAATACGCCAAAACATAGAATCAAAGGTTCTTTTGGAAATGCTAAAGTGACTAAAAATTTAGGCTTTAATGTTAATGTAAGATGGAATACAGAATATTTATGGCAATCTTCTTTTGGAGATGGAATGATTCCGGAAAATACAGTACTTGATGCTCAAATTAATTACGGTATTCCAAAGTTGAAATCTGTTATTAAAGTTGGAGCAACAAATCTTTTTGGAAAAGATTATCTTCAGGTAGTTGGTGCAGGTATGATTGGTCAGATGTGGTTTGCTTCATGGATAATTAATCCTTAAAATGAAAATGATTTTTTGATCAAAATTCTTCTTTCTTTTTTGATACCAATAAACAAGAAAGAGCTAATAATTTAAAAGTTAATAACATGAAAAAAAATATAAAATGGCTATTATTGGTTTCTTTAACCTTTATGGCGGCTTGTAATAATGATGATGATAATAAAACGCCCGAAGAAGTTCCTGTAACACCAGGTTCGGCAGTTTTTACAAAATATGTCGCACTTGGAGATTCCTTTGCTGCGGGCTATAGTGACAATGCTCTTTTTAAAAGAGGACAGGAAGGTGCTTATACAAATATTTTGGCACAACAATTTGTTGCGGCCGGAGGAGGGACTTTTACAACTCCCTTTATGAATGATAATATTGGGGGATTGCTGTTTAGTGGAAATGTTGTCGCTGGAACACGTTTATATTTCAACGGAACTGGTCCGGTAAATGTAACAGGTACGCCAACTACAGAAGTTACCACACATCTTACAGGTACTTTTAATAACTTAGGAGTTCCGGGAGCTAAAAGTTTTCATTTGTTAGCGGCTGGTTATGGTAATGCGGCCGGAGTTCCATCTGGTGCTTCAAATCCTTATTTTGCAAGATTTGCCAGTACGCCTTCAGCAACAGTTTTGGCTGATGCAGTAGTGCAGGCGCCAACTTTTTTCTCTTTGTTTATAGGAGGAAATGATGTTTTAAGTTATGCCATTTCCGGAGGAATAGGAAAAGATCAGAAAGGTAATTTGAATCCAGCAACTTATGGAAGCAATGATATTACAGATCCAACTGTTTTTGCAAACGTATATTCAACTTTAGTGACAACTTTAACGACAAATGGTGCAAAAGGAGTTGTGGCAAATTTGCCATATATTACAGCATTGCCATATTTTACTACTGTACCATATAATCCTGCTACGCTTACAGCAGCTTTATCGACACAGTTAAATTCTGGTTATGCGGCTTATAACGGTGGTCTTGATCAGTTGGTTTTGGCTCAAAAGGTATCAGCTGAAGAGGCTGCAAGAAGAAAAGTTGTGTTTAAAGAAGGTAAAAATGCAGTAGTAATCGTAGATAGTTATTTAACAAATCTTTCTGCATACGGACTTCCATCTTACAGACAAGCAACAAAAGATGATTTAGTGATTTTATCAGCGAGAACATTTATTGGTACAACTGTAGGAGGAGATCCAACTAAAGTAAACGGACTTTCAGTGCCATTGGCAGATAATTGGGTATTAACTAAAGATGAAACATTAGAAGTTAAAAATGCTACAGATGCTTACAATACAACAATTCTGGCAGTTGCCAACGAAAAAGGCTTAGCTTTTGTTGATACAAGAGCAGTTTTGACTCAATTAGCAACTACCGGAATAAGATTTGGAAATTTCAGTTTAACATCAGCCTATGTTACTGGTGGAGCTTTTTCTTTAGATGGAATTCATCCAAGTGCAAGAGGTTATGCATTAATTGCTAATATATTTGTAGATGCAATAAATGAAAAATACGGATCTACGTTGCGCCATGTTGATTTATCAACTTATCCAATTCAATATCCGGCAACATTATAAATAATTTAAATTTTAACTAATAAAGCCACTCGTTTTATAAAATGTAGTGGCTTTTTTTATTGAGTTAAAAATTACTGTTTTAGATATTTGAGACCATTCTTTTAAGAATGAAACAAAATCGTAGTATTTTTTATAAAAAAAATATTGATTTTATATTTTAAAAAATTATCTTTGCGCTCTGAAAAAAGAGGTATTTTCGATAAACCTAAATAGCTATTTAATAAACACATAAGTAATGTCAAAAGTAATAGGAAAAGTTGCTCAAATCATTGGACCAGTAGTTGACGTAGTTTTCAACGGTAAAGATGTTGAACTTCCAAAAATTTATGATTCATTAGAAATCACAAAAAAAGACGGAACATTATTAGTTCTAGAAGTACAATCTCACATTGGTGAAAACACTGTTCGTACCATTTCTATGGACTCAACAGATGGTTTGTCAAGAGGATATGAAGTAGTTGGAACGGGTAATCCAATCCAAATGCCAATCGGTCCGGATGTATATGGAAGATTATTCAATGTAATTGGAGATGCAATTGATGGTTTAGGAAACTTGCCAAAAACAGGAGAAAACGGTTTGTCTATTCACAGACAAGCACCTAAATTTGAAGATTTATCAACTTCATCAGAAGTTTTATTCACAGGTATTAAAGTAATCGATTTAATTGAGCCTTATGCAAAAGGAGGTAAAATTGGATTGTTTGGTGGTGCAGGTGTTGGTAAAACAGTATTGATTCAGGAGTTGATCAACAATATCGCAAAAGGTCACGGTGGACTTTCAGTATTCGCAGGAGTAGGTGAAAGAACACGTGAAGGAAATGACTTGCTTCGTGAGATGTTAGAGTCAGGAATTATTAAATACGGTGATGATTTCATGCATTCTATGGAAAATGGAGGATGGGATTTATCTAAAGTAGATATGCCAGGAATGAGAGAATCTAAAGCTACTTTCGTTTTCGGACAAATGAATGAGCCTCCTGGAGCTCGTGCCCGTGTAGCACTTTCAGGATTATCTATCGCTGAGTATTTCCGTGATGGAGCAGGAACTGATCAAGGTAAAGACGTATTGTTTTTCGTTGATAACATCTTCCGTTTTACACAAGCAGGTTCTGAGGTATCAGCACTTTTAGGTCGTATGCCTTCTGCAGTAGGATACCAACCAACTTTGGCAACAGAGATGGGAGCTATGCAAGAGCGTATTACATCTACAAACAAAGGATCTATTACATCTGTACAAGCGGTTTACGTTCCTGCGGATGACTTAACTGACCCGGCGCCGGCTACAACTTTCGCCCACTTAGATGCAACAACTGTATTATCTCGTAAAATTGCTGAGCTAGGTATTTATCCAGCGGTTGACCCGTTAGATTCTACTTCAAGAATTTTGACTCCTCAAATTTTAGGAAATGAGCACTACGACTGTGCACAAAGAGTAAAAGAGATTCTTCAAAAATACAAACAATTACAAGATATTATCGCGATCTTAGGTATGGAAGAATTATCTGAAGAAGATAAATTATCTGTATCAAGAGCACGTCGTGTTCAACGTTTCTTATCTCAGCCTTTCCACGTAGCGGAACAATTTACAGGTATTCCTGGAGTTTTGGTTGACATTAAAGATACTATCAAAGGATTCAACATGATTATCGACGGTGAATTAGATCACCTTCCTGAAGCAGCTTTCAACTTGAAAGGTTCTATTCAGGATGCAATCGAAGCTGGAGAAAAAATGTTGGCGGAAGCTTAATATAGTTATAAGTTATGAGTTATGAGTTATGGTTTAGCAAAGCTTTACCGAACTTATAACTCATAGCTCATAACTCATAACTCAAAAATTATGATTTTAGAAATAGTATCACCAGAAGCAAAATTATTTTCAGGCGAAATAACATCTGTTACTTTACCCGGAGTTGATGGAAGCTTTCAAATTTTGAATCATCATGCTCCTATTGTTTCTATTCTGGAAAAAGGAGTAATTAAAATTGTAGCGTCAAGTTTCAATTTTTCTAAAGATGTAGTGAGTAAATTCACGAAAGTAAACGACCAGACTTATACATTAGAGATCACGTCAGGTACTATCGAAATGAAAGACAATAAAATAATTGTGTTAGTTGACTAAGACAATTATTAAAATAAATTAAAAAGCCAAACAGAAATGTTTGGCTTTTTTTGGTTGAAAGAGTTCTGCTCAGGTGAAAACAAAAATTATTCTTCCTGTACAAACTCCATAATATCTCCGGGCTGGCATTCAAGAATTTCGCAGATAAGTTCTAAAGTCGAAAACCGAATAGCCTTTGCTTTTCCTGTTTTCAAAATAGAAAGATTTGCTGTTGTAATGCCAATTCTTTCTGCTAATTCATTTGAACGCATTTTTCTTTTGGCGAGCATTACATCGAGATTTACAATGATTGGCATAATTTATATTGTTAATTCATTTTCTTCTTCTAATATTCTTCCTCTTTCTATTAATTTTGTAAGCAAAACCAATACGCTACCTAAAAAAATGATGTACATCTCCACGTCAATAACGGGATTAAATGAAACATGTATATTTTCGAAATAGGTGTCTCGTAAAGATCTTAAGATTTGAGGCACTATTGTTACATTCCCAAATAATTTCACATCAATAAAGGTGTAAATTAGGGGAATTAATTGTGAAAAAAGTAGCAAATAACCAAGTTTAGCTATATACTTTGAAAGAATTTTCGAAAAATAAATTTCTTTAGCTAGTTCTTTTAAAATTAATGCTAAAAAGTACATTTCCAGAATATAAAAAAGAGAATTTAAATATTCTCTTAGCATTAAAGCCAGGTTTGTTAAAGTACTTGTGGTTTTAATCCTTAAATATTGGGAGTCTCCAATATGTACATATTTAATAAATCGAAATGAACTCGGTTTTCGATTTATATAATTTCCATTCTCATAAACCATAACGGATTTTTCTTGCATAGTATTTACATTGTATAGGTTTACAGCTTTTACTTTTTTATTTTCTTTTAAAAATTCATTCTTTACAGATGGATATGAATCTCCTGTAACAACACCAAAGTATGATTTATTGACATTGATGGAATCAGGAATTTCTACCGTTAGTGTAACAGGTACTAAAGATCCTTCAGAATTTTTACTTCCTATTGTAAAAGTAGTATTGCCAGTCTTATAAATATATTGTCCATCGTTGCCAAAAAATCTTGCGGATATTCCAATAATAAAATAAGCAGCAGTAACAATCAATATAAATGATATAGCAAAATATAACAATGAGGCAAAGTATTTGGTTGATTTCATAATGATTAGGTTTTTATTCGGTGTAAATATATAAAAATTATTGATAAACAATAAAAAATAATTAAAAAACGATGTTTTTTTTAAAATTAGGGGATAATTTTTTTTAATGGATATTTCAATAATTAAAAGTCGATATTTTTTGAATTAGGAAATTGGCATCATGATCCTGTTATTTTCTCTAACTTTGTTTCTATGAAATTACCGGAAAACCTGATTCAAAAGCTCGAAAATCGAAAGCAGAATAATTCGTTGAGAAAATTGCCAAGTTTTAATAATCTTGTCGATTTTTCTTCTAATGATTATATTGGATTTTCTAAATCTGAAAAGGTTTTTAAATTGGCACATCATTATCTAATCGAAAATGATATTATTCAAAACGGAGCTACAGGTTCCCGTTTAATTTCCGGTAACCACTCGTTATATCAAATTGCAGAAAACTTTATAAGTGAATTTCATGATGCTGAAGCAACTTTAATGTTTAATTCGGGTTACGATGCCAATATTGGTTTTTTTAGCGCTGTACCGCAACGAAATGATGTTATATTGTATGATGAATTGAGTCACGCTTCTATTCGCGACGGAATTGTTATGTCTAATGCTAAATCATACAAATTCAATCATAACGATTTTGAAGATTTAGAATATTTAATCCTGAAATTTCCAAACACCAATATTTACATTGTTACCGAAACCGTTTTTTCTATGGATGGCGATAGTCCGAATCTTGAAGAATTGGTTCAGCTTTCTGAAAAATACAATTGTTATCTTGTTGTTGATGAAGCGCACGCTTTGGGCGTTTTTGGTGAAAAGGGAGAAGGATTTACCCAATATCTGCAATTGCATAATAGAATTTTTGCCCGAATTATGACTTTCGGAAAAGGTTTAGGTTGTCATGGTGCAGTAGTTTTAGGAAGTTTAGAACTAAAAGAATACTTGGTAAACTTTGCAAGAAGTTTTATTTATACTACAGGATTGTCTCCACATTCTGTAGCAACAATTTTCACTGCATATCAGCAATTAGAAATTGAAAAAGAATCGATTGAAAAACTGCGACAGAATATTGTATTCTTCAATCAGCAGAAAAATTTATTAGGCTTGAAACCAATGTTTGTTCGAAGTAAATCATCGATACACTCTGCCATTGTTCCGGGTAATGAAAATGTCAAACAATTAGCACAACAACTACAAGACAAAGGTTTTGATGTAAAACCAATACTTTCACCAACTGTTCCGGAAGGGCAGGAGCGTTTGCGCTTTTGTATTCACAGTTATAATTCTGAAGAAGAAATCAATCAGATATTAATATTATTAAGAAATTTCATATATTAGACCGCGGATCAAACTGATTTAACTGGTTTTCGCCGATGATTATGAATGATTTACTACACAAAGAAATATCAAAACCGATATTAAAAATATTTTATGACGTTTACAATCAGCTGGGTTATGGTTTTTTAGAAAAAATTTATCAAAATGCGATGTATTTTGAATTAATATCTCAAGGCTATAAAGTTGAAGCTCAAAAACAAATTAAAGTTTATTTTAAAAATCAATTAGTTGGGGAATTCTATGCTGATTTATTAGTTGAAGACTCTATAATTCTTGAGTTAAAGGCTTGTGAACATTTAGTAAACGCAAATGTTGCTCAATTACTGAATTATTTAAAATCAACTCAAATAGAAGTTGGATTGTTGTTGAATTTTGGAGAAAGTCCAGAATTTAAGCGTCTAATCTATACAAACAACAGAAAACAAAATTTAAAAAATCAGTGACAATCGGTTTAATCCGTTAAGATCTGAGGCCTTTAATTCCTTTCATACTCCCGCTTTCACTCAGTTTTCAAAATAAAATAAAAACTTTAATTTTTTTTTTTTGTAACGTTTTGATCATTCGATTACTTACGACTCGTAATCAAATAAACCAAAATAATTATGAAAACTATAATCACTTCAGTAAAAAAAATCATTTGTAATGTATTGCTTTTTTTAATCTCATTACAGCTAACCTATTCAGTAGTAAACCATCATATGCATGGTACGCCTTATCCACATCTATTTACTATCATTACTTGTTTGCTTGTGGCAACTTTCGCTTCGAAAAAAAGAGAAAAATATTGTAAACAATAACAGGAGTTTTAATCATCAAATCAATCAATAACTTTAATCAATCAACAAAATGAAAAATTTATTTAAATCAGTAGTTACAGCAATCGCAATTATTTTTAGTTTGTCAATTAGGGCACAAACAACATCTCCAAAACTCGAAAATTCTCTTTTGTGGGAAGTGTCAGGAAACGGACTAGAAAAACCTTCTTACTTGTATGGAACCATTCATATGATTTGCTCGGGAGATTATTTCCTTTCTGAAAAAGCGAAAAAAGCATTCGAAACATCAAATAAATTAGTGTTAGAAATCAATTTTACTGATCCGAAAGAAATGTCAGATATGCAAAAATTAGCAATGGGAAAAGAACCTTTAAGCAAAAAATTAAATCCGGAACAATTGTCGAAATTAGATGCAATTTTAAAAAAGACAGCCGGAATGACCGTGCAGCAAGTAGATGGTTTTAGTTTAATAGCTGTAATGGGCTTAGTATCAATGAAATCTTTTGGCTGTGCAGATATCAAACTTTACGAAATGGAATTTATAGAGCAGGCCAAAAAGAAAAATATTGAAGTGGGTGGACTTGAAACTGTTAAATCTCAGTTTGCGATTCTTGAAAACGCATACTCTAATACTGAAATGATTGCCATGTTAGGCGAATCAACTTCGGACGAAACAGCTAAATTAGTATCGACTTATAAAACGGAAAATATTAGTGAGTTGCATGAAATTAGTACAGATGAAAAATTTGCAAGTGAAAAAACTAAAAAAGCACTTTTAGATGACAGAAATAGCAATTGGATCAAGGAAATGCCAGCATTAATGAAAAAAGAGCCAGTGTTTTTTGCTGTGGGAGCAGCGCATTTGGGAGGAGAATTTGGAATAATTAATTTATTAAGAAAAGCAGGATTTATTGTAAAACCAGTAATGAATTAAAAAGTTTTGAAAGAGAAAGAACAAGAATTTTTAAATCGGATTGAAAGTCACAAAGGAATTCTGTACAAGGTTTCTAAGATGTACATGGATAATCCTGACGATCAGCAAGACCTTTTTCAGGAGATTGTTTGTCAGCTTTGGAAATCGTACGATACTTTTAGAAATGAAAGTCAGTTCTCGACCTGGATGTATCGCGTGGCAGTAAATACGGCAATTGTTTTTTTGAAGAAAGAAAAACGTAAAGTTGATAAATACGAAATTGTCTCAGAGAATATTAAAGAAGAGGATGGCGACTCGCATATAAAAGAAAGTCAGATCGATCACTTTTATAAAGCAGTTCAAAAACTGGAGAAGATAGATAAAGCAATTATTTTCTATCAATTAGAAGGCTTCTCTCATAAAGAAATTGGAGAAAACCTTGGGATTTCTGAGGGAAACGCCAGAGTGAAATTAAATCGAGCAAAAGAGAAATTAAAAGAAATTATTAAAAATCAAGGATATGGATTTTAACGATATACAAAACGCATGGAATAATGAAAAAACAGATAATGTTGTTGTTCCCAATAATTTAGAAAAAATACAATCAGCGAATACGCCTTTGGATAAAATTAGAAAAAACCTTAAAAGAGAATTTAAATATCAGATTGTTTGTATCGCCTTACTTGGTTTTTTTCCGTTAATGTATGATTTTCCGGAGAAAATGTATATTTTATTTTACCTGCTTTTTAGTTTATATGTCGCCATTTGCGCCTATTATCTGGTAAAATTCTATAAGTTTTACAAAAGATTGAATACATTAACTTTAAAGACAAAAGACAGTTTGTATGAAACGTATTTTGATATAAGGCTCAACATGGAGCTCTACAAAACTTTTGGATTTGCTCTGACGCCTTTTTTAATCCTGTACTTAATAGGCATTTTTTATTATGCTTTTTCTAAAGTGCCAGGTTTTTTTTCAGATGGGTTTACTAATTTCCAACTGATCGGATTGTTTTCAATTGTCGTTTTTAGTCTGTTTTTTATGGGATTTTATGTCGAATGGTGGGTGCGTCATTTTTATGGAAAATTTGCCAAAGAAATCAGGAAAGTTTTAGACGAATTAAAAGAAGAAGAATAGAAAACGAAACCCATCATTACGATGGGTTTTGTTTTTATTGGTATTTTTGTATTAACAACCAAGGCTAATATAAAAGTGATAGATTTACACGCATTATCGTTTTTTGGCGATGATATTTAATTAAAAAAATCCGCATTTATCTGTTTAATTAGTGTATCTGTGGTCTATATAATTATGAAAATATTCGTAACAGGAATTTCAACCGATGTTGGCAAAACCATAGCTTCTTCAATTATTGTTGAATCTTTAGAAGCTGATTATTGGAAACCTATTCAGGCTGGAGATTTAGAAAATTCAGACAGCCATAAAATCAAGTCTAAAATCTCTAATAGTACATCTAAAATTTTCGAGAACAGTTATAAATTAAATACTCCCGCAAGTCCGCATTTAGCTGCAGAAATTGACGGAATCACTATCGACTTAAAACAAATTCAGGAACCAAAAACAGAGAATAATTTGGTAATTGAAGGTGCAGGAGGAATTTTTGTTCCGTTAAACGATGATGATTTAATCATAGATTTAATTCAGTCTGATTATAAAATTATAGTCGTTTCCAGACATTATCTTGGAAGTATCAATCACACTTTATTGACCATTGAAGCAATTCGAAATCGAGGTTTTGAAGTTGCAGGAATTATTTTCAGCGGAAGCGAAAACAAATCAACAGAAGATTTAATTCTTAATAAAACAAACATTAAATGTATCGGAAGAATTGATGAAGAACCCTATTTTGATCAAAATGTAATTAAAGAATACGCCGATTTGTTCAGAGACAACTTGTTAGCTTTAGGAGAATCGATCCCGGGACTTCGGGACTAAAATCAGCAATCTAAAATCAAAACTCAGATGACATTAACAGAAAAAGACAGCCAATATCTTTGGCATCCCTATACACAACACAAAACGGCACAAACCCCAATAGTTATTTCAAAAGGGGATGGCGCTTTGCTTTGGGATGAAAATGGTAAAGAATATATTGACGCAATTGCATCATGGTGGGTAAATCCGTTTGGGCACAGTAATCAATATATTGCCGATGCCATTTACAAACAGCTTACAACTTTAGAACATGTTTTGTTTGGAGGTTTTACGCATGAACCTGCGATAAAAGTAGCGGAGAAATTAATTGAAATTCTACCTAAAAATCAACAGAAAATCTTTTTTTCTGATAATGGTTCAACAGCTGTAGAAGTAGCAATAAAAGTAGCGTTACAATATTTCTTCAATAAAAATGAAAAACGAACGACAATAATTGCTTTCGAAAATGCTTTTCATGGAGATACTTTTGCTGCAATGGCAGCAAGCGGCATCTCATTTTATACGCAAGCTTTTCAGGGAATGTTTATTGATGTGGTAAGAATTCCGGTTCCGGTAAAAGGGCAGGAGCAAGTTAGTTTTGATGCCTTAAAAAATGTAATTCAAAAGCATAATTGCGCAGGATTTATTTTTGAGCCTTTGGTACAAGGAGCAGCCGGAATGGTAATGTACGAACCGGAATCTTTAGCAAAACTGATTCAGATTTGTGCAGCAAATAATGTCTTAACAATTGCAGATGAAGTCATGACAGGTTTTGGTAAAACAGGAAAAACCTTTGCAATGGATTATGTTGATGAAAATCCGGATATGGTTTGTTTATCGAAAGCATTAACCGGAGGAACAATTCCGATGGCAATTACAACTTTTACTCAGGAAGTTTTTGATGCTTTTTATGATGATGATATTAATAAAGCATTATTTCACGGGCATACTTTTACGGCAAATCCAACAGGTTGCGCAGCTGCTTTGGCAAGTATCGATTTATTGCAAACCAAGGAAATGCAGGATAATATTGAAAGAATAAATGCAAGCCATCTAAACTTTCAAAAGAAAATTGAAAACCACTCAAAAGTAATTACTGCCAGAACATTGGGCGTTATTTTTGCAGTTGAAATAAAATCAGATTCAGAGGAAAGTTATTACGGATCAATGCGCACCAAACTCTATAATTTCTTTATTGAAAAAGGAGTTGTTTTGAGGCCGGTTGGAAATATAGTTTACATTCTGCCTCCGTATATTATGACTAATGAACAGCTTCAAAAAGTATATTCTATTATTGAAGAGGCGATTGAAATGGTGTAAGTTTCCATTATTTTAACCTGTTCAAATCAGTTTAATCTGTGTACCATTTATACAATACCTCGTAAATTTTACTGTAAAATCAACAACATTGAATAAAAAAATCTCTATAACAGCTTTTTCTTCCATTTCTCCTTTAGGAAATAATCCAGATGCCGTTTGGAAAAAATATCTTGACAATCAACATTGTTTTTCTAAACAGTTTTTAGATCAGCAAGAAACTTCGGTGGCGAGGCTTGATACGGAATCGAAACAAATTGTTACTGAAATAAGAGAATCAGATATTAAATATAAGTTTCTCGATGATTCAGTTTTATTTGCTTTAGCCGCTTCGAGAAAAGCAGTTCAGCAAGCAGGCTGGAAATCAGATGATGTTTTTGGAATCAATATTGGATCTTCAAGAGGCGCAACCGATTTATTTGAAAAACATTATAAGGAATATATTGATACCGGAAAAGCCCAAACCTTAGCTTCGCCAACAACAACTTTAGGCAATATTTCATCGTGGATTGCGCACGATTTGCAAAGTACGGGCCCGGAAATTTCACATTCAATTACTTGTTCTACGGCACTTCATGCGCTTTTAAATGGAGTCGCATGGCTGAAATCAGGAATGGCAGATAAATTTTTGATAGGAGGAAGCGAAGCACCGCTAACTGATTTTACAATTGCGCAAATGCGGGCGCTAAAAATATATTCACGTATTGATCAAATAAAAGAATCCTGGCCAAATCTGGCTTTTGATTTTAAGAAAACACAGAATACGATGATTTTGGGAGAAGGTGCTGCAGTTTGTTGTTTAGAAGCTGGAGAATCAAAAAGTGCAATTGCTTATGTAACCGGAGTTGGTTATGCAACGGAGATTTTAGAACATAATATTTCGATTTCTGCAGAAGCAGATTGTTTTCAGAAATCGATGAAAATGGCCTTAAAAGATGAAAATTTAGAAGATATTGATGTTATTGTAATGCACGCACCAGGAACAATAAAAGGAGACTTAACAGAATTACGAGCTATAGAAAAAGTGTTTGGATCTCAATTGCCTTTATTAACCACTAACAAATGGAAAATTGGACATACGTTTGGTGCATCTGGAATATTGAGTCTTGAATTGGCTCTTTTGATGATGGAGCATAATACGTTTATAAATGTTCCTTTTTCAGAAAAACAAAATCAAACAAAACCAATTAGAAAAGTTTTGATTAATGCCGTTGGTTTTGGAGGAAATGCTGTCAGTATTTTGATTGAGAAAGCATAATCGTAAAAACATATTACGTCATAAAAAAAATCCATTCCGAAACCGGAATGGATTTTTCAATTATAAACCTTATTTAACTTTTAGTTAAAAATAATTTTCTTTGTTGTTGTAAAGTTATTCTCCAGGGTAACTTTTACAAGCAATACCTGATTTGAAGATTGCAGGTTCTGGATTTGTAGTTCGGTTGTTCCAACTTTCTTTTTGCTGTAAAGCAGTTTTCCTGATATATCATA
>LMAJ01000045.1 GCA_001507425.1 Flavobacteriaceae bacterium CRH
TTCGGATAGAATTAAAGGGAGAATCAATGAGAAAAAAGAAAATAGAAAAACAACCAATAGAGTAAAATAATTTTATACTTTTAAACTACTTTTTAGACACCTTTTTGAGTTCATTTATACTGCTCACTTTTATCCAGAATTAGGTGCTCACTTTATCCAGAATACCCACTATTACCTACTAAAGATAATAATTAAGGTAAAAATAAAAACATAATATTGGTATTTTGTCACTGGTTTATGAAACACAAAAACTTATTTTTGATTTTTCTGCAACGATTTCTACTATATTTAAATATACTTAATTTAAACTTAAAAATACAACAATAAAATTTACCCTTCGGGCAAAACAACCATAATAACCATAAAATTTTAACAGAAATACTCAAAAATAGTACTATTTTATCTTTAAATTATATATTTGTAAATTAAAACAAAGTTAAATTGTGTATTATAAAAAATCTTCTTTATCTAATTGGATATTAGCAATTCAATTCTTTTTTTGTTGTTTTATTACGCATAGTCAAGAAACTACAATATCGGCGAATACGCAATTCCCTATAAATATTACTTTTAATGCAAGCGAGTATAAAGACTTGTTTGTAACTAATTCTATAAAACAACTTATTCCCGAAAAGTTCAAACCTTTGCACAAAAATTATTTTGTCTTTCCGTTTTCTAATCAATCTTACTGGTTACGAATACAAATCAGAAATACAAATTCTAGTGTTAAAAAATGGGTTTTGCTATGGGATAATCCATTAGTAGAGCAACTCGATTTTTATATATCAGATAGCAACAGAAGCAATTTCAAGCATACTCCATATGTTCTTTTAACCAAAAATAAACTCAAAAAACTTTATTCAGAAGCACCTCATTTTAATTTTGAACTCCTCCCCCACACATCCAAAACAATTTATATCAAATTAACATCTAAAAGAGCAAATTACGGAAGCTTGAGTCTTTTTCCTAATGAAGCTTTTACTACTTTTCGATATGATAATTTTGCATTACAAGGAATGCTTAATGGTTTTGTTATCTTTAGATTATTACTCGTGTTTTTATTAGGCGTTTTTGTTATCAAGGAGGCAGTATTCAGAGCTTATTCTATTCAAATTGTAATAAAGACAGTCGCTTTTTGGGGCATTCTTAACAATTTAGGACCTCTTTTTTGTGACAATCCCACTACAGCAGCCATTATCAATAATGTATCTATTTACTCAACCGTTGTGGGCAGCTGCATTTTTGCGCTTTGGGCTTTTGAAATTTGTAAAATAATTAAATGGATTAAATGTATTTTATTTGTATTTATTGCAAGTGCAGTTATAATTAATTTGGCCCTTTGTATAAGCTATCAATGGTATTGGTTAATGGCTGGTGCTTTTCTTATTGTAGTCTGTAATACATTTTTAGTGGGATTATTTTTTTATTCTATATTAAAAAAAATAAAAACTAATATTTATTACAGCATTCCGTTTTTATTGGGTATTATAACTTTTTTACTCATTAACTTTAGACTGCTTACAGAAATAAATATAGGCCCCGTAAACGTTATTGCTTATTTATTATTTGTGTTTGAATTTTTAACTTTTGTCTTATTCTTGGGGCGAATCATCAGATTAATTGAGATAAAGAAAATAAGTGCCGAAGAAAATCTTAGAACCAATCAAGAACAAAATAAATTTTTGAAAGAACTAGATGAACTAAAAACACGTTTTTTTACCAATATTTCGCACGAATTTCGTACGCCGCTTACTTTGCTGGTAGGCCCAATTGATGATTTGCAAAAAAAATACCCCAACGAAGGCATTTTAAAAATAATGCAGCGCAATTTGAATAGATTGCAAAATCTAATTAATCAAATACTCGAAATTTCAAAATTGGAGGCTGGCGAAATGACTATCAACAAAGAAGAGGCAGATATTGTTCGATTTTTGATACAAATAGTTGCTTCATTCGAATCATTGGCACAGGACAAAGACATTATTTTTAATCATTCGGTAAGTCAGAAAGCCATTTTTGGAAATTTTGATTTGGATAAAATAGAAAAAATAATGACCAATCTGCTTTCGAATGCTCTCAAATTTACACCTAGAAACGGGAGAGTTATGGTGAAAATTAGTTTTGATGACGAGCAGACTGAAAACAACAAAAAAGGGTTAAAATCAAAATCATTACTGCAAATAAGCGTTGAGGATTTTGGTATTGGTATTGCACCTGAACGGCTTCCTTATATTTTTGATCGGTTTTATCAGGTGGACGACTCCAACCAGCGTTTGCACGAAGGCTCTGGTATTGGATTGGCATTGGTCAAAGAATTGATGGATGTTTTGGAGGGGACAATTGAGGTAAAAAGTGTGCTAAACCAAGGTACTACTTTTGTGTTGACTTTACCCTACGAGCCTTTGGTTTTGTTATCTCAAAATGCCAAAATGCCTATTCTTAAATTTAAACCCGAAGTATTTTTTGATGAAAAAAATTCCAACGCTGACGATTTAGAAAAAAACGAAAATGACCAAATCATGCTTATCGTAGAAGACAATCCCGATTTACGCATGTACATGAGTTCTATTTTTGAAAATCAATACCAATTGATAACGGCGGTAGATGGCGAAGAAGGATTGGCAAAAGCAATTGAGTTTGTTCCCGATATTGTAATTTCGGATTTGATGATGCCCAAATTAGACGGATTAGGTTTTTGCGCCAAACTAAAAAAGGATGAGAGAATTAGCCATATTCCGGTAATTATGCTTACCGCAAAAGCCCGTATAGAAGATAAGTTGATTGGACTACAGCAGGGTGCCGACGATTATTTGTCTAAGCCTTTTAATAAAGAAGAGTTGTCTTTAAGAGTGAGTAATTTGATTCAGCAAAGGCAACTCTTGCGGGAGAAATACGCTACGCAAACCATTGCTATTAAGCCCGAAAAGGTGGTGGTAACCGAGTCAACACTAGAAGATTTGTTTATAGAAAAAGCCCAAGCGGTTATCGACAACTATTTAGACAAAAGTGAGTTTGATGCGGCTACCTTTGCCCTCGAAATGAAGCTTTCGCCTGTACAATTGCGCAGGAAATTAAAAGCCATTACCAATCAAACCAGTACCGAGTTTGTGCGCAATTATCGCTTAGAAGCAGCTGCCGAAATGCTTAAAAAAGGCGAAAAAACGGTTTCACAAGTCGCTTACAAAGTTGGTTTTGAGAGTCTTCCGTATTTTTCAAAAGTATTTCAGGACAAGTTTGGCAAGACGGCCTCGGAGTGGAAGTAGTACAATACTGCCCGTTTTGAGGAACAAAAAGTTCAAAACGAGGAACAAAAAATAAATTATTTAAAAACACCACTACTTGTGGTGTTTTTTTTGATCAAAATGAGGAAAAGAAAGTATTTTTTGAGATAACTCTTGTTGGCTGTTTTTGTAGAAGTTTGTAACAGTTATTGTTGGCAAGAGGCTTTAACAAACCGCTAATTGAAAAAACAAATTTTGATAAGATAACGATTTGAAAAAGTTAAACCCCAACAATAATAAATTAAAATATAACCTAATAAATACTAAAAACAGTAACATGAAAAAACACTCTATTACAATTACCAAAATCACTTGCAATTCTGCTTCAGAAATTGGACACGATGAAGTCTATTTAAAATATCAAAGTGACGCTGGGGTTACTTTTAGATTTCCCAAAGACAGAGATGATTCAGAGTCTATGGAAAAGAATGATATATGGACTCCTGAATTGACAGATCCCAATGGAAACCAAAGACCACTTACTTTGTACTTTGAATATGAAGCACTTGTGACTTTATGGGATAAGGATGAGACAAAATTGTATATCAACGATACTTATTTACAAAGCTATGATTTTAGGCCAGGATCCGGATCAGGGCAGGTTACACTAAGCAACTTAAACGGTCAAAAATATACCATTAACTATACCTATAATAATTAAAAACCTTAAAAATTCTATCCGATGAACGAACAATTAATAACCGATTTGGCTCCTTATTTAGAGAATTACGATAAAATAAAACAGCCTTTAATGCAAGTTTTTAGACAGAATGATACTGTGTCTGCAACCGAAAAGGAAATATTTATTGAAGCTACTAGAGCTTGGAAAGAATATCAAGCATCAGCAGATGGTCAGGAACTGAATCTTTTTATTAGTCAATCTGATCTATTAGGTATTCGAAAAAAATTGAAATCAATACTTGACAGTAAAATATTTCAGGCACTTAAAGAATTATTAGAAAATACAGAGCTGGATGCAGGAAGTTTTTCTATTAGCCTTAATGTGGAAGCCAAATTAATTTTTGGCTTTACAGCAAAGATAGGTATAGGAATAGGAATCAATCAAGGGATTTCTTCTTGCGAATTTATTTCGGTTGGGCTTACAGAAGGGATTCATCAAGGAGCTCTTTTGGGCGTACAATTTGGACTTTGGGTAAATGCTCCTACCGATTTAGGAGGTTTTTCAATAGCCACGGAAGTTGAATTGGGAATTGCTGCAGAAATTGCCCCAAAAATAGTTTATGCTGTAAAAGAATCTAATAAAATATTAGGCGTAACCCTAGAAATAGGTGCTGGAGAAGAAGATGGATTTAACGAGCAAGAAAGTTATACAATTGTGCTTGGCTCACAAGATTTAGCTGGAATATTTAGAAGGACTTACCAATCAGTAAGAAACAATTTGCTGATTATAGAATCAATAAAATGTATCAATACCCAAGGTGATGGCGGAGGAGACGAGAATGAAATATTCTTTACATTTAAAGCCGATGATATTGTTAATCCTTATTATTATCCTACATACGATTATATGTCTGTCAAGGATGGTTATACTTGGAATTGTGGACGATCAATTTGGTTTGACGATGTTGTAGAAATTAAATTGTATGACGAGGATTATGGAAGTGATGATGAATTGACTAAAAATCCTATTATAATTCAACGTTCAGACTTTGCATCAATCAATTCGTCTAAGGTTTATACCATCCGTTATGAAAGTGGCTTCGATAATATTGAATACGAGATTACGGCAACCTTAATTGCAATTAATGTAACTCAAAAATAATTGGTTTGCCTTTTTGTTTAAATTAATGAAGTTCAAAAAAAATAGATTTGGTAACTTTTTACAAGTTGTCAAATCTATTCTCTTTTATAGTGCATCAAACAATTTTTGCAAAAAAAACAGAGCAAAACCAAGCTATCACAATCCATTTCGTCCAAAACAAGGAACAGAAAGTCCATTTTGAGTAACGCATTACCTTGTTTTTTACCCGACTTTTGTCGGGATTAAAAAACAATTAAAATGAAACTAGCACTACTTTTTTTTCTTTCGTCTCTACTTGGTTTTGCACAATACACCGCCATTCCCGACATTAATTTTGAAAACAAATTGATTGCCTTGGGCATCGATTCAGGCACTGCCGATGGGCAGGTTTTGACCGCCAATATCAATACCCTAACTCGTTTGAATGTATCCAATAGTGCTATAATTAGTCTGGCAGGTATTCAGGATTTTATAGCTTTGACCCATTTAGATTGCTCTCAAAATAAAGTAAGCAGTCTAGATATTGCTAATAATACGGTATTAAGTTCTCTTTCTTGTTACTCGAATAAACTTACTAATTTGGTTCTCGATACCAACACCTCCCTCAAAACACTTTATTGCGACACCAACCAATTAACAAGTTTAGCCATTTCTAAAAATACCCTTTTGACCGATTTAGACTGTGGTTACAACCAACTCACGAGCTTGAATCTTACTGCCAATACCGCTTTGAAATCCATATCCTGTGGAGGAAACTCTCTAACCAATTTAAATCTTATTACCAACACTGCTTTGAGTTCTTTAAATTGTGCTTCCAACCTGATAACGCAACTCAATCTAAATACCAATACCGCTTTACGAAACCTAAACTGTTCGGTTAATAAACTAAATCAATTAAATTTGGCTGTAAACACCGCTTTGGTGCAATTAGATTGCAACACCAATTTATTGACTAGTCTAAATATAAAAAACGGCAATAGCCATTTATTAATCCAATTTGATGCGACTAGTAATCCTAATTTAAGTTGCATTCAAGTAGATGATGTCACGTATTTTAACACCAATTGGACGACTAAAAAAGATGCAACCGCTATTACAATACTACTTGTTCAAGTTTAGGCATACAAGAAACTATTTTCGATAAAATAAGTCTCTACCCCAATCCAACCCAAGGCGAATTGCACATTGATAATGTCCTTTTAGAAAAAGCCACCCTTTATGATGCCTTGGGCAAACTTTTGAAAACTACAAAATTTGCCAGTCCAACCGCATCCAATATCCTCAATATGCAAGCATTTTCAAAAGGAATTTATTACCTCTTTTTGGAAAGTGAAGGAGCTAATGCGGTTAAGATAATTGTGGTAGAATAATTTAGATACCGAACAAACCAAGACAATCGTTTTGAAGGTGTTTGCCCATTCTAACATCCATCAACCAAAATAAGTCCAAAATGAGGAACAGATTGTCCATTTTGAGATAACACTTGCTTGCTGTTTTTATTCAATTTTGCAAATGAATAATGGCCTTTGTTGTTCATAAAGCCTGTCAGGATTCAAAACCCTGACAGGGTTAAGCACAAAACCAATATAACCATGATTAAAAAACTGTAAATGTATTTTCTGATCAAAAACACCAAAACTGAGTCCAAAACGTATTCTTGTGCTTTTTTTTTCGGGCTTTGTAACGGTATTTTAGGATGCGGTTCTTGGTTAGCTTACTTTTGCAAAATAAAAACATAGAATACCCAATGCAAGCAATTGCACCCATTTAATACGCACTTTTTAATTACCAACGGATTCCATTTATTGTAATTCGTAATTGACACATCCCTTTTTATGAAAAAGCTTTACATCCTATTGTTTCTTTTGGTTGCCGTTGTACAAGCACAGGCACAATGCTATTCACTTGCTACACCCTATAATAGTAATAACAGCAATAAGGGTGAGATGTTTAATATAGTAACAGGAGCAACCTCGGTTAATATTACTAGTTTTGATGTGAATTTAATACAAGGATCTACTGGTAATTACGAAATATTTTACAAAGTAGGATCATATATAGGTTCTGAAACCAACGCAGTAGCATGGACTAGTTTAGGTACTGCCACAGCGAGTTCTTTAGGCTTTGATATTCCTTCTCCGATCCCAATAGTATTTAATGTTAATATTCCTGCAAACAGCACCTATGGTTTTTATATAACAGCTACTGAAGCCTCAAATACATCAGGAATAAGGTATACTAATAATAGCGGTTATACCAATGTTGCGTCAGATGCTTATATTACAATAGCAGGAGGAATAGGTAACGCATATTCATTTAGTACTAATTACAATAACCGTTCATTTAATGGCACCCCCCATTATTATGTAACAGGTGGCAGTTGCGATCCCGAAATCAACCTCAAGGGAAATAATGTTTCGATAGGAGACTATGACATTACTCCTTCCACCACAGACCACACCGATTTTGGCTCGACAGACACAGCATCAGGAACAATCACCCGAACTTTTACCATAGAAAATACTGGAAACGCAAATTTAAATTTAACAGCCACGCCCAAAGTAAGCATAAGTGGTGCAAATACTACCGATTTTACGGTTACTACCCAACCTACATCTCCAGTAGTCGCTACAAATGGCACAACTACTTTTTCCGTAAGTTTTAACCCATCAGCAACAGGCATCAGAACCGCCACTATAAGCATTGCCAACAACGATGCAGACGAAAACCCCTATACTTTTGCTATTCAAGGCACAGGCGAAAATCCTTCAGATAATTTCGTTACCCGCTGGAATCTTGCCACCGCAGGCTCGGGTACAACACAATTGAGTTTTGGTGTGGCTACTGCTGGAACGGTCGATTATTACTGGCAAACCGTTCCTGCAGGCACATCGGGTTCGGGTACATTTACAGGCACAACCGCTACCATCACAGGCTTGCCAACGGGAGCAACCATAGATTTGAGTATCAAACCCACCAATTTACAACGTTTCAATATGAACAACGGCACAGACAAAAGCCGATTGACAGACATCAAGCAATGGGGAACTACGGCTTGGACCTCTATGGAAACTACTTTTTACGGTTGCAACAATATGGTAAGTACCGCAACTGATGTGCCTAATTTGGCTGGGGTAACAATTATGAGTGGTATGTTTCGTGATGCATTTGCTTTTAATCAAGATATAGGCAATTGGGATGTGTCGGCGGTAACAAATATGAATGGTATGTTTTATCAAGCAATCGCTTTCAATCAAAATATAGGCAACTGGAATGTAGCAAATGTTACAAATATGGGGGCGATGTTTACTTTTACAACCGCATTTAATCAAAATATAGGCAATTGGAATGTATCTGCTGTAAAAAATATGAGTGCTATGTTTTTGCTAGCAACCGCTTTCAACCAAAATATAGGCAATTGGAATGTATCTGCTGTAACAAATATGGATTCGATGTTTCGCAGTGCCACAGCATTCAACCAAAATATAGGCAATTGGAATGTGTCTGCTGTAACAAATATGAGCAGCATGTTTTTCGGAGCTACTGCTTTCAATCAAAGTTTAGCAAGTTGGGGTTCAAAGTTTAATACCACCGTAACTTTGGCTGATATGCTCAAAAACTCTGGTCTAGATATAATCAACTACGATGCCACCCTGATTGGTTTTAATTCAGGAACCGTTACAGGCAAAATATTAGGAGCATCAGGTCTAAAATATTGTAACTCCCAAAGCCAAAGAGCCAATTTGGTTTTAGCAACAGCAAGCGGTGGCAAAGGCTGGACAATAACCGATGCTGGTTTGAGTGCGACCTGCGTGCCAGAAATCAACCTCACAGGCAACAGCGTTTCGATTGCCAACGGAGACAGCACACCCTCCACCGCCGACCATACCGATTTTGGCTTTGTAGATGTAGCCACAGGCACAATATCTCGAACTTTTACGATAGAAAACACAGGAGCAGGAAGTTTAAACCTTACTGGAACACCAAAAATAGCCATAAGCGGTACAAACGCAGCCGATTTTACGGTAACAACCCAACCGACATCGCCAGTAGCTGCTACCACAGGCACAACTACTTTTACAGTAAGTTTCAATCCATCAGCAACAGGAATCAAAACTGCCACGATAAGCATTGCCAACAATGATGCAGACGAAAATCCATATACTTTTGCTGTTCAAGGCACAGGAGAAAATAGTTCAGATAATTTCGTTACTAGATGGAATCTTGCCACCGCAGGCTCGGGTACAACGCAATTGAGTTTTGGTGTGGCTACTGCTGGTACGGTCAATTATACCTGGGAAACCGTTCCTGCTGGCACATCGGGTTCGGGAACATTTACAGGCACAACCGCTACCATCACAGGCTTGCCAACGGGAGCTACGATAGATTTGAGTATCAAGCCAACTAATTTTCAACGAATTGCAATCGCTAATGGTTCAGATAAAAGTCGCTTAACCGACATCAAGCAATGGGGTACAGTGGCTTGGACTTCGATGCAAAACGCTTTTAATGGCTGTGCCAACCTCAATATTTCGGCTACCGATATTCCAAATTTGGGTAGTGCAACTTCTTTGGAAGGAATGTTTAATGCCAGTTCTGTTTTGAATGGCCCAGCAAACATCAATTCTTGGGATGTGAGCAAGATTACCAGCATGAAAGATATGTTTTACAAAGCAACGGCTTTCAACCAAGACATCAGCGGTTGGAATGTAGTTGCCGTAACCAATATGAGTTCGATGTTTACCCAAGCAGCCGCTTTTAATCAAAATATTAGCGGTTGGAACATTGCAGCCGTTACCGATATGAGCAATATGTTCAATCAAGCCACTGCTTTTAATCAAAATCTAGCCGCTTGGGGTGCTAAATTCAACACGAATGTTATTCTAACAAATTTATTACGTTTAAGCGGACTCAACGTTGCCAATTACGACAATACTCTAATTGGTTTTAATTCTGGAACTGTTACTGGAAAATCGATGGATGCAACGGGCTTACTTTACTGCAACTCTCAAACCCAAAGAGCCAATCTCTTCTTGCCAACAACTAGCGGCGGAAAAGGATGGTCGATAACAGGCGACAATATAAGCAGTACGTGTGCTCCCGAAATTAACCTCAAAGGAAATGGGGTAAGTATTGCTAGCGGAGACACTACACCAGCGACTACAGACGATACCGATTTTGGTACGATGACTGTAGTTTCGGGATTGATTGTTAAAACCTTTACGATAGAAAATTTAGGTTTAAGTAATTTAACGCTAGCAGGAACTCCAAAAGTAGTCCTATCAGGCACAAACGCAAGCGATTTTACGGTTACTACCCAACCCAACTCTCCAGTAGCCGCTACCACTGGCACAACTACTTTTACAGTAAGTTTCGATCCATCGGCATCAGGTATCAGAACCGCCAATATAAGTATCGTTAACAATGATGCAGACGAAAATACTTATAATTTTACCATTCAAGGCACTGGCTATACTCCTTTTATTACCACTTGGAAAACCGATAACACAGGAACATCTAACAGCACATCCATAACCATTCCAACCACAGGAACTGGCTATAATTATGATGTGGACTGGAATAATGATGGTACTTATGACGATTTTGGACTTACAGGGAATATTACCCACGACTACGGCACGGCAGGCACTTATACCGTTGTCATTAGAGGTGATTTTCCTAGAATATATTTTAATAATGGAGGAGATAAACTTAAAATACTCGATATACAACAATGGGGTAGCATTGCTTTTAAAAGCATGAATAATGCTTTTTTGGCTTGTGCCAATTTGAATAGTACTGCTACTGATTTGCCTAATTTAACGGCAGTTACAGATATGAGTGGTATGTTTAAAGCATGTACAACGCTCAATAGTCCAACAAATATTAATCTTTGGAATGTGAGCAATGTTACAAATATGTATACCCTGTTTGATAATACTCCTGCTTTTAATCAAAACATAGGTTCTTGGAATGTAAGTAAGGTTACTGATATGAGTTTGATGTTTCGATTTGCAACTATTTTCAATCAAGATATTAGCTCTTGGAATGTAAGCAATGTTACCAATATGAGTGATATGTTTAATGAAGCCAAGGCTTTCAATCAAAATATTAATTCTTGGAATGTAAGCAAGGTTACCGATATGAGTTATATGTTTCAAAAAACAACAGTTTTCAATCAAAACATTGGTTCTTGGGATGTAAGTAAGGTTACCAATATGCATTTTATGTTTTCTGATGCCACGGCTTTCAATGGAAACATTGGTTCTTGGAACGTAAGCAATGTTATCGACATGGGGGGTATGTTTCGTAAGGTCTTGGCTTTCAATCAAAATATTAGTTCTTGGAATGTAAGCAAAGTTACCAGTATGATTAATATGTTTAATGAAGCCACGGCTTTCAATCAAAATATTAATTCTTGGGATGTAAGCAAGGTTACTGATATGAGTGGTATGTTTTCTGGATCGACAGCCTTCAATCAAATCTTAAGTGTTTGGGGAACAAAATTGAAATCCACGGTTAATTTGTCAAACATGCTAGACAACTCTGGTTTGGATATAGCCAATTATGATGCCACACTAATAGGTTTTAACTCAGGTACAGTAACAGGCAGAACTTTGGGTGCTGCTGGTTTAAAATATTGTGCCGCTGCTGCGGATAGAGCCAATTTGGTAAAATCAACAGCTACAGGAGGCAAAGGTTGGACAATAACCGATGCGGGCTTGAGTGCTACATGTTTGCCCGAAATCAATATTACAGGCAATGCAGCCACTATTGCCAATGCCGATACTACGCCATCCAGCACTGATTATACTGATTTTGGAATGGCAAACACCGCTACAGGAACTATCGTAAGAACTTTCACTATCGAAAATACAGGAGCAGGGGCTTTGAACCTTACAGGGACACCTTTAGTATCTATAACAGGTGCAAACGCAAGCGATTTTTCAGTAACTACCCAGCCTACAAGCCCAATAAATACTTTGGGAAGTACTACTTTTACCATTACTTTCGATCCATCAATACTAGGTCTTGAAACCGCTACCGTTACTATTGCCAACAACGATACCGATGAGGGTTCGTACACTTTTAGTATTCAAGGCACAGGAACAGCAGCATCCACTCCTTTTGTAACCACCTGGAAAACCGATAATTCAGGAACATCTAATAGTACTTCTATAACCATTCCTACCACCACCACTTATGGATCTTACAATTATGATGTCGATTGGAACAACGATGGCACATTTGAAGAAACAGGAGTTACAGGAAACATAACCCACGACTATGGCACAACAGGAACCTATCAAGTAGCCATTCGAGGTACTTTCCCTTCTATTTATTTTAACGATGGGGGCGATAAGCTCAAATTAGTAACAATTAATCAATGGGGTTCGGGCGTTTGGAACAGTATGGATGCTGCTTTTTATGGTTGCGAAAATATGATAGGAAATTTTTCGGATGCTCCAAAATTTGCTCCCAATACAACGCTGTATCGAATGTTTCAGAATTGTAAAATTTTTAATTCCGATTTGAGCAACTGGGATATGACCAACGTTAGAGAAACCAGCAATATGTTCTATGACGCATTAGCCTTTAATCAAAATGTTGCTTCTTGGAATATAAGTAATGTTACCAATATGGAATACATGTTCTATCATACAACTGCCTTTAACCAAAGTCTAGCCACTTGGGGAACACAGTTTAATGCATCAGTAGATTTGACCCATTTATTAGACCGTTCGGGAATGAATGTTGCCAACTACGATGCCACCCTTACAGGTTTTAATGCTGGAAGCCTAACGGGCAGAAGTTTAGGAGCCATAAATCTTAAATATTGTGCCGCAGAACCCGAAAGAAATACTCTTACAAAATCAATTGCTACTGGCGGAAAAGGCTGGACAATTTCAGGCGACCGGGTTTGTAGAGAAATTGATGTTATAGGAAACGGCACTGCTATTGCAAACGGAAGTACTACACCAAGTCTTACCAACTATACCGACTTTAGAAGTGTAAACGAAGCTATTGGTTCTTTTTCGAGAACGTTTGGAATTGAAAACAGAGGGGCACTTCCTTTGAACTTAACCGCTACACCTATGATAAGCATAGGCGGGGCAAATGCTAGCGATTTTACCGTTACCAAAATGCCTACTTCTGCTTCGATAGCGGCTAATAATACTAATTACTTCGAGATTTCTTTTGACCCATCTGCCGTAGGTTTGCGTACCGCTATGGTTACCATTATCAATGATGATTTGGATGAGGGCAATTACACCTTTTCCATTCAAGGCACCGGAAACGCAAGCTGTATTCAAGTAGCCAATGCCACTGAAGGAATGACCTGGAAAGGATTTGATAACTCCGATTGGGCAAATTCATGCAACTGGTCGCCAAACGGAACACCAACTGCAACAAATAGTGTGCTAATTGGGGATGCTACCAACGACCCTATTGTGTATAACGGAACAACTGCCAAGGCGCTAACAGTGAATATGCGCGAGAATAGTAATTTAACTATAAATTCTGGTGGCAGCTTGAATCTATTAGACCCTGCTATTGACGAGGGCTATTTAGTATTATTTGGTACTGGAATCTCATTGCTTAACGAAGGAACAATTAATATGGGAGCAGGAATCCCATCAAGTTATGGTATCATTAATTACAGTGCAACCAATATTATCAACAAAGGAACCATAAACGCCAATACACAGTTTGGAATTATGGGGGTTTTCAGTAATTCGATTTTTACTAATGAAAGTACGGGTATTTATAATGGCAATTTCTATGTTTATACAGGAACGTTCCATGTAAACAACCACGGAGTGATGAACTCACCGACACAGCCAGAAGCATTTATTAAATGCTACAATCCAACAGATGTACTAGATTTGGTTAACGATGGTAGTATAAACATAACAACCGGAACAGGGATTGAAACTACAACAGGCAGTACTATAAACAATTTGGCTTGTGGAAAAATCACGATGACTGCCGGAGATTATAAAAATGCAGGTACCACCACCAATGCCGGTTCGATTGCCATAAGCAACGCACTTAACAACACAGGAACGTTTACCAACACAGGCGTTTTAAAATACGGCACATTAACAGGTAACGCCATTAGTGGCACCGATTTTGTTACCGTAAACAACAGTCCGTTGCCTATTTTTACCTACGGTGCCACCTTTAGCGGAACGATTGATGGCATTTTTACTGATGTTGCTGGTACTATTGTAGCAGGAACATTTGTAGCACCAAATACCTTCACGGCTTCGGCTATTGTACCCGCAGGCGTGCAAACGCTTTATGCTAAATTCACACCAAATGGAGGAGCTTGTAGTCATATATTACCGTTTACGTATGACAATCCATTTCCTGAAATCAATATCAAAGGCAATGGCGTTTCTATTGCCAACAACGATACGACACCATCAACTACCGATGACACCGATTTTGGTTCGGTAAATACGAACACAGGAACAATAGTAAAAACGTTTACTATCGAAAATACAGGAGCAGGATTTTTGAATTTATCTGGAACGCCTTTGGTCAGTATCAGCGGGGCAAACGCATCCGATTTTACCATTTCGATTTTGCCAAACAGTTCAGTAGCTACTGGCGGAAGCACCACTTTTGAAATTACTTTTGCTCCCTCGATAGGAGGTCTTGAAACCGCTACGGTTACTATTGCCAATAATGATGCAGACGAAAGCACATACACTTTTAGCATTCAAGGAATAGGGTGTAATATTGGTATCACAGCTGGTGCAATTACCAATCCAAGTACTTGCTCGGCAACCGATGGAACTATCGATTTTACATCCGCCAATTTGCCTAACGGCACCTATACATTAAATTATTCTAAAGGAGGAACGCCAACCACGGCAAGTGTTAATATCGTTTCAAACGCTTTCAGTATAAGCGGATTGAATGCTGGAAATTATGCTAATTTTTCGATAACCAATGCAGGATGCACGGCTTCAGATGTAACGCTGAAAAGTTTGATTGATGCCACAGATACCACAGCTCCAGTTGCTGATGTGGTTTCTTTATCGAATATCAATGCGCAATGTGCAATAAATAGTCTTGTTGCCCCAACGGCTACGGATGCTTGCGCAGGAACAATCACAGCAACAACCACAAC
>LMAJ01000046.1 GCA_001507425.1 Flavobacteriaceae bacterium CRH
ATTGATAAAAGCGGTTCTAATACTGCAGCGATCAAAGTCTATAACAAACGTTCATTTTCAAAGATTAAAATCCGGCAGTGTAAAGATCTCAACAATATTGTCGAACAGGACCATCGATTTATAAAATGGAGGATACAAAATGGGTTAGGCTTTAAAAGTTTTGAATCGGCAAGACGAACATTGAGCGGAATTGAAGTTGTCCATATGCTGAGAAAGAATCAGATGATTGAACCAGGGATAACTATGTTTAAATCATTCTGTAAATTGGCGGCCTAACTTTTAAATTACTTAAATTCTTATATTTGATTCTGACAGATTCGACAGAACCTTTTGTAATCGATATTTGTAAAATATTTTTATAAATATCGATTACATGTTACAATATTATCCTTTTAATGGTATTTAAATAATTATTGATTGAGAAAGGGAATTATTGATTCAGTAATTCCTTTTCTGTTTCAGCTTGTGAAAATCGTAGTCGATATTGTGTTGGAGAAACTCCCATCAATGAATTAAATACCCTTGAGAAATAATAGGGATCTTCTATGCCGGAAAGATGTGCAATTTCTTTGATGCGCAAACTTGTAAATTGAAGGTTTTGACAGGCAATTTGTATTTTAAGATGATTTACATATTCCACCGGTGTATAACCTGTTTTGGTTTTGAATAACAAAGAGAAATGAGATACAGATAAGTTTACCTGACTGCTTATCATTTCCAGTGTTAAACGGATTTGAATATTTTCGCTGATGTAGGATATAGCCTTTTCAACAGGATCAGATTGTTGTTGCATCATATTTGCGCAAAAGCGTTCATTATAAAGAAAAGATCCCAAAATCTGCCATAGTAGGATAGAAGCATAACCTGTGTTAGATTTTCCATAACCAAGCTGAAGGTTTTTGTATAATTCATCAAAAAGGTTATTTATTACATCAGTGATGTAGACCAGATTATTATCTCCAATTAGTCTCTTATACAAATTATTGGCTAAATGGAAGCTGGCCTCTCCTTTGAAATGAATCCAATAAATACTCCATGGCTCATCCTTATCAGCATAATAGGTATGGGCCAGTCCCGATGGGACAACCAAGAATCGACCAGGAACGGCTGCATAAAGTTTATTTTCAATTATGCACCAGCCTTTTCCTGCAATACAATAAATCAATATATTTTCCGATGAGCCGTGTTTTCTTTGTCGGTAATGATTGGCTGCATGGGGATAAAATCCAATGTCGGTAGCATATAAAAATCCATTGATTGGATTAGAAGAAAGACGATCGATCACTAAATTAGGGAGAACAATACTTCTTTGCCCCTTAAAACCTTCCCTTTTGCGTATTGTTGTTCCCTTTCTTTCCATTTTTGCTAAAATCATATAATTATCCAGTAAAATAGTAAATTTTTCCATTTCATTATATCAGTTGCATAATTAATTTTATTTTTTTTAAGCGACTCTACTTTGCTTACTGTGAATTGATATTAAGTTGCTTTTAATGATTTATCAATATATATTTATATTGATACTGGTAAGAGTGCAAATTTCACTATAATGTATTTGAAACCAGCTAAGTGGTTGTGCAGTTAAAAAATATGTGGCAAGCGAAAATTCAAAATTGCTGAAGAGGTTTCAATTCCAGATATTAAAATCTTTATTTATAGATTTTAACTAGAATATATTCTCTTAAAAAAACAATAAATATGGAAGAAATAAATTCAGGCAAAAAATTTAACACAGTATAAATAATGGATTTTTCATTTATTTCGCTACCTGGCGGTCATTTATTTGGATTTGATTTATGTGGTTATTTCCATGACCATAGCTACCATAGGGGTGATGATTTTCAAAATTTTTCCAAACAAGGCAATGAGGCACGAATTGCATTGCGGTACTTTGTTTATGGTCTGCCTATTTCGTATTGTTTTTTACATACCCTATATTGTTTGAAAAATTCAAGGATGACATCTTTTATATCTATCTCGGGATTTGTGTACGAGGCTTTATTTTTATTTTATTGGCATTAAAGGATATGCTTTTGCAGATTTAAAAGTTAATCATACATTCAAAAAAGTAGTTTTCAATCAGACAATTTTAAATTCAATACAAATGAAAATTAAACTAATTCTTGCACTTTGCCTTTTTTTATTATGGGCAGATTGTTCTTTTTCTCAAAATAATACTTTAAATCTATCTGGTACTTGGAATTTTCGGCTGGATCCAAACAATATTGGCGAAAAACACAATTGGTCGATGGATAAATTTTCGGAGATTATTCATTTACCGGGGACTACAGACCAAGGGCGTAAAGGAATTAAAACAGTGGCCCCCGATTATGGCATACTTTCCCGAGAATATAAATATGTTGGACCAGCTTGGTATAGCCGTGAAATAAATGTACCTGCTAAGTGGAAAGGAAAAGATATTGAACTTTTTCTTGAAAGAGTAATGTGGGAATCGAAAGTTTGGGTTGACGGAAAAGAGCAGACTAAGCAAGACGCTTTGGCCGTGCCGCATGTGCACTCTTTGGGAAGGTTAACACCTGGAAAACATATCATCACAATTAGAATAAACAATGATTTAATTTATAACATAGGTGACAAGGGACATGCTTATACGGAGTATACGCAAAGTATCTGGAATGGTGTCGTTGGCAAAATCGAGCTGCGTGCTACAGAAACAGTTCATATTAATGAAGTACAATTGTTTCCGGATCCAGATAAGAGGGAATTGCTGGTTAAATTAAAGCTTCAAAATCCTGTGCCACTTAAGATAGTGTATACAATCACTGATCTGCAAACTGGAAAAAAAGTGTTTACGGTACAAAAAATACTTGCCAATACAGTAGAACAAAAAGAAAACTTGAAGATGAATTTCCCAATCAAATTGTGGGATGAATTTACTCCTAATAGATACAAATTTACGGCTACTATTGAAAATACTACTGGTATAAGTACAAATTTTGGTTTTCGAACTGTTACTGCTTCCTTGTCAAAGATTCTAATAAACAAGTTTCCCGTATTTATGCGTGGAAATTTAGATTGTGTGCATTTTCCGCTTACAGGATATCCTTCTTGTGATCTTAAAGAATGGGAACGAATTTTTAAAATTTATAAATTGTACGGCCTTAACCATGTTCGATTTCATTCCTGGTGTCCTCCTGAAGCGGCTTTTGAAGCAGCCGATAAATTGGGTATTTATATTCAAGCGGAAACCATTTGGATTGATTCTTGGATGACTTCAGCACCTAAAGATCGGCCTTATATGTTAGCAAAAGGGTTACCGGAAGGTTTGGGGGGAAATCCTTCAGCTGATAAGTTTGTGCAGGATGAGCTTCAGCGCATCTTGGAGGCCTATGGTAATCATCCATCTTTTACGATGCTTTGTATTGGAAATGAGCTTGGAAATTCAAGTTTTGATGTGATGCAGCAATGGATCAAAAAGCTTAAAGGAAATGATGACAGAAGATTATATTCGGTATCAACGGCAAGAAAAATTATGCCGGTAGATGATTTTAATGTTACCCACAGTATTACTGGAGTCGGGGAGACTTATGGAATTCAGGGACCACATACAGATTATGATTGGGAAAAGAATTATTCCAAAAGTAATATTCCCATCATTGCCCATGAGTTAGGACAATTTCCCGTTTATCCTTTGTGGAGTGAAATAGATAAATATAAAGGAGTTTTGAAAGCCCGTAATCTGGAAAAATGCCGTGAATCAGCCATATTAAATGGACTCTTAATTAAAGATGCCGAATTTCATGCAGCAAGTGGCGCCCAACAGCGAGAGTTATATAAGGCTCTGATTGAAAGTTTATACAGAACCAAGTCTTGCGCGGGTTTTGAAATGCTTAGTATGCAGGATTACCAAGGGCAGGGAGAAGCATTAGTAGGCTGGCTTGATGTCTTTTATGATAATAAAGGGACCACTACTCCAGAATATTTCAGACAGTATAATAATGCAATAGTCCCATTGGCAAGATTTAAAAAATTTGTCTGGGAAAATAAAGACAAGTTTGCTGCAACAATTCAGATTGCAAATTATAGCTCTGCAGATTTCAAGAATGATGTGCAATGGGAATTAATAAGTACAGATGGGCAATTAATAGGTAAAGGAGAGATTCTGAATACATCGATAAAAAGAGGTGAACTTCAAACCCTTCAAGAGATAAATGTATCATTACAGACTATTCAAAAGGCTACAGAAGCAAAACTCAAAATCAACATTTGCAACACTTCCTTTAGTAATGAATGGTCACTTTGGATTTATCCGTCAAGTCTTCCTGAAATAGATGCTGCAACAGTTTTGGAGGCTAATAAGATGGATGAGAAAACAATAAAAGCATTGCAAAATGGAGAGACTGTTATATTGTATGCTGCCAAATTGGGTCAACAAGAATCTTTCAGAAAATTGTTTTTTGAACCTCTATTTTGGTCTAATACTTTTTTTCCGGGACAAGAAAATACGACACTTGGTCTAAATGTAAACGAAAAGCATCCTGCATTTAAAAATTTTCCATCAGCTTTTTATGGAGATTGGCAATGGGAATCAATAAGTAAAGGCAGGGCATTTAAATTAGATAATTGGCCAGCAGCCATACAGCCTTTCGCACAACCTATCAGTGATTTTCATTTAAATGAAAAACTAGGTTCTTTGTTTGAATGTCATATGGGTAAAGGGCGTTTGCTGGTTTGTGGATATGATATAGAGAATAATCAGGATGCCGCAGCACGACAGCTGCGATATAGCTTATTGAAATATGTTAGCAGCAGTGATTTTAATCCGGCAGTTGATGTGGACGAAAAACTTTTGCAAACCACATTTTCTTTACTAACAGAAGCCGAAAACAAAATTCCAGTCCCTAAAGAATTTGCAAATGCGCTGCTTTTTGTAAGAGCAGGGGTTAATGTGCCAAAAGAAACTGGTGAATATTCTTGGGAAAAAGAAATGGATGCTTCGGTGTTAAAAAGAAAAATGCAATACAACTTCAAAAATGACAAAAAACCTTCAATTTGGCGTTGGGATGATAAAGCGGCTTGGTTTGCAAAAGAATTAGAAATAGAAATAAATGTTCCTCAAGGCTTAATAGGGGATTTGTATGTGCATTTTTCAGATTGGAACAATGAGGGAAGAGAGGTGAGAATAAGATTAGAAGGAAGGGAATTTCTTACCGGGACATTGAATATGAAAGGTAAGTGGGTCAAGTTATTTGTGATGCGCGAAGATACTAATGATGGTAGATTGATTCTGCGCACTAATAATTTATCTGGCAGTAATGTGATGATTGATGAGTTGATTTTTGTAGAAAATAAATAAATAATAGTAATTTAAATGTAGACACACCATATGTATACTGCATTTATCAATTTTTTTTAACAAGTGTGCCACGATTTTGCCATAAATAGATAGCCGTGATAATTGATTAGTTAGCAGCTTGACCGGTTTTTCCACATATTTTTCAGATATCGATTATCAAATAATAAAGCAGATTAACCTGGCCCAAAGCAGGATATTAGTTGCAGTTGCATGGTTTACTAATACTGATATTGGAAAAGAAATTATAAATAAGAAAGGAATCGATATTGAAATAATTGTTGATGATAATAAAATAAACAGAGAATCCGAAAATCTAATTGCCATTATAAGGGAGGGAATTGAAGTTACTTTTGTGAAAGACCTTAATGAAAAATATTATCAGATGCACAACAAATTCTGTACTATCGATAATACTATTGTAGTTACAGGTTGATATAACTGGACGTATAGCGCAAAAAGTAATGATGAGAATATAACGATAATCAATGACCAGATAAATGCTGCTTTATATGCTCACGAATTTCACAGAATTAAAAATCTAAAATTTCCTGATGACGGTTTTTCCATTAGTCAGGAAGAAAGAAAAGAGATTGTTGATTTGATATATAATGGACTGAAAGAATTATTAAGAGCAAATATTGATAATTTTGAAAAGAAGCTTATTTGTGAGTGGTCAAATGAAAAAGTGAAGAATAAAATTAGGATAGTAAATGAGCGATCCCGCAACATTCTTCAAAGTAATTCAGGACATTTAGCAGTATATAATGAAACTTATATATTAAGTTACATAAATCATTAAGTATAAATACTCATTTTTGAAGGATACTATCAAAAGTCAAAGATTCCGAGGCGAATGGAAACTTTAAAATGTCCCATTACCATCAGATTTTCTGCAGGCTTTCTATTTTGTGCCTTATCTAACCTCATTCTATCGCATTGCCTGCGGATGCTGCTCTGCGAATTTTTGGGACTGATAATTTGCAAGGGTATACAGTTCTGAACCTAAACCTCTAATGCATTGAATTCACTAGATTTCTACTTTATAAAAAATCATGTGCCACGATTTTGCCACAAAACTTGAGCTGTCGAAAAATAGTAAAATTCGCCTTAACTTTCTATGACTAAATTGTATCAATTCCAAACAGTTTGTGGCATGATTCTGCCACAAACTTAGAGAGCTTTAGTTTTAAAAATATTTTATGAGATAGAGATGTACCTATAGAATAGTGTTTAAAATTTAACAGTAAAATGAATAGATAAGACCAACAGTTAAAAAGATTAAAATTTAAATATTACCAATTTCTACTGTTAATTCCGTTGGTAGATTATCTTTAGAAATCAAAGAATAAGCTATACCTGCTAAACCAAATAAAAAAGAGTTATTACTGTATGGATATGAAACTAGTTCTGGCTGTGTTAGTTCAAAATAAGTTTTTTTGCAAAGGAGAGTAATATTATCTTGTTGGGAAGTTTTGAAGATTTTTTTTAGACAAAGATATTTGTAAGGTAAATTATAATACTCTTCATATGACATTTGGTTTGTACCATTTTTAAATTCCTTAATTACATGAAAAAACTGACGTTGTTCTAGTAAGAAGATTTCTGGATAGTCAAATTCCATAGCATCTTGATAATCAATTAAACGTAATATTAATGCATTTAAATAGTTCGTATTAAACATTTTGAATATTAGAATTAAAACATATAAAATTCCAAGATTGCCTTTTAAAAATTCATGGTTCGTGCAGGAAATTTTGAAATAATTTGAATTTAGTAATTTTTCAGGATGTGCAAATAAAACCGCATCTTTCATAAAAATGGCATTTTTTAATATCGTTCTAGCTATAAGATTGATAACATCTGGTAAATTAGTATATAATTCATTATTAGGCTCGATTCTAAATATAGGTTTTATCGATAAGTTATATCTATAACTTATCAACTGAAATGACAATTGAATTAATTTGCGTTGCATTTCTATTTGCTCTCTGTTCAAGACATTAATCATTTCTATGCTTCTGGTAAAGCCAGATAATTCATAGAAGTTTTTACTTATAATTTGACCATCTGCTGAAAAAAGATCCTTTGACTTATTAGTAACAAAGTAATAAGGAATATCAATAGAACTAATGATTTTTTTTTCAGTGATAGGAAGTTTGTTTTTTGTTATGAATTGCTCGATTAAAGTGTCGAAAATTTCAAAACTTTTTAAACTTTTCGGGTCACAAATCAAAGAAAAAAAATCTGCATAGGTTCGAGTGGGTTTTAATACAAATCTAACTGGGAAATCGTTGTTTTGTATTGTAGATTCAAAAATTTTTTTGACCAGTTTTTTATGATGAAGGAATAAGTCTGCAATTTCACTAAAACCCAACATGACATCATTAACGAACTGCTGGCTTTTAGGCTTGTCTCCCTTAAGTTTGGGTTGATGCAAGGAATCTCTCCACTTATTTAACTGATTACGCGAAGCTTTGCAATTTCCTAAGGCAGACATATCAGAGACAGAGGATGAGTCCACAAGTGTCCACGAAGGAAGCATTAGTGTATTCAAGACGTTATTTTCGTAACTTTTACTATGTTTTTGTTTGATTTTAGGCTGAAAGAGAAATTCAAGGTCAATTAAATAAGGTTGGTCAGCTGTTGCAATCAAATTTTCATGGTTTATATCTGTTCCCTGCATAATCCAAATGAGAGCTAAAAGTTTTCCAGTGCGAAAGTAAAAATTGCTAATATCTTTTTTATTTAAACATTCAGTATAATAAATGTATTCAGCCCAACAATATTGTTTACGGTCAATAATCTTCATAACGGGTAGCCGTTGATTAGGAAGATGATTATTAAGTTTCTCACATATTCTATAAAAATAGTATTCAGTGCTGCCACTACGTGGTTTGTAAACAATTTTCTTATTATCGAAGCACAAAATCAATACAACTTGACCATTATTATGAAAATCACCGTTAGTTAGTTGTAAATTAGTAATTTGTGGAGCACTTAGCCCAAATGTTTCTGATATGACATTCCAATCATTTCGAATGCGATTTAATATGTCTTCGATAAATCTTTGTTGGAAATTTATCCTTGTCTCGACTAAATGTTGTAAGACAGGATAAATTTCAAAACAAATTGATAATATTTTTAAGGCTTCTTCTGGTTTGAACTCTCGTTGATCAATTACTATCTGTTCAAAAATTTTCGGGCTACAGCTCTGAATTTCAAGAAATAGCTTATAGCGTAATTGTTTAAGTGCAGCATCTGCAATCAAATGGAGATCAATTTTTTCCTCATTTTTAAAAATTAACGGAAAAAGCAATGAGAGCATTGTTTTAGATTCTGAATTAGCTTCATTTGGCCAAAAATCAGAATGATTTGTCTTATTGGTACACTCCATATAAAATATGATTTGATTGCTTGTATAACGATTTTAAAAAATTGGTAATTTAAATTATTTGGCGTTAAAGAGCTTTTATTTTTTTATTCCACTATGCCCATAATCAGAGGTTTTTTTCTCACTTCCATGATTTTCATAATCAGAAGGTGCTTTCTCACTTCCATGATTTTCGTAATCAGAAGGTGCTTTCTCACTTCCATGATTTTCGTAATCAGAAGGTGCTTTCTCACTTCCATGGTTTTCATAATCAGAAGGTGCTTTCTCACTTCCATGATTTTCGTAATCAGAAGGTGCTTTCTCACTTCCATGGTTTTCATAATCAGAAGGTGCTTTCTCACTTCCATGATTTTCGTAATCTTCAAATTTTGTATTTGTTACTCTTTCTAAGGAATTTGAAGCTGCAAATGGTGGCAAAATAAATATTTCATCACTAGAATTCGAAACTTTATCCGAGGCATTCTCGATAAAGGACAGTTTAGAAACTTCAGGCGATTCAATTTCACTAACCATTTTGAATGCCAAAGCTGGCTCTTTTAAACAAATTTTTCGAAAAACTTCATCGATAGATGCTCTTTTGAAAATTTTTTGTAGTGCTGATTTTAATTCTGGGTTTTGATAGTTCATAATTTAGGATTTTAGTTGTTGAATTTTATAAAGATCTTCTAGATTTATTGACAAATTCTTATCATTGAACGGATTATACGACATTTTAAATTGCTTCCGCTGGCCATATAAATAGGTTACAGATTCATCTAGCTTTCTTAAGATTTCTTCACCTTGTGTTGTGGCCTTGAAAATTCCAGAAGCTGAGTAGGTTTTACAATCAGTTGCAATAACTTCATGTATTAAAAATCGTGGAACGTATAAGAAATCACCAACTTGCATGTTAATTTCTGTGAAGACATTATTTTTTACTGAATTTTTTCCCCTATCATAATTATCATCAAAATGGTATAGACGCCATTTTTTTGTTCCTTGAATCTGAATAGTGAATGTTTCGTTATTATCAATATGTGGTAAAAAGGCCTGTCCATTTTCTGGTGTGATAAAGCAAGCTAATTGGAATCTTTCCTTTGGACAATTCACAACTGAGGCAAAATCATAAAGTAGGTTAAGAAATGGACCATCTTGATTTAACAAAAACTGTAAATGATTAACGATTATGCTTCTTCCATTATTCATTGAATCCATTAATTCTTGTTTTGAATATATATATCTTTGATCCTCTTTTTTCATCACTTGTGCAACTTCGTTTAACTTTTGATATCCAGAAGATCGAATGTATTTCATTTTAAAAAAGTCTGATGAGATGATTTCTTTAATAACATCATCGTAGGTAATTGTCTCTAGAAGACTAATTTTTCCTGATAAATGAAGGTGCTGTTTTCCCCAGTAATCTCTGAAGAAGTTTTCTATACTTAATGGGTAAATTAATTCACTAAATTTCATGGTAATAAGGATTAACTTTTATCAATTATACCAGCTTCCAGTAATATCTTCAGAATGTGATTGATTTCAGATGAAGTTAAATCTGAATCTAAATTCAAAGGCGAAAAGATTGTATTGTTTTGTATATAATTGAGCGCATCTATATACATATAAGGGATTACTATATTGTTCCCTTCCTTTTGCTTTATTTCTATATAAGAATTATCTTCGGGTATATGCAAACCAAACGTTTCTATTGTGAAATAATCTATATTATGATATTCTTCAATACTTCCTAAAAGGTCATGTTTATCAGAAAATGTTTCTTTTTCTACAATTTTCTCAAAATCGGTTTGAAAGTCTTGAAAAGTGTAATCTAAAATAGATAAAATTAACTGTGATTTATATTCATCAAAAGTTTTCTCTTGGGAACTTATATGAGCAGAATTGATTGTATTAATGCCTTTTTGGTTGATATTAAAATAATTCAATGTTCTCATTTTAAATATATCCTTAAATCTGATCGGTTCATATACAAACGCCAAGGAAAGTGAGGTACTATCATTTGTACTTACAGAATGTACTATCCCTTTAGGGACATACAATATATCTCCTGGTTTTAGCTGAATAATCATAGATGGACGGCCAAGTTCCTTCTCAGTATACGTTCTTGGTCTGTCGTCATAAACCATATTATATAGTCGCCATTCCTTCACTCCAACTATTTGGATTGTAACAATTTCATTCTGATCATGATGCGGTCTTAGTGCCTGGCTTCTTGATGGGGAGAGGAAACAAGATATAGATTCCCCTGGGTGTCCAACTGCAGTTTGGATATTATAGAAGAAAGTGACTAAAGGATGGGATGCATCAAGTAATTGTTCCAAATTCCGAAGATGTACAGACGCGCCTTTTTTAAATTTACTGATTAGCTCTTCATAACTTTTAGCTATGTAATTCTCATTTTGAGTTATTGATCTTAAAGATACCTTGTGAAATTTAAAGAATTCTTTTCGACGAAATAATTCATCTACTTTATGGATTGGTAGAATATTTCTATCAATCGAATTAGGCAAATATACAGGTTCAAGCCCCCATTTAATAACAAGTGGTTTTAGTTGATTAGTGTCGGGAATTAACATTTAAAATGGTTTTAAGTCAATATGATTTGAATAATTTTAAGTACAGTTATTTGTTAGAAATGTGTAATTATATTTTATTGGTATTCTTTATAGATTTAAATAAATGATAATAAAGGAAAATCAACGGTAACGCCATAAAAAAAATGGATTTTGTTTCAAATGAAAATTTCTCTGCTCCTTTTTTAAATAATATTTACTGATGAGGACTGAATTGAAATTTCAGAGAATAAAAATATCTTTTCACAATTCAATCTCTTTAATTTATTAGAATAAAGTTATGATAATCATTTATTTATACAATACGTATAAATACTTTATTTTTTAGATTAAAAAAAAAATAATTTATTATAACTATAATATCGGAGATAGAACTCTCAATATTTAATATAAACTAATTTCTTCGGCTCCAAAATTCAGAGTTTTGCCATCTTTTTTCTTGTTGATAAACTTTTTTATGTTCTGCCCAATAATTTTCAAAGATTAGATTAACATCATTTTGATAAACTGAAATTCTTTGTGGATCATGATCACAAAGTTCTAAAACAGTAATTGCAGCGACGGTGCAAGCTGAAGAAAATGCAAACCCAATTACCATTGATGAAATAGGATCATAGGAGGCCATAGCATCTCGGACTGCAAGAAATTTTTTTGTATTTGATAAATCTAGGATATGGGTATGAGCACTTCTTACCCATAAATTCATTTCATTTATGTTAAAACCTTTTGTCCTATCTTTAATAAATTTGCTTTCTTGTAATAATCCATTCCATTTAGAGTTGTTGTTAAGATGGACGTACCATTCTATCGAGCTGATTCCAGGGCTGTCAATTGTAATTTCATTGTTTTTATCATCATAGACAGTAAAAACTTGGCCTTGTCGTTTAATAGCGCCTGATTGGTCTTTAAAATTTACAATAGGACCTAGTTTATTGCCATACAGATCGGTATCATAGGGTAGTCCACCGATGGAGTCTGGTGATAGATAAAATTTTGATTCGATACTGTTGCCCAGTCTGGAAACACCAACCGAAGGATGAATAGATAAGTTCATAGTAGAAATTTTTAGTTGTCCCTTAATTATTAAAGTCTTAAAATATAGTAGCTTTTAATTTACTGTGAAGTTAAGTGATTGATAAGTAGTAAGTTCAGGTATAATTACCTGTTTTTTCAGAAAAAGGAAGAACATTCTGTAAAATCAATCTTATAAGGTAATGGCAAGAAATGAAGTTAAAGTAATTAAGAATTACAGTTTGTTAACAGAAGGTTTTGATACTTTTAGAATATCTATAAAATGGCGCTGAATATCAGTTGCCCAAACCTTTGCAATTTACTGCAACAGTGGAGGATTTGAAAATCCCGCTTGAATTTGTTGCATTAATGATTATTCAGCTCAGAATAACTTCAGTTACTTTTTAGCTTTTGATAACCGATATGGAAATTGGGTAGGAGAGACAAGGTTTAATAAGCGATGAAATTATTCGGTTACATGCTCAAAATATTGATTAGGATGCTCGAAAGATTTATCTCAATGCTTTCAACAACATTAGTAACAGAAAAAATTAAATTCTTACCTAAACAGATTGAATTATCTCAACTTGTAGAGCAAATTCAAAAGCGGGTTATCGTTCAGAATAATGTTACCTTGACATTGCTTTTTTTGCAGATAGGTTTTAGAATTAATGAAACGATGCTTCAAAATAAGCGCGCTGAATATGGAAAACAAATTGTGCCGACACTGTCGGCACAATTGGAAACTAAATATGATAGAAGTTTTACTGAAAAAAAATTATGACGAATACTTCTTTTTGCAGAACAATTTTCAGATAAGCAAATGGTGGTCGCATTGTCTCGAAAATTAGGCTGGTCACACTTTATTGAATTATTACCCATTAAAAATCATGATGCCATGATTTTTTATGCAAATCAGGTTAACAGTCAATTAATGAGTTTAGGGGAGCTGTTCAAAGCTAATAAAAGTATAATTTATAGGATTATGCGTAAATATATATATATATATATATATATATATGATTCTACTGAGAAAGATTCAAGTTATGATTCGCGTAGTTTAGGAGAATTTAAAATAGTAGCTAAAATAGAAGAAGACCTTGCTGAAAGCTTAAAAAAGTTTTGTGAAACATTTAAAATAATGTATAAACTGAATTATGAATTGTGGAAAATAACAGATTTGAAAAAGAAAAAAGTTAACCATTAATACAAGTTCCTTTATTTATGTAAATCTAAAAATTGAATGATCACTAACCACACTCTATCTCAAAACTGGTCGGGGAATTATGCGTAATTTTACAGTATTTAGGTTAAAAAAAACTATTCCTTAGGTGGATATTCTGGATAAAGTGAGCACCTAATTCTGGATAAAAGTGAGCAGTATAAATGAACTCGAAAAGGTGTCTAAAAAGTAGTTTAAAAATATAAAATTATTTTACTCTATTGTTTGTTTTTCTATTTTCTATTTTCTCATTGATTCTCCTTTTAATTCTATCCGAAGAGCATTGTGAACGATTCTATCTAAAATTGCATCTGCAATGGTTTGTTCTGCAATAACTTCATGCCAGGAGTCAACTGGGAGCTGTGAAGCAATAATAGTTGATTTTTTTCCATGCCTGTCTTCAATTATCTCCATAAGATCCTGCCTTTTAAGATTATCTAATGACTGCAGCCCAAAATCATCTAGAATAATGAGATCCTGCTTTTCTATTTTATTAATTTCTTTTATCCTAGAACCTCGTCCATAATTTTCTCAGCGGTTATGGTTTTGCCGCTGTACATCATTTCGGTTTTGATTTCATTGATTTTTAAAGTCAGCGAATCCAAAAAGAAGTTCAGCGACTTTGCATCTTCCTTTGAGCCGACCGCTCTTTCGAACCTTTGATCCCATCGTGTATTATCCCATTTTCTCTTAGTTGAGCTTTCCTTACGGATACCGTCAACAGTTATTCTGAAATATACGATCCATTCTTTACTTTCTATTTTGGGTCTTTTTAAAAAGAATCCCAAACCAAAACTGCTTTCCAACATAATCCTACTTTTTAAATTAATAAATGTAGAATAATATTACTG
>LMAJ01000047.1 GCA_001507425.1 Flavobacteriaceae bacterium CRH
CATGATCAACTGCTATTCCACGTATTTTCATTATTTCATCAATATCCCTGTAACTCAATGTAAATCTCAATTTGAAATAAACAGCCTGTAAAATAATAGCTTTGGGATAACAATGACCTTTCGTATTCATAAAATATATTATTTTGAAAGTCTAAAGATAATAGGTATTAAACAGATGCGACAGAACCAGAAAGAGCCCGCATTAGAAAAAAATATGGCAAATTACTGTAAAGAATCTTAGTTTTTTTCGCAGCAAAAAAACAATAAAATGAAAAACCTAACTTTAATAATGCTATTGATTTGCTTTATCAGTTGCAAAATGGATAATAGCAAAACTGTTAAAGAAGAAAAAAACATAAAAAATCAATAAACACTGTTTTTTTGACGAAAAAGGCAACGCCATAAAATCGCAGACCGCCTCTCTCAAAAACAACTATAAATTAATTATTTTTCCTGCTTCAGCACTTATTTCGTGAAAACATTACCTATTTTCTTAAATAAGTTCTACAGATACTTGTCCTAAAATACGGTGTAAGCTGCACAAGCACGTCTGGTCCAAAAAAGGACATTAAAAAAAATCAATCATAGATGGCAACGATTGGATTTACTTTGATATACTCCGTTTTGCCCTTTTGCTTTCTTACCAAAAAAACCGTGTAAGAAACAAAATAATTAACTAGTTCTTTATTATTTAATTTTTGTTTTTTGTTTGCATTATAAAATCTGGGACTTCTTACTATCTTTTTTAAACAAAGAACTTTATTAGTCTTTAAATCATTTAAAACTTCAATTCCTTCAAAATAGAATTCTTCGTCCGAATTGACGTCCTTCAATACAAATTTATTTGCGGTATGCTTTGTCTCCGATATATAGGAGTTATCCAGTTTAAAGAAAAGGGTGTCTTTAGTTTTTTGCTGTGCCTGCAGCTTAGTGCACAGCAAAAGTAGAAAAAGATATAATACTTTTTTCATAATTCCGTTTTAATTAAGGTAAAATAATCAATTACAAGGTGCTGTCCTTGATAACCACCCCATTTTACTTCCAACTGTTGTATTTATAGCCGCTTTTTCGGCTTCGGACAGTTTATTCCATTCATTAACATCCCCTTCTTTTAATCCGCCCCATGCCAAAGCTTTGTAGAAATCATCACCAGGCGCCACACCAAAATTATCAATATATTTTTGATAATCATCCTTCAAAGCATTCTGATGAAAATCCTTTAATGCCTCTGCCATGCTTGTTAAATACAAATTTGCCATCGAAGTATGCTGATTTCCATAAGTTTCATATACTTCTCTAAAATTACTTGCGTCAATATCGTTTTTATTTAATGTCTCCAACTTTCTGTACATCTCAGCATGGATATACTCGTGCAGTATAATTCTTGCACCTTCTAAAGCCGCCGCCGCATCAACTCTGCTGGTACTTATATCAATCGATATCAAACCATATGTCTTATCAAATCTAGTAGTTCCGTTTATCTCTTGATTTTTTGAATTAAAAATTCTATCTTTTGATGATAAGTAGACATTAAATTCTGTTTTTCCAGTAAACTTATCCAATAGTTTTTCAACAAAAGAATTCCCTTTCTCAGTCAGTAAAGAGTTAATACATTTGGCTTTACCGGTAAGGTTGACCGTAATTTGCGGGGCAGCAGGAGCTGGTGTTCCTGCACCAGCTCCTCCATCTCCAGTGCCGGGCGTAACAGGCGGTGCAGCTGCAGAATCGTAGATAGCTCCGGTTGGACACACATCCATGCAGGAAAAATCATCCACGCATGCAGTATAATTAATTCTGACATTAACCCCTTTTACCATGAACGGGCTGTCTCCCACACTGATTTCATATTTTGGGTTTACCTCAATAGCATACCAAGCGCATTCAGGCTCGCATATGCCGCACTCGATGCAGAGATCTCCGTCTATTTTCATTCTAGCCATATTATACGAAATATTCTTTAATAATTATTCTATTTTTAACTGCATGGCTTTCTTTGATGCACTTTAAACTGTTTTTTCCATTTCCCTGTGCCAGATTAACCGGCAGAGGCTTGACATAATGGACAAGAGAATATTTCTCGGAATAGGAACCTATTGAAAAATTTTTGTTTTCCTTCATACTCGCAGTCATTGATTCAGTCTCGACAATAAAGCCCGTAATTATAAATTTATCAAGAATTTTGCGGTTCTGCCTATATGACTTTATACTTTTCATCACAGCAGGATCTACATTGTAATTTACAAGATACAGCCTTTCCTTACCGCTGATCACATTTTGGAGTTGGGCATCACTGGAATAATTTTGATTTTCCTCATCCGATGAGCACGAAGCAAGCAAGGCGCCTCCCGTACCCAGCACAAGTGCTACCAGCAGTGATTTTTTTAAAAAATTTCTTCTTTGCATTTATGGTATTTTGAGGCGAAAGTAAGCTATTTCAATATTTTTTCAGCAAATTATTTAACAAGTTTATACACTATTTTTACTGTTTAAATAAAACTCATTGAACTACAAATATTTATAAAAATGAGACTAAAGCTTATTCAATCGAACAGTATTAAAATCGACAGCTTCATATTTGCCATATCTGGTTTTATATTAACTGCAAAGGATTAAGCCTTTTGGCTTTTTCATAGTCTCCAGATGCTATATCAACTTTAATTTTAAAACGGTAAGCCGGGGCAGGGAATACCCAGTTTTCTATTAATTCATCAAGCACAGATGATTGTTCACCCAATTTGATTTACAATTCCACCTTCTTTATACCATAAATCCTGCAAAATAATTTTAGAAGTTATTAGATAAATTAATCATATAGTAATCTATCATCGTACTTTATTAGCGAAGGATTTTTCCAAAATCAGTATTTTGCATAAGATCAGTCATTGGCGCGCGGCCACCCATTACAAACAACGCACTGTATTTATTAAGATCTGAATTGGCCACTTCTGACAGCTTTTTAGGTTTGCTGAAAGCAGGATAAGTGTTTACAAAATCGAGTGCTTTTTTATAGGCGGTCTGATCGTTGTTGAAGTAAACCACGTCGTTTGAGTTTTTGTCCATTGTTGGAACCACTCCATCCGGGGTTGCGAGTTCAAGAGTATAACCCGCAGCTACCAATGCCTGTGCGGGAACTGCCAATTCATCTAAAAAGTAGCCTGTATGAATGGTTGAATTGTCATTCATTTTCAATTCGTTTTCTGCCGAAAGGACAACCAAGACGATTTTTTCATTTTCTGTTTTTTTTGTATTTTCCATAGTATCTGTCTGATTAGAATTAGTTGCAAATTCTGGCAAAAGATGTAAATGAGTTAGTAATTTTTATTTATCAAATGCATATTTATATTTTAAAGAATCAAAAAAATAAAAACAAAATAAACGCTAAATCGGACTAAAATTTTCAAATCATCTGTAAAATGGTTCGAAAATTGTCCCGTTGGGGCTACAAAGTCAAAAAGCTTCAGAGAAATCTGGAGCTTTTTTGTTTTTATGCTTTTAACAGCATCTAGTTTTTGCTTTGTACTCTTCTTTATTTAGAGAAATTAGTTCTGATGATGCAGAACATAGGAAATATAAAATAAAAAATTTTACCACGGATTTTCTTTAAAAATAGAGTTGACAGGTAATGTATGCAAAAAATTACTCTCTGCAGGAACCATCCATTGCATTTTATGTTCATTAAAAATTGCAACATCCATTGATCCAAATGTTATTTTAGAAAGTGCTTCAAAAGTATCATTTGATATCCAAATAAGTTCTGGAATAAAATTGATTACATAGAAATTGCCATTTTCATCCATGAGTAGAGTACTTTGTTCTATTAGTTTTGCGATTGGATATAATTGTAAGCCAATCAATACTGAATAATAGTAATTTTCATTTCGATCATCTGTTAAATCTATTTTATCATTTAATTTATATGCATTGTCATTATGATAATCAAATACTTCTTTATTGTTAAAATGATTTGTACTAATAGTTATTGTCTGTATCTTATTATCAGCATGAATTTTTAGATCTCCAAATTCGCAAAGAAAATCTTGAACCTTTTTAGGAAACATTTTATAAAGAATAGTATTTTCAATTTTACTCACTATGTTTCTTCCTTTATGCCATCCTGCATTTGTTACTACAGTTACTAAATCTTCTTTATCGTAGGTCATATTTTATTATTCAATTCTTATATTGTTATCATATTCTTTTATTAAACCTTCTATTTTCATAAAAATGTTATTTACCAGGATTAAAAATTTCCTCCTGCTGGCGCAAGTATTTTACTCGTGAACACAATCTAAATTAACAATACTAATTTACCTAAGTAAATATCTTTCGATAACCGTTTTACATTTTTATTTAGATACTTGAACATCCCTCTATTTAAATTAGTTAATTGCACTTAACTATTTACAAAAATAACTCTAAAATAATTTTAATTGTAAAACTTAAGGATGAATTATTGTCTCTTTTGTCCAAATCTTATGAAAGAGTAAATACATTCTCGTTTCATAAATTAATATTAACTTCAATTTGATTTATTTTTTCTAAATCCCCTTTGAAATGATTCGAAAATTGTCCCGTTAGGGCTACTAAAAATAAAAAAAGCCTGAGAATCTACGTTCTTAGGCTTTTTTTTATGGTTCGAAAAATTTTGTTTAATTTTAAAAAGAACACAAACTACCAGTGTTTTCAAGGAAAATTGATTCGAATCCCGTTAAGTTCTTACGGAGTCCTAATTTTCACCAACGTTCCGCAGCTACACGTCAGTTGCGGAAAGACGGAACGAATTGCTCCGGTTAAGATAATATTTTCATGAAAAAAACGCTGAAGCTAAGAAAATCAAGTAATTGCGTGTAGGTGCTGTTACAGGCAGTGTTTTTAGTTTCCTTAATATTTCACCGTCTTTTACCAAGGACAACTTGCAGGTTCTGGAAAGTATTCTTCGCTAATAAACTTTCCTGTTGGTCCCTTTTCGTCAATCATAGCATATTTAGCAATTCGTTTTCCTGCTTGTTCAGGAGTACTTGTACCTTGATGTCCTGTAAAATCAGTTTGGGTATAACCTGGGCAAACCATATTTATTTTAAATTTACTACTATCACGAAGTTCATACGCAAGATTTACGGTGTACATATTTAATGCTGCTTTACTTGATTGATATACCGATGTTTTAAATTCATTTGTGGGACTTTCTGGATTAGAAGCAATTGTAATTGAAGCCATAGCAGTACTTACATTTACAATTCGAGGTTGTTCTGATTTTTTTAGTAACTCAACAAATATTTGCGTTACACTTACCACACCAAATAGGTTAGTTGCAAATACTGAATAGAATTGTTCAAATGTGGCAGTAAGTGCTGATTGTGGAAAACCACCAGAAATTCCTGCATTATTTATCAAAACATCTAATTTACCTTGTTCCTTTTCAATGATGTTTTTAGCTGATAAAATAGATTTTGAATTGGTAACATCTAATTCAATAGCTTTTATATTTCCAAAACCATTTGCTAATAAATCATTTACTGCTACTTCTCCTTTCTGAATATCTCTACAACCAATGTAAACAAAATATTCATTTTGTAATAACTCTTTTGCTGTGGCTAAGCCAATACCTTTATTAGCCCCTGTGATTAATGCTGATTTCATTTTTTATTCTTTTTTAAATTAATAATGCAAAGTTGCAATGAATAAAAATGAGCTGATTTACCATTTGGTAAAAAATCTAACGTATATTTTTTCTAATTCTGCTTAATGATTGTTGAGTAACTCCTAAATAAGATGCAATATAAGTCAAAGGGATTCTATTTATAAGGGATGGATGATTATTCATAAATTCAAGATACCGAGTAGTAGCATCTTCTGAAATTACAGGACTTTTTCTCGATTTTTGATAAAGGCATTTTTGAACCATTTTGTTTTTGATATTATCCCAACCCACAATGGTATGAGTAAGCTCATCCCAATTATCTTTTGAAAACAAAATCAGTTTACAATCAGTACAAGCCTGCAAATATTCAGTAGATACTGTATTAGCTTCAAAATTAATATAGTCAGCTATAAGGCTATTTTCAGTTATGAAACATCGGGTAATTTCTTCACCTTTGTTATTGTAATAACAACCACGAACAACGCCGTCCACAAGGAAACCGACTTGTCGGGGAATTTCTCCTGCTTCCGAAAAATAGTTTTCTTTCGAAAGTTTTAACTCTGTCGCTTTGCCTGCAATAAGGTCAATTTGCTGTTTGTTCAAGTTGCCAAATTGCAAAATATATTCTATCAATTCTTTCATTGTCGCAAAGTTAGCAAATAGCTACGTATCTCATTTACCAATTGGTAAAAAGCAGTTTGTGATGTCAAATTGTTTAATTGGCTTAGGTGTCCTAACATTGCCTGTAACTTACTTATACCAGCCATAAAATGGCTTCAATAAGTTCTTTTTTTGTTGGCTTTATGCCATAAATTGATTTTTAAACTGGATGCTAATATAGAATTATTTTACTACAAATCATCAAATGGGCTTTTAATTTGTTGCAGACTTTTTGTACTTACATGAGTATAGATTTCTGTTGTTCTGCTGCTGCTGTGTCCCAAAAGTTCCTGAATGTATCGGTAAAGTTATACTGCACTTTAGGAAGGAAGTCCTGCCACAGCTTTGCCACTCATTACTTCTCTGACCAAATGCCCAACAAATATTGCAAAGGGTTCAATATTCTGCTCTGCGCTAGCGCTTTCTAATGCTCTCATATAATCATCTCTTTTTTCTACAGGAATCACAGTCCAGGGATATCCTCCAGATGCCAGCATAGTGTTCATTAAGAAACGTGCCATTCTTCCATTTCCGTCCATATAGGGATGAATAAAAACAAATATAAAATGCCCCAGTACACTGCGAACAGAAGCTTCAGGTTCTTCTTCCAGTAATTCAAACAAAACGGGCATTGCATCCCTCATAGCATCAACATTTAAAGGTGTATGTTTTGAATTTCCTATGTACACTAAATGGTTTCTATATCCAGCCAAATCCGCTGGTTTCAAAATACCAGCTGATACACTTGGATCGAATAGCTCTCTGTACCACTTTCCATGATCAGCGTCAATCTGTGAACCAGCATTTTTTCCCTCAAGAATCAATTTTATACTTTCTTTTACAGATTGAAAAGCTTGATAATATCCCCTAGCCGCCATGGCATCACGCTGTTTGCGATCGTCCTCATTTTCTTTAGCATCCCATTGGCCTGAACTTACTTTAGCTATCAATTCTGGCGTTACACGATATTGCTCAATAGATAGCGAATGATAAGCATCGGTAACATATATATCGTCTATATCTTTTAAAAAACCCTCATGATTTTCCGGAATTCCAGGAGCACCGGGAAAGTTTGCAATAACTATATCACGCATTTGGCTCCACATAAGACGAATACGATTTGCATATGGTGAACGTTCACGTCCTGAGAGTTTAAGATTAATCTTGTTTTCAAAAGGATCTTCCTCACGAATATCATAATCAGCCTGTTTAAAAGTATCAATAATTTGATCTGCAATCTTTTCACGACCAATATTTCTAAAAGCGCCTGCTAATCGTCCAGCTAAGGTTGTATGACCTTTCTCTAAAAGCATCGGCAATAGTTCTGATGCATCTCTTATCAAAGATAATCCTGTTCGTGCATCAATAGCATTACGGACGTACGTACTTGCTGAACTATAAATTATTGCGGCCTGAAGAGTATACATCCGTATTCCATTTCTATACGTCATTAGCTGATCTGCCTGAGGCAAATCTCCACGAAGATTAAAAAGAGAAGTTTTATGGGGAAGAACTGTGGAAAGGTTGTTTCCTTGTGGAGAACGAACTAGTAATTGCTTTGGTATTACTTCATTGCCTGCATGAATTAGTAGCGACTGATCTGGAGATAAACACCAGTTATTTCCATATTTACGTTCTAAATATACTGCCGTAAATTCCCAGTACGAGCTATACCATGAAGTAGTTTCACCATCTCTTTCTTCGGGATTTGCAGCAATATACCATCCTTTCGTTACTTCTTTTATAAATCCGTTTTTTAAAAGTATTTCCCTATATCTTCGATTAGGGATATCATTTGTGTGAATACCAATAGTCCCCTTTTCTTGTAATTCCTGCAAGAATTTAAGTGCTTCTACAAATCTTTCACGTGGTGTTGCCATTTTATATCTTATTAAATACCAATGTATTTTATTGCTGAATATTAATTTGTAAAGTTAGTAAATAATGTCGTGCAAAAACTATTATATTGTGTTGTGACAAATCTATTGTATCGTGTTGTGGTAAATCTATTGTATCATGTTGTGACAAATCTATTTTATCATGTTGTGACAAATCTATTTTATCATGTCGTGATAAACCTATTGAATCATGTCGTGATAAATCTATTGCATCGTGTCGTGACAAACCTATTGAATCATGTCTTAATAAATCTATTGAATAGTGTCATGGTAATTCTATTGTATGGTGCTATGGAGTTGCTACATTTACTGGGACATAAATTTTAAGACTGTTTAAATAAAAATAAATATCTTAGAATTATGAAAAAACGAGTTTACAGTGCTGAGTTTAAATCATCAGCAGTACGATTAAGTTACGAGCGAGAAAACATCAAAGAATTAGCAGATGAAGTAGGTATCCAGGTAGAGCGTATTTATAAATGGAGATCCTCTGAAAAAACATTTACTAATCCAAAACCAATTATTTCTAAAAAAAACAGAAACAGATTCTTTAGAAGTCAAACAACTTCGAAAAGTGGATTTGATACCTTTTTGCGCATAAAACTTAAGGCGAACTGCCTTTTATTTTGAAATTGTTATGTGAGTGATTAATTTGCACTTAATAAACTGAATGGATATGCAAACATATACTGGAGAGTGAGAAAAGAATTTTATCCTAAGTACAATTCCAGTTTTTATTCGCTTAGCAATACTTTTAACGCTAGCTAAAAATTCCTGCAAATTATAAAATAGAAATCTTGAAATAGATTGAGATCATTACAACTTAGATTACCCAAAAGCGCCCATAACAATGTAGTAGCGGGAAGTTCAAAATGCACTATTTGATATTTGCATTTTCTGCCGTTTTAATCTATATTTGCTTAAAGAAAATGGTTAAAATTTCGAGGTACACTTTTTTTTCTGTACCTGCTCTAAAATAGCATATGAAGCCTAGTATTTACTGGGGTTTTAATAAATCAAGGAGGAACCTCTTTCTCCGCCAGATGAAGTTTCAAAAGAAACTTTAAAAATCAAAAGCCTTTAAACACTAGTGTTTAAAGGCTTTTTCGTTTTTACACAATCTTCAAAAAGCACATGTTTTATCAAAAAGTAGTCACCCAATGAGTACCCACTTTTTTTTGGGTCACTTTTTACAAAATTGGTGACCAAAATAAAAAGAATTCCCCGGGAATTCCCTGGTATCAATGGGGTCTCTTAAAATTTTTAATTCAATTTGATTATTAATTTTAAAACTAGATAACATGTTAAAAACAATTTTCTTGCTAAAATCCGAGAGGGTTAACCGAGACGGAGAATCCTCTATTATTCTAAGACTTTCCTATAAAAACAAAAGGATTACAATCGCCTCGGGAAAATTCATCTCGAAAGAAAGATGGATTCAGACAAACCATCTGAAAAATACACTGAAGGCAGAAAAAGAAAAGGTAATCAAAAGTTCTCTTGATCTCATGCAGCTGAATGCCGAAAAGAAGTTTACAGAACTCTTCAGAATTGACCCTGACGTTGATCTGGAATTGCTAAAAGCTGAACTTACAGGAAAAGTCAAAATCGGCCAGCCTCAAGGTCCTTCCATAATTGAAATTATGGAAACATACAATATATTCTTCACCAAAAGAGTTAATTCTGGAGAACGCGCAGCGGCTTCACTGCAGAAGTACAAAAGAGCGAGGGATTTACTTTTGGATTTCATCACCAGTACCTACAAAAAGGAAGATATGCCCGCATCTGAAATATCAAGCTCCTTTGTCTTTAAACTGGAGCAGTTCCTTAAATACGAGAGCAGTTTCAAAGATCAGACAGGCATCAAAAACAATTCGGTGGTAAAATATATGAAAATGTATAAAACCGCCTGCAATTACGCCATTAAAATGGACGTGATCATTAAAAATCCATTCAACGTTTATGACGGAAGACTAAGCGTAAAAGAGGCTGTTTTCCTAACCCAGCTGGAACTGAATACGATCGAGAATAAAATATTTTCAACGCCCCGCCTGGAAAAGGTCAAGGATATATTTCTTTTCAGCTGTTATACAGGATATGCGCCCGTCGATGCAATGGATCTGTCCGAAAGAAACTTATCTGAAGATTCAAATGGAAACTTATGGATTATGACCAGCAGGGCCAAAACTGCCATCAGAGCCAATGTCCCAGTACTGCCTACCATTGAGAAAATTATTTCTAAATATAAAAATCAGCAGAAAGGTCTTATTCCGAAAATTTCCAATCAGAAAATGAATGCCTATCTAAAGGAAATTGCTGATGTCTGCGGCATAAACAAACACCTTACCTGGTATGTTGCCAGACATACTTTTGCAACCACAGTTACTTTAGGAAATGGAGTAAGACTGGAAAATGTATCAGCAATGATGGGACATACCAATACTAAACAGACACAGCATTATGCAAAAGTTTTAGATGTCAATATAATGGAAGATATGGAAAAACTGAAATCTAAGTTTAAGTGATTTTTATCAAGAGGATTCTAAATTTGAATTATTTTAAAGAACCTCATCCATTTAGAGTAAAAAAACAATTGAGACCTTATCACAAGTTCTGAAATACATTTCCAATTGCGTCCGCACTGCGGACGCAATTGACATGGACACAAAAAAGTATATTCTTTTTATTTAACTGGCCATGTTTACTAATTTTAACATAAGCGAATATACTAATTGAACTGTATGGAAAAGTAAAGAGCAGATTACGGTACTTACTTTATTAAATACCTTACAGAAGAATAGCTGCTTCAGTGCGAAACTGGATTTTCAGAACGCCAATTAAATTGATATCGAAAATTTTACAGAACATTTCCAATTATGTCCACACTGTAGACACAATTTAACCGGACATGACATAAACTCTGCTATATTACTCAAAGCGTTAAAAACAATTAGACATCGTGCCAATTGAAACACCAGATAGTACCATTTCTGTCACAAATAGTTAAAGCTTATATCACTGAGTTTTCACCAGTTTGACTTTTAAGAGAAAATGAAGATCTAGGATGTAGTAAAAAAAATAATTTTTAAGGAAAACAATTACTATAAATAGTCCTAAAAGATCATATGGCTATAACTTCTAAAAAATAAAAACATACAGCAATGTTTGTTATTATGAACATAAATGCTATTTTTGTTCATAATAATGAACATTTAACAAGATGAACAGAAAAAAACAAACCATTTTTCCTAAACACCAGATAACATTAGAGCAAATGGGGGAAAACATAAAGCTAGCCAGAAAAAGAAGAAAGCTAACTGCTGTTCAGGTGGCAGAAAGAGCAGATATTGTTAGGACTACTTTATATCAAATAGAAAAAGGCAATCCTAGTGTTGCTATTGGTGCTTATTTTAATGTGCTAAGAGTATTAGGGCTTCAGGATGATTTTCTTAAACTCGCTTCAGATGATGAACTTGGAAGAAAACTTCAGGATCTTGAACTGTTAAAATAATAGTGTCAACATACTAAACTATAAATAATTTAAAAAGATAACTATCCAAAATGTCCACCAACAAAACCGATATATACGTTTACGCACATTGGAAAGAAATGCCCGAACCAAAAATCATTGGCATCCTATCAGCACAACAAGCCAAAGGTAAAAAAGTATTCAGTTTTGAATATGATAAAGAATGGCTTAAATCAGAACAAAAATTCATACTCGACCCGGATATTCAATTATACGGCGGTCCACAATACCCAAATCAAAAAGAAAACTTTGGCATATTCCTAGATAGTATGCCCGACACTTGGGGACGAACACTAATGAAACGTAGAGAAGCACAGTCAGCAAGAGAAAATAATGAAAAACCAAAAACACTCTACGATATTGATTTTCTCTTAGGAGTATACGATGAAAGTCGTATGGGAGCATTACGTTTCAAAACGGACCCTAATGGAGATTTTTTAGATAATAATAAAACTGCCTCTACTCCACCATGGGCATCCATTCGTGAACTACAAAATGCAGCATCTATTTTTGAGAATGATACTGAGAATGAAGATGTCAACAGATATCTATCAGTACTCATTGCACCTGGTTCCTCATTAGGTGGAGCAAGACCAAAAGCCAATGTATTAGATTCAGATAAAAGTCTTTGGATTGCCAAATTCCCATCCAAAACTGATACAACAGATAAAGCTGCGTGGGAATTTCTGGCCTATCAACTGGCAATAAATGCCAAAATAGAAATGGCACCATGCCGAATAGAAAAAATAATGGGTAACTACCATACGTTTTTCACAAAACGTTTTGACCGGGAAAATGGAGAAAGAATACATTTTGCTTCTGCCATGACAATGACGGCTAACAATGAAGATACCATTCGCGACAATCAGGCAAGTTACCTCGACATTGCTGAATTCATTAGCAATTACGGCGCAAACATAGAAGCAAATTTACACCAGCTATGGCGTAGAATAATTTTCAATATTGCTATTTCCAATACTGATGATCATTTAAGAAATCATGGTTTTATACTAACAAAAGAAGGTTGGATACTATCACCGGCATATGACCTTAATCCATCTATTGACAAAGACGGTTTAGCTTTAAACATAGATACTGATAACAATGCTCTTGATTTTCAATTGGCAAAAAGCGTTGGCGAATATTTTCGTTTAAACAAACAACAAATGGAAGTCATTATAGAAGACGTGCTGAAGACAACAAGCAATTGGAAAACTATTGCTAAAAAAATAGGGATTTCAAGAGCCGAACAGGAACTAATGGCAAAAGCGTTCAACATTTAGAAGTTTAACAAGTCTAATTATGATTCAAGAAAATATTAAAAAATCTAAAAAGACTATCAAGCTATGAAAGAATTTAAGATATACTTAGAGACATTGAAGTTTGAGAAGTTATTAAATCATTTAGAAGAACTTAAAAAAAGATTTAATGAAAGACGTTAAGACTATTTCAGAAGCACCAGAATCTAATGCTGGCGATGATTTCCATGTATTATGGACTTTAAAGAAATCCTTAAATTTATTAAATTTTGACGATAATGGTCTAAAAGCAATTTACATTGAAGGAGTTGAGCAAAATTTAGCCACAAAAATTGATGCAACAGGTGAAAAATTGCTAGGAGTGGGTATTCTGGATAAAGTGAGCACCTAATTCTGGATAAAAGTGAGCAGTATAAATGAACTCAAAAAGGTGTCTAAAAAGTAGTTTAAAAGTATAAAATTATTTTACTCTATTGGTTGTTTTTCTATTTTCTTTTTTCTCATTGATTCTCCCTTTAATTCTATCCGAA
>LMAJ01000048.1 GCA_001507425.1 Flavobacteriaceae bacterium CRH
CCGTCTGGAAGCCAGCGGGCAAGATCACCAGTCCTGTACATACGCTCACCTTCCCTGAAAGGATTGGCAACAAACTTATCATTGGTTAAAGATTCTTTATTCAAGTATCCCTCGGCTACTTGAATTCCTCCTATGCACAGTTCTCCAACTACACCCATAGGCAAAAGCATGTTGTTGCAATCCAATACATATAGACTTGTATTTGCTACAGGGCTACCAATCGGAATCTTTTCCAGAGAACTTATATTCTTTGGTACAGACCAACTACTCACATCAATCGCAGCTTCAGTAGGACCGTATAGATTATCAAGCCGTACATTGGGGAATAGTATCCTAAATGAGCGTACCTGTTCCAAGGTCAAAGCTTCGCCACTGCATAAAACCTTACATAAAGAACGACAGTCTCCAAGGGATATTCCTGCTAAAAATGCGACTAACATAGAAGGTACAAAATGAATCATGGTTACTTTTTCCGCTTCTATCAAATCTCTTAGATATGCAACGTCTCCTTGGGCTCCCGCACGTGCAAAAACTAATTTTGATCCACTCATCAAAGGCAATATCAATTCCCATATAGACACATCAAAACTAAAACTAGTTTTTTGCAATAATATATCTTTTCGTGTCATATTATAATTATCCTGAGCCCATAGAAGACGATTCACCATCCCTTTGTGAGAGTTGATAACCCCCTTAGGTTTCCCCGTACTTCCAGAGGTGTAGATAACATAGGCAAGGTTGTCTGGGGAAGCAACTCTTTTTATTCTATCCTTGGATGCTTTATTTATAGTGTTCCAATCGTTATCTAACAGTATAACATCGATGCCGCCCTTATCTTTATCTGCAAAAATAGTTGAACTATCATTATCGGTAAGCAATATCTTGACTCCTGAATCCTCCAGCATATACTCCTTACGCGACTGTGGATAATCAGGGTCTATGGGAACATAGGCCCCTCCCGACTTCAGGATTCCCAGGATGCCGGTTATCATCTCAAGACTGCGCTCCATGCAGATACCTACCAGATCTTCTACACGTACCCCTTTACCAATCAAGTAATGGGCCAGCTGGTTCGACTTCTCATCTAATTCCCTATAGGTCAAACTCTCGCCCTCATAAACCACCGCTACAGCCTCAGGGGTCCGTGACGCCTGAGCTTCAAACAGATCAACCACCGTCTTGTCTTTCGGGTAGTCTGCAGCGGTATCATTGAACTCATTTAATAACTGACGAGTCTCCTCTTTCGTTAGAATCGACAGTTCCTCGACTCTCATTTGCGACGACTTATCCATATGAGTTAACAATGATTTCAATGCCTCTTCCATATACAATACCATTGTAGAAGGATCAATTCCGATAGGTGAGATATTGAAAGCTAAACTAAAGTCATTCCCATAGTCATCAACGTCTAGAGAAAACGGATAATTGGTTCGGTAGTAACCAGATAACAACTCCCCTTCAAAACCAGGCAACTTATCTAGATAATCTGATTCTGAATGTCGGTAGTTCAACAGGGCACTGAACATTGGAACATCATTCGGGATACCGCTCCAATCATGAACACTTGACAAAGAAGTCTGTTCATAATCCAAAAGCGTCTGCAAGTAATTATTCGTTTGGGCGATATATGAAGATATATCACCTTTGATATCCAATAATACAGGCAGGGTATTCATAAACAGACCTAACGATGATTCCGAGCCCTTAGCTCCCTGAAGCCTTCCTAAAAGCACCGAACCGAACAGAGCGTAGTCCGTACCGCTGCACCTTCCCACAACTAGACCAAAGGCTGAGTGAAACAGCACCGCTGGACTAATCTGAAGGTCAGCCGACACCTTTCGGATGCCATCGCGCAATTCGGGAGACAGCATCCTCTTTGATGAGACAATTGTAGTACTTCCATCAATCTTGGTATCCACTAAATTAAAAGGGTACGTAGAAGACTCTACAGCGCTATATAGACCACTAAAGTAATTTTTGCTCTGCTCCAATTTATCCTTGGTTAGGGTATGCCCTATAAAATCTCTGTATAAGGAAGGGGTTGGAAGCACACTCGCCTGCCCTGACAGATAGAACCCGATCTCCTCTATTATTTTTGATGTCCCGATGTGATCCATCACCATATGGTGATGGTTCAATACCAGATAATACTTTTCAGCAGCCACATCATCGGCCAATTTCACTTGCATTGCTGGTGCTTGGGTCAAGTCCATGTAAAGGTTGCCTGGGGTCTGCTCCTTTTTTACCTGAGGCAAAACATCCCGTTTTTCATCTATTGACAATTTCTCTACTTTCAGTCCTACTTTTCGTAGTACAACTTGTACGGTTCTAGAAAGTCCATCACTTAAAACACAGGTACGCAGCACATCATGACGATTAATGACATAATCCAAAGCATCTATAAATTTCGAGCGCTTGCCAGGTGATGAAAAAGACAACAAATTAGACAGCACATAAGGATCTCCTTTGGTTTTATCACTCATCAAATGATGGAAATAAATTCCTTCCTGTAGAGGGGCAAGTGGGTAGATATCCTGGATATTGGACGCGCCGCCCGGAACATGCCCCATTATCATTTCCAGTTCGTTTTTGCTTAAATCCACTAATGTAACCATAGGCGGGGTGATGTACTCACAGCCATCCATAATACCATTCTCGGGAACCTTATATCCTTGTTCGGCAGAGGTCAACTTCGTACACAACTGGGCAATCGTAGGTTCGGTGTAAAAATCTCCAATGTTGACAGTGTAGCCAAGTTTTCGTATCCTGGCAATCAAGCGGATCGCTAATAAACTCTGGCCTCCCAGTTCGAAGAAGTTGTCATGAATTCCCACTCTCTCTACTTTCAAAAGCTCCTGCCAGATTTCGGCTAACTGTGCTTCTGTCTCTGTAACCGGGGCAGCATACGCTTTAGTTGACAGCTCCGAACCATCCGGTTCCGGTAATGCATTCCTGTCAAGCTTGCCATTGGATGTCAGCGGCATCTCATCAAGCTGCACCCACAAACGCGGAACCATATATTCAGGCAGAGTTTCTTGCAATTGGGATTGCAATGACTCCTTGTTCAATTCTCCCTCTGTAACTACATAGCCTACCAATCTTTTGTCACCATAGTGATCCGCTTTGGCCAAAACACAGGATTGGGTCACTATAGGCAATCGAGACAATGCATTCTCAATCTCGCCAAGCTCAACACGGTAGCCCCGTATCTTTACCTGATTGTCCTTCCTGCCTAAAAACTCAATATTCCCATCAGGCAGCCACCTGGCAAGATCGCCTGTCCTGTAAATCCGCTCTCCCTCTATGAAAGGATTGGCAACAAACTTATCATTGGTCAATTCTTCTCGGTTCAAATAGCCTCGGGCCAAACCTTCTCCCCCTATACACAATTCTCCTATAACGCCTATCGGACATAAATAATCCTCTAGATCCATTACGTAAACAAAAGTTTTTCCAAAGGGAACTCCTAATGGGATAGAAAATGATAATTCTTTAGTTAAATCAACTTTATGAATCAGTTTACCGATTGTCGTCTCGGTAGGACCATAATGATTATAGACCTGACATCCCACATTATTTGAAGACAAAAGATTGAAAATATCATCTGTGAAAGATTCACCTCCCAATATCAAGCATTTGTTAGGAACAAGTATGGCATCCTTAGATTGTAAGGTCTTCCAATGGGAAGGAACCATTTTTAAGCAGTCAATATTTAAAGCTGAGATTCTATCAGCATCGATCTGCTCATCTTCTGATAATACATAAAGCAAACCTCCTGTTAATAATGAGGAATAAAATACTGTATTCCCTAAATCTGTGGCTATACTCGAAGTAAGTCCAAAACTACGGCATGATGCAACGTTGGTTTTGTCCAAAAGACCATAGAAATAATCCGTTAATGATTTATGGGCTATCTGTACTCCCTTTGGTCTGCCTGTACTACCAGATGTATAGATTACATAGACCAAGTCCGATGCAGAAGCGATTCTCTCTATTTTGTCTCTGAATCTCTTGTTTATATTATTCCAATCACTATCCAAAAGAACAACATCTATACTGTCCTTATCCAAAAGAGCAGTTGCATTATTATTATCGCTAAGCACTATCTTAACACCAGAATTCTCTAGCATATAATTCTTGCGGGACTCCGGATAATCAGGATCTATGGGGACATAGGCCGCTCCTGATTTCAAAATTCCAAGGATACCGATGATCATCTCTAGACTGCGTTCCATGCAGATGCCTACCAGATCTCCAACAGATACTCCTTTTTCAATTAAATAATGGGCCAGCTGGTTCGACTTCTCATCTAATTCCTTATAAGTCAAACTCTCGCCCTCATAAACCACCGCTGTAGCTTGAGGGGTCCCTGACGCCTGCGCTTCAAACAGGTCAACCACAGTCTTGTCTTTCGGATAGTCTGCGACGGTATCGTTGAAAACCTCTAATAACTGGTGTCTTTCTTCTTCTGGTAAGATTAAAACATTACAAATAGGTTTATCAAGACAAGATTCAAATTGCCTTAAAATAAAAAGTAATCTATTAACAAACAATTGTATTTCTACATCACTAAAAAATGCTTCTTGGTAATCTACTAGCAATTCCAAAGGTGTTTCTTGACCATAATCAAACCAACGAATTGCAAGAGGAACTCCTAAATGTGATGTACTTTTCAATTCTTTCGCATGCATCTTTAAATCAGAATCAACGTTATCTGGCAATGCAAGAATCTCATAGTTTATTAAAACATCAAAAAGTTGAAATCGATTCTTAGAAAGTAAGTTCAAGGATCGATTTAAATGAGAAATCGGATATAATCCATGTCTAAAATCCCTTCTCTGTACTTGTTTTATATTCGAAATAAAATCTGAAAGTAGCTGATTGGGAATAAACTCGCCTTTAAAGGGAAGTATCCCTGAAAACATTCCAACTATTTTCCTTTCATTTCTATCTCTTCTTTTGTGGTTCGAAAGTCCAAAACAAAAACTCTTATGCTCGGTAGTTTTTCCAAAATATATTAGCAATGCAGCAATAGTTAATTGAGAAATGTTTGTTTTAGTCTTTTCGACTATATTTTTAAGCAATTTTCTATCAAAATTAGAAATTGGAATGGAAAGGGAACGACCACTAACATTTTTTCCTACCTTTTCACTAAATATTAAATCTGGAATATCTTCAAACTTTTCTTTCCAAAATATAGCGTCATTATCATAGTCTATCGACTTCCAATAATTTAGATTTTGCTCCACAGCTCCAGCATAAGAAGGGTATTTCCCTTCAAATCCTTTATAACCACTGGAAAATTTCCTGTATTCAATTATAAGATGATTCAAAAAGATAGAAAACCCATATCCATCAACAATTAAATGATGAAAACATAAGAAACAATAATATTCATCTTCTGACACCTTAATTAATGCCAAACGATATAATTTTTTTTGTTCAAGATCAAAAGCTATATTGAACTGATTTTGCATCCAATCTAAAGCTATTTCTTTGGGATTTGGTGTTGATGAAAAATCTAATTTATCAATATCTATAGACATAGGAGTGTCTATTATATATTGAAGGGGCTCTGCATCAGTAAAATCAAATATGATTTTATGAAAATCAAATATTTTTGAGCAATCTTTTAATATTAATTCAAACTTAAAACTATCAAATTTCCCATTAAAAACAACGTACCCTCCTATATTATATAATGGGCTTTTTGAATTGGTTATCTGCTTATAATATACATCTTGTTGAGAAAGATGCAATCTCATTTTTTCTTTCATTTTAATAAATTACTTAGGTTTTATTATTTTATAAATAAATTATTTATTCGGGATCTATGCTTAAGTACATATCATTTATCTCTAAAAGAAATTTCACTTTCTACAGAGAAAACTTATGTTTATAGTGAGTAAAAATATTATTTTCTAATTCCTTTTCCTATTAATAATGGTAAAATTTTATAAGATAAATCATATTATTCAACCACAACTATATTCATGGCTTGATTTACAAATTTTTAGGAATCGAATACAGTATACAATTAGAGCAAGTACTTTTAAAGAAACTCGGATAAATAAATAATACTTAGTCCAAGGAAAAATAATAATACAAATTCTGAAGCAAAGATATCTTGCTGATTTATAACACAATTCATACTTTTATGAATCTATTTCTAAGAATATATATATATCCTAGCAAAAAAATACTTTTACAGGTCAAGGATGAAATTTTAAGTTCCCAATATTTTGGTTACTTTTTTTTAAAATTAATTTGTAACTTGGTCGCAGATTGCTTGTAAACGCGTTAGTTTGAAAATCAATTTAATAAGTTTTTTTTTAGGAAATTGGGCAATCTTGTTACAATACGCTAAAAGTATTTATAGCATATTTATAATGTTATTTAAAATTTAATTAGTCAAATTGAGAATAGAATACATCGAACATTTTATTATACAATTAGTAAAAATTATTCGGGATAATCAGACCTTGCTTTTAAGAAACGATTAACTGAAATTTCCAATAAGAGTCAGCCAAAAAATATATTTTTTAAGATGGTTTGATATCTAGTAGCAACTCGAAAAAGGTCTTAAACTCGTTTGTTACTAAAATTGGAAACACCAAGATATATGATTTTTTTGCTTTGTAAAGCATTAACAATATGAAACACCCTAGATTAACAATATAAAGTAAATAATTAAAATTTAGAATATATGAATTCATTAAAAATAGAATCCTTTCAGGGAATAGATATGATATATAATATTAAAAACCAAAATACATCAGCATTGGATTGGTCAAATGAAAACAAGGAAGAAGTAAAAGCCATTTTAGAAAAAACTGGCATACTTCTTATTAGAGGCTTTAAAAATATTAATGAAAATGATTTTGGAACAATCCTTTCCTTACTATTTGGAGGAGAGCTTATTGATTATACATTTAGATCTACCCCGCGCACAGAATTGCAAAACAAAATTTATACGGCTACAGAATACCATCAAACAGAATGGATTCCACAGCATAATGAAAATGCTTACTCAAATAAATGGCCATCTAGAATAGGTTTTTTATGCAAAACCAAGGCCGAGAAGAGGGGAAACACGCCTATTTCTGATAGTCGAATAGCGTACAATGAAATCCCTGTAGAAATCAGAGATGAATTTGAAAAAAAGAATATTATGTACGTTAGAAACTATTCCAATATAGATTTATCGTGGGAAGAAGTTTTTCAAACTAAAAATAAGACCGAAGTAGAATCTTACTGCAGAGCCAATAATATTGCAGTAGACTGGACTCCAAATGGACTCAGAACCAAACAAATAAACAAATCGACTCTTATCCATCCTGTTACAAAGGATAAATTATGGTTTAATCAAGCACATCTCTTTCATGTAAGTAATTTAGATAATGAATTACGAGAAGACTTGATAGAAATACTTGGAGAAAATAATTTACCCCGAAATACTTACTTTGGAGATGGAACCCCAATTGACCCCGAAGTATTGGATGTAATAAGAGAAGTTTATAATAAAACTAAAATAAGTTTTGATTGGCAAGAAAATGATTTGCTATTACTAGACAATATGTTATATACTCATGGTAGAGAACCATTTGAAGGAAGCAGAAAAGTATTAGTCGGTATGGCAAAAGAATACAGCTTGCCTTTTAATTAAAAATCTATTTGAAAAATATATTCGTCCGAAACTAATATTAAAGAATCTTATTTGCTTTATTATTTTTGGTATATACCAGAAATAATAAAGCAAATTTAAAAGCATCTCAAATTGAAAACCAAAGCCATTTAATTCACTTTTAATTTTGAAAGAAGTAAACATATTTTATTCACAAATAACAGACAGACCTCTCAATCGTGAGAATAAATTACTGATAAACTTACCTAAAGATCTATTAACAAAAAACAAAAGCTATAAAAATTGGATAGATCGAGAATTAAATTTACTTGGAAAATTATTACTAATAGAAGGCTTAAAATTATATGATATCGACTCAAAGTGCTTAAACAAATTAAAATACAATAAATATGGAAAACCATATTTAGAATTAGATTTGGAGTTAGATTTTAATATTTCACACTCTGGTAAATATGTAATATGCGCATTGGCAAAAGATTTAAGATTAGGAATCGATATTGAAAAAATAGAAGAACTTAATGTAGATTCCATAACTGGAGTTCTAACTAAAAAAGAATTATTTCATATCAATTCTTGTAAAAAAAAAGAAAAAATTTTTTATGACTATTGGACAAAAAAAGAATCTGTCGTTAAAGCCATAGGAATAGGTTTATCGATTCCTATGGAAGAAATTGAAATTCACAAAATACAGCAATTAACCTACGATAACAACACTTGGTATATTCAGAAAGTACAGATTGACAATCTGTACTCTTGCCATATTGCATTTAATTGCAACCACGTTAAATTAAATCATTTCCCTATAGACTTTTATAAATTTGAGGCAAACCTCGAGAGATAAACATTGTACAGAGAAATTGGATGAAATCAGATTAACTTATATTATATCCAAATAAAATATTAGAATGATAGAAACTGCCTGCATCAACTTACCTAAAGTAGAATACGATCTTTCTCATCGATTGCATTGGCTAATCTCCTTGTTCGGCAGTTAAATCCATTGCCCTTAACTTCACTTTTCCAAAATATTGTTTGAAATTTTACTTTATCCCGATATAGATTTTCTCTCAGACATTCTAAAATAATTATAACTATAAATCCATAAAATGACCTGAAATAAAACAAAAACCAACTTAAATAAATCTTACTAGAGACAAATCGATACAAATAATACCTTATTTCTCAATATCATTCTAACATTTAGAAAAATCATTGGTCCCCTATTTTTAATAATGCTAACAACTTGAACCCTTCAAACAAGACATCTATTTGAAATTAAAAATGCTTACACAGCCAGAAAAATAATAAAATAAACTTTTTTAGAATAGTACAGCCTGTAATAGGAATTAATTCATTATTAAATTTATAAATGAACCAATCTTTGAATTTATTAATGCTTAAAATTATTTACATTTGCCATACTTCAAGAATAATCATTATAAAATTATGAGTTCATTCCATGGAAAATATGTGAACGGCGCTTTGTCCACTAAATTAAAAATCGTAGCAATTCCTTTTGCTGGCGGTAATAAATATAGTTTTAACAAAATAGAGAAACATATATCTCATGATTTTGAATGGGTTACACTAGAGCTACCAGGAAGAGGAGATAGATTTAAAGAACCTTTATTGGATAATATTTCCGATATGACCGACGATCTTTTCCATAATATACGTCAACATATAATAAAAGAGGAATATATACTTTTTGGGCATAGTATGGGATGCATTCTAGGTTATGAGCTGATAAAAAAGATTGCCAAAAATAATTTAAAATTACCATTATGCACATTTTTCCTTGGAAGAGGTGCACCAGAACATAATCGTTTTAAGAATAATAAATCGACCCTTCCCCAAGAATTATTTTGGGAAGAGATTAAAAAGATTGGAGGCATGCCTAATGATTTTTTCAACCAAAAAGATTTATTGGATATTTTCTACCCAGTTTTAAAGAATGATTTCAGAGCGATAGAAAATTATTCCTATTCGAAAATGGAACGTCCCTTTTCAATTCCTATGAATATAATTATGGGAGCAGATGAAATAGGGGATGAAGAAAAAACATCTATAAAAGAAATGAAAGATTGGGCAAATGAGACTGATGCCTTTTGTGATTTTACAATTGTAGAAGGAAATCACTTTTTTATCAATGAAAATTCAAACATAATTGCGCAAAAAATCATGAAAGCTTTTGATATTTCTCATATTTAATCTTTTAAAGTAATGAACTATAGCAACACCAAAAATCGAATAGCAAGTTTCCTTAAAAAAACCATTAAAGTCCGGAAGGAAAAAAGAAATTCCCAAGTTTAATGATAACTTTAAAGATAACATACCTAAGAATGTTTATAAAGCAACGGCAAGTATGCAAATTTCTGACTCATGATAAGATTCAAATTATTAAATGTGTTTGCATTTTATATCTACTTAATCTGCGCTAAATTACTTTTATAAAGATAATGCTGACAAATTTAAAATAAAGCTATTGTATAATAGAAAATAATAATTTACTTTGTAAGTGAAAAATAAATAATTTGTAAGCCAAAAGAAAAATGAATAAAACTCAGATTGAAAGCTATAATGAAAATGGTTATTTTGTTGTTGACAAAATGTTTACTCTAGATGAAGTTAAGAAATACAAGAATGAAGTTTCATACTTTGAAAATAGTAAAAATTTATCTAATGTCATTTATGAAGATAATAAGATTCGTTCGGTATTTGCACCTCATTTACATTCTAAAATATATGCTGATCTTTACAAAGATCCAAGATTGCTCAAAATAAGTCAAAAATTGGTAAATGAACACTTATATTTATATCAATATAAACTAAATCTAAAAGAGCCTTTTTTAGGAAAATGGTGGGAGTGGCATCAAGATTATCCTTACTGGCATATAGATGATGGTGTGGCCAATCCTGATATGATTTCTGCTATGATTTATTTAGATGACACTAAATCTTTTCAAGGCCCATTAATGGTTATTCCAAGTTCACATAAAGAAGGCATAGCAAAATTTAAAGACAAAGATATTGCTAATAAAAATGATTTATCAAATTCGCTAGGATCAAACCTAAAATTTACTGTTGACGATAGTATTGTTAAGGAATATTCTGATAAAAATGGTATAAAGGTTTTAGAACTTAAAGCAGGATCCGTTATCTTTTTTCATCCGAATTTATTTCATGCATCTATAGGAAATCTTTCTCCTTATGATAGAGATACTATTATAGTAACTTATAACAGTATTAATAATTTACCAGTGTCAGAAAAGAAGAGACCTGATTATATTTGTTCGAGAGATTATAGTGTTTTGACTGGAAGTCATAATTTGTGAATTTTTAATTATTAAATTTATTAATCAGAAAACTGATCCAATATGTTAATGTAAAATCAAAAGAAGTGTCGCCTTCTTCTAAGTCAGTTTTTTCTGTGACAAATGGAATTTGAATGTAATGATCCTGCCAAGAAAAAAATGACGTATCAAATTTATCTAAATTAAATATGAAAGCGGAATTAATGTGAACAACTTGAATTCCGCATTTAGTTCGCCAAAAAACTTTAGCAAAAAGGAATGATTTTAAAATGCCCATAACAAATAACATCCCTAAACAATGTCTGAGAAAAAAAATAGCAAAATAAGTTTAATCAAAAGTGTAAAGACAAAAAAAGAGATAATAAAAAAAAAGCTCATAACAAAATTTAGAGACTCATTAGAATTACCTTTATTATTGAGAAGACATTACTGATTTAATTTCATTAATCACTAAACAAACAAAATAGAATAAAAATTCCCGCAAAAAGGTTCTGTCGCATCTGCCATGTAAATCCGCAAGAAATCAGAAACCCGAAAATTATGCAGCCAATTTACAAAATGATTTGAACATACTTGTTCCTGGGTTAAGCATCTGATTTTTTCTTAACATGTGCACAACTTCAATTCCTGCCAAGGTTCTTCTGGCAGA
>LMAJ01000049.1 GCA_001507425.1 Flavobacteriaceae bacterium CRH
TTCCTGTACCTGTTGTTATAACTGCACCGGGACTTCTTTCCAGTGTCCAGGTTCCTGATGAAGGAAGATTGCTCAACGTTACGCTTCCTAAAGAGGCACAGTCAACATTGGTTGTGCTTACGCTTGGGGATGTTGGTAGTGGGTTTACAGTAACTGCTGACGATGAAGTTGCTGAGGCTGCAGTACATCCATTAGTATTTGTGTAATTGATGGTTACCGTTTTACTTCCGGTTGTTAAATATCTTAAAGTAACCGTATTGTCTGTTGTTGTACCTCCGGAAACAATTGTATAATTTGTTCCTGCTGTACCTGGAAATCCCCAAACATAATTGGTCATTCCCGTTTCAGTAGTATAAATAACCGATGTACCAATACAAGGTGAAGTTGCCGGTTGTGCTGTAAAAGTTGGAGTTGGTAATGCATTTACAGTAACTGCTGATGAAGTAGTTGCTGAAGCTGCCGTACAACCATTACCATTACTATAATTAATAGTTACAGTTTTATTGCCTGCTGTTAAATATCTTAAAGTAACTGTGTTTGTTGCTGTTGTACCTCCGGAAACAATAGTATAATCAGTTCCTGCTGTACCTGGGAATCCCCAGATATAATTAGTCATTGATCCTTGTGTTGTATAAATTACAGATGTACCAATACAAGGTGATGTTGCCGGTTGGGCCGTAAAAGTTGGAGTTGGCAATGCATTTACAGTAACTGCTGATGATGAAGTTGCTGAAGCTGCCGTACAGCCATTAGTATTTGTATAATTAATAGTTACGGTTTTACTTCCGGTTGTTAAATATCTTAAAGTAACCGTATTGTCTGTTGTTGTTCCGCCGGAAACAATTGTATAATTTGTTCCTGCTGTGCCTGGAAATCCCCAAACATAATTGGTCATTCCGGCTTCTGTCGTATAAGTAACTGATGTACCAATACAGGCTGGCGATGCCGGCTGTGCGGTAAAAGTTGGAGGTGTGAATAAAGTAGTCGTAGTTGCTATATTATCCGTATTAGTTTGCCCTGATATATCTTCTATAGTATTGAAAGAAGGATCAGTTCCTGTAACTTTTGCAGAATTAACAACTTTACCAGCCGCTACATCTGCTGCTGTAATTGTATAGGTTCCTGTTAGTGTAGCTTTTGCTCCCGCGGCTAAACTAGCAATGGGATTTCCTGTAATTACCAATCCAGACATTGGATCCGTAACTTTAATATCTGTTATTGGCACCTCTCCGGTATTGGTTACTTCGAAAGTATAATTAATAACATCTCCTAGTTTTCCACATGAAGTTATTGAAGCTTTTTTAACCAAACCTAATTCTGCAATTTTTAATGAATTTGTATTGAATGCTATAAAAGCACAATCTGAACTACCTGAAAAAGTAACAACAAAACGATCTACTTGTGAAGCATTTGTTGAATTAATACCGAATGAACTTGCTTCAATTCCCAGCATTCTGATATCTCTTGTCGCTGCCGGCGTAAAAGCCACTGCCCCATTATCTGCTCTGAATAAATCCAGACTATATGTTCCGATAGCAGTAATTGCATCAAATTTTATTGACATTTCAGTTCCTACCGTAGCTCCAGATGCATTTACAAATTTAAAAGTATCATATTGACTACCTGGTTCTGCAACCTGAGTTACAATAATGTCTGGAATTCCATCTCCAATTCCGGGAACATTCAAATTATTTGTACCAATTTTAAACTCGGCTGTACCTGCTTTTATGTTAGCAATTCCTGTTCCCAGGGTTAAACCGTTAGTACCATCAGTAAGTCTGGATGCAAGTTCGGCTCCTGTAGAAGTCGATCCTGCCAATGCCGGAACTAGCTTTGCAGTAGTAGGTAATCCGTCTATCATTGAGCCTTGTAGAAAATACATGTTACTGTCTAGTCCTAAAGTTTGAATTTTTAGTGCTCTAAATTTCTGAGGATTAAAAGTTACAGCATTTGTAGTTAGAACGTTATCATTTACACCAGTAGAATATGTTACTCCGTTCCATGCAAATGCCAATAAATTATTGGCAGTATCAGGACGGTTTCCAGAGGCTGTTGTACTGTTCGATGTCCAATATCCTTTCCAGTCTGTGTGGATTCTTGTAATCGTATTTTGGCTTAACATTTTGAATGGTATCAAAAGAATAAGCAATCCTAAATTTTTTAAAAATAAAGAACGTATTGATAGATTTTTTTTTGGGGGCATACGGTTTGGTATTTTTGGTTAGTAATTTAAAATTGCTGTAGTTTTTGTAGGTGTTAAACTATAGCAACTTGTTTTTTAATATTTATATTCTGTTAGATTTCGACTTGTTATTATCCTAAAAAATCCGACAACTTTCGCTGACGGATTTTTTTATTCATGATTATTATACAATCAATTAAAAATTAGCTTCCTAGTAATAACATAGCCATTCTCTAATGTTACTTTTGCTAACAAAACCTGATTGCCTAATGGTAAATTTGATATCTGTAATTCTGTTGTTCCTATTTTCTTTTTATTATAAATTATTTTCCCGGTTATATCATAAACAGAAACTTCACTAATAGCTTCTGTTGAAGAAGTCACTTGTATTGTCTTATTTTTTACTGAGATTAAAACCCCATTTTCGGTATTTTCAAAATCTCCGGTTCCTAATGTTTTGCTTTTATATTTTAATACAAAACGATCTGTAAATGTTCCAATTGCCGTAGTAAAAGTGTAGTTACTTGTCGTTAGGTCATGAATGGTATTGGTTGTTTTATCTTCCAGATAAATTGTTTGATTCGTTAAATCACCATCAACTTCATCAATCGAAACGGTAAAGTCTCCCGCAATTGTAGTACGGTATCCTAAAGGAACTTCATCGGTATCTGTAAAAGGTAAAGCACGCGCCTGAATAACATAATTATTACCATTAGCAACACTGTAAAAATCTACATACGGATTAGCATCAAAACTTACTCCATCGTATCTCGCTTCATATTCATTAGAAGCGCCTTCAACATAACCAACCAACATTTGCTTGAAAGCTCCTTCGGCATTTGTCATGTTTAACCAGACACGACTTCTTTCGATTGTAGTTTCTTTAGAAGCTGCGGTTGATTTAAAGAACTGACTATTGTTAGCTCCGCCCAATCTCATCGTATTATTAAAACTGATTGTTCCTGCTGTTGCAGCACTTGCAAAAAATGATTGTCCCGCACCGATCTTACCGCTTGGTTTGCTGTTGTTGTTTGAAGAATTTCCGCTAATTGCCGGTTGCCCTCCAACGCCTCCTGTCATATTGTAACTGGCATAATCTGTTGCGCTGTATCTATAAGCACCTGAAAGAACTACTGGTGTATTATGAGTCCAGAAGTACAAAGTACCTTCTAAAAATGGATTGTTATTGATGAAACCATTTGCATCTATCGCAGATGGATAAGGATTTCCAATTAAGTAATATTTACCGGCGTCTAATTTTTCACCACTCAATGTACCGTTGTTAGGCGTACCAATAAATGAAGCTGTATAATCTGCTTTTACTGTATTTGAATAATTGTTTGGACCACGAATGATATACCCTTTACCCACAACCATATAACCGGTTGGATATGTTGATACCCAAGTACTACCGTTAAAACCATAGAACTTATCATAAGAAGATAATGGAGAAACATCAATAAGTCTTTGTGGAGTTACCGGTGTTGACCAATATACATAATCGGCCTGGCGAATTTGTGGGGCAATACGCTTATAGATAATTTTTCCTGTGTTAATCCCGGGATTAGTATTTACCTGAATTAAACTTGAATTATTTTCAAATGTTAATGATCCTGTTGCTTCAACTGTAATTGAATTTTCTACTTTAAGCGTATTTGAACTCTCAATTACTAAAGAACCTTTATTGCTTACTGTTAAAACATTGGCATTAGTAACTTGTTCAGTTCCTGATACAGCTGGTTTGTTGGTAATATTTGTAAGATCCGGTATAACAACACAGTCTGATGAAGTTGGTACTCCGTTTGGAGTCCAGTTTGTAGCTGTATTCCAGTTTGTACTAGTAGCACCATTCCATATTTTACTGGTAGCCGCATTAACAGTTACTGTTGTTGTTGCAGAAATACATCCTGAACTGTTTTTTGTAGAAACATTATAAGAACCTACAGCAACGCCATAAAATACTCCGTTTGTATTAGTATAATTCGTTCCGTCAATACTGTATGTTAAACCAGTTGAAGGTGTTGGTGACGAAAATGTTATTGTTCCTGTACTTACAGTACAAGTAGGTTGTGTAGTTACAGACGCAACTGGAGCTGCAGTAGCAGTATAAATAAAATTAAATGCAACATTTGCGTCTCCTCCATCTTCTCTAAGACGTACTTCGACTTTAGAATTTTTATCTAATGGATAAGATTGACCGTTATTAATTAATGATGAGGCAGTAGTGTAGCCATTTTGAGTAAATATTTTTACGCCATCAATATAGACTTCAGCAACATCATCACAATTTACTAATTGTATTTGGTAAGTTCCACAATCAAAACCCTGACGTTTGTAAGTAATCGCAAATTGATCTACATCCATTGGAGCTCCTTGCCAATTCGCAGCATATGAAGGTGATTTAGTTTTGTTCCAGTATGTTTGTGTGTTGATATTTAAATTAGTATCTACGTAAGTACCTGCGTAACTTGCTGCGATTAATGAAATATCTGGCAATGAAAAACCATAAACGTTCCATTTGTTATCTCCAAAAGGAAATGTAGTATCGCCTTTTACAGCTCCATAAGAAAATGAAACTCTTGCAGCTTGTGTATTTTCGTAATATTCTAATACAAAATTATGAGTTCCTGCTGTTAAAGTATATTGTGCGGCATATCTTATGTAGCTATGATCGCCCCATGAAGTTGTAGGACTCATAGTAACTAAAGTTCCATCAATATACAATCGAACACCATCATCACCTCCAATAGTAAAATTGTAAGTTCCAGTTGTTGCTACTGTGGTTTGCATTAAATAACGAACAAAAAACTTATCGCTTGGTGCAGTACCACAAAAGTTATTTGCTTCTACAGTTGTATCTCCAGTAATAGTATTTTGGTCAACATTTCTGTCGAAGATTGCTTTTTCGGCAATAGATCCTACATAAGTTGTCGCTGCGGGTGTACCTGTGTAAGTGTAAACAAATCCTTTCCAGTAATTTATTCCAGCCGTTTCTGCAGCTGCACATGTAGGCGCAGTTCCATTTACATTAACCGTTGCAGAAGAATAATTTGAATTTGCATTGCGCAAAGTATAAGTAAAACTAGCAGTTCCTGTAAAATTACTTGCAGGTGTAAAGGTTATGTTTGTCGTTCCGTTAACAGTTACAGTTCCGTTTGATGGCTGAGTTACCGTGATGGCCTGTAAAGCAGAACCTCCAATAACATCATTTGCCAAAATTGGAATTACAACAGCTACATTACTTGGAGTAGATATAGCGTCGTCGTTTGCAGTTAGCGTATTAACGTCTTTTACTGTTCCTGTAATAGCAGGGCCAACACTATTACCGTTACCATTTCTTATTTCAAATACATTATAAGTATTATAAACATAAAATCTTACATATACGGTTTCTGTAGAAAGTACCGGATTTGTATCTGTCGAAAAATTAGCACTTACATTAGTCCATGATGATTCACTAATTGTTTCAGCAACTAAAACTTTTACACCGGTTGCAAAATTGATGTCTTTTGAATATCTAACCTGAAATTTCTGACCATTTGTTCCTCTATAAATAAAATTAAATTGTTTAAGATTTAATTGATGATTGGAGTCAGGATTTATTTTAAATTGAATGTATTTATTTGAATCAAAGCTTCCGCCATTTTCCGAAGGGTTTGGCCAGCTTCCTGTTTGAAAAAAGGCAGTACCATTATTTTGGTTCTGATAAGTAAGTGATGCACCATTGGCCGTTATTGGTGAATTCGAATTAACATAAGCATTTGTAACTGGATTGAAACTATTTGAAGCTCCGTTCCAAAGAGATAAAGTGTCATCTGTATCATCCGAAACTGTTATTTTAACCGTTGCTGTAGATGTTTCTGTTGCACTTGAAATGGTATAATTAAAAGTTGCAGAACCCGTAAAACCTGCTGCCGGATTAAAAGTTATGGTTTTATCCGGATTTACAATCGCAGTTCCTGAAGTTGCCGTAGACTGTGTAGATATTACAAGAGAAGTAACATTTTCCTTTTTTACATCGTTATTTAATGCATTGATATTTACTGCTAATTCTTTTTTAGTACTTACGTAATCATTTATTGCTAAAATTTTATTAGCGTTAAAACTGGATACCGTTCCTTTAATGACCGGGATAACATTGCTGGCATTAGTACCGGTTTTAATTTCGAAAGTATTATTAGTACTATAAGAATAAAATCGAACATAAACAATTTCATTATCTAAAACTGGATTTATCTCTGTAGAAAAACTTGGGCTATATGTAGTCCATGAACTTGGAGATGTAGTTTCTGTCATTAAATCTTTAACTCCAGTTGCAAAAGTTGCATCTTTTGAATATTTAATTCTAAATTTCCCTGATCCAGATCTACATTGAAAAGTAAAAGCACTTAAATCTACTTTATTGCCTGAATTTGGTTTAACTGCAAATTGAAGGTATTTAGCAGGATTATATTCCCCTCCATTATCTAAAGGTGTTGGCCATGATCCTGTTTGATAAAAAGTTTCGTCACTATTGTATGAAATATACTGTAGGCTTGCACCACTACTTGTCACATCTTGTCCTGCAACAGTTGCAACGATAGAAGTTGGAGTATTTCTATTACTATTAGATGCTGCATCCCATTTTACTAAGTCAACTTGACTAAATCCTAAAAAAGGTAAAAAAATAAATAAAAATAAAAGTAAAGTTTTCTTCATGTTAAATGTTTTCTATCAGGTTGTTATGCTGGCATAAGAAATTGACCAAGCAAAGATAGACACATCTACGTGTTACAATAATATAGGGTTTTCAGAATGGCTGTTTAATCGATGAAATGTTAAAATAGTCGTTGAAATACATTAAAAAAAGCAACATTCAGTGTTATTTCTTATAAAATATTAACGTTAAAAATAAGAAAAATCGTCAAATTACTGATAAAATAGAATTGTTTTTCGGAACAATTGTCAAAAAAACGCCAGATAACCTGAATTATCATCAAAATAATGATTTTCTGACATTTGACAAAATCAAGGAAATTATAAGGTTTTTTTGATTTTATCAAACCATAGCAAAGCGATTTTACTCACAACTTTTTTTGGGTTATAATTTATTCCAAATCCAGTTCGAGTTCTTTCACTTTGTTATAAATTAAATCACTTTCATATCCGCGACGAAGCATATAATCGCAAAATTTTTTCCTTTTTTTCAAAATGTTTTTTTCATGAATACTATTCCAGCATCTTTCAGAAAGTTGCTCAAAAGTTTCGGCATATTCTTCAGCTGAAATTTCTTTAAGTGCCAAAGCAATATTTGTAGAAGAAATCTGCCTGAATTTCAATTCGTTTGTAATTCTGATTTTACCCCAATATTTTATGCGATGTTTTCCTCTTGCGAAGCTGCAAGCGAAACGAGTTTCATTTAAAAAATTTTCCTGAATTAAATGAACAATAACTATATCGATTTCATCAGAAGTCATTTTTAGATCATATAATTTCGATACTACCTCTGCATGGCAGCGCTCCTGATAGGCGCAAAAGTGTTCTAGTTTTTGTTTTGCTTCTCTGATTGTCATGGTTTTAGCTCGAAATTGGAAAGTGAAAACGTTGTTGATTTTTAGCAAAAAGTAAGAATTTACAACTAAAAGAGTATTTTTTTGGGAAAATTAAGTTAAAAAATTCACATATATACAAATTGTAAGGAAATAGTACTTTTATTTTCGCAAAATGCTTTATTTCAGTAACTTAGACGTAAGGCGTTTTTAAGAAAAAAGATACGTATCAATTTGATAACTCAACCTATGATTTTTTTCCTTAAAGATAGCCCAACCAAATTATATATAATCCTAAATACCACTTTTTATGAGGCTAAAATTATCTTTAATATTATCTTTTATTTATGTGTCTTTATGGGCACAACCACCACACACTTTTACAGCTAATGGTACAGTAGTAGTTCCAGCAGGAATTACCAATATGAATATTCAGGCATGGGGAGCAGGTGGTGCCGGTGGTGGTGCTAGCGGTGCAGGTTTACTTTTTGGAAGAGGAGCCGCCGGAGGAGGTGGAGGTGCATATGCCGCGGCAACCATTACAGTCGTTGCTAGCAATACAATAAATATTGTGGTAGGAGGACAGGTAGTAGGAACACTTGGTGATGGAGGAAATGGAGGAAATTCAACTATTACGGGATTTGAATCTACTATATTAGCAGCTGGAGGATCTGGAGGAGGATCAAATACCACAGGAACTACCCCAACAGGCGGTGCAGGAGGAACTACAGGAGCATCAGCTGGTACTACAAAAATAGCTGGTACTAGTGGAGGAAACGGGGTTTCTGCTTTATTATCAGTAGGATTAATTTCTGGAGCTGGTGGAAATGGAGCAAATCAAACTTTGCCAGCCGGAGCCGGTGGTGCCGCTCTCTCAAGTTTAATTTTAGGTACTGCATCTGGAAATCCAGGATCTCCAATGGGAGGAGGAGGAGGAGGAGCTATAAATTCTGCTTTGGGATCGGCACAACTTGGTGGAAATGGGGCTCATGGTCAGGTTATTGTCTCCTATACTTGTCCAACATATAGTCTAACAGGAATTTCAGCAGCCAATGTTTGTATAACATCAGGAACTTCATTAGTTACATTAACTTCGAGTGCTGCTTCATTACCAACAGGAACTTATACAGTAACATATAGTCGTAGTAACCCAAGTGCAACACTACTTACTGCAACAATGACGGTTACTACAGCTGGTACAGGAACTTTTACAGCAACAGGTTTTACCAATGTTGGAACGAGTTCTATAACCGTAAACACATTAACCTCTGGTGTTTGTATTTCTAATATAACAACAAATAATGTAGCTAGTAATGTAATCATCTCGCCTGTAACAGTTGGCGGTTCAGTTACCGGTGGTACAACAATTTGTAGCGGTTTCCCAAGTGCTTTATTAACTTTAGCCGGACATACAGGAACTGTAGTAAAATGGCAATCTTCAGTAAGTCCATTTTCAACATGGACAGATATTGTTAATACGAGTACAACTTATACTTCGGGAGCACTTACTCAAACAACCCAATTTAGAGCCGTAGTGCAAAGTGGGACTTGCGTGTCAGCAGATTCTAATTTTACAACAGTAAATGTAAATCCTTTACCAAGTATAACTTTAGGAGCGGTCGCTCCGGTTTGTACTAGTGCGAGTGCTCAAAATACAACTTTAGCTTATAGCGCAACAACAAACTCACCAACTACTTACAGTATTACGTGGAGCGCATCACCAGCAAATAGTTTTGCAGCTGTTACGAATGTAGCATTGCCGGCAACTCCTATTACTATAGCGGTGCCTGCAGGAACTGCGGCAGGAACCTATACCGGAACTATAACCGTAAGAAATGCAAATTTATGTACATCTAGTCCCGGATTAAGTTTTAGTGTTGTGGTAAATCCTTTGCCAAGTATAACTCTTGGAACAGTTGCTCCGGTTTGTACCAGTGCGAGTGCTCAAAATACAACACTTGCTTATAGCGGAGCAACAAATGCACCAACAACATACAGTATTGTTTGGAATGCATCGCCTGCAAATACTTTTGTTGCTGTTACAAATGCAACATTAAGTGCAAGTCCAATTTCAATTGCTGTTCCGGCTGGAACAGCAGCGGGAACTTACTCCGGAACATTAACCGTTAAAAACGGCAATAACTGTAGTTCTAGTTCTGGTTCA
>LMAJ01000050.1 GCA_001507425.1 Flavobacteriaceae bacterium CRH
AGCCTATATAAATCCTCAAACAGGAAAAATATTGGGTAAACCCGAAAAGAAAAGTGAGTTTATACAATGGATTACTTCACTTCACCGTTCGCTTTTTTTGCATGAAACAGGACGTTTTATTATTGGAGTCAATTCTTTTTTACTTTTTTTAATAGCGATTTCAGGTATTGCATTGGTTTTGCAACGGCAAAAAGGCTTTCGCCGATTTTTCTCTAAAATCGTCAAAGATAGTTTTACGCAATATTACCATGTTGTTTTAGGAAGGCTTATGCTGATTCCTATTTTTATCATTGCACTTTCTGGAACGTATCTTTCACTTTTAAGATTTAAGGTTTTCACCGAAGACAAAATTCATCCCAAGGAAATTAAATTTGATGCAAAAGCGAAAAAACAAGATGCAGCCAATTTTGAAATTTTCAAAAAAACGAAACTTGCTGATGTTCAAAAAATAGAATTTCCTTTTGATACTGAAGATCCTGAAGAAGTTTTTATACTTAAACTATCAGATCGCGAATTGCAGGTAAATCAGCTTACAGGGCAAATTTTAAGCGATGCACCCTACCCTACAACGGTAATTTTCGAAAACCTGAGTCTTGATCTTCACACCGGGCGTGCGAATATGTTTTGGGCGATCTTTTTGGCCATTGCATCAGCGAATATTCTGTTCTTCATTTATTCGGGCTTTACGATGACATTTAAACGTAAAGAAACGCGTATCAAAAATAAATATAAAGCGAAGGAAAGCCGATTCATTTTATTGGCCGGATCAGAAAACGGAAGTACATTTCGTTTTGCAAATGCAATTCATACACAATTACTTAAAAACGGATTTTCGTCTTATTTGGGAGGATTAAATCACTATAAACAATTCCCGGAAGCAGAACATATTATTATTTTTACTTCGACACACGGTTTGGGAGATGCGCCTTCTAACGGAAGTAAATTTGTATCGCTTCTCAATCAATATCAGCAGGAAAAAACGGTGAATGTTTCTGTAGTTGGTTTTGGTTCAAAATCATATCCTGATTTTTGTGGATTTGCAAAACAAATTAATGAAGTTTTAGCGAGTCAAACCTGGACTACTATGCTTTTGGATTTGCATACAATTGATGATAAATCGCCTGTAGAATTTACAAATTGGGTAAAAGACTGGAGTACAAAAACAGAAATTCAACTTAATACTACGCCAGCCTATTACGCCCAAAAACCAACAGGTTTACAAAAAATGAAGGTTTTAGAAAGAACGAAATTATCTGAAACGGACCATACTTTCAGGCTGACTTTAAAACCACGAATGCGGACTAAATTTACGTCTGGCGATTTGCTGGCAATTTATCCCGCAGGCGACGGCAGAGATCGTTTTTATTCGATAAGCAAAAGCAAAGGCAACATACAATTGGTCGTAAAATTACATGAACACGGCTTGGGTTCGGGTTATTTAAAGAAGCTTGAAACTGGCGCAATTATTAAAGCAAGAACAGTTGAGAATACCGGATTTCATTTTCCTAAAAAGGCACCTTTAGTTGCCATGATTGCCAACGGAACAGGAATTGCCCCATTTCTGGGAATGATTGAAGGAAACAAAAACAAAACCGAATGTCATTTGTATTGTGGTTTTAGAAATGAAACAGAAACGATTCATAAATACAAACAATTTGCAGAACAACAAATTCAGAAACAAAATCTTAAAAGTTTTCATATTGCTTTTTCAAAAGAACAAAATGAATGTTATGTAATGGATTTGATTCAAAAAGATGCTGATTTCTTTGCGAATTTGCTGCAACAAGGCGGAAAAATCATGATATGTGGTTCGCTCGTAATGCAGCAAGATGTAGAAAAAGTTCTGGAAATGATTTGTTCGAATAAAAACCAAACAAGTCTTGCTCATTATAAGAAAAACAAACAATTGCTTACGGATTGTTATTAATCTGTATTCGCTTAGTTTAAAATGAACGCGGATGACACTGATTTACTTCGTAAAAACGCGGATTAAAACGGATTTTTCAGTTTTTTTATTAATATTAAAATAAGAAAATCCGTTTTAATCCGCGACTTCGCTTTAGCGAATCTGCGTCATCCGCGTTCTATATATGTGTCGTGAAAAATAAATAATTATGAAAAGTAAAGCATATTCAAAATCCATAGTAAGCCTTTTTTTATTGGGATGTTGTTTTATGTCGAATGCACAAATTTTGCGTAAAAGAACGACAATGTTGATGGGTGGCCGTTTTGATATTTCGATAGTTGCAAACGATTCTTTAACGGCAGAAAATTCTATTGATGAAGTTATTGCAGAAATAACACGAATTGAAAACCTAATATCGGATTGGAAACCAACTTCTCAGGTTTCTGAAGTAAATCGAAATGCGGGAATTAGTCCCGTAAAGGTTGATCGTGAAGTTTTTGAATTAACGCAAAGAGCACTTCAATTTTCTAAAATTACCAACGGCGGTTTTGATGTCAGTTTTGCAGCGATGGATAAAATCTGGAAATTTGACGGTTCGATGACGGTTATGCCAACGGCGGAAGCTATTAAAGCTTCGGTCTCAAAAGTGGGATATCAGAATATTATTTTGGATAGCGTTCAGTCTACAATATTTTTAAAATTGAAAGGAATGAAAATTGGATTTGGCGCTTTGGGCGAAGGTTATGCAACTAATAAATGCCGTGATTTAATGTTATCCAAAGGCATAAAAGCCGGAATTGTAAATGCTTCGGGAGATATGACTACATGGGGAACGCAACCTAACGGAAAAGACTGGAATATCGGAATGACAAACCCTTTTGATACTGATAAACTTTTTGCGATTGTGCCGTTAAAAAATGGTGCTGTAACAACTTCAGGAAGTTATGAGAAATTTGTTATTTTAGACGGAAAACGCTATTCGCACATTATAAATCCTGCAACAGGATATCCTTCAACAGGACTTTGCAGTGTTAGCGTTTTTGGACCAAATGCTGAAATGGCAAACGGATTTAGCACTTCGATAATGGTTTTAGGGAAAAAAGCGGGACTGGAATTAATCAACAAATATCCTGATTATAGCTGCGTTATGATTACGGATAACGGAGAAATAATCAAATCGAAAAACTTTAAAATTGCTAAATTTCATCCTAAAATCTAATCCTTACGCTGCCGTGTGTGGTATATAAATATTAAATTTTGCACCATTATTAGGTTCGCCGGTTGCTGAAATATGACCGTTATGATTTTCTACAATTTTCTTAACAATAGCAAGTCCAATTCCGGTTCCTTCATAAACATCTTTGCTGTGTAATTTCTGGAAAACACCAAAGATTTTTTCGCTGTGCTGTGAGTCAAATCCTATTCCGTTATCGGCAAAACAAATGTGGCAGTAATTACTGTTTGGTGCTAATTTCTCATTTTCCAATTCAGATCCAAGTCCTATTCGGCTGGTAATTTCGATTTGTAACGGAATCCCTTCTCTCGCAAATTTTATAGCGTTGTGAATCAAATTTTCCATTATCTGTATAAACTGGAAAGGAATAATTTTGGCTGAGCCGTGCAAATTGGTGATAATGACAGCCTTTTTTTCTGCAATATTTTCATGCAATGCTTCCTGAACATCTGCTATAATGGTATTTAAATCTACATTTTCGAAAGTGCGATCGACAATAGTTGTACGTGAAAAAGAAAGCAAACTATTAATTAGTTCCCTCATTCTGTTGGTCGAATAAAGGATTCTGCCGAACTTTAATTTACCATCTTCAGATAAATTTGCCGATTCGTTAGTAAGTATAAGATTTGTAAAGGTTTGAATTTTTCGTAAAGGTTCCTGAAGATCGTGGCTTGAAATATAGGTAAATGCATCAAGTTCCATGTTTTTCTTCTTCAGCTCTTCTGCGTGTTTTTCTATTGCGGCATATTGCGCTTCGAGCTTGGCATTGGCCTTTAAAATTATTTCATTTAATCTTGTAGCTTCTTCTTCTCTAATTCTTAATTCCTGGTTTTTCTTAAACAATTCCGTAAAAACCATTACTTTGGCCTGCAAAATTTCCGGAGATAAAGGCTTTATCATATAATCTACGGCACCGGACTGATATCCTTTAAAAATATATTCGGTGGTATTCATATTCGCCGTTAAAAATATAATTGGAACATGTTTGAGCTTATCGCTTTCACGAATCAATTCGGCTGTTTCAAAACCATCCATCAACGGCATTTGTACATCCATTAATATGATGGCGAAATCCTGATTTTTCAAGAGAATCCGCAAGGCATCTTTTCCGGAAGATGCCTCGACAAATTTGTAACCTCTGTCGGCCAGAATAACCTGTAATGAAAGCAGATTTTCTTTTTTGTCATCAACAATCAATATTTTGATTGGATCTGCAATTATACTTTTCATTGGATATGTAATTATTTAAGCCACACACGCATTAACGTGGATAATTGTTCAACATTTACAGGTTTTGTCATATAATCTGATGCGCCCGATTCTATACAGCGCTGTCTGTCACCTTTCATGGCTTTTGCCGTTACTGCAATAATAGTCAAATCTTTGTGTCTTTCGTCTTTTCTAATGCGTTTCATGGTTTCATAACCGTCCATTTCAGGCATCATAATATCCATCAAAACAATGTCAATTGCTTCATCTTCGCTTAACAAATCAATTGCTTCCTGACCACTTTCAGCACTAATAACATCAAGTCCGTAACGTTCTAAAGCCGTTGTCAAAGCAAATAAATTTCGAACATCATCATCTACCAAAAGTACTTTTTTACCTTGTAAAACATCTTCTTTCAAATAGAAAGATTCAATTCTTTCTCGCATAACTTGCGGAAGTTCTTTATGAACGCGGTGCATAAATAAAGCCGTCTGGTCTACAAGTTCGTCAAGAGAATCAAAACTTTTTAAAATAATACTATGCGCAAATCGGTTTAATTTTGCTCTTTGCTGATTGGTAACATCTCCAGCCGAATGTACGATAATAGCGGTTTCCTGTCCTGCAATATTATTTTCCAGATCACTAATAAGATCTAAACCATCTGCATCCGGTAAAACTAAATCTAATATAATACAATCAAATGATTTTTCTCTAATTAAAGTTACAGCTTCTTTGGCTGTTTTGGCACTTAAAACCTCGATATCTTTTCCGCTTACCGCTTCGAGTATTCGGTTTAGATCGGTTTCATTATCATCTACAACTAGTAAGTTCTTGATTTTCTTGTTTTTAAAATCATGAATATCATTAAAAAGATTTGTCAGCGAATCGTTTTTAACCGGCTTAAGAAGGAAATTCCTTGCACCACGTTTAAGGCCTTTGTTACGTTCATCTTCTCCGGAAATAATATAAACCGGAATATGGCGTAAATTAAAATCGGTTTTTAGCCTGTCAAGAATTTTCCAGCCGCTAGTATCCGGCATATTAAGGTCCATTGTAATCGCGTGCGGATGAAACTGATTGATAAAATCAATAACATCGTTCCCTTTTGTGGTAACGATCGCTTTAATGCCATTATTATGTGCCTGATCTAACATTATTTTCGCAAAAGTCAGATTGTCTTCTGCTATCAATAAAACTTTATCATTTGGCTTAATGTCTGTTCTGTCATCGCCTACCTCATCAACAAAGAACAAATCAATATCAGATCTGTTGAATTTTTCTGATGGCAATGATTTGATACGGCCTTTTAAATCTGCTTCTTCATCTACATCAATATTCTCTATTTCAGCAATATGAACATATTTCAACGGAAGGAATAAGGTAAATTTACTTCCTACATTAGTTTCACTTTCAAGCTCGATACTTCCGCCTAATAAATCAGAAAGTCCACGGCTAATAGACAATCCTAAACCTGTACCTCCATATTTACGGGACGTTGAACCTTCAGCTTGTTGAAAAGCTTCAAAAATGATGTTTTGTTTTTCTTTAGAAATACCAATTCCGGTGTCTGAAATCTCAAAAGCAACAACCGCTTCTGCGTTTTCAAGACTAAGATTATTGGTTTTCCAATTGTTATTGGCTTTATAAATTTTAAGTTTGACTTCTCCTTTTTCGGTAAACTTGAATGAATTCGAAAGTAAGTTTTTCAAAATTTGATTCAATCGTTGCGAATCGGTTTCTATTAATTCCGGAAGATTTTCATCCATTGAAATATTAAAACGAAGATGTTTTGCTTCAGAAATAGGATCGAAAGTCGAAGCCACAAATCGACTGATTTCATCAAAACTAATTGGGTTATAATCCACAGAAATATATCCGGATTCAATTTTAGACAAGTCAAGAATATCATTAATCAGCTGAATAAGGTCATCTCCACAAGAGTTGATCGTTTTCGCAAACTGAATTTGTTTTTCAGATAAATTTCCGTCGCGGTTGGCAATTAGTTCATTCGCTAAGATTTGCAAACTGTTTAGCGGCGTTCTTAACTCGTGCGACATATTCGCCAGGAATTCCGATTTATATTTGGATGTTAACGTCAGCTGATCTGCTTTTTCTTCTAATGCTTTTCTAGCAACCTCAACTTCCTGATTTTTAAGTTCAACTTCTTCCTTCTGATTCGCTAATAAGAATGCTTTTTCTTCCAGTTCCTCATTCGTATTTTTTAATACTTCCTGCTGGCTTTTAAGCTCTCCTGCAAGCGATTGCGATTGCACTAATAATTCTTCGGTTCTTGAGTTCGATTCAATCGTATTCAATACAATACCAATACTTTCTGTTAATCCTTCCAGGAAATCTAAGTGTGTTTCGCTAAAAGTATCTAAAGATGCCAATTCGATTACGGCTTTTAATTGTCCTTCAAACAATACCGGTAAAATGATAACGTCTTTTGGTTTGGCGTCTCCAAGTCCTGAATTTATTTTGATATAATCTTTTGGAACATTACTCAGAATAATTCTTTCTTTTTCAACGGCAACTTGTCCTATAAGCCCTTCTCCCATTGCATATTGGGTTGGAGAATTTTTTCTTTTGATGTAAGCGTAAGAGGCAATCAAATTCAGTTTTGAATCATCAAAATTCTCATCTTCCTGAAGAATATAAAACAATCCGTGCTGAGCGGTTACAACAGTCGCCAACTCCGAAAGGATTTTCTTGGTAACCGAATTCAATTCTTTTTGCCCCTGAAGCATTTGGGTAAATTTCGCTAAATTCGATTTCAGCCAGTCTTGTTCCTGATTACGCAATGTTGTCGCTTTCAGGTTCGAAATCATCTGGTTAATGGTATCTTTTAAGGCCTCAACCTCACCTTTTGCCTCAACACCAATCGTTCGTGTTAAATCTCCCTGCGTTACCGCAGAAGCCACCTCAGAAATCGCACGTACCTGAGTTGTTAGATTCGCCGCAAGCTGGTTTACGTTTTCGGTTAAGTTTTTCCACGTTCCTGATGCTCCCGGTACATTCGCCTGACCTCCCAGTTTTCCTTCTGCCCCAACCTCACGGGCAACCGTAGTTACCTGATCTGAGAAGGTTGCCAATGTATCAATCATTTCGTTGATGGTATCGGTAAGTTGTGCAACTTCTCCTTTGGCATCAATCGATAGTTTTTGTTTTAAGTTTCCTTTTGCTACGGATGTTACAACTTTTGCAATTCCACGTACCTGAGATGTTAGATTCGACGCCATTAAATTAACCGAATCTGTTAAATCTTTCCACGTTCCTGCAACCCCTTTTACTTCAGATTGTCCTCCCAGTTTTCCTTCGGTACCCACCTCACGCGCCACACGGGTTACCTCTGATGAAAACGAATTCAGCTGTTCTACCATCGTGTTGAAGGTATTTTTTAAGTCAAGGATTTCTCCTTTTACGTCTACAGTAATTTGTTTTGAAAGGTCACCATTTGCTACGGCTTTTGTTACATCGGCAATATTACGTACCTGACCTGTTAAGTTCGATGCCATCTGATTTACAGAGTCGGTCAAATCTTTCCAGGTTCCTGCAACTCCGGGAACGAACGCTTGTCCACCCAGTTTTCCGTCCGTACCAACCTCACGCGCCACACGAGTTACCTCTGATGCAAAGGCACGCAGCTGATCCACCATTGTATTTACGGTTTCTTTCAATTGAAGAATCTCTCCACGAACGTCGGCCGTAATTTTTTTGGACATATCCCCGTTGGCAACGGCAATCGTTACTTCTGCAATATTACGTACCTGTGTGGTTAAGTTACCCGCCATCTGGTTAACAGAGTCTGTTAAATCTTTCCAGGTTCCGGCAACTCCCGGTACATTCGCCTGTCCTCCCAATTTTCCTTCGGTTCCCACCTCACGCGCCACACGAGTTACCTCTGATGCAAACTCACGAAGCTGATCTACCATCGTATTCAGGGTTTCTTTTAACTGAAGGATTTCTCCACGAACGTCAACGGTAATTTTTCGGGACATATCTCCGTTGGCTACGGCAATCGCCACATCGGCAATATTACGTACCTGAGCGGTAAGGTTACCCGCCATTTGGTTCACGGAATCTGTTAAATCTTTCCACGTTCCTGCAACTCCCGGCACATTCGCCTGTCCTCCAAGCTTTCCTTCTGTTCCTACCTCACGCGATACACGGGTTACCTCCGAAGCAAAGCCTCGAAGCTGATCCACCATGGTATTAATGGTATTTTTTAACTCTAAAATTTCTCCTTTTACGTCTACGGTAATTTGTAATGATAAATCTCCTTTTGCTACGGCAGTTGTTACCTCAGCAATGTTACGTACTTGTCCGGTAAGATTCGATGCCATTTGGTTTACCGAATCTGTTAAATCTTTCCAGGTTCCACCAACACCTTCTACCTGAGCCTGACCTCCCAGTTTTCCTTCGGTACCAACCTCACGCGCCACACGGGTTACCTCAGAGGCGAAAGAGTTCAACTGGCCCACCATCGTATTAATGGTATTTTTAAGCTCAAGGATTTCTCCTTTTGTATCTACGGTAATCTGGCGTGATAAATCTCCTTTTGCTACGGCAGTTGTTACCTCTGCAATGTTACGTACCTGACCTGTTAAGTTGGATGCCATCTGGTTAACGGAATCTGTTAAATCTTTCCAGGTTCCTCCAACTCCTTTTACTTTGGCCTGACCTCCCAGTTTACCTTCGGTTCCTACCTCAAGTGCCACACGGGTTACCTCAGAGGAGAACGAGTGATTTTAATAAAAGAAGCAATAGCAAACAATATTTTACTGCTAAACAGTGATATGGAAGCCCTAGAATTACTTTAGAACTGCAAAATATAGGGTATCAAATATCCAGAATAACGGTAGCCAAATATATGAAGCAATTAGGGTTGTAGAGTAAATTGAGTAAGAAATTTAAAGTAACAACCAATTCAAAACATAATCATTTCGTTGTTCCAAATATTTTAAAAAGAGAATTTACAGTAAAAGAACCCTCTAAGGCTTGGGTTTCAGATATAACTTATATTCAAACAAAGGACGGATTTTTGTATCTCACAATTATTTTGGATTTGTTCGACAGAAAAATAATTGGCTGGAGTTTAAGCAATGGTTTGAGTACTAAACAAACTACGTTATCAGCTTGGAAAATGGCACTTAAAATTGAAAAATCACAAATGAATTAATATTCCACTCTGAGAGAAGAATTTAATATCCTAATAATAACTTTACAAATATGCTTGACTCTTTTAAAACTGTCACTAGAAGTATGAGCCGTAAAGGAGATTGTTGGGATAATGCTGTTGCAGAAAGTTTTTTCAAATCGCTAAAAACAGAATTAATTTATGGAAATAAACTAATTACTAAAGAACAAATGGAACTTGAAATTTTTGAATACATCGAAATTTGGTACAATAAAAAAAGAAGGCACTCTGCTTTGAAATATAAAACTATTGAAGAATTTAATAAATTAACTAATTACAAAAAGGTAGCTTAACTTTTTCTCTACTTTTTATTTGAATATCCAGATTAGTTACCGAATTAAAAAACTTAGATTATCATTACGGATGATCAGAAATATTTAATGGTATTTACAATAACTTTTTTATTTAAATATTTTTCTAACAACTAAAGTTTAATTTATCTATCTTTACTGTAGTTTAGTCCCCTAAACAAATTTAAATTTGGAAGATTTGAATTTAAACAGAAAGTCCTTTACTCTTTGTAAAGGACTTTTTTATTTTTTTTTGATTATTAATTCATAAATCAAGAAATCCTTCAACAATGGTTCTGTGGCATCTGTCAGAATGAAATATAAGACTTTAAGTAATTTTAAAGTTAGTCCGCCAATTTGCAGAATGATTTAAACATAGTTACCCCTGGTCTAACCATCTGATTCTTTCTTACCATATGTACAACTTCAATTCCGCTCAATGTTCGTCTGGCCGATTCAAAACTTATAAAACCTAACCCATTTTGTATCCTCCATTTTATAAATCGATGGTCCTGTTCGACAATATTGTTGAGATATTTACACTGCCGGATTTTAATCTTTGAAAATGAACGTTTGTTATAGACTTTGATCGCTGCAGTATTAGAACCGCTTTTATCAATGTTTATTACTCTTGGCCGGCAATTATTATTAATTGCTTTAATTAGAAAAGACTGAGCGCTCATTCTTTGTCTTTTTCTGGTCAAAAGAAAGTCAACCGTATTACCTAATTTATCTGCCACTCGATATAAATAACACCATATACCTTTTACTTTGATATATGTCTCATCCAATCTCCAGCTCGTCCTCACTCTGCCTTTTCTCTTCTTCATTTCTAACTCGATGAAAGGTGTAAACTTATAGACCCAGCGCTGAATAGTAGCATGATCAACATGAACTCCGCGCATTTTCATTATCTCTTCAACATCCCGATAACTAAGTGTAAATCTTAGTTTGAAATATACTACACGAAGAATAATAGATTTTGGATAGCTCTGACCTTTGGTATTCATTTTTTTTAGTTTTAAAATTCCAAAGATAAAAGCTATTCCCAAATGCGACAGAACCCTTTTAAGAAATATCGGTCTATTTGAATAGAACTGACCAAAAAACGGGCTATTCTAATCCATAATTAGGAATTAATACTCAATAAGTTCTTAACTATATTTGAAAAAGGGGTTCAACTTTATTTAAAAGTTAAACCCCGTTATTTTTAAAACTTACACACTTTTTAAGACTGTATTTTTATCGATAATAATTTGTAAGTCTTATTGCATTGAAACAATTACAAATTCACTTCTTCTGTTTAACTGATGTTCATCTTCTGTACAAGCTACATTATCTGAACATTTATTGATTAACTGACTTTCGCCATATCCTTTCCCTGATATTCTGGTTAGGGCAATTCCTCGTTTTACAAACCATTCGATTGTTGCTTTTGCTCTTTTATTAGACAATCTCATATTATATTCCTGAGTCTGTCTACTGTCTGTATGAGAACGAACATCGATTTTTATTTCAGGATATTGTTTCATTACAGCAAGTACTTTCTCTAATTCAAAAGCAGCTTCCTGACGAATAAATGATTTATCCAGATCAAAATAAATAATAGGAATATCTAAGGTTTTAGCCAAATCTGTCCCTACTTCTATTTGCTTGATTTGTTTATTTAATTTAATATCTACTTCAGGTTTATCATTTGTTGGCTGAATTGTAACCGGACTTTCATTAGTTTCATAATCTTGTTTTGAAACTCTTATATAATAGGTTTGATTGCATTTTACATCAAAATTGTAACTACCGTTTTTATCCGAAATTATTGTTGCAATTTCCTTAAACTTATCGTCAAACAAAATTACTTTTGCATCGGCTAAAGCTTCGTTCGTTTGAGAATCTGAAACAATTCCAAATAATTTTTTTTCACAATCCAGTCTTTTTGTTTCTGTGAATTTATAGATATCATCATTTCCAATTCCGCCTTCTTTGTTGGATGAGAAGTAACCTTTACGCGTATTGCTGTCAATTATAAAAGCAAAATCATCCGACTTAGTATTTACCGGTTCTCCAATATTTTGTACCAGATCAAAAGTAGCATCTTCCTTGATTTTTGCCACAAATACATCAAGTCCGCCTAATCCAGGACGTCCGTCGCTTGAAAAATAAAGTTCATTATCTCCGGATATAAACGGGAATGTTTCTCTTCCTTCGGTATTAATTACAGTTCCTAAATTTTCAGGTTTCCCGAAGGTTTTATTTTCATTAATAATAACACTAAACAAATCTGATTGTCCTAAACTTCCCGGCATATCTGATGCGAAATACAGCTTTTTTTCGTCCAGACTTAAAGCAGGATGCGCAATACTATATTGATCACTATTAAAAGGCAACTCTATAATATTGGTCCATTTATCATTAATAAAATCGGCTTTGTACAATTTCAATAATGTAACTCTTTTATTGTCTTTTCCTTTTTTACCGCCTAAAAAGTTGTTTCGGGTAAAGTACATTGTTTTGCCATCTTTGGTGAAGACCGGAGAAGATTCATTGAATTTAGAATTGATCTTTTTCTCAAACCGAATTGGATTTTCTAAAGTTCCATCCGCTTTTAACTGCGCAGCAAATAAATTCGTAAACGATTTATTAGTCCATTTAAATGTTTTTTTAACAACACTTCCGGTATCACGAGCAGAAGCAAATACTAATTTATTATTATAAATTGTACTTCCGTAATCTGATTGTTGCGAATTAATTCCGGCATTTGCGATATCAAATCTTCCTGAATTCGCTTTAATCTGCTCCAGATAATTTTTATTGTTTTGGAATAAAACTCCTCTTGTATCGGTTTTAATTTTCAAATTAAAAATTTCCAGCATTTTATCTGATTTAGCATAATCACCCACAGATTTCAGTGCCTGAGCATATCTATAATAATATTCAGGTTCTTGCTGCTCGTTAAAAGCAAAAAGTGCGTCATACCACTTTGCAGCTTTCGGTAATTCGGCATTAAAATAATAGGAGTTTCCTAATCTCTGAAACATTTTTTCATCCTTATATCCGCTTTCTGCTACTTTTTCATAAATAGCAATAGCGTCTACAAAAGCATATTGATTGTACTCCTTCTCTGCTTTATTCAAAACTGTTTTTTGAGCCGTTCCGTTAAAACAAACTGACGACAAAACAGCAGCATAAATTATATTTTTAACTTTCATAATTAGAAAAATCTTGGTGAAGTTATACGTCCATATTTGTTTAAGAATTCAAAACGAAGGAATATCTCGTGCGATCCTGAATTATAATTCACTAATTTGGTTGTTTCACGATCGTAAGCATAACCCAAATACAAACCATCTGTGATTTGAAAACCAGCCAATAAACTTACCGAAGCACTCCATCTGTAAGCGGCTCCTAATACAAATTTTTCATTAAACATAAAATTGGCTGAAATATCTACTTGTAGTGGCGAACCAGCTACCATTTTTGTCATTATAGCCGGTTTAAATTTTACGGTTTCATAACGATCTAAATCAAATACATAACCTGCGATAAAATAATAGTTGATTTTGTCTTTGTAAATCGCAACATCATTATCATCATAACGATTGGTCTGAATGAAATTAGGAACCGATAAACCTACATAAGCTTTATCTGTATGCCAGTAAACTCCGGCTCCAATATTAGGCGTGAATTTATTTTTGAAATCCTGAAATTGCGGATCTCCCTGATCTTCCGGTGTTAATTTAGTTGGATCTAATTTGAATAAATTTGCTGATCCTTTTATACCAAAAGATAATTTGGCTGTAGCCGATGTTGGTATAGAATACGAAAAATCTGCCGATAAGTTATTCTCATTCGTTGGACCTATTTTATCATTGATTAATGAAACTCCTAACCCAACGTTATTACCAACTGGTGTATTTACAGAAAAACTACTTGTTTCCGGCGCGCCATCTAACCCAACCCATTGGGTACGATATAAACCAAAAATACTCAGTACTCCACGTGATCCCGCATAAGCAGGATTCACACTAATGGTATTATACATGTATTGTGTAAATTGTGCATCCTGCTGTGCAAAGCTTGCAGTTGAACAAAACAGTAAAACTAAAATTAACTTTTTCATTTTTTTCATTTTTAATAACAGATCAACTTCAACAAGCCAATTAATTAGCATAGAATATTATTTGGTCAAGTACAGATAACCCGCTTCCTGATGAGGAGTAGATTGATGGTCTTTATATTTTATGATATAATAATATGTTCCCTCTGGTAATCCATTTGATTCTTTAATGGTAACACGTCCTTCTGAAATTCCTCTAAAGGCAACATCGGTATTATTGTAATGATCTCTTTCAAAAACCAATACACCCCAACGATTATAAATTTGAACTGTGTTGTCAGGATAACATTCTATTCCTTGTATATAGAATCTTTCGTTCATACTATCACCATTTATTGAAACGGCATTAAAAATTTTGATTACACATCCACTTAATAATAAAACTGTTGGATTGTCACCTAGATTATTTATGTTATCGGACTTATCCTCAACTTTAATTCCACTTAGAGCACTACCCATTACACTAGCCTGATTACTAATACTTCCATTATTAATATCATTTTGCGTGATGCTATATTGAGCACTAAAAGAAACTTCATCCGTATCATTTACATTCAAATCTATTGGACCTCCTGACATAATAATACCAGCTAATGGATCTGAAACAGTAATATTGTACAAAGGAACATTTCCAGTATTAGTAACCTTGAAGTTATAAGTTATTGTTTCGCCAGCATCTGCATTCCCATTACTATTTTCATCATTAAATACCGCTGTCTTAATTATGGCAATTGATGGAACTTCAACAATCGCTGGGGCACTTACTACTACCGTAGAGCTAATAGTACTACAATTCAACGGGTTGTTTACTTCACAAATCGTATAGCTTACTGAATAGTTTCCAGATGGGGTGTTGGCAGGAACTGTTACTGTTCCGTCTGCATTTACTTCTGTTACCGCAACAATCGCTGGGGCACTTACTACTACCGTAGAGCTAATAGTACTACAATTCAACGGGTTGTTTACTTCACAAATCGTATAGCTTACTGAATAGTTTCCAGATGGGGTGTTGGCCGGAACTGTTACTGTTCCATCTGCATTTACCACTAGTCCTGATCCTACTGGAACCGTACTTGATGTGATTTGTACATTCCCTGCTGCAGTACCTACTACTACTGGGCTTCCATTTAAGGTATCGTTGCTCGTTAATGCCGTGGTGGTGCCACCTGGTAATCCATTAAC
>LMAJ01000051.1 GCA_001507425.1 Flavobacteriaceae bacterium CRH
GGTAAAACATCTGTTACACTCACTCCTGTTGCGTCGCTTGGTCCTGCATTACTAGCTGTTAGGGTAAACGTAATGTTGCTGCCTACATTAGGCATGGTGCTGCTTGCGGTTTTGGTGATAGCAATGTTCGCAGTACATACAGTAAATACAGCAGTATTGGTCACATTAGCATAAGAACCTGTGTAAGTAGCTGCTGGCAAGTTTACTGTACCATTAGCGTTTACTGGCGCTACTGCTCCTCCTGATTGACCAAATTGCTGTCCTGAAGCTGCACTTGTAGAATTGTTGTAATACTCATTAGAATCTGAACAACCATCATTATCTGAATCTAGATCAAGTAAATTCGAAATTGTATCGCCATCGGTATCAACAGCTCTACACAAAGAGAAAATAAATTCGATACCATCACCTCCAGAGGCTTCAGCTCCCTTTCCTGTCCAGTTAAATGTTAACGAAGAATAAACTCCTTCTACCAACAAGGATCCTGCTGCAGTACCATTTTCCGGCAATGCAGAAGCTTCAGAAGCTGCAGCGCCTGTAATCAGTGGATTCACATTCATTTCAGTAACTCTTCTAAAAGTAGTAGGAGTAACATATAGATTACTTGTTCCTGCCAGCTTTTTTAAAGTTGCTCCGGGTGTAGTAATCGTAAAAACAGCTGAATTTGGAGTAACCCCTGAAAGACCTCCTATCCTATCTAAATGAATAATAGGGTTGTACACAGGCTCACTAAATGTAAATGTAATAGTTGCCGATCCTTTATCATCATTGGCTTGATCTATGTTAGCAATATACCCTTCAGGGGTTGTATCCCAATTAAATAGCGTTTGGAACGAAGATAGGTTGTTTACTGCTTCACTCCAAAAGGTAGGCTGATTGGCAAAAGTACCTGCTGAGTTTGTCACACTGGTATTTGCGGCGTTAGTAACATTGGCCGTCACATTCACACCATCAAGTGTTGAACCAGTAAACGGTCCTGTACCTGAAAAATTTCCTGTAATTCTGTTGGCTAATACTGCACATGTATTTTCATCAGTATCAATAATTCCGTCGTTATCATCATCCAAATCATATCTATTTGAAACAAGATCACCATCACTATCCGTTCCTGTTGTCAGACAAGCTGTAAATACAGACGCTTGCATAAAATTGTTTATCCCTGCGGTTTGTGCAATAGCGTAATTAATTCCTGCAGCTGCTGTGTCATTCGTTTCTACTAGACTAGACAAACCATTAGCTCCATAGGTACCACCAATAGTACCAGAACTAGATACAGTTTGACTGCTACCCCCTTCTTGCGCATCATAGCATCCATCTTGGTCAGCATCAACATCAAGATGATCTGGAACTAAATCAGCATCTGTATCCCTGTCGCAAAATGTTGCTGGCGTAATGGTAATTCCACCAATTGCTCCGCCAGTACCTGTATCAGATCTTCTGATCACTAAACGTGTCACATTTTTTAAATCAATATTCCAAAGATTTGAAGCACTAGCAATATCAACGGTTGAATTAAGTGATATTTTGCCTGGTATTTGTGTAACAGTTAAATTTGCAGTACCTCCTGCTGTATAAGTGGCAGAAATTACTCCAGCATCATATTCAACACTATAATCTTCTACATCGTCAAAAGTATTACCTGTCTGCCAAGTTAAAACAGCATCAATGGGTTTGTTAAATTCATAAGTAACTTCTGCAAATTGTCCTGCTGCAGACCCAGCATTATTTGTAAACTGAACAGATCCATTAGTGGTTAAATCAATTCCAATGTCATTAGTCGTCGCTCCTGTTCTAGCTGACAAGGAAACTCTTGCCGAAATTTGGTTTGCTTGTGTTGCAGTTGAACCAACTATCCTGTAATCATTAGATATACTTGTATTGGTATTATTTACTGCTGCACCTTCCGTAATTGAAGTGGTTTGATTTGGTGTGATATTAGGAGAACAACTTGTGAAACCTTCATCTACATCTCGAATACCATCGTTATCATCATCTATATCAACCACATCAACTACCAAATCTTGATCTGAATCTATACAATTAGCTCCTATGTATATATTATCAACACCCCAATCGTCCCCTGCTGCAGGAGTAGTAGCTGAGAAAGATAAGGCAGCGACATTGTTTGCAGGGGTTTGAGTCCAAGGAATATCAATTCTTATCTGTGAGCTCACTAATCTAAATGTTGTTGGCACCACGCCTGCAGTAAAACCAGATATAGTCGCTCCGTTACTTGGGGTAGCTGTTACTGCTCCTGCTCCAGTTGGATTTGTAAATGTAGCGTATATTGTACCTCCAAGAGAAACGGTTAAAGTAGCAGTACTTGCTCCATTTGTATCTCCAGAATTTCCTGCCCAAAGATCAAAATACAAGCTTACTGTACCAGCAACAGGTGTAAAAGAAATACCTCCTACATTTTGAGTCATTGCAGAATTTGTTACTCCATTGAGATTATTAACAGCAATTCCTGTTGTTGTATTAAGTACCCATGCACCTGTAGCTGGAAGCCATGCTTCATTAGGATTTGCATTTTGGATAAAACTTCCTGAAAAAGTACCATTTCGAATGACATTCCTACAACCTGTTTGAGCTTGAAGATCAACACTAAAAATACTAAAAAGAACCAAGCAAAATAGCATTTGAAGCTTTATCGACGGTCTTTGAGAAAGCAATTTAACTGTTGCAAGTATACACGCCATTTTATGAGCAAAATTTGCAAATAAATGTTCTTTTAAAAACTTAAGGCAACTAAAAAAAATGTGTAAGGTAAAATTTTCCTTCATAATAAATATTTTAGATAGACAGTAACAAATCAATTTTTTTTACTCTTCTGCTGTAAACAATTCCTATGTACATTAAAAAAAGAAACTTTTTTAATGCAAACATCTATTTTTTTAAAAAAAAATGTTGCTCTAAGGAGATCGTAAATAAATGATCTTCAAAATGAAGAAACCATAAAAATTCAAAAAATATAGTAAAGTAATTTTAAATATAATGGTTAATTTTCATCTTCATCCAGACACAGATTTTATAATATTAGCAAAGTTTCGCAATTGTTTAATTATTACATACCCTTTGATAAAAACCTTGGTGAAAGATCAATAAAGAAACGTGATTAAAAAACATTAAATGTTAAATTAAAATTATCCCATTTTTTTCCAGACGATAACTAATTTCGTTGAATTGTTTAAAATCTTCGACGAATGAATAAAAAGTATCGACAAATGGTTTTAAAACTAGTTGATATTTAAACGTAAAATGAAGAAAAAAAGTTAACTTATTATGAAAGTATTGAGACTTTACTTTAGGGAAAAATATTGATCATAAATTAGTAAAAAAAAACGTTGTGGAGTTAATGCTTAAAAATGGACACAGAAACACAAGAACTTTTATTTAAAAAAATTGCAAAACCTATCTATTGTTCGATATCTACTTTTGCAACAAAAGAGGATACTATTTTTGTATCAGTACCTTCTACGACTACGTAAATACCTAAAATATTATTTCGATATACTGTATTAGCACTTGTAAGACTTGAGTCTGGAAAATCGACATCTATCCAATTTGCTTCTCCAAACGATCCGTCAGAATTTCTATTTACAGCAACAAACGATGCTCCATTTTTTGCTCCATTTACCGTAAGCCAATCCGATGGCATATTATAACCACCATTTTTAGAAATAGTAATACCTTCAAAATGAGTTATTATAGACAAAACTACTTCGTTTTTATAGCTAAATGATTTCAAATTACTAGTTTCTTTCGTTTTAGAATTATAATCTATAAGAAAGGCCTGACTTATTTTACCGAATTTTAGGCTTGTATATCCTCCTGCCATGGTATAACTATCTCCGCCATTATGCCAAATACCATACAAAGTAGTCGTTAATGCATCGGGGACTTTAAAGTCTGTGCATTTTTTATTGACTATATCAAAGAGAAATGCGTATCCGTTTTTATCATTATCCACGTCATAATTTCCCACAGCAAGACCACCCATAATACTGTGAACAAATACATTATTGGTATTCCCGTCATTAGGTGACACCTGAAACCACGTTCCTGAGCCATCAACAGGGCCTTCGTAAAAGAATCCTAGATTTCCACTTGGTACTTTACCGGTAGAGGCTGATATTTTATAAGATCCAACTACCTGTATCGTGCCATTAGGTCCGTTATTAGGCCCGTAGCAAGAAGTATTAATAACGGTAGCTTCTGGTGAACTCGGAAAATTAACATTGTACCACTTTCCTTCGTTGCCGCTTCCTTTAAGTGTTCCCTCATAAATTAATCCCTGAACAAGATTGTTCTGACCTACTAAACTGCCTGCGATATATAAATTTTCAGACTCCGAAACTCCTCTTATTCCTTGTATGGTTGTTTGTCCAGCAGGATTATTAAAATCTGCATAACTTACTGTATTTACCTCTGGTTTTATATTTTGTGACATAATTTTTGTTTTTTTATTATTACTATTTAGATGGTTGAATTTTAGATTTTAAATATTTTTTTAGTCGAATGTTGTAGTACCATAAACATCTTTTGGCATATTAACCCAGAGTTTTTCTATCTCAAGTTTGTGCAATTGCTCTTCTAAATCCTTTCTGATTTCGCTATAAGCTGGATCATAAGCAAGATTGGTAATTTCTAATGGATCATCAATTAAATCATACAATTCATATTGTTTAAAATATGCTGTCGATGCATCAAAATAATAATCAAATTTCCACTTTTCTGTTCTAATACAACGAATACGATTAGCTGCCTTTACAATTGTCCAACTACTGTTAGAACCTGCCTTAATGTCGTCATAAGTAAATAAGATACTATCTTGAACAGGCGTATTATTCTCCATTATAGGAAACAAACTTGTACCTGCAAGTCCTGTAGGTGGATTCGATACATTTGCTATATCAATAAAAGTGGGCATAATATCTACCAATGTTGCCAATGCCATTGATTGTTTTATTTTGTTATCCTTAAATAAAATTGGATTTGAAATGACAAGTGGTACTCTTAATGCTTCTTCATAAGCCACAAAAGTTTTCTGACGCAAACCACCATGAGCCAAACCCATTTCTCCGTGATCGGATGTTAAAGTAACAATTGCAGCATCTGCTAATTTATTTCCATGCTCATCTTCTTTGTATAATTCTTCAATTAGATATCCAATTTCTTTATCAACATGACTTAATAAATAACCGTAAAAATTAATATAGTTTAGTTTATCCTCTGTACTAGCTATTTCGCCCAAACTTAATGCCATATTGAGTAAAATTTGTTCCTGCGCCATTGGTTTTTTATTTTTAAGCAAATTTTCATTTACAGTAGACGGAAGTCCAATTTCTCTTCCTGACCAGGTTGTGGAATGATATCCCGAAGTTCCTGCCGATTTTGGATACGCTAATACGTCATGAGGGTTGACCAGTGAAAGAATCAGACAATACGGTTTATAATTTCCAGCGGCTCTTTGAGCTTTTACTTCCTTCAAATATTGTATGGCTTCTGCTGTATATTTTGCATCGTGATTTGCATATCCGCCACCAAAATTAAGGGGATTAACATCTTCGCCAGCATCTGGAGCAACCCAGCCCATTGCGCCGTATAATGAGATATCTGCAGCGGTTAAATCTTCGTAATTTGTTTTAGTTCCATTAGGAGCTACTCCTTTACTCATGTGCCATTTACCTTTATATTGCACATCGTATCCATCTGCCCAAAGGACATTCATGATATTAGGCAAAGAATTACTTAGTGTTGGTTCTTGCGGAGATAAAAGACCTCCTTCGGTCAAGGTTTGGCTAACTCCATGTTTAGCAGGATATGTTCCTGTAAACAAGGTTGCCCGGCTTGGAGAACACATACAGGTATTGCAAAAAGCTCTATCAAAACTAAATCCATTCTGTTTTAGAAACGTTAGAGTTGGGAGATTTTTCTCTTCCCATCCCAGCGGAAAATGTTGTGTGGCACGTTGCTCATCAGTAATAATAAGAATGATGTCGGGCTGTTGTCCAATTTGATTAAGTTTTTCTTTTAAGTCCATTGTGTATTTGTTTAGAGTTAAATTATTAATAAAAGGACATAATTTTATAGCAATAAATATGCATCGCACAACTACATATCAATTTAGGGGATCTAAAAAAGTTACTCTTGAAACCTTTTTTAAAATTCAGTTGAAAAGTAATAGTCTCGTCTCATTCTTATCAGGTCAAAAAACGCCAATCCATAATTTTTTTACTTAATGAATATTACTTTTTTTGCAGTAGCTTTTTTTTAAGCAAAAAGATAAACTCCGCGAAATATTCACCTCTAGTTTTGTGCCAAAAGCTGCTATTTAATAAGCTTCAATACACAATCGTATACAACTCAGAATGCAAAAAAAAGACAACTTTATACTGCTGTAACTGCTTTAAATGAACAAGATTAAAGTTGCAATAATAAAATAAGTTTGCACTAAGTATAAATACCTGTTTTACAAATTACTATAAAAAATTTAAGGAATATATTTGAAGCTTAATTTTATTGGTGTAAGTCCTAACCCTTTTTTGTATCCTCCATTTATAAATCGATGATCCTGTTCTACAATATTGTTGAGATATTTACATTGTCGGATTTTAATCTTTGAGAATGAAGTGGATACCTTTTTTGCCACAAAAAGTTAAGGCTGTCTCTTTCTACTTTAAGTATAATTATAAGATTACATTTATGGTAAAATCATATATAAAATTAAACCATTTTTGCTTCAATCCCCAACATGACATCCAAACCAAATCGTTTAAGCCATACAAAAACATGCGTTACCAGTAGTAGTAAGCCAATCTCTTCAAATCTTCCATAAAATGGGGCGTAATTTGTCCTTTATGGGGCCCCCGACATTTGTAGTAAAATCGTGGTACTTAGTGTTTTTAAAAAATAGAAAGCCTGCAAATCAAGGTCTAACGAGCCTAGTTTCAAAACAGTATTAAAAATTAAACAATACGCATACACTCTACAACTCTTAATTATTTTTCTGTCTTGTGTTGTAAAGTCTTAAAAGAAAAAAACCAGAAATTCCAGCCAGAACTGAAGCGATTAAAATGGCAAATTTTGTCTCATTTTGAAATTCTGGTAATTGAATATACTGACTGAAGAATTATGTATTTTGGACAGCAATGACCTTTAGTATTCATTTTTTGATCGGTTTAAAGTTCTAAAGAGAACAGTTATTCCGAGATGCGACAGAACCCTTTTTTATGCGTTATTGCAAATTCTGGTAAATAATCAATACCCTTTAATTCTCATTATTAATTCAACAAAAATGTTACTTAATATGAAATACATTGTGTGAATAATTACATCTTTTAGATAAAAATAACATTTCGTATTAATTGCGATAATTTAAAACTTCAAAAGATAAACGTTTTAACATCGTTTTAAAATAAAATTGATTAAAATAAAAAATACCCTACCACGTCTTAAAAAAAGTTATTATATTGCTAAAGAATAGGAAGAAAATTACAAAAACAAACAGTATGGCTTTTCACTAAGGCTTTGAAGTTATGTTCAAGATCCGTAAAAAGCTTGTTCTGGCATTATAATATCGGCTTGACTATGAATTGCATTATTATTGACGACGAAGAAATGGCTAGAGCCATCATAGAAAAAATGATTGAGAGCACCCCTCAATTAAACTTGTTAGAAGAGTTCTCAAATGCTTTGCATGCCATAAAGTACCTGAATCAGAATGAGGTGGATTTAATTTTTCTAGATATCCACATGCCTGATTTTACAGGTTTCGATTTTATTCAGACAATTAAAAATCCTCCCAAAATTATACTGGTAACCTCTGATAAGAATTTTGCTATAGAAGCTTTTGAATACGAATGTATTATTGATTATTTGGTAAAACCTATTACCGAAGATCGTTTTCAAAAAGCAATTCAAAAAGCAAATGCTATTCCATCATCAGCAACAATAATTGCAAATAAAGGTGCAAACGAAGATAATGCAAACGAATTTTACATCAATATTGATCGCCGTCTGATCAAAATTGAATTTGCTTTGGTCAATATTATAGAAGCTAAAGGAGATTATATTCATATCAAAACGGAAAATAAAAACTATGTGGTTCACTCCACCCTTAAAAAAATAGAAGAAAAATTACCTAAAGATTTGTTTTTGAAAGTGCATCGTTCCTTTATTATCAATACAAAAAAAATTATTGATATTGAAGATAATAGTGTCTTAATTGGTAAAGACGTCATTCCTGTAAGTCGCGCCAACAGACCTGATTTAATGAAGCGATTAAATTTATTATAGCATTTTTTAAACAATAAATCTTAAATTAACTATATTAGCTTCAGTTTAGTCCCCTAAACAAATTTAAATTTGGAAGATTTGAATTTAAACAAAAAGTCCTTTACTCTCTGTAAAGGACTTTTTTAAAATTTGTGATTTTTACTTTTCAAGGGAAGAAATTAAAAGATGATTATTGTAATTTTTAGACTGCTTTAATAATTTTTAAAAAAAAACTTACTACTAATATTCGCCATTTTTGTTTTTGACTTGCTCCTAACAAATTAATCAGCAATGACTTAATCAATAAACCATTCAGGCTATTTTTTAAAAGGCCGCCCCTTTTTGCAATAAAGTAATCTAAGATGAATGCTAACCTATAAAGACAAACAGCAATGTAAAAAATATTTTAACTTTAAAAATTAAAAAAATCTTGGTGAGGTTAGCTGTCCATTTTTATTTAAGAATTCAAAACGCAGGAATATCTCGTGCGATCCTGAATTATAATTGACTAATTTGGTGGTTTCAAGATCATAAGCATACCCCAGATAAAAACTTTCTGTTATCTGAAAGCCAGCCAACGCACTTAC
>LMAJ01000052.1 GCA_001507425.1 Flavobacteriaceae bacterium CRH
GAGCGTATGTACAGGACTGGTGATCTTGCCCGCTGGCTTCCAGACGGGAATATTGAGTTTTTAGGCAGGAAGGATGATCAGGTAAAGATACGCGGCTACCGTATTGAACTTGGTGAGATTGAGAACATATTGTCCCAATTACCCGCTGTAATCCAGTGCTGTGTTTTGGACAAGAAGGACAATGAAGGGAACAGCCGCTTGGTTGCTTATGTGGTCATGGAAGGAGATTTAAACAAGGAGGAGCTGCAGTCCAAATTGGAGCAGAGCCTTCCTGAGTATATGGTTCCCCGATTATGGGTGGAAGTAGATGGAATGCCGCTGACTTCCAACGGCAAGCTGGATAGGAAGGCATTGCCGGAGATAGATTCCTCTGCCTTGTCAACTAAAGCCTACGCTGCGCCAAGGACAGAGATAGAAGAGCGATTAGCCGAGATCTGGCAGGATCTTTTAAGAATCGAGAAGGTGGGTATACATGACAACTTTTTCGAACTCGGAGGACATAGTCTGCTGGCATTTAAAATAGTTACTCATATAAATAAAGTATTTGATACAGATATGAGAATAGCGTTACTTTTTGAGTTTCCAACAATTTCCCAGTTAGCGGCTAATTTGGATGCAAAAAGTTTATTTGACAGTAACATATTGATTCCTCTGCAGGAATCCGGAAACAAAAGAGCAATATTTTTAGCTCCAGATGCATCGGGAACATGCCATGTTTACCGTGGATTAACGAAGTCTCTGGGAAGTAGTCAGCCTATATACGGATTTCACAGCCCCGGCTTAGATGGAAAATTAGAGGTGCCGGATTCACTTGAGAAAATGGTTGCACTATTTGTTGATGAAATCCAAAAAGTAGATCCAAATGGACCTTACCGACTCGGAGGTTATTCCTTTGGAGCAATAATAGCTTATCAAATGGCTTTAAAGCTGAAAGAAAAAGGATTTGAAGTAGATGAGCTACTAATTTTTGACGGAAGGCCTGTATCTGAAGTATATGGGGAAATTGAAGATGAAGACAAGGCTTTTAAGAGTCTGCTAGAAACCTTAATTAGTTCTTTAAGAGATGGTTTTAATGGAGATGGTTTTGATTTCGATAGTGAAAATTTCGATTGGAATGATCTATTTAGTGAAGGTAATTTAGATGAGAAAATTAATCATGTATGTGAAAAATTACGTCCACAGAATGAAAGCGAATTTAAAGGAAGACTGAAAGTAAGGTTTAACAATTATAAATTCATGCGCTCATACTTATTTTTAGATAAAATTAAATTAAATGCAAAAATTTTATTGTTTAAAGCTATTCATAAGAATGAGGAGATCAATGGAGAACCAATCATAGTGGATAATATTGCATATAATTACGATTGGAATCAATATACGCAAAAAGAAGTAATTGTATATCATATTCATGCAAGTCACCATAATATTTTAACAACTAAGAGTAATATAATACGAATCACAGAAATATTGAATAAAACATAAGTTCTATTTGAATTGAATTTTTATTACAAAGAATATTTAATGTAAACTGTGATTTATTGAGACATTAGCATAGACTAATTTTTATCCTAATCTCAGGAAAAATTAAAATAATTTTAGATTTAATAGTCAGAAGATTGTTGATAAAAACTCTTCGAACGCATAGACATAATGGTAGTTGAAAAAGTTTATTAAAATTCGTTTTAATAAACTTTTTTTATGAAAAAACTATAAAAAAGAATAGCCCACCTGTAATAGCTTTCAGGAAATTAAATGGGGAATTTAGCCAAAACAAAGAAAGCTTAAGCCATGATTAGCTCAGTCAATTATTATGCTCTAGTGCAAATCGGGTTGGCTTAAGTTCATAATTGTAAAAGATGCTTTTGATAAAATCTTACAAGATTTTCAATATAATAGAAAGACTTTCTTAAGTTGTTTTTCAAACTTTAGCAATGACGCTGTTTTAGAATTTAATCATAAGAGATTTATTTACTAATGGAAATTATTTTCCAATAATGTTTTGTTTATTTATAACAATTTCTAATTTAAAGTAACACATATTACCCAATATTGAGGCTGAATTTTAATAAAAGCATATTCTCGTTCAACCTTTAAGATGGAAATAAAATTGCGAAGTATGTTTTTGAAAGATTAGTGATCTTTTTTGATGATTTGATTGAAGTTTATATATTTAATTTGGTTTTTATTAACAAATAAAACAACTTACAAATCAACATTTTTAAATACTTTTGTGCCACTTTTATACAATGTAATTCCTAAGAAATGGATAAAAAAATATTCTCTTTTTTGTTTTCTACTAGATTAATGGCCGTTCTTTTTTTAACATTTGCAGCAGCATTGGGTATCGGAACTTTTATCGAAAGTAAATACAATACCGATACGGCCCGAATACTAATTTACAATACCTGGTGGTTTGAGGCAATTATGGTCATTTTTGTGATTAACTTTTTTGGAAACATCAAACGTTACCAATTATTAAAAAAAGAAAAATGGGCTACTTTATTGTTGCACTTATCTTTTATTTTTATCATTACAGGAGCTTTTATTACTAGATATATCAGTTATGAAGGCATAATGCCAATTCGTGAAGGAGCGGCAGAAAACCAAATTTACTCCGACAAAACCTTTTTAACGATTTTTGCTGACGGTGAATATAAAGGCGAAATGAAACGCAGAGTTTTCGAAAAAAGCCTTTTGCTTTCTCCTGCTACCAGTAACGATTTCTCAATCAACGGAAAATTTGACGAAACTCCTTTTGAAGTTAGTTATGTGAACTATATAATGGGAGCAAAAGAAGTGGTAAAACCCGATCCAAACGGAACATTATATCTTAAATTGGTTGAAGCCGGAGCAGGCGGAAGAGAAGAGCATTATTTGAAAGAAGGCGAAGTGCAGAACATTCATAATGTTTTATTTGCTTTAAACAAACCAACCGACGGTGCGATCAATATCAACACTAAGGGAGAACAATATACGATTCAGACTCCTTTTGAGGGAGAATTTATGAGAATGGCGGATCAATTTAAAGGAAAAGTGACAAAAGACAATGTGCAGCCTTTAATGATGCGTTCTTTATATAGTATTGGCGATATCAGAATTGTTTTTCCTGATCCTGCCATGAAAGGAAAAGTAGATTACGAATCGAACAACGATTACAAAGCCAAATCGCATTCTGATGCTTTGGTTGTAAAGGTAAAAGCAGAAGGACAAGAAAAAGAAGTGATGCTTTTTGGTTCTAAAGGACATGTTGGAGAAGCTAAAACGGTAAAAATCGGAAATATCGAATATTCTTTGTTTTACGGAAGCAAAGCTTATGTTTTGCCTTTTAAAATAAAATTAAATGATTTCATTGCTGATAAATATCCAGGAACAGAAAAGAGTTATTCTGCTTTTAAAAGTAAAGTAACCGTTCAGGATTCTACAGAAACTTTTAATGCAGATATTTTTATGAACCACGTTTTAGATTATAAAGGATATCGTTTCTTTCAATCTTCTTTTGATCCAGACGAAAAAGGAACTGTATTATCTGTTAACCATGATTTTTGGGGAACAAACATCACGTATTTAGGTTACTTTCTATTGTATATCGGTTTAATGGCTATTATGTTTACGAAACATTCTCGTTTTGGAGATTTGAAAAAGAAACTAGAGGCGATTCAAAAGAAAAAAGAAAAACTAATCACACTTTTGGTTCTATTAATTGGTTTGAATGGTTTTGCACAGCAAACGCCTCACGTACATTCGCATGATCACAATCATGACCATGAACATACTGCAGATCCAAATGATCACGCCAATCATGTCACTGCAGCACCTAGCAAGAAACAATTGGATTCGTTATTGAACATATATAAAGCGCCGGAAGCCCACGCTGCAAAATTTGGCCGTTTGATTATACAGGATGCGGGAGGAAGAATGAAACCGATTAATACGTTTTCATCTGAATTGCTTAGAAAAGTGAGCCATAATGATAAGTATAACGGAATGAATTCTGATCAGGTTTTCTTGTCTATGACCCAATACGCTCAGGTTTGGATTCAAGTTCCAATAATTTATATAAAATCAGGAAATGACAGTATTCGTAAAATCATCGGAATTGACTCAAAAGATAAATATGCTCCGTTTGTAAAATTCTTTGATGAACAGGGGAATTATAAATTAACTCCTTATTTAGATGCTGCTTACAAATCGGCAAACCCAAATCAGTTTGAGAATGACTTCATTGAAACAGATAAAAAAGTAAATATCATGGAATCTGCATTGAGCGGAAGGATTTTGAAAATTTTCCCTGTTCCAAACGATAGAAATAATAAATGGGTTTCTTATCTAGAGCGTGATAATGCTGGTTTTAAAGAAATGGATTCTACGTATGTGAGGCAAATCCTCCCATTATATTTCAGTGCATTAAATAATGGTTCTATTTCTAAAAACTGGGATACAGCAGATCAATTGGTAGAAAGTATAAATGGATTTCAAAAGAAATTTGGATCAAGAGTACGTCCAAGTGAACGAAAAATAGATCTTGAGATTGCTTATAATACTTATGATGTTTTACCAAAGATGATTTACTGGTATTCTATGGCAGGAATTTTAATGCTGACTTTTACATTATTAAGTATTTTCTTTGATAAAAAGTTCTTACGCATAACGGTAAATGGTTTCCATATATTAATAGCAGTAATATTTGCACTGCATACCATTGCCTTAATAGCACGCTGGTACATTTCGGGTCACGCACCTTGGAGTAACGCTTACGAATCGATCGTTTATGTAGCTTGGTCGACCATGTTCTTTGGATTGGCTTTCCATAGAAAGTCAAAATTAACGGTTGCTTCAGCTGCTTTTGTGACCTCTATGGTTTTCTTTGCTTCAAATCTAAACTGGGTTGATCCGGAAATTGCAAACTTACAGCCGGTTCTTAATTCATATTGGTTAATGATTCACGTTGCCGTAATCGTAGGAAGTTATGGCCCGACTGCTTTAGGAATGATTTTAGGTTTTGTTGCTCTATTATTGATTTTCTTTACCAATGAGAAAAATAAAGCAAAAATGGATTTGCACATTAAGGAAATCAGCTATATCAATGAAATGGCCGTAACAATAGGTCTAATCATGTTGACAATTGGTAACTTCCTCGGAGGGCAATGGGCAAACGAAAGCTGGGGGCGCTACTGGGGATGGGACCCAAAAGAAACTTGGGCTTTAATCTCAATAATGGTGTATGCCTTTGTAATTCACGCTCGTTTTGTTCCTGCATTAAGAGGAAAATGGTTCTTTAACCTTATGACAATGTATGCTTTTGTTTCGATTCTATTTACGTATTATGGAGTAAATTTTCATTTAGTTGGTTTGCATTCTTATGCAAGCGGAGAAGCAAAATCTTTAGATTGGATTTGGTATTCTCTTGTAACTGTTTCATTAATAGGGGTTTTAACTTATCCACAATATCGCAAACATTACAAAAGCAAAAAATAGCACAAATAGTTATTAATTCGTAAAAAGGTTTAACGCAAGTTGAACCTTTTTTTGTTAAAAAAAAGATTTCTGTAAAAGTATGTTGACGATGCTAATTTTTTGTAAACTTCAATCTTTAGAAACCGTTAGTAATAAGCTGTTCTAAACAAGTTTATGTAATGCAGACAACTTAAATTGTTATATGATGGATCAATTGCAATTACTGAACAAAAAAAAAAGAAATGAAATGATAAAGATATATTTTAACAATATAGGAGTAATAAATTTACTGTGGATTATGAGAACAAAAAAAGAAAATTTAAAGGCACTGATGAGCAGTAACTTCTAAAAGAAAATGAATTTTTTTTAAAGTGAAGCAAGTAAATAAAATTGGATTTCATAAACAATAGTTTTGGCTAGTGTAAATTTTTTAAATTTGATTTTTTGTAAGAAAAAAAAATAAAAAAAAACTTGTTATGCGGATTTTTATGCCATACAGTTTTACAATAATTTAATGCTGTATTTATAGTTTGATAGTGTAGCATTAAGTCAATAAGTAAATAACATGAAAAACCTGTAATTATTTGAATTCTTAATCAATCAGATCTTACAACTAGCTGACTTTTGTATAACAGCACCTTCAATCAAAAGATAAAAAACAACCATTCAAATTTTATAGTCTATGCTGTTGAACACTTTAAATTTTAAAAAAAAATTAAGTTCAATGAAAAGAAGACTAAAATATGATTGCATACAATTTTAGTGTTTGGTTGTAAAACGAAAATGCGTAGTAAGAATAAGAAACAGGTTTTATAAAATTTTGAATCCCTAAGGACTAATATTTTTGTAAGAATAATATTTTTTACTTACCTTTAAAAAATAAAAAGTTGTCAGAAAAAATATAATTCTCTGAAAGCTTTTAATATTATATAACTTCAATAATGCTATTAAATGGATAATTTAGATCAAATTTTAAAAAATTTTGGTGAGTCGAATAGAGATATATGCTCTATAGTTACTTATGGTTCACTTTTCCATTTAGATCGTCAAAAATCTTCAGCCCCTTTATTATCAGATTTAGACCTTTTTATTTTCACCAATGATGTTAAAAAATATAACGATCAAAATAATACGGAATGGCTATCTAGTTTTCCCAGTCCAGTCTTATCTGTTCATGTTCAAAACGCTGATAATTTGATATGTACACGAGTGATGTTCGAGGACTTTTTTTGTATTGATTTTGCGATATTAGATAAGAAATTACTTCTGTTATTAAGAAGATATATTCAATTAAAAAAGCTTAAAGTTTTCAATTTTTTGCTAAAAAAAGCTGGGCGAACAGATAATTATATTGCATTACTTTCCCACTACTTGTCTTCAGGATATAAAATCCCTTATAGTCATAATAAATTTTATCCAGTAATTAATGAAATAGCTAAAAACTATAGGCTAGCACCTTATGAATTTAATGAGGAAGCTTTTAAGGCTAATTACCATGGATTTTGGCAATATTGTTATAAGATTTACATTAGGATAAAAAAAGATGATATGCTTTATGCTGTATTGGTGGCAGATAATAGTTTAAAACGGATAATTATAGAAGTTTTAATCTGGAGAGAACAATTACCCACTAATAATGCATCTGCAATTTTTAGAGGAAAAAACATTAAGCACTGGGGTAATGAATACTTTACACAAATAGAGAATGGTTTAATGTTTACTTTGAACAGAGAGGAAGCCTGTTCAACGCTTTTAAAAAATATTTCATTTTATAGATCGGTTTGTAAAGACGTAAGTGATTGGCATCTGCCTGAGCTTGAAGAAAGTATAATTTCTTTATTAGAAAGCGAAATGAATACAATGTTATGCTCCGACCCAGTAATCGAACAGGATTTAAACTAATTTTGAGATAGTTTTTTAAGTTCAATTTTTAGGTTTTATTCGAAAATTTAATATTTTTTAAAGTTATTATGTGAGAGCAACTCGACACCTTCTATAATTTTAAAAGTTGTGGGTATTTATTTTATTGGGTCTGATTAAAATAAAGGCGTTAGTTCTCCGCCTCTATTCGCTTATTTTATCCTTGTGGTACTAGGAATGATTGCTTTTGGCACTGTTAGTGGTGGAGCAGGAGCAGTTCTTACTGGAGGTAATTTTTGGCAGGGTGCTGTAACAGGTCTTGTTGTTTCTGGATTAAATCATGCATTGCATAAAATACAAGAGAATTCTATGCTTGAAAAAGCAATTAGAGAGGGAGGTTACGGTGCTGAGTTAGATGATGATCACTTGGGGCCACATTACTAGAATGCTCAGTACTTATATTGTTTTTCCGCATTGTAATCGAACAGATTTTTTTTTTTTAATTAGAAGTATTTATTTTTTGACTTATTTATTTTTTCCTAATCTGCTATAGATAAATTGTTCTAATTCATCAGGAGCCGAATATACATGAGTTATATTGTCTCTTAATAATTCGACCTGATATTTTTTTATCTCTATCAAAGGCGCAGAATCCTGTTTTTTTGACTTCGCTCATTATGTATTTTAAACAATCCTCTATATTTTTTGTGGTTTTGGCAAACATTGGAGCAAAGGCAGAATCATTCAGAGCGGTCTGGGTCAGATAATTCTCTATGACGGATTTAAATTTTTCAGAAGCATTCATAACTAAAAAGATTAGGATTAAAAAGATGTTACTCAAAAGTGCTTCTGTAGATGTCAAAGCAGTATTCTTCAAAACATAACCAACACAAAAATGTGTAGTGAGGCAGGCGGTGACGGTTTTTTACAGGCTCGCCAAGAGAGTCTTCGAGTTCTTCTTTGATGTTTTCCAAATCCTCCAAATGCTTGATGTAAAATTTTTTACAGTCCGCATGGTAAATAAATTCGGATATCATTCCGCTTATGCATCCGCCGTTCTGTAAATCCTCTATGTAGGATTTAAGTTTTTCTTTTTTATTGCCGTCATAAGCTGCAAATTCTGGTAAAAGTGAGCATCCCATTCCGGTAAAAGAGAGCAATTGATTCCGGTTTAAAGTGACCACCCTATTCTTGTAAAAAAGATCAGTTGATTCCGGTTCAAAGTGACCACCTCAAAAAGTAGTGTTTATAAAGAATATCTTACTTGTTTTTAAAACAAAA
>LMAJ01000053.1 GCA_001507425.1 Flavobacteriaceae bacterium CRH
AATAAAGCTATCTGTCGTTGTTTTTCTGAAATACCATTGTATTTCCACCTAATATATCTGCCGTTGCCGATACCTAACACTCTGCACATTTGCGCTATTGAATACTTTTTTTCATTTTTTTTTATGAACTGATAAATTATCAATTTTCCTTGATTAAGATGAGGAGATGCATTTTTTAAAATTTCAAATCTAAGTTCTGATTCTCTTGATGTTTTTTCAAGTTCAAAAATTTTTCTATTGTCGGGATGTACTCTTGCATGACCCAATCCGCAAAAACTCCCATTTCCAAATTTCGCATACTCCTTGCGCCACTTTGTAATGTAGTGAGGATAGATTCCTTGTTCATCTGCAAATTCTTTGATACTATTTTTTTTATAACTCAACATTACTACATTCTCTTTAAAAATGCGGTCATATTTTTTGTACTTTCCTGCCATAAGTCTGGATGTTTTGTGCTTGTTAATTACCTGAAAACTAAATTAATAAATTCAATTTGATTTTAAAGATGGATTACATTCATAAACATATATAACCGTCGCTTAAATTTGGAAAAACAAATTAAACATCTAAGTCAATTGATAAAAAGTCAATTTATCATTAACTACTATCTTCCTTCTGAAAATTTTCCTACAGAAGTATTATTAATGTATTTCAAGCTTTTGCATGGCTTTTTTTCCTTTTTTATTGCATTGTTTTAAAGTATATAGACTATTATTCATTGAGGGAAATATGATGGAAAGTAAATGGTTATGTGTCATCATGTAATATAAATTATTAAACAATATCATACACAACCCCTTGTTTTGAGTTCAAAGACAATGGGAATTCATGCCCGCCTTAAAAAAGAGGTAACTATAGGCAGGCGTACCCAGGAAGTTTTGTTAATACAATTTAGAACCTAAATATTAGATTCTTAGTTCACTGGATTTTAAATTTTTTCATGATGCTATGCGCCATGATTTTGCCACAAAGTTTAAACTGTTGAACTATCTTTAAAAACGGCCTTAGCATTTTTTGAAGTTAAAGTATCAATTCGACTATTCATCTTATAATCGGGTTTATCTGCCTAATGTCCTTCTTGCTCACTTTATATTATTTTTCTCTTCCATGTTTTCGTGGTTAATTTTTTATGATTTTAATTTTAAGACAGAAGTTATACCTTATCCTTTTCTGCTTTTTCCTTTCTACGCTGCAAGACCCTTCTTGGCTAAAATATCACTCATTATGACTGGTTTTCTATTCCATAACCCGCTCATAATATACTAAATGTATTTTTTTATCATAAATAATACATTAATCATATAATAATGCATGCAAAAAATATTTTGCAATAAAAATCTTATTTTATTAAAATTTTTAATATATCTAATAGATTAATTTTGTAAATAAATTTGTACGTTTGAAAACCAAATAATAACAAGTAATTATCTATACTTTTGAGAAATATTAAGTTTTACTTCGGAATTCTTTTTCTACTAGTAATTTTAAATGGAATCAATGCTTGTAATTCTTCAGAGCAAAAACTTCCCGCTGAACTAAAAAAAACGATCGACCACTATAGTCATTCGGGAGAGGACACTTTAAAACTAAAGGCTGCATGGTTTTTAATAGAAAATATGGACAATCGCTATACGGAGGATTCTAAAGAACTCGAAGATTATTATACTTTTCTAGATTCACTTTTTAGAAAAGAAAAAGATTTTGCTCAATTAGACAGCATGTACAAAAATTATGTACGAAAGTTATCAAATTTAGATTATCAAAGATTTCCAGACAAGAAATATATTAAATCAGACTATTTGATCAAAAACATTGATGAAGCTTTTGAAAGCTGGCAAAAACCTTGGGCAAAACATCTTTCTTTCTCTGAGTTTTGTGAGTACTTATTACCTTATCGAATTCATAATGAACAGTTAGAGCCATGGAGAATAATTTATAGGAAAAGATATTCAAGCTGTTTTAGTAAAACTGAATTTGATACTTTTAGCACAATTGAGGCATGCAGAAAATTAAATAATGAATTGAAGAAATTACATGTAAAACTCAATGCCAATTCATCCCCTATATTAGGAATTAAGCCGTCAACCTTAATTAATATGAATTTTGGCAACTGTCAGAATTTCAGTAACATGGGGCTGCTTGCGATGCGAAGTATGGGAATACCAGCGGCTATAGATCAAATGGTCGACCACCAGTGGAACGTCGTCATTACACCTAACGGCCCTATATCCTTTGCTCCTGCGGAAGGCAGTCCTGACGGACATCTCAAATTTCTTAAAAAATGGAAACGGCTGGCCAAAATTCATCGCCAGACTTTCTCAATTAACCAGCAAAGTCTCCCCTTTGTCTGCGGGAAAGAAGAAATTCCTCCCCGGCTTAATAACCCAAATCTTATAGATGTATCAAGCGAATATTTCAAAGGAACAAATATTAAAGTGAAACCAATAAATCCTTCCGTAAAAAACAAACATATTTTATACTTATGTGATTATAAAAATCACTTCCGTTTTCTGGATTGGGCAAAGATAGAAAATGGGAAAGCTGAATTTAAAAACATGGGCGATTCTATAGTTTATTTTCCAGTTTATTATTTCCCTTCGACGATAAAACAAGCAAACTATCCGATTCTAGTAAAAAAGAATGGAGCTCTCAAGGAAATATTGAAGCCAGATTTCAATACAACTCAAACCATGATTTTACAATTACAGCCGACATCTGAAAATGATAAGGGAAGCTTATCTATAGGAGATCAATATATCCTTTTCTGTATGGGAATTAATGGATGGAAGAGTCTAGGCATGAAAAAAGCCCAGTATGATTCTATTGTATTTAACAGCATACCTAAAAATGCTGTATACTTATTAAAGAACATTTCCAAAGATGAAAGAAGCAACATTTTCACTTACGAAAACAAAAAACAGGTATGGTGGTAATTCATAAAAGAAAGATATACTAGAAAAATAATTGACGAGGAAGTCGAAAATCGAGAGAGTAGACATATTTTAGATTTAACTTAAAAAAATGAAAAAAATTACTACATTTATTATCCTTTTTATATTGGCATGCATTTTGGCATGCAATAAAGACTCAGATGAAATAAAAAGTGATGCTTTAACTCAAGTCGATGCAGAAGATTGGTTCAATACCACTTTTAAAAAATCAGAGGAATGGAATAGAAATTCTGATAGTAAAAACAAAATTACTGATTGGAGTAATGCTATGTATCAGAAAAAGGACAGTCTTGAAATTTTTGAATTTCCGCTGATAGAAAACAGCGCAACGATTACCGTCCCTCAAAATAAATCAAATTCAAATATCAACACAAAGAAAATTTTGGAAGGTACAGTTTCTAGATTGGTCATTATTAAAACAAGTAGAAATAAAATGCTTGTACGAAAATTATATTATGTTCCGGACTATGAATACCTCCTGTCAAAAGGATATGATATTAGTGAAGTTATGATTGGTAAAAGTAACGATGATTTTACTGGATTATTAATTACAAAAAAATGGGATGATGAAATCATATCGTATCATAAAGTGGAAAGTGGAAAAATAAAACATGTACTTTTAAAATATGACACATTCGATTTTAAAGGTAATCCAATGAACAGTGTTAGGATGAATAACTATGCGACTTCGAAAACTAGTGGTTTAGGCGACGAGCAAAATTTAGAGGACGTTGTTATAGATAATAATTATCATGCACCTATAACATACGTTTATTTACCTTCACAACCGTATTACTCCTCCACGAGTCCTACTTATAATCCGTATGGAACTGGCGGTGGCGGAAGTGATGGTAGCACTGGCGAAACTCCAATTTCTATTGCAATTTCTATAGAAACTATTATTTATGACGCTAACCTGGATCCTTGTCCAAAAGCTGTTTTTACCAAATTAAAAGCTGCCACGAATGCCGATATTGCTAAAATACTAGCGCAATTGGGAGCAAGTAAGAAATATAATTATACTGTAAAATCAGGATATGCTGGTGGTGTCCCAGCTCAATCAGAAAGTTCTACTCCATTTAATTATACAACGACGATAAGTCAGGATTACACCAGTGCAACAGCTCTATTTAGAGCCAGTAATATATTACACGAGGTAGTTCATGTGTATTTTATGAGCATCGTTGATGAATTTAGAGCCAAAGGACTTCCTACAGGAGGTTATAATCTAAGTAATTTCCCATCATTATTCCAAGCATATTGTGATAAGAAATATCCGCCTTCGCAAACGACAGCAACAAATGCTCATCATCTAGAAATGGCAAATCAATATGTTTATTCAATAGCCTCAGCATTACAAGAATATAATACAGGAATTGCAGTTCCTGATGGAGGACTACCAAATCAGGTATATACAGATTTGGCCTGGGGAGGTTTAAGAGATGCTCCCGTATTTTATGAGAAATTTACACGTGGAGGTACGGATGATATCAGAATTAAAAACCGATATGCTTCAGAGTCTGTTGGGCGTATAATTGAACAAGGAACTCCAAATGAACAAAAACCAGTCGGAAAACCCTGCAACTAAAAAAATGAAAAAATGAAAAAGTTTTTACACCTAATATGTATTGTTTTTTTTATTAGTAATTTATCCTTTGCGCAAGATAAAAAACAAGCCATAAATGATTTTTTGCATACAATCATTGCTGATTATAATCAAAAGATATTTATCATTAAAGAGAAAACCAGTACAGATCACGTAATTGATATCTTTAAAGGTAAAACATATAAAGATTCTCTAACCAATGAATGGACAAGAGATGTAAGAGAAGAAATTAAACCGCCTCTCTATAATGAAAAGGATTGGGCAAAAATGAAAAATGAGTATTATCATAAAGTTGAGACAGATAATTTGTGGAGCTTTGATTATTTTAATTATAAGCATATCGAGTTCTTATCAGGTCATTCACTTATAGAATTTATTGTCAAGCACTCAGAACAACATCTTCCAAAGATTAATATTTTTTCTTTTTCTGAACCTATATATTACAGCGGTAAAAAGTACTTGGTTTTTAAAGTTGGCCAGGGTTCCACCGAATCAATTAATGGTTTAACAGACAACTATTTAATAATCATGAAAAAAGAAAATGGAAAATGGTTTGTACTTAATAAATCTTATCAGCTTGATATATTCTATTAATGATAATAAAAAGCAGTTTCAGTTTTTTTTGAAACTGCTTTTCTATAATTAATTAAACTTCTTCTGGAAAATTAGTTATTGCTGCTGTTTCAAATGTGATTAAAAACTTAATAATTGATTTTTCAACATATTTTAAGGTTTATGCCTTAGAGAAAACAAACAACAGTAGACTATCTAAAGCATGAAGCTGACTGGTTATATCTGGCCCTTTAAAAATAGAAGCCTAAAAAAGCTGTAATGCTATAAAAGTAATGCCTGATTACATTAGTTATTTAAAAGTAAAGAATTCACCAGAAATCTTATTTATTTTTTGGCTCATTTACTAAAGGAAACTGAACTGATTTCTTTATTTTACTTTCTCAAATGAAAAAAGAATCGCTGTCATTAAAACTCAAATGCTTATTTTTTGTCTTTTTAATCTCCCTGCCTTTACTCCATTTCTGGGGAGATTGCAGGATGTTTATGAAACCCTTTTTCCTCTTTTCAGTTGGAGTCATTGGCTTGTTCTTTCTTAACAGAGGAAAATTAATTGCCTCAGCTTTTTTAACAAACTTGATAATTCATTCGTTTGTTTTTTTAATCCTGTTACAATTTTATTTTAAATGGAATTTAGAACTAAACCCATTTATTTTCCTTATGGGGTTATTCCTGTTTTACAAAATAATTAAAGGTTTTTTATTTGATAATGAAAATTCAAATAAACCCATTCCAATAATCAGCATAATTATTATTTTAATAGGAATCGAAATCCTGCTTTTTGCATTGTCAAAAAAATATAACTTTTTAAATTTCTGGCCAAATAAGAGTGTTTTTTCCATTCTGATAGCTGCGCAGTTATTGTTTATTACTCCTCATATTAAAAAGATCAATGATAGTGTAATAGAAAACAAAAACCGAGCTGAAAAGCTCCTTGCTTGTTATTTTCTTATATGTTACTCCCTTCTTTTTTATACAGAAGGAAGAGGAGGTATCCTGGCATTTTCCATTGGTCTCTGCATTTTTCACTATGGTAATCTGAAATCAAAAGCTGGCTATTTTAAAGGAATATTATTCTGTTTTTTGCTATTATTTCTATTACTTAATATTAAAAGTAATTCATCTAGCGGTCGTTTATTTATTTACAAAGTGATCATTACACAACTTGAGCCAAAGCAGTTTATTACAGGAATAGGCTATGGGAAATTTAGTGTAAAATACAATGAACTTCAAGCTCAGTACTTTTCTACAGAATCAATAGATAGTAAGGAAGCCTTGTTAGCCAGCAATACCTACTATATGTTTAATGACCCTTTGCAGCTTATAATTGAAACTGGATTAGCCGGCATTATTATTTTAATTTTTCTCTTAATAAAATTCTTATTTTTATTTAGACGGAATTCTAGCTTTTTTAGTGAAAATCAACTTTTATATGGTTCCTATCTGAGCGTTATCTGCATTATAATAAGTTCATTCTTTTCTTATTCTTTTCAAATTATGGGTATTCTGTTGCATTTTTTGTTTTGCACTGCAATAATTATCCATGCTGACAGATTAAAATACTCATCTAAATATTCCAGATTTTTACAAAAAAGGCAGATTATCTTTTCTAGAACATCACTATTATTAGCTGCAATTTGTCTTTTATTTTTTGGGCAGGCATCTTTTAAATTCTATATTGAACTAAATGAAGCCATTAAATATTCAAACAGCGGATTTAGAAAAAAAGCAATTCAATCCTATCACAAAATTTCTAATAATTCAGTGCAGGACAGAGATATTTTATTTAATTACGCAGATGAATTAGCCAAAGTCAATAAAATAGATTCTGCATTAATTATTCTTCATAGATCATCAGAATATTTGAATAATGACAAAAGTGCGTTGCTCATGGGAAATTTATTTGAACAAAAAGGTATGTTTTTAGATGCAGAGAACCAATATAAAAAAGCAGTTTTTATTAACCCTAAACTTTTTGCTAATAGATCATCTTTGTTTAAATTTTATTGTGAAACTAAGCAATATAAAAAAGCTATATATTGGGGCAACTCTATATTAAGCATGCCTGTTAAAATTCCTTCAAAAACGATAACTGCTATAAAAAGTGAAACTAAAAAACTAATGTTAGAGATGCAAAAATTACGCAAAAAATAAATTGTCAGGTCTTTACAATAAATTATTAAACAATGCGGATGAATTGTATTTACATTAAAGTTAAGATTTAATTAGAAATAACAGTCTTCAGTAAATTGGTTAGACATTTGAATTCTTCCCGCTACTTAGATTAAAGAAAAAGCTTCTTTATAATAAATGTTAATCCTCCGATGACTATTTTTTAACTTAAAATGTACATGCAATATAAATAGGAGTGGAATACTGTACTTGGTGTTCGAATCCTGTTAAGTTCTAGCACTTTAAATTTCTCTTATTTTTTATTTGAATATGTATTTTTTATAAATATTTCTAAATTTTAGGTCTCTAAAGAATAGGGAAACAAAAAAAACAGCTAATCTAGTGATTTATAGTTTTTAAATTAAAAAATGGCATCAATTGTCTTGAATTGGCGCCATTTGGCTGTAGTGACCCCGACGGGACAAATTTCAACATTTTTTTTGGATGATTTGAAGAAATTGGCTTATTATATGTAGTTATCTGTCTTCCATTGGCTTTGTAAATTTGGTTTAGATGTCCTGTTGGGGATTGAAGTAAAAAGTTATTGAATAATTTAGTTGAAGTAGAACAATTAACTTAAAATTTTGTGGCAAAATTGAAGGAGCTAAAAAAATATTTCGATACTTTTTTATATAAAATTTCACAAAAAGCCTTATTTAATTATGATAGAAGAGGTGTCATTTCTATTATATTTTTTGATATGAAATAGTATGCCAAATTTTTTAAAACATTCATTAAGTTTGTTATTTAATTTATAGCGAACAATTCTAAAACTGTTCGCTATATAAATTTTTTATTTAAAAAATGTTATTTTGAAGCGTAAACATGTTTTAAAAACGCTTTGGCTGTCACTGGTTTTCTGCCTAAAAGAATTTCTAAATCTGTCTTTTCAGCTGAAAATTCTCCCTGCTTAATGGCCTCAGCAAAACCTGAAAACATTCCAACATATTCAGCTGGAACACCTGCTGCTGTTAATGTTTCTATGTAAAAATCTTGTGAAGGGCTTGGGTATTCTGGATAAAGTGAGCACCTAATTCTGGATAAAAGTGAGCACCTAATTCTGGATAAAAGTGAGCAGTATAAATGAACTCAAAAAGGTGTCTAAAAAGTAGTTTAAAAGTATAAAATTATTTTACTCTATTGGTTGTTTTTCTATTTTCTTTTTTCTCATTGATTCTCCCTTTAATTCTATCCGAAGAGCATTGTGAACGAT
>LMAJ01000054.1 GCA_001507425.1 Flavobacteriaceae bacterium CRH
GTGAATTGCTTTCAAAATTGTTTTTTAATTATATTTTTCCGCTTTTTTTGGTCAACTCTGACAGTACACCTGAAATGAGAATTACTAAATTGGACTTACAGTAAAAGTATGTGAATTTTTACAAATTTATATTACACTTTTAATTTTATAAAATTCTACTTCAATTCCTTTAGGTTTTTTATATTCTAAAGAAGAATACAGAGGTTTTCTATTGTTTAAAAAACTGGTATCGTGACAAGTGTATCAGACAGAGGCAAAGTAGATACTTGATTTCCTATATACATTTACTAAAGTAGATCTACATCAGAATGTTCAAGCATATCTGAGTTGATTGCTGGATAATAACTAAATATTTGAATTAAGATTACAATCTAACAGATAATGTTACTCCTATCTGACTCGGCATTGCAGCTACAGAAGACCTTCTTAAGCTGGTGTCACTGCTCCCGTATAGCAAATAGCGCTCATTGGTTAAATTTTTAGTCCATAAAAATACGCCATAGTTTTTATACGTTAGTCCATATCTTGTGTTTACGACCTGATAAGTGGGTTGGTAAAGACTGTTTTGAATATCCGTGTAATATCCTCCAACGTTTCTGAATTCAACTCGAAATAGTAAATTTACTTTATCGGAAGTTTCGATTGAATATTGAGCTGCGGTATATAATGTTGTTTTTGGAGCATTAGATAATTTATTGCCTCCTATTGGTGTTATAATTACTGATTTTGAGGCAAAATCTATTATTTTTAGATCAAAATCTTTGTACTCAGCATCATTTATTGCAAAGGCAAAATCCAATTGAAGACCTTTTAGCGGAATAATATTAGCTTCCAACTCAATACCTTTTGAGTAAGCATCGCCTACATTTTCCATAGAATAAGTAGCTGGTGCAACTAAATTTGAGAATTGTAAATCCTGCCAGTTAATCATAAATGCAGCTGCATTGAAGTTTACTCTGTTGCCCCAAAAATTGGTTTTGTAACCTAGTTCAAAATTATCTGAATATTCAGGGTCATAATCTTGACGAACTCCTGCCGGAACAATTTGAGAGCTTATTCCCCCAGCTCTAAAACCACGGGTAAAAGTGGTATAAACATTTGATTTTTTATCAACATTAAAAATTAAGGAGATTTTAGGAGAAAATGCATTATAGGTTACTGATTTTGTTACATCAGGCTTGATTTGTGTGAACACCCCATTCACGTAAACGGCATCTCCAAAACCATTAAAAACAGATTCTCGTTCTTCAATATCGTATCTTGCTCCTGCGACTGCTTTTAGCTTATCTAAAAATCTATAGCTGACTTCTCCAAAAACTGCATATCCGCCGTTATTTCTTTTATTTCTATAAATTACATATCTGTTTGGTGCTAATTCATAGGCTAAATTATTAGTTGGATCATAGCTAATTTGCTTAAAACCATATAATCCCGCAATGTATTGAAACTTGTTACTTTTGTTAGAAGAATTAATTCGAATCTCTTGACTCCATACATTTTGTGTAGGTAGTTTTTCTCCTGTAGTACTTCTGTAGAAGGATTCATAAAAACCAGGGAAATCCATATTTTTAAACAAAAAAGAAATTTCCTGGAAAGCGGTAATAGAAGTTAGCTCAAAGTTTTCGGCTTGATACTTTCCTGTTAGGGAATAATTAGTCATTTTTCTTTCATGAGTTCCTATTCTGGCGAGGTTGATAACTGTTGGAGTTTCTAATGCAATTTCCTCAGAATTTTGCGAAACCAAATAACCAGAGGCGTTTGAAAAATCTCTTTGATGTTTGACATTACCGACAAAACTCAGTTTATGATTAATCAGCCATTTCAAAAAAACATTTCCATATGTATTTTCTTCATCACCAATGGTTTTTCCGTTTAAACTGGTATCGGTTGACCGAGTTCCTGTGATGTCATCTTTCATAAAACCATCTTTTTTCAGAAATAAACCATTTAAACCAAAAAATAGTTTGTCTTTTATTAATGGAGTTTTGATACCAGCCGAATAGCGCTGTAAAGCAAAATTACCTCTTTCTAGTTCTATAAATCTGGTCGTTTTATTGGTGGGTTTCTTAGTATAAATATTGACAACACCACCCATAGCGTTGCGTCCAAAAAGGGTACTTTGCGGGCCACGTAAAATCTCAATACGATCAATATCGGTAAGCTCAAATCCACCTGCCATAATATCCAGTGAATTCACATCATCAACATAAGTAGATACTGCCGGATTATAACTAAAGACCTGAATTCCTCTGATAGAATGTATAGATTGAAAACCAACATTTGAACCTTGATATAAATAATTAGGCACTCTTGCTGTTAAATCAGAGTAACTTACTAATCTGGAATCTGCGATTGCTTTTGCCGAAATAGAAGTGACAGCAATAGGAACCTCTATGTTTTTTTGTTCTACTTTGTTAGCTGTTACAATAACCTCCTCAAGTGTACTGTTTTTTGTACTGTCTGTTTCAATTTTGTTTTGTGTATAAGTATATTGTACGGATAAAGTTAAAAATAGAATAATTTTTTTCATTTAGATAATTGTAATTAATTCGATTTAGGAATTTAATAAAATGATAATCATGTAGTTAGTAGATTTGTTTGTAGCAATAAACCTTACTGTTCTTTTGCGGGCAAAACTATATTAATTTTTTCTTTAATGTATAGCGTTTTGTAAGAAATGAATAGATATTTCATAGACAAATAAGCTATGAAATCAGGGCAATCGCTTTTAAATTTTTAGCCACAACCTGAGCGAAGCGAATAGGCGAAGCAATTACACTAATAAGCACAAATTATAAGTTGTTTTTGATTGCACGAATTATAAATAACAGATGAAAATTGGTGGGATTTGATTTTGATAAAATTAGCTTTAATTAGTGAATTAGGGGCTATTTTTTTAAGCGAACGTCCTGCTATGAAATGGATCTTTTTGAAACAAAACCTCTTAAATTAACTTTGAGTAGATTCTGTAAAAATCAAATTGAAGTATTTTTAAAAATAGTTATTTTCAAGAAACTATTTCCGATTTCATTTTTAAATATTCGCCAGGCGTACAGCCTACTTCATCTTTAAAGACACTTTGAAAAGAGGAACGGGATGAAAATCCGGCTTTGTTAACAATTGCATCCAGGGTCAACGAATCTGAAAGACCTTGTTCCAGAAGTTTTTTTGCATGCTCGATTCTTAATTCGGCACGTATTTTTGTTAACTTAATGTTTAAGATGGTATTGAAACAATAATAAAGATGGTGTTTGGGAACATTCATAGAGCGGGAGAGTTCTTCCATCGAAAAATTAGGGTTCAAATAGATTTCACTCTCCTTAATATAATCCAGAATAGATTGTGATAATTCAATAAACCTGGGTTCAATATCTTTTTCCTGAAAATCGGTCTGAACTTCATTCTTCTCTTCTTTTTCAGAAATAATTATTGAGTTGTTTACAATATCATTTTTCAGGATACTTTTGTCTTCTCTTTTTTTATTGGTTTTTAGTGATACAAAATCATTTTTTTTATTGTTTGTCGCTTGCGGAATTCCATAGAGAATTTCAGGAAAAATAAGCAAACTCACCGGAACCATCAACAGGCAAAATCCTACGATATTCATGAGTAAACTAGTTTTAAAATTAGCCATATCGGGATTGTGTTCTCTTAAGAAAAGATAAGAGAGTACAGCAAAACTTACTGACGTAATAATTACTGTAAAAACAAAACTAAAGAGCCAGATCAGTATTTTGCGTGATTGTTTTTTGGGTATATAGTCATTTGTTTTCATATTCGCCCAAAACTGGCACAGCATCACTATTACAGCTATAGTATAAAGAGCCAGCAGTGTTGGCCTTGCAATAATGTTTACAATATTTGGGTAAAGTCCCACGGTAAAAGTTTTGGCAAGCATAGTGTCTTTAAAAATTCTTTCTGCTAGTGCCAGTTTATATGAAAAAGGAGTTAATAAATAAGGAGTAATACTTATCAGATTGATAAAAGCTGGAATTAGATGGATGAGATCTTTTTTAGAGAACTTACGATTATCAAACAATGTACCTCTTACATAAAAATAAAATAACGGACCAAGTAAAAAGCCCATTGGGGCTGTATTATTGTAAAGTACAGCTGTCCAAAACACACTTTGTTTAAATATTACGATATAATGTACCAGCGAATACGACGAAAAGACGTATATAAATCCCGATAAAAAAATAGTATTCCTGTTAATGTTCCAATTGTGATAGGCCATCAAAAGAGCCAGAAAAACAGTAAGTGCAGATATATAAGGACTCATTTTAAAAAAATATCGGGGGTAAGATTCGCTTTAGTTTTACAAAACTAAGAAATACAATTTTAAAACCAATCCTGATGTTAATTTATTCAGACCTTTCTTCTTAAGAGTAAAGTGTTGATTTTAAGCGTTTAATAATCTTGTGTGTTTTTTGTTTTCCAAAATCTTCGTTTTTGGACAATGTTTAAAATCACAAACAGATTGTTATGAGGCTGATTTTGTTTTTTTGTGCCACTAAAATCAAAAATATTTTTTTGTAAAAATACCACACTTTGATTTTCGGCTGGTTTTCCGAAAATTAAAGCACACATGATTTTTTTGAAATTATTTATAAAGCCGGCATATTTCGTAAAAGTGTTCAGATAAATATAATTTGATTTTAGTATCACCGGAGACAACACTTTTTGTCTTCGGTTATTTTTGAATTTTTTAAACAATTATTATATGATCAATTTTACTTATTTTAAGTTTTTAGTGCTAAATAAGGAGGGGACCCGGAAATGGCTTCTGGTCAGTCTCTTCTTGCTGTTTAGTTTAAGCGGTTTTTCACAAACCAACATTTCAGGAATAGTAAACAGTTACTTTTCGGTTACGGCAATCAATCAGCCGGTTTGTGCTCCTTGTGATTTAAGTTGTAATAATACCATTACAGTTAGTAATGCCTCAGGGCTTTCGGTTGGAGACAAAGCATTGATAATTCAGATGAAAGGAGCGAATATCAATGTAACTAATACTACTTCAGGCGGAAACATAACAGCAATTAACAATACTGGTAATTATGAATTTTTTGAAATTAAAAGCATTGCAGGTAATGTAATAACACCTGTATATCCTTTGATTAAAAGTTACACAATCGCTGGTTTTGTTCAGGTTGTGAGGGTTCCAAAATACACAGGAACAGTTAATATTAATGGGACTTTAACAGCAAAAGACTGGGTCAATGCAGACAGAACAGGAGGTGTTCTGGCTATTCAGACCGACAGATTGACTTTTAATGCCAATATAGATGTTGCAGGAAAAGGCTATCAGGGAATTCAGATGCTAACAAATGGGCCTAATAATGATTGTACTATTAATCCGAATACACAATATGTACAAAATAGTGCTTACACAGCATCTTTTACCAAAGGAGATGGTATTGTTATAGATAATACAAATGCCAACAGAGGGCGTTCTCCCCGTGCAAATGGTGGAGGCTCTGGTGTTGCAGGTGATTCAGGCGGAGGTGGAGGATCCAACTTTGGTGCCGGAGGTGAAGGAGGTAAACGCTGGTGTGATGTTAATGGATTAAATGCCGGTGGTATAGGTGGTGTAAGTCTGACATCTTATTTTGCTCAGGATAAAGTTTTTCTTGGTGGTGCTGGTGGATCCGGATATGTAACAACAGGAAATCCCTCAACAGCTGCAGATGGAGGTGGTATTGTAATTATTTTTGCCAATGAAATTGTTGGAAACGGTTATTCGATTATTGCCAATGGTTTCTCGCCTTCAGCAGTGAATCCTAGTGGAGCACCAGATGGTGGTGGTGGTGGTGGTGCCGGAGGAACAGTGGTTTTAAAAACACCGCTTTTTACTGGAAATCTGACCGTATCTGCAAAAGGAGGTGACGGACAGGATTTGAATACAAACACCTATCACGGTCCTGGAGGGGGCGGTGGCGGTGGTGCCTTGCTCTACTCGTTAGCAAGTTTGCCTGCAAACGTAACATTAACTTCGATCGGAGGTATTGGCGGACAACATCTTGATGGTCAACGAAACGGATCACAAAATGGATCAATCGGAGGAAGTGTTTCTTTGTATATCCCGATAGAAAACCCTAATTATGAAGGAAATCAGGACAATGATGGTCTGAATGTAGATTGTGATTTGGATGATGATAATGATGGAATTTTAGATACTGTTGAAATAGGAAGTTTGCCAGATCCTTTTGCAGATGCAGATGGTGATAAAAAAGTGAACTACATCGATAGTGATGCGCCAGGATTTATAGATATAAATTCAGACGGAATTGACGATAGATATGACGAAGATTTAGACGGAATAATAAATCAGCTGGATTTAGATTCAGATAACGATGGATGTCCTGATGCTGTAGAAGCTTATGGAACCACTACGGCAGATCCGGATTCAAACGGATATTATGGTACGGGTAATCCTCCGGCAACCAATGCCACTGATGGTAAAGTAACATCCGCTTCATATAGTGCCCCTGTGAATACTACAGGTACCAGCAAGCCAAATTATTTGGTTCGAAATAGTGTTGCAATCACTACATCACCCGGAAACCAAACTATAAATTCCGGTACGAATGTTACCTTTAACTCTGTTGTTACCGGAACACATATAGTATATACCTGGAAACAAAGTACAGATGGTACCACCTGGACAACTGTAACGGATGGCGGAACAGTTCCTGCTTTTTCAAATGCAACAACAAATTCGTTAACCTTAACGAATGTTCCATTTTCATATAATAATTATCAGTATAGAGTAGATGTTACAAGTACTTCAAATGTTTGTACCCAACTTTCTTCTAATACTGCAACATTAAGTGTAGTTAGCGTTAACAATAATCCTGTGGCAGTAAACGATAATTATACCGTTGCCGAAGATGCAACCGTAACGTTAACACCATTAGCATTAGATTCAGATGTTGACGGCGATACTTTAACAATCACCTCAATAAACGGAACAACTTTAACAGGCGGAGTTCAGACAATTTCAGTTACAAATGGAACTGTAAGTATTTCTGCGACGAATGTTATTACGTTTACAGCAGGTTTAAATTATAATGGGGCTACGGCAATCAGTATTCCTTATGTTATCAGCGATGGTCATGGCGGAACGGCTTCAGCCAACGAGCTTATTACCGTTACCCCGGTAAATGATAATCCTGTGGCAGTAAACGATAATTATACCGTTGCCGAAGATGCAACTGTAACGTTAACACCATTAGCATTAGATTCAGATGTTGACGGCGATACTTTAACAATCACCTCAATAAACGGAACAACTTTAACAGGCGGAGTTCAGACAATTTCAGTTACAAATGGAACTGTAAGTATTTCTGCGACGAATGTTATTACGTTTACAGCAGGTTTAAATTATAATGGAGCCATCAGTTTCCCTTATGTTATCAGTGATGGTCACGGCGAAACAGCTACAGCTAATGAACTGATTACAGTTACGCCGGTAAACGATGCGCCGGTTGCAAATAATGACACCAATACACCAATTCTATCAACAGCTGGTGAAACTCCAATTAATGCTTTAACGGCAACAGATATTGACGGGACAATTGCAAGTTATACCGTTTTAAGTTTGCCGGTTCATGGAGTTCTAAGATTATTGGGAGTTCCTGTAATTGTAAATCAGGTTTTGACAACGGTAGAAGCAGGAAAACTGACTTATGACCCAAGCGGAATTTTTACAGGAAATGATACTTTTACTTTTACAGCGACTGATGATCTTGGTGCTGTAGCTTTATCAACGGCAACAATTATAATTCCTGTTGCGAACAATGCTCCAATAGCACATGATGATACTAACACAGGTATTCCATCAAGAGCAGGGGCAACAGCGATCAATGCTTTAACAGCTACAGATACTGACGGTACAATTGTAAACTATACTGTTTTAAGTTTACCTGTTCATGGAACTTTAGCTTTAGCTGGTACACCAGTAATTGTAAATCAAGTATTAACACCTTTAGAAGCAGGAAATCTTACGTATGATCCGAGCGGAGCATTTTCAGGAAATGATATTTTTACTTTTACAGCCACAGATAATAATGGAGCAATTGATGTTACTCCTGCAGTTATAACCATTGTAGTTGAAAAAACAATATTGGAGGCAATTTCAGATCCAATGAATTCAGTTGTAGGAATTGATAAGGTAGTAACAGTACTGAATGTATTTGACAATGATACTTTAAACAATAATCCGCTTGTACCTTCAGATGTTGATTTAAAGGTATTGACACCAGATCCAAATGGAGTATTGATATTAAAATCTGACGGAACAGCAGAATTAGTGCCAAACGCACCGGCTGGAAATTATTTGTTGGTTTATGAGATTTGTGAAAAAGCGAATCCGGGTAATTGCAGTTCAGCAACTGTTTCAGTTTCGGTTGTTGCACCAACAATGACAATAACAGCAAATAGTTATTGTTCAAAAGATATACCATACGTGTCTTATAATGTAGTAGCAGATAATTTTACGCCAACGGGATTATTAACAATAAACTGGATTGATAGTGCCAACAATATTGTAGCAGCTCAAACTAATATGCCATTGAGTGGTGATGTATTATGGCCGGGAGCAACTGTTGACAGCAATAATAATCCAACTGACTGGCCGGGATGGGTATTGTCAAATGGGCAATGGACACAAGGAAATGACGGATTTGAATTGACAAGACCTGTTGTAACCATGCAGTTTACATTAAATCCTACAAAATCTGTAGTAGTCAATTATCCTGCAGCAACATCTGGTTGTAATGCAAGACCAACATTCGGAATTCATGCAGGTAACGAGGATGATGTAACGCTTGCAGACGGAATTAACGGTTCGTTACAAGTAATCAATGTTTTAGATAACGATAAATTGAATGGTGTTGCGGTTATACCTTCAGAGGTTGTTGTAAAAGGTATAAACCTTCCAACAGGAATTACACTTAATTCTGATGGGACGATTGATGTGGCTCCGGGAACAGAAGGAGGAAGTCATACATTAAACTATCAAATATGTGAAGTAGCGAATCCTGATAATTGCAGTACTGCAACCGTTAAGATATTTGTTGAAATTCCGGCAGTGGCAATTATAAAAACGGTAAAATTAAATGACTCTAACGGCAACGAATATGCCGAAGCAGGCGAGTCATTAACTTACAGTTTTGTAATAACCAATACAGGGAATGTTGATCTTGAGAACCTGTCGGTTTCTGATCCTTTAATAGGAATTGTAATGAACGGTGGTCCAATTAATTTAAGTGTTGGTCAGAGCGATGATTTTTCAATTACGGGAACCTATACTTTAACTCAGGCAGATGTAAATGCAGGAAGTATCAGCAATCAGGCAACAGTATCCGGAACAACAAAAAGCGGGATAGTGGTTTCAGATAAATCGGATTCCAGTAATCTTGACGGAGAAAAGCCAACAGTTATAAACTTAGACGGCTGTGTGATCAAAATCTTTAATGCCCTTTCTATAAATGGCGATCAAAAGAACGAAAGATTTTATATACAAGGCTTAGAATGTTATCCTGATAATACGGTGCAAATCTTTAACCGTTGGGGAGTTTTAGTATTCGAAAGAGATCATTACAATAATAACGACATTGCTTTTAGAGGAATTTCAGAAGGACGTGTTACTGTAAAAGACTCAAACGGATTACCGGAAGGAACGTACTATTATATCATCAGATATAAAGACAAACAATCTAACGCTCAACAAGAAGCAGGTTATTTATACCTGACTAAGTAATAGGTTATAAATGAAATGGCTTAGTCAATTGACTAAGCCATTATTTAAAAATGAAATAAATGAAAAAATTAGTTTTAGTTGTATTGTTGTATTCAGTTGGAGGTTTTTCACAGCAGGATGCGCAATTTACACAATACATGTATAATACCATTAGTGTAAATCCTGCCTATGCCGGCTCCAGAGGAGTTCTGAGCGTTTTTGGATTGTACCGCACACAATGGATAGGATTAGACGGAGCACCGGAAACGAGCAGTTTTTCTGTAAATACCCCCTTAAGCAAAAGCGTGGGGCTTGGAGTTTCATTAGTAAATGATAAAATTGGCCCCACAAACGAGAACAATTTATCAGCCGATTTTTCGTATTCAATACCAACATCAGCAACCGCTAAACTCTCTTTTGGTATAAAAGGATCTGCCAATTTATTCAACTTAGACCCTAATAAATTAACACCCGAAGATCAGGGTGATGACCAGTTTCAGAATTTAGACAATAAATTTTCGCCAAATGTAGGAGCCGGAATTTATTGGCATACCGACAAGGCTTATGTGGGATTGTCAGTTCCCAATTTTATCGAAACCAATCGTTACAATGACAATGAAACAGCCATATATAAAGATCAAATTAACTATTATTTAATTGCAGGTTATGTGTTCGATTTAGATCGATACGAAAGAATAAAATTCAAACCCGCTATCCTGACCAAAATGGTCGAAGGATCGCCACTGCAAGTCGATGCATCGGCCAACTTTATGTTTAACGAAAAATTTGTTATTGGTCTCGCCTACAGATGGAGTGCTTCGGTTAGTGCCTTAGCAGGATTTCAGATCACAGACCGTTTGTATTTAGGGTATGCGTATGATCGCGAAACAACCAAATTGGTAAACTATAATTCAGGATCGCATGAAATATTCCTGCGTTTTGAATTCTTAAACAAGTATAGCAAAATAACTTCACCAAGATTTTTCTAATTATGAAATGAGCATAGATTAAAAATTGGTCATTAGTACCAATGAAGTTGTGCGAATTGCATATGACCGATAAAGGATAATAAATATCAACATATGAAAATGAAAAAATTACTTTATACTACTTTTTTGGCTTCTGTTTGTTTTAATGGAATGGCGCAAAAAAGAGTTTTAGATAAAGCCGATAAAGAGTATAATCAATATGCTTACATAGATGCTATTTCGATTTATGAAAAAGTTGCCGACGTTGGACACAAAGACGAAAAGATGTTTCAGCGATTGGGAAATGCTTACTATTTTAATGCCGAACTTACCAAAGCTTTAAAATGGTACGACGCTTTATTTGCTCTAAACGATCAGCAGGAACCCGAATACTATTACAGATATGCCCAGGCTCTCAAATCTGTTGGAGATTATTCAAAAGCAGACAAAATGCTTGAAACTTTTAATCAGAAAGTAAAAGCAGATTCGAGAGGAATTTTATTTGAAAACAATAAAAACTACTTAGAACAGATTAAAGTCAATTCAGGAAGATTTGATATTTCAGATACAGGAATTAATTCTAATCAGTCCGACTATGGCAGTACCGTTTTCGATAACAAATTAGTATTTGCATCAGGGCGCGATACCGGAACCGTAGCAAGAAAAACTTTTAGATGGACCAATAAATCTTTTACGAATTTATATGCTTCGGAATTAAAATCAGATGGAAGCCTGGAAAATCCAATCCGATTTGAGAAAAAAATTAATTCCAAATTCAATGAATCCACCCCGGTTTTTACCAAAGACGGAAAGACCATGTACTTTACAAGAAATAATTTCTTACGCGGAAAAAAAGGTAAAGACGATAAAAGTATTACACTGTTAAAACTCTACAAAGCAGATTTTGTTAATGACAAATGGACAAATGTTACAGAATTGCCTTTTAATAATGATCAGTTTAGTGTAGCCCATCCAGCTTTGAGTCCAGACGAAAAAAAGCTCTATTTTGCTTCAGATATGCCGGGAAGTTTAGGGCAATCTGATTTGTACAGTGTTGCAATTAATACAGATGGAACCTTTGGAAAACCCGAAAACCTCGGGTCAGCAATCAATACAGAAGGAAGAGAAACCTTTCCTTTTATATCTGGAGATAACGAACTATATTTTGCCAGCGATGGACGTCCTGGATTAGGCGGTTTGGATGTATTTGTGGCAAAAATAAACGAAAAATCCGGTTTTGATTCCGTACAAAATATAGGAGAACCGGTGAATACCCAATTTGATGACTTTGCCTTTATCATCGACAGCAGTACCCGAAAAGGCTTTTTCTCTTCCAATAAAGAAGGCGGAAAGGGCAATGATGATATTTACAAATTCACAGAAACGCGAAAATTAGACTGTGAGAAAAAATTAGCCGGAGTAATTAGAGATGCTCAAACCAATGCCGTTTTAAGTGATACAAAAGTAATCCTCTTCGATGCTAAATTTCAGCAAATAGCCGAAGTAACCTCAACAACAGACGGCAATTATAATTTTGACGTAAAATGCAGTAAAAGTTACCACGTAAGAGCAGTAAAAAAAGAATACGAAACAAATGAAAGTGCCATCAGCATTACCCCATCAGCCGATAAAGAAGAGCTGGATATTAAGTTAGAAAAACAAATCAAACCTATAGCTGTAGGAACCGATTTAGCCAAAACCTTAAACATTCCAATTATTTATTTTGATTTAGATAAATCATTCATACGAACAGATGCCTCCTTTGAATTGGAGAAAATTTTAGCCGTACTGAAGCAATATCCTGAAATGAAAATAGACGTTCGCTCTCACACCGACAGCAGACAAACCGCACAATACAATATCGTACTATCCAATAAAAGAGCCAAAGCAACGATAGCATGGTTTGTTAAAAAAGGAATTTCAGCCAACAAATTAACCGGCAAAGGCTACGGAGAAACCCAGCTGGTAAATAAATGTTCTGATGATGCAGTCTGTACAGAAGAAGAACATCAGTTAAACAGAAGAAGTGAATTTATAATTGTTTCAATGAAATAATTTATAATTCATTCTGAATGTGAAATACTGTTATCAAAAGGGAGAAAGTGAAAAGTAATGTTTTATTCCCCGGAAGCTTACTCCCTTTTTTGATAGGATTGTTTTTTAAGTGTTTTTTTTAATAAAAGTGCTTTTAAGTAATTATTAGGGTACTAGTAATAATAGTTGTATAATGTCGTAATACTTTGAATATTAAATGATGTAAAATTATAAAATAGATGTCTTATGAAGTATGTTAATAAAATTACTTGTTTAGTTATAATGGTAGGAACTATTATCTAGATATTTTTAATATTGAAATTAATTTTTCTTTTGCCTAAAATTTGGTAACAAAAAATACCAATTTAATTTCTATTTTAGTTCAAAATATTCTGGCATAATGCCTATGTAATACCATTTAGGAGAAATATAAATTAGTCTTATTGTCAGTTCTAGCAGAGTCGGGAATCCTTACAGGATCTCAATTTGTGTTTATACTGATCGAAATCGAATTACCCGATTGGATAAGAAAAATGAAATAAAATGATATAAAAATGTTGATTTTTAAAAATTAATGCTCAATATTGCTTCTTTTGACTTTAGGTCTTTTAAACTTTCTGCTTTAGTTATTTTTAGTTTCAGGCTATTAGTTCTGATTTTACTTTTAGATATTCGCCAGGAGTACATCCCACCTCTTCTTTAAATACGCTTTGAAATGACGAACGGGAAGAAAAACCGGCTTTATTTCCAACTGCATCTAATGTTAATGAGTCTAAAAGCCCATTCTCTATAAGTTTTTTTGCATATTCAACTCTTAGCTCAGCACGTATTTTTGTTAACTTAATGTTTAATACACTATTAAAACAATAATAAAGATGATGTTTGGGAACATCCATAGATCTAGAGAGTTCTTCCATAGAAAAATTAGGATTTAAATAAATTTCACTTTCTTTGATGTAAGCTAAAATGGATTCTGATAACTCAATAAATTTTGGGTCAATATCTTTTTCTGATTTTTCCTGATCCGAATCGATGTCTTTTTTATAAGCAATCATTACATTGTCTGCAATATTATTTTTTATCAATATTATTTCTTCCGGAATTTCTATAAAATTATCTTTTTTAGTTTTTGCTGTAGATGGAATTCCATAAAGCAATTCAGGAAAAATAAGTAAACTTACAGGAATTATTAATAAGCAAAAACTGATAATATCCATTGGTAAGCTAGTTTTTAATTTTACCAGATTAGGATTTGGTACTTTTAAGAAAAAATAGGAAAGTATAGCAAAACTAAGGACAGTCAAAATAACTATAGTGATAAAACTAAAGAGCCATATCAGCATTTTTCGACTTTGTTTTTTAGGAATATAATTGTTTGTGTCCATTTTTGACCAAAATTTGCACAACATAACTATTGTTAATATTGTATAGAAGCAAAGTAATGCAGGTCTGGCAATAATGTTTATGATGTTGGGATAAAGCCCTACGGTAAATGTTCTGGCAACCATAGTGTCTTTTACTATTCTTTGTGCTAATTCAAATTTATAAGAAAAAGGAGTTAATAGGTAAGGAGTTATACTAACCAAATTGATGAGTGAAGGGATAAAATGTAAGAAGTCTTTTTTGACTAGTTTACTATTATCAAATAACGTTCCCCTTACATAAAAATAGAGCAGAGGCCCTATCAAAAAACCAATTGGTGCCGTATTGTTGTAAAAAATAGCGAGTAAAAACACACTTTTTTTAAAAAATAAGATATAGTGTATTAACGAATAGGATGAAAGGACATAAATAAAACCAGATAAAAAAATATTGTTAGGGTTAATTTTCCAATTATGGTAGGTCATCAAAATGGCTAAAAAAATGGTAAGAATAGATATGTAGGGATGCATGCAAGTGATTTGTTTGACTAAATAAGTTTTGAGACTATTACGTTATGCAAAGTTAACTAATGTATTTTTTAAAACAATATTACAATAAATACTTCTTTCGTTTGATTCAGTAACAAAGAAATTAAATCCTTTACAAATGCAATGAATCAGACTACATGTACGATAATTAGGTAGTGATTAATATAATTGTTTCTGTTGGTAATTCTTTTTGAATAAAATTCATCACAGCTGTCTTACCTTCTCCTCATCTGCCATACAAACCAATTATAAGAGATTTGTCTATTGAAGGTTTTGCTACGATCGAAGCGATGCGTTTTGAAAATTCATAGCGTTGAAAACAATCTTCTGATTTAATTGATGCAGGTTTATCGGTGTACATATAATATTTAATTTTTCTTTTTTGCTATTTTCTCATGCAGTGTAACTTGTCTGCAAATTCTGGTAAAAGTGAGCATCCCATTCCGGTAAAAGAGAGCAATTGATTCCGGTTTAAAGTGACCACCCTATTCTTGTAAAAAAGATCAGTTGATTCCGGTTCAAAGTGACCACCTCAAAAAGTAGTGTTTATAAAGAATATCTTACTTGTTTTTAAAACAAA
>LMAJ01000055.1 GCA_001507425.1 Flavobacteriaceae bacterium CRH
GTTACTTTTCCTGTTGAACCACCTTTACATAATACTTCGCTGTCTTTGTTGGCAACAATAGTTATTGGGGTAACAGCATTGATTACATATGATTTATTAAAATAACATCCATTAGCATCAGTTGCTCTAAAATTATAAGTTCCCGGTGCTAATCCTGCAAAAACACCTGTAGTATTTGATGCTACAGAAGCTGTTGGTGACGTAATTGAGTATGTTATAGTTCCAACACCATTTGTTGCTGAAGCTGTAACCGTAGTTGTAGTTGCTGTACAAGTAACTGCTGCAGCACTAAAAGTAATATCTGTTGGTGGGTTTAGTCTATTAATTGTAATAGTCTGAACCCCTGTTTTACAACCTTGAGCATCTTTAACTACATAAGAAATAGTTTGGTTTGTACCATTATCAGTAACAGATAATGTACGTGTAGTTGTAAAAGTTGTACCACCATCAAAACTATATTCATATGGAGCCGTTCCAGTTGTAGGAACTGCAATTGTAACAGTTGCCGCTTGTTTTACATTTGATGTATTACATGTAAATGTCGTTGCTGTAGCTGTAGCTGTTAAAGTTGTTGGTTGAGCAATTGTTATAGTTGCAACTGCAGATTTACAACCTTTACTATCCATTACCTGGTAAGAATAAGTTCCCGCAGCTAAACCTGTATAATTTGATTGTGCAATAAATGCTGTAGGAGCAGGTGTTACTGTATTATTATAGAATAAATAAGTATATCCTCCAGATCCTCCTGCACCAACCAATTGTACAGAACCTGATGAAGCACCATTACAGGTAGCATCAACTTTTGTTGCAGTAACAGTTGGGTTTACAATTGGGCTAACGATTGCATTAACAGTACTAACACAACCTTTTGAATCAGTGATTTCAAAAGTATAAGTGTCTGCCGTACTAGCAGAATACACGAAAGAAGTACCTGTAACAGGAACACTTGATCCGTATGTACCAGAACCTTTTTTCACTTTATAAGTAAATGCACTAGTTCCGCCAGTAATGTTTACAGTAATAGTTGCATCAGGTGTTGCGCTAGTACAATCTAAAGTTTTTGAGATTGTTGCACTTCCTCCTAATTGTGGAGCAATTACTATATTATTTATTAAAGATGTACAACTGTTGCTGTCTGTTACTACGATATTATGAGTACCAGGACCAACATTTGTAAATATATTAGAATTTTGAGCAGGCAAACCATCTAAACTATAAGTCAAAGTACCTGTTCCGCCAGTTACTGAAACAACAAGTGTAGATTGATTAACTGTATCGTAGCATAAATCTGAACTAGCATCTAAAGTTGCCGTTGGTGGAACAGATGATGTTACTGTAACTACAGTTGATGCCGGAGAAGAACAAGCATTTGCATCACGTGTTACTACAGTATAAGTACCTGCAGGAACATTTGTGAAAACACCCGAAGTCTGGAAAGCAGTAACTACTGTAGTACCATTCGATTGTCTTAATTCATATTGGTATGCTGGTGTTCCGCCTGCGGCAACCGCAGTTATAGTTGCACCAGTAGTACAAGTAGGTTGTTTAGTAACTGTAGCCGTAACTGTTACAGCTGCAGGTGATTTTACTACCTGTGTTAGTGGTATAACACAACTTGAAGCAGATGCATCATAACGTACTTGTATGTTATAAGTTTTACTAGATAATCCTGTAGCCGTTACTGGAGAAACTTTAGAGTTAACCCAAGTTGTACCATTATCTAATGAATAATCAAATCCGTAAGGAAGTGTAAAGTTTTGAGCTGCAATTGTTATTTCACCATTATTAGCTCCATTACAAGTAACGTCTTTAAATCCGGTAATTGAAGCAGTAAATGCTTTATTAGTATCAATTACAATAGGGAAATCTTTTGTAGCAATACATGATTTTGGTATCTGACGAACCCAGATATCATCTAAAAGAACATCATTACCATTAAATTCATTACTATAAGATCTAATAACAAAACTTAAATTATTATATGCTCCAGGATTAAGAGATAATTCTTTGTATTCCCACTTTTCTGATTTAGGAACTACCCATGGATTAGAAGTATCAGTAGTTGCAACAATAGTTTCTGTACCACCTACTCCATTTAAATTATTAACTAACTGTATTGTTAACTTAGGGTCAGCATGAGATGTTGATGTTTTTACAATTAAATTTTCTGCCCATAATGAAATAATTACAGGTTGATTTATAATAACATCTTTAATTGGTTTACTATATAATATACCTCCAATTCCTGCAGAACCTCCTACGTTTACACATAAGAATCTTCCTAAAGGATCAGATGGAAGTGTATGGTCTTTAGCAAAGATCCAGGAATTTCCAAAATTAGTTTTGATAGTACTTGCTACAGCATATTTACCATCATTAATTTGGTAATCATTAAAATCTCCACAAGGATAACCTACCGGGTGTGGCGTAGATTCATCCTCAAAACAATAGGCAGGGTTAATACCCGGAGTTGTTGTGTAGCCTCCTTTACCAAAATCTTCTTGTAATAAATTACTATAAGTAGATACGGTTGTTACATTATATTTTACTGAAACAGTATGAGTTCCTGAAGGAACATTTAAAAATACGTTATTACTAATTGGTGTATTAGCAACATTATCTAAGTAATATTCATAAGTATAATTAGCAGAAGTACCATTTGTAACGGTTACTTTACTAGTTGCAGTTCCATTACAATTAAACACAGGATCTTCAACTTTAATCGTTGGTTCAGCTGGTTTTTGATCTAAAATAATATCATAAGGAATTGTGTATTCACAACCCAAAGCATCTTTAATTTTTAAAATATATTGACCCGGCAATACATCTTTTTCATTAGAAGCCTGCCATGTTGCCCCATTATCAAAACTATATTGATAAGGTGCAGTTCCTCCTTGTGCATTATTAATTCTTAATTTTCCTCCATTTTGCGAAAGCGTACATCCCGCTAATTCTGCAACACCTCCAGATGCTGTTAATGCAGATGTTGGTCCGCTAATAATTACGTCCTGAGATGGGTCTATACACTCTTTAGTTTCTGTGTATGGCCAATATGGAACCGTATAAGTAATACTATATTTTACCTTAACTTTATAAGTACCTGGTTGTAAATTAGAAAAAATTGGATTCGTCTGATACGTACCTCCATTGTTTATACTATAACCCATAGTATAACCATTTGCTCCGCCGGCACCAAGAGTTATTCTTATTTCAGCACCACTATTATAACAAGCGCTATTAGTATGAGTAACCGTATATGTTGGTTTTGGAAGATTCGTAACCGTAAATGTGGTTGTTTTCTCGCAAAGATTTGAATCAACAACACGTATCGAATATGTTTTTGCAGCAGGTGCTAAAATAATAATATTGTTTTGCTCTGTATTATCATTTTCAGAATAAGCCTGAGCCTGTGTTGAACCATCTACAAAATAAGAATATGATCCAGTACCACCCGTTGCACTAATTCTATATTTTCCATCACTACATGCCGTTAAAGGAGTAATTGTAGTAACAACAGGTTTAATTTCAGATGAAGGGTTGTTTATATATTTACCCGCACGAGCAGTACAATCTTTTTTACCGTCTGCGTCTACGCTATAAATTTCAACCTCATAATATTTTCCTGGTGCTGCAGAAAAAGTATAAACTCTGTCTGTTAGCGGTCCAACCTGATCAATTATAGTTGCTCCATCATAAAGGACAAAATAATAACTAGAAAATCCAGCCGAAGCACTTGCTGTAATAGTTCCGTTAGAACCAAAACATAATGGCTGCTCATTAGGATTTTCAATTTTTGCGTTAATATTTAAGTCATTGATTATAACTTGTTGAGTCTTATAGATACAAGTGTTAGCAATATTTTTCAGTCTATAATTAACAACATAAGTACCAGCGTTCCAAATTTCAAAAGAATTACTATCCTGGTAAGCACCTGTAGTATTGTTTGATAAATTGGTTAAACTGTACTCGTATCCGCTAATCTGTTGTACAGTGATGTTACCACTTTTGTAACACAACTTATCTTTTTTAGATACTGTTACAGAAACATCACTTTTGTAAACATTAAAGTAATACGTGTTATTACAACCTCCAGCGCTAATTGTTACTCTATAATAACCTGCAGCGTTTGCATTAAACGTTGGTCCGTCCGGCCCTGCAGATACCCAAGTACATCCAGCACTTTCGTCAGCACAACGATCTGATAAAGTTGGCGGGCGCACACAAGTAGTTTTTTGCCAAACAACAGTTCCGTTAGTAACGTTTACATTGATTAGTCTTGAATCATTAGATCCACATAAGTAAATTTTAGGTAAAGGTTTACCATCAATTTCACAACCTATAATAGTACCATCTGCTTCTTTATTATCAGCATATGGTATTACCGGGTTTGTTCTTACACCACCACCGTCTACAACAGTAATCGTTTCCTGTAAATCGATACATGGAGGATTGGCCGTATTATAAACGTAATAAGTTCCTGGTTGTGTAATAGTAAGTGATTGATTTGTACCAATTACCGGAGTACCAGATGCATTAGTAGACCAAGAATATGATTTATATCCGCCAGAAGCAGAAATTACCATATTAGTAGTACATATTTCCTGTCTTCTGGTTTTACACGCATCTAAACCTACTAAAAAGTTAGTAGATTGTGGAGTAAGGTTACAACCAGCTGTTGTAGAGTAACTTTTATCTCCAAAATCAGTAGTTGTACTTCCTAGTTGTCCAAAATAATGTGACTCTGCACTATTTTTAATAATATTAGAACATGCATCTGTCAATTTAGAACAATCATCTACTACTTTAACTCTAAATTTTATAGTTGATTCCGGTGCCCTTGTTGGTACCGCTGTAACATACGAATTAGGAATCGTAAAGGTTAATGTTCTTGCTGTAGCATTATAAGTAACATATTGATTACCTGCCGCAGTAGTTGGAATTGTCATGCCCGGAGGTAACGAAATTATATCACCAGGGAAATTAAACGTAGTATTAACCGGTAATTGATCGACTACCGTAAAAGAAGTCGCATTATCATTACCTTCATTTTGAAAACTTAACTCATATCTTAACTCCTCACCTAATACAACATTTTTATTACTGGCGTCATTATTATTAATATCCTTTACCGCTTTTTTTAATACAACTTTAGGCGCAATAATGTCAACAGAAAATGCTGTAAAATAATAAATAAAGATATCACTGTTGGTCCCTAAAGTTATCGTAGCAGAGGTATCATTATTTTTAATGATTTTTGCCGAAGGGTCAATATCAATAACTCCCGTATCAAAACCTAAAGTATTGGTACTATTTGGAACCCTATTTGTAAAAGCGGCTCCTAAACTGTTTATTGTACTATTAAAAAAGTTACTTTGACCGCCCTGCAAAGGTCTTGTTGGAGGCGTAATCGTTGATCCGTTTATCTGAAGATAATCTCCTGTGTAACCTAAATCTCCTTCAAGAGCTGCAAAAGCAAATCTGGCCTGAACTGGACCAGTAGGAATAGTTGTAAAACCATTGATAACTGTATTATTTGGCCCTCCACCTTGTGCTCTGGCAGTAAAACCATTAAATGATGAAATCGCTTTTGAAGGCAAACTTGAATCTTCATACACAATAAAAAGTGACCATCCGGCAGACAAACCAGTTCCTCCATTAGATCCTTCACTTGAAATTACATTCGCAACTGTATATGTACCGTTAGGATTTGCTGCACTCAATAAATTTGTGATTTCAGCAAAACAAGCATAGGCTTGTGTACCATCTGGATTAATACCACCAGCTGGGGTAGTAATATCATGTATAATAGTTCCGGTTATATCCTGGTAAGTACTATTAGCGGTATTAGGAACCTTAATTTTTACCTTATTAATGTTAGCCCTGTTAGTTCCTTTCAAAGTAGCTGACCAATATAATGCGGCATAAGCAACTTTGTAACATGGATCTGCAGGTGCACGATTATTCGGCACAGTCAGGGTTGCACTACTGGAGCTGAAAATACCGGTAGTAGCTCCATTATCAATATTGATATAACGCATATCAAAACTACCATTAAGCCCGGTTCCGTTGTACGCAGTATTCGGACTAGTGGTAACTTGACCTTGTCTATTAGTTTCCTGCCTGTTAAGAATATTATTTCCAATAACAAGAATATCTCCTTTCAGCTGTTTATCAAATTCTCTGACAAAAGGCTTTAAATTTTGAGAGGACATTATATCGGCTTGTAATAATAACAGCAGGAATAATGCGATTTTTAAAATAGTAGGTTTCTTCATGGTATTTACTTTTTTGCTTCTGTCCTTTTCTTTAAGGGGCATTAGAGAATTAAACTTCAGCATTTTAAAACATTTATTTTATATCCTTAATATTTAAGAAATTCTAATCTGTATACTTAATTTTCAACTTTTACGATAGCCATTTTCCCGTTATATGGCTCTTTTCCTTTAGATTCCATTGCTTTTTGAGCTTCTGGTAAACCTTCGACTTTTTCGTAATAGATGTAATATTTACTTGTTGTTACATTGTAAAAGAAATTAACATCTGTACGTCCGGCGGCTACCGCTTTGGCTAAGAATTCGTCTCTTTTTTCAACACTGCTGTGAACTGCAATAATCAAATAAAATCCACTTTCAGCATTTTTAATATTCTTAATAATCTGCATATTCGATTGGTCTTCACCAAAATCAAAATCACTTGCAGTTAACGGTCGGCTACTTGGTTTTGTCGTTTCTTTTATACGTTTAAGAGCTGCCAAATCCTGTTCATATCTTCCCTGATCATTTTCGTACGCTGCACGTTTAATTCTACGTCTTTTCTCAATCTCCGTTTCAGCTTTAATACGTTCTAAATCCGCAAGTAATGCTGCACTATCCGTTTCCATTTTTAATTGTGCTGCTTTTAACTGGTTTATTTTTTCTAAATAAGCTCTGTTTAAAGCATCATTTTTATTAGGAACTTTTTTAAGCCTTTCGTTATATAAATTTGTCAACCTTGCAATTTCATCTTTTTGAATTCTGTTTGCTTCAGCCAATTGTAATTTTAAAGCTTCCATCTGACTGTTTTCAGCAGCTACACTCTTAAATGGTTTTGGCTCTTTATATATACCTTTTTCACTCAAGTCATTTTCTTCTCTCAAGTCGTTCAGGTCTTTTTGTTTATTCGCTACCGTTGCATTGAACTGTGCCAATATATCACTTTGTGTTTTACCTGAAGCCTCTAATGAAAGTGTCAGATTATCTATTTCTTTTGCCGTCTCATCTTTTGCCGCCGCAGCGATAAGTGCATCAGCATCTGCTTTAGCTTTTGCCTCAGCTGCAAGTTTGGCTTGTTGAGCTTCTTCAGCTAATTGCAATTGTCTGATTTCTTCTTCCGCTTTTGCTTTTGCATTAGCTTCTGCATCTGCTTTGGCTTTAGCATCAGCTGCAAGTTTTGCCTGAAGTGCTTGCGCATCAGCTTTTGCTTTCGCATCAGCAGCTAATTTTGCTTGTTGTACTTCTGCGTCTGCTTTGGCTTTTGCGTCAGCAGCAAGTTTTGCTTGTTGAGCTTCTGCGTCTGCCTTGGCTTTTGCGTCAGCAGCTAATTTTATTTTTAA
>LMAJ01000056.1 GCA_001507425.1 Flavobacteriaceae bacterium CRH
TTTTTTTAATTATTAATTTATTAATTTATGTCGTAAATGTATAAATAAAATCCTATTATTATCATTATTTTAATAAAATCGTAATCCTATTTTATAAACATCAGATTATTAAAATCTTACAAGTTTTTATATTATAATTTCATTACAATATCGCTTAAAAAAGAGCAAAAATATAAGCCTTTTTGTAAGTATTATTAACAATTTTCTTTGAATTTATAAGATAATAGATAAAAAACTTTACAGCAAATATTTGTAAGAATAAAATTAGTTAGTGTTAACATATTTCTTGAACAAAAAATCACTTTCGAAATTTGTTTATTAAACTATCCGTTTGTTTTTTATTTTCCATGTCAAGATTTCTTTTTTGTCTTTTATGCAAAGTAACCTCGTTTAGATGAATTTTTCTATCAATTCGAATTATCTCTTTTTCCAGAGCGACAGTTTTTCGATGATTATCAATAAGGAAAGCTATTGATACTAATATGATAATTAAAAGGGAAACATACAATAATTGAATATGACTTAGTTTATTTAGTAATCTCATGCTGTAGAATTTGGTGTTACATTATTCATTTTATAGTTTTTCGCTAGCGATAAATATAATATAAATCTTATAATTATTTTTGTAATAAATAAATCCATATAATTAACCTTTACACAATATTCAGACTTATGGCAGGAAAGTACAAAAAATACGACCGCAATTTTAAAGAGAATGTAGTATTGTTGAGTTATAAAAGAAACAGTATTAAAGAATTTGCAGATGAACTCGGAATATATACTCACTATATTACAAAGTGGCGCAATGAGTATGCAAAATTTGGAAATGGGAGTTTTTGCGGATCGGGTCATGCAAGAGTACATCCCGACAACAGAAAAATTTTTGAACTTGAAAAAACATCAAGAGAATCAGAACTTAGATTTGAAATTTTAAAAAATGCATCTCCTCATCTTCACCAAGGATACTTGATAATTTATCAGTTTATAAAAAACAATGAAAAAAAGTATTCAATAGCTCAAATGTGTAGAGTGTTAGGTGTCGGCAACGGCAGATATATTAGATGGAAATGCAATAGCGTTTCAGAAAAACAAAGGCAGATCGCTTCTGCCACAAAACTTAATTCACAAGTTTTTAAACATAGTTAAAATTACTAGACGTAGCATTTATTAGCGGGAAACATTCAATTATTTAATCAAATTATTTTAGATTATTTCAATATTTTATAATGTGCATCTTAAAAATTCCTTATGGTGATTTATAATTGAAAAAGTATATATTTGAAAATAAATAACGTGTAATACTTATCACACATATCTACCCAAATTTGAGTCGCTTTCTGTTGGTTTTTGTCATACATATAAATAGATTTTGCCTTATTATAATATTAACTTCCATAAATACAAAATGAAAAAAATAACATTATTACTATTTACATTATTCATTACAAATTTTAGCAATGCTCAAAACACAATACTTGACAGTTTAGTTCAAAAGAATGGTTTTCCTTTCCAAATTGATAAAAACATTTCCTTTCAGGGAAAAGGATGGGATGTTTTGCTAAACGAAATAAAACAATCTAATTCTGTTTTACTGGGAGAAATTCATTTTACAAACGAAATTCCTTATTTCACAAATGCTATTATCAATGAGGTTGATTTTGATAACTATTTTCTTGAGGTTGATCCTTATTCTGTAGATTTAATCGAAACAAAAATTAAATCGATGTCTACTGAACAGCTTAATTCTTTTGTTAAAGAATATTATACAAACTTTTCTTTTTTGCAGTATGAACCCGAATTTGCTTTGTTTAAGAATTTAGTTAAACGCGGTACCAAAATATATGGTGTCGAACAAATGAGCATTTCTGCAGATCAAATGATAATTTCAAATTTAAAAGAAACTTCGAAAAATAAAAAAGTGATTGAGATATATGACCAAATGCTTCATAATTCGAAACTAGTTGCATCTAAAGAAGGTTTGGAAAAATACTACATGCTTTCTGAAGACTGTCTTCAAAAATTAGATCTGCTGCTGAAGTTAAAACTTTCTGACAAAGAGCGAAAACAAATTGAAGCATTTAAGTTAAGTAGAGAGATTTATACTAAAAGAAGTCATCCCTTAAGGATTCAATTGATGAAAAACATCCTGCTAACCCAAATGCCTGATTGGAATAATAATAAAAATCTTTTCAAATTTGGTGCGAACCATCTGCCAAAAGGAGAAACTATATTAACAAAAACCGATTTGTATGATATAGGCAGCTTAATTTCTAATATTGAAGAGGCAAATTTTAGGAAATCATTACATATAATGGTTGTAGGAAAAGGAGAAGACGAAAATGACAACACGAGTTTTAAATCTTTTCAAAATTTGGTAAATGATAAGCAATGGTACTGTTTTGACTTAAGACCTTTAAAGAAATCTATTTTACAAAATAAGCTAAAAGTAGATGATGTATACTTATCGAGAGTTATAAAGGGTTATGATTATCTTATTTATTTTCCTAAAGTAACTGAAAGTAAAGATATCTCTATAGAATAACAACGCACCACCGCCGTTTGGCCCTTGCTGACGTGAGGGTCTCACTCGGGAATGCAGCAAGACGTTAACAAATTGGAGTAAAACAAAAAAAAAGCTCCAGATTTCTCTGAAGCTTTTGCCTTAGTGGAAAAAAAATTATTTTTTTACTTTTTTAGAAGCTTCTTGCTGTTCCATTACCTGTTGAAGACGTTGTTGAAACTTGCTTTGCTTTTTTGGCTCTTTTAATTTATTCTCCTGAATCTGAGCATGAATTTTATCACTGTCAACAATGTAATTCTTGATGACAAACATGATTCCGATAGTAATTAAGTTTGAAATAAAGTTATATAAACTCAAGCCAGCACCGTAAGTATTAAAGAAAACTAACATCATTAATGGGGAAATATAAATCATAATTTTCATCATTTTTGCCATGTCTGGCATACCCTCTTGTTGAGGTGCTGCCATTTGTTGATCACCAGAAGTCATTTTCATATAAAAGAAAATAGCAACTGCTGCCAAAATAGGGAATAAACTGATGTGATCTCCATAAATTGGAATAGAGAATGGTAATTTTACTACTGAGTCAAAAGAAGATAAGTCGTCTGCCCAAAGGAAACTTTTTTGTCTTAACTCAAAAGCAGATGGGAAGAATTGGAATGACGCATACATAAATGGAAGTTGAATCAAGGCCGGTATACATCCTGCCATTGGATTTACTCCTGCTTTATTGTATAATTTCATTGTTTCTTGCTGTTTTTTCATCGGGTCATTTTTGAATTTTTCTCCCAACTCTGTAATTTCCGGACGTAAAACTTTCATTTTAGCCTGAGACAAGAATGACTTATAAGTAATTGGCGACATCGCCAATTTGATGATAACTGTAAAGATAATAATAGCAATTCCGTAAGGAATAAATGAAGCCAAGAATCCAAATAACGGAATAAATATCCATTTGTTGATCCAGCCGAAAATACCCCAACCTAACGGAATAATTTTTTCAAAATTTTTATCGTATGATTTTAAAATTTTATAATCAGCTGGTCCAAAATACCAGCTCATTTTATAATCAACTTCTCCATTTGTAAAAGCCAAAGGAACAGTTGCTTTAAATTGTTTTATGTAAGTAGTATCTATTTTTTCGTCTCTAACTAAATCGTCAGATTGTAGTTTAGACTTTTCAAATGGTTTATCAGTAGATAAAATAGTCGTAAAAAAGTGTTGTTTAAAAGATACATAGCTTACATTTTCAGGTGTCTCTTCTTTTCCTACACCATTAGAATTAACAGAACTGAACTTTTCATCACCGTATTCATATTCAATTTGAGCAAAACGTTTTTCTATAGAAACGCTTTTCTCGTTTCTGTTTGTTTTTAAATCCCAAACTAAATCTAATGGTTTAGAAGAATTTAAAACTTTGTTCAATCCTTGAGAACGAACATCAAAACCAACTAAATATTCGTTTGGTTTTAAAATGTATTTGTATTCTAAAAAATCATTAGCTCCGGCTTTCAAACGCATGGTCAGGATTTGATCTGGACCGTTTTTAGTCAGCGTTGGCGCAAAAAATAAATCTTTAGAGCTAAAGGTTCTGTTATCTGTTGTTTGTAACTGAATGTTTAGATTAGCGTTGTTGTCTTTGATTAACTGTACTAATTGTCCTGAATTTTTTTCGAATCTTTTAAATTTTTTCAATGTAGCTTCAACTATATATCCACCTTTGTTAGCGATTTTTAGTTTTATCTTCTCGTTTTCAATAGTTGTATAAGCTTCTTTTGCAGAAGGAAGGGTTGCCGAATATGCAAAAACGCCTAATGTTTTTTGTAATTGTGCCAATTGAACAGCATCACCAAGAGTTGCTGCGGAAGCAACTGGCAAAACAGCTGTTTTGGTTTTATCCGCTTTAGCTTCTTGCTTCGAAACTAATTCTTTCTTCGATTTTTCAACAACTTCCTTATCTGAAGGCTGATTTTGATATATAATCCAAATTAAAATTCCCAATATCAATACAAAACCAACGATTGAATTAATATCATTTTTTTTTTCTTCCATAATATTTTCCTTATAATAATATTGCTAAATTCAAGAGGTAGTATAGTTTTTTTATTTTTAAGCATTATTGTGATTCTGCAAAAAAAGTAGCGAAAATACAATTATAATTTGAAAATATGCTATTATAAAATCTGTTAAATCTAAAATAGATGAAAATACATAATTGAGTTATTAACAATTAAAAACATCAACTAAATTGTCAACTAAAAAACAAAAATCCTGTAAACATTGAGTTTACAGGATTTTTTGTGGAGCAGGTGGCTATTGAGTGCCTGAGCAAATGGCAGGTTACGGTTTTGCCGATGTTTGCCTTTTCTGATAACCGTTCGATAACCTTACCTATTGTACCGTTTCCCATTTCACTGCCTCGCTGCGTTATCAGTACTTTGGTTAAATTACTGGTTGAATCCAGCATCAGATTTCGAACGTTGAAAAGGTATTCTTCGATATTCTGCTGGACTCTCGTTGACATTGGAATGTCTCTGGCTTGTTTGGTTTTGGATTTATCAATATGGATTCTGCCCTTATTCAAATCGATTTCGGATATTTCCAATTGAATTGCTTCTTTTCTTCTGAGTCCACAACCATAGAGCAGACTTAGAATTGCTTTATCTCTTATTCCCAGAAGGCTGGAATCACAGGCATTGAACAGTACTTCAACTTCATTTTCCAGCAGGATTTCCTTTGGTGGCTTCTCGGTATTGTCAATCCTGATTTGGATACCGCTCTGACCGTGACCGATTTCATTGTGCTGGCTCATTACAAACTCAATGAATCTCAACACTGCTTCCCGATGCTTTAGAAGGTATGTTGTTGACAATAGGTCAAATTTATGTGTTTTTTATACTTATTTTAAAATAAGCAGTACATGGAAACGACAAAAACTGAAAGTTTTACAAGAAAAACTTCAGGTTAAAATATTGGAAAAAACAGAGAGAAAACCATTTTTACCCAAATGTTGCTACTGTAAAATAGGCAATTTACATCGGATAGCCGTTTTTGATCAGCGCGGTCCGCCTGCCTGGTCCTGGCAGTAGCCAAAACTCCATTGCCTGTAAAAATTAATTTATGGGTAAGGTTAAAATTTCTTGGATTTTTGGTTTTCAGTAAACCGTCGATTTTTGTTGAGTAATTGTCTTTTTGCTGTGCCGATAAGTTGCAACTTGCAAATAAAATGATGATTGCAAAAAATGCAAGCTTAAAATTTTGTTTCATTTTTTTCCTATAAGATTACGAAAGTAGTCTTATCACGACATCAAAAATTGTAAAAATGTAAAGACTATATGTAAAGCCAAATATTTTTTTTGTCTATATCTATTTTTTTAAAGAAAGATTGAGGACTTACCTTGGTAAGGTCTTTAAAATCTTTTATCATATGAGATTAATCATAAAGGAGATTGTCATATGTAAGCTGGGTCAGTTTTTTTTGTATTTTTCTTTTTTTCAATTGTCGATCTGAAACGATAGATTTTTCTATACTCAGAACAGGGTTTTCCAACTATTTTTGTGAATAGAGTATTAAGATGCTGCCTTGAAATAGTATGCTTTGAAGCAATGTCTGAAATTTTCAGATCTGACTCTATATCCAGTAAAATATCCTCGATCAATTGCAGGTCTTTTTGGTCAAATTTTGAAAGCCAGTATTCTTCAAGCATCTCTATTTGGAATGTTCGATCATTCAGTTCCAATATACCTTTCATTGTTTCATAAAAATCAGGAAAGGGATTGAAGTTGATTGCCGTTTTCTGCCCGAAAAGCAAATAAGCCTTATCAATAAAATGATTGATGCCCGAAGGCTTAAAATAAATGGTGATTTCTGGTACGGGATCTTTATATAGAATTTCAATTGGTCTTGTGTAACGTGCTAGAAAATCTGCTATTATTTCGTTTGCAGGGGAATGCGAGATGATAATTTGGTTATCATCAGTCATAATCTGACTGCCGATTGCTACGGTTCTGTCGCATCTGCCATTTAAATCCGCAAGAAATCAGAAACCCGAAAATTATGCAGCCAATTTACAAAATGATTTGAACATACTTGTTCCTGGGTTAAGCATCTGATTTTTTCTTAACATGTGCACAACTTCAATTCCTGCCAAGGTTCTTCTGGCAGACGCAAAACTTTTAAAACCCAAACCGTTTT
>LMAJ01000057.1 GCA_001507425.1 Flavobacteriaceae bacterium CRH
TTCGGATAGAATTAAAGGGAGAATCAATGAGAAAAAAGAAAATAGAAAAACAACCAATAGAGTAAAATAATTTTATACTTTTAAACTACTTTTTAGACACCTTTTTGAGTTCATTTATACTGCTCACTTTTATCCAGAATTAGGTGCTCACTTTATCCAGAATACCCACCGTTATGTAAACATTCATTCCATTTTGCCAAATCTTGGGCGGATACGATTAAATGACTTCCCCAATAATGATCAGTTGTAAAGCTTATTTTATCAAATTGATTTATCGTTCCATCTTTCTTTATTAAGTGTCCTTTCGTCAAAAATTGGCTGCTGGTTTCATTCGGATAATAGCTGTTCCTCATTTTGCATGTTTTGAATAGCGCTGTTACTAAAGTTTCAAAATTTTTCCCGCTTTGCTTTTCTAAAACCAATCCAGCCACATAATAACCAACGTTTGAATAACTAAAGGCCGTTCCAGGTTTAAACTTTAGGGATTTGTCTAAACTTTCGCTGTACAAACCCGAAGTGTTATTCAGTAGTTGATGAACGGTAACCGTGTCTGCCCAGGAATATTTAAAATCTGGCAAATATTTACGAATAGGTGTTTGCAAATCAATCGTTCCTTTTTCTACTTGCTGTAAAATAAGTGTTGCTGTAAATTGTTTTGCCAGCGACATTGTAGAGAATTTATCGTCGACTTTAATCGAAGTTTTTTTATTGAAATCGTCAAACCCAAACGCTTTTGCATATTTTAATTTTCCCTTTTGTTGAATAAAAACCACTCCGTTAAAATTTCTTGGATTTTTGGTTTTCAGTAAACTGTCGATTTTTGTTGAGTAATTGTCTTTTTGCTGTGCTGATAAGTTGCAACTTGCAAATAAAATGATGATTGCAAAAAATGCAAGCTTGAAATTTTGTTTCATTTTTTTTCCTATAAGATTACGAAAGTAGTCTTATCACGACAGCGAAAATTGTAAAAATGTAAAGTCTATATGTAAAGCCAAATATTTTTTTTGTCTATATCTATTTTTTTAAAGAAAGATTGAGGACTTACCTTGGTAAGGTCTTTAAAATCTTTTATCATATGAGATTGATCATAAAAGAGATTGTCATATGTAAGCTGGGTCAGTTTTTTTGTATTTTTCTTTTTTTCAATTGTCGATCTGAAACGATAGATTTTTCTATACTCAGAACAGGGTTTTCCAACTATTTTTGTGAATAGAGTATTAAGATGCTGCCTTGAAATAGTATGCTTTGAAGCAATCGCTGAAATTTTCAGATCCGATTCTATATCCAGTAAAATATCCTCGATCAATTGAAGGTCTTTTTGTTCAAATTTTGAAAGCCAGTATTCTTCAAGCAGCTCTATTTGGAGTGTGCGATCATTCAGTTCCAATATTCCCTTCATTGCTTCATAAAAATCAGGAAAGGGATTGAAGTTGATTGCCGTTTTCTGCCCGAATAGCAGATAAGCTTTATCAATAAAATGATTGATGCCCGAAGGCTTAAAATAAATGGTGATTTCTGGTACGGGATCTTTATATAGAATTTCAATTGGTCTTGTGTAACGTGCTAGAAAATCTGCTATTATTTCGTTTGCAGGGGAATGCGAGATGATAATTTGGTTATCATCAGTCATAATCTGACTGCCGATTGCTACAGAAAGAATAAAAAAATTATTTGGAAAAGTGAGGTAGTGAAATGGTTGATGAGAATCATCAGGAGTCATAAAATAGTAACCTTCCATATATTTTTTTAAAATGTTATTTTTAGGCTGGTAAAAAACTATTTTCATTAACTTGTTATTATAATTTTGAAGTTGGTTTATTCCTTTCGGTTGCATAAGATTGGTATCAACTTCAGTCTGTGAAAAAACTTCCATTTGCATGAAACAAATATAACAAAATGCTAATGTTAAAACAGGATTTTTCGTATTTTTTAGGAAAGTAACATATTCGAGGAATATCTTATACGTAGAAGTTTTTTAAATTAGAAAACTAATTAAGTTTAAAAGTTTAGAATAAAAATATAGACCTAAATTTTATTTTTCGAATAAATATTGCAAATATATTCAATATGGTTCTGTCGCATCTGCCAGAATCAAATATAAGAATTTAACCAATTTTAAAATTAAACTGCTAATTTACAGAATGATTTAAACATAGTTATCCCTGGACTAAACATCTGATTCTTTCTCAACATATGCACAACTTCAATTCCGATCAATGTTCGTCGAGCCGATTCAAAACTTTTAAAGCCTAATCCGTTTTGTATGCGCCACTTGATAAAACGATGATCCTGTTCTACAATATTGTTGAGATATTTACACTGCCGGATTTTTATCTTTGAGAACGAACGTTTGTTATAGACTTTTACAGCTGCAGTATTAGAACCGCTTTTATCAATGTTTATAACTTTTGGCCGGCAGTTATTACTAATTGCTTTAATTACAAAAGACTGAGCGCTCATTCTCTGTCTTTTTCTTGTCAAAAGAAAGTCTACTGTATTGCCCAATTTATCTACTGCTCTATATAAATAACACCAAATACCTTTAACTTTGATATAGGTCTCATCTAATCTCCAGCTCACCCCCACTTTGCCCTTTCTCTTGTTCATCTCTAACTCAAGAAAAGGCGCAAACTTATAAACCCAACGTTGGATTGTGGCATGATCAACAGAAACTCCTCGCATTTTCATGATCTCCTCAACATCCCGATAACTAACTGTAAATCTTAATTTGAAATATACGGCCTGAAGAATTATGTGTTTTGGGTAACAATGACCTTTAGTATTCATTTTTTGTTAGTTTTGAAAAATTAAAGTTAAAAGTATTCCAAATGCGACAGAACCCCTTTTTGACAATATTATTAAAATTTGGATTTGGCTTCCCTTGCGATAACGGCTAATCAAAAATTGGGACAACAATTACTAAAATTTATTTGTTTTGGAGCTGCTTTTCACAGCGATATATAATTAATTATATAGATGTTGTATATTCAATTTACTGAATTTTATTTGATTACATTTATGAGATGAAAGAAATTCACGACAAAAATAATTATATAGTGGTAGTAGGTACATCAGCAGGAGGCATGAAAGCCCTGATAAGTTTGGTAGAACAGCTTCCAAAAGATTTTCCCGCACCCCTTTTGATAGTTCAGCATATCTCTGCCGATGCAACAGGAGATGCTCTGCTGAATTCATTAAATAAAATTGGAAAACTCAAATGTATTCACGCCAAGCAGGGAAATCGTATTGAACCCGGTTATATTTATTTTGCTCCTTCCGATCATCATCTTATGGTTGAAAAGGATGGTTGTCTTATGGTAACCAAAGGAGCTCAAGAAAATCGATCACGCCCTGCAATCGACCCCCTTTTCAGATCTGCGGCGGCTTCTTTTGGAAACAGGACAATAGGGATACTTTTGACAGGATATCTCGACGACGGTACAGCTGGACTTATTGCCATACAAAGGTGTGGAGGTATCAGCATAATTCAGGACCCTTCAGATGCGGATTATCCTGATATGCCAACCAATGCACTGAATCAGATGAAGCCAGACTATTGTGTTCCCCTAACAGAGATGGGCGGTATTCTTTCCACCCTAATGATAAGAAAAACTACTAAGCAACTGCCAGTTCCACAAGATATAGTTAAGGAAATTAAAATAGCTCAGCGTGTACTAAGTGACCTGCCTTCAGTTAATTCCCTCGGAGAACAAGTTCCTTTTAACTGTCCTGGCTGTGGAGGTGTATTATGGAAAATGGACGAGGGATTCGGGCTAAGGTATCGCTGTCATACGGGTCATGCCTACACAGCTGCTGCTTTACTGGCTGAGCAAACTGAAAAAATTGAAGAAACAATGTGGACTGCCCTTAGAATGTTTGAAGAAAGGAAAAATCTTCTCACCACTATTGCAAATGGTCAAAAAGGCGCAATGGCTAATTCTGCCAATGAAAGGGCAAAAATGTCACAGGTTCACATTGACAGAATAAGGGCTATATTACTCACCGATGATAAATCAAGTACCAGTGACTCTCCGACATAATGATTTTAATCTTATACTTTTTTTTCAGACTTGTCAGGCATTATTATCTTTTGTAGGGACTTAAAAAGCTTTCTAAAATTAGAATGCTTCTTCAAAAATTGCACTCTCTTGAATTTGGTCATCCCTTCATCTAGCATAAGTCCTGAATTTCGTGAATAAACTACAACAGGAATTCTTTTTAGACTTTTAATATCCCGAAGTAATTTAAGAAATCCAGTTCCATCAAGATATAGCATGTTATAATCCAGGAAAATTATATCTGGTGATAATTTTGAATCCTGAAGCTTTTTTAGAGCTTCAAGTGCACTACCTTCTACTGATGACCTAATTTTATGATGAATTGCATTTAGTACTAATACAAAAGTCTCTGCATCATCATTTATATCGTTGACTAGTAATATATTTTTGTATTTCATTCCCCAATTAAATTTTTTAGCTAAAAAAGTTCTTCTATTACTGCAGTTATTGTCTTTAATTCAGTGCAATTTTAAAACAAAAAAAAGCTGTATCAAAGAGTAATAATGCTACTTTGTAATAACTCTGAAAAACTTTGTAATAACTTAAGCCTATATTTTAAATTGATAAATGTAAGAAGCGACTGTTTAGATTTTTTTGTTTAGCAAACCACAAACTTATTGGAAGTGGTTAAATTTTGATCGTGGAGCGGCAAAACGTTTATTGCAAAAAGCCATTACAAACATAACACTCATCAAATGGATCTTATACCTTTTTTTCCACAAAAATTTAAGGCTGTTGATTTTACATTAAATAAATTATTCAATAAGTTTTTTTTTGAAATCGCTTCGTAATCAAATAGAATTTCCTTCAATCCCCAGCAGTACATCCAAACCAAATTCAGAAAGCCAATGAAAGACAGTCTCTACGTCCAGTAAGCCAATTTCTTCAAATCCTCCCTAAAATGGTTTGAAATGTGTCCTTTAGTAGTCACAAACAAGCCAAATGGCGCCAATTGAAGACAATTGACGCCATTTTTATATAACGTTTTTATTTTTATTAGTCAAAAACCAGGGCTCCCCGGCAGCCCTAGCCCCGATAGCAGTAAAAATACTTTTGTGCCTGTGTTCGGCACAAAAGATTGCAACGGATAGCGGGAAAAGCTCCTGAAAGACAGCATTATTTTCGCCACAGCAAAACAAAGATTCCTTCATGATTTTTTGCCTATCATGCAAACATAAAAAAACAGGGTTTTGAGTACCCGTCTGGAAACTTGTTTATTTGGACTGATTCGGCTAATTTTATTTTAGTAATAATCAAAGTAATCAAAAAATATCCTCGAGCTGTAAATTATATAACAAAAAAGCGCAATAATGCTCTAATTTTGTCCTTTACAATTCAGCAGTAAAAACAGCCTAAAACAACAACAATATAATAAGTACCTGCAGCTGTCAAGGAGATTAAGAAAAATGAAGAAATTTGAAATTGCAACTACAGGCCCCGGCAGATGGCTGGTCAAACACAACGAGGTCCCAAAATTCACCTGCTCCTTTGAGGATAAAAGGTTTAACTCTGAAAGGACAATTACAGGGCTTTCCAATCCCACAGGCGATCCTAAAGAAGTGCAGCTATTGCAGCGAATGGAAAAATGGCTCAAGCAGCATCATAAGGAAAAAGTAGAGGGCTAGAGCATGAACGGCAGTACTTTTTAAATTGTTCAGCCATTATGTATAGGCTTAAGACAAGCTCTTCATTATTATTCATTTCAGCCTTTGCAGAGCGTAATGGTATCTTCTAAATTTTCTTTACTGATAAAGGCAGCAATAAAATCATGCACTTCATTTTTGTATGCAGCAGGCGTCTGAAAAGAATTAATGTGAAACTCCTCATCCTGATCTACAATATGTATAATTTCCGTGTATCCCTTAGCTATTAAACTTCCCTTTAATTTGATAATGTTTAACTGCTGAGAGCTTTCTAAGTCCTTACGTACTTTTAATTGTACGGCTTTCTCCATTGTAAACTTTTTTAAATCCATACTCATTCTCTCATATATAAAATTACATATCCGATACCGGAGTAAGGCTCACAATCCAGTATTGAATTATCTTGTCTATCATTTCTTTATACTGTGCAAAATTGTCGTGCTTTTTAAAATAACCCTGAATGGAAAGAGTATAGGCCTTGGATATGTTTTCTGGATTGTTTGAAGTTGACAAAAAGATATACGGCATGCATTTATTACTAATTGAAGTGTCCTTAAGAATCTTGTCTCTTAATTCAAATCCATTTAATTTAGGTGTATTGATATCTGAGATAATCATAAAAGGCTTCACTTTCTCATCCGAGAGGTAATCCACAACTTTTGTGGAGTCTTCAAAAAAAAACAATTTTATTGGAGTAATTTAAACTTTCAAAAATATCTTTAAGAAAATCCCTGTCATCCTGATCATCTTCTATCACTATTATTTCTCCCTTAATTTTCATGTTGCAAAAATAATAAATTTACGGTATAAACTATAGCTGAAAACAAAAGCATAATCTTATTTTTTGGTTGCGGACCATTTCTCGTAAGTTTAAATTAAATCAGTATTGACGTTGTTGGATTTCCAAGAAAATTTTAATTTTAAAAATTAAAAAAAAAATAGTACAGATTATTTTTTTCTAACGCTATATTTACGCTCTCTGTTCTGTTTTAATTCTTTAAAGGAACTTATACATGTTTGAATTTTAAAACAATCCAAAAGAATAATGTAAAACTGCAATACCAAATAAAAGATAGTTTCGTGATAAAATATAACCCAGCCAGCGATGTACGATAATCTATTGTTTTTGAAAAACATTGTGGACAATACCCCTTTGCCAATAGCAGTTTATATCGGTGATCAACTCCAGATAGTACTGGCAAATCCCGCCATGATCAGCGCTTGGGGAAAAGGAGATCAGGTGATTGGAAAAAATTATCTTGATGCGCTCCCTGAAGTTCAGAATGAGAAGTTTTTTGAACAGGCAGTATCGGTGCTTAAAACCGGTATTCCCTTTCATGGAAAAGACAGAAAAGTAGATTTGGTGATTGACGGAGTCTTAAAAACACATTATTTTAATTATAGTTTTATCCCGCTTTTCAATAAAGAAATGAAAATTTATGGCGTCATGAATACAGGTTCGGATGTCACTGAACTGCATTTGGCTAAACAAAAGACAGAAAACGCTGAAGAGAGACTCAGAATGGCCATTGAATCCTCAGGAATGGG
>LMAJ01000058.1 GCA_001507425.1 Flavobacteriaceae bacterium CRH
TTGTCATCCTGACGGAGGAAGGATCACACTAGCAGCTCGACAAAGATTGTCGATTCAGTTCGCGGAGTTTCACATCTACACAATCTTGTCATCCTTCTCCCGAAGCTTCGGGAGAAGGATGACACTAGCAGCTCGACAAAGATTGTCGATTCAGTTCGTGGTGTTTAAATAAAAAAAATCACTCTAACCTTAAACCTTCTTTCTTCTATCCGTCAAATACTTTCGAACCGGAATATCAAAAAACACCATCGTTAAATAAGCAAAACCAAGTAACACAATTGTTCCTAAAATTATAATAAAAACCAATTGACTTGTTTCTGGTTTATATTTCGTGTAGTAGTTCGCAAACATCCACATTACGGCATAATGCGTCATGTATAACGGATAAGATATTTTGCCAAAGAAGACACACAGTTTTCTAAATCCCGGTGCAAGAGAAGCTCCGGCCCCTAAAACTATCAGTAAAGGAAAATAAAGTAATACGACTATTGGTTCTGTCAGCCAATTCCAACCAGAAAAAGGCATTACAAAAACTAAAAGCAATAATACAGATAAACCAATAAAACCCAGTTTTGATTTAATAATCCAGTTAGAACGATAAATGAGCATTCCTGCTAAAAACGAATACGAAATACGTGCACAGCCATCCCAGAAAGTTTCTCCGCTCCATCCGCCCATTAACGAACCTCCGGCACGGTTGCTGACAAAACAGATTCCAAGTGCAGCAAAAACAGTTAATAAAAACAGAGAACGACGGCTCAATTTATAAAGAAAAAGCGCATACAGAATATTAGCAACATACTCCCAAAACAAAGACCAGCCAGGCGCGTTTAAACCAAACAAGTTAAAATAACGATCTGCCATTACCGGAAATGGAATGAGAAGGAGGGAAGCTACAAATAGCAAAATCAGTTTGCCGGTTTCGTAACTTTCAGAGTGACCGCCAAAAGGATCAAAAAGAAAAGCCAACAACCCCAAAACCGAACCAAAAATAACCAAAGGATGTAATCTGATAAGCCTCAATTTAAAAAAGTCGGTAATTTTCATTTTACCAATCCGGTCATGATAAGCATAAGCAATAACAAATCCCGAAAGACAAAAGAAAAAGTCTACCGCTAAAAATCCATGTGCAATAAAGTTTTCGTTGGGCGGATAAACGATTTCCATAAAATGGAAAACTACTATTGCCAAAGCGGCTATTCCTCTTAAACCATCGAGGATTTCAAAATGTTGTTTTGGTTTTAAGGTTTCAGTATTTATTGGTGTCATGTTTATTTAATAGAATAGTCACTTAATTAGAGTGCTTAATTTGTTTATTATAAATGAAGACGCAAATTAGGGATTTAGAAATTGGTATTGAAATGATTTTTTTTTGTGAAGTTATGAATGAAATAGCTAAATAAATATTTATTCACAATGATAATTTGTAGGAAAAGTAAATTATATTCTTATATTTGAATGCTAAAAAAAATGATAATAATAACAATGAAATACACTTTTAAGTGTATTTTTATTTGCAAACAAGTAATTTAGTGAATATATTTGCTCTGGAAATATGGGATGATGAAGGTGCAAAGTGTACTTTTTATACCGTTAAATATGAAGATGTTGATGCAAATGAAACAGATTTGTTTTTCGATAAATATGCTGCGATAGAAGCATACAGGCAAGCCGTTCAGGAATTACTTTCATTTGTAATTTATGCGATTGGAAATGATCATGGAGCAATTGATGAATTGTTCAATAGAGATGAAAATGAAGTTATAGGATTACCTTTGCATGGCAAAAGAACACTAGAAAATATTACTTACCATTTTCCACAATTTCCTTTACGATTATATGCTTTAAAAATTACCCATAATATAGTTATACTTTTTAATGGAGGTATCAAAGATGGCGCAACAAATCAAAAAAGTTCATTGCATTTAGAATGGAGAGCAGCTTGTGAATTTGCAAAACGAATTGACGATGCTATTCAGGACGGTTCTATTCTTGTAGATAAAAAAAACAGAAAACTTACTAATTATGATGGTTCAGATGAAATCATTCTCTAAAAATGCCAAATTATGAAAAGCAAAGTAGCCCAAAGAATTTTAGAAGAAATACCTGAAGAAACAAAAATTTTCGCCAGATTATATGCTGACATTGTTGTACGTGTAAATATGTTATTAAAAGAAAAAGGATTTACACAAAAGGATTTAGCTGATAAATTAGAAAAGAGACCTTCAGAAATAAATAAATGGCTTATTGGAGAACATAATTTTACGCTGCGCTCACTGGCAAAGTTAGAAGCAGAATTGGGTGACGCTATTATCAATATACCAAATAGAAAACCTGTTTCTTCAATGATAGGCGATAAAACATATATTACTGTTTACAAAAACGCACATGTTACAACCACAGATGTAACGTATACAAGTGAGTGGAAAAAATCTAAAACTAAATCAAAAATACCATTAGCAAATGTCAGCTAATATTTTACATCCGGAAAAAATTGAAATTGTAGATTTCAAAATCATTAAAGCTCAAATTAATAGTCCATTCGATTTTGAAAATGAAAAAATAGCTGCGCATACTTTCAATGTCGACTTCGAGTTAGGGTTTAATCTTAGTGACAAGTTGATAAAAGCCGATTTCTCTGTAAATGTAGAGACTAAAAGTAATGAAGATAATACTGAAGAAGCAACTGGAAATTTTAGTTTTGTATATGTTTTTTATGTAGATAATATCGAGGAACTAACAATTTTAGAAAATGACAAAACCATTACAGTTGATCCGGCTTTAGGCAATGCTTTAGCTTCTATAACCTATTCTACATCAAGAGGGATTTTAATGACTCGTTTTCAGGGAACAGTGCTAAGCGATTTTATTCTTCCTGTAATCAATCCTAATGATTTAATAAAAAAAGGTAGAAAATAAATTTTCTTATTGCGTATAATACCCAACAAATTCTCTTAAAATAGAATAGGCATCTTTAATTTCAAAATAATCTGGGCTTACGCTGGTAACATCCTCAAAGCCTTGTTTTTTAAATAACATTTTGGTTCTCGTAACATGATAATATTGCGATACCACAATCAAGCTTTTAAAATGTAAGCTATCCTTTAATTTCATGGTATTCATTACCGTTGCGCGTGTATTGTTCCCGAGATTGTCGACAATTATTGCGGTATCAGGAACTTTTTTTGCCATTAAAAAATCCCTCATTTTGTCTCCTTCATAAAAACCTTCTTTGCCTAAACCACCGCTTACGATTATTTTTTTTATGCGATGTTTTTGGTATAAATTTAAACCACATTCTAAACGCTTTTCAAGACGTTCAGAGAGTGTTCCGTCTTCGTTTACTTTGTTGCCAAGAATAACCGCAATATCTGCATTTTTTCCATCATCATATAAACCGTCAATGGTTATGTAGATTGCGTGCCCAATAAACCATATTAAAAATAGGGTTAGGAGTAATTTAAATAGCTGTTTCCCGTTTTTCATGAAATGGTTTATGTTTTGAAAGCTTTTTTTAGAACGTTTTAAAAATCAACACTTCGCAATGAGGATTTAATTGAATTTGCCATTATGGTGCCACAGAACCAAAATTGAATAACTACTTAAAACTAAACCTGTAATAATCAAAATGATTAAGGCCAATAGTTTATAATTTCCTTGCAAGACAGGTATTTCAAAAATTTCTTCATCTGATTCATAAGAAACAATTTCATCCTCATTTTCGATTTCGTTTTTATCAATCTGAAGTAAAGATGAAATGCTGTAAATTCCGAAAAATAACAATAGCGTTCCCATCATCAGGTAACAAATTATGAAGTTGTAAAACATAAAGAAAGCAAAAATAGAGATGAAAATTATTTCAAAAATTTTATTTAAGGGCGTTTTAATACTCGTACTATTTGCATTGGATAGTTTTTCGACAGGAGCAAGGAACAAATAAAAAATCCAGCCCAGCCAGGATGTAAAAATTACGATTAATAGCCATGCCAACTTTTCACTTCGGTTAGTTTTTCTCGAAAACATAACATTTAGCGTAGGTAAAAACCATATAAAAGCGAAAAAGCATAAAATTACCAAAATACCTAAAATGTCCATTTTGTAACGTTTTGAATTAAGATTATTAAATCATTTTTTTGATCATTCTCTGCACACAAAGATTGTTTTTTTCTCTTTACAAAAGCAAAAAGCTACAAAAATATTTTCTTGCAGCTTTTTAGTATTTCCATATTGTTATGACTTTGCCTCAAGGCTTCGCAGAATAAGTAAACTTGAAAAGGCTATATAAGTCAGAACTTTAAATGATATGCACAGTACACTATTAAATGTAGTAGTTGTTGTTTGGTCAAATATATAATTTCCAATTTTTATCAGCTTTAAATCCGTGTTCAGGTTCAACGTGATTTTTTATTTGACATTCTTCTTTTATCCTTGCAGAAAATAAATCCAGTTGCATTAGTTTTATGTATTCTGTTTTACTTTGATCTATTTTATTATTCCATGAAGTTTTTTTACAAACAAGACATTCATTTTCTTTTACCGCAATAAGACCACAAACTGCAAATTCTGGTAAAAGTGAGCATCCCATTCCGGTAAAAGAGAGCAATTGATTCCGGTTTAAAGTGACCACCCTATTCTTGTAAAAAAGATCAGTTGATTCCGGTTCAAAGTGACCACCTCAAAAAGTAGTGTTTATAAAGAATATCTTACTTGTTTTTAAAACAAAA
>LMAJ01000059.1 GCA_001507425.1 Flavobacteriaceae bacterium CRH
GCAGCAGTTACTTGTACAGCTACAACAACTACGGTTACTTTAACAGCAACAAATGGAGTTGGTACTCTTCAATATGAAACTATTGCTCCATCTCCGGTAATTATTGCGAAACAAACATCTAATTCTTTTGCAAATCTTGCTCCGGGAACTTACATGTTTAAAGTTACTGACGCAAACGGATGTTTCTACACAGAAGCTCACACGATAAATCCGGTTACCCCAATAACACTTATTGGTACTAAAACAAGTGATGTATTGTGTAATGCAGGAAATACAGGTTCGGCCAGATTTAATGTTGCAGGTTTTGCTTCTACTTACAGTTATACTGTAAATGGAGGAACTGCTGTTACAGCGCAAACGGCTTCAATCATTAATTTAACAACTCTTGTTGCAGGTACTTATACTGTTATTGTTACAGATAATGCAACAGGATGTACAGCTACAGCTGCGGTTACAATTAACCAGCCAGCTGCTTTAGCTGCAACTTATACAACTGTAAACGGAAATTGTTCTGTTCCAACATCAAGTGTAACAGTAAATGTTACAGGTGGTTCACCAGTTTACAGATATTCATTTGTACAAAACAATGCTCCAATAGGTACATATTCTAATTCAAATACGGCTAGTTTAGATGCTGCCGTAAATACAAGTTGGGATGTTCATATTATTGATGCAAATGGTTGTACATTCAAATTAGACATTACAATTGTAAAAGATGCTGTGCCAACCGTTACAGCTTCTGCTACAGGTCAGTGTTTTGGTGTAGGTAGCTACACAATTACAGCGACACCAGGTACTGGTTTAGTTGCGCCTTTAGTTTACAGCATAGACAATGGTGCTTCTTACCAAACAGGAAATACATTTGTAATTACTACGCCGGGAAGTTATACTGTTAGAATTAAAGACGGTAACGGATGTACTGCTGATAGTAATGTTGTTATTGTTAATAACGTATTGACATTAAATGCTGCATTAGATAAAGACATTACATGTTCGGCTCCAACAGCTGCACAGGTTACTCTAACAGCAACTGGTGGAAGTACACCATATACATATGAATACAAAGAAGCTGCAGGAGCATATACTGCTATGGCATCGAATGTTTTCAATACAATGACTCCTGGAAGTTATACTTTCAGAGTTAGAGATTCCAGAGGATGTACAATTGTGACAACAACTCCAATTGTTATAACTCCTACAGTTAATCCGGACATTACAAACGTTGTACAAACAGCATTTATTTCTTGTAATGGAGAAGCTACGGCTGCAATTGAAATTACGATTGATGATACACAAGGACAAGCTCCATTTGTATACACCGTTTTAAATACAACAACGGGAGTTAATTACGGAACACAAACATCTGGTTTAGCAGCAGGTAACTATAGAGTTACAATTACTGATGCAAAAGGATGTACGGATATTTTTAATATTCCTATTGCACAACCAACTCTTATTGCAATTAGTCATTCTGTGACTCCAATTACGTGTGCGGCTGGTGGTGTTTCATTAGGATCTATTACAATTAACTCGGTTAGTGGTGGAACTCCAAATTACATCTATCACGTAACAGGTGTAAATGGTTACAACAAACAAATTACAAATCAAACAGGTGCTACAGCTGTGTTTGAGGTAGTTGATTTTGGTTTCTATGAAATTATCGTTACAGACGCAAATGGTTGTTCTAAAATTGTTCAGAATATATTAGTTGCATCACCGCCACAGGATTTAGATATTACGGTAACACCTCCACCTGCAGATTGTTCTACTTTAGGTTCAGCTGTTGTAGCGATTGGAGCGTCTTCTACTAATATTACTGGTCCTGGTCCTTTCCACTTTGCAATTTATACTGGTCCTGGTATGACTTATACTGGACCAACTACTTTGCCATGGTATAATGAAGATGCAACAGGAAGTAAGAAAACAACAATTCCTAATTTAATACCGGGAGTTAAATATACTTTTATTGTACATGATGCAGGAACAGGTTGTTACTATTATGAAACAGCAACAACTCCTATTCCAACAAATTCAACATTAACTACAAGTGCGCTTACAGCAAACAATATTACTTGTAGAGGAAGTGCTGACGGAAATGTTACTTTTACAGTAAATAGTGTTTATCCGGCTGCTACACCAATTAGTTATGAGATTTTCAATTCTCTAACTATGGTTACTACAGGAATAACAGGAACAGGTTCGGTTCCTGCAAACGGAAGTCTGACGGTTTCTAATTTAGGACCATTAAACTTTGGAAATTATATTGTAGTAGTTAGAGAAACTGCAGGTGCAACACATGCAGGATGTAGTGTTGCTACAGTATCATTTGACATTACTCAATCTGCAATTGATTTATCAGTTACAGCTTCGGTTTCTAAAAATGCAAATTGTAACCCTAATTCAGGAGTTATTACTGTGATTGGTAAAGATGGAACTGTTGATGCTACACATCCGTATACTTATCAATTGTTATTGGCTTCAGCTCCGGCTCCAACTGCAGCAACTGCTGGTTGGTTGACTAATAATACATTTAACAGAGATGAAGGAAGTTATATTGCTTACGTAAAAGATATGTACGGCTGTATCAAACAAGCTCCAGTTACTTTAAATAAAGATGCAGATCCAACGATCACTGCACCGGCAACTATTTGTTACAATGGTACACCATTCACAATAGCAATAGTAGGAACTGTTGATCCTGCAATTGTAGGTGACGCTACTTATAGTGTAAACGGAAGTACTTTCCAAACAAGTCCTAACTTTACATTTAATGCTGCAGGTATCTATAACTTAGTTATTAAAGATGGTAATGGTTGTACGGCAACTGTTGCTTATGAAGTTAAACCACAATTATTCTTAAGTGCACAACTTACAAAAGAACTAGATTGTACCGGAACACCAAATGCACAAATTACTTTGACTGCTACTGGTGGATACAATACGGCTTATACTTACGAATATTCTACAGATGGTGGTGGTACATATACCGCTATGCCAACAAATGTTCTTTCTACAAGTGTCCTTGGTAATTATATCTTTAGAGTAAGTGATGCTAAGTTACCAACTGCATGTCAGGCAACTACGACTTTCACATTAGATCCTGTACAGCCAACAGTATTTACAACTGTACAAACAAATGTTAGTTGTAATGGTGGTAACGATGGTACAATTACAGTAAATGTAACTTCAGGTGTTGGTCCATACCAATATCAATTAGACGGAGGAGCATTCCAAACATCAAATGTATTTACAGGATTAATCGCTGGAAGTACATATATCATTACGGTTAGAGATGCAAAATCATGTCTTTACCCAAGTTCAGCAATTACGATTACACAGCCAACGGCTTTAACAGCTACATCTGCAATTACAACTGCATTAACTTGCGGTACTGGAAATGCACCAACAAAAGCTGTTGTTACAGTAACTGCATCACAGGGTACAGCACCGTATTTATATAGTTTTGATGGTACAAATTATTCTACTACAAATACATATGAATCATTTGTTGGTATTACGTTTGATGTTTATGTGAAAGACGCAAAAGGCTGTCTGTTTACATTAACAAATGGAGTTAACATTCCAGCGTTGAACCCACCAACGATTACCAATATTAGCGGAACGCCAATTTATTGTGCTCCGGCAGCAAACACAACAAGTACCGTTACTGTAACGACTACTAATGGTGTTGGAACATTAAATTATGC
>LMAJ01000060.1 GCA_001507425.1 Flavobacteriaceae bacterium CRH
TCCCAACGGTTGAAACCGTTGGCTATGTTTTATTATTGAGATTATATAATTGAGAATGTTACAAACCTGGAAGCTAAAAATTATTTTTTCGAAATTTTATCTAAAGTATCTTCAAAGAATTTTTTAGTTCGTATATCCTCTGTTGTTTCGATAAGTTTTTTTAAAGCCAATATATGAGTTTCATCAACAATATTTTCAGGTTTTAATTCAATATCAGGTTTAACTCCGGTGCCTTCCCAATTTGTTTTTGTAATTGGGTTAATTGCTTTTCCTGTCGGAATAAAAGCGCTAAAACCATCTTTAAGCGGAAATGTTTCTCCCGGGTTTGCCCCACCTTTTGTAGTTTGCCCAACAATTGTGGCTCTTTTTAATATTTGCAAATCATAAGCAAATTCTTCACCTCCTGAAAATGTCTGATTACCCGTTAGTACATAAACGGGTTTATTAAGATAACGTTCTCCGGAAATATCCTTTAATGTCCAAAATTCTTCTGTTTTGTTTTCTTCTCTAAAATAAATATCATTAATATGAACAGGTTCAGGAGCAAAAAAATAACTTGCCACAAGCCTTACTGTTTCTGGTTCACCGCCTCTGTTATCCGTCAAATCTAATATAATAGCATCCGTGTTTGTTAAAAATGTCATTGCTGAACTTATTATCTTTTCGACATCTTTAACCGAAACAAAACCATCAATTTTTAAATAGCCAACATTACCATCGAGAATTGCAATCTTAGTAAATCCAAAATTAAAATGTATTAAAAATTGCCTGCGCCAAGCATCTCGTTTCTTTATCTCGATTGAGTCGGTTGCTGCATTTACAGCTGGAGCTTCTGGTCTGTAAAAAACCCTTAAATGTTTGTCATTCGAAATCTTAGATGCTTCATTTGATATAGAATCAGCAAATACACGTCCGTCGTTTATTTTTGAATACAAACCCTTTTTGTTATTCGATTTTATCTTATTTTCAATTTTCAAAGCAACATCCGGAAAAACATATTTTTTGTTTAGATTACTTGCAAATAAATCAATAATCTCTGTTTTCTGTTTATTTGTAATTGGAGCAGGCTTATTATTATCTTGTGCCTGAACAACCACAGATAACAAGCTAAAAAGCACCGTCTTGTATACTATATTTGTTTGATTGAGAATTGAGTTCGTTTTTTTCATAAAATTAAAAAGATGGTTAATAATGTTAGATAATTGTTTTTCAAATAATGATAGTTATTCTATATCATTTCAAATTTAACAAAATTTTCATGACATTTTTATTTTTATAAAAACAATCAAAAAAACATAAACCAAATCAAAACCAAAGTTTCATAGACACCCACAAACAAAAAAAGCCGAACTTAAAAGTTCGGCTTTACTATTTCTATAGTCTAAGAGGTCTAATATCTAAAAATCTAAGAAGTCCAAAGATTAAAATACTTCCGAAGCTTCTTTCAATTTCTCCATATTGTTTACCAATTGTAACTCGGCAACAATTTTTTGGATATCACCATTCATGATGTTTCCTAAATCGTAAAGTGTTAAACCAACTCTGTGATCTGTTACACGACCCTGAGCGTAGTTGTACGTACGAATCTTAGCCGAACGGTCACCAGAACTAACCTGAGACGTACGTTTTGTAGCATCTTCAGCCTCTTTCTTAGCCAACTCTTGTTCGTATAAACGAGAACGTAAAACGCCCAACGCTTTATCTTTGTTTTTATGCTGCGATTTCTGATCCTGACATTGCGCCACCAATCCGGTTGGAATGTGCGTTAAACGTACCGCAGATTTCGTTGTATTAACCGATTGTCCTCCAGGTCCAGACGAACAGAAGAAATCAACACGAACATCGTTCATATCAATCTGTACATCAAATTCTTCTGCTTCCGGTAAAACCATTACTGTTGCTGCAGAGGTATGCACACGACCTTGTGTTTCTGTCTGAGGAACACGTTGTACACGGTGTACTCCGGCTTCAAACTTCAAAGTTCCGTAAACATCTTCTCCCGAAACTTCAAAAATAACCTCTTTAAAACCTCCCGAAGTTCCTTCGTTCATATCTACAACCGAAGTTCTCCAACCTTGATTTTCACAATATTTAGTATACATTCTGAATAAATCTCCGGCAAAAATACTCGCTTCGTCTCCACCCGTACCTGCACGAATCTCAACCATCACGTTTTTAGCGTCTTCTGCATCTTTCGGAATCAACATAAATTTAATTTCTTCCTCAAGTTCCGGCAATCTTTCCTTTGCTTCGTTTAGTTGCATTTTGGCCATTTCGGTCATATCTGCATCACTTCCATCAGCAATAATTTCGTTTGCCTCATCGATATTAGCCATCAAAAGCACATATTCATCGCGCTTTTCAGCCAATGCTTTCAGGTTTTTGTACTCCTGATTCAATTGCACATAACGTTTCTGATCAGAAATAACATCCGGCTGGATAATTAAGTCCGAAATCTCGTCAAAACGTTGTTTTACTATTTGAAGTCTATCTAACATTTTCTAATTCCTTTTATTGGACTGCAAATTTACGAAATTTTTGTTGAAATTTCTATCATTAAAGTTTTGAGTTTTTTAGGTAGAATTTTTAGTGGAATTATGGTGGTTTTTAGGAGGTTTTCCTTCTATTCGTTAAAATCTTTTGTGCAGAAACCCGGCACAAAGGTTTCCACTCCTATCAGGCTTGGGATTTCGAATTTTTAATTGGCTTTTATGGATTTCCGTAAAATCGTTTAAGTGAAAGCGGTTATTTTTGGTTAAACTATTTAAATAAAATCAGGTGTTTTTACTTGGTGATTAATTTAAATTAAAGACGATGTTTGTTTTTATAAAATTTCAATTATTGAATATGATTGGGTATTCTGGATAAAGTGAGCACCTAATTCTGGATAAAAGTGAGCAGTATAAATGAACTCAAAAAGGTGTCTAAAAAGTAGTTTAAAAGTATAAAATTATTTTACTCTATTGGTTGTTTTTCTATTTTCTTTTTTCTCATTGATTCTCCCTTTAATTCTATCCGAAG
>LMAJ01000061.1 GCA_001507425.1 Flavobacteriaceae bacterium CRH
TTCGGATAGAATTAAAGGGAGAATCAATGAGAAAAAAGAAAATAGAAAAACAACCAATAGAGTAAAATAATTTTATACTTTTAAACTACTTTTTAGACACCTTTTTGAGTTCATTTATACTGCTCACTTTTATCCAGAATTAGGTGCTCACTTTATCCAGAATACCCAAGTCACTATTTGAACATAAAAGATAGATTCGATTGACCCTTCAAATCAGATAAAAAAAATCTGCACTTTTTCTTAGTGCAGAATGGATTATTTGGTTGTATTATATATGTAAAAATGCAAATATGATTTGTAGACACTATTTTTTCATAATCTTGATGAATTATTTTGCTTTCAAATGAATGTTTATGATATCTATAAGTTTTAAATGAAAATATTTTTTTTATTAAGAGAATTACCGATATTATTCAAAACCTTTTTCTTCGTACCCTTTACCAAATCTATAATTAAGTATAATGCCATGGGTATTAATATTATTGTATTGTTTTAGAGCGTAACTATAATTGTATAGCAACTTAAAATTAGTGCCTAAATGAAAACCTGCCAACAAATTGAGGGTTTCGCTTGTACGGTACCCCGCTCCAAATTCTATTTTGTTGATGTAGTTTATCATTACATTAAAATCGGCCTGAAGGGGTGCTCCGGAAACATATTTAAGCAACATGCTCGGGTTTACGAGTACTTCTTCTAATTGAGTTGTAAAAAAACGGTAGCCAAAATAGCTGTAATAAGGATTTTTAAAATTGATATTTCGTTCCGATGATAAGGAGTTTCCTAATATATTGGGAACCGAAATTCCCCAATAAATTCGATCTTTATTATACAAAATACCAAGACCGACAGTAGGTACAAAGGCATTAATATTGTTTTGAAATTCAGGATCGTTTTCGATATTAAGACTTAATAAATCTTCGGTGTATTTTGTACCACCTGCACTGATACCAAAGGATAGGATGTTGGGGTCATAAGCCCACCATTTTCCTTGACCGTACTCTGAATCAAAGAAAATTTTGTACGAGTAAGCACCAAAAAAACTAGTAGCTGTTGTAACTCCTATTTGATCAGTTGCAATACCCGCTGCCAATCCCAAATGTTTGGAACGCAGCGGTGCATTTACGGTTAATCCCATGTTTTTGGGGCTTCCTTCAACCGAATTAAAGAATCCAGTGTTAATTAATGTTACATCAACATCCTCGTAATAGCCTGAATGTGCGGGGTTAATAACCACTGTATTGTAACTGTAGTTGGCAAAAACAGGAGTTTGTTGTGCAAAAACAAAACTTATTTGCATCGTAAACAAAACGGCAGTAATCGTCCGTATAAAAAAGTTGTTTATCATTATTTATCGTTTTACTACAAGGAATCCCTTGGTTTTTTTAAGGTGGTGTGTACCGCTAATTTTTATATCAAAAAAGTAAGTTCCCTCGGGTAAAACATCGGCTCCCATACTTCTTTTTCTATTAGCAACACCGCTAAATACATTGCCGGCATTGTCATAATTTTTTATGGAGAAAACCAAATCTCCCCATCGGTTATAGATATAGACTTCATTATCAGGATATTGTTCTATGGTATCGATTTTCCAAAAATCGTTTACTCCATCATTGTTTGGAGAAAAACCATATTTGGTATCGTCTTTTTGATTTTTTTCTACAGTTATCGTAATACTGTCCTGTGCCTGACACCCATTAGAAGCGGTAAAGAAAACGGTATAAGTCGTAGTTTCGTTAGGGCTAACGAGCTGAGAACTCCCTACACCAACAGTATCCCACTCAAAAGTACCCGTGTTAGAAGCTGTAGCAGTAAGCTGAATCGACTCCCCTTCTTTTATCGTTGTATCGGTACCTGCATCAACAGTAACTGTTGCTTGTGTTATGGTAAAACTGCAATCAGAACTATTTCCACTGTCATCTTTGGCAGTCATTGTTATTTTCATTGTTTCACCAACAAAAGGACTTCCAGGCAGCGGACTTTGTGTTAGCATTACCGAAATATCACAATTGTCAGTTGCCGAAACTAAAGTCGTATAATTTGGAACTTTCGAAATGCAAGATACGGTTTGATTCGCAATACAATGGATGGTTGGCGCATTTGTATCAGCAATTGTAATGGTTTGATTTTGTTGGGATTCGTTTATTCCATCAGAATATTTCCAAACAATTGTAGTCGAAGC
>LMAJ01000062.1 GCA_001507425.1 Flavobacteriaceae bacterium CRH
GATAACAGCTGCTTTGCTTTATAAGTGGCGCCAAGATTATCAAGAATTTGGAACGGGAAGTTTTCCTGGAAAAGGCAATTTAAAACTAAGTCCTGAACAAGAAAAAATTCATGAACTTGAAAAAAATTAGAAGAAGCAGAATTAGAACGTGATATTGCCTGAAGAATTATGCATTTTGGATAACAATGACCTTTAGTATTTATCTTTTGATTGGTTTAAAATTCTAAAGATGGATGTGCTAACTTAGCGTGGAGTTCTAGTTAAGGACAAAATCTTAACTTTAGACCATGAAAGAAAATCGTAAAAATTACGACCGCATTTTCAAAGAGAAAGCAGTCCAATTAAGTTATGAAAGACAATATCTCCTTACTTGCCAAGGAACTTGGGATAACAGCTGCTTTGCTTTATAAGTGGCGCCAAGATTATCAAGAATTTGGAACGGGAAGTTTTCCTGGAAAAGGCAATTTAAAACTAAGTCCTGAACAAGAAAAAATTCATGAACTTGAAAAAAATTAGAAGAAGCAGAATTAGAACGTGATATCTTAAAAAAGGCAATGAGCATCTTTTCCAAGGGAGGTCGATAATTTATCTTTTCATAAAAGATAATGAAAAAATATATTCGATTGAAAAGATGTGCAAAGTTTTAGAAATAAGCAACAGCAGTTACTATAAATGGGAAAAACAGGTTGTTTCAGAAAGACAAAACGAGTGATTTTAATAAAAGAAGCAATAGCAAACAATATTTTACTGCTAAACAGTGATATGGAAGCCCTAGAATTACTTTAGAACTGCAAAATATAGGATATCAAATATCCAGAATAACGGTAGCAAAATACATGAAGCAATTAGGGTTGTAGAGTAAATTGAGTAAGAAATTTAAAGTAACAACCAATTCAAAACATAATCATTTCAACAAGTCTTTGCTGATCAAGAAAATTATCATATTTAATGTAGCTGTATTTACGTCCTCTAAAAGTTTTCACTACTATTACCTATTTTTTTTTTTAAATAATTTAATTGTCCTCTGTACATTTTCGATAAAGAAATCTGTATTGTTAATTTTCTCTGTAATTTCTGCATCATATCTATCCAAATTAAAAACAAGGATCATATCTCTTTTTAAATAACGTATAAGGGATTCAAAAGAACGAACATCTTGATCTACCTGCTTATATCTTTTTAAATCGCGCTGTTTACTTTCTAAAAAGCGCAAAGAATCTTGTAATTTTTGAAAATCTACTTTATCCATATTTAAAAGTGTAACAATATTTAAAAGGAACTAAAATGTTTGCAAACTATCAAAATGAAATTAAATCCTAAATTCAAACTATTAAAATTTAAGTCAATCTTATATGTCTAATTATACAAATTTACAAAATAACTCGTAAAATTTAAAGTATTATACTGGCAACATAAATATATGCGCATCCGCATCTCTCGATGAAGCTCAAAAATTTTTCAATTTGATTCTTTTAATAGGTCAGTATTTCTAATTTGACGTTCTTATAATGGATGTGCTAACTTAACGTGGAGTTCTAGTTAAGGACAAAATCTTAACTTTAGACCATGAAAGAAAATCGTAAAAATTACGACCGCATTTTCAAAGAGAAAGCAGTCCAATTAAGTTATGAAAGACAATATCTCCTTACTTGCCAAGGAACTTGGGATAACAGCTGCTTTGCTTTATAAGTGGCGC
>LMAJ01000063.1 GCA_001507425.1 Flavobacteriaceae bacterium CRH
CAGGAATTGCAACAGCAGGTGCTTATACACATACTTTAACTGCAGGAACAGGAACTATTACTAAATCCGGAAACACTTTAACATTAGCTAATGTTGTAGCAGGAACTTATACTGTACAGGTTACAGATACTGCTACAGGATGTACCAATACAGCAACAGTAACAGTTAATGAACCAACAAACGCATTAACATTTACTTCTGTAGCAACTAATATTAATTGTAATAATGGTAATGCTCAAATTACTGTTACAGCAGCTGGCGGAACTCCAAACTATACTTATGCAGTTGTAAGAGCCGGCACAGCCGCTCCAACTGTTTTTGCAAGTGGAAATGTTCTTTCAGTAGATACAAATTCTGGTGCAAATTTAAACTGGGATGTTTATGTAAAAGATGCTAACGGCTGTATTACTACAAACCAGGTTACAATCGCTAAGGATAATTTACCAACTGTAACAGCATCAAATGGAAACCAATGTACAGGCGCAGCAAGTACATTTACCATTACTGCTACAGGTACAGGAAAAGCCCCATTAACATATAGTATTGATGGAACATCTTTCCAAACCAGTAATGTATTTAATGTTCCTGCCGGAACTTATACCGTTACGGTTAAAGATGCAAACGGATGTACAGCTACGGCTACATCTGCATTAATAATTTACCCACAATTAGTAGCTGTAGGATCAGTTACTAAAGAATTAGATTGTACGGCTACACCAAACGCAACGATTACTGTTGCGGTTTCAGGTGGAAAAGCTTCATATACATATACCGTTAAAAAAGGTGCTGGTGCAACAAGCGCGCCAAGTGCTCCGTTTAGCGGAACATCATTTACATACAGTGTTACTGCTGCTAATGTAGACAGTTACACTTTTGTAGTGACAGATTCAAATGGATGTACTAGTACAACCACTACAACAGTAAATGCAATTGCAAACCCAACAGCTACAGAAACAAAAAAGGAGGATATACTTACAGTAAAGATGGTACAACTTATGTTGCGGGCGCTACATTTACAGGCTTAGCTGCAGGAACTTATACTTTCTATGTAAAAGACAGTAAAGGTTGTACAGGAACAGTTAATGTTACTTTAACAGCTCCAACACAATTAGCCGCTACGGTTACTGAAGTTCCATTTTCTTGTAATGCTTCTAACGGAAAAGTTGCCGGAACAATAACAGTAAATGTTACTGCGGGTACAGGAACTACTCCTTACCAATATAGTTTTAATGGTGGTGGATTTGGTAATTCAAATACATTAACATTAAATGACAATGGTGCAGACCAACCATATACTTACTCAGTAAGAGACGGACAAGGATGTACAATTTCAGGATCAGGAACATTATTGAGATTAAATCCACCAACGGATTTAACTTTTGCAGCTGCAGCAGTTACTTGTACAGCTACAACAACTACGGTTACTTTAACAGCAACAAATGGAGTTGGTACTCTTCAATATGAAACTATTGCTCCATCTCCGGTAATTATTGCGAAACAAACATCTAATTCTTTTGCAAATCTTGCTCCGGGAACTTACATGTTTAAAGTTACTGATGCAAACGGATGTTTCTACACAGAAGCTCACACGATAAATCCGGTTACCCCAATAACTATTGTTGCCAACAAAGACAGCGAAGTATTATGTAAAGGTGGTTCAACAGGAAAAGTAACTTTTACAGTTTCAGGAATTGCAACAGCAGGTGCTTATACACATACTTTAACTGCAGGAACAGGAACTATTACTAAATCCGGAAACACTTTAACATTAGCTAATGTTGTAGCAGGAACTTATACTGTACAGGTTACAGATACTGCTAC
>LMAJ01000064.1 GCA_001507425.1 Flavobacteriaceae bacterium CRH
GGTGTTGGAGTAACACTAGAAGTATTATTACCTGGTGTAGGATCGGATTCATTAGCAGCGATACTTGCGCTATTGGTATACGTTCCTGAGGCATTTACTGTTGCAATAATAGACAAGGTAGCATTCGATCCATTGGCTAAAGTACCAACGGCCCATATACCTGTTCCACTTGTATAGGTTCCTGAAACTGTGCTAGCACTCACAAAAGTATAACCAGAAGGTAAAATGTCTGTTACACTCACTCCTGTTGCGTCGCTTGGTCCTGCATTAGTAGCCGTTAAGGTAAAAGTAACATTACTACCAACATTTGGACTAGCAGTATTTATCGTTTTTGTGATACCAACATTAGATTGAGCAACGTTTGTTGGAGTAACACTAGAAGTATTATTGCCTGGTGTAGGATCGGATTCATTAGCAGCGATACTTGCGCTATTGGTATACGTTCCTGAAGCATTTACTGTTGCAATAATAGATAAGGTAGCATTAGATCCATTGGCTAAAGTACCAACGGCCCAGATACCTGTTCCATTTGTATAGGTTCCTGAAGCTGTGCTAGCACTTACAAAAGTATAACCAGAAGGTAAAATGTCTGTTACACTCACTCCTGTTGCGTTGCTTGGTCCTGCATTAGTAGCTGTTAAGGTAAAAGTAACATTACTTCCTACATTTGGATTAGCAGTATTTATCGTTTTTGTGATACCCACATTAGATTGAGCAACTGGTGTTGGAGTAACACTAGAAGTATTATTACCTGGTGTAGGATCAGCTTC
>LMAJ01000065.1 GCA_001507425.1 Flavobacteriaceae bacterium CRH
GCCAACACCCCATCTGGAAACTATTCAGTAAGCTATACGATTTGTGAAGTAAACAACCCGTTGAATTGTAGTACTATTAGCTCTACGGTAGTAGTAAGTGCCCCAGCGATTGTTGCGGTAACAGACACGACACCTTCGGTTAATGGATTACCAGGTGGCACCACCACGGCATTAACGAGCAACGATACCTTAAATGGAAGCCCAGTAGTAGTAGGTACTGCAGCAGGGAATGTACAAATCACATCAAGTACGGTTCCAGTAGGATCAGGACTAGTGCCTTCTGTTAATGGATTACCAGGTGGCACCACCACGGCATTAACGAGCAACGATACCTTAAATGGAAGCCCAGTAGTAGTAGGTACTGCAGCAGGGAATGTACAAATCACATCAAGTACGGTTCCAGTAGGATCAGGACTAGTGGTAAATTCAGACGGAACAGTAACAGTTCCTGCCAACACCCCATCTGGAAACTATTCAGTAAGCTATACGATTTGTGAAGTAAACAACCCGTTGAATTGTAGTACTATTAGCTCTACGGTAGTAGTAAGTGCCCCAGCGATTGTTGCGGTAACAGAAACGACGCCTTCTGTTAATGGATTACCAGGTGGCACCACCACGGCATTAACGAGCAACGATACCTTAAATGGAAGCCCAGTAGTAGTAGGTACTGCAGCAGGGAATGTACAAATCACATCAAGTACGGTTCCAGTAGGATCAGGACTAGTGGTAAATTCAGACGGAACAGT
>LMAJ01000066.1 GCA_001507425.1 Flavobacteriaceae bacterium CRH
TTCCGTTGATAGAAGCTGTTGTTTCAGTAACGGCGTCAATTACCGGCTGTCCTATCACAACAGTAGCTGTAGCACTTGCACAATTTGCAGGTGATGCCGCTTCCTGACAAAGTTGGTAGATTATATTGTAAATTCCTGCCGGAGTATTTGCTGCAAGAGTTAATATTCCATCTCCATCAATACTCAATGGACCAGTAGTAATTGGTGTTACATTGGTATTTGCTGATGTTACTGGTGAACCGTTTAAAGTATCGTTTGAAGTTACATCACCTACAGTTTTAGCCGTTGATGATGAAATCTGAGTAGCATAACTGTTGTCATCTTTAGCACATATTATAGAATTAATTATAAAATTTGAACTTCCAGATGTACAACCATTAGCAGAAGCTATTATAGTATAACTTCCAACAGAAGCCGTAACTGTATTGCCTGATCTTGTAACGCCCGTTGATGGTGTTATTGTATAGGTATTTGATGCGCTGTAGTTGGTTATTGTAAAACTTCCCGTAGCCGTTGAACACGTTGGCTGTGTGATTGTTCCTAAAGCCGGAGCTGCAGGTGTAGCGGGTTGTGCATTAATGGTAAATGATGTATTACCAGAAGTACATCCGTTTGCTGAAGTTGTTATCGTGTAACTTCCCTCAGGCGCTGTAACTGTATTGCCTGATCTTGTAACTCCAGTTGATGGTGTTATTGTATAGGTATTTGATGCGCTGTAGTTGGTTATTGTAAAACTTCCAGTAGCAGTTGAACACGTTGGCTGTGTGATTGTGCCTAAAGCCGGAGCTGCAGGTGTAGCGGGTTGTGCATTAATGGTAAATGATGTATTACCAGAAGTACATCCGTTTGCAGAAGCTGTGATCATATAACTTCCCTCAGGCGCCGTAACTGTATTACCTGATCTTGTAACGCCCGTTGATGGTGTTATTGTATAGGTATTTGATGCGCTGTAGTTGGTTATTGTAAAACTTCCCGTAGCCGTTGAACACGTTGGCTGTGTGATTGTTGAAGTTGTTATCGTGTAACTTCCCTCAGGCGCTGTAACTGTATTGCCTGATCTTGTAACTCCAGTTGATGGTGTTATTGTATATGTGTTTGATGCGCTGTAGTTGGTTATTGTAAAACTTCCAGTAGCAGTTGAACACGTTGGCTGTGTGATTGTGCCTAAAGCCGGTGCTGCAGGTGTAGCAGGTTGTGCATTAATGGTAAATGACGTATTACCAGATGTACATCCGTTTGC
>LMAJ01000067.1 GCA_001507425.1 Flavobacteriaceae bacterium CRH
TTCATATTTTCATGAAAAATATCGATAGGAAAATTTGAAATTATTCCACCATCCATAAACATAACTTCTGACGGAACTGAAGCGCGCAAGCAAGTTGCTTCGTTCCATTTATTCCAGGCTTCAATACCGCCGGGAATATTTTTAATTCTAAACGGAGTAAAAAATAGTGGAATCGACATGGAAGCTCTCACAAAATCGGCAGGATTTTGAACATCCGGATTAGAATAAAACAAGTCGATCATTTTAGGGAAAATAATTTTGCTTTCTGTAGTAATATCTGCGGTTATTATCGCTATTTCACTCCAATGATCTTTTCTGGTATAATCTTCTTTGTCACCAAGTTTTACTTTGTTAATTCTAAATAATTTATTGTCGTTTGAAACGCCTTTTTCACGCAGCGCTTTTAAATCGCCATAATTTTTAATTCCTTTCTGCGAAAGCAAATTTGTCATCCATTGATGAAAATTAGTACCGGGATTTAATCCTAAATCATCTTTAAAATTATCTACAACCTGACAGCCTTTCATAACTAATTTAAGATTTCCGGCATCACTCAATAAAGCGTCAATAAATTCGCGTGCATCATGATCGCCGTCGACAAAATCGTATAAATTCTTATTACACAAACATTC
>LMAJ01000068.1 GCA_001507425.1 Flavobacteriaceae bacterium CRH
ATGTTTAGCACATTTTGATAAAACCGGAAAATATCAAAAAACAGATTGTTTCGATACAAGTAAATATGAGAAAAAATCTGTTCGCGTTGACCTAAGAAATGACAATGGTAAAACTACAGGAACTGTAACCAAAACTGAAAACGGTAAAACAACCACAGAAGTTTACGAAGGAACAGAAGAAGAAGTTGAAGCAAAAATTAGTGCAGCAACTGCAAAATAAAAAATAGCTTTGTCAAAGTTTCATAAAACGAAAATACCTCTAAATAATTTTAGAGGCATTTTTTTTATTTAATGAATTTTGAATCGAATAAGAAACTTAATCCTTTGGTATAGTCCCTACGGGACAAATGTTAGGTGGTGCGATAATGTTCTACCGATATGTAATCTCTACGAGATATATACTTTTAGGAATAAAATATTTGATAAAGAATCATCTCGTTTGGTATAGTCCCTACGGGACAAATATTAGGTGGTGCGATAATATTCTACCGATATATAATCTCTACGAGATATATCATTAGGAATTA
>LMAJ01000069.1 GCA_001507425.1 Flavobacteriaceae bacterium CRH
AGACGCGAAGGAAACTTTGTCAAAGTTGAATACTAATACTTCTTTTTAAATGAACTTATATCACTTATATGGTTCATATCAAATAAGGCAGATCACAAAGCTGGTTTTATCTTCATCGGTTTGGTAGCTTAGGTAGCCGCCATGCGCTTCGATAATGTTTTTAGAAAGCGTTAAACCAATTCCGGCGCCGTCTTTTCTGGTGGTGAAAAAAGGAAGAAATATTTTGTCCTGAATTTCAGGGTCGATTCCTTTTCCGTTATCCGAAATTGAAATGAAAAAACGATTGTTTTCCGTATAACTCGACAAATACATTTTCTTTTCGTTTTTCTCTTTTAGAGCATAAACACTATTGGTAATCAAATTAATAATTACCTGTTCCATTTGGTTTTTATCAATCATAATAGAACGTGAACTGTGAATATCGTTTATCAATTCGATATTTTCCGCTTTCAAAATCGGACTCATAATTCGGAGGCAGTCTTCAAAAAGAGCATTTATCGGAGT
>LMAJ01000070.1 GCA_001507425.1 Flavobacteriaceae bacterium CRH
AGTGAATTTCTTTTGTGTTAAAAAGCCAATTAACGGGCCTGCAGCTGTTCCCGTTGCCGGATCTTCGTATATCCCGATTATTGGGTTAAAAAATCTCGTTTCGACTATATGTTCCTGACCTTCATCGGCAATGGTGAAACAATAAAAACCTTCAAAATTATATTCTTTTGAGATTTCGATTAAGAGTTGATTATCTGGAACACAGCTATTAAGTAATTGACTATTTTTTATGGGAACCATTGTGTGTGCAACTTCTGTTTTAACTATTGTTGGCACAAAAGAATTCACATCTAAGTCTTCAATTTTTAAACCGAGGGCTACCGCAATTCTATAAGTTGGAATTTCTTGTTTGATAACTGCCGATTTTTGATGCATTTGAACAACTGGATAAAAAGTAACCGGATCAAAACTTACCGTTAACGGAATTGGGGAACGTTTCATAATTACAAAAGGTTCACTTTCGTTTTGCTCTTCAAAAATAGGCATTCCTTTTAACAAAGCACC
>LMAJ01000071.1 GCA_001507425.1 Flavobacteriaceae bacterium CRH
AAATGCTCAAAAGATCTTTTTGCTGCAACTGGATTATAAGCAGCCCCTTTTGAATTGTCATTTCCGGCTTCTGGATTTGTAAAAGAGTGTACTGAATTTGCATAATAAATCATTTGCCAATCAGCTTTTGCATCACGCATTTCCTGCTGAAATGATGCAATTTCTTCTTTTGGAACAAACGGATCATCTGCTCCGTGACAAATTAAAACTTTAACTGAAGTTGGTTCAGTTTTTCTCGAAGCATCTTTACCTAAGCCTCCATGAAATGAAGCAATTCCTTTTACGTTAAGATGTCCACGTACTGCTTCAAGAACTCCGGTTCCTCCAAAACAATAACCAATAGCAACAATATTATCTGCATTTGCTCCGGATTTTACTAATTCCTGCAAAGCTGCATTAATTCGTTTTTGGTAAGCTTCAGGATTGCTTTTGTAGAAGCCTGCTTGTTTTCCTGCTTCAGAAGTGTTTGTTGGAT
>LMAJ01000072.1 GCA_001507425.1 Flavobacteriaceae bacterium CRH
GACTTTTATGGGTTTTATTCCGGCATTTTGATTGACTTGAGAAACTTGTGAATCTGGTTTCCAATCAGAGATTAAATTTTCAATTCGGGTAATTTCGGCAATAACTTCGTTGATATTTTGTTCGGCAGTTAAAGAATCTTTGGCAACAATACTAATATCAAAACGTCCGCCCATAAGTAAAGTCGTTCTTTTTCGTAATATTTGCGAATGCGCTGATAAACAACAGCTAATTGCAAAAAGACATAAAACTTTATTTAGGAAAGATATCTTTGTCATCATTTTATTAATAGCAATCGGTTAATAATTGCCCATTTTCTTTATATTCTAAGAGACTTTTAGTTCTATTAGCTAGACACAATTCATCCAGAATTGTTTCAACATCCTTTTGCATCGCAAGAGATCCGCAAATCATAATAACGCCGCCTTGTTTCAATAAATCAATAAAAAAAGCAGT
>LMAJ01000073.1 GCA_001507425.1 Flavobacteriaceae bacterium CRH
AACGGAACAGTAACAGTTGCTGCCAATACAAAATCAGGCAATTATGAAGTAGAATACAGCATCTGTGAAGTAACCAATCCGGCCAACTGTGATGCCGTGAAAAGCACCATTGTGGTAGGACAGCCGGTAATTGATGCAGTGACTGAAACAACAGCTTCTATCAACGGAACTACAGGCGGAACAACAGCGACATTAGTAGCCAATGATACTTTAAATGGAGCTGCGGTTGTGATCGGAACTCAAAACGGAGAAGTAAAATTAACTGCTATCACGGTTCCAACAGGCTTAACATTAAACGCAAACGGAACAGTAACAGTTGCTGCCAATACAAAAGCAGGAGGCGGAACAACAGCCTTGAACGGTGCTCCGGCAGTAATCGGAACAGCTGCAGGCCAGGTTAAACTAACAGGAATCACGGTTCCAACAGGATTAACATTAAACGCCAACGGAACAGTAACAGTTGCCGCTAATACAAAAGCAGGAAATTACGAAGTAGAATACAGCATCTGCGAGATCACCAACCCAACCAATTGTGATGCAGTGAAAAGCACCAT
>LMAJ01000074.1 GCA_001507425.1 Flavobacteriaceae bacterium CRH
AAGAACAGCCTATTTTACCAAGATTTGGAATGGAAGTAATTGTTCCGAGAGATTTTAGTAATATGACGTATTACGGAAGAGGCCCGCACGAAAATTACATCGACAGAAATTACAGTTCAAAAGTGGGATTGTATACACAAACTGTTTCAGAACAATATTATCCATACATCCGCCCGCAGGAAACAGGAAATAAAACTGATGTACGTTTCTTAGAATTATCGGGAGATAAATTGAAATTAACCGTAACATCTGACGAATTATTAGCCGTAACTGCATTACATTTTTTAAATGAAGATTTAGACGACGGATTGCAAAAAGACCAAAGACACGCTGCCGAATTGAAAGAAAGAGATTTAACAAGTTTAAAAATCGATTCGAAACAAATGGGAGTTGGCGGAATCGACAGCTGGCAAGCCTGGCCAATGGAAAAA
>LMAJ01000075.1 GCA_001507425.1 Flavobacteriaceae bacterium CRH
GCAACATCAGGTTCTGCTAAATGAGTTAATTCACTAATTTCACCAAATCCACTCATACCCATTTCTAGAATGGATACTTCAGTATCTTCATTTAAGTCTAGTATCGTCAATGGGCAACCAATCTCATTATTATAATTTCCTTGTGTCTTCTTAACTTTAAATGATTTATTCAATACACATTCAACCATATCTTTAGTTGTTGTTTTCCCATTTGAACCGGTAATCGCAACAACTTTAGGGTTTACATATTTTAAATATGCTTTAGCTAAATTTTGTAATGCTGCTAATGTATTATCAACAAAAATAATGGGTCCTTCTGGCGGATTCGGAACATCTTTTTGCCAAAATGATGCACCTGCACCATCATCAAGTGTTTGACGTACAAATTTATGACCATCTACATTTTCACCTTTAAA
>LMAJ01000076.1 GCA_001507425.1 Flavobacteriaceae bacterium CRH
ATCGTTGGCAATTGCTTGAAAATTTTGTTTTCTGCTCTTGTCAATTCTTTTTTTCCTTCTCGGCCTTTATCTACAGTTGCTCTTTTTTTTCCGCTTAAAGCGAAAAGCAAACTCACCACTTTAGATCGTAAAACATTATGAAGATCTGCAAAAGCATCTATTTTGAGTTGTTGTACGTCTTTATATAAACGTATAAGTCCCGGAAAACCTTTGTGTCTTTCTTTTTCATCAAAAGCAAAAAACTCAAGATTGGGGATTCCGTCAAAAAAAGGTTTAAAAAAAGGGCGGGAAATAACGGTTAGTTTCACCGTTGGATATTGCTTTACAAAAGCGCGTAAAACAGGAACCGTCATGGCGACATCTCCCATTGCGGAAAGTCTCATGACGGCTATATGTTTAATTTGGCTGTTAGACAA
>LMAJ01000077.1 GCA_001507425.1 Flavobacteriaceae bacterium CRH
AATGACAGCAACCGCTGATCAGCAAGCAGCACAAAACCGTTTAACAATACGTATTAATGTAAGGTTTACCAATAAAAAGAAAGAAACTGACGATTTTGAGAAACCTTTTGAATTTTACTATGATTTTGAAGGAAGAGATCTTCCAACAGGATCTACTTTAAATACAGCCATTAAAACGATTTACGAAAGAATCACACAGGATATCTTTAATGAATCTCTGGCAAAATGGTAAAAATGTTTATTTGTTGAATTGGTTAATCGATTTTAAAGCAATTAAACAAATAAACGGTTAAACGAATAAACACAAAAAAACGATTAAACAATAAAAAATGAACGTTACTGATTATACATACTTAATGAATAAACCTGATGCTATTACAGAAAATCAGGCAGAAGCATTAGGAAGTGTTT
>LMAJ01000078.1 GCA_001507425.1 Flavobacteriaceae bacterium CRH
GGAATTTTATTTAGCTGTAACCTTCCAAATCGTATTTCCACTGTCATCATTTACTAAAAGCGATCCGTCGTTCATAACCGTAACTGCAACCGGACGTCCGTAAACTTCAGCTTTATTTTCATCTGAAACAAAACCAGTTAAAAAATCTTCCGGTTTTCCCGATGGTTTTCCATCTTTAAAAGGAACAAACAGCACTTTATAACCTGAAATTTTAGAGCGGTTCCATGAACCATGCTGCCCAACAAAAGCGCCATTTTTATATTTTGCCGGGAATGCATCTTTAGTATAAAAAGCCAATCCTAACGATGCTGTATGCGCACCAACGGCAACATCTGGAACAATTGCTTTTCCGACCAAATCTTTTCTTTCGCCTTTCATTCTCGGATCAGGAAT
>LMAJ01000079.1 GCA_001507425.1 Flavobacteriaceae bacterium CRH
TGATCTACTTTTTTCTACAGGTGTTCGATCTGATTCCTGATACTTGCGCAAGTATATTTTAAGTGCATCAAAGACTTTTTTTTGATACATTTTTTAATTCATTTTTTAGTTTATCGTTTAACTGATACATTACTAATTTGGTATCGATAAGGGCATATACATAGGTTGGTGTAACTATAAAATTTCGAATCTTTCTTTTACCAATATCATAAATGTGAAAACTGAATAGATATACTTTTCTATTAATATCATATACATCTATAACCGAAGACTGTTCCCACATTTTTTTCTTCTCAAATCGACCGGGAACATTTGAATGTACAAAAAGAAGATGTCCACAAATACCACTGTCTGCATTGACACCTAAAGCTGGTTTTGCCATTGTCTGTTC
>LMAJ01000080.1 GCA_001507425.1 Flavobacteriaceae bacterium CRH
TATTTCTGCGACGAATGTTATTACGTTTACAGCAGGTTTAAATTATAATGGCGCCATCAGTTTTCCTTATGTTATCAGCGATGGTCATGGCGGAACAGCCACAGCCAATGAACTGATTACCGTTACCCCGGTAAATGATAATCCTGTGGCAGTTAATGACAATTACACTGTTGCCGAAGATGCAACTGTAACGTTAACCCCATTAGCATTAGATTCAGATGTTGATGGAGATACTTTAACAATCACCTCAATAAACGGAACAACTTTAACAGGCGGAGTTCAGAGTATTTCGGTTACAAACGGAACCGTAAATATTTCTGCGACGAATGTTATTACGTTTACAGCAGGTTTAAATTATAATGGAGCCATCAGTTTCCCTTACGTTATCAGCGATGGTCATGGCGGAACGGCTACAGCCAACGAACTTATTACCGTTACACCAGTCAATGATAATCCTGTATCTGTTAACGATAATTATACTGTTGCGGAAGATGCAACCGTAACGTTAACACCATTGGCTTTAGATTCAGATGTTGATGGCGATACTTTAACCATCATTTCTATTAATGGAACTGCTTTAACAGGCGGAGTTCAGACAATTTCAGTTGCAAATGGAACTGTAAATATTTCTGCGACAGGTGTGATTACTTTTACACCGACAACCAACTTTAATTCGGCTACGGCAATCAGTATTCCTTATGTCATCAGCGATGGACATGGCGGAACGGCTACAGCCAACGAACTTATTACCGTTACACCAGTCAATGATAATCCAGTAGCAGTTAATGATAATTATACTGTTGCCGAAGATGCAACCGTAACGTTAACACCATTAGCATTAGATTCAGATGTTGACGGCGATACTTTAACAATCACCTCAAATACTTTAACAATCACCTCAATAAACGGAACAACTTTAACAGGCGGAGTTCAGACAATTTCAGTTACAAATGGAACTGTAAGTATTTCTGCGACGAATGTTATTACGTTTACAGCAGGTTTAAATTATAATGGCGCCATCAGTTTTCCTTATGTTATCAGCGATGGACATGGCGGAACAGCTACAGCCAATGAACTTATTACTGTTACACCAGTCAATGATAATCCAGTAGCAGTTAATGATAATTATACTGTTGCCGAAGATGCAACTGTAACGTTAACACCATTAGCATTAGATTCAGATATTGACGGAGA
>LMAJ01000081.1 GCA_001507425.1 Flavobacteriaceae bacterium CRH
AATCTGATTTGTTTAATAAAGCGAATTTACCGGCTTCTTGTTTTATTACGGAGTGAGAGAATTTTAGACTTAAGATTTTATATTTTAGATTTTTTCGCATTTTGTGTCAGGCTGAGCGGAGTCGAAGCCCTCATTTTTTGTCATCCTGAGGAACGAAGGATCACACCAGAAACTCCACACAGAAAATCGCCAATCTTTGCCGAGCTGCTAGTGTGATCCTTCGTTCCTCAGGATGACAAGATTGTGTCTAAAAACGAAAAAGTTCTTTTAGTAACGTTTGCGTGAGGGATAGCAGTGAAAAGCCCACAGCCTGACGAAGGAAGTGCGAGGACTTGTAACGAATAGCCCGACCCGGAGGGACACGCCCAAAACTAAAC
>LMAJ01000082.1 GCA_001507425.1 Flavobacteriaceae bacterium CRH
GAAATGCATATAACTGTAATTTCAATCCACTTGATAAAATGGTTGAGCTTTTCGAACGTTTGGTTCAGGCTGAAAAAGATAAGGTTGAGTATTTGGAGAAATTGTTGAAAGGGAAGTAGAAATTTCTATTTTTAAAATATATTCTAATGAAAAGAGGCTCTAGTAGAACCTCTTTTTTATTTTTTATTAATAATTATTGCTCCTGTTTTTTAATTATTTTCTCTTAGTTACAATTTTAATATAGTTATCTTCAAGTTTGTCTGATGAAATATTAGTATATCTAATACTTTTTAAATTATTTATAAAAGCAGTATTTAAATCGTTCTTTGTAAATTTAATCTCTTTCCATTTTTGAGTAATTTCAGAATACGG
>LMAJ01000083.1 GCA_001507425.1 Flavobacteriaceae bacterium CRH
AAACTGTTACGATTGCGGATACCACAGCCCCAGTTGCCGATGTAGTTTCTTTATCGAATATCAATTCGCAATGTGCCATTACATCTTTGACTTTTCCAACGGCTACGGATAATTGTGCAGGAACAATCACAGCAACCACCACAACGACGTTTCCAATCACTGCTTCGACTACAATTGTTTGGAAATATACAGACGGTGTGAATGAATCGCAACAAAATCAAACTGTTACAATTGCTGATACTGTTGCGCCAGTTGCCGATGCGGTTTCTTTACCAAATATCAATTCGCAATGTGCTATTACATCTTTGACAGCCCCAACCGCTACGGATGCTTGCGCAGGAACAATCACAGCAACAACCACAAC
>LMAJ01000084.1 GCA_001507425.1 Flavobacteriaceae bacterium CRH
CACGATGGATATTATGAAGGCAACGGTTATGCCGTAACCTACACTTTTGGGCATTTATGTACTTTAAAAGAACCTAACGATTACAAACCGCACTGGAAAAGCTGGGATTTAAATAACTTACCAATGCTTCCTGAAAAGTTCGAAACCAAAGTTGTTCAGAATTCGGGAATTCAAAAACAGTTTAAAATCATCAAAAGTCTTTTCGATAAAGCCGAATTAGTCATAAACTGCGGGGATGCCGGACAGGAAGGAGAATTAATCCAGCGCTGGGTAATGAACGAAGCACATTACAAAGGCGAAATAAAACGCTTGTGGATTTCATCCCTAACAACCGAAGCCATAAAAGAAGGTTTTGACAACT
>LMAJ01000085.1 GCA_001507425.1 Flavobacteriaceae bacterium CRH
CCACAATAACTTCAATCTTGTATACATTTTTCATATTATAGGTTACAAGATCAGTTTGGTTTTCTAAATATTGTCCGTCAACCAAAACAAGTGCTGATTCAGGAAACTGCGGAAAAACACTTGGGTCATTAACATGCAGATAAAGTTTGTCATCTTTTTGTTTAGAATAAATTTCGACTGCGACTTCGGTTATAGTTTCTTTTAAAGTTTTAAATCTTGTATAATCATCCAGAATATATTCTTTTGCTATTGGATAAAAGAAAGATTCTGATGTTGGCGCTTTCTCGATATTGTCTACTTTTTTATGATAATAAGCATTTTCAACCTGACTCGAAATGGATCTTTCTAAAAGACTTTCTT
>LMAJ01000086.1 GCA_001507425.1 Flavobacteriaceae bacterium CRH
CTTTTGGGTCAGAAAAGTTGATTTCTAAAACTAATTTTTCAGAAGATTCTAAAGCTTTCTTGGTTTTTTCAGTTAGAAAATAATCCGAAGAACAAATCATATGAATTGTTCCGTATAGATAAGAAGGTTTAGAAAGTCCGTTTCCCGAAACTTCCCATAAAAGAGAATTTTCTAATTTAGGAGATTTGGTTTGAGCTTGTGATTTTATGCTAAAAAAAACTATTATAAATGCTATAAATAAATGGAATACTTTTTTCATTTTGAGGGTTGATTAAGTTAATGACTGAAACTCATTTTGTAATTACGAGTTGTAAGTATAGGAATAGTCAAAACGTTACAGAAAAATATTAAAAATTAT
>LMAJ01000087.1 GCA_001507425.1 Flavobacteriaceae bacterium CRH
AATATTCAGGTAAACGAACCAAATGTAGTTTGGTATAGTGTTGCAACAGGCGGCACAGCGATTCCAGCCACAACAGCCTTAGTAAACGGCACATATTACGGAGCTATTGTAGATGCTGCAACAGGTTGTGAGAGTTCAGTTCGTTTAGCAGTTACAATAACTGTAACTGATCCGGGCACGCCAACAACTACAGACAATACACAGGATTTCTGTTTGGTAAATGCTTCAACGGTTGCAAATATCCAGGTAAACGAAGCCAATGTAGTTTGGTATAGTGTTGCAACAGGCGGAACAGCAATCGCACCAACAACTTTACTAGTAAGTGGAGTTTATTACGGAGCCATTGTAGA
>LMAJ01000088.1 GCA_001507425.1 Flavobacteriaceae bacterium CRH
ACTAGTCCTGATCCTACTGGAACCGTACTTGATGTGATTTGTACATTCCCTGCTGCAGTACCTACTACTACTGGGCTTCCATTTAAGGTATCGTTGCTCGTTAATGCCGTGGTGGTGCCACCTGGTAATCCATTAACCGAAGGCGTCGTTTCTGTTACCGCAACAATTATATTTATGGGTGTTGGAGTAACACTAGAAGTATTATTACCTGGTGTAGGATCGGATTCATTAGCAGCGATACTTGCGCTATTGGTATACGTTCCTGAGGCATTTACTGTTGCAATAATAGACAAGGTAGCATTCGATCCATTGGCTAAAGTACCAACGGCCCA
>LMAJ01000089.1 GCA_001507425.1 Flavobacteriaceae bacterium CRH
TATATTTTGTTTTCTTCAAAAGATGCAGCTTCAAAAGTAAAATTAGTATGTAAAACTATAGATGCCGTTATAAATAACAAAGAAGGAAAAACTGCAAAAACAACATCTAATAATAAAGTTTTTAAAACACTTCGTTTAGCATTGTCCTGTACAGCAGAATATACAGCGTATTTTGGTGGAACAAAAGCAGGAGCTTTAGCAGGAATGAACGCAACACTAACAAGAGTCAACGGCATTTTAAACAAAGATTTAGCATTAAAACTGGTTTTAATTGCCAATAATGATGCTGTAATTTATACCAATGTTGCAACTCAGCCTTATTCTAAAGCT
>LMAJ01000090.1 GCA_001507425.1 Flavobacteriaceae bacterium CRH
ATTTCGGTACATTTATCAAGCAGCGTATCCATAAAAACATCGCCCGGAATCCCAATAATATGCTCTTCGATTAAAGTGTCGTTATAAACCAAAAAGTTGATTTTATCCGGCGAAAGAATATCTTCTAACTCTAATCCGTAAATTCTTGAAGCATCGGCTTTTTTAATATAAAAGTGAACGTAATTATCGTTGAGAATATTACGGACCTTAATTCTAAAAGGTTTTGAATTTCCGAATGTACAATAGTCAATGGCATCAATATTTAGAAACTGAATAATCTCGCTGTTTCCATCAGAATGCAAAAGTGAATAGATTTTCTTTAAATTGAGGTCAATTTC
>LMAJ01000091.1 GCA_001507425.1 Flavobacteriaceae bacterium CRH
GTTGACGGTATCCGTAAGGAAAGCTCAACTAAGAGAAAATGGGATAATACACGATGGGATCAAAGGTTCGAAAGAGCGGTCGGCTCAAAGGAAGATGCAAAGTCGCTGAACTTCTTTTTGGATTCGCTGACTTTAAAAATCAATGAAATCAAAACCGAAATGATGTACAGTGCAAATTCTGGTAAAAGTGAGCATCCCATTCCGGTAAAAGAGAGCAATTGATTCCGGTTTAAAGTGACCACCCTATTCTTGTAAAAAAGATCAGTTGATTCCGGTTCAAAGTGACCACCTCAAAAAGTAGTGTTTATAAAGAATATCTTACTTGTTTTTAAAACAAA
>LMAJ01000092.1 GCA_001507425.1 Flavobacteriaceae bacterium CRH
CTCAAATCAATCATTAACCGTAATTATAGGGAGAGACGCCAGGATTTCGGGAGAAATGATCAGCAATTTAGTTTCGAATACGCTTACGGGTTTAGGGATTAATGTCGTTGATATTGGTTTGTCGACAACGCCAACTGTTGAGGTAGCTGTAACATTAGATAAAGTCGATGGCGGAATCATCATCACGGCAAGTCATAATCCAAAACAATGGAACGCTTTAAAATTACTAAATCATAAAGGAGAATTTTTAAATGC